>NZ_CP120635.1:1877500-3372500 GCF_021353295.2 Pseudodesulfovibrio thermohalotolerans | reverse complement strand
CAAGAAAATCTTCTAAGTTTAGCGTATGCATACCGTACCGCAAACCAACACAGGTAGGTGGGTCGAGCAGACCAAGGCGCTTGAGAGAACTCTGGTTAAGGAACTCGGCAAAATGACCCCGTAAGTTCGCGATAAGGGGTGCTCGATTCCGTGACCATTTAGCTATGTGAGCGGATTTGAGACGCAGGAATCGGGGGGGGCGACTGTTTACTAAAAACATAGGTCTCTGCTAAGTCGTAAGACGATGTATAGGGACTGACGCCTGCCCGGTGCTGGAAGGTTAAGAGGTGGGGTTAGCGTAAGCGAAGCTCTAAATCGAAGCCCCAGTAAACGGCGGCCGTAACTATAACGGTCCTAAGGTAGCGAAATTCCTTGTCGGGTAAGTTCCGACCTGCACGAATGGCGTAACGATCTCCCCGCTGTCTCAACCAGAGACTCAGTGAAATTGAATTACCGGTGAAAATGCCGGTTACCCGCGGAAGGACGGAAAGACCCTGTGCACCTTTACTGCAGCTTGACATTGGTATTTGATTAATAACGTGTAGGATAGGTGGGAGACTTTGAAGCGTGTACGCCAGTATGCGTGGAGTCGCCCTTGAAATACCACCCTTTATTACTTAGGTATCTAATCCATGACCGTGATCCGGTGTGGAGACAGTGTCTGGTGGGTAGTTTGACTGGGGCGGTCGCCTCCCAAATAGTAACGGAGGCTTGCAAAGGTTCCCTCAGGCTGATTGGAAACCAGCCGTTGAGTGCAAAGGCATAAGGGAGCTTGACTGTGAGAGAGACATCTCGAGCAGGAACGAAAGTTGGTCTTAGTGATCCGGTGGTTCCGAATGGAAGGGCCATCGCTCATAGGATAAAAGGTACGCCGGGGATAACAGGCTGATCGCGTCCAAGAGTTCACATCGACGACGCGGTTTGGCACCTCGATGTCGGCTCATCACATCCTGGGGCTGAAGCAGGTCCCAAGGGTACGGCTGTTCGCCGTTTAAAGTGGTACGCGAGCTGGGTTTAAAACGTCGTGAGACAGTTTGGTCCCTATCCTCCGTGGGCGTAGGAGAATTGAAAAGGGTCTGCCCCTAGTACGAGAGGACCGGGGTGGACGAACCTATGGTGTTCCTGTTGTCGCGCCAGCGGCATTGCAGGGTAGCTAAGTTCGGAAAGGATAACCGCTGAAAGCATCTAAGCGGGAAGCCCGCCTTAAGATAAGTTCTCCCTGGACGCAAGTCCCTAAAGATCCCTTGAAGACTACAAGGTAGATAGGCCGGAGGTGTAAGCAACGCGAGTTGTTCAGCTGACCGGTACTAATAGATCGTGCGGCTTATTTAACAAAATTAGGAATTCTCTCTTCCCCTATTGACTATATATTTGAACACCAAGTTCGCCAAATTTTCTTGGTGGCCAAGGAGGAGGGGGTACACCCGGTCCCATTCCGAACCCGGAAGTTAAGCCCTCCATCGCCGATGATACTGCATGGTAGCGTGTGGGAAAGTAGGTCGCCGCCAAGGAATATTTCAGCCCCCGGTCTTTTTGACCGGGGGCTTTTTTATTGCCCACCCCCCGGCCTCCACAACCCTGCGGGCGCACCTGGCACCCTCATGGCTCTCTCCCTCTTTTGCCCATTCAAAGCCGCTCGCCCCGGCCAACCCAATGTGGCATTCCTTGATGGCCGCCAGTGGGTGCATAGGCTGCTTTGGGCCGTGAGTCCGGTTATCCTCATAGAGGGAGCCCAAGACAGCTTCCTTTCGATCTAGTGCGCCGTGCATCAAGTTGCCGAGCAACCTATGATTCACAATTGTCCCTTGGTTCATACTCAAGCGTAAGTCGGCTACGGCGTACGTGTGTATTGCTACGGCTGACTGGGATTGTAGTGCGAAGGGAGAAGAGCGACTGTTAGAGAGGAGGGTGTGAACAAAGTCTAAAGATTGGTAGACCGACTTTGTGAAAGCCGAAGTAACTTTGTCTTTCGATCAGCCTTCAAGAAGAGGCAGAGTCGCTGAGTCCGCCGAGTGGGTGGGAATTTGCGGGGATTCGGATATTGCGATTGGTGAGATTCGGTGGAATTGGTGGGGGTGTTTTATGTTCTTTGGGCAGATTGGAAAAGGAATGAAGGCCATTCATTTTTTTAATCTGATAGTCTTGTGCAGCTAGCCAACGAAAAACATAGGGCTGATTTGTTGGAAGATTTGTATTGCTGTCTGTTTTAAACAAAAAAAATCGTTGTAAAATCCATTTTGATTCCCTTTTTGTTTTGCAAACGCAAAGTCTGTGTTTTTGAGAGTGTCGAATTACTTATCACTCACTGTAAAATAAGTTTACAGTATTAGGTTTTTATATGCCGGACGTAGGTACTTGATCGGCCATGTTTATAGATGGTTATAGTAAATGGAGTATTTTTTGCAAATAAGGGGCACATAAACTCTAGTTCCACGCTGGTACGAATCAAAATTAAAAGAGGATGAGACTTATGACGGCCCTCCGGATGAAACTCACGACTTTGGCATTTCTGTTGGCGGTGAGCATCTTTTGTGTCTCCCAACCTGCTCAGGCTTTGACCATGGGCAACCTCGACAATTGGGCGAATAGGGCAATTGGCGGCTTGGGCGAATCGAACACGGCCACCTATGGCCAGACCTTCACCCTTGGCGAAGAAAGTTCCCTGGACTCCTTTTCCTTCTATGTCCAGAACTACAATATCACTGCGGACGTTGTCGATTTCAAGGCGTATATCGCCGATTGGAACGGCAGCAATATCGACAATATCTTTTGGTCGAGCGATGCCTATTCCACTGATAATGTCAGCACTTCTGAATTCGACCTGTTCACCATTGACATCAATGGCTTGAATTTGGACGCCGGTAATTACGTTCTTTTCCTGAGCACGTCCGAACTGTTCGACGGCCTTTCCGCCCAAGCGGTCTTGGGCATTGTCGATGACAGTTTCAATCAATTACCGGGCGGTTTATTTTATATGAATAACGGTGATGACTTTGACTCCCTGTTCTCCGATAATTGGGCTCCGTATTACAATTATTACGATCTCGCTTATGAGCTCAACTACTCGCAGGGGCCGACCCCCACTCCCGAACCCTCCACCTTTATTCTTCTTGGTCTCAGCCTGCTTGGCGTGATCGGATTGGGTAGAAAGAAGCTCATGAACTAGGTAGACAGCGAGAACACGAAAGCATCAACAAAGCTTGCCGCGGGATACTCTGCGGCAAGCTTTTTTTGTATGCATGGCCGATCCCCCGGCGAAGTCGAGACGTTGGCGGCAAAGTCCTCTATTTTAATTTGAAGCAATTCGCGTTTCGGTTTACCCACTGGAAGGACTTGTATTCAGCGTTTTTGGAACAGTTCCGAACGGCCTCTGATTGCGCCTGGCCTCAAAAAGGAGACCCGCTATGTTTACCCGAGCAATAACCCGTCGTCCCGGCCCTGAAATGGTCGGTGGCATCACCACCGCCAATCTGGGGAAGCCCGATTTCGAGCTGGCCCTCCGGCAGCACGCCGTCTACTGCCGCACCTTGGCCGATCTCGGCCTGGACGTGACCGTGCTCGACGCCGCTCCGGGGTTTCCGGACGCCTGTTTTGTGGAGGACACCGCCGTGGTCTGCGAGCATGTGGCCGTGCTTACTCCGCTTGGCGCGCCGTCGCGGCAGGGCGAGCAATTGACCATCGAGCCCGAATTGGCCAAGCATAAGCCGGTGGTCAGAATCACCCCGCCCGCACTGATCGAAGGCGGCGACGTGCTTCAGGTTGGCAAGATCTTTTACGTGGGATTGTCCGAGCGCACCAATCGGGCGGGCGCGCAAGCCCTGGCCGATACGGTGGCCCCGTATGGCTACGAAACCATAATCATAGCCTGTTGTCCTTCCCTGCATTTCAAGACCGACGTCAACTTCATCGGCAACAATACCATTCTGGTTTCGCCCTGTTGTGATTCCCTGCCCGAACTCTCCCGTTTTCAGCGGGTGATCGTGGAGGACGACGAGGCCTATGCGCGGAATTGCCTGTACATTAACGGCACCGTCATCGTGCCCGAGGGCTTTCCCAAAACGCTGGCCAAAGTGCGCGCCACGGGCGTCGACACCGTGGTTATCGATGTCTCCGAGTTCCGCAAGCTTGATGGAGGGCTGACCTGCCTGTCGTTGAGGTTCTAGACGACGCCTTTGCAAAACGCGCTCACGCCTGCAACGAGAAGCCCCGGTTCCCATGAACCGGGGCTTTCCATTTTCGCCTCCGCGAAACGGCGGCAAAAGCGGAAGTATGCGGCGGGGGAAAGTGCACACGCTTTCCCCCGGCCGCTGTAGACGCTATTGAAACAGGCCCTTGATGAAGCCGCCGGGCTTGTCGGCGGGCTTGGCGTCGGTTTCGCCCGAGGGCTTGGAGCCGCCGAGGATGTTTTCCTTGATCGTCTTTTCGATGCCCTTGGCTCCTTCCTTGAAGGTGCCCTGGAACAGGGCTTCGCCCATAGCCTTGAGGTCCAGGGAGATGGACGGATTGTTCAGACTGCCCTTGACGTTGATGGGCAGCGGCAGCCCCTTGAGGTCCTCGATGGATTTCCCGTCCTGGCCTTCCAGGGTCCCGACCACGGTGACGGTGGCGGTGTAGTCCGTGGAGTTCTTGGGCAGGTCGGCCCATCCCTGGCCGGTGACGCGCAGGAGCGGGGACTTCATGAGCAGATCCTTGTTGACGATGTGCCCGTTGGTCAGGGTGGCGGAACCGAGGAGCTCGGCGAAATCCGTCTTGGCCGGTTCATCGCCGGACACGGGGCGGCCCTTGAGCCGTTCCCAGCCGTCGCGGAGCATCTTGGCGACGTTGATGCCGCTGATGGCTCCGTCGGTGAAGGCGAAGGACGCCGTGCCGCTGACGGATTTTTTGATGTTGTCCGGAGTTAATCCGGCTCCCGTAAGGTCATATTGGGCGTTGGTCGTGCCGGAGAGCCGATCATTGCCGGTCAGGTCCTTGAGAAGCGGCCCGGCCTGGACGTTCTTGAGCCGTCCCGATTCGGTCCAGGCGGCCACGGGCTTGGAGGCGTCCAGGGTGCCTCGTGCGGAGTAGGAGCCGCCATAAAGGTTAAGGTTCATCGGGTCGGCCGTGACCAGGCCGTTTTGGGCCGTGATCTCCGCCAGGATGTCGGTGATGGTCAGGTTCATGACCTTGAGCTTGCCTACGGTCAGTTTGCCCTTGAGGTCCAGGTCCTTGAGCGCGCTCAAGTCGGGTTCCTGTGCAGGGGCTTCCGGTGACGAGGCGGAATCGGCTGCGGGCTGGGCATCGTTGCCTTCGGACTTGGGCGGCAGGTAGCGGTCCACATCGATGCCGTCGACGTTGACGTTGAAGGCGATGGCGGGCTTCTGGAAGTTTTTGACGGAGCCCTGGCCGGTAACGAGGGTCTGGTCGAATTTGAGGGACAGGGATTCCAGGGAGGCCTGGGTGTCGGTGCCGTTTACCTTGATGGTTGCGGCCAGCGGCTTGAGCACGTCGGGATCGGCCGTGTCGGGCGGGGTCATGCCCAGCCCGGCCAGGAGTTCGCGGATCGAGGAGGTGGTCATCTTGATCTCCGAGGAGAAGGAGGTGGCGTCGTCCTTGGTCTTGGCGAAAAAGAGGCCGGTCAGTTCGAGGTTGAGCAGGGAGAGCTCCATGTCGTCCACCTCGAAGGAGCCCGCTTCCTGATCGAATTTGGCAAAGCCGGTCAGCACCGGCCGGGTGTCGATTTTGGGGCTGTCGAGTTTGAGGCGGAACTTGAGTTCAAAGGGAAAACGGGTCTTGTCGCCGATCTGCCCCACGAAGAGATCCAGGTCGTTGATGGCGGTTTTCTTGCCCGCCTGCATGTCGTCATAGATGATATTGGCGTTAGTGATTTCAACGCCTTCCACGGACAGGCTTGCGGAGGACTCGGACTTGGCCGTCTCCTCCTTTGGGGTGGCTTTCTCGGCGGGCTTTTCCGCGTCCGCGCCAGCCCCGGCCAGGTCGTCCCAGTTGGTCACGCCTTGCTTGTTCTTGGCCAGGTTGAGGGTCAGGCCGTCCAGGACCACGTTGCCGACGGCCACGTTGCCGGAGAGCAGCGGCAGGAGGCGGATGGATGCCTCGGCGCGGTTGATGCGCACCATTTCGTCCGGCGCGAAGCCGGGAGCGTTGCCGAGCGCGGTGGGGCCTATTTCAAGCCCGAGCCAGGGGAAGAAGTTGAAGCCGATATCGCCTTCAAACGTCAGTTCGCGGCCGGTCCGCTCCTTGACGGTTTTCGCAATCTCGTCCTTGAGTTTGGTGGTGTCCACCGCGAGTACCACGTAGATGCATAGGGCGATGAACAGGGCCGCCAGCGCGGCGATGATGATGAGTACGATCTTGAGGAATTTATTCATTGGAAGCTCCTAGAAAAACTGTTGGAGAAGTTTGCTGGTCGTTTCGATGTCGCCGGAGCGCACGCCCTTTTCGGTCTGGCCAAGGTACAGGAACATGGAGTCCAGGGTCTTGTCGGTCAGATAGGTCACCGGGTCGAAGGCTCCGCCGGTCATGGAGGAGAGGCGTTGCGCGGCGCTCATGGCCGACCCCGCCCCGGTCTGCTCCAGGGCGGACTGGATCAGAGGGGCCGCGTTTTCCGTCAGTTCAGGCCGCGCGCTTTCTTCAAAATAGGCGGTAACGGCGTCATTTTTGCCCGAAAGAAGGCTCGTCGGGTTGGCGAATTCCATGGTGTCGATAGTTGCCTGAAACAGCTCTCCGATGGCCGGGACGGCCGATTCGGCGGCCGAGTTCAAGTAGGTGAGCAAATCGGGAGCCACGGTTTCGGCAAGCTTTCGGTAATCATCCGGAATGGCCAGGGCCGTGGCGGCCTGCTTGGAGAATCCGCCGTCCTGGGACAGCGATTCGACTGCCGAGTCGGTGCCCATGGAGAGCAGCTCGCGGAAGGCGTCATCGATTCCGGTGGGGACCGAGGGCAATCCCATGGTCTTGCTTCCGGCATCGCCCGCGCCCTTGAGCGCGTCGCCCCATCCGGCGTGGGCGGCTTCGGCGGCCCAAAGGCAGGCCGGAATAAGCAGCAGGGCGCAAAGCAGGGGAATACGTTGTATGGCAGGCATTATCAGCTCCTCCGTTCGAAGGGGAAAGGTGTTGCCGCATCCTACCATGGGGCGGGCGGCCTGCCTAGGGGGGAGCGCGTTTTTTGGCGGTGTCTTCCGTTCAGCCTGCGTGTGGGGCTGTGCGGAGGGCGGCGACGAGTTTGCGCCGCCGCCCGAAAGGCCGGTCTTAGCCCTGCATTGCCAGCCCTTTCAGCAGGCCGAAGCAGCCCGCAAGCATCATGTCCCCGCCCGGGGAGGGGAAGTCCACATCGTATCCCTCCAGCATGGCCCGACGCGGGCCGAGCACGAAGGTGGGCGCAAAGCCTCCGGCCTCGGTCGGCAGGTCCATGCAGAGGCAGCCGTGGCCGTTTTCGTCGAAGACCTGTTCGAAGGAGAGGCAGCCGCAGCGGAACCGCTCCAGGTCGGCCCAGAGCTTGGCCCCGTCCACGCATCCGGTGTGTTGCTCGTACACGCCATGAATTCGGCCGTCGAAGAGCAGGAAGGCGATGAGGTGGGAGTTGCCGATATTGACCAGGGTGATGCCGCGTTCGAAGCTCAAACGTTCGATCCGGTCCTCGTACAGCGCGCCGAGCACGGCGGCCGCGCCGGTGTCGGCCACGGGACCGCTGCCGATGTCGCGCTGAAGGTCCGCAAGGCGGGTGAGCATGGCGGGCGGGGTTTGGTAGACCAGGGCCTCGGGTCGGCCTTCGCCGTCGTGAAGCAGGGAGCGCCACAGCTTGAACCGGCCCATGCGGTTGGACTCTCCCGGATGGAAGCCGTGGTCCTGGGCGCAGGCCGCGATGCGGTCGGGCCAGGGAAGCTCTGCGGCGTCCAGGAAACGGCGCCACCACGCCTCGTCGAAGTCGGTGAGACGGACCGGCGTGAAGCCGTCCGGACACTGATCGGCAAGCTTTATGTTCATGCCGGTCACGCGGGACAGGTCGTCGGCCATGGTGTAGGCGGCGTTCTCGGTCGCGGCCACTTCGAGCCCGGCCTTGAGGTGGGCGTTGATGAAGCGGGTCACGCCGCCGCCCATGTTGCTGCCGTGCAGCCAGACGGGCTTTTCTTTCAGCCGCAACGCTTCGAGGCGGCGGCCGATCTGGAGTGCGGGGGAGGGGATGACGAACTTGGGACAGTTTTCAATCTCCCTGTCCGGGGAGTGGAGCAGCACGTCCTGGGTGCCGCTGCCGATGTCGAGGCAGAGTGTGGTGGTCACGAAATATGCTCCTTTGAATGTCCGGCCTTGGTACACCGCAGCGTGAACCAAGGCAAGGGGGCGGCGGCCTCCCGGCGGGTTGACACCTGCGTGGCCTGACGTCATGGTGCGGAATGCCCGTCAAGGTCTTCCTCTACGTTCTCCTGGGCCTGGCCCTGTTCACCCTGCTGCGCTACGGGATTTTTCTGCTGTCCAACGCCCTGGCCGGTCGGCTGGGGTTCATTCGAAAGGAGGCCGGCGGACTCGGTCCTGCCGTCGCGCGCGGCGTGGTCACGGCCATGGCCGCCGATGTGGTGGCCCTGCCGAGCACCCTTTTGCTGGCCCTGCCTGAGCGGCGTCCCTCGGGGAACGGGATTCCCGTGGTGCTGGTCCACGGGTTGTACCACAATCGCACGGCCTGGCTGGTTTTCGCCCACAGGCTCCGCCGGGCCGGATTCGAGAATGTCCATACCTACGGCTACAACAGCTTTACCAAGGATTTCGGTTACGCATTGGCCGGGCTCAAGGCAAAGCTCGGCCGCATTTTGGGGGATGACCCTGAGTCTCGGGTCATGCTCATAGGCCACAGCCTGGGGGGGCTGCTTTGCCGTTGCGCGGCGGGCGATCCCCGATTTCGCGACAGGGTGACCGCGCTGGTCGCCCTGGGCTCTCCTCATGGCGGCAGCGAGCTGGCCTGGCTGGGCGGAAACCGCATGGCCCGCGGGCTCATACCCGGACGGGCCATATCCGAGGCCGTGGCCGACGCCCCGGACCCCGGTTGCCCCAAGCTGGCCCTCTACACCCTGGCCGACGACTATGTGATTCCGTTGGATCTGCTGCGCACGGGCAGGCCGGACTGGGACGAACGCGTTTGCGCGCCCATGGGGCACGTCTGGATGCTCTACTCCCGTGGGGTCGCCGCCTCGGTCATCGAGTTCCTGCGTCTGGCCCGGGACAAGGCTCGGCTGAAAAAAAGGGCCTCCTGAGAGGCCCCTTCGCGTTCTAACGGGTTACTTCGAGAATCTTCGCCTTGAGTTCTTCCGCCTTGAAGGGCTTGGAGATGAAGGCGGTCACGCCGGTCTTGGAGGCCAACCCCTGCTGGGAGGCTTCGGATTCGGTGGTGACCATGATGATGGGCACGTTTTCCATGCCCGGCGTTGAACGGATTTTCCCCACCAACTCCATGCCGTCCATGACGGGCATGTTCATGTCCGTGATGATGACCTCGAACCTCTCGCCCTGTTCGATGTATTCGTAGGCCTCTTCGCCGTTGACGGCCAAGGACGGCTCGAATCCGAGGTCCGTGAGGATGGCTCGGTGCATGGCGCACATGAAGCGCGAGTCGTCGGCGGCCAGAGCCTTGCTTGTTCCTTTGTCCAGGACGGGCAGGCGGTTCAGGTCCTGTTCGGCATGCGGTCCGCCCATCCCGGTCAGTACTTTCCGGAACTCCTCGACAATTTCGGGGTCGCGCGATTCGGCCAGGGCGTCCACAAGGAGAACTCCCACTTCCCGGTTCCCGTGCAGGTGTTCGAAAATGGTCGTGGCTCTGGAGGCTATAACCGCCTTGGCCAGTCTGGACGCCTGGTCGTCCCTTTTGGCGATGCGTTCGGTCAGGGCGGCGATCATGCCCGGATTGACGTGTTTTTCCAGTCCGCCGATCACGGCCATGAGGATCAGTTCGTCGGTTTCGGACAGCCCATCCACCAGGCAGATGATGCCCTTCATGGAGCCGATGCGGCCCAGGGCCTCGTACACGGCGTAACGGACGTTGGGATCGTCGGCCTGCCCCTTGTCGAAGGCGGCCACCAGCCCGTCCGCGCCCGCGCGGTCGCGCAGGAAGCCGATGACGTTGGCGGCCAGTATCTTGGAATCCGTGTTCTCGGTCTCGAAGGCATCGAGGAGCATGGGGATGGCGAAGGGGCCCACGTTGATGAGCGCGTCGGTGATGATGCGGCGCACCGTGGGGTTCTTGTGATGCAGGGTCCGGACAAGGAAGGAGATGGTGTTTTCGCTTTCGTTGCGGGCCAGGGCGTCCACGGCCTTCCAGGTGGTGATGTCGCAGACCTCGAAGCGGTCGTCCGCTTCGCTCTCGGTGAGGAGCCTCTTGAACTCCTCAATGGATTCGGGATCGCCGAGTTTGCCGAGCGCCTCGATGCAGGAGGATTGGATGAAAGGGTCTTCGTGGGTCAGGAACCGCCTGAAGACGGGGATGGCGGACTTGTCGCCGATGCGGGCCAGAGAGGTCAGAATCTCCATGAGGCGGTCCAGGTCCTCTTCGGCCAGGGCCAGGTTGATGAGCGGCCCGGTCGTCCCTTTCAGGCAGTATTCTCCGGCCACGCGAATGCACAGTATGCTGTATCCCTCATGCGGATCGCCAAGACCTTCGACGACCTTGGCCTCGTTGCCCGACAGCACCGCGTTCAGGGCGTTGACCACCATGTAGTCGATGGAGGTGTCGCCCACCGGCTCCTTGAGCAGAGCAGCCAGGCCGGGCAGGGCCTCGGGATCCTTGCTTCCGGAAATCTCATTCAGGATCGTGATCTGATCCAGGAATTCCTTTTCTCTGAAGTTTTCTAGTGGTGACATGGCGTCTCCGCGTGTTGAGGGGAAACATTCGGTTTATTCGAAGCAGAATTCGATCGTGAAGCTCCCGTCCTTGGTCTTGAAGGGAATGGCCATGACAGGGGCCTTGGCCATGTGCGAGATGGTGTGGTTGTCCCCCATGACCACGGTGGGCGTGGAGCCCTGAAAGACCAGCCCCTTTTCGGCCAGGCCCGCGCGCGCCTGGCCCGAGATCATGTTGGTCAGTTCGCCCACGGCGTCCTTGACGTCCCGCATGATGTCGTCGATCTCGTCGCCGAGCATGTTTTTGACGATGGCCACGGCGCATCCCTTGGAAAAGGAGAGAGATACGCTGCCGTTTTTCTCGCCGGTGATGCCGACCATTCCAGACACGTCGCCGGCCGCGACGTTGTTGCGTTTGACGTAGGGTTTGCCGACCTCGGGCTTGATGAAGGCCATGGTGGACAAGACATCAATGGCGGCTTTGATGAAGGGCTTGGCCAATTCGACGTCCATGCTCTTTCTCCTTGAAATTTGGTCTTTATTATCTGTCTGCAAGCGCACCCCAATCGTTCGCAATGATTGGAGAAGACCTGTAAGTGTCCATGGGTGGCCAGCATCAAGGCATAGCCCCGCATTGCAACTACCTACCCGAGGAAGAGATAACGGGTCAAGGTGTGTATAATATTAATACTACCGCATGGTTTGTCCTTCCGCATCCGCCTTCCGGACGCCTCCGAGCCCTGCGTCGACGGCCGTGATACCGCCTCCGGCCTTGACAGGGGTTGCGCACATTCATATTTATGTTTGAAATATAACAGGAAGCGTGAGCCATGAGCACATACAAAGTTCATCCCATCGTCATGGGAACCAAGGTCTTCGACAAGGGTATGATGACCTATCAGCATGGATACGGCACCCCGTACACCATTCCCATTTATACCTGGTACATCGAAGGCGGGGACAAGAATATCCTGGTCGATACCGGCGAGATGCAGCCCATCGTCTCCGAGGAGCGCGAAAAGGCCATCGGCGGCAAGATATATACATTTGAAGAAGGGCTGGCCAAGTACGGTCTCAAGCCCGAAGACATCGACATCATCATTCACACCCACCTGCACAACGATCACTGCGAGAACGACTACAAGTGTCCCAACGCGACTATCTATGTGCATGAAAAGGAGATGGAGTCCGTCTACAATCCGCATCCGCTCGATTTCCGTTACCTGGAGGACTACGTGGACGACGCCAAGGAGAACGGCCAGATCGTGACCCTTTCGGAGGACACCGAGGTCCTGCCCGGCATCACCATGATCCATACTCCGGCCCATACGCCCGGCGGCATGTCGGTGAAGATCGAGACGGAGAAGGGATCGGTGCTCATCTGCGGTTTCTGCACCATCCTCGAAAATATTGACCCGCCCAAGGACGTCAAGGCCATGGAGATGGAGGTCATTCCCCCGGGCACCAACACCGGCCCCTACGATGCTTACGACATCCTGCTCAAGGCCCGCGATATGGCCGACTACGTCCTGCCGCTTCACGAGCCCAAATGGGCGTCCATGGAGACAATCCCCGAATAGGCTTGCGGGGGCTTCCCGAGCGGAAGCCCCCGTTTTTCTTGCCATGAACCCGGCGACGGGCGTACCTTTCCGGTCATGTCTCCCGTCATCCTCGCCATTTTGCCCATTTTCGGGCTCATTCTCCTCGGCTTTGTCCTGTACCGTCTCGATTTCCCGGGCGTGGGGTTCTGGCCCGTTTCCGAGCGGCTGACCTATTACGTGCTCTTTCCGGCCATGCTCGTCAGCGGCCTTTCGGGAAGGCACTTCGACGCCTCCTCGCTGAACCTGGCTCTGACCGTGGCATCGGCGGTCTGTCTGGTGGGCGCGTTCCTGGTCTTTTCTCGGACCATGTTCCGTTTGGACGGCCCGGTCTTTACCTCGATCTTTCAGGGAGCCATCCGGCCCAATACCTATGTGGGCATGTCGGCGGCGGCAGTGCTGCTCGGTCCGGACTGGATGACCCTGTCCGCCGTGGCCATGCTGACCCTCATTCCCCTCGTCAACGTGCTCTGCGTTCTGGTCCTGTCGCGCCACGGCAAGCAGGGCAGCGGACTCGGAAGGGTGGGGATCGAGCTGGCCAAGAATCCGCTCATTCTGGCCTGTGTCGTGGGCATGACCATCAGCTTTCTCGACCTTCCCCTGCCTGGCGTGGTCGCGAGCCTGCTCGCCATCCTGGGCAAGGCGGCCCTGCCGCTCGGCCTTCTGGCCGTGGGCGCCGGGCTGCGTTTCGAAGGGCTGGGGTCGTCCACTCTGCCCGTGGTTCTGGCCTCCCTGGCCCATCTCGTGGCTCTGCCCCTGGCGGCCTACGGCTGCGCCCGCCTTTTCGGTGTGGAGGGGCTGGCCCTGACCACGGCGCTTATCTACACGGCCATCCCGGTGTCTGTGTCCGCTTTCATTCTCGCCCGGCAAATGGGCGGCGACCATCAGGTGATGGCGCTCATTATCACGGTCCAGACCGTGCTCTCTGCCGTGACCATGCCCCTCATTCTCGGCGTGCTCGGGTAGGGGCGTCGAAAGAAATGCGCGGATGCGCCGCAATCGGGTGCAGCGTAGGGCGAAACCCCTTGATTTAGAGGGATAATTGAGTGAGTATGCCGCTGATTCCTGTTCTAGGCACCATAAGGAGTGAGTAATGGCTAAAGATTTCAGAGAGTATCTCGTCGAGGCGTCCCGTAGCGATCAGTTCGGCCGTGTGTTCAAGGAACTGGCCATCGGCTTCAAGGTATTCGTCTCGTTTCAGGCCAGCGAGGTGCACAGCTGTACCCCGGAGGAGACCCTGGACGACATCTACCAGTACACCCACTGGGAAGTGGCCATGCGCTCCACGACCCCTCCCATCGACACCCCGAAGATCGGCCCGTGGATGTCCTTCCGCGACAAGGAATGGGCCGAGCCTTTTGATCGGCCCGAGTTCCAGCGGGCCATGGTCGGCGAGTTCATTCCCACCGAGCATTGCCAGCAGATCCTTGAGGACTGCATAGCCTACGCCATTGAAAAGGGGCATATCGAGTCCGAGGTGGAAATCCGCACGGTCGAGCCTGATGAAGAGGTCAAGAAGACCATGGGCTGTGGTGGTTGCGGTTCCAAGAAAAAACCGGCCAAAGGCGCGAAGCTGCCCGAGGCGGGAGCCGCGAAATAGTCCGCGCGGCGGATTCCCTTTCGTCCAGTGAAAAGCCCGTCTGGTTCCAGGCGGGCTTTTTTTGTTGGCGCGGTCCGATGTTGGGGGCGATGCGCCCCATGGGCGTTACCTGGGAGGATCAGCCGAGGAAGTAGGTCAAAACAACGACATAGACCAGGGCGGGGAGCAGGTTGGCCAATCGGATTTCGGTCAGCTCCAGCAGGTTGATGCCGATGCCGACGATGAGCAGTCCGCCGCAGCCGGTGATCTGGGCGATCATCAGGTCCGAGAAATACTGTTGGAAGAACGAGGCGCCGAGGGTAATGGAGCCTTGGTAGAGGAGGACGGGGATGAAGGAGAAGATGACCCCGGTTCCGTAGGTGGCGGCAAAGGCTATGGCCGCGAAGCCGTCGAGAATGGACTTGGTGTAGAGGATGGTGGCGTCGCCCCGGATGCCTTCCTCAAGGGAGCCGACAATAGCCATGGCCCCGATGCAGAAGAGCAGAGAGGTGGTCACCAGCCCGTCCGTGAATGTGGCGTTCTTGGACCGGACCAGCTTCTTGAAGCTGTTGCCCAGCCGCTCGAACAGCGTGTCCAGCCGTAGACACTCGCCGGTGATGCCGCCCAGCAGGACGGCGAAGATGACGATGAGGATATTTTGCACCTTCAGCGCCATCTGAATGCCGATGAGCAGTACGCACAGCCCCAGCCCCTGGAACACGATGGACCGGATGCGCTCCGGAAAGCGCGACTGCAGGAGGCAGCCGAGCAGGGAGCCGCCGATGATGGCGCAGGCGTTGACGATGGAACCGATGGGCAGCATGACTTGTCCTCACTTCGACACGAATATGAACCGCATTCGGGGAGCTACCACCAAGTCGTCCGCGTGACAAGAAATATGCGCCGCCGAGTATGAAATACCCCGTACACACCCGCCCCGGCCACATTCCGCCCGACAAGATCATTGACAGAAGGCTCCCCCCTGCCCTATGGATAACCCTTCTCACGCCAGGGTGGCGGAATTGGTAGACGCAGCGGACTCAAAATCCGCCGGTAGCGATACTGTGAGGGTTCGAGTCCCTCCCCTGGTACCAGAATAAAATTAGGGCCTTGGAGCATTTTTAAAAATGTTTCGGGGGCCTTTTCTTATGCGGCCCCATGTCAAGGACTCCCTATTTACTCGATTTCCCTATTTCTTAGGCCAGACTCCACCCTCACCATAACGGCTATTAGTTTGTATTCCTTTTCTTATTCGTGCTCTACGGCACCAAGTACCTATTCGGTACGTAAATCAGTTTAAGATCGCCATTTCTATTTTCGTGGTCTACGCCACCAAAGCCCCGCCGCGATCTTTGTTTACGACTGCGTTACAGGTAAGCTGAGCTTCCACAAAAGCGCGGCCAATTTACGAGCAAGCGCAGCTATTGCTTTTTGTGCCACACCATGTCGGCTATAAATTCGGTTGTAGAACTCCCTGGCCCACTCATCTCGCTGCTTCCACACCCAAGCTGCTTCAATCAGTAAACTTCGTAATCGCTTTTGACCGACCGGGCGAAGTGTTGCCTTACCCTTGCTGCCTCCACTTTGCCGCATCACTGGCGCAAGGCCCAGGTAAGCTGTCACCTCTTCGCTGCGATTGAAACGTTCCGGGCGGTAAACCTCTGCCGCAAAAGTCGTGGCCACGACTTCGCCAACGCCGGGAACGGACCTCATGGCGGCAATACGTCTTGCCTCGTCTTGTTCCCGGATGCTTATTCGCAAACGCTGATCCACTTTGCGTTGTGCACAAGCGAAGTACTCCAGTTCATCGAGCAAGCTTTCAAGAGTCTCTTTTGCCCCCGAAGGAAGTTCCACCTGATGAAGTGTGAGTATGGCAGCCTTGCTCCAATGGTCCAGATCGGCAGGCTCCTGCGCTCCAAGATAAAGAAGAAGTGAACGAATCCGTTGTTTAGCTCGACGAAGAGAGTCGGTGAGCTGATGCCTTCGACGCTCAAGAGCACGGAAGGCTTCAGCTTCAACGGAAGGAATGGCGATTGGTCTGATCAGGCCGGAGGCTGCCAGCTCTGCCAGTTTGCGGCAGTCCAGGCTGTCGGTCTTGTTGGTAGCGGTAATGGGGCGCGGGATTCGGCTTGGCGCAGCAACGACAACCGTAACACCTTCTGCTTCGAGGCTCCTGGCCAACTCAAAGCCAGTCGGTCCAGATTCATAGCAAACCGCGCCAACCTCAACAGGTAATGACATGACAAGCCGGGTGAGTGCTGTTGCATCAGCCGGACAAGTCCAGTCCTTCACGGCACCATCAGGTCTGAGCAAAGCCACGCTGAAACTCAGCTTATGGACGTCCACTCCTATCCATACCTTCTCGCCGGAAAACGCTTCAACAAACCGATGAACAGATGATACTTTGAGCTTTGCCATGTCGGCCTCCCTTGGTTTTGGGGTTCACTGGTACTGTTACCAGCAAAACTTGGGAGTGCCGACATGGTATTTCTTTTGGTTGAAATCTGCTTTTGCTACAAAATTGCCACAAAATTTGGGAAAGAGGCTTGAATGAGGCGATCTGTTAAGACATCGGCAGGAAGGGGTTTTCTTCGATGCAATTTTCAGTGATTCGGAGACGCTTAATTTGTTTGTTGTCTTTGGGGGAGTCTTCAACAAGAACCCCTTCGCAATGGTTTACGATATGGCTTTTTAAGTTTTTAAGAGCTTCTTTGTCTGTTTTCCCTTCGATATGGAGAGGTGGTCCCGGTTGTTCGGACAGTTTGGCGGCAGGATTAAGGTGGAGCCTGGTACTTACTATGCCGCCTGACGGGCTCCCCATCCCTGGGGGGCTAGCCCCCCAGGGATGGGGGTGTCCTGATATATCTCCATTGGCCGCTTTCCGTCAAAGACTGAATGCGGACGTTGCCAGTTATAGAACCTGAACCATCTCGCCAATTCCATTCGGGCCTGGCTTCCTGTCTCCAATTCCTGCAAATACACGCATTCGTATTTCATGCTGCGCCACAAGCGCTCGATCATGACGTTATCCATCCAGCGGCCTTTGCCGTCCATGGAGATGCGTATGCCTGTCTTCTTGAGCGACCTTGTAAAGTCGTAACTGGTAAACTGGCTGCCCTGATCCGTGTTGAAGATCTCAGGCACGCCATAACGATTGATTGCGTCCTCCAAGGCTGAAACGCAAAAGTCGGCTTCCATCGTGTTCGACAAGCGCCACGACAAGACAGCACGACTATGCCAATCCATAATCACCACGAGGTACAAGAAGCCTCGTTTCATTGGGATGTACGTGATGTCGGCACACCAGACCTGATTTGGTCGGTCGATTCGCAGTCCTCGCAGCAGATAAGGGTACACCCGATGCTCTGGATGCGGAACTGTCGTCCTTAGCTTTTGGTAGATCGCTGACAACCCCATCTTACACATCAAGCGTCGTACTCTGCGACGACCAACGGCATAGCCAAGATGGATTAAATGGTATCGTATCTGGCGACTGCCGAAGAATGGCGTTTCCAGGAACTGCTCATCAATCAGGCGCATCAACCGCAGATTGAACTAGCTCTCGCCCTTGGGCCTGTAATAGTACGTCGAGCGAAGCATGCTCAGCATGCGGCATTGGCGCGATATACTCAGTGACGGATGATGCTTGTCGACCATCTGCCGCCTCCGCTCATGCGTCACTTCCGAGCGAAGGCTTTTTGTAAAAAATCAGTCTCGATTGTGAGCTGACCGATCTTTGCGTGCAGCTCCTTGAGATCGTTTTCTTCTTGGGCCTTACGGCTTTGAACTTTGTCGGAAAAGCCAGCAACGATCAGTTCCTTGGCTTGCTTCTTCCAAGTCGAGACTTGATTGGGGTGAACCTTGTACTTGCTGGCCAGCTCCGAAAGCGTCATTTCGCCCGATAATGCATCAAGCGCAACCTTGGCCTTGAACTCTGCTGAAAAGCGTCTTCTCTTGGACATTGTCTGAAGTCCTCCTCGTCGTCGGACTCCACCTTAATGACCTGTCCAAAAAACCGCTACCACCTCTAGGGCAATAGAAAACCCCGCCGAAGCGGGGTGCTGATGATTAGCGCTCTGCGTCTACCCACAGGGGAAAGGGGCGCTTCTTTGCGCGGATGATCTTACCAGTTTTCGGACATCTGCGGGTCCAGCGAAAGATCAACACTTTGCCAGTAGAGTTCGAGTTCTGCATTGAACTTCTCCCTACGAGGCGTATTTCTTGACTCTGAGTGGTTCAGTGGGTAGAGAGATGGTGTGAGTTCATCTCTGCCCTGCCAAGGGTGCCCGATCCGGCCTCAGCGGTTTGGATTTCGGGATAATCTCCTCTATGCGCCAACATAGGGGAGATTCTTTATTTACCAAAACAACTTGCGAATCTGCTTTTGCCCAACCAATCCAGAAAGGACGCGATAGTTGTTTCTTTCTTTTCGGACTCTTCCTGCTACGATTGCTTCGTGAATTTCCAGTTGTTCTGCAAGCTCCAGAACTCCAACTTTGCTGCCACGTTGCTTTGCTTTGCTGTTAGTCCAGAGTTCAGCAGGGATTAGGGCGTTGGAGGCAATTGTATTGGCTTCGTCCTCAGTGTCTTTTGCTGAAGATCCATCTTTGAAGTCGATAATTGAAGATTGCTCAGGCGTTAAGTGTTTGATGATATGAGCTAGTTCATGCATTAGGGTAAACCAGAAATAGTCAATTCGATCTAATCTGAGGGTCAATCCAACGACAGGTGTCCCGTCTTCTAATAGAAGAGCTATACCATCAAGGTAAGTCCCCTTTATTGCAGGCTCAGTTAAAAGGATTATCCCATATCTGGCGAGATATTCGACGGCTAGTTTGGGTCCATCTGTGTATATGCTTAAGTGGGCGAGCTTTTCCATGTGTGCTTCGGTGAAAGAGCCATGTCTGTATTTTGTGCTAAGCTCAACTTCACGAGCGCGAGCTCGAACAATTAGTTCCCAGGCAAGAGTTGCGTAACAGTCTGCTGTTTTGCCATTCCAAGAGCCCTGTCTAAGACAGGCATTTGCAAGTTGGGGAGAGCCCGCAGCATGGATGAGGCCTCTCATAGCCTCCTCGGCACGTTCTTTTATATGCTTCGCTTCAACAACCCCTCTTTTAACTAATTCTCGAAGCGGAAATTGCTCCCAATTCAAGTCAGTGTATGTTTTTGGAAATTCTGCTTTTGGACTTTGAAGAAGTGTTTCGGCGGGGATGCCTAGCCCGCTATTCAGCTTTCTCATCATCTCAAGGGTAAGGGGACGCTTTTCGTTCAGCACCTCAGAGACCTTGCTCTTGCTCCCAATGTAAGAGACTAAATCTTTTTGCTTGAGACCGAGTTGGTCCATGCGGAACTTGATTGCAGCAACAGGGGAGGGGAAGTCGATCGGGAATTCCTTCTCTTCGTATTGGTCGACAAGGTGTGCAAGCAGTTCGAGTTCATCCATTGCTTCCTGGGAAGAACTGTCTGCAAGGAGCGTCTCAATACGCTTAAGGGCCAACTCGTGATCCTGCTTAGTTTTGATCAGCTTCATCATAATTACACCTTCTCTGCATCAATTTTGTCGTACTCAGCATGAGTGCCGACAAAGCGAATATAAATAATCTTAGCAACAAAATTTATTACGACAATAATCCTGTAGGTGTTTCCTTTGATGTTAAAAACGTATCTGTCATTGCCTAGCGGGGAAGCAGAAGGGTACTTGGCTTTAATGTCGGTCCAAGTTTTCCAGTCCTCTTTGCGAACTTCATGGAACCAAGAGTCAAGCGCATCTTTTGCGTCAGCGTGGCTGTCCCCATACTCGCGTAGTGTCGCCCGACTGATTATTCTCATGTCTGTCTCTTGCTGCCTCCTGTTCAGAACATAGTTGGTTCCCAAAAAAAGTCAACAGGAAAAGTTCATGAATTGGGAACTTGTCGTGTGCGACCTTAATGTGCGTTCGACATTGTGAGTAGGTTTGTGCGTAGATTTTGAGATCGAATTTAATTACTTAAGTTAAAGCAATGGGTTATGTTACATATTCACGTCCCTCCCCTGCCAAATTTTAGGCCGATTAAATTCGCGACCGTATGGAGAGCCCCTTTTGTTCGGGGCTCTTTTGTTTTTTTCGGGGGGAGCACCTCGGCAGGAGGGCGGTATCTCATGGACTTTTTCCAAGGGAAACAGGCGTGAGGGATGCTCTACAAAAAAAGCGGCGTTTCGCTCTCCAGCGAAACGCCGCATGTTTTTTAGGGGTTGCGTGGTTTGGCTCTGGGATTACAGGCCGTATTGGGTGCGGATGAGGTCGTAGACGCCTTTTTCGCGTAGTTTGGCGGTCGGGGCCAGGAAGGTGGCTGTGACGGTGCCGGGGGCGCGGCCGATCTGGATGTTGCCGGTGATGGTGGCGCGGTTCATGACCTCCGGGACCGTGCAGTCCAGGAATTCGGCGGCCCTGGTCAGGGCGTTGCTGGTGGCGTCGTTCAGGGTCGGCCCGGAGCCGACAAAGGAGATGGGGGCCGATTCTTCCAGGGCGACGCCCCATTTCTCGGCCTCCAGCATGGCCTGATGCTTTTCCTCGTCGTTCAGGGGGCGGGCCAGGAGCGGAAGGTCGTCGTACACGGGCAGGATGATGGGGCCGCCGCAGGTGACGCCCTTGAGCACGGACACCTGCATGGTGACGACGCCGGATACGTCGGCCGTATGGCCCGCGATCTCGCCGTCGCCCTGCATGGCGTGCATGTCGCCCACGTATACGCCGCCTCCGGGCACGCGCACCGGGGCGATCAGCACAGCGCCCGCGCGCACGCGGTTGATGTCCATGTGGCCGTCGGTCACATCGTCCAGTTGCTCCTGGGTGATGCCGTATTCGTGCGGCGCATCCACCAGGAAGGAGCCCAGGTCGCGGGCGTTGTGGGAGTCCGGGGTGTTCCGCACGGGCACGACACCCAGTTGGCCCACAAAGGGAATCATTCTGGCGACCAGTCCCGGAAGGTCGCTGGGGGCCATGGCCACCACCGGGTTCTGGATGGAATTATCCGGGATGCACATGTTTTCCCGGGCGTCGTCGGCAGCCTTTTGCGCGGCTTCCTTGTTCAGGGTCACGCCCAAGGTGCCTTTGTCGTTGAAGGCGATGGTGTAGCCGTTGGTAAAGGCGAAAGGAGCCGCCGGAGCGCCGCATTTTGCGCATTTGACGCACTCGGGGCCGGTGCCTTCCACGCAGGTCTCCTCGTACAACGTGCCGCACTGGGGGCATTTGCCCGCAACATAGGGGTCGCCCAGGAATCGGTCGGCGAACGTGGTGTCGTTGCCCGAAGCGGTGCAACGGGAGGTCACGTTGATGGACAGGATGCGGATGGCGATGGAGTCGCCAGGCTCGGCTCCCTCGACCTGTACGGGCCGGGTCACTTCGTGGCCGCCGCGGATGGCCGGGGTGAGCATGGGCCCCCAGCAGCCCGGAGCGGTGTTGGCTATGATGACGCCGCCGTCTTCAACGGGGCCGAGCATGGACTCGTCGGGGCCGAGGATACCGTTGGTGAATTGGTTTACGAACACTGTCTTACTGGCCATGTGGTATCTCTCCTTGTCTGAATGTTGCCTTTCAGCCGCGAGATCGACTCAACCCCGCTTTCGAAGGCGATTGAATCCTGATTTTCAATATATGCACTCCCCGGCTTAAAGCAAACCTTCCGGCAGAAGAATATGTCAAAAACAACAGGCGGATTTTTGTTTATGTAATATACCGGAGCGGTGCATGAAAGCATTGCCCGATTCGCCATCATGTAGTGTCCGATGGAGGTGACGTTTTTATTTATCGATTTGTTGCCTTGCTGTTTTCATGGGTGTAATTTGTAAAATAATTTGCCGCCCATTGCCTTTGGTTCCGCAGGGGAGTCGAAAAGTCCGGGCGGCGATTCGTACAGCAAGGAGGATTTTATGCGAAAAATCATGTTTTCCGCGTTTCTCGTTTTCGCCGTCGCGCTCTTTTCCGTGCCCGCCTTTGCCGAGGGGCCCGTCAAGACCCTCCCCGGGGATGTCACTTTGGTCCAGGCGCAGACGATACTTCAGGCCGCGTTGAAGAAAGCCGAGGAAATCAAGGTGCCCATGAATATCGCCATCGTGGACGCGGGCGGCAATCTCAAGGCGTTCTATCGCCAGGAAGACGCGTTTCTCGGCAGCATCGACATCTCCATCAAGAAGGCCGTGACGGCCCGGTACTTCAATATGTCCACCCGGACCCTGGGTGCCGCATCCCAGCCCGGCGAGTCACTTTACAGTATCGAGGTCAGCAATGACGGCCTGATCCTGTTCGCGGGCGGCGTGTTGCTCGTCGACAAAAACAACGTCATCATAGGAGCCATCGGCGTGTCCGGCGGCACCGTGGACGAAGACGAAAGTGTGGCTATGGCCGGGGCGGCGGTCATCAAGTAGCTTCCGTTTCTGCTAATCCGAACACTGTGCGGCCCGGTCCGGGGAATCTCCCGGTCCGGGCCGCGCTCCTTTCGCAAGGTGAGAAGCGGAGCAAGTGCCGCAAGGCTGTTGACAGCGATGCAACCAAGTTGCACCATGCAATTGTCTTGCTCGAATCGGGCAAGGCGAGACTTCAACCCATGGAGGGTGTCATGGCGGTTTCCGATATGGTGAAAAAGGTGTTTCTGGTCGCGCTCGGGTTGACCTTGGCCTGGGCCGGTCCCGCGTCGGCGGCGGGCAAGGTGCGGGCGTTCGTGTCCATCCTGCCGCAGAAGTATTTCGTGGAGCGCATCGGCGGGGAGTTGACGGATGTGAGTGTGCTGGTTCAGCCCGGGGCCAACCCGCACATGTACGAGCCCACTCCCCGGCAAATGGCCGCCCTGGCCAAGGCGCAGGTCTATTTCGCCATCGGCATCAATCTGGAAGACGTCTGGCTGCCCAAATTGAAGGGGGCGAACAGGGACATGCTGGTGGTCCGCACCCAGGAGGGCGTGGACAAGATCCCCATGATCGAGCACCATCATGACGAGGCCGAGCACCATCATGATGAGGCCGAGCACCATCATGATGAGGCCGAGCACGAGGGGCACGATCATGCGGCCGCGCACTCGGATGAACATGACCACGGGATTCTCGACCCGCATATCTGGCTCGATCCCGTGCGGGTCAAGACCATAGCGCGAAACACCTGCGACGGGCTGGTTCGGGCCGATCCGGCTCACAAGACCGAATACGAGGCGAACCTGGCGGCGTTTCTGAATGAGCTCGACAAGCTGGACGCGACCATCGCCGAGGCCATGGCGGCCATCCCGGTGGGAAAGCGCGCCTTCATGGTCTTTCATCCCTCCTGGGGATACTTCGCCCAGCGGTACGGCCTGACGCAGGTGGCCATCGAGGCGGGCGGCAACGAGCCGAGCCCCAGGCATCTGGCCGAAATCATCGAGCACGGGCGGGAGCTCGGGGTGACCGTGGTTTTTGTCCAGCCCCAGTTCTCCAAGCGGAGCGCAGAGGTAATCGCCTCCGAGCTGAACGCACGGGTCCTTCCCCTCGATCCGCTGGCCGAGGACTGGAAGGGCAACCTGCTGCACGCGGCCGAGGCGTTCGGACGCGCTTTGAGCTGACGCGATGTCCAGGAGGCCGTCATGACGCTGCTCGATTCTGCCGAGGCCGCTCGGGAACTGCTCGAACGGGCGGGCCTGGAGCCGACCCTCAATCGTATCATGGTTGTGTCCGCCGTGGCCGCGGGGCATGGCCCGGTGACCGCCGGAGAGGTCCTCGCCGAGGTCCTGCGCGAACACAAGCTCAACCGGGTCACGGTCTACCGCATTCTCGACCTGTTGGCGGAGAAGGGCGCGATCAATCGAATCAGTTCGGGCGAGCGGGCACAGCATTATTGCGTGGGACGAGCGCACAGCCATTTCCATTGCACCGGCTGCGGGCGGATTCAATGCATCGCCAACGAGGCCATCCGGTTCGACGAGTCCGCCGTGGCCGACTCCCTTGGCCTACTCGTTAGCCATGTGGACCTTGTTCTTGAGGGCTTGTGCCGCGATTGCGCCCGTGCGGCGGGAGCGTAGGTTCCCGCTGATGGGGCCGTTTGCGGCGGACGGCGGGCCTTTGCGGGGGAGAGCCTGCGCGCCCGATCGTTCATGGCGGCATGTGACAACAGGCAAAAAGAAAGGCTCCATGGCGGTGATTGGAGCCTTTCGGGGGGAGTTCCCGGCGGGGATTGCCGGGAAAACAATTGTTCTCAATGAACGGTGTCATACACTCACACTTTCACCATGAAGACAATAGGGGAAGCTCCTGTTGTTGCTTCCTCCTTTCTGGGAAAAATTCCCATTTAGCAAAAGAAAACCGCCCGGAGGGTCCGGGCGGCGTGGGGTTGCGGGTGTTCGAATCAAGTTGCCGAGGGCGCTAATCTTCGAGAAGTTTGCGGGCGATGTCGAGGTCGTAGAGTGCCAGCGGGTTGCGATCGGTGTTCTTCTCGCGGAACATGACGGCGGCGGCTTCAATGGCCTGGTAGGGGACCCACTGGTGCTTTTCCCAGATGATGGGTTCGTCGGGGTTGTAGAGGCGGAATTCTATCTCGCCCTGGTTGTCGCGCACATACATGCGCACTTCGGGGTGTTGCAGGGACGGGGTGTAGTATACGCCGAGTTCGTCTTTCATGGCGTGTCCTCCTAAGCTTGAAAGTTGAAGCGGACCGTGTCGCCCGAGTGGTAGACCTTGACGCTCATGCCGCCGAGGAGCACGTGCAGGGGCCTGCCGAAGAAAAAGTCGTTCAGTTCCGCCGACATGCCGGATTTCTGCGGAACGAGGCGACGCATTTCAATATCATATACGACCATCTCCTTGAGCTCTTCGCCCGCCTGGCCGTCGCCTTCGCGGGCCGCCTTGGCCAGCTCTTCCATGCGCCGGGGATCGCACCGCCGGTCGTGTTCGGCCATGAGTTCGAGCAGGGGGTGTCCTTCGGGGAGCAGGTCGGCGCGTGTGAGCCGCTCCTCCTCGTACATGGCCCGCAGCGGGGCCACGTCTTCGCAGAACAGCGCTTCGCACTCGGCAGGACGGGTGGCGTAGATGGCGCAAGTGTTGCTTTCGGGACTCAGGTAGAGGCAAGTCCAGGTTCCGTCGCGTCCCTTGATCTTGAGCATCTCGGAAGAGAGCGGCATGACTTGTTGCGCGGGTTGGTCGTATACCCATTCACCGGCGCGCAAGGTGACAACGTCGGCCAGCGGGATGGAGCCGTCCTGAAGGAGCGGCAGGTCCTGAACGTGGAGGGCCGGGCCGCCTTTGCGGCAGCACTGTCCGCAGCGGCGGCAGCGGGGGGCGTTAGTGTTTTGAATCTGCAAGTTTGTGTTGCTCCTTAGACCCTTTTGCTGTAACGGTTATGGCGGTCAATATCCTGTCCAAGGGACCGATACTCCGGCTCGGCCGCGAAGGCAAGGTCGGGGTGGCGAACACCCCCTGAATCAGGTAGTCCATTGAGTCCGCAAGCTGAGGATTGACAATGGGTTCTTGGATATTTCGGTTGACAGAAAACCGAAGGGTTCAGTACATTGTCAGCCCTGCATACCTTGTGAATATTGGCGCAATTGCCGTTATTCCAGGTAGTTGCGTTACGTAGGAAAAGGCGTTCTGGCTTCAGGTGATTTTTTCACCATTTGCCGGCCCGGGCGCAATAATGGTTGATGGCAACATCTTAATCAAACTATGGAGGTTAAGGGAATGGCGAAACACAAAACTCCTCTGTTGGATCAGCTGGAAAGCGGCCCGTGGCCCAGCTTCGTATCCGACATTAAACAGGAGGCCGACGCTCGAGCCAAGAACGAGAAGGGTCTGGATTACCAGATCCCCGTCGATTGTCCCGATGATTTGCTGGGTGTCCTCGAAATGTCGTACACCGACGGCGAAACTCACTGGAAACATGGCGGCATCGTCGGCGTTTTCGGTTACGGCGGCGGCGTTATCGGCCGTTACTGTGACCAGCCCCAGATGTTCCCCGGCGTCGCTCACTTCCACACCGTCCGCGTGGCTCAGCCCAACGGCAAGTGGTACAACACCGAGCTGCTGCGCAATCTGATCAAGATCTGGGAACTTCGCGGTTCCGGTCTGACCAACATGCACGGCGCCACCGGCGACATCGTGTTCCTGGGCACCACCACTCCGCAGCTGGAGGAAATCTTCTGGGAACTGACCCATGACCTGGAAATCGACCTCGGCGGTTCCGGCTCCAACCTGCGTACCCCCGCTACCTGCCTCGGCATGTCCCGCTGTGAGTACGCCTGCTACGACACCCAGGAGCTGTGCTACAACCTGACCCAGGAATACCAGGACGAACTCCACCGTCCGGCGTTCCCCTATAAGTTCAAATTCAAGTTCGACGGCTGCCCCAATGGCTGCGTTGCCGCCATCGCCCGTTCCGACCTGTCCTTCATCGGTACCTGGAAGGATCCGATCAAGGTCGATCAGGAAGCCGTTGCCGCCTACGTCGGCGGCGAAATCGCTCCCAACGCCGGCGCCCACGCTGGTCGTGATTGGGGTGCGTTCGACATCCAGAAGGAAGTCGTTGACCTGTGCCCGTCCAACTGCATCTCCTACGAAGATGGCAAGCTGGCCATCGACCACAAGGAATGCGTCCGTTGCATGCACTGCATCAACACCATGCCTCGCGCCCTGAAAGTCGGTGACGAACGCGGCTGCTCGGTTCTGTGCGGCGCCAAGGCCCCGATCCTCGACGGTCCCCAGATGGGTTCCCTGCTCGTTCCGTTCATGGAAGTGAACAAGGACGACGACTACCAGGCCATCAAGGACCTCATCGAGAACATTTGGGATTGGTGGATGGAAGAAGGTAAGAACCGTGAGCGTATCGGCGAGACCATGAAGCGTCTGGGCATGGCTGCCCTGATCGACGCCGCCGGCGTTCCCGTTGACGCCCGCCAGGTTCAGGAACCTCGCCACAACCCCTACATCTTCTGGAAAGCCGAAGACGTCGAAGGTGGTTGGGACCGCGATATCAACGAATTCCGCAAGCGCCACCAGCGCTAAAAAGAGGAGTGAATCAATATGGCTTTTATTTCTTCCGGGTACAATCCCGACAAACCGATGGAAGGTCGGATTTCCGACATCGGACCTCGTCACTTCGGCGAGTATCTGCCCCCGGTTATCAAAAAGAACTTTGGTAAATGGGACTACCATGAGATCATCGAGCCCGGCATCCTGCTGCACGTGGCCGAGTCCGGCGACAAGACCTACACCGTCCGCGCTGGTACCGCCCGCCTGATGTCCGTCACTCATATCCGTGAAATCTGCGAAATCGCCGACAAGTTCTCCGGCGGCTACGTCCGTTTCACCACTCGTAACAACCTTGAGTTCCAGGTCGAGACCGAAGAGGCCGCCAAGGAACTGAAGACTTACCTGAACGGCCAGACGTTCCCCGGCGGCTCCCACAAGTTCCCGGTCGGCGGAACCGGCGCCGGTGTGACCAACATCGTTCACACCCAGGGCTGGGTCCACTGCCACACTCCGGCCACCGATGCTTCCGGTACCGTCAAGGCTACCATGGACGTCGTGTTCGATGACTTCCAGAACATGAAGCTGCCCGCCCCGGTGCGCATCTCCATGGCTTGTTGTCTGAACATGTGCGGCGCGGTGCACTGCTCCGATATCGCCATTCTCGGTATCCACCGCAAACCGCCCATCATCGACCACCAGTACCTGGACAACCTGTGCGAAATCCCCCTGGCCGTGGCCGCCTGCCCCACCGGTGCAGTCCGTCCGTCCAAGGTTGAGATCGACGGCGAGACCTACAAGACCGTCGCCATTAAGCAGGAACGCTGCATGTTCTGCGGTAACTGCTACACCATGTGTCCGTCCCTGCCCCTGTCCGATGGCGAGGGCGACGGTATCGCGATCATGGTCGGCGGCAAGATCTCCAACCGCATCACCAAGCCCGCCTTCTCCAAGGTCGTGGTTCCCTACGTGCCCAACGAGCCGCCTCGCTGGCCCACGATGACCAAGGTGATCAAGAAGATCCTCGACACCTACGCCGAGGATGCCAACAAGTACGAACGTTTGGGCGACTGGGCCAACCGCATCGGTTGGGAGCGTTTCTTCGAGAAATGCGAGCTGCCCTTCACTGAGCATCTGATTGATGACTTCCGTGATCCGGCGTACTACACTTGGCGTCAGACCACTCAGTTCAAGTGGTAGAAAAATGAAGCACCGGGGTACGGCTCTCAGCCGTACCCCGGCTTTAGAAAAAGAAGGAGTCCATCATGGCACTCGATCCCGAAGCTGCAAAAGCTGAAATCATCAAGTTTTGCGAAGAGAAGTCCAAGAGCAAGACCAAGTTCTACTTCAACGACTTCACTAAGCTTTTCCCGGATGAGAAGAGCCGCGCTGTCAAAAAGCTCCTGACCCAGCTGGTTCAGGAAGAGAAAATGGTGTTCTGGTCCTCCGGGTCCACCACCATGTACGGCCTGGCCGGTGTCGGCAAGCAGGCTCACAGCGAGGGCGAAGACTAGTCTTCCGTCCTGATCGCTTTTCAAGCCTTGCCCTCGTCGAGTAGATGACGGGCAAGGCTTTCTTGGTTCAATAAGCCCTCATTCAAACGTGCCCGAATCCGTTCCTCGCATACTTTTGGCCGGTTTGTCCGGCGGCACCGGCAAGACGATAGTGTCTCTGGCCCTGGCGCGCGCCTTTCGCAGGGCGGGGCGTGTCGTGGCCCCGTTCAAGAAGGGGCCGGACTATATCGACGCGCAGTGGCTCGGCCTGGCTGCCGGGCGCGGCTGTTCGAACCTTGATCCATTTTTTCATTCCCGCGAGATCATCCGCTCCGTCTTCTATCACAAGTCCGCAGGCGCGGACCTGAGCCTCGTCGAAGGCAACCGAGGCCTGTTCGACGGCATGGACGAGCGCGGCACCTGTTCCAGCTCCGAGCTGGCCCGCATGATCGACTGCCCCGTCATTCTGGCGATCGACTGCACCAAGATGACCCGCACCGTGGCCGCCGTGGTGCAGGGGTGCGCCGGGTTCGAACCGGGGCTGAATCTGGCGGGCGTCATCCTCAATCGCACGGCAGGGGAACGGCATCGCTCGGTTCTGCTTCGGTCCATGGAGACCTACAGCGATGTACCGGTCCTCGGGGTGCTGCCCAAGATGGGCGCGAATCCCATCCCCGAACGGCATATGGGGCTCATGTCCGACCAGGAATACGATGGCGCCGGCCATCTGGACCGGCTGGCCGATCTGGCCGAGGAATGGCTGGACCTTGACGGCATTGCCGCTGTAGCCGACGCCGCACCGAATTTCGGTCCTGCTCCGGCTCCCGTATTCCCCGGCCCGGCGGCTGCGAAGGCGGCCCGCATCGGCTACGTCCACGACGCGGCCCTGTGGTTCTATTATCCTGAAAATCTGGAGGCCCTGGAACATGCCGGGGCCGAACTGGTGCGCGTCAGCCTGCTCGATGGCGAACCCTGGCCCGAGGTCGACGGCCTCTATCTGGGCGGCGGCTTTCCCGAGGTTTTTGCGGAGCGCATTGCGGCCAATCGTCCGGCCCTTGATTACCTGCACTCCCGAGCCGAGGCCGGGATGCCCATCTACGCCGAATGCGGCGGGTTCATGGTCCTGTGCGACACGCTTGAAGTCGACGGGGCGTCGCACAAGATGGCGGGTGTGTTTCCGCTGGGCACAGCGTTCTGTCCGCGTCCGCAGGGACTCGGCTACACCGAGGCCGAGGTGGTGGAGGACTCCGTCTTTTTCCCCCGGGGCGAACGCATTCTGGGCCATGAATTCCATTACTCCATGTGCGTGTCCGACGGCGCGGCGGACCTGCGGCACGGGTTGCGCATGTGCCGGGGGCAGGGCAGTGCGCTGGGTCGTGACGGGTTCCTGCACCGGAATACCTGGGCCGGATACAATCACATTCACGCCCTTGCCGTCCCTGGCTGGGCCAACCGTTTCGTGGCCGCCGCGGCCGCGTACGGAAAGGGCGGCGGACAGTAAATTTCTTGTCTCGGCACGTTCTTTCGTGAGACACTGCCGGTACACAATCACCCATTCTTACATTAAAGCCATAAAAGTGAGCTGTAAATGAGCATACCTTTCATCGACCTGAAAACGCAGTACAGGCAGATAGAAAATCGGATCAAGGACAACATTGAAACCGTGCTTGAGCACGGTGCCTATGTCATGGGCCCGGAAATCGGCGAACTTGAAACCCGTCTGGCCGAATACACCGGCGTATCCCGCGCCGTGAGCTGCTCCTCCGGAACCGACGCGCTGCTCATGTCCCTCATGGCGTTGGGCGTGGGCCCCGGCGATGCCGTTTTCACCACTCCGTTTACCTTCATCGCCACGGCCGAAGTGGTGGCCCTGCTCGGCGCAACCCCGATTTTCGTGGATGTCGACCCCGTGACCTACAACCTTGACGCCGACGACCTGCGGCGCAAGATTCGCCACGTAAAGGAAAACCGCAAGGAACTCACCCCCAAGGGCGTCATTGCCGTGGATATCTTCGGCCAACCCGCCGACTACGATGCCATCGAGCCTCTGGCCCACAACTCCGGGCTGTTCCTGTTGGTCGACGCGGCCCAGTCCTTTGGCGCAACCTACAAGGGCCGGTCCGTGTGTTCCCTGGGCGATCTCGCCTGCACCTCCTTTTTCCCGGCCAAGCCTCTGGGCTGCTACGGCGACGGCGGCATGGTCTTCGTCAACAACGAGGAGCTGCACAAGCTGCTGGTCTCCATCCGGGTGCACGGCATGGGCTCGCACAAGTACGACAACGACAGGCTCGGCCTGACCGCCAGGCTCGATTCCATTCAGGCCGCTGTGCTGCTGGCCAAGTTCGAGATTTTCCCCGACGAGATCGCCAAGCGTCAGGAAGTGGCCAACCGCTATGCCGAGCTTCTGTCCCGCGTGGACGGGCTGACTCCGCCTTCCGTGCCCGAGGGCAATGTCTCGGTCTGGGCACAGTATTGCGTGCTGGCGCGGGATTCCGAGCAGCGCGCCGAGGTCATGGCCAAGCTGTCCGAGGCATCCATTCCCACGGGCATCTACTATCCCAAGCCCTTGCACCTGCAGAAGACGTTTGCCTCCCTTGGCTACAAGGAGGGCGATTTCCCGGTGTCGGAAGATGTGGCTTCGCGCATCTTCGCCCTGCCCATGCATCCCTACCTGACCGCCGAGGATCAGGAGACCATCGTTAAGGTTATCGAGGGGTAGCGGCGTGGTCTGGTGGACGTGGGCCGGGATGGTGCGGGTGCTCAAGCCCGTTGCCGCGGGAGTGGCGCTGGCCTATGTGGTCACGGGCTTCCTGGACGGTCCGTCGCCCGTGGACTTTACCCCTGAGGGCCCCCGTTCCGCCAAGCAGGCCGAGATCGTGGAGCCCCAGGCGGAACTGGTTATTGAACGGAACGTCATGAAGCTCGGCTCCCTGCTGACCTTCAAGGCCGAGGGATCGGTCCGGGAGGTTCGGCGGGCGGAGTCGGCCGACGACGATCTCGACATGTTCTACGACCCCCGGGTCGACGTTCCGGCAGTCAAGGGCACGGTAACGGATGTGCCCGAAGCCGGGCAGTAGACCCCGCCCGGCGTCCTGATTTGCCAGGCGCGGCGGGCTTTGATAAGGGGAAAATCCCCAAAAGACATCACGTCGGGCGAGTCCCGGCACAAAGGAGCGTATTCATGATTAAAATGGAAACCACCATGGGCGACATCGTCATCGAGCTCGATTTCGACAAGGCCCCCGCGAGTGCGGCCAACTTCCAGCAGTACGTTGAGGACGGCTTCTACGACGGCCTCATTTTCCACCGCGTCATCTCCAACTTCATGATCCAGGGTGGTGGCATGGACCCGGACATGAAGGAAAAGGCGACCCGCGCGCCCATCAAGAACGAGGCAAACAACGGTCTGGCCAACGACAAGTACACCCTGGCCATGGCCCGGACCATGGATCCGCATTCCGCTTCCTCCCAGTTCTTTATCAACGTCAAGGACAACGGCTTCCTGAACTTCTCCTCCGAGACCCCTCAGGGTTGGGGATACGCCGTGTTCGGCAAGGTCGTCGAAGGCCAGGACACCGTGGACAAGATCAAGGATGTGGATACCGGCCGCCACGGCTTCCACGACGATGTGCCGGTTGAGCCGGTAGTCATCAACAAGGCCTACGTGGTCGAGTAGCATTCGGTCCGGGCGCAAGCCGCACGGACGTTTTATCGCAGGCGCGAACGCCGGGCGAAACCCCGGGGAAAGTGTTTGCGAGGGCCGCTGGACGGCCCGCCCTTCCCAGAAAAGAGAAAAGGCGCGTCATGCTTTGAGCATGGCGCGCCTCTTTTTGTCGGTCTGTTGCGGAGTGCAGCCTTTGCGACCGGATCAGACCATCAGGTTCAGACCGGTGTAGGCGGAGCTTCCCCCGCTGAAGGCCAGCAGGCCGCCGCCATCGAACCAGGTGGACGGGTCGGTGTTGTCGGCGAACCACCAGGCCATGCTCTGTTGTTGCAAGCTGGTCAGCAAATCGTTTTGGGAAAGATTGGTCGACGCCGTGGTGGTCAGTTTGCCCAGTTGAATGATGTTCTTGAATTCTTCGACCTTGTCGGGGTTGTCCTCGAAATACCGATTGATGATGTCGGCATCGGCCGTGCCTGCGGGCACGGTGACTTTGCCCGTGGTCGGGTCGTAAGTCATTGCGATTTCGGAGGAGACGTCCACTCCGAGTTCCTTCAGGTCGGCCATGACCGACTCGTCCCACTTGTCCCCCAGGTCCTCACGGTAGTCTTCCACCTCCTGGAAGGAGAGGCGGTTGTCGTCCCCTTTGGGAATCTGGTTCAGGATGGACAGGATTTCCGAGGTCAGGCCTGCGGAAGCATTGCCGTTGCTGGACTCGTCTGTCAGCTCCTCGGCCTGCTGGTAGAGCTGTTTTTCCTCCACCGATGCGCGGAGCAGGGTGTATGTGCCGGTTATCAGGTCCGATCCGATGGCTGCGGTCGACATGGCGTTCTCCATGGTGTTGTTTTCGCGGTCGCGGGAAAATATTTCCCGTGCCCGTGCCAAAGCAGGAGCCGTGCCATGTCGTGCCGGGCGGAGGGTTTGAACGAAAGAACCGGTCCCGGGGCGCGCCTACAAGTGCGGGGCGGCCCCGGAATCGTGTGCGGGCATCAGCCGCCCAGGTACGCCTTCTTGACTTCTGGGTCCTCCATGAGTTCGGCGGAAGAACCCTGGGCCACGATTTCTCCGGTGTCGATGACGTAGCCTCGGTGGGCGAACTTGAGCGCCAGATTGGCGTTCTGTTCGATGAGCAGGATGGTCATGCCCTCCTCGTTCAATTCCTTGAGGGTGCGGAACATGTCGTACATGAGCAGGGGGGCCAGCCCCATGGACGGCTCGTCGAGCATGATGCCCCGGCAACCGGACATGAGCGCACGGCCCACGGCCAGCATCTGTTGCTCGCCGCCGGACAGGGACTCGGAGCGTTGCTTCTTACGCTCGTCCAGGCGCGGGAACAGGGTGTAGACGCGCGTGTAGTCGCGGTCGATCTCGACCTGTCCGTCCTTGCGGGAATAGGTGGCCAGCTTGAGGTTCTCCTCGACCGTCAGGTTGCCGAAGATGTGCCGTCCCTCGGGAACCAGGGCCATGTGGAGATCGGAGACGACCTTGTCCGCGGGCATTCCGAGGATGGATTTGCCCTTGAATCGGATGTCGCCCTTGATGACCTTGGGGGCTTCGGGCGGGGGCAGTTGGGCGATGGACATGAGCGTGGTCGACTTGCCCGCGCCGTTGGCGCCGATGAGCGTGACGATCTCGCCTTCGCCCACGGTGAAGGAGATGCCGTGCAGGGCTTCGATGTTGCCGTACTTGACGTACAGGTTCTCGACTTCGAGTAGGGGAGTAGTCATATGTTGTCGTCTCCAAGATAGGCCTTGATGACGGCCGGGTTGCTCTGAATATCTTCGGGGGTGCCTTCGGCGATGGTCGCGCCGAAGTCGATGACCTTGATCCATTGGCACAGGGAGGTGACGACCTTCATCTGGTGCTCGATCATGAAGATGGTGATGTTGAAGTGCTCGTGGATCCAGCGGACCAGGGTGATGAGTTCCTCCACGTCCTTGGAGTTCAGGCCCGCCGCGGGCTCGTCCAGGAGCAGGAGCTTGGGCCGGATGGACATGGCCCGTGCTATCTCCACCCGGCGTTGGAGGCCGTAGGGCAGGTTCTTGGGCAGCTCCATGGCCACGTCGGTCAGGGACATGGCTTCGAGCAGCTCCTCGGCTATTTCAAGGATGCGCGCTTCGCGTGCGTGGTAGCGTTTGCCCCGGATCACCGAATCCCAGACCGAGTAGCCCAGCCTGTAGTGCTGGGCGATGCGGATGTTGTCCAGCACGGTCATGTCGTGCCACAGCCTGATATTCTGGAAGGTTCGGGCGACGCCCATGGAGGTGACCTGGTGCGGCTTGAGACCGGCGGTCGGCTTGCCGTCGAAGGTAATGGTTCCCTCGGTGGGCTGGTAGAAGCCGGAGATCAGGTTGAAGATGGTGGTCTTGCCCGCGCCGTTGGGGCCGATGAGGCCCATCAGTTCGCCGCCCTGCATGTCCACCGAGAACTCGCTGACGGCCTGGAGACCGCCGAAACGTTGGGTGAGGCTGTCTATTTTGAGCAGTGTCATGAACAGCCCCCTATTTGAACGTGTAGAATTTTTTGAGTTTCGGGAACACGTCCGACAACTCCTTGTTGCCCATGATGCCTTCCGGCCTGAACTGCATTATCAGGACAAGAAGCAGGGGAATCATGACCCACTTGATGACGCCCGCCGACGGTTCCCAGTCGGGGAACACGAAGGTCGCCGGTGCCAGCAGGAAGTCTATAAGCGCTTGGGAGCGCAGGATTTCCAGCAGGACGGTGAAGACTATCGCCGAGATGACCGCGCCCGAAAGGGAGCCCATGCCGCCCAGGTAGACCATGACCATGGCCTCGGTGGACTTGAGGATGTTGAACGACTGCGGATTGACGTAGCCGATGACGTGAGCGAACAGGCCGCCCGCGCACCCGGCCAGCCCGGCCGAGATCATGAAGTTCACGGTTTTGATCTTGTTGGTGTTCACCGACATGATTTCGGCTGCTGTCTCGTCCTGGCACACGGCGTTGACGCCTTTGCCGTACGTGGAAGTGATGAAGCGGCGGATGACCCAGATGTCGAAGGCCGTGAACAGGATCACGTAGAGCAGGATCCAGGGGAAGTCGTTTTCCCCGGCCAGCCATGCAGGAGTGCTGTCGACCATGGCCCAGGCCGTGTCCTTCATACCCTGGAAGCCGCGCGATCCGCCGACCCAGTCCATGTTCTCGATGGCCGAGATGACCATGTAGTTCACGGCGATGGTGATGATGGCCAGGTAGTCGTCGCGTGTTTTGAACGAGGGCAGGGCCACCAGGATGGACGAGAGCGCCGCCACTGCGCCGCCGAGCAGGATGATGAACGGGAAGACGAAGAAGGAAGCTACTTCGGGGAAGATCGGGTCGCCGAACTTGGAGCCGAAGCAGAGAACGGACAGGATGGAGGCCACGTAGGCGCCCACGCACATGAAGGCCGCGTGGCCGCAGGTGAACTCGCCCATGTTGCCGTTCACCAGGTTGAGCGAGGTGGACATCATGATGTTGATGCCCACGAACATGATGACCGCCTGGATGTAGTTGTCGATGATGCGGAGTTGCGCCATGGCGAGCAGGGCCACGGCCAAGGCTGCCATCAGGATGTTGAAGGTGTATTTCTGCATATTCGCGCGTGCCCCGCTAGATCTTGGTGGACTGCGGCATTCCGAACAGTCCCGTGGGTTTCATCCAGAGAATGATGAGCAGGATCGTGAAGGCGAACAGGTCCCGGTAGGTGGACGGGAACACCGTGACCACGCCCACTTCGATGAAGCCGAGCAGGAATCCGCCGTAGAACGCGCCCCGGATGTCTCCGATGCCGCCGACGACTGCGGCGATAAATGCCTTCCAGCCGATAATCATGCCCATGAACGGCTCCAGCACCGGGTAGGACATGGCGAACAGCAGACCGGCCAGCCCGGCGAAGCCCGAACCCAGGATGAAGGTGAAGACGATGATGCTGTCGATGGGGATGCCCATGAGCGGGATGGCGAACTTGTCGTAGGAGATGCCGCGCATGGCCATGCCGATCTTCGTCTTGGTGACGATGAAGTTGAGGATGACGAAGACGGCCACGGCGGCGAAGATGACGATGACCTTGAGGTTGGTCAGGGTCACGCCGCCCAGGTTCCAGATGGTCTTCTCGACCAGCTCGGGAAATTTCAGGCGGCTCGCGCCGAGCACTGCCAGGTTCGAGTATTCGAGGATCAGGCCGCACATGAGGGCCGTGATGACCACATAGAGCCGGTGCGCGCCCTTGCGGCGCAGGGGCCGGTAGGCGATGCGCTCCAGGGTCACGCCCACGCAGGCGGTCAGGAACATGGTCAGCGGCACGGCGAACAGGAACGTCGCCATGGGTGACAGCCCGAGCGCCGGGCCGAGCATGAATCCGGCCACGAAAAATGCAATGTATGCGCCGACCATGAAGATGTCTCCATGGGCGAAGTTTATCAGGCGCAGCACGCCGTAAACCAGGGTGTAGCCCAGCGCGATGAGCGCATAGAAGCTGCCCCACTGCAAGGCGTTGATGATGTTCTGAATAATGAAATCCACGGTAGCCTTCCCTGGAGAATGTCTTTGGGTCCTGGACCAAGGTGTGCCGAGGGTCTCGGCGGGGGATAAAAGAGCGGGGGCCGCCGGCCCCCGCTCACCTGAACTGAAGTCGTGCCGCTAGGGGCAGACGGACTGTTCGAAAACGAACTCGCCCTTGTCGGAGATCTTGACCACGACGGCGCACTTGATCGGGTCGCCCTGCTCGTCGAACTTGGACGTACCGGTGATGCCGTCGAAGGACTTGATGGCGGCCAGGCCGTCACGGATGAGCTGGCGCTCCTTGCGCGGATTGGACTCGACCTTGCCCGCGTTCTGGATGCCCTGGACGAGCAGACCGATGGAGTCCCAGGTCAGGGCCGCGTAGTCGGCCGGGGTGGAGCCGTAGTTCTTCTGGTAGCGGTCGATGAAGACCTTGGTGGCGCCGGTGGCGCCCGCCGCCGCGTAGTGGGTGGAGAAGTAGTTGCCGTAGCACTGCTCGCCGCAGAGCTTGATGAGGTCGGGGGTGCCCCAGGCGTCGGAACCCATGAAGGGACCCTTGTAGCCGAGGTCACGCGCCTGCTGCACGATCAGGGCGACCTGGTTGTAGTTGTCGGGCACGAAGATGAAGTCCGGGTTGGCCTTGATGATGGTGGTCAACTGCGCGGAGAAGTCCTGGTCCTTGGTGCCGTGGGACTCGAAGGCCACGACCGGGCCGAGCCCCTTGTTTTCCCAGGCGGACTTGAAGATTTCGGCCAGTCCCTTGGAGTAGTCGTTGGAAACGTCGAAAATGACGGCAGCGGTCTTGGCGCCGAACTTGGAGGCCGCAAAGTCAGCAGCCACGGGGCCCTGGAACGGGTCCAGGAAGGCCGCGCGGAAGACCCAGGGGCGGTCCTTGGTGGTGTCGGGGTTGGTGGACCACGGGGTAATCATCGGAGTCCGGTTGTCGTTGCAGGTGCCGCCCGCAGGCACGGCCTGCTTGGAGGAGTTGGGGCCGATGATGGCGACGACGTCTTCCTGCTCGATGAGCTTCAGGGCCACGTTGACGGCGGATTCGGCCTTGGACTCGTTGTCCATGTAGATGAATTCCAGCATGTACTTTTTGCCGCCGACCTCAAGACCGCCTGCTTCGTTGATGTCCTTGAGGTACATCTCGGCGGCCTTCTTCGATCCGTCGCCCACTTCGGGAATGTCGCCGGTCAGGGGCAGGTTGAAGCCTATCTTGATGGTGTCGGCGGCAAAGGCCGGGACGGTCATCAGAAAGCTCAGCACCAGAGCCAGGGCCAGCAGGCCCATCTTGCGCAAACTCAGTTTCATTACTCCTCCTCTCATAGGAATATGGTTACTGGTCTAAACAGTGATGTTTCATACACGAAAAGGAATATGAGAGAAAGGTTTTTTCTAAAGTACATTTTTGCAAATGGCCCGGTATGATTGAGTTAAATGCACACTTTTTGAAAATTCAAGGGTCGATATTTCGCTAAATGAAATTATTTTCCGCGTGATTTTTTCCATTAATGTTAGAAAAAGATTCAAAATAAGACGCCGAAGCGGGCCGTGGGGTCACCATCAACCGGAATTTGCAAGATTTCGGACGCAAAAAAACCGGCTCCCCAGAGGGAACCGGCTTTCTTGCGATCGTGTTCGGCCGGGAGGCCGGTCGTTACTCGCCGGACTTTCCGTCCTTTTCGGCCTTGCGCTCGGCCTTGCGTTTCCGTTTGGCCTCCGCCTTGGCCTCTTCCTCCTCGCGCAGGGCGCGGCGCAGGACCTTGCCTACCATGGTCTTGGGCAGGTCCTTGCGGAACTCCACCTGGCGCGGGACCTTGTAGTTGGCCAGCTTTTCGCGACAGAAGCCGATGACGTCGCTGCGGGACAGATCTTCGCCGTCCTGGACCACCACGAAAGCCTTGACGATTTCGCCTCGGCCTTCGTGCGGGATGCCAACGGACACGGCCTCCTTGATTTTGGGGTGGGAGTGCAAAACCTCGTCGATCTCGCGGGGATAGATGTTGTAACCACCCGAGATAATGAGGTCTTTTTTGCGGTCCACGATGTAGAAGTAGCCTTCTTCATCCATGGTGGCGATGTCGCCGGTGTAGAGCCAGCCGTTGCGGAGCACGTCGGCCGTGGCGTCGGGACGGTTGTAGTACCCCTTCATTACCTGCGGGCCGCGGATGACCAGTTCGCCGCGTTTGCCCGGGGGGAGGGGGTCGCCGCCCACTTCCATGTCCACGATCTTGGCGTCCGTGTCGGGGAAGGGCAGGCCGATGGAGCCGTTCTTGCTTTTGCCCTGCAACGGATTGAAGTGCGTCACCGGCGAGGCTTCGGTCAGTCCGTATCCCTCGGTGATGGCTGTGCCGGAACGCTTCAGGAATTGTTCCATGTAGTCCACGGGCATGGGCGCGGAGCCGGACACACAGACCTCAATGGACTGGAGGTCGTATTTGTCGATGTCCTTTTGCTGGAGCAGGGAGATGTAGAGGGCGGGCGCGCCGGGGAAAACAGTGGGTTTGAGCTTGTCGATGCCCTTGAGCACGTCCAGCGGCACGTAGCGGGGGAACGGGGCGAGCGTCGCGCCCAGGCTGGTGGGCCAGGTCAGGCAGGTGGTCAGCCCATATATATGGAAATAGGGCAGGATGCCGAGGAATGTCTCCCGCTTCTTGCCCAGGGTGTGCATCATGGACTGGCACTGTTGCATGTTCGCGCCGATGTTGGAATGGGTCAGGATGCAGCCCTTGGCCACGCCCGTGGTTCCGCCGGTGTATTGCAGCAGGGCGGTGTCCTCGGCGTCCACCCGTTCGTTGGTGAACCGTTCGTGTCCCTTGGTCAGGGACTTGAAGGGAAACACGGTCCTGCCGTCGAAGGGAACCTTGCGGTTGGTGCCGCTTTTTCTGGCCTGTAGGGCGTAGAGCAGGTTCAGGGGGAATCGCAGTCCCTCGCCGATGGTGGTCACGAAGAATTTTTCTACGGGCAGGGAATCGCGGAGCTTGGAGAGCTTGGGCCAGAGCAGGTCCAGAGTGATGCAGAAGCGCACTCCGGCGTCGTTGAACTGGTGGATGATCTCGGTTTCCATGTACAGGGGGTTGGTCATGACCCCTACGCCTCCGGCGCGGAGCACGCCCCAGAAGGCGACAATGGACTGTGGCAGGTTGGGCAGCATGAGCGCCACCCGATCCCCCTTGCGGAGGCCTGCGGCGCGGAGGTTGGCCGCGACGATTTCGGTCTGCGTCTTGAGCTTGGCGTAGGTTATCGACCAGTTGCGGAAAACGATGGCCTTGCGTTTGGGCCACTTGTGCGCCGCTCTATCCAGAAACTTGAACAGCGGAATTTTTTCGTAATCCAGAGTCGGCGGAACATCCGGATCATATGATTTGAGCCAGGGACGGTCGATTTGCTCCATAAGACGGTTCCTTCAAGGGAGTTTCGGTGGTGAAAATGTGCCGGGAACGTATAATAGCCCGGACACGGGGTCAATACGGCGTGTTTCAAACAACAGGGGGTCGAACTTTTGACGATTGGAGCCGGGAAGGAACCGATCGCCCGGGATCGAATCTGGCAAGCAGCGCAATGGAAAAATAAAATCACGTTTTTGCGGGGTGTTGGATGTGACCTTCGTGCGATCAACGGGGTGAAGTCCGAGCTTGGCAGAATCCTTGCAACTATCGGCGCACGTCCTCTTCGGGGGAAATCGTTGCCCGTCGGCTAAAGTCGGAGCCGGAAAACGCCGATTATTCAGTATGTCAACGATCGATCGGCGGGCAGAGCGTTGGCGGGCGGCGCGGATTCGGGCTGGAAAGCGCGAGAAGGGCCGAGTTGACAGGGAAGGCGGGCCTTGCCTAGAGTGAAAACCTCTCGAAGAGCCGGACGCCACCCAAGCGAATGAATCATTGACCGAACGAACGACCGAGACGTTGCATGGCAGAACACGCTGAAAAAGTGGTGACCGGAATGCTGATAACCGAGGGGTGCTACCTCAGGCCGAGCAAGAGCACCCGCGTGCTGGCCATCCTGGACGCCCTGTCGAGGGACTCCAGCCTGTCCCAGTTCGAGCTGGGCAGGCAACTGCACTTGTCCGGGGCCATGGTCAATCAGTACCTCAAACAGTTGCAGTCCGAGGGGCTTGTCGAGTTCCTGCCGGTCAACGGCAAGAGCTATCGATATACCCTGACGGAAGAGGGGCGTCGGTCGCGTCGCCGGATGTTTTCCGATTATTCCTCGGAAACCGTCCGACTCTACTCCACCATCAAGGAATTTGTGCTGGACAAGCTGAAAGGCCTGGAAAGCGAAGGCAAGCGGGACCTCGCGCTTTTTGGCGCGTCCGAGACCTGCGAAGTGGTCCTGTCCGCCCTGCGCGGCACGGACTTTCGCGTCAAGGCCCTGCTGGACAACGATACCAGGAAACAGGGGCAGATTTTCAACGGGCACGTGGTTTCCGCACCGCATGTCCTGGATCAGGTGGACTGCGACGCCGTGGTCATCACCTCCTTTGGCAAGCAGGGCGAGATATACGAACAGATCAAGCCCTATTCCGAAAAGCGCGGATTTCAAATCGTGAGATTCTGATTATGAAACAGATCCAATCCGTCACATTGCGTTCGGGCGTCACTATCGGCAAGGGGCATCCCTGCTTCGTGGTCGCGGAAATCGGCAACAACCACCAGGGCGAATTCGACATCGCCAAGCGGATGCTCGACGAGGCCGCTGCCGCCGGAGTCCAGGGAGTCAAGTTCCAGAAGCGGGACAGCGAGGCGCTGCTTACCCGTCAGGGACGGGCCGCGCCCTATACCGGCCCCAACAGCTTCGGCCCCACCTACGGCGAGCATCGCAACGCCCTTGAACTGTCCATCGATCAGATGGCCCGGCTCAAGGAGTACAGCGAATCCCTCGGCCTCGTCTTTTTCGCCTCCGCTTGGGACGATCCGAGCCTGGCCCAGATTCTCGAACTGGACGTGGAGCTGCTCAAGATCAGCTCCGCCGAACTCGTCAATGTCCCCCTGGTGCGCAAATACGCCAAGGCCGACATTCCTGTCATCCTGTCCACCGGCATGAGCGGCCTGGATGATATCGACGTGGCCATGGCCGAGATCCGCGCCTTCCACGACAACATCATCCTTCTGCATTGCAATTCCACCTATCCTTGCCCGGAAGAACATATCGGCCTGCCCGTCATGGACGCCCTGCGCGAACGCTATGGCGTGCCCGTGGGCTATTCCGGCCATGAAAAGGGCATCGGCCCCAGCGTGGGTGCCGCCGCTCTGGGCGCCTGCGTGGTCGAACGCCATTTCACCCTGGACAAGACCCTCAAGGGCACCGATCACCAGGCCTCTCTCGAACCTGCCGAGCTGGCCGCCATGGTGACCATGATCCGCGAGGTCGAAAAGGCCGTCCAGGTCAAGGGCAAGGTCGTCTTCCCCGATGAACAGGCCGCCGCCAAAAAACTTCGCAAGTGCATCGTGTTTTCTCGGGACCTGCCCGCCGGGCACGTGCTCACCGAGGCCGACCTGACCACCCGCTGCCCGCGCGTGGGCATCTCCCCGGTCCATTGGGACGAAGTCCTCGGCGCAGCCCTCAATCGCCCCGTCAAGCACGAGGAGCCCGCCCAATGGGATACCCTCAGGCTTACTCAGTCCGCTTGCGCCGGAGCCGCTTCGTCTTAGGACGAATACACAAGTCGTGAAAAAGTGTGGGCGCGGGATGCGTCCACACTTTTTTTTGCGCCTTTGAAAACCGGGGCGCAAAAAAAGGCGGTCGCGCAATGCGCGGCCGCCTTGATTCTTGACGCTGCGTCCGACTATGCCTTGGGCGGGTCGGGGAGGGCGAGGACAGGAGCGATGATCTTTTCCATGGCCTTGCCTGTAGCGGTATCGCGGTGGACTTTCATGAAGGGGTAGCCTTCGTCGCCGGATTCGGCCACGGCCGGATCGAGAGGGATGCGGCCGAGGAACTGGACGCCCGCTTCCTTGGCGAGGGCTTCGCCGCCGCCGGACTTGAAGATGTCGTGGACCTTGCCGCAATCGGGGCAGGCGAAGCCGGACATGTTTTCAACGATGCCGAGCACGCGGTTGCCCACTTCGCCGACAAAGGACACGGACCGGCGGACGTCGTCGATGGCCACGCCCTGCGGGGTGGTGACGATGACGGCCATGGCGGTGGGGCCGAGGGTTTGCATGGTGGACAGGGGCTCGTCGCCGGTTCCCGGAGGGCAGTCGACGATGAGGTAGTCGAGATCGCCCCACATGACGTCTTCGACGAACTGTTTAATGAGACCTATCTTGACCGGACCACGCCAGATGACGGCCTGGCGATCGTCCTGGAGCAGAAAGCCGAGTGACATGACCGACAGGTTCTTGCTCCAGGGCACAGGTTCCATGACCTGGTCGCCGATGTGCGGCTGCTGGCCCTTGAGGGAGAGCAGACGCGGCACGCTTGGGCCGTGCACGTCCACGTCGAGCAGACCGACCTTCTTGCCCGCGAGGGACAGGGCCACGGCGATGTTTGCGGCCACGGTGGACTTGCCCACGCCGCCCTTGCCGGACATAACCACAATCTTGTGTTTGATGCGGCCCAGGGTCTTTTGCAGTTTTTGCTCTTCGGGCTTGTCGCAGCCCGTGGTGCTGGTACAGGTTCCGTCAGGCGAGGCGGAGGAACATCCTTCACAACCACTCATACTATTCTCCTGAAAAACGGCGACCCGAAGCCGCCTTAGAAGTACATGCAGGTCCCGAACCGGCGAACGGTCGCGGCCGGGTCACAGAGAGATAACCATGGCCCGAAAAAAGTCAAACCGTCGCTCCGGGCATGGTCAATTCGGCGAGGCCATCGTGGAGGTAGCCTTCGAGCACCTGATTCTCGGTGCCTGTCAGCCAGGGGATGACCGTGATTCCGGCTCGCTCCAGGGCGTGCCGGGTCCGGTTGCGGATGGCCCCGCACAAAAAAATGGTTACCCCGCAGGCCAATATGGCGGATGTCCTGTCCATAGGGTCCTTTGAGGGAAGGGATAGGAGGCCTGCGGGGTAAAAGTTGTCGTCACGTATTTCAAACAGCTTGTATCCGTCCGCGTTCTCGCACACGGACGCCAGTCGGTCCTGGTAGCACGCCAGGCAGATCAGCTTGGCGGAATCCGTCTTCATCGTCTCTCTCCAAATGTCCGGCAGGACCCGAACCGGTTGTTTTTAAATAAGCATGGACTGTGCCAAATTAAAATCATAATAAATTCAATATGTTAAATTGTAGAGGGTCGTTCTGTTGGGCGAATTATTCGCCCGAAATGTAAGGTGATGGCGAATTATTCGCCCTGATCGGAACCGACCAGCAGGCGGCGCAAAGTGTCTTTGGTGATGCCGAGTTCGCGACACGCGGCCATGCGTTTGCCGCTGTTGCGGCGCACGGCTTCCCTGGCGGCACGGCGCTTGATGGCGTCCATGGTCCCGGACAGCCCGTCGGGCGCATCGGCGGAGGGCTTGGCCGGGTGAAGGTATTCCGGGAGATGCTCCACCTGGATGAATCCGTCCGGGCAGAGGATGAAGGCGTATTCAAGGATGTTTTCCAGCTCGCGCACGTTGCCAGGGTAGTCGTGGCGCATGAGCACGTGCATGGCGTCCTCGCTGACGCCCCGGATGGCCTTGTTGCGCAGTCCGTTGAACTCGGCGAGGAAGTGGTCGATGAGCAGGGGCAGGTCCTCCTGCCGCTCGGTCAGCGGGGGCAGGGTCAGGGTGACCACGTTGAGCCGGTAGAAGAGGTCCTGGCGGAACGTCCCTTCGGCCACGGCGTCTTCCAGATTCCGGTTGGTGGCGGCTACCACGCGCACGTCGGCGTGCATCGGAGTGAGGCCGCCAAGCGGCTCGAAGGTCTTTTCCTGGAGGAAGCGCAGGAGTTTGACCTGGAGGTTCTGGGGCATGTCGCCTATCTCGTCCAGAAAGACCGTGCCGCCGTCGGCCAGTTCGAACCGGCCCGGCTTGTCCTTGCGCGCGTCGGTGAAGGCTCCGGCCTTGTAGCCGAACAGCTCGGATTCCAGCAGGGTGTCGGGCAACGCGCCGCAGTTCACCGCGACGAACGGCCCGTCCCGGCGCGGGCTCAGGGAATGGATGGCCCGGGCGAAAAGTTCCTTTCCGGTGCCGCTCTGGCCCAGCAGCAGGGTCGTGGCCTCGGACCGGCTGATCTGCGGCAGGATGCGGAATATTTTTTCCAACGCCTGGCTGCGGCCCACGATGTTCTCGAACCTGTATATGTCCTTGGCCTGTTGCCGGGCCACGTGGATGTCGGTCAGGTCGCGGAAGGTCTCCACCCCGCCGATCACGTTGCCGTCGTTGTCCTTCAGGGGCGAGGCCGAGATGGCGATGGGCAGGGTGGTGCCGTCGGAGCGGACGATGAAGATGGACTTGTTGACGATGCGCCCGCCCTTGCGGATGCAGGACTTGAGCGCGCATTGGCCGTCGCAGAGCGAGGAGCGGAACACGTCCCAGCACTTGCGGCCCAGGGCGTCATCACTGGAAATGCCGGTGATCCGCTGCGCGGATTCGTTGAAATAGGTCACGTTCCAGTCCGCGTCCACGGTAAACAATCCGTCGGCGATGGACGCGAACACGGCTTCGAGCGGTAGGTCTTTTGGGAACGGCATGGGCCGACCCTACATCCGTCCGGCCTGCTTGCCAAGAGGTGATGGGCGAAAAATTCGCCCACTTTGTCCGGGTACTGCCAGGCAGGAACGGGGCATGAAAAAAGGCCGCCCTGAGGCGGCCCTGTCGTTCATAGTCGGCTGTGAAGCGTGTCGACTACAGTTTCTCGGCGCGCTTCTTGCGAAGCCACTCGTACCACTGCTCCATGTTGTCGCCGGTCCGCGCGGAGATGGGCATGACCTCGATGTCCTTGTTCAGCTTCTTGGCGTGATTTTCGGCCTTTTGGAGGTCGAAATCCACGTAGGGGAGCAGGTCCACCTTGTTGAGCAGCATGACCGCGGAGATGTGGAACATGAACGGGTATTTCTCGGGCTTGTCGTCGCCCTCGGCCACGGACAGGAGAGTGACCTTGTAGTCTTCACCCACGTTAAATTCTGCCGGGCAGACCAGGTTGCCCACGTTTTCCACGAAAAGGATGTCCAGATCGTCGGTGTCGATGGCCTTGAGTGCGTCCATGACCATGCCGGAATCCAGGTGGCAGCCGCCCTCGGTGTTGATCTGCACGGCCTGTGCGCCGGTGGCGGCAACGCGCTGGGCGTCGTTGTCGGTCTGCAGGTCGCCTTCAATGACCGCCATCTTGAACTCGTCCTTGAGGTCGGTCAGAGTCCGTTCGAGCAGGGTCGTCTTGCCCGCGCCCGGCGAACTCATCAGGTTCAGGCACAGGATCTTCTTGACCCGAAATTTCTTCTGCAACTCGTCAGCCAGCCTGTCGTTGGCTTCGAGAACATTGCGAACTATGGTCACTTCCTTGGACATGGTTTCTCCTTGTCTTTATTGCTGGTCGTCCACTTCGATGGAGTCGATGAGCAGTTCCTTGCCCTCCAGCACCTCGTGGCCCAGCAGGGCGTCGCACTTGGGGCAGGGCATACATCGGGTGTGCTCCGGGCTGAAGATCTCTCCGCATTCGCCACAGGCAACCTTCACCGGCACTTCGATGACTTCTAGCTCGGCTCCGTCGAATTCTCCGCCGGGAATGAGCGCTTCCCAGGCGAACTGAAGGGATTCGGTGACCGCTCCGGCAAGTCTGCCGTTCTTGATGGTCACTTTCGTGAGCTTCTGGCCGTCATACTTGACCATCTCTTCGCGCAGGATGCCAAGGATGGATTCGACAATCGACATTTCATGCATGGAGAACGCACTACACCGATTTCCCTATGGTATCAAGGGGGTTTTCCTGCTTCCGGCAATACCCGGACCCATTGGCGGAAAACCCCTATGAAATGTATCCGTATCGGTTGACTTGCGAGTCAGTTGGGGCATATGACGAAAACCAACTTGTTCTCAGGGCGGGGTGGAAGTCCCCACCGGCGGTGATCTGGCTTGCCAGTCAGCCCGCGAGCGCCTCTCCGGGTGGAGAGGGACGAGCAGACCCGGTGTAAATCCGGGGCCGACGGTTATAGTCCGGAATGAAGAGAATGAGGCAGTTTCGCAGCCGTTGCCCGACGATTTCGTTGGAAATTCGGCTGTCCGTCGGGCGCGGAAGTGCTCGTCGGTCTGTCTATGCGCCCTGATTCATTCATACTCTTCATTTAAGGAGAAGAAACATGATGGATCAGCCTTTACTCAAACAGTTCGGCGGCCCCATGTCGCGGGTCGAGCACGCCTTGGCGGCCCTCCGGCGCGGCCGGGGCGTTCTGGTCACCGACAACATCGAACGCGAAAACGAGGGAGACCTCATCTTCGCCGCCGAGACCCTGACCGTTCCTCAGATGGCCATGCTTATCCGCGAGTGCAGCGGCATTGTCTGTCTCTGCATGACCGAGGAGAAGATCAAGTCCCTTGGTCTGCCCATGATGGTCGAAAACAACCGCAGCCGCTACAACACCGCCTTCACGGTATCCATTGAGGCTGTGGAGGGCGTGACCACCGGCGTTTCCGCAGCGGATCGCCTGGCCACGGTCAAGGCGGCCATCGCCCAGGACGCCAAGCCCGGCGATCTGGCCAGCCCCGGCCATGTCTTTCCGCTCTGCGCCCGTCCCGGCGGCGTGCTTGAGCGCGGCGGCCACACCGAGGCAGTGGTCGACCTGACCCGCCTGGCGGGCCTGACCCCGTGCGGCGTGCTCTGCGAGTTGACCAACCCCGACGGCACCATGGCCCGTCAGCCTGAAATCGTGACCTTCGCCCGCAAGCACAACATGACCGTTTGCACCGTGGACGACATCGCTTCCTACCGCAAGATTCGGGAGAAGCAGGTCGCGGCCTAGGGCCTTCCTTCCGCCGGACGGCGGAACAACCAACAATCTCTTCACCTCCGCAATCAAAGGCCCCGCCGTTTCGCCCGGCGGGGCCTTTCTCTTTGCGGCAAGGGTTTGCTCGGCGAAAAATACTGTGACGAAGAGGGGATGGCTTGCGGCGGAGGGGCGCGCGTCATGTCCCGCCCGCGTGGCAGCCTTGTTCTCCAGCCTTTTCGGCCAGGACTCCTGCGGCAAAAACGTTGACAACCGCACCGTATCGGTAGTGAACTGTCCGTCCGAATTTCTTAACCAAGAGGTATCAGATGCGAAGCAAGAAAATGACTGGTGGATTGGAAAAGGCCCCGCACCGATCGCTGTTGTATGCGACCGGGTTGTCCCGCGAAGAGATGGACAGGCCGCTGATCGGCGTATGCAACGCCCAGAACGAGATCATTCCCGGTCATGTGCATCTGGACACCATTGCCGAGGCCGTCAAGGCGGGCATCCGCATGGCCGGAGGCACCCCGATGGAATTTCCGGCCATTGGCGTGTGCGACGGGCTGTCCATGAACCATGAAGGCATGAGGATGTCCCTGCCCAGCCGCGAAGTCATCGCCGACTCCGTGGAGATCATGGCCACGGCCCATCCCTTTGACGCCATCGTCTGTATTCCCAACTGCGACAAGATCGTTCCCGGTATGCTCATGGCCATGCTCCGCCTGAACATCCCGGCCGTGCTCGTGTCCGGCGGTCCCATGCTGGCCGGGCACAGGAACACCTCGGACCTGATTACCGTGTTCGAGGGCGTGGGCAAGGTCCGCGCGGGCCGGATGACCGAGGAGGAGCTGGAGGAATACACGGCTGGCGCGTGCCCCACCTGCGGCTCCTGCGCGGGTATGTTCACGGCCAACTCCATGAACTGTCTGGCCGAGTCCATCGGCCTGGCCCTGCCCGGCAACGGCACCATTCCGGCGGTCATGTCCGCCCGCGTCCGGCTGGCCAAGAAGGCCGGTATGCAGGTCATGGAGATGCTCGAACGCGACATCCGGCCGCGCGACATCGTCACCGAGAAGTCCGTGCACAACGCCGTGACCATGGATATGGCGCTGGGCTGCTCCACCAACACCACCCTGCACCTGCCTGCGCTGTTCGCCGAGGCGGGGCTCGATCTTTCCCTCGAAGTGTTCAACAAGGTCAGCATGAAGACGCCGAACCTGTGCAAGCTCGCACCGGCCGGTCCGCATTACATGCAGGACCTGGACGAGTCCGGCGGCATCCCCGGCGTCATGAGCGAGCTGGTCAAGAAGGACCTGCTCAACCTGGACGTCATGACCGTCACCGGCAAGACTCTGGGCGAGAATCTGGAGGACCTGAAGGCCCGCGTGACCAATCACGAGATCGTCCGGCCCATCGACAACCCGTATTCCGAAGAGGGCGGCATCGCCATCCTGTACGGCAACATCGCGCCCGACGGATGCTGCGTGAAGCAGTCCGCCGTGGCCCCTGAAATGATGCGGAACACCGGCACCGCGCGGGTGTTCAACAGCGAGGAGGAGAGCGTGGCCGCCATCCTGGGCAACGAGATCAAGCCCGGCGACGTGGTGGTCGTTCTCTACGAAGGCCCCAAGGGCGGCCCCGGTATGCGTGAGATGCTCACCCCGACCTCGGCCATTTCCGGCATGGGGCTGGGCGAGTCCGTGGCGCTCATCACCGACGGCCGGTTCTCGGGCGGCACGCGCGGCGCGGCCATCGGCCATATCTCCCCCGAAGCGGCGGCGGGCGGCCCGGTCGGCCTGATCCGCGAGGGCGATCGGATCGAGATCGACATTCCGGCTCGCAAGATCAATCTGCTGGTGGACGAGGCCGAGCTCGAAGAGCGGCGGAAGACCCACAAGCCCCTGGTCAAGGAAGTCAAGTCCCCGTTCCTGCGGCGTTACGCCAAGCTGGTCTCCTCGGCCGCGCACGGCGCGGTCTACGCGAAATAGACGACGTATTCGGATAACGTATGAAAGCCGGTTCGGGGTTGCCCGAACCGGCTTTTTTTTGTTTGCCTTGCCCGTTTGTTGAGAACGCGCCGTTTAAAGCAGCCCCCCAGAAACGAGAAAGGCCTCCTTGCGGAGGCCTGGGAGTCTTCTCGGTGCAAAAATAAGGAAGATGCTTTTCTTATTGCACCAGCCGTGCCAATCTGTTGGAAAACGAAAATATTTTTCGTTTATACCAGTATTACAGTAAGTTGAAAGTAAAACAAAAAGCGGGTGCGAGTTTTATTGGAAAGGTCTTGGGGTACAATTTTTTAAACTCGCCGCTGAAATCCTGGGTGTCGGGCAAAATTTTTGGACTTCGCGGAAGGGAACATGGAGTCGCCGCAGTCGACCAAAAAACGGCGGCCCCCTCCCCGGGAAACCGGACCGGCACCTCCCGCCCACAGGGCGGCACCGGGATGCGAGAAAGCGCGCCCTTGTCCGCCGAAGGCGAAATCATCCGCCATTCCCGCCGGGCGCGGTTTCAACTCCCGCTTCCGTCCCCCTTCGATGTGGCCCTGCCGACCATGTTTTCTTCCCAAAAAAAAGGACGCCCTGAGGCGTCCCTTTTTTTCTTCGGTCATGCGGACCGTTATTTGAACTTGGCCATGGCGGCGGCGAATCCTTCGCGGGAGCGGGGGATGATCTTGTCCTCCACCGAGAAGGAGAGCCGGAAAAAGCCGGGGTAGCCGAAGCCGGAGCCGGGCACGGCGAGAATCTTTTCCTCCTGCAGGGCGGCGCAGAACTTGACGTCGTCTCCGCCGGGGGCCTTGGGGAAGAAGTAGAACGCGCCCTTGGGCATGGTGTATTCGTAGCCCGCGGAATCGAGGACTTCGGCCATGGCCTTGCGGCGGCGGTCGTAGATGGAGATGTCCACACCCGAGCCGAGCGCGCGGGCCATGAGCTTTTGAGCCAGGGCCGGGGCGTTGACGAAGCCGAGGATGCGGTTGGCCAGCACCACGCCGCCCACCAGGGTGGCCATGTCTTCCATGGCCGGGTTGATGAGAGCGTAGCCGATGCGCTCGCCCGCCATGGACAGGTTCTTGGAGAAGGACGAGCAGACCACCGAATATTTGTAGATGGGCAGCAGACTCGGCACTTCGACGCCGTCAAAGGCGAGGAACCTGTAGGGCTCGTCGGCCAGGATGTAGATGGGCCGCTCGCGTCCCTCGTTGTGCTTTTCGAGGATGGCGGCCAGTCCTTCAAGGGACGCCCTGTCGTAGACCGCGCCCGAGGGGTTGTTGGGCGAGTTCAGCATGACCACGCGGGTCTTGTCGGAGATGGCCTTGTCCATGGCCTCCAGGTCGAGCTGGAAGGTCAGGGGCTTGGCCGGGACCGGGGTGAGCTTCGCGCCGTGGTTTTCGCAGTAGAAGCCGTATTCAACGAAGAACGGGGCTGGGGTGATGACCTCGTCGCCGGGTTCAAGCACGGCCCGGAAAAACGAGTTGAGGGCACCCGCCGCGCCGCAGGTGATGACCAGGGATTCGGCGGGCACGGGCGTTCCCTGTTCCCTGGAGACCTCGGCGGCCAGCTTCTCGCGGACGTCGGGGTAGCCGAAGTTGGGCATGTAGCCCATGAAAAACGGTTTGTCCGCTTCCTGCGCCAGTTCCAGGAGGCCTTCCTTGATGGCTGCTGGCGGCGGCAGGTCCGGGTTGCCCAGGCTGAAGTCGCAGACCGCGTCCTCGCCGAATTGTTTCTTCAGGGCGATGCCCTCTTCGAACATCTTGCGGATCCAGGAGGATCGCGTCATGTACCCGGCTATCTGGCTGGAAATAAGCTGCATGTGAAAACTCCTTGAGATCAGATGAAGCCGCTACCCTACGGCAAACAACCACCGCCTGCAATATGAGATGCCTTCGGCGAACGGGTGAACGCGGCAAGGGCGCGCCTACCGCGTGACGCCCCCTTCCCATACGTAGCAGAACCCGGCCCTCGGAGGCATGAGGAAGGAGGCGTCCACGCCCAGGAGGCTGGGCTTGTACGGTTCCGCCGAGTCGAGCGTGTTGTACGGGTTGTCGTCGGGATAGAGGTCGCGGCGGTAGGTGACCACACGGCTGTCCTCGGGAAGTCCGGCCAGTGAACGGGCCTTGGCAAAGGCGTCCTGAATGTATCCGACCTGGTCGATGAGGCCGAGTGAAAGGGCCTGGTTCGCGGTGAACACGCGGGCCGTCTTGATCGTCTCGAAATCGGCCGGGGACGGATGGCGGTGTTTTCGAACCAGTTCGTGGAATCGTCCCGCCATGTCGTCGATGATTCCCTGGAACAGGGCTTTTTCCTCGTCGGTGGACGGCCGGAAGGGAGACCCCATATCCTTGTCGCGGCCCGACTTGGAGACCTCCATGTCCACGCCGACCTTGTCCATGAGGCCGCTCAGCTTGGGACGCATGAAGACCACGCCCACGGAGCCGGTGATGGTGGTCGGGTGGGCCAGAATCCAGTCGGCGGGGAGGGCCGCATAATATCCGCCCGAGGCCGCCACGTCGAACATGGCCGCGATCACGGGCTTGCCGGTGCGCTCCCGAAAGGCGGTCAGCTCGTGGTAGATGACGTCCGAGGCGGTGGCGGTCCCGCCCGGGGAGTCGATGGCCACGACCACGGCTCCCACCTCGTCGTCGGCCTCGGCCAGCTTGAGGTTGTTGACCAGCTCCTGCACCGGGCTGGGTTGGGAGCGAAGCATCCCCCGGGCGGGCTGGGTGGTCAGGAAGCCGCGCAGATGCACGAGCGCGATCTTTCCTTCGCCCTCGCCGTCCACCACGTATTCCTTGAGGGGTTCCGTGGCCTGGGAGGCGAAAATCTTGATTTTGGGCGCGCAGCCCGGGAGCAGCAGAAACAGTACGGCCAGGGCGGCCAGGGTTCTGGACGGCATGAGGACCTCCGGCGGGATTTTCGGGTTACGGGAGCCATCCTACCGGGGCCGGGGAGTCTTGCCAAGGGGGAGGGCTCGACACGCATCTCTCTCCTCCCTGAGGGAGATGCCGTCGGTCGGGCCTTCCGGTCGTTTCCGAAAAGGTTAAACTACCGTGCTCTGGGCCTCGTAGGCCTGGCTGGCGAGACGTTGCAGGAGGGCGGAGGAGCCGCCCGAGCCCTCGAACAGGGCCTGCACGCTTGTGTCGCCCTGGCGGAACGCCTGAAGCAGTTCGTCCACGGTGACCACGCCGTCCTCGTTGAGGTCGTAGGTGTCGTACTCCTCCTCGTCGGACGATGACTCGCCGCCTTCGTCGCCGGAAGCGCCTTGCACGGTTTGACTGTTTCCGGACGCGGCCGCAGGGGCGTCGGTTTCCTGCCCCATTGCCTGAACGAAGCCGTTGCCGTCCCCGTCCCCCTCCTTCTTCTTCATGGAGGACGTTGCCGTTTCATCGGAATTCGTCTGGCTGACCCGTTGGGCCTGCATCATTTCGGCAAGCCCATAGGATGCGCCGGAGCCGCTCACTGCCGTGATGCTCATGCTCTGCTCCTTGGTTAAAGGTGATGGCGGCAATATCTGCCGTCGGCAACTCGATAACGGGATGCAGCAAGGCGCGGGCCAGGAAACGGCCCGCGAATGATAAGAATTGTTGAGACGGGTTCGGTGTTTCGGAATCAGGAGACCAGGGCGAAGCCCAGCCCTGCGGCCAGTTCGCCGAGGATCACGGCGCAGCCCAGGAAATCGCCGTTGGCGCCGCCGACCTTGTCCGCCAGCCGGAACAGGCCGAGCAGGGCCGCCGTGGCGATGACCGTGGAGGCCAGGGCCGTGGCGAATCCGACCATGATTATGCCCGCCGCAAACGCGAACACGGTGGTGGCCAGGGCCACGCCGAGGGTGGCCCCGTCGATGTACAGCTTGCCCAGGCCGGGACGGACCAGATGGCGCACGTGGTAGCCGAGCCAGACCGCGGCGGCCCTGCCCAGGACAAAGGCCCAGGCCGCGGCCCAGTATTCGCCTCGGGCGAGCATGGCGTGGAAGAGCAGGATCTGACCGGCCACGGCCATGACCAGGCCCATGGCGCCGAATGCGCCGGTATGGCTGTCCTTGACCACTTCCCAGAATCTCGTCGGGTCGGTGTGGGTGGTCACCGCGTCGCATACGTCGGCCAGGCCGTCCATGTGCAGGCCGCGCGTGAGGAAGATGGAGGCCGCCACCATGAGCCACGCCTGAACCCAGGGCGAGTCGCCGAACAGGCCGAGCCACAGGGGCAGGACGATGACCGTGCCCAGGACCAGGCCCGCCGGGGCCATCCAGCGCATACATCTGTTCATGGCCGATTCGGGGATGACCCTGGCCGGTGCCAGCCGGGTCAGGAAACCGAGGGTGTCGACGAAGTCTCGCAGCATGTCATGCCTCCCAGGCCAGTTCCACGGGGTCGCCCATGGACAGGCCGAAACGCTTGGCCGCGGACCGTTGGTTCACGGCGAGTTCAAGAAATCCCTGGCTGCCTTCGAGCAGGCCGGGTTCACCCTCGGGCATGTCCGCGTACCGCGTCGCGTAGGCCAGCGGCCCGCCCGCCGGGGATTCCATGCGCAACCCTTCGGGGGAGCCCATGCCGCCCGCTTCCAGGTTGAGCACGCAGTTGCCGAAACGGTCTATGTGCAGCACGTGGGCGCGAACCCTGCCGGGCCCGAACTCGGGCTGGGACCAGGTGCGTGTGACCAGGTCGGCCGGGTCGATTTCCGGCCCGATGCCCTCGGGCCTGCCGCCCAGGGCGAGCCATGCGGCCAGCGGGGCGAAGACGTCCCGGCCGTGGAAGGTGTGCGAGACCTTTTCGGGCGCGTCCATGGCCCTGGACAGGTCGAAGGCGCGCACATCGGACCAGGCGCGGTTCAGGGCCAGGGTGAGCAGCCCGTTGTCCGGGGCCACCAGCAGCCGGTTGCCTATCTGGAGGCAGGCGATGCGCCGGTCCGTGCCCACGCCCGGGTCCACCACGGCGAGGATGACGGCGTCCGTCGGGAAATGTTCGTAGCTGGCGGCCAGGAAGAATCCGGCCTGGGCCACGTTGAAGGGGACCACGTTGTGGGAGATGTCCACCACCGGGCAGTTGGGAGCCTTGCGCGCCAGGACCGCCTTGACCTGGCCCACGTAAGGGTCGGTCAGGCCGAAGTCTGAAATCAGACCGATGGTCCGGGGCGGCGGGGCGCCTTTCTTTTCGGCGGCAAAGATCATCTAGTACACCTTTCTTGACGAGAATCCCTGGCCCTGGACGTGAAAGCCGGAGCCCATGATGAAAAACGCGTCCGGGTCGATGGTGTAGACCAGCTCCTCAAGCTCCTTGAGCTGGATGGACGAAACCATGGTCATGACCACCTTGCGCTCTTCTCCCGTGTATCCGCCGGTTCCTTCCAGAATGGTCACGCCCCGGTCCAGGTCGGTCAGGATGGCCGCGTTGATGGCGGCGTGATGCTCCGAGACGATCATGACCATCTTGCGCTCCGAGAACATGCCCAGCACGTACTCGATGCCGAAGGCGATGACGAAGGTCATGGCGATGGAGTAGAAAACGATGTTCATGTCCAGATAGACGAAGCCCGCCACGAAACCGATCATGTTGAACCAGAATTCGAAGGAGCCCATGGACATGTTGAACTTTTCCTTGCAGATCACGGCCAGGATGTCCGATCCGCCGGTGGAGCCGAGCGAGCGCAGGGCGATGCCCACGCCCGCGCCCATGATCCCGCCGCCGGTGATGACCGCCAGCCAGATGTCGTCCATGTGCAGGGAGTAGGGGATGACGTCGATGAAGACCGATGAGATGACCATCCCGTATAGTGAATAGAAAAAGAATCGCTTGCTGACGAATACCCAGCCCAGGATGAACACGGGCAGGTTCAGGGCGAAGTACCATTGGCCCGTGGTCAGCCCGCCGAAGGCGTAGTAGCACAGCAGCGAGATGCCGGACATGCCGCCGGTCAGCAGGCCGTGCGGCACGGCGATGGCCTTGACCGAGAAGGCGATGAGAAATGAGCCCAGGGTCAGCAGGGCGATGTTCCACGGCACTCCGAAGGTCATGCCGCGCAGTTTGTCCTTGAAGGTATTGGTCATAGTCGTTCTCCGCCACATGTTCTAGCGGGTTTTGCGGAGGGTGAAAACCAAAAAACGGAGGTCGCCCGTTACTTGCGGACCGTACCGATTCCCTGTAAACGAGGTGGGGATTTTTCCCGGAACAACGCCTTAAGGAAGTTTTTCATGACGCTCAAGGATCTCGTATCGGAAGAGGAACTGGCCCGGTTGCAGCAGGAACTGCACGACCGCTTCGGCCTGAATGCCGACATCATGGACGGCGACGGCCATCGTCTGCTCGGCAACACCTGGGGCAACGACCTGTGCCGGGCCATTCGCGACGACGACAAAGGGTTCGGCGCCATCTGCGCCACGGCCGGGCAGATGTTCACCCAACTGCTCAAGAAGGGTGAGCCGTTCGTCGAGTATTGCGACGGCGGCATGGTCCGCGTGAGCGTGCCCGTGGTTGTGGACGGCGAAGTCGTCGGCGGCGTGGGCGGTTGCGGCCTGGTGCCCGCCGACGAGGAAGTGGACGAGTTCACCATCGGCATGATGAGCGGCCTGAGTGAAGAGGACATCGCCGAAAAGACCAAGACCGTGCGGACCGTCACCGAGGAACAACTGGCCGAAATCCAGGCGTTCATCACCGAGCGGATCGACGGGCTGCTGAAATAGTTTTGGCGATCAGTGTCTTTGGGTTGTTGAAATCAGATTTTGAAGCCGCCTGCGGCTGATTTGACGGGTGATTTTGCCTCCGGCGGGCAAGGGGCGTGCCCCTTGCAACCCTGTTGCCGCCCTGAAGGGCGGTGTGTTGTGTGTGTAATAAGAACGCCCCGAAACCATGACGGTTTCGGGGCGTTTTGCGTGGTATGAACTTCCGGAAGGGCGGTTGGCCGCAACTCCTTTAATGGTTGTTTCCGCCGAAGGCGAGAAGGGGTTTCCAAAGGGTTATGACCCTTTGGCCGCCAGAGGCGAAATCATCGGACCAATCCGTCGAAGGCGGCTTCCTCACCTGATTTCTCTCCCCGGCCTGGGACCCGCGCTACCCCATCCTGCATTCCGGCTGCCGTCTGCCGGCGGGAGAGAACACGAACTGCCACAGTTGGATGTCCCTTGCCCGGAACGCGCCCGCGCAGGATTGGAGATAATATTCCCACATTCGTCTGAAGCGGTCGCCGTATTTGCCGCGCAGTTTCGGCCAGGAGCGGCGGAAGTTGCGCAGCCAGCACAAGAGGGTGCGGTCGTAGAAGGGGCCGAAGTTGTGGAGGTCCTCCATGACGAAGTGCGATTCCGAGGCCCGTGAGACCTGAGCGACGGAGGGCAGGCAGCCGTTGGGGAAGATGTAGGTGGAAATCCACGGGTCGATGCTTCGGCTGGTGGTGTTGCCCCCGATGGTGTGGAGCAGGAACAGGCCGTTCGGCTTGAGGCAGCGGGCCACGGTATCCATGAATTCGCCGTAGTTCCGTGGGCCCACATGCTCGAACATGCCCACGGACACGATTTTGTCGAAGGGTTCGTTTAGCAGCCGGTAGTCTGTTTCGCGAATCTCCACGGGCAGCCCGGCGCAGAAGTCGCGGGCGAATTCTATTTGCCGTTTGGAGATGTTGACGCCCACCACTTTACAGCCACGCTCCTCGACCATGAACCGGGCCAGTCCGCCCCACCCGCAGCCGATATCGAGGACCCGGTCACCGGGCGCAAGCTCCAGCTTTTCACAGATGAGGCGCATTTTGGCCCGTTGCGCCTCTTCTAGGTCCCGGGACGACTTGTCGTCGGACAGCGGGTCCGCGCAGCCGTCCATGCCTTTGAAGTAGGCGCAACTGTACTGCATGTACGGGTCGAGGAATCCCTCGAACAGGTCGTTGCCCAGGTCGTAATGCCGTTTGGCCACAACGCGGGCGCGCGACAGGCTTTGCATGTTGAGGAGCAGGGCGGGCAGGGCCTTGGCCAAGAGTCGCCAGGAGTCGCGCACTCGTTCCTCCGCTCCGGTTTTAAGCACGCGGAAGATGAATTCGTCCACGCGCTCGCAGTTCCACCACCCGCGCATGTACCCCTCGCCGAGTCCCAGGTTCTTCCTGAGAAGGATGTCATGGAAGAGGCGTTCGTCCGAAACCTTGATGTCCCATGGATGATCGCCGTCCACCGCCACGCCGGCCTCCGTCAGCAGGTCGGCCAGGATCGCTCTGCTTGCAGACATTTTGAAGACTCCTTGCACAATGTGCCCGGTTTCTTTTCTCCCGCGCTCCGGGCATTCATGCTGTTTATGGCGAACATAGCACTTCGTGAGTCCGGCAACAAGAGGGAGTTCGGAATCGGCAGGTCCTTTGCAAATTTGTCCGCCAACCATGGCGGTTCCTGCGGGCGGCGGGCGTGGATCTCGGCCTTGCGGCGTCTTTTCTCCGGTCTGGCAGCCTTGTTTGGCCGCCGGATGTCGGGGATCATCACCTATATATATTAGACAAGCGGATGCAAATGCCTTACAAGACCATTCCAGCCCCACGGACGGGGTCTAACGCCTTGTCCGGCGGTAAATTCCCTATAGAATGGAAATTATGAGCAAGATCGATAAAATACGCAATTTCAGCATCATTGCCCACATTGACCACGGCAAGTCCACGCTTGCGGATCGCATCCTCGAAATCACCGGCATGGTCGGCGACCGCGAGAAAAAGGACCAGTACCTGGACAAGATGGAGCTGGAGCGCGAGCGCGGCATCACCATCAAGGCGCAGACCGTGCGCATTCCGTATACCGACCACGACGGGACCGAGTACATCCTCAACCTCATTGATACGCCTGGCCACGTGGACTTTTCCTACGAGGTCTCGCGGTCGCTCGCGGCCTGCGAAGGCGCGCTTCTGGTGGTGGACGCCACTCAGGGCGTCGAGGCCCAGACCCTGGCCAACGTGTATCTGGCCCTGGACAATGACCTTGAGGTCATCCCGGTGCTGAACAAGATCGACCTGCCCAGCGCCGATCCCGAGCGCATGGCGCAAGAGATCGAGGAGGTCATCGGCCTGGACTGCTCCCATCCGATCATGGTTTCGGCCAAGACCGGCAAGAACGTGGAGGAAGTCCTGGACGCGGTCATCAACCTGCTGCCGCCGCCCAAGGGCGATCCGCAGGCTCCCCTCAAGGCGCTTATCTTCGACTCCTGGTACGACTCGTATCAGGGCGTGGTGGTCCTTTTCCGGATCATCGACGGCACGCTGAAGAAGGGCAAGCGCATCAAGATCCATTCGAGCGGGAAGGTCTTCGAGGTCACCCGGCTGGGCGCGTTCATGCCCGAGGCCAAGGACTTGAAGGAGATGGGGCCTGGCGAGGTCGGCTTCCTGTGCGCCTCCATGAAAGAGCTTGGCGACGCGCCCGTGGGCGACACCATCACCCTGGCCGAAAACCCCGTGGCAACGCCGTATCCCGGATTCAAGCCGGTCAAGCCCATGGTCTTTTCCGGGCTGTATCCGGTGGAGCCCTCCGAATACGAGACGCTCAAGGCGGCCCTGGAAAAGCTCCAGCTCAACGACGCGGCCTTTACCTACGAACCGGAGACCTCCCAGGCTCTCGGTTTCGGGTTCCGCTGCGGCTTCCTGGGCCTTCTGCACATCGAGATCATTCAGGAGCGGCTTGAGCGCGAGTTCGAGGCCCGGTTGATTACCACCGCCCCGTCGGTCATCTATGAGGTCCTCACCGTGACCGACGAGGAGCTGATTATCGACAACCCGTCCAAGCTGCCGGACCCGACTCGCATCAAGGCCATCCGCGAACCGTTCGTGCGCCTGGAAGTGCACGTGCCCAACGAGTACGTTGGCGCGGTGCTCGCCCTGTGCGAAGAGAAGCGGGGTATCCAGAAGAATATCGCCTACATCACCTCCTCGCGCGTGGTCATCACCTACGAGATGCCGTTCGCCGAGGTCATGTACGACTTCTTCGACAAGCTCAAGTCGTCCACCAAGGGCTACGCCTCCCTCGACTACGAGGTTATCGACTATCGCGAGGCCGACCTGGTCCGGCTGGACATTCTTATCAACGGCGATCCCGTGGATGCCTTCTCGTGCATCGTGCATCGGGAGAACTCCGCCCGCATCGGCCGTTCGCTCGCATTGAAGCTCAAGCGCAGCATTCCGCGCCAGATGTTCGAGGTGGTCATTCAGGCCGCCATCGGCAACAAGATCGTTGCCAAGGAACGCAACGCCCCCTTCCGCAAGGACGTCACCGCCAAGTGCTACGGCGGCGACATCACCCGGAAGCGCAAGTTGCTGGAAAAGCAGAAAGAGGGAAAGAAGCGTATGCGCCGCATGGGCAACGTGGAAATCCCCCAGGAAGCGTTCCTGTCCGTATTGAAAGCCGATGAGGACTAGTCGGCGCATCCAACAAGGAATCCCATGACTCAAAGCTCGCTCAAATCTTTTCGTGATACCCTTGAGGCCATTGTCGTGGCCCTTCTTCTGGCCTTTGTCATCCGGGCCTTCATCGTCCAGGCGTTCAAGATTCCGTCCGGGTCCATGCTTGAGACCCTGCAGATCGGCGACCACCTGCTGGTCTCCAAGTTCGCCTACGACGTCCGCCTGCCTTCCAATCTCTGGCTCGACACCACCGACGGCAAGGTGCTGATGAAGACCGGCGACCCGCAGCGCGGCGACATCGTCGTCTTCCTGTTCCCGGAGGACGAGTCCAAGGACTTCATCAAGCGGGTCATCGGCCTGCCGGGCGAGACCCTGGAAGTGCGCAATAAAGTGGTCTACATCAACGGTCGCGCCCTGGATGAGCCCTACGTGCTCCATACCAAGGCCGACACCCTGCCCGTGCGTGACAACTTCGGCCCGGTGGTCATCCCGCAGGGCGAGTACTTTGTCATGGGCGACAACCGCGAAGGCTCCTACGACTCCCGCTGGTGGGGGCCGGTCAAGCGCAGCAAGATCGTCGGCAAGGCCCTGGTCATTTACTGGTCCTGGGGCTCCGTCACCGATATCCGGTTCAACCGGATCGGAACCCTGCTGAACTAGACCCACATGCCGCATCAATGAAAAAGCCGCTCCCCGAGCGGCTTTTTTGCGGCCTTGCCAAGCGCGCCCCCATGCCTTACTTCGTTTTTGCAAGCCACACGTAGGAATGATTATGAACAATGTCATACGAACCATACTGGTGGACGACGAGCTTCCGGCTCAGGACGAGCTCAACTACCTGCTCTCGTCGCACGCGGACATTGACGTGGTGGGCATTGCGGGCAATGCCGCCGACGCGGTCGAGGCCATCGCCGTCAAGCAGCCCGACCTGGTCTTTCTGGACATCCAGATGCCCGGCCGGGACGGGTTTTCGGTGCTCAGGGACGTCATGGCCATGGAGCGGCATCCTCTGGTGATCTTTGTCACCGCCTTCGACGAGTACGCCATTCGCGCCTTCGAGGAGAACGCGGTGGACTACATCCTCAAGCCCGTGGACACCCGGCGGCTGGCGGACAGCCTCGACCGGGTGCGCAAGCGGCTGGAGGCCAGCGAGACCAGGGAATCGAGCGAAGTCTTGCGCAGGCTGCTGGCGGGCGCGGGCATCAAGCCTGGCGTGACGCGCATCAGCGTGGAGCACGGGGGCCGCAACATCCTCCTGAGCCCCAGGGAGATCGTCTATTTCAATTACGAGAACCGCAGGGTCCACGCCGGGACGCGCGACAACCTCTACCCCTGCGCCTGCGACGCGACCCTGGACCGCCTGGAAGAGCGTCTGGAGGGATTCCCCTTTTTTCGGGCCAACAGGTCCCAGTTGGTCAACCTCGCCCTGGTGCGGACCTACGCGCCGTGGTTCAACGGCAAATACGTTCTGACCATGAGCGACCGGGCCGAGACCGAGATCACCGTCAGCAAGGCTCGGGTGCGGGCCTTCAAGGACGCCATGGAACTGTAGGGAGACTCCGTGAACACCTTTGAAATTATTTTGATTCTGGCCGAGCGGTTCGGCCTCATGGTGGGCGTGGTCCTTCTGTTCCTGACCATCATGCCCGTGCGGCACATGCAGTTCACCGGCGGGAGCAGCCGGTTGCGCACGGTTCTGGTGACCGTCCTTTTCGGGCTGCTCGGTATCCTCGGCACCTACACCGGCAACGCGGTCTTCGACTCCGTGGCCAACCTGCGGGCGATGGTGGTCATCTCGGGCGGCCTGTTCGGCGGTCCCGTGGTGGGCATCGGCGCGGGGCTGATCGCCGGAGTGCACCGCATCGCCTTCGATCTGCACGGGTTCAGCGCGTATCCCTGCGGCATCGCCACGGCTCTGGAGGGATTCGCGGCCGGCATGGTGGCCTGGAGATACGGCGCGGCGGCCCTGAATTGGCGGGCGGCCTCTGTCCTGGCCCTGGCGGGCGAGGCCATGCACATGGGGCTGCTGTTGCTCATGTCCAGGCCGTTCCCCGAAGCGTGGGAGCTGGTCAAGCTCATCGCCCCGCCCATGCTCCTGGTCAACGCCTTTGGCGCGGCCTTGTTCGTGGAGGTTATCAATCTTTTTTCCCGCGACCGCGACCGGCGCGAGTCCCTGCACGCCCAGATCATCCTGGACATCGCCAACATGGCCGTCAGTTATCTGCGCATGGGGCTTTCGCCCGAGACTGCGGCGGCCACTGCCGAGATCATATTCACCCGGGTGGGCGTGGCCGCGGTGGCCATCACCGACACCCGGGACGTGTTGGCCCACGTGGGAGCCGGGGCCGATCACCATTTGCCCGGACGGGAAATCCGCACCACCGCCACGCGGGAGGTCGTCAGGACGGGCAGGCCCACATTCCTTCACAGCGCGGAGGCCATCGGCTGCAACCAGGCCGACTGCCCCATGACGTCGGCCATCATCGTTCCGCTCAAGAAAAATGACGAGATCGTCGGCACCCTCAAGTTCTACGGCAGCCGCGAGCGGCCGCTCAACGCCACCCTCTTCGAGGTGGCCAACGGGCTGGCCAATCTCTTTTCCACCCAGGTGGAGCTGGAGGACATCCAGATCAAGGAGCAGATGCTGGCCCACGCGGAAATCCGCAGGCTGCACGCCCAGATCAACCCCCATTTTCTGTTCAACTCTTTGAACACCATCGCCTCGTTCTGCCGGACCAATTCCGAGCGGGCCAGAGATCTGCTCATGGATTTGTCCCTGTATATGCGCCGCAACCTGGACCTGAGCCGGGGGTTCATTCCCCTGAGCGAGGAGTTGGAGCAGGTACGCTCCTATCTGGCCATCGAGAAGGCCCGCTTCGGCGACCGCATCCAGGTGGAGGCGGAGGTCGAGGACGGGTGCGGCAACTGGCCCATCCCGCCGCTGATTATCCAGCCCCTGGTGGAGAACGCGATCCGGCACGGCGTGCTCGGCCGGGAGCGGGGCGGCATGGTCAGGGTCAGCGCGCGGCGCGAGAACGGGCATCTCGAAATCCGCGTGGCCGATGACGGCGTGGGCATGGACCGCGCCACCCTCGACCGGGTCCTCAATCCCGAGTGCGCCGATTCGGCCACCGGCGGCATCGGTATGCGCAACTGCCTGAGCCGCATGGAGCACATCTACGGCCGCCAGTTCGCGCCAAAAGTGGACAGCGTTCCCGGCAAGGGTACCACCATCGTGCTTCAGGTGCCCGACCGGCGCTGACCATTCGAACCGGGTATACGTCTGTTCAGACTCCGAAACGGTCGGTTCCGACGGGAACCGTCGCATTCTCCTCCCGAAACCTCCTAAAAGGAAGTCGCCGCTCGGCGGCGTAACTTTTCATCGGAGGTTGTGAAACATGCTTTTCTTTTTCGGATGCGTAGCCCTGCTCATCGCGGGATATTTCATCTACGGCACGTTCGTGGATCGTATCTTCGGTTCTGACGAGAACCGCGTCACCCCGGCCGTGGCCATGGCCGACGGCATCGACTACATGGTCATGCCCAAATGGAAGCTCATCTTTATCCAGGTGCTCGACATCGCGGGCATCGGTCCCATTTTCGGCCCCATCCTGGGCGCTCTCTACGGCCCCGTGGCCATGATCTGGATCGTCATCGGCTGTATCTTCGGCGGCGCGGTCCACGACTATTTCTCCGGAATGCTTTCCTTGCGCAACAACGGCGCGTCCATTCCCGAAGTGGTCGGCGAATACCTCGGCATGTCCGCCCGCCAGGTCATGCGTTTGTTTTCCTTCATCCTGCTCATGCTGGTCGGCGTGGTCTTCGTCCTTTCCCCGGCCAAGCTGCTCAACGGACTGACCGGCATCGACACCGGCCTGCTGGTTATCGCCATCTTCGGCTACTACTTCCTGGCGACCATTCTGCCCATCGACAAGATCATCGGCCGCATCTACCCGCTGCTCGGCTTCCTGCTCCTGGCCATGACCGTGTCCCTGTTCATCGCCCTGATGTTCTCCGGTCACGAAGTCCTGCCGAACCTGGCTTTCAACAACATGCACCCCGGCGACAAGCCCATCTGGCCGCTGCTGTTCATCACCATCTCGTGCAGCGCCATTTCCGGCTTCCACTCCACTCAGTCCCCGCTCATGGCCCGCTGTGTCGCGAATGAGCGCCAGGGCCGCGCCGTGTTCTACGGCTCCATGATTATCGAAGGCATCATCGGCCTGGTCTGGTGCGCGCTGGGCATTTCCTTCTACGACAATCCCCAGGCCCTGTCCTCGGTCGTCGCCGCTGGCTCCCCCTCCGCAGTGGTCGCCGAAGTCTCCCGTTCCCTGCTCGGCACCGTCGGCGGCGGCCTGGCCATCCTGGCCGTCATCGTCCTGCCCATCACCAGCGGCGACACCGCGTTCCGGTCCACCCGCCTGATCGTGGCCGAAACCTTCAAGGTCAAGCAGGATGCCGCCGTCAAGCGGTTGATGATCTCCATCCCGCTGTTCGTCATCGGCTACGTCATCTCCACCCAGAACTTCTCGACCATCTGGCGGTACTTCGGCTTCTCCAACCAGTGCCTGAGCGCCCTGGTCCTGTGGACCTCCGCCGCTTATCTGGCCCAGCGCGGCAAGCTGCACTGGATCGCCACCATCCCGGCCGTCTTCATGACCGCCGTTTGCGTGACCTTCATCGCCAACGCCCAGATCGGTTTCGGTCTGTCCTACGACACCTCCGTGATTATCGGCCTTGTGGGCGCCGCCGCCATCTTCGCGGCCTTCCTCTTCAAGTACGTCTTCTCCGGCAAGTCCGTGGCAGAAACCTCCGCCTAGCCGTCCGCAACAGGCACGACAGGCATCGCATAAAAGAAAGGCCCGCTCCGAGAGGAGCGGGCCTTTTCGCGTGGCGCGCCTATCTCGACGCCACCCGTGCGAGAATCCGGGCGGCGAACTCGGCCCCTTGTGAACGGGTCTCGGCGGTCATGTCGCCCGGCTCCGTGCAGCCGCCGATGTGCAGTTCCCCGACAAGTTCGGCCTGTAGTGCGGCCGCGGTTTTTCGGAAGGCCTCGAAGACGAGCTGGTTGTTTTCATATATTCCGCCTCCTGTGGCCAGCAGGGCCACGGGCTTTCCCCGCACCAGGGAAGTCTGATCCGGTTCGCCGTACCGGGTGATGAGCGCGTTGGTCCGGTCCACCAGGGCCTTGAGTTGGGCGGTCATGCCCCAATAATACACCGGGGTGGCGAACAGGACCATGTCCGCATCAATCATGTCTTGCAGTATAGCCGCACCGTCGTCCTTCTGGACGCAAGCGATGCGGTCGGGAACCTTCCGGCACTTGTTGCACCCAAGACACCCTTCGACCTTTTTGCGGGCCACGTGAATCCGGTGCACGCCATGGCCCCGCCGTTTGAATTCGGATTCGGCCGCCTCCAGCATTTTCGCCGTGTTCCCTCCGGCCCTCGGGCTGCCGAGCAAAGTCAATATGCGCATTTTTCCCTCCTTGGGACGTTGCGGTTGCAATCGATCGGCGGCAACTCTAGGCCGGTCAGAATAATCTGTGAAATGAATTGTTTTTTTGAAAACGATGAATAAAAATCATCGAATGCAGTTGCCCATAGAATACCTGCGCACGTTTCTCGCGGTTGCGGCCACCCAAAGCTTTACGAAGGCGGGCGGCCGAGTGAACCGTTCCCAGTCCGCGGTGAGCGTGCAGATCAAGAGGCTGGAGGAAGAGGTCGGCAGGCCGCTGTTCGTGCGGGACGGAAAGAAGGCCAGGCTCACCCCGGACGGAAAGCGGCTGCTTGGCCATGCGCGGGACATCGTGCGGCGCCACGACGATGCCGTCCTGTCGCTCTCCGACGCGCGGCTCAAGGGCGTCATCCGCTTCGGCTCCCCCGAGCACTACACCATGGGGCTGCTGCCGAAACTGCTCGCCGGGTTCGCGGGGGACCACCCGGACGTCGTCGTGGAGATGCACTGCCGGACGAGCGACGTGGTCAAAAAGGGCCTTGACCGGGGCGAGTTGGATATCGGCCTGTGTACCGATGCCCATGACGGCGGGCAGGTGGTCTGCCGCGACAGGCTGGTCTGGGCGGCCCGGCCCGGATTCGACCCGGGACGAGCCAGCCGTCTTCCCCTGGCCGTGGAGGAGGGGTGCCTCTTCCGGGACTGGGCGCTCAGCGCCCTGGCGGAAGCCGGGATTCCCTATCGGGTCGTCTGCGTGAGTCGGGGATTGTCCGGTGTTCTCGACGCGGCCCGGGCCGGACTGGCGATAACGCCCGCCATCGAGCGGACGCTCCCGCATGATCTGGTCGGCCTTGACGGGCGGCACGGCCTGCCCGCGCTGCCGCCGTCCTGCGCCGTTCTGCACATGGCGCGCATTCCGGTTCCCGAACACGTCGCCTGCTTCCGGGAACACCTCGTCGCCGCGTTTCACGAATAGCGCGGGGCGTCCCGCTAGGCGGCCCCTCCGTTCGGGGACGGCCGTCTTCGCTTCCCCAACAGGGAACGTTCCGGACCGGCGGCGGTCCGGCCGTCTACCGTTGGATGTCCAGTTCCCGTTTCTTGGTGTAGATGAAGCGGACCATCTCGTATTCGAAGGGCGAGCCGGTGGAGTGATAGCTGAAGGCCGTGTTGGCGCGCAGGTTGATGCCCCGGAGGATGAGGTCGGTCATGTCCAGGGGGCGGTTGTTCTCAATGCCCGTCGCTTGATAGACCATGGTCATTTCCGCATAGAGGATCAGGATGTCCCCGCCGAACCCGGCGGCGTCGCGCACGTTGGACGGACCCAGGATGGGCATGACGAAGTACGGGCCGGAACCTATTCCCCAATAGCCGAGGGTCTGGCCGAAGTCCTCGCTCTGGCGCGGCAGCTTCTTGTTGCGGGAGGCCAGGTCGCGGACGCCGAGCAGTCCGAAAGTCGAGTTGATAAGGAAACGCGAAAAGGAGATGGCCGCCTTTTCCATGCGCCCCTGGAGCACGCTGTTGAAGGCCACGGGCATCTCGTTGAGGTTGGCGATGAAATTTTTCACTCCGGAGCGCACGACCGAGGGGATGAAGACCTTGTACAGGGTGGCCGCCGGAAGCATGACGTATTTGTCCAGGGTGGCGTTGATCTCGTACAGGTTGCGGTTCATCGGTTCCCACGGGTCGTCGACTTCGAGGAATATCCACGAGTTCGAGTTCTCCTCGGGCCAGTGGTGGACCGGGGTTTGGAATCCCGTGGGCTCAAGGCCAGCCTGCGGATCGGTCACGTCCACGACCTTGGGGCCGCAGCCGCTCATGATCGTCAGGACCAGGACGGCCGGGAGGAACAGGGAAAACACGCGCAAGCTCATTGTTGCACCAGTTCCTTCAGCGTCCGGACGAACGCCGGGTGCATCATGTTGCCGCAGTGGCCGCCGTGCTCGAACAAATGCGCCCGTTCGCCGAAAACCGTTTCCAGAAAACGCACGTCCGCCGCGTCCAGGATGACGTCGTCCCGGGTGCCCGCCACCACGACCTTGGGCGTTTCGGCGAGCCAGTCGCGGATGAATTCCAGGCTCGACCGCTCAAGCACGCCGGACCGGGTGGCGGTGGGGTCGTTGTAGCGCAGGTAGGGCAGCAGGAATTCGTTCAGGTAGTCTTCGAAGGAGATGTCGAAGGCCTGCCGCGCGTAGCCCAGGAGCGGCGAGGCCGTCCTGAGCGGATAGTGGCCGGGCGGGACCAGGTATCCGGCCCGCAGGCAGACGTCCGAGGAGAAGATCATGGACGCGGAGGAAACGCGGAAGGCTGCTCCGATCAGGGTCTTGAAGTCGCGCCGGTCCAGGTTGATGTCCGTAATCATGTCGTAGAGAAAATCGTCGTCCAGGTCGGTAACTTCGGCGTGAAGGTAGTAGTCGGAAAACCTGTCGATGAACCCCGCGATCTCGTTGTGTACCGAGGTTCGGCCCAGGTTTTCCTCGGTCAGCCAGGAGTCCAGGCGTTTGACTGAGCGGTACAGGGATACGGGCGGGTTTATCATGACCACTTTCCGGAAGCCGAATTCGCGCGTCTCCTCATCCCGCTTGGCCAGAAAGGCCGCGTGCAGGGCTCCCAGGCTGTAGCCCGCCAGGCTGTAGCCGGTGATCTCGCACTCCTTGGCCAGTTCCTCCCTGATCCAGCCCATGACCCGGTTCAGGTCGTCCACGTCGAAGGGGACGTATCCGGCCACGCCGTGGGTGGACGCGCTGACCACGAAATTCATGTGCGTGGGCGAGGACAGGGCGACCACATGATAGCCCGCCTCGTAAAACACCTCGGTGAGAAACAACATCTTGCCGGAGTTGTGTTCCGCGCCGGTGCCCGCGATGATGAAGATGAGCGGGGCCGCGTGGTCCTGAAGGGCCGTGGAGAAGTTCATGTCCCGGCTGTATTCGAAGACTTCCGGGACATTGCGGCCCTCGATGCGGATGGCCCGGACGTCGGGCAGGACCGGGGCAGCGAACTGGTAGCGCAGCTTCGCGGGCGTGCCCAGGACCGTGGCCCGGTACGGGTCGTCGAAAGGGTACGGCTGTTCCTCGGCCGAGGCAAAGGACGGCAGGAGTAAAAGAAAGAGGGTGAGGGCGCAGAGTGTTCGCATTTGGTGACCTGTTTCCGTCTGGCAAATCCGGCAATGCAGCCTGTTAGCCCGCCTCTCCGGGAAAAGCAACGTCCTTGGCGAGGGGGCTTCCGTCCTCCGGTCCTATTCGAGCGGTTCCACCTCCGCCTTGTTGCAGTGGAACGCGCAGGTGTTGCCCATGTCCGTGATGCGCTGGCTGGTGAGCTGGTTGGAGCCCGCGCCGGGCCGGGTGTTCGGCCAGTGTAGCCCCTCGATCACGAGCAGGTCCGGGCGGGTGTCCTCGGTCACTTCGGCCAGGGCGGTGATCTGGCCGCGCCCGTTGAAGACCCGGACGGCCATGCCCTGTTCGATGCCCCGCGTCTTGGCGGTATCGGGGTGGATGAGCACCTTGGGGCCGCCGGTTCTTTCGCGGATGGATTCGATCTCGTTGAAGGCGGAGTTGAGCAGCAGGGGGTGGGGCGGGGTGATGCACTCCAGCGGGTAGGCGTCGCCGCCTTCGGGGTCGCGCACGGGCGTGCCGTCGGGCAGGGGATCGAGGCCCTGGTCCGCCATGGATTGGGAGTAGAACTCCACCTTGCCGGACGCGGTTTTGAATCCGTGCTCAAAGGGGTTGGCCGGGATGTTCAGGCGGACGGGTTCGCCCCGGCGCAATGCGTCGAGGTCCACGCCGTCCATGAAGGGGGAGTCGGCGGATTCGGCGAGGATGCGTTCGATGCACTGCTCCTCGGTCAGGGAGAAGACCTCCTCGTCGAAGCCCAGCCGCGCCGCCAAGGCCTGGAAGGTGTCCAGGATGGGGCGGGCCTGACCCACCGGTGCGATCACGGGCCGCGCGATTTGGATATGGTTGTGCCCGTAGCAGCGGTAGATGTCGCCCGTCTCCAGGAAGCTCGCGCCCGGCAGGATGATGTCCGCGAACCTGGCGGTGTCGGTCATGTACATCTCCTGGACCACGGTGAACAGGTCTTCGCGGGCGAGCCCGGCCATGACTTGCGCCGATTGCGGGGCCACGGCGGCGGGGTTGGAAAGATAGTTGTAGAGCAGCTTGATCGGCGGGTCGGAAAGTTCGGTCAGGGCGTGGCCAAGGCGGACCATGTTCACGGTACGCGTGCCTTCCGGGCGCAGGTCGGGACGGAGCAGGGATGCGGCCTTGCCCGGCGCGCCGCCAAGGGAACGGGTGATGCCGCCGCCCGGTTTGGCGAAGGCGTTGACCAGGGCCGGGAGCAGGGAGATGGTCCGCATGGCCATGCCGCCCGCCAGTTGCCGGGCCGGGCCCCAGCCTGAGCGGATGTACGGGGCGCGCGCGGTGCCGTAGGCGCGGGCCAGATCGCGGATTTCCGTTTCCCGCAGGCCGCAGATCTCGGCGGCGCGGGCCGGGGGCCAGTCGATGACGCGTTCCTTGAGCCGGTCAAAGCCGATGGTGCGCGTCGCGATGAAGTCGTGGTCGAGCATGTCCTCGTCGATGAGCACGTGCATGACGGCGAGCGCCAGGGCCGCGTCCGTGCCGGGGCGGAGCATCAGGTGGCGGTCCGCCTCGTTGGCCGTGGGGTTGCGGTACGGGTCGATGACCACGATCTTCGCTCCGTTCTTGCGGGCGCGGAGGAAGTGGGGCCAGGCGTGTACGTTGGTCACCAGGGTGTTGTTGCCCCAGATGATGATGAAGTCGGACTTGGCGGCTTCCTGGATCTCGGTGCTCGGGCCGGAGCCGAGGCTGGCCTTGAAGCCCGCCGTGGCCGCCGGGCCGCAGATGGTCGCGTCCAGGCGGCTCGCCCCGAGCTTGTTGAAGAACGCGTCGCCCGAGTGGCGATGGACCAGTCCCATGTGCCCCGCATAGGAGTAGGGCAGCACGGCCTCGGGGCCGAACTCGTCCGCCACGCGCCGGATGTTGGCGGCCACTTCGTCCAGGGCTTCGTCCCAGGTGACGGGCTCGAACTCGCCGCTTCCCTTGGGGCCGGTGCGCCTGAGCGGTTCGGTCAGCCGCGCCGCGCCGTGCACGTGTTCCGGGAACCGCGCTCCCTTTTTGCAGATGAACCCCTGGGTGTAGGGATGGTCGGGGTCGCCCTTGACCCGGATGATCCTGCCGTCCTCGACTTGGACAAGCAGGCCGCAGGTGTCGGGACAGTCCTTGGTGCAAACCGCGCGCTTCCACATGATGATTCTCCGTCTCGGCGATGAGGTTGTGTCGGGTTCGGGCCGCCTTCGGAAGCGAGACGGCAAGTTTATGAAGGGTTGCATAAAACGGGGGAGTTTTCCAGTTGGAAACGATGGAAAGGAGGCGGCGGGCCGCTTTCCTTTGCAAGTGGACACCCGACCGCTTTGCGCGTATTCCGATCAAAATTCTTGATCTTTTTTAAGCCTACGGGCAGACGCCGGAAGTGTGATGATAAAGCAGAATGTTTTCGAAGGGATATCGGAAGTCTTGGACGAGCGGCGGTTCGCTCACGGGGGGAACCGGCGGCGCATGGCCGAGGCGGCCGGGTGCTCGCCGGACGATATCCTCGATTTTTCGGCCAACGTGAACCCGATGGGGCCGCCGCAGTGGCTCGGGCAGGTGGTCGGCCAGGCGCTTCAGGACGTGGACTCCTACCCCGACCCGGACAGCACCGGGCTCGTCATGGCCGCGGCCGAGCGGTACAAGGTGTGGCCCACCCAGGTCGTGGCGGGCAACGGCGCGTCCGAGCTGCTTTTCGCCGTGGCGGGGCTCAAGGGGTTCCGCCGGGCGATCATCCCCTCGCCCACCTATGTGGACTACGCCAGGTCCTGCAAGGCCCATGGGCTGCCCGTTGAGGAGCCGCTGCTGACCGACGATTTCAAGGTGGACTTCCCGGCCATGGGCCCGCTGTTGACCACGCCTTCGCTGGTGTTTCTGTGCAGCCCGAACAATCCTTCCGGGAGCCTGGTGTCCGCCGCCGACGTGCGCGAGGTGGCGGCCATGTTTCCCCGGTCCGTCTTCGTGGTGGACGAATCGTTCGCCGAATTCCTGCCCGGAGACGCCGATCGGCTGACCCGCGACCGGCCGTCAAACGTCATTACCGTCCTCTCCCTGACCAAGACCTACGCCATCCCGGGCCTGCGGCTCGGCCTCGCCTTTGCCGACCCGGACATGATCCTGCGCATCCGCCGGTCCATGCCCTCCTGGTCCGTGAACGGACTGGCCCAGAAGGTGGGCGAGCGGTGCCTCAGGGACACGGCCTATCTTGAGGAGACCCGCGAGCGGACGAAGCTGCTGCGCGAGGAGCTGGCCTCGGGCCTGCGCCAGGTGCCCGGTATCAAGGTCATGCCCGGCTCGGCCAACTATCTCCTGTGCCGCATGGACAGGGTGGGGCAGGACGCGACCCGGTTGCAGGAGCGGCTGCTCATGGAGCACCGCATAGGCATCCGGTTGTGCGGCAACTATACCGGCCTGGACGATTGTTGGTTCCGGGTGGCCGTGCGCAGTCGCGAGGACAACGAGAAGCTGGTCCGGGCCATGGAGGTCGTGGCGGGCACGGCGCGCGGCCCGGTGGTCCGGCGGACCCGCAGGACGCCCGCCCTGATGATCCAGGGAACCAGCTCCAACGCGGGCAAGTCCGTGCTGGCCGCTGCCTTTTGCCGCATATTTCTTCAGGACGGCTACAATGTGGCCCCGTTCAAGGCCCAGAACATGTCCCTCAACTCCTTTGTCACCGACAAGGGCGGCGAGATGGGGCGCGCCCAGGTGACCCAGGCCATGGCCTGCCGACTCAATCCCGATGTGCGCATGAATCCGGTGCTGCTCAAGCCCGGTTCGGACACCGGCTCCCAGGTCATCGTTATGGGACGCCCCGTGGGCAACATGGCCGTGCGCGAGTACGTGGAATACAAGCCGCGCGCCTGGGAGGCGGTCAAGGCCGCCTACGACTCCCTGGCCAACGAGCACGACGTCATGGTCCTGGAAGGGGCGGGCAGCCCTGCCGAGGTCAACCTTAAACACCACGATATCGTCAACATGGCCATGGCTCAGTACGCCGAGGCCCGGGTCCTGCTCACCGGGGATATCGACCGGGGCGGTGTGTTCGCCTCCATCGTCGGGACCATGAGCCTGCTCACGCCCGGGGAGCGCAGCCTGGTGGAGGGCTACGTCATCAACCGTTTCCGGGGCGACGCCTCGCTGCTCGACCCGGCTTTCAGCCAGATGTTCGAGCGCACGGGCAAGCCGGTGCTCGGCACGGTGCCGTACATCCATTCCCTGGGACTGCCCGAGGAGGATTCGGTTTCGTTCAAGGAAGGGTTCCGTCCCGAGGGCGACAAACTCCCCGAGGACCAGTGCGTGGACATCGTGGTTCTGGACCTGCCGCGCATCTCGAATTTCAACGATATCGACCCGCTGCACGCCGAACCGGACGTGCGCGTTCGCGTGGTGTCCGACGCCATCGACGTGGGCACGCCCGACGCGGTGATAATCCCCGGCTCCAAGTCCACCGTGCCGGACATGCGCGCTCTCAAGGGCACGGGCATGGCCGCGGCGTTGCGTGGGCTGGCCGGGGGCCGGACGCGTATCGTCGGCATCTGCGGCGGGTTCCAGATGTTGGGCCGGACTGTGGACGATCCCTACGGGCTGGAGTCCGAGACCACCCGCGTGGAGGGTTTCGATCTTCTGCCCGTGCAGACCACCCTGTCGCCGGAAAAGACCCTGACGCGTACGTCCGGGACGCATTCCGCCTCGGGACTGGCTGTACACGGCTACGAGATTCATCACGGCCGCACCGAGCCGCTGTCCGAGGAGTTGCGCGTGGCCATGCGCGACGGTTCCGGCGAACCGCTGGGCTATATGCGCCCGGACGGCCGGGTGCTCGGCACCTACCTGCACGGCCTCTTTGACGCCGACGGCTTCCGCCGTTGGTTCGTGGACCAGTTGCGCATGGACAAGGGGTTGTCGCCGTTGGAGATCGCCAGGCCCGTGTTCGGACTGGAGGACGCCCTGGACCATCTGGCCTCGGTGGTGCGCGAGGCCGTGGACATGGACGCCGTCTATCGTTCGCTGGGGTTGTCGCGCGGGTGTGCCCAGGCTTCGCTGTTCAGGCGCGGGGACGGCTGATCCGGGGAAAGCCGGGTCAGGCGTCGGCGCAGCGGGAGGAGTCGGCCAGGGTGCAGGTGTTCTTGCCCTTGTCCTTTGAGACGTACATGGCCTGATCCGCCTTTTTGATAAGCTCCTCCTCGGAGTGGCCATGCTCGGGAAACACGGCCACGCCCACGCTGGCGCCGATGGTCACGGGACCCGATGTGAGGGCGATGGGGGCGCGCAGCTCCGAAACGATCTTTTCGCCGACCAGGGCCGCGTCCTGCACGTTGGTCACCTGGCCCAGGATGACGGCGAATTCGTCGCCGCCCAGCCGGGATACGGTGTCGGACTTCCGCACTGCGCCGGTCAGCAGGGCGCTCACGCGCTTGAGCAGCTCGTCGCCCGCGTCGTGGCCCTTGGTGTCGTTTACTTCCTTGAAACCGTCCAGATCGATGTAGACCAGGGCCAGCCTGCGTTCGTATCGCTCGGCCGCGATCATGGCCGAATCCAGCCTGTCGAAGAAAAGCTTGCGGTTGGGCAGGCCGGTCAGGGCGTCGTACATGGCCGCTTCGACCAGTTGATCTTGGTATATCTGACGCCGGGCGATCGCCATGGCCAATTCCCACGCGCCGAATACCATGATGATGAAGAGTGCGCCGCCGAACGCGAACAGTTTGAGCTTGAGCGTTTTCGCGGGCCCGTTCAGGACGTCCGGATGCACCCGGGAGGCCAGGGTCCAGACGTAGGGGGAGGGCGCGTCCGCCGTGGCGGACGCCACCGCCTTGGCATTCATCCTGATGCTGATTTTTTGCATATGGGTCAGCGGGTGCAGCCTGACGAAGGTGAACAGGCCGTTTTCGGTCAGGAACTGGCCTTGTTCGCCCGAGTTGAAGCGTTGCCACTCGGCCGGGAATCTGTTGGCGAAGGAGACGTCTTTCCGGTCGGGATACATGAACCCCCATTCATCGTCCGGGTCGGGCCCCAGGAGCCAGTAGCCCCGACAGTTGAGGAGCATACTCAGCCCCTCGGCGGTGGTGCCTGTCCAGAGGATGGTGTCCAGGAGGTCCTGCGCGTTGTAGTTGATGAGGACGATGCCCCGCTTGCGCCGGTAGGTGTCGAACACGGGCGTGCCGATGCGCAGCATGGGTCTCGGGGGCTGCTCGATCCGGCCGTGTTCGATGTTGAGGTCCATGGGCGAGAGGAATATGTTCCCCTCGTTCAGGGCGAAGGTTTCCTTGAAGTAGTATCGTCCGCCCTTGTCTTGCAGGCGGCTTTCGGGGACGACTTCGCCCAGCCCGTTTCGGAAGTTGATGCGGACCTGCTCCACGCCCTGTTCGTTCAGGTAGCGGATCTGGTCGTAGTCCCGCCTGCTGGCCGCAAGGTGCAGGTACTCCCGCTCCATGTCCAGGACCGCCCGCCGGTTTCCGGTGTCGAGGTGCATGATGAGTTCGTTCTGCTCGGCCAGGAACAGTATGTCGGACACGACGCGGTCGAGAATGCGTTCGATGGACACGCGTTGCAGCTCCAGGGAATTGGCTTCCGTGATTTGCAGCCGCTCAAGGAAGTTGTCCTTCTCGACGTGGTAGATGAGGGAGCCTCCGCCCGCGACGATGAGGATGACGATTGCGAGAAGCGCCAGAAATACGCGTATCCCCCGCAGGACGACCATACGGTCCTCGCCGGGTATTTTACCGATGTGGGGGCGATGTTTCCTATTTATGAACATATGTCGGTCCTCAACGCGATAACTGTGCCTTTATTTCCGGGAAAGTCAAGACTGTTAGAATAGGACCGGGGCTGTGCGGTCTTTCGGAGCCGTCCCTGCGTTCTGCGCGGCGGCTGCGGGTCAAACAGGTGTTTGAGTATTGACTGGCCGTTGAAAAGTGTGTCTAGATGGTAATAACCGGGACCCTGCCGCTCACGGTTGGAATTGCGCCGTTTAATGAAAACGTGTATCCAACCGGGACGAATCCATGCCATTCAAGCAATACAGGGCACGCGGTGCGCTGCCAAGGAGGAATTCATGTACGTCGGACTGAAAATGCTTCGCGACTTCGTCAAAGTCACCCCTCAGACGTTGGTCAAGGAGGCTCAAAAACAGCTTGAGGACAACAAGCTGTGGATGCTCCTGGTGGTGAACGACGATGGAAAGCTTGTGGGCTATGTCCGCAAGGAAGATATTTCGGCCGCGCTGCCCAGCATCATGACTTCCCTGGAGAAGCACGAGATCAATTACCTGATGAGCAAGCTGACGGTGGAGAAAATCTACCGCACCGACATCAAGACCGTGTCGCCGGAGACCGAGATCGAGGGCGCCGCAGACATGATGTACGAGATGAACCTGGCCGGGCTGGCCGTGGTCGACGACGAGGGCGAGCTCATCGGCTATATCAATCGCAACGTCATGCTGGACGTCCTGGCCGAGGAGATGGGCTACCGCGAGGGCGGCAGCCGTCTGACCCTTGAAGTCGAGGACCGTTCCGGCGTGCTCTATGAAGTCGCCGGGGTCATCGCCAACATGAAGATGTCCATCATTTCCACCGGCACCTTCTTTTACAACGGACGCCGCATCGTGGTCGTCCGAATAGATACCGAAGACCCCTCCACGGTCGCCACGGCGCTCGCGGAGCGGGGCTACAAACTGGTCGCTCCCGAGGATTTCCGGGGGGAGTGGACCTAGGGACCCTACTGCCCAACCGGCAGCATATGGACCCGGGCGGTGTTTTCGGCATTCACCGACGGGCCGTGCAGACGTCGTTTGGAACGGTCGGGTTCCGAAGACCATAATGGAACGATTATGGCCTACCTCGACGTCCGCGACGTTACGCTCACCTTCAAGGGCATCGCCGCGCTCATGGGCGTGTCCTTCTCAGTGGAGAAAGGGACCATCGCGTCCCTCATCGGTCCCAACGGGGCCGGGAAAACCTCCATGCTCAACTGCATCAGCGGCCGCTACTCCCCCGACGGGGGCGTGCGCGGACCAAGCTCCATCAAGCTGGACGGCGAATGCCTGCTATCCCTGCCCGCGCACAGGCGCACGGAGCTGGGACTTTCCAGGACATTCCAGAACATAGCCCTGTTCAAGGGCTTGTCCGTCCTCGACAACCTCATGGTCGGGCGGCATGGCCGCATCGGCTACGGGTTGCTGTCATCCATCCTCTACTTCGGCAGGACCGTGCGCACCGAGCGCAGCCATCGCCGCCGGGTGGAGGACGTCATCGACTTCCTGAATCTATCCCCATATCGCCATCACCACGCCGGGCGTCTGCCCTACGGCGTGCGCAAGCGGGTCGAACTCGGCCGCGCCCTGGCCGCCGAGCCCAAGCTCATCCTTCTGGACGAGCCCATGGCGGGCATGAACCTCGAAGAGACCGAGGACATGGCCCGATACATCCTGGATATCGCCGAGGAGTGGGGCGTCACCGCCCTGCTGGTCGAGCACGACATGGGAGTTGTCATGGACATCTCCGACAAGGTCGTGGTCATCGACTTCGGCTCCAAGATCGCCGAGGGCACGCCGGATGAAGTGCAGGCGAACCCGGACGTCATCAGCGCCTATCTGGGCACCGAGGACGCCGCGTTCATGGGGAGGTAGCCGGCGGCCCGGAAGGCCGCGCCCCTGGGCCGCACCAAGTGGCGGGATCGGCGGGCGGCGGGTGTTCCAGGCCCTCGGTTTGATGGAAACCAGAGAAGGATAGGTCCGGCCGCGCGCCGGGCCGACGAGGACGTTGAATGGCCAAACCATACATGACCACGCTGCCCCGGCTGCTCGTCAGGCAGGCCGGGGACCGGCCCAGCAAGACCGCCCTGCGCGAAAAGGCCTGGGGCGTCTGGCAGGCCGTGACCTGGGAGGAATCCCTGCGCATCACCGCCGAGTTCGCCTGTGGGCTGGAGGCCTTGGGCCTGGGCAAGGGGGATATCGTCATCCTCATCGGCGACAACCGGCCCGAGTGGATTTGGGCCGAGCTGGCCATCCAGGGGCTGGGCGGCATGGCCCTCGGGCTGTATCAGGACTCCCCGGCCGAGGAGATCGAGTACGTCTTTGCCCTGTCCCAGTGCCGTCTGGTGGTTGCCGAGGACCAGGAACAGGTGGACAAGATGCTCTCGTTTCGCCGGAGGCTGCCGGAGCTGAGGAATATCGTCTACCACGAGCCCAAGGGGCTCCAGGCCTACGAGGCGAAGGTGGAGGGGCTTGCGAGTTTCGATGCCGTGCGCCGCATGGGTCGGGTGAAGGGGGGCGACTGCCTGGCCCGGTTCCGGGAGCTGGCCCGGAAGGTGAAGCCGGACGATCCGTGCCTCGTCGCCACCACCTCGGGAACCACGGGCCGTCCCAAGCTGGCCGTGCTCTCCCACAAGAACCTGCTGTCCATGGCCCACAACCTTGGCCTGCACGATCCCAAGACAGCGAGCGACGAGTTTGTCTCCTTTTTGCCCCTGGCCTGGATGGGCGAGCAGATGATGGCCGTGGCCTCGGCCCTGCTTTTCGGGTTCTGCGTCAACTTCCCCGAGACCCCGGCCACGGCCTCGGCGGACTCCCGCGAGATCGGCCCGCACTTCATCTTCTCCCCGCCGCGCGTGTACGAGTCCATCGCGGCCAAGGTGGCGGGCGACATCATGGAGACCACTCCGCTCAAGCGGTATCTCTACAACCGTTTCCTGCCCGTGGGCTACGAGTACGTGGACACGGTCTTCGCGGGCGAAACCCCGTCGCCGTGGCTTCGGTTCAAGTATTTTCTGGCCGACCAGGGGCTCTTCCGCGCCCTGCGGGACAGGCTGGGCCTTTCGCGCATCCGCTCGGCCACCACCGGCGGCGCGGCCCTCGGGCCGGACGTCTTCCGCTTTTTCCACGCCGTTGGCGTCAACCTCAAGCAGATTTACGGCCAGACCGAGATCGCGGGCATTTCCTGCATTCACAAGGAGGGGGAGGTGGACTTCACCTCCGTGGGCGCGCCCATTCCCGAAACCGAGGTGCGCATCTCGGACGAAGGCGAGATCCAGTCCCGGTCGCCCGCCGTCTTTCTGGGCTACTACCGGAACGAGGAGGCCACCCGCGAGACCCTGACCCCGGACGGCTGGCTGCTTTCGGGCGACGCGGGCTACTTCGACGACAACGGGCGGCTGGTGGTCATCGACCGGCTCAAGGACGTCATGCGCCTCGCAGACGGCACCAGGTTTTCGCCCCAGTTCCTGGAGAACAAGCTCAAGTTCTCGCCGTTTCTGCGCGAGTCCGTGGTCCTGGGCGACGGGCGCGGGTTCGTGGCCGCCATCCTGTGCATCGACATGGCCATCGTGGGCCATTGGGCCGAATCGAGGATGATTACCTACACCACCTATCAGGACCTGGCCGCCAAGGACGAGGTCTACGCACTCATTCGGGAAGAGGTGGCGAAGACCAACGCGGATCTGCCCGAGGAGACGCGCATTCGGCGGTTTGGCCTGCTCTACAAAGAGCTTGACCCGGACGACAGCGAGCTGACCCGCACGCGGAAGGTCCGCCGCGGGACCATCAACGAGCGGTACGGCACGCTCATCGACGCGCTCTACACCGACGCCTGCGTCCTCAGCCTCGAAACCGAGATCGCCTATCAGGACGGCCGGGTGAGGCGGATGTGCGGCGATATCCGCATCGAAGACATGGAGGCCTAAGTGGAATACTACCTGCAACTCATCGTCAACGGCCTGGTGGTCGGCTCCATCTATTCCCTGGTGGCGCTCGGTTTCGTGGTCATCTACAAGGCCACCAAGGTGGTCAACTTCGCCCAGGGCGAACTGGTCATGGCCGGGGCCTACGTCTGCTTCGCCCTGACGGTGCAGTTCCACATCCCGTTCGTCTGGGCCTTTCTCGTCACCCTGGTCTTTTCGGTGCTGCTTGGTCTGGTCATCGAGCGCATGGTGCTCAGGCCGCTCATCGGCGAGGAGCATATTTCTGTCATCATGGTCACCGTGGGCATGAGCTCGGTGCTCAAGTCCGTGGTCCAGCTTTTCTGGGGCACGCAGATCAGGGTCTATCCCCAGGTCCTGCCCACCGAGCCGGTCGTGATCGCCGGGCTGCCCGTGGCCCCGGTGTATATCGCGGCCTTCATCCTTTCCGCGCTCCTGTTCGCGGTCTTTTCCGTCTTCTTCAAGTTCTCGCGCATGGGCGTGGCCATGCGGGCCACGGCCTTCGATCAGCAGGCCGCCCAGTCCATGGGCATCGGCATCAAGAACATCTTCGCCATGAGCTGGTGCATAGCCTGCGTCGTCTCGGCCGTGGGCGGGGTCATCCTCGGCAACATCAACGGCATCAACGCCCATATCGGCCACCTGGGGCTCAAGGTCTTCCCGGCGGTCATCCTCGGCGGCCTGGACTCCCTGCTCGGCGCAGCCCTTGGGGGGCTGATAATCGGCGTGCTCGAAAACGTCTGCGACGGCGCGGCGCGGCAGCTCCTCGGCCTTGGCGGGTTCCGGGAGGTGGCGGCCTTCATCGTCCTGGTCGTCATCCTGATGATAAAGCCCTACGGACTGTTCGGCACCAAAGAGATTGAGAGGTTGTAGCCATGCAGGGCAAATGCGGACTCTTCTTCACCTCCTATCGGGCCGAGGCCCAGGTCTTTCCGTCCGGGTTCCAGAAAAGCATGGTCGGCCTGTTCCTGGCGATACTGTGCGCGGCTCCGTTCGTCCTGAACACCCACCTGACCTCCATTGTCAACCTGGTCTTCATCTCGGTCATCGGCGCGGTGTCGCTCAACCTCCTGACCGGGGTGTGCGGCCAGATATCCCTGGGACACGGCGCGTTCCTGGGCGTGGGGGCCTATGCCGCCGGGCAATGTTCGGTTCACGGCGTGCCCTTTCCCCTGGCCATCCTCACCGGCGGGCTGGTGACGGCCCTGGTGGGCATGGTCTTCGGCGTGCCTTCCCTCAGGCTCAAGGGCATCTATCTGGCCATCGCCACCCTGGCCGCCCAACTGGTCCTTGAATATGTCTTCCTGCACGGGGGCGCGCTCACCGGCGGGTCCAACGGCCTGCTCCTGAAGCCTCCGTCCATCCTCGGGTTCGCCTTCGACTCCGAGATCCGCATGTATTTCCTGCTCCTTGCCTTTGCCGCCGGAGCCCTGCTCATGGTTACCAACATAATGCGGAGCAAGTATGGCCGGGCTTTCGTGTCCATCCGCGATTTCCATCTGTCCGCCGAGATCGTGGGCGTGAACCTGTTCCGGTACAAACTCGTGGCCTTCGGGGTCAGTTCGTTCCTGGCGGGCGTGGCGGGCGGCCTGTGGGGCCATTATACGGGGTACATCTCGGCGGAGCAGTTCAACATCGGCCTGTCCATTTCCTACCTGGCCATGATTATCATCGGCGGGCTGGGGTCGGTCCTCGGGTCGGTCTTCGGAGCCGTGTTCATCGTGCTCCTGCCCGAGGTCCTGAACGCGCTGGCCAACACCCTGGCCGGGTTCTGGCCCGGTATAGCCCTGCACGTGGTCGCCATGCGCGAAGGGGTCTTCGGCCTGGTACTCATCCTTTTTCTCATTTTCGAGCCGGAAGGGCTGGCCCATCGCTGGCGGCTGATAAAGGCGTACTGGAAACTTTATCCGTTCGCCCATTAGGGAGGCGGTCGCAATCCCGCCGTCCGGCGGGTGGACATAGGCGGCGTTCCCGATACGGAACGCACAACTTCAACCTCAAGGAGATCTGCATGAGGGTTGGAAAAATCATAACCGCGGTCTGCACCCTGCTTTTGGCCGGGCTGGTGCTTACGGGCTGCGGAGGCGGGGAGGAAAAACCGGCTGCAACTTCCGAAAAGAAGGCCGAGCCCATCCGCGTCGGCGGGCTCGTCGATCTGTCCGGGCCCACTTCGTCCGTGGGCGCGCCCTACGCCGAGGGGCTCAAGGGCGGGGTCGAGTATGTCAACGGGCTGGGCGGCGTCAACGGCCGTCCCATCGTCTTCGACCTCCAGGATACCGCCTACAAGGTGCAGCAGGGCCTTTCCCTGTACAAGAAGATGGTCAACACCGATCACGTGGTCTGCATTCAGGGATACGGCTCGGCCGTGACCGAGGCCCTGGTTCCCACCCTGGCCAAGGACAAGGTGCCGAACCTGTCCGCCTCCTATTCGGCCCATCTGACCGATCCGAAGGTGGCTCCGTACAACTTCTTCAGCGCCGCCGACTATTCAACCCAGTGCCGGGCGGCCATCAAGTACTTCAAGGATGGCTGGACCGAGTCGCGCGCCCCGCGCATCGCCTTCATCTACCCCGACCACCCCTACGGGCTGGCCCCCATCAAGGGCGGCAAGGAGTACGCCAAGGAGCTGGGTTTCGAGATCGTGGGCGAGGCAAACGTGGCGCTCAACGCCATCGACGCCACGACGGAGCTGCTGCCGCTCAAGGACGCGGCCCCGGACTACTGCTGGATCGGGGGCACCACCCCGTCCACCTCGGTCATTCTCAAGTCGGCCAAGAACATCGGCATGAACACGACCTTCTTCATCAACATATGGGGGTGTGACGAGAACCTGTCCAAGCTGGCGGGCGCGGATGCCGACGGCGTCTATTCCAACCAGGCCGCCGCAGTGTACGGGCAGGACGTGCCGGGCATGAAGGCGATCATGGAGATCACCGGCAACCAGCCGCAGATGACGCACTACACGCGCGGCTTTGTTTCGGCGCTGGTCATGGCCGAGGGCATGAAGCGGGCCCTGGCCAACGGCGAGCTGACCGGCGAGTCCCTCAAGACCGCCCTGGAGACCCTGCGGGACTTCGATCCCATGGGGCTGGCCCCGCTCATCTCCTACTTTCCCGACGACCATCGCCCGAACATGGCCGTGTTCCTTTACACCGTCAAAGACGGGAAGCTGACCTTCGTGAAGGAGCAGATTCTCGAACGGAGGGAGGACTGGCTGGGACATTGATCCGGAAGGAAAGGCCGGGGGCTGACCGCATGACAGGTTCTTCCCCCGGCCCATCGGAATCTTCCGGGCGTTACGCCCGGAGGGAAAGAAAATTTTGATGGAGAGCCCGGAGGCAACGTGAGCGACATACTCAAAGTCGAGAATCTGGAAGTGGTCTACAACGACGTGGTGCTGGTCCTGAAGGGGTTGTCCCTGGCTTGCCCGGAAGGGAAGATCACCGCGCTGCTCGGCGCGAACGGGGCGGGCAAGTCCACGACGCTGAAGGCGATCTCCGGCCTGTTGCAGTGCGAGGACGGCGAGGTCACGGACGGCGCGGTGACCTACCGGGGCGAGCCCGTTCAGGGGCTGCCGCCGGAGCGGATCGTGCGCAAGGGGATTTTCCAGGTCATGGAGGGCCGCCGCATTTTCGAGGACCTGACCGTGGAGGAGAACCTGCGCTGCGGGGCGTTCACCCGGCCCAAGACGGAGACGGCCGACTCTCTGGCCCTGGTGTACGAGTATTTTCCGAGGCTCAAGGAGCGGCGCAGACAACTCGCGGGCTACATGTCCGGCGGCGAGCAGCAGATGTGCGCCATCGGCCGGGCGGTCATGGCCAAGCCCAGACTGCTGCTGCTCGACGAACCGTCCCTGGGGCTGGCCCCGCTCCTGGTGGAGGAGATTTTCGACATAATCCGGCGGTTCAACCGGAAGGAGGGCGTGGCCATCCTGCTGGTGGAGCAGAATGCGCGCGCCGCTCTTTCCGTGGCCGAGACCGCCTACATCATGGAGAACGGCCGGGTGGTCATGGACGGCACGGCCCGGGAGTTCCTCGACAACCCGGACGTTCAGGAATTCTATCTCGGCATGGGGTGTTCCGGGGACAGGAAAAGCTATCGGGACGTGAAGCATTACCGCAGGCGGAAGCGTTGGCTTGGATGACGGCGTGGCCTTTCCCGGCGCGGCCGTGTCGAGAGAGGTGGCGAAAAAACGTCATCTGACGTAGAGTTACGAGGCACGAATGTCGGGCAGGCCCCTTCGCGGAAGGCGGAGCGCAACAAGATCAGCAAGGTGGGGCCGGGGGATACGTCCGTACGGGGAGTTCGTCCGGCCGCCGGAGGCATTCATCCATGTACTACACCGAATATGAGACGGAACCGCGCGAGAAGCGGATGAAGCGCAAGTGGAAAGGCGTGCGGGAAGTGCTGGCGGCGGCGGAGCGGTCGTCGGGCGAGTTTCAGGCCAGATTGAGTGAGATGGGCGCGTCCGCCCGGGACTTCAAGGGTTGGGAGGATTTCGGGAAAATCCCGCCCCTGCGCAAGAAGGACATTGTCGAGTGGCAGCGGGAACACGGCATAGGCTGGTTTCTGAGCGTCCGTCCGGGTGAGCTGTCGCGCATCTATCAGTCGCCCGGTCCCATCTTCGACCCAGAGGGGCGCGAACCGGACTACTGGGCATGGTCCGAGGGGTTCTTCGCCGCTGGATTCCGTCCGGGCGACATCGCCCAGATGACTTTTTCCTACCACATGACTCCGGCCGGGCTGATGCTGGAGGAGCCGCTTCGGGACATCGGTTGCGCCGTGATTCCGGCCGGGCCGGGCAACACGGAGAAGCAGATCGAGTTTTTGACCAGCCTCCCTGTAACGGCGTTTGTGGGCATGACCAGCTACCTGAAGGTCATCGGCGAAAAGGCCATGGCCGCCGGGCTGGACCCGCAGCAGGATTTCCATTTGGAAAAGGCATATGTCGCGGCGGAGCCCCTGCCCGAATCCCTGCGTGCCGAGGTGGAGGAGATGTTCGGCATTACCGTCCGACAGGGATACGGCACGGCCGACGTGGGCTGCATCGCCTACGAGTGCCGGGAGCTGGGCGGAATGCACCTGTCCAACTACCGGCATGTGGAAATATGCGACCCGGCCACCGGGCTGCCTGTGCCGGACGGTGAGGTGGGCGAGGTCGTGGTCACGCCGTTCTTCACCGATTATCCGCTGGTCCGCCTGGCCACGGGCGACCTGTCATCCATGGATTTGAGCGAATGCGCCTGCGGCCGAACGGCCAGAAAGCTTACCGGATGGAAAGGGCGGGCCGACGATACGGCCAAGGTCAAGGGACAGTTCATCTACCCGGGGCAAGCCTCCACGGTCTTTTCCGGATATCCGTCCATTTCCGGCTGGCAGATCAGAGTAAAGCGTGTTATGGACATGGACGTACTCGTGGTTGTGGCCGAAACGGCGCAGCCTTTCGATACGGAAAGTTTCGAGGCCGACTTCCAGGCTACAATGAAATTGCGACCAGTCGTCGAGACCTGCGCCCCCGGCTCCCTGCCGGACGACGCTCCCCGTCTCGTCGATGAAAGAACTTTCGATTAAACCCGGCTGTCAGGGCCGGGATTGCGGTCCTAATCGAAGTGGGCGGTGCCATGCGAGCACCGCCCTTTTTCTTTGTCCGCAAGGGCCTGCCGGACAGCTCTCCGCGCCGGGATTGCCTCGGCCTGCCGCTTGATTCGGACGCGCCGGGAACCTCCCTTTTATTTCCCTCATTCAAATCGCTTGCTCATGGAGAGTAGTGCGCGTCCTCGCTGGTACGGCGTCATGCCGTTAGCCTTTCTCCGGCCGGATTGGGGCGCGAGAACGTGGCGCGGCCGTCCACAGCTCCAAAAGGTTTTTGGCCTGGCCGGAACCGTCGTCTTTGCTTTTTGAAAGTAGGAAAATAATTTCGGACAAAGTTACTTTTTAGAAAAAATAATTAGTCCGATTTTATCTTGTGAAAAAATGTCGATCCATTGAGGTGGAAGAGCGGACCTTCGCTGTCCAATGAGAGAGGCGACATCGTGGCGGAAATCTTCGGGCGGAAAGGCTGGGAGCGGGTAGGCGGTTGAGGCCGGGCGCGAGAAAAAGCACGGGCCGCCGCGCATGTCAAATGCGCGGCAGCCCGTGTTTGTTGCAACAGGCTGGAGGGTCGGGAGCTAGCAGCCGCAGGAGCCGGTGCCGCAGGAAGAGCAGCCGCAGCCTCCGCCGCCGATCTGGTTCTCGGAGGAGACGGTGAAACCATAGGGGGTCATGTCGATGGACACTGCGCCCGAGGCTTCGGCCAGTTCCTCATTGATGAGGAAGGTCAGGTCTCCCTGCTCCACGGATTTGTCGCCCTCGCGCAGTTCGTCCAGAGCCAGGGACAGGCGCGGGCCGGAGCAGCCGCCGTCGGCCAGATGCACACGGATGGGCTGCACGTCCTTGTCCTCGAAATATTTATTCAGTTCGTTCTGAGCGGATTCGGTGACTGTAATCATTTTCTTGATCTCCTGGGTGGGGTTAGTTTTGAAGAGAATAAGTCCCATCTATTCGATGTAAAGAAAAAAACGATAAGTCGTGGTTGTTGTCGGCTCAACCAATTGGAATTCCGTTCTAAAAAAATGTTGTCCACAACTGTCGGCGGCCGGTTCGCCGCGTTTTGCCGCGTGGTTGGTCGCAGGGCGCAAAAAAGCCCGGGCCGATGCGTACGGGGTACGCTTCGGCCCGGGGAATGGGATCAACGCAATGGATGCGTCGTGCCGAAGGCTAGCAGCCGCAGCCGCCGGAGCCGGCCGAGGAGCAGGAACTCGAAGAGGAGCAACTGCAACTGGAGCCGTCGCTCACGGAGTTCTCGGACTCGACGACGAATCCGTAATAGGTCATATCGATTTTGATGTTGCCGGTCTGGGCCAGCAGGTCCTTTTCCACGAGGAAGGTGAATCCACCGGCCTCGGACACGTCGTCCTTATCGTTAGGCTCATCCAGAGCCAGGGTCAGGCGCGGGCCAGCTCAGCCACCGGCCGCGAGGTATACGCGGATCGGGGACGCTTCCTTGTCCTGGAAGTAGCCTTCAAGCTGCTTCTGAGCAGCTTCAGTGACTTCGATCATTATAATGCCTCCTAATTTGGGTCGGGAAATGAACAGGTAAGATCAATAGTACTCTTTGTCAAATCGAAAGTGTCCATGGACGCCGGGCGGAGTTGACCGGCCAAGGGGTATGGGCTACTTTTCTACGCTCCTTCAACCGCTAGCCATGCGAGGCCGAGATGATGAAAGACTGCGGCACCATATTGTCCGATAAGGAAATGAGCCGAACCCTGGAACGGCTGGCCGTCGAGATCTACGAGCGCCGGGGCGAGGACGAGACCCTGGCCATCCTGGGCATTCAGCGCCGGGGCGCGGACCTGGCCGAGCGGCTGAAACTGCTGCTGGACGAGCGGCTGAACCGCAAGATTCCCCTGGGCAAGCTCGACATCAATCTTTACCGGGACGACTGGACCACCAACCTGGAGCTGGCTCCGACCATCAACTGCTCGGAGATCGGCTTTGAAGTGGAGGGGGCGTCCATCGTGCTGGTGGACGACGTGCTTTATTCCGGCCGCACGGTGCGCGCCGCGTTGGAGGCCATCCTCGACTACGGCCGTCCCAAGCGGGTTGAGCTGCTGGTCCTGGTGGACCGGGGGCATCGCGAGCTGCCCATCCAGGCGGACTACGTGGGCAAGAAGCTGGACACCCTGGGCAACGAGCATGTCAACGTCCTGGTCACCGAGCGTGACGGCGAGGACCGGGTCTGCCTGGTTCGGAGCGAATAGGCATGGCCTTCACCCCCATCACGCGCGACCTGGTTCCGCAACCGTGCATCACCCTGGTGGGCATGGCCGGAGCGGGCAAGTCAACCTTGGGCGGAATCCTGGCCGGGCGGCTCGACTGGCGCCAGCTCGACACGGACCGCTACATGGAGTCCTATTACGGCCTGACCTTGCAAGGGATCATGGACACATACGGGCTTGAAGACTTTCTGCGCATTGAGGAAAAACTGGTCTCGGAGCTGAACCTGGCCCGCACGGTCATATCCACGGGCGGCTCGGTCATCTACGGCCCCGAGGCGGTCAGGCGGCTCAAGGAGCTCGGGCCCGTGGTCCTGCTCGACATCGACGAGGCCACTTTTATCGAGCGCGTGGGGAACGGCGAGAACCGGGGGCTGGCCATCGGCCCCGGCAAGACCATGCGCGATCTCTATCATGAGCGGCTGCCGTTGTACCGCAAGGCCGCAGACCTGACCATCCGCACGGACCAATGCGCTCCCGAGGAGTGCGTGGACCTGATCCTTCAACACATCGACATCGAATGAACAAGCTGACTCCCAAGGCCGCTTTTCGCAAGCTGGCCGCCATATATGACAAGATGGTCGCCCGATACGACGAGACGGCCCGGCCCATCGGCATGGCCTGCGACGGCTGCGACGACAACTGTTGCCTGTCCTTTTTCCAGCACCACACCTATGTGGAGTGGGCCTACATGTGGGAAGGGCTGAACAAGCTCCCGGCCGACCGGCTCGAAGAGGTCAAGGCCCGCGCGCAGGACTACGTGGACCAGGCCCAGGCGGCCCTGGCCCGGGGCGAACGGCCGCACATCATGTGCCCCCTGAACATCGACGAGAAGCAGGGCATCTGCGGTCTGTACGAGCATCGGCTGATGATCTGCCGGATGCACGGCGTGCCCAACCTGCTCACCCGCCACACGGGCCAGGAAGTTCGCTTCCCCGGTTGTCACCGCTGCCAGGAATTGACCAAGGACATGGAAGAGGTCCCGTTCGTGGACCGCACTCCCATGTACCGCGATCTGGTCATGCTGGAGATGCAGTTCGTGGGCAAGAATCTGCGGAGCCTTCCCAAGGTGGACCACACCATCGCGGAGATGATCGTCATCGGGCCGCCAAGACTGAAGTGATTTTCCGAATGGAAAAAACAAGGCCGCCGGAGATGTCTTCGGCGGCTTTTTTTATGACTGATCGCGGATCAGACGAATAGGGGAAAGCCTGCCCGCGCGTAGGAGAACTGGCCCGCCTGGAGCAGGGCTATCTCGTTCTCGCGGGCGGATATCTGCATGTTCTTTTCATCGTCGGGCAGGGCGGAATTCCATATGCGGGAGATTTCTGCCCGGACCGTGCTGATGCGCTGCTCCATGCCCCGCAGGACATAGGCTCCGCTTCGAACGGGCTCGATGGCCGCTTTACGGAAGGCGCAGATCGCCTCCTCCGAGATGTCCACGACGTCGCCGGGCCACGTTAGGGCCTGGTCCTGTCCTTCCGCTTCGGGCCGCTGCTCGAAAATCGAGCCGCCTTCCAATTGTGCGATATCCGTTTCGATGTACATGACCTTCCTCCGTGAGGGTCGCGTATACCTCCTATCGGATAGCGATTAAGAAAACTTAATAATCAATCTCCCGCGCCAAAGGCGAAAACCGCGGATGCAGAAGGACGAACCCTTGTCCGGCGGAAGCGAAATGAACGGGTATTGTTGCGAAGGGGGCGTCAACTTGGGCTTTCCGCCCCTTGCAGAAAGCCGATGAAGTCGGTCACGCCGTTTTGCCGGGCGCAGACGTAGCGGGCCGTCCAGGCGGCAATGGTCATCCGCTGGCCGTAAATCGAATACTCCCGGTTCGGCCCGGCGAAATCCCATCCGAAAAAGGCTGCTGCCGAGGGATGGATGGGCTGTTCCAGTTCCGGGAAGGGGGCGCCCAGCGCCGCCAGCGCGGTCTCGTCCGGTCCGGGCAGGCCGAGTTCGCGCAGTATGCCGCGCGCGGCGTGGTCCATGAGCAGGCGGCCGGGGTGGTTGACCGTGTTGAAAAGCTGCTCGCGGCCGTGCCGCTCCTCAATGATGCGTGTGTATTTGATCGGAGTGCGGGCTTCGCGTTCCCTTTCGCGCCGCAGGGTTTCGGCAAGAATCTCCGGCAGGTCGAACTTCGCGGACAGATCGGCGTGTTGATAGACAAGGACGGCTTCATCGGCCGACAGCCCGGCGTCGATGTATTCGTCGAGCAGCTCGCAACGGAAGTCGAACCCCGCGCGGCCGGTCCAGGTGGGCCAGTATCCCTTGAAAAACATGTTCGGGATACACAAGGTCCGAGCCTGCTTCGGCAGCATGGCGGCGAGCCGTTCGGAGGCCAGCTCGCCCCAGTCCGGGCCGAGGTGCTGATACAGGAACAGGGCGCAGCGGGTAAGGTCTTGTTGCGGAACCGGCTCGCGCACGTAGTTGGTGAACAGGCGGCATTCGTACCGCTCGCGGAATTCCGGGCAGCATTCAAGGCGCGCCGCCAGCGGTTCGCCCTGGCAGTTGGCGTGGATGATGCAGATTTCCCGGGTCATGGTTTTTCTTATGTGTTTGAATAATTACTGAATCTTTCCATACGGATAGCATGGGGCAGGCGTTTCCGCAACGAGCTTTGTCTGTTTACAGCTTCCCGGTGGGCGGTGTATGGCTCTCGGAATCAAAATTTATCATGATTAAGGAATAGATAATGGAAGCAGCTTTCAAGCGGATATTGGACGGAATAGCTCCTGTGGACCGGAGCATCGAAGCCGAAGGACAGGCTCATCTCGACAACCTGACCAAGCCCGTGGGCAGTCTCGGGCGACTGGAAGCCCTGGCACTGCAACTCTATCTCATTCAGGGCGGACAGCCGCCCCAGTCCGACCCCATGCGGGTCTACACCGTGGCCGGGGACCATGGGGTCAACGCCGAGGGCGTCTCCCCCTATCCCCAGGAGGTCACCCGTCAGATGGTTCTCAACTTCCTGGCCGACGGCGCGGGCATCAACGTCCTGGCCAAGACCGTGGGCGCCGAGCTTTTCGTGGTGGATGCGGGCTGCTGCGGCGGTCCTTTCGACGATCATCCGGCCCTGATCCAGGCCAAGGTCGCGCCCGGCACCGCCAACCTGGCCGACGGTCCGGCAATGACTCGCGAGCAGTGTCTCCAGGCCCTTCTCCTGGGCGTATCCCTGGCCGATCGCGCTCATGAGGACGGCGTCCGCGTGCTCGGTACCGGCGACATGGGCATTTCCAACACCACTCCGTCGACGGCCCTTTACGCGGCCTTTCTCGGTCTCGATCCCGCAGGGCTCACCGGCCCGGGCGCGGGACTGGCCCCTGAGGTCATCCCGGCCAAGACCGCCGTTATCCGCCGTGGTCTCGAAGCCAACAGCCAGGCCATCCAGTCCGGCGACCCGGTGGACATTCTCGCGGCCCTGGGCGGTTACGAGATAGCCGCCCTGGCCGGTCTCATCCTGGGCGGGGCCAAGAACCACCAGCTTGTCTGCGTGGACGGCTTCATCTCCACCGCCGCCTATCTTTCCGCCTGGAAAATCCATTCCGCGGTCAAGGATTACTGCCTGCTCAGCCACGCCTCGGCCGAGCCCGGCTACTCCGCAGTGATCGAGGCCCTGGATGTCGACCCCTATCTCCATCTCGGTTTTCGACTGGGAGAAGGCACCGGCGCGGCCTGCGCAATGTTCCTTGTTCGCGCCGCCGCCAATATCTTCAATCAGATGGCGACGTTCGCTTCGGCGGGCGTGTCGGAAAGCCGGTAGGAAAGTCTTTATCGGCGCGGGGAAGGAAGCGGCTTGTGCCCGGACGGGCGGAGAGACGTTGAACGATACATAAAAAAGTAGGGCCGGTCAGGATTTCCTGACCGGCCCTACTTTGTGGACAAGTGGCGCACTATGCATCCCCCAAGTCTGTTGAAACGGCTTGGACGATGTCGCCCCGAGTGTTGTAGGTGCCTGTGGACTCGACCTTGACGAGTTCGCGGGCCACTTCTGGATTCTCCAGCACTTCGCGCTGGAGGCGAACCTTGCGGATGGACTTCATCTGTTCGGCCATGTTGGGGCCCAAGGCTTCAAAACCGGCAATTTCCATGATTCGTACCTCCTTCCATGGAGTGTTGAACATATTCCTTGCCGTTTTTATCGGAGAATATTTGGAAACCTTTAGGGCCTTGATCGGGCCGCGGGGCTGGCGTTCCCCCAACAACTTGATACCTTTTATCTTCTTCATATAAAGAAATGTATATGACGCGGCGCGGGCCGCGTCGCAGACTACTTTGTTTCCCGGGCGTAGACTTCGTCGAGGATGGCCTTGCCGCCTGCTTCGAGGACTCGTCCGGCCAAAATCATGCCCATGTCCCAGGCGTGCCGCACATTTCCCTCGACTACTCGGCGGATGGGAGTGGAGCCGTCCACTTCGGCCACGTAGCCGGTCAGCCGCAACGTGTCGCCTTCGATCTCGGACCAGGCCGCGATGGGCACCTGGCAGCCGCCGTCCAGTCCGGTCAGGAAGCCGCGTTCGGCCAGGACCTGATAGCGGGTGGGGGCGTGATCCAGGAAGGCGAGCATACCGCGCACTTCGGCGTCGTCGGAGCGGAACTCTATGCCGAGCGCGCCCTGGGCCACGGCGGGCAGAAACTCGGGCGGGCTCAGTATCTCCTGCTTGGGTGCGGACATGTTCAGCCGCTTGAGTCCGGCGGTGGCCAGGACGATGGCGTCGTATTCGCCGTTCAGGAGCTTGTTCAGCCGGGTATCCAGGTTGCCGCGCAGGGTCTCGATCCGGAGGTCCGGACGCAGGGCGCAGAGCTGGGACTGGCGGCGCAGGCTTGAGGTGCCGACCTTGGCTCCCTCGGGCAGCCCTTTGAGGCCGTCGTATTTGACCGAGAGCAGGGAATCGGTGGCTTCCTCGCGTTCGGGGATGATGCCGACCTCAAGGCCGTCGGGCAGCTCGGTGGGCACGTCCTTCATGGAATGCACGGCCAACTGGGCACGGCCGTCCAGCAGGGCCTCCTCGATCTCCTTGACGAACAGTCCCTTGCCGCCGACCTTGGCCAGCGGCACATCCAGAATCTTGTCGCCCTTGGTCTTGATCTTGAGCAGGTCGACGGACAGGCCGGGATGTTCGGCTTCGAGCAGGTCCTTGATATGATTGGCCTGCCACAGGGCCAGGGCGGAGCCGCGCGTGGCGATGGTGAGCTTTTTCATGCAGATTCCTCTGGTATGACTTCCACCATGGGAAGATGGCATTCGGAGATTAGCCGCAACTGGAACAGTTGCCGCCGGAACAGCCCGCGCAGCCGGAAGAGGGCGCACTGGATTTGGCGGGGGCACTGTCGCCGCCCGCGTCCGGACTGAATCCGCCGACCTTGGACCGGACGGCGCTCATGAGCTTGCCGGTGTCGGTGGACTGGCATTTGGGGCATGTGGGGCATTCGTCGCGGTCGAAAACGAGTTCCTCGAATTCGTTGCCGCACGCGTTGCATTTGTATTCGAATATGGGCATGGCGTGCTCCGAAACGGTGTTGTGATGGGCCGGGAACTCCCGGCAGAGGGTTTCCATAGCTGAAAAGAACCGGGCTGGCAACGTCGCCGCCCGGCAGGAGCTTAAGGTAAGTCCGTTGCGCGCTGTGTCTACCCCCCTATGTCCGAATCGGGGCTTTACACCGCGCTTCGGCCCCGGCTAACATGAGGGGCAAAAGGTCGGCGGGCGCGTCCGCCCGGCTCAAGCCGCAGAGGGACCATGAAAGACGAATTCTTTGCGTTGCATCTCGATACCGGGAATGGTGAGGCCGGGACCACCCGTCCGTCCGGACAGGCATATCTGGCGGAGGGCGCGGTCCGTTGCGTTTTTTCCGTCCGCACGGCCGTGAAGATGGGCATGGGCGCAAACAGCCGCTCCCACGAGAGCCTGACCTTCCGTTTCGTGGAGCAGATCGGCGAGGACGAGTTCGCCGTCCGGTTGCTCAGCAACCGTCGCCTGCCCATGGGCGAGGCCGAATTGATTTCCCTGGACGAGCTTGCCGGGAACCATTCTCCCGAGTTGGCCTTTTTCGAGGAACGGGTCGTCCCGGCCATGCTTGAGCGCGGCACGCCCGAGGATGTCCGGTCCGCCGCCATCGACAGGCGGGTTTTCAGCGGCCTCTTTGGCCTGGGGCTGCTTTACCTGGAACAGGGCGAGCCCGGCCGCGCCGCCGTGTTGTTCGCCGATCTGGCCGGGATCAAGGCCGATTTCGCAGGCAAGGACCAGTTCCTGTTCAACGAATGCGGCATCGGCCTGCGCAAGTGCGGTCTGTACGGCGAGGCCATTTCCTTCTTTATCCGCGCTCTGGACTATGCGCCGGAAGACGAGAATCTCCTCTATAATCTGGGGCGCGCCCATTACGAGAACGGCGACTGGACCCGCTCGCTGGACTACCTCATCCAGTCCAACAAGTTCAATCCCGGTCTTGGGCCGACCAACAGCCTGCTCGGGTTGATGGTCCGGCTGGAGACGGACGAGCGACTGGCCGATCGCTACGGCAAGCCGCCGGTGCCGCCCGCCGTGGCCGCCCGCGCCCGCCAAATCCTGGCCGCCGGTTCCGGCAGGCTCAAGCTCGACGATACCCTGATGGTCAATCCCGTGGAGCCCGGACGCGCCCGGTCCGGCGGCGTGGGACATGTCGAGTTCAAGCGTCGGGGCGGGAAATAGTCTCGGTCCCGATCTCCGTTCCATCCTTTTTGCGCTAAAGTCCTTTGCCCGCCAGGCCGATAAGATTCGGGAATACGGGGTGGAAAGGCTGTTCGGCGTTGCCGGACCTTTTTCACGCAATGCGCCTGGTGACTGCGGGAGCCCACCGGATGGCGCAGGGGAAATGCCGTGCCCTCGGCTGTCGTCGCCGGTTCGCGTTCGGGGAAAGCGCGGATCGGGCAGGCTTGAATAGGGCATGGCCGTCCCCCTGCGGAAGGGTGACCCATGATGACGGATGCGTCAGTTTCTCTAGACGGCAGAAGCCTCGCCAGTAGTGCCCCGCAACGGGGGCTTGGCCCGGTTCGCTGTGTTTTCTCCACCGATGACTCCCACGATTCCGGAAAGACAACCGCACAAGGCAGGCGAGGGCGGGTCCGCTACTGGTTCGTTTGCCAGGACGGTGAGGACGGCTACGTCGTGCGCGGTCTGGATGATGCGTTCCTGCCCTTTGGCGAGGAGTCGGTCATCACCGCCGACGAGTTGATTGTCCGATACACCCCGGAAGTGGCCGTGTTCGAGAACAGGATGCTCCCTTCGGTTCGGCGCAATGGCTACCGGCCTGCCGAGACCTGTCGGGTGGCGGATGATTCGCTTCTCCCGCCCGCCGTGGACGAGGCCAACGTGCGCGGCCTGTTCGAGCTGGCCCGGGAACTCCTCCTCGCGAGGCGCACGGCCAAGGGGCGCGTGTTCCTCGGCGAGCTGCTGCGGGTCAGAACCCCGTTCCCCGGCAAGGACCAGCATCTCTTCAACGAGTTCGGCATCGCTCTGCGCAAGATAGGCTTTCTCGACGGCGCGGCGATCTGCTACCGCCGGGCGCTCAAGTATGCGGAGAAGGACGACCATCTTTATTACAACCTGGCCCGCGTGTATTACGAGCAGGGCCAGTGGTGGGATTGCATGACCACCCTTGGGCGTTGTTTCGAGTTCAATCCGGACCTTCCGCTCGCCCGCGACCTCGCGGCCCTCATACACGCGCTGGCGGACAATCCCGGCCTGCGGAGGCGTTACGGCAAGCCGCCTGTGCCGGAAGGCGTGGCCCGCCGCGCCGCATTGCTCTGCGACATCCTTCCCGGTCCCGACACTTTTGTCCGCGCGCGGATCGGAGCCGGCCACTCGGGAAAACTGTCCGAGTCGGCCGCGCCCTCCCTTGACCAGCGGCGCGACCGGGGATTGTCCCTGCCGGGCCGCGATGCGGTGGGCATGTAGTCAGGGCCCATGTCCAGCCCGCGACGCTGAAGATGTAGCCTCTGCCGCGCGTCGGTCCGATGGATGCGAAAGGCATGAGGGAAATCCAAAAGGAAAAGGGGACCGCAGTATACTGCGGTCCCCTTTGGTTTCGATATGATCGTTCCGGTTTACTCGGCCTTGGCGAGGGGCCAGACCTCGTCCACCTTTTCGATGGTCTTGATGGAGATTCTTTTGCGCAGCTCGTCCGGAATCTCGGCCAGGTCCTTTTTGTTCTGGGCCGGGATGAGGACCTTCTTCATGCCGCGTGACACGGCGGCGAGGATCTTTTCCTTGATGCCGCCAACGGGCAGGACTCGGCCGCGCAGGGATATTTCGCCGGTCATGGCCAGGTCCGGGCAGATCGGGGTGTCGGTCAGGGCGGAGATGAGCGCGGTGACCAGAGTGACGCCTGCGGACGGGCCGTCCTTGGGCGTGGCTCCCGCCGGGACGTGCACGTGGATGTCCCGGTTCTCGGCGAAGGCCGGGTCGATGCCGTAGAGGTCGGCTCTGGCGCGGGCGATGGACAGGGCGGCCTGGGCCGATTCCTTCATCACGTCGCCGAGCTTGCCGGTCAGGATCAGCTTGCCCTTGCCCGGCATGGTGGTCACCTCGATGTGCAGTATCTCGCCGCCCACCGGAGTCCAGGCGAGGCCCACGGCCACGCCCGGCGGCAGGGTGGGTTCCTTCTCGTCGTCGAGGAAGCGCGGCGGACCGAGGAGCTTGTAAAGGTTGTTCGCCGTGATCTTGAACGGCCCCTTTTCGCCTTCGGCCTTTTTCCGGGCCATTTTGCGGCTCAGGGTACCGATTTCGCGCTCCACGTTGCGAAGCCCGGCCTCGCGGGTGTACTCGCGGATGACCTTGGCCACGAGCTTGTCGGAGATGATGAGTTCTCCCTCGTCGAGGCCGTTTTCCTTGATCTGGCGGGGAATGATGTAGCGTCGGGTGATGACGGTTTTTTCCTGCTCGGTGTAGCCCGGGATGCGGATGACCTCCATGCGGTCCATGAGCGGGCCGGGGATGGAGTCGAGCATGTTGGCCGTGCACACGAACATGACCTTGGACAGATCGAAGGGCACGTTCAGGTAGTGGTCGGTGAACGTGTTGTTCTGTTCGGGGTCAAGGACTTCGAGCAGGGCCGAGGACGGGTCGCCACGGAAATCGGAGCCGAGCTTGTCGATCTCGTCGAGCATGATTACCGGGTTGCGCGTGCCGCACTGCTTGATCGCCTGGATGATGCGTCCGGGCATGGCGCCGATGTAGGTCCGCCGATGACCGCGAATTTCGGCCTCGTCGCGCATTCCGCCCAGGGACATGCGGTGGAACTTGCGTCCCAGCGAACGGGCGATGGAGCGGCCGAGCGAGGTTTTGCCCACGCCCGGAGGGCCGACGAAACAGAGGATCGGGCCCTTCATCTTGGGGTTGAGCTTGCGCACGCTCAAGTATTCGAGGATGCGCTCCTTGACCTTTTCCAGATCATAGTGGTCGGCGTTGAGAATTTCTTCCGCCTTCTTGATGTCCAGCCGGTCGCGGGAGAGCTTTTTCCACGGCAGGTCGATCATCCAGTCGAGGTAGGTGCGGATAACCGTCGCCTCGCTCGATTCGGCGTGCATGGTTTCCAGCCGCCTGAGCTGCTTGAAGGCTTCCTTCATGACGTCCTTGGGCATTCCCGAGGCCGCCAGCCCCTTGCGCAGTTCCTCCATCTCCTCGGATTCGTCGCCCTCGTCGCCGAGTTCGCGCTTGATGGCCTTGATCTGCTCGCGCAGGTAAAAGTCGCGCTGGGCCTTGTCCATGCCCTCTTTGGCCATGGTCTGGATCTTGTTCTGCATGGAGGCCACCTCGACCTCCTTGAGCAGTTGTTCGTTGACCAGTTCCAATCGCTTGAGGGGGTCGACGCATTCCAGAATCTTCTGGGCGGCTTCCACCTTCATGCGCAGGTTGGAGGCGATGAGGTCGGCCAGCCTGCCGGGGTCGGACACGCTGTTGAGCACGGACATGATGTCCGCGCTGGAGATGCCCCGCAGGGAAAGGATGCGTTCGGACTGCTCGCGAGAGGAGCGGACAAGGGCCTCCTGCTCGGCGTTCAGCGTCCCAGCCTCGGGCTCGACGATCGGGGTCAGCTCGGCGATGTGGTACGGGTCGTTGGAGGTGAACCGTTTCAGTTTGGCGCGGGCCAGCCCCTGGACCAGGACCTTGAGGCGGCCGTCGGGCATCTTGAGCATACGCATAATCATGCCCACGGTGCCTGTGGCGTAGAGGTCGTCCGGGCCGGGGTCCTCAACGCTTTCGTCCTTCTGGGTCAGGATAAGGATGTAACGGTCGCCGGCCAGTGCCGCGTCGACGGCCTGAACGGATTTCTCGCGGCCCACGAAGAGCGGCAGGATCATGTAGTTGAAGACCACGATGTCGCGCACGGCGAGCACGGGCAGGACCTGGGGGATGTCGGCCGGGTTGTGGCCGGGAACGTCCTCGCCATCGCTGAACATGGACGCGCCCGGGGCATTGGTCAGCGCCTCGATGATCTCGGGGATGTCCTCGCCGGTCTTTTCGGGTTTGCCGGGCTTCGGCGTCTTATCAATGTCGACATCCGGCTTTCTGCGCTTGATGCGCGACGGGCGGATGGGGGATTTTTTCTTTTTCTGGCTCAAATGCGTATCCTCTGATTTGTGTGCAAACAGACGGTGTTTGACTACATATATCGTCAGATCGCGTTGGCAAGTCCATTATTATGGTAAATTCGCGATTCTTGCCTTGTTTGGTTCGTTTATGGGAAATGCAGCCGTCACGACCCGTGATGCGGCGATAAAATACAGGAAGAGAGGTGGGATGGAGCGGGGATGAAGGCCGTGAAGAGTCAGCGGCGCACGGAAAAGCCCGTCAGGGCCGTTTCCACCGGGGCGCGTCGGGAGTCGATGGTGGTGACGCGGGCGAGCGGCGGCCCCTGTCGGAGGCGTTCCTCGAACCTGTCGAGCTGTTCGGGCGTGCCTTGGGCGAGGACCTCCACGGAACCGTCGGGCAGGTTGCGCACCCAGCCTGCGACGCCGAAGTCGCGCGCTGTTTCGCGCGTCCATCCCCGGAACCAGACCCCCTGGACCTTTCCCCGGACGATGGCGGCCAGTTCCTGCATCTAGAGCCTCCCGAATTCGTTGAAGCTGTAATAGTCGTGGTCGGTGACGATGATATGGTCGCGAACGGCGATATCCAGGCTGGCGCAGGCTTCGGCCACCTTGGTGGTGAGGATTATGTCCTCGGCGGACGGGTTGCTGCCCCCGCCGGGGTGGTTGTGGACGAGGATGATGTTGGTGGCTTCGACGCGCAGGGCGGCCGCAGCGATCTCGCGCGGGAACACGGCCGTGGCGTTGGTAGTGCCTTTGCTCATCGGCTCCCAGGCGATGATCCGGTTCTTGGTGTCCATGAAGACCGCCCAGAATTCCTCGATCTCCTTGTTCCCGAGCCGTGCCATGGCGGCCCTGGCCAGGGCCGCGGGGTCGGTCACGGACCGGCCGCGCCGTGCGTCGGCCTCGCCCAGCCTGGCGTGCAGTTCCTGGAAAAGCGCCCACTGTGTCCGAACGGCGGGTCCGAGGCCCTTGATCCCTTCGAGTTGGTCGGGACGCACCATGACCGCTTCCTTCAGGGAGCCGAAGCGCTCTATGAGTTCCTTGGCGATGGGCTTGGTGTCGCGTCGGGGCAGGCTCATGGCAAGGAACAGTTCAAGGACCTCGTAGTCGGCCAGGCCGCGCGGGTTGTCGGTCAGCCTGGCCTTGAGCCGCTGGCGGTGGCCTGCGTAGTGGGGGGCGTCCTTGGGCATCTCAGTAGCGTCCGGCCCGGGTCTTGGGCTGGAAAAGATCGATCAGCCCGGCCATGAGCATGTCCAGGGCCTCTTCGTATTTGCGCTCGCCGGTTTTGAGCGAGAGCTCCGCTTCCATGGCCAGGTCGATCATGCGGGCCACTCCGGCCGCGCCGAGACGTTTGGCCAGAGGAGCCTTTTTCTTGAGCATGAACGGGCTGCCCGCGGCCTTGCCGCCGTGAGCCAGGAGCCAGTACATGCGCGCCTGGCTGGCCAGAAACCCGATGAGGTTGAAAAGCATCTGGTCCTTCGCGGACTTGGAGTGGTCGTCGATGACTCTTTTCCAGATCGAGGCCTCGGCCCCGGGCTGGCCAAGGGCGTCCATGAGGTCGAAGAAGGGCATCTCGCCGGTGCGGGCCACCAGGGAGACATGATCCTTGCGGACAATCTTTTCAGCGCCCGCGGCCAGCTCGATCTTGTCCAGCTCCAAGCGCGAGGCCACGGCGTCCGTGGGCAGGGCCATGGCAAGGGCCTGTCCCGCGCCCGGCTCGAAGGTCAGTCCGCACTTGGCGGCCCAAGCCTTGACAAAGCCGGTCATGGAGCGTTGGTCCAGTCCCGGGGATTCCCAGACCCAGCCCGCGTCCCGGGCCTTTTTGTAAAGGGATCGCCGGGACAGCGCCGGAGGAACAGGGGGCTTTTTGCCTTTCCATTCGCCTTCGAGACAGAAAAACGGGTAGATGTCCTGGCCGAGTCCTCTGACGGAAGCGTCGAGCTTGTCCCACTGGTCGGCCTTGAGGGCATGGGCGCGGCGAACCACCAGGGCCTTGGGCTGGGGAAAGAGCGACTTGATGGTCAGGTCCGTCCAGAACGCCTGGGGCAAGGGGTCCTCGTCGTCGCCCCAGAAGGGTTTGATTTCCCAGCCGTCCTGGCCGGACGACTTCAGACGCTCATCCACCTGAGTTTTGATGAGCTGCGGGTCGGGGCAGATGAGAAAAATATATCTGGGCCGGTTCGCCATGGTCCGTTCCGATAGGTTGCTAGTAGTCCTCGGTCATGAGGTCGGCCAGCCGCTGAATGCCGCGTTTGGTGACCTCCATGTCCGCTTCTTCGCCGTTGCCGTAGTCGTATGGCCAGTTTTCGGTGATTCTTCCCGAGTCCCAGAGCACGGACTCGTCCGTGGTGGAGCGGATGGTCGCGTTGAATCGGAACACGGCCTTGGTGAGCAGGGTCCGTTCGTCGGAGTCTTCCACGGCGGTGGGCCGGTAGTAACGCTCAATGTCTATGGTAATGACCGCGTCGGCTTTGTCGCGCTGGTCCGTCCAGGCGAAGGTTCCCCGATTGTTCATCTCGTCGCGCAGCAGTTTGCGCAGACGCGGCTCAAGCCACGGCAGGGTGGTCGGGTTGACGACTTCGTCGATGGCCAGAACGCGGTATTGCGGGGGCAGCACGGAAGCTTCGCCCGGGCCGAAGGAATACCCGGCGCATCCGGCCAGGATGAAGAGCATGAATAGCGTCGCATATCGAAGCAGGGGCATTTGATTCTCCAAAGGTCGATGATTGGGGAACGATAAAGGGATTCGCGGCAAAGGTCCAGCCGTCCCGAAGGGGGGGGCGCTTCGTTGGACGGCGCGTTGATCCGTCAAGGCGTCTTTCCGCAAAAAAGCTCTTGCGGAGGCCCTTCCCAAACAACATAAGCCGCCTGCAAGGCAAAGAAAAACGCTTTTCCGCCCTAAACAATACCCCGATCTCACCGATACGTAAAATGAAACGCCGGGTCCTTCCCGGTCTTTCGCGAAGACTATCATCGGGGCGCGTTCGCCCCGCCAACCCCGCAAGGACGCGGGAGGGAGACAACGATATGGCCAGGGACGGCGATATTCTGTTTTCAATCATCACGCCCACGGCCGGGAATCGGCCCAACGCCCTGAACAACGCGGTGCAATCCGTGGAAAGGGCGGCCCGGTTCGCCGGGCTGGAGCGCAACCAGGTGGAGATACTCGTCGGCTTCGACGGCGTGCGGGGAACGGCCCCCCGCTGTGCCTATCCGGTCCGGGTCTACAGCCTGCCCGGCGACCGCAACCGGGGCCACGGGGTCCGCGACATCCTCATCAAGCTGGCGGACGGCGGGAAGCTCGTCTTTCTGGATGACGACAACGTGCTCAAGCCGTGCGCGCTGAGCCGCTATCTCCGGCATCTGGATGCCGAGATGGTCGTCGCCCGCGTTGACGCGCAACTCACCCTGGACCAGCCGTGGCTGCCCGTTCTCGACGACGGCCCCCTGGTGCGGCCGGGCAATATGAATCTTTTGAGCCTGTGCCTGTCGCGCGCGTTGGTGGCCGACCGATGCGGCGGCTGGCGGCACCACGACAAGCCGGACGCCTGCCGCTGCAACATCGCGGACTGGTACCGCACGGCACGCAGCGTGACGGTGATCGAGGAGGTGGTCGGCATTCTGGACGCGGGGCGAAGCCTGGACCGGGCGGCCCTGTCCTCCCGCCAAAAGGCCCTGCTCGACGAACTCGTGGCCCGGCGCGTCACGCCTCCGGCAACCGCACTGTCCGCGCTCCGGACCGACTCGATGCGGGCCTGATCTTCAGCACGCTCGGGCCGCCTCCTTCTTCGAGGCGGCGGCCGAGCGGTGCGCGACAGTCCTCTTTTCTTTTTCGCCGATACGGGTACAATGCGCGCAAGTCCCACCGTGAACACAAGGAAGAGCAGCATGTCCCAGCCCTCCAAAGGACGCCTGACGCGACAGGCGCGGTGTATTTTCCTCCTCCAATGCGGCCTGTCCGTCACCGTGATCGTCTTCACGCTGCTTCCCGTCACCCTGTTGAACGACCGGGAATACGCCCTGACCGTCCCGTTTCTGGCCGCCGTCCTGCTCCTGGCCGTCGCTCTGCTCTGCGCCACCCGGTTCATGCGGCTGCTGCGCGGTGCCAACGAGAAAATTGACTCCCTGATCACCCACGACGAGCTGACCGGCCTGCCCAACCGCCCCTGGTTCTTCGCACGGCTGGACGAGGAGATCGACCGCGCCCGCCGCTATGGCAAGGATCTGGCCCTGGTCATGGTCGATCTCGACGACTTCAGGCGGATCAACGACACCTTCGGCCATCCGCAGGGCGACCTGGCCCTGGCCGAAGTGGCCCGGCTGCTGAAGGCCAACATCCGCGCTTCGGACATCGCGGTCCGCTACGGCGGCGAGGAGTTCATGGTCATCCTGCCCGAGGCGGACGCGCGGCAGGCGGCACAGGCTGCCGAGAAGCTGCGCATGATCGTGGAGGTCAACGACATCAGCCTGGAGGGGCCGGAGATCAGGGTGACCGTGTCCTGCGGCGTGGCCGACCTTGTTTCGCTTCGTCCGGACAGGTGTTCGTCGCGGGACGCCCTGATAACGGCCGCGGACCGGGCCATGCATCAGGCCAAGCAAAATGGCCGCAACCAGGTATTCATGCACGAGCCCGCGCACGAACGGCAACTCACCCTGGTCTGACCGCCGGACCCGCTGTTGAAGGCGCCGCGCCATTCTTCGGAAGACGGCCGTCGGACCGTATGAACAGGGCTCTTTGGAAATCGCCTTTAACAACCGTTTGATATTCAAAGCCTTTCACTTGGGAATTTTCCACTTCCCCAGCGGGGCCATTTGCGCTAAGTACATTGGTTCCCCGCCGTTTGGCGAGGGGCGCGGTTTTTCACGCGCCCGTCAGGGTAAACCATCATCGAGGTAGAAGCATGTCCCTTTGCAAGATAGAAGAAGCCATTGAGGATATCCGCCAGGGCAAGATGGTCATCATGGTGGATGACGAAGACCGCGAAAACGAGGGCGACCTGGTTTGCGCCGCCGAGGCGGTTACGCCGGAGATAATCAATTTCATGGCCACTTACGGACGCGGGCTTATCTGTTTGCCCATGTCCAATGAAATGGCCGACGCTCTCGGCCTGGAGCTGATGACCAAGAAGAACGAGTCCGGCTTCGGTACCAATTTCACGGTTTCCATCGAGGCGCGCGAGGGCGTGACCACCGGCATCTCGGCCAAGGACCGCGCCACCACCGTGCTGGCCGCCGTGGCCGACGGAGCCGACCACGATTCCATCGTCACCCCCGGCCACGTGTTCCCCCTGCGGGCAAAGGACGGCGGCGTGCTGGTGCGCGCGGGCCAGACCGAAGGCGGAAGCGACATCGCCCGTCTGGCCGGATTCAAGCCCGCCGCGGTCATCTGCGAGATCATGAACGAGGACGGCACCATGGCCCGGATGCCCGACCTGGAAATATACGCCAAGAAGCACGGGCTCAAGATTTGCTCCGTGGCCGACCTCATCGCCTACCGCATGAAGTTCGACGGCAAGTCCGTGACCAAGGTTGGCGAGGCCCATCTGCCCACCCGCTGGGGCAACTTTGAATCCGCCGCCTTCCATTCCGAGGCCGACGGCAAGACGCACATCGCCCTTTACATGGGTGACATTCACCCCGACGAGCCGACCCTGGTTCGCGTCCACTCCGAGTGCCTGACCGGCGATGTGTTCGGTTCGCTGCGTTGCGATTGCGGTCCCCAGTTGCAGGACGCCATGTGCATGATCCGCAACGAAGGCAAGGGCGTGCTCGTCTACATGCGCCAGGAAGGACGCGGCATCGGCCTCGGCAACAAGATCCGCGCCTACCACCTGCAGGACCAGGGACTCGACACCGTCGAGGCCAACGTCAAGCTCGGCTTTCCGCCGGACATGCGCGAATACGGCACCGGGGCGCAGATTCTGGTGGCCCTGGGCGTGTCCAAGATGCGCCTGATGACCAACAATCCCAAGAAGATGGTCGGCCTCGAAGGCTACGGCCTGGAGGTTGTCGAGCGCGTTTCCATCGAAGTGGGTGCCTGCGAGCTCAACGAGCGCTACCTCAAGACCAAGCGCGACAAGATGCACCACCTTCTCAAGGTGGATGGCAAGTAACCCCCAAAGTTTGACTTTTGGGGAACCGATAACATATTACACTGCTATATATTTCATATCAGTAGGGAGAAGACATCATGTCCATGAAGACCATCGAAGGACTGCTGGACGCCAAGGGACTCAAGATCGCCATCGTGGCCGCCCGGTTCAACGACTTCATCGTTGACCGCCTCATCTCCGGTGCCGTGGACTACCTTGTCCGTCATGGCGCGTCCGAGGACGACCTGACCCTGGTTCGCCTACCCGGCGCCTTCGAGCTGCCCATCGCCGCCCAGAAGCTGGCACGGTCCGGCAATTACGACGGCGTCGTCGTGCTCGGCGCGGTCATCAGGGGCGCCACTCCGCACTTCGACTACGTTTGCAGCGAGTGCGCCAAGGGCGTCGCCCACTCCACCATGGAGACCGGCGTGCCCATGGGCTTCGGCCTGCTCACCTGCGATTCCCTGGATCAGGCCATTGAACGCGCCGGTTCCAAGGGCGGCAACAAGGGTGTGGAGGCTGCGTCCGCCATGCTCGAAACGATCCGCGTGCTGGAGCAGCTTTAACCCATGAGTTCGAAATCAAAGGGCAACCGGCCCGGTATCCGCAGGGTGGGGCGCACCCTGGCCTTTCAGGTGCTCTACTCCACGCACTTCCTTGACAAGGAAAACCCCTTGGACATGGACACCCTGTTCGACATCAACCCCCTGGTTCTCGAACAGGAATCCGAGACTGCGCGCGCCTTCGCGCGCAATCTGGTCATGGGCGTGAACGTGAACCTGCACGACATCGACAAGACCATCGAAGAGCACTCGCAGCATTGGAAGATCGAAAGGATCGCCATGGTCGAGCTGTCCATCCTGCGCCTGTCCCTGTTTGAGATGCTGTTCACCGACATTCCGGTCAAGGCGGCCATCAACGAGGCCATCGAGCTGTCCAAGACCTTCGGGGACGACAAGTCCCGTTCCTTCGTGAACGGCATTCTGGACGGCGTGGCCAAAACCCTGAAGCGAAACTGATCGCCCCCAAGGCACGCATCCGCCACGCCTCCCGGCCCGTCGACGGGGACGAAACGACCACATAGGAATCATCTACCATGGCATTAGGCAAATATTCCCCCGAGGACATAGAGAAAAAATGGCAGGCGATCTGGCAGGAATCCGGCTGCTTCCAGGTTGAGACGGATCCCTCCAAGCCCAAATATTACGTGCTGGAGATGTTTCCCTATCCGTCCGGCAAGATTCACATGGGCCACGTCCGCAACTACTCCATCGGCGACGTGGTTGCGCGTTTCAAGTCCATGCAGGGCTTCAACGTCATGCACCCCATGGGCTGGGACGCCTTCGGCCTGCCCGCCGAGAACGCCGCAATCAAGCACAAGACCCATCCCGCCACCTGGACCTACCAGAACATCTCGGAGATGCGCGAACAGCTCAAGCGGCTGGGATACTCCTACGACTGGCGGCGTGAAATCGCCACCTGCCGTCCGGAGTACTACAAGTGGGAACAGAAATTCTTTCTCCGTTTCCTGGAAAAGGGCCTCGCCTACCGCAAGAATTCTCCGCAGAACTGGTGCCCGACCTGCAACACGGTGCTCGCCAACGAGCAGGTTGAGGAAGGGCTGTGCTGGCGTTGCGATTCCGAGGTGGAGCAGAAGGATATGGAGCAGTGGTTCCTGCGTATCACAGACTACGCGGACGAGCTTCTCGACGACCTTGAATCTCTGGAAGGGGGCTGGCCCGAGCGCGTGCTGACCATGCAGCGCAACTGGATCGGCAAGTCCTACGGTGCGGAGCTGACCTTCCAGGTGAAGGACATGGACGAGTCCATCGACGTCTTCACCACCCGCCCGGACACCCTGTACGGCGCGACCTTCATGTCCGTCGCCGCCGAGCATCCCCTTGTGGAGAAGCTCATCGCCGACGCCCCGAACAAGGGCGAGATCGAGGCCTTCGTGGCCAACATCCGGAACATGGACCGCATCAAGCGCGGCGCTGACGACCTGGAGAAGGAAGGCATCTTCACCGGCAAGTACTGCGTCAACCCGGTCACCGGCAAGGACATCCCCATTTTCGTGGCCAACTTCGTGCTCATGGGCTACGGCACCGGCGCGGTCATGGCCGTTCCCGCCCACGATCAGCGCGATTTTGAATTCGCCACCAAGTACGGTCTTTCCAAGCAGGCGGTCATCAATCCGCCCGAACTGCACGAAAAGGGCGAACAGCTCGACGCCGCTAATCTGACCGAGGCGTACACCGCCCCCGGCTTCCTGATTCATTCCGGCGAGTTCGACGGAATGCCCAACGAAGACGCCAAGAAGGCCATCGTCGAGCATCTGGACAAGTCCGGCAAGGGCAAGATGGCCGTCAATTACCGCCTGCGCGACTGGAACGTCTCCCGCCAGCGGTTCTGGGGCGCGCCCATTCCGGTCATCTACTGCGACGAGTGCGGCGTGGTTCCGGTCCCCGACGAGGACCTGCCGGTGCTGCTGCCCGAGAACGCCCAGGTGCGCCAGGACGGCAAGTCGCCCCTGCCCGCCATGGAGGAGTTCGTCAACTGCACCTGTCCCAAGTGCGGCAAGCCAGCCCGGCGCGAGACCGACACCTTCGACACCTTCTTCGAGTCCTCCTGGTACTACATGCGCTATTGCGATCCGCGCAACGAGGACGAGGCCCTGGGCGGGGAGCATCTGGACTACTGGATGAACGTGGACCAGTACATCGGCGGCATCGAACACGCCATTCTGCACCTGCTTTACTCCCGGTTCTTCACCAAGGCCCTGCGCGACTGCGGCTTCGTCAAGCATGGCGAACCGTTCGCCAACCTGCTGACCCAGGGCATGGTTCTCAAGGACGGCAGCAAGATGTCCAAGTCCAAGGGCAACGTGGTCGATCCCAACGCCATGATCAACAGGTACGGCGCGGACGCGACCAGGCTCTTCATCCTCTTCGCCTCCCCGCCGGTCAAGGAGCTGGAATGGTCCGATCAGGGCATTGACGGCGCGTACCGCTTCCTGTCCCGCCTGTGGCGGCTGATTGAGGATCTGGAGGATGTGCTTACGCCCATGACCCCGGCTTCCCACACCCAGCCCGCGTGCGAGGCCGCCAAGGGACTGCGCTTCAAGGAGCACGACACCATCCGTCGCGCCACGCGTGACATCGAGAACGAGTTCCAGTTCAACACGGTCATCGCGGCCATCATGGAGCTGGTCAACGAGCTTTACCAGGTCAAGGACGAGCTCAAGGAGTCCGATCCCGCGGCCCTGTCCTCGGCCATCGCCACGGCCGTCACTCTGCTCTCCCCGGTGGCCCCGCATATCTGCGAGGAGCTTTGGGCCGCCCTCGGCCACAAGGCGCACCTGACCTCCCAGTCGTGGCCCAAATACGACGAAAAGGCGCTCGTCCTCGACGAAGTTACCATGGTCGTCCAGGTCAACGGCAAGGTGCGCGGCAAGTTCGAGGCTTCGAACAACGCCCCGCAACCCGAGGTCGAAAAGCTCGCCATGAACCTGGAAAACGTCCAGAAGTTCATCGAGGACAAGACCGTCCGCAAGGTCATTGTCATTCCCAACAAGCTGGTCAACATCGTTGTGGGCTAGCGCGGCAAACGCCTGATTTGCAAAGGCCGGGAGGTTTTCCTCCCGGCCTTTTCTTTTGCAAGCCTTGTTGCGGCGGGTTTCGTTTTGGTGTGTCTCTTGCCCTTTGAGGAGAAGGGGACAGCGCGTGGATATCACTGCGCCGCCTCCCGCCTTGAATACGGCGAAGGTCGGGAGTTCGCGAACCATCGCGGCAAAGCATAAATAAAAAAAGCACGCTTTGCGGGCGTGCCTTTTAATTCGTACGGTCCAAACGGGGACGGTTAAAAACCGTTTTTCCGTAGAAAATCCATGGTGATGCCGGTGGCGCCCTTGTCGGTTTCCGGTGAGCCGGTCCAGGGTTGGACCATCCGCTCCACATACTTTCCGATGACGTCCGTTTCCATGTTGACTTTGGTGCCGGACGACCAGCCGGAAATGGTCGTCACCCGTTGCGTCTCCGGGATGATGTTCACTTCGAGCCAGGTGGGGGCGCAGGCGTTGACCGTCAGGCTGATGCCGTCCAGGGTCACGGACCCCTTGGGGATGACGTATCGCCCGTGGGCCGCGTCAAAGGACAGGCGGTATATTTTCGATTCGCCCGCCGGGCGCACTTCGGCCACCTCGGCCATGCAGTCCACGTGTCCGGCCACGATATGTCCGCCGAAACGGTCGCCCATGGCCATGGCCCGCTCCAGATTGACCGTGCTTCCCGGGCGCAATCCGCCCAGGCTGGTCACGGACAGGGTTTCGCGGCTGGCGTAGCAGGTGAACCAGCCGTCGCCGAAAGTCTCCACGGTCAGGCATACGCCGTTCACGGCGATGGACTCGCCAAGCTCGATGTCGGACAGTTCGCAGAGGGGCCGGATGCGAAACCGCGTCTCGGAACCCCTGGCCTCGGCGGCCTCGATGCGGCCCATGCCCATTATCAGTCCGGTAAACATGGATGATACCTCGTTTCTGTGTTGTGCGGCCTCGTTGTAGCAGGCCGGGGGGCGGGTGTAAATCGGCGCGTCAGCGCAGGTAGGCGTCAAGAAGCGCGGGGTATTCCGGCCGGGCCTTGACCCGGTCAAGCGCGGTCTGGAAGACGTTCACCAGATTGGTCGGGGTGGCCGGGTTGAAGGCATAGTACACCGGCGTTTCCCGCAGGACGTACACGGTCTCGAAATCGTCTGGATCGAACCCGTAGCGGGCCGCGATCTTGTACCAGGAGGTTTCCTCGTAGGCCACCATGTCCAGCCTGTTCGTCATGAGCTTGTTTATGTTCTGGTCCATGCTGACTACGGGCTGGATGCGGGCGATATCCTGGTATTTCGCGAGCAAGGCGTCCAAGACGTCCTTTCGCAGGGTGCCCACGGTCAATCCCTCTAGATCGTCCAGTGTTTCCAAGTGGATGTGACGGTCCTTGCGGGCGATCAGCACGAATCGGACCGAGGCGATGGGGCCTGCCCATTGAAACAGCTTTTCGCGTTCAGGGGTGCGTGCCATGCTGAACAGCACGGTGTGCGCTTCGTGCTGGACCCGTTCGTAGGCCCTGGCCCAGGGCATGGATTCCACGGGTTTCGGGGAGATGTTCAGCTCGCCCCAGACCATGCGCAACAGGTCCACGGAGATTCCCCGGAGCCGCCCGTTTTCCGTGTAGTTGAACGGATAGTATTCCTCGGTCAGCCAAGTGTACGCCTCCAGCGCCTTGGGCTTGCCCAGTCCGCTTAGGGCCGGGGCCGGCAAGAGAAGCAGACCGCACAGGATCAGGAGCGGAATCACCGCGATTCCGATCGGGGAGGCCCCTGTTGGCGGGCGTTTGCTGTATGGCGGTTGGCGCAGTGGCATATTACTTCCACTAGCAATTGGCGGCGAGGTTGTAAATCGACTCGATCAATTCAGGAATCGGGCACGAAGCTTGCGGTAGTCCGGCTTCTTGATCACCGTGTCCAGGGCTTTTTGGAAACGGGCGACGAGGGTGTCCTCAGTGTCGGGGCTGAGGGCGTAGCAAAGCGATTCTTCGCTCAGGACATAGATGATCTCGAAGGTTTCGGGGGGAATGTCCAAAGTCGTGAGCGCTTGGCGGAACCTGAGTTCGTCCAGGGCGAGGGCGTCCACACGGCCGGATTCGAGCAATTGTATGGCATGTGCGGCGTTGGATGCGTAGGTTGGAACGAATCCGGCGCGGAGCATTTTCGAGGCCGCCGCGATGTCGCGAAGGGAGGCGATTCGGCTTCCGGTGAGGTTCTTTAGGGAATTCGTCTTCAGGTGACGCGAGCGCAACGAGAAGAGGGCAAGCCGCCCCTTGACGATCGGCCCTACCCATTTGAAGGATTTTTCCCGTTCCGCCGTGCGGTACATCGAAAAGATCATGATGTGCGGGTCGAGCTGAAGGGTATCGTATACGCGAGGCCAGGGCATGACCTGGATGGGCTGCTCCGGCACGCCCATTTCCTTCCAGAGCAGCTTGAGCAGGGACACGGCCAACCCGGCGGGCTTGCCGTCAATGGTATAGCTCAAGGGCCTGAACTCTTCGGTCAGGTAGGTTAGATTTCCGGCGTCGTCGGTTCCCTGGGCGAAACCGGGAGACGCGAGAAGAAGTCCCGCAAGAAGCGGGACCGCAACAAGGACTTTTGCGACCAGCATATGATAATGATAACCGCTTGAAGAAAGGATGGCAAGCGGCCGCGCAGGGCCGGGTGTGGACATGGGGGCTCATGGGCCGGAGCGAATGGCCGTTGTCCGGCCAAAGGTGCGTTAACGGTTGCGCAGGGTGAGCATCAGGTCCGTTCCCACTGGTTCGCATTCCGCGATGCGGAAATCGAGTGCCTGGGACATGGCCGCGGCTTTGCGGCCGGAGTAGGCCGCCGGGGCGGAGTCGTCGCCGAGAATGCGCGGCGCCACGAAATGGATGAGTTCGTCGGCCAGTCCCTGTTCGATGAGGGCCAGGGCCAGTCGGCCGCCGCCTTCGCACAGGGTGTAGTGGCAGCCGCAGTCGTAGCGCAGCCGTTCGAAACCGCAGGAGAGGGCAAGGGAGCCCGCCCGGCCGGGCAAGGGCCAGACCGAGGTGCCGCGCCGCCGCAGGACATCGGCCTGGGGACTGCGGGCGGCGGTCTGAGAGGTCATGAAGATAGCCCGTTCCGGCCGGTCGCGCAGCAGGGTGAAGCGGCTCGGGTCGTCGGGCAGTCGGGAGGAGACGATCACTCCGAAGGGCTGGACGAAGTCCTCGGGCAGGCCGTCCATCCGGCAGGTCAGGCTCGGATCGTCCGCATAAAAGGTGTTGCCGCCGACAATGACCGCGCCCACCATGGCGCGCAGGGCGTGCACCCTGGCAAAGGATTCGGGACAGGAGACCGGCTCGGGCCTGCGGGAGGCGGCCGCGATCTTGCCGTCCAGCGTGGCGGCCATCTTGAGGATGTTGTAGGACGAGTAGGTTCGCTGCCAGAGCAGGAAATCGTCGATCAGGTCCAGGCATTTCCGTTCGAGTACGCCCACCGTGACCTTGATGCCGTGGGCGCGCAGTTTTTCCACGCCGCCGGCGGCCACCGGGTTGGGGTCGCGGGTTCCGACCACCACCTCGGCCACGCCCGCCTCGATGAGCGCTTCGGTGCACGGCGGGGTTTTGCCGTGGTGGTTGCACGGTTCCAGGGTGACGAACATGGTCGCGCCGCGCGGGTCCACGCCCGAGGCGCGGGCGGCGGCCAGACATTCCCGCTCGGCGTGCGGCTTGCCGAACCGGGTGTGCCATCCCTCGGCGGCCACTTTGCCGTCGCGGACCAGCACGGCCCCCACGCACGGGTTCGGGGCCGTGGCTCCGCGTCCCCGCCGGGCCAGCTCAACGGCCCGGGCCATGAATCGTTCGCTAGCTGAAGTCGCCTTCCATGAAAACATGGTTCACTCCGGCTTCGACGAGCATGGCTTCGGACAGCTCGTCTGGATAGTTCTCGCTGTAATAGATGTTCTTCACGCCGCAGTTGATGAGCATCTTGGTGCACAGGATGCAGGGCTTGGTGGTGCAGTAGATGTCGCACCCCTTGAGGTCCAGCCCGTTGGTGGCGGCCTGGATGATGACATTCTGTTCAGCGTGCAGGCCCCGGCAGAGTTCGTGGCGTTCGCCCGAAGGAATGCCGAGACGGTCGCGTAGGCAGCCCACTTCTTCACAGTGGGCTATGTTGGTGGGTACGCCGTTGTATCCGGTTGCCAGGATGCGCTTGTCGCGCACGGCGATGGCGCCCACGGCGCGGCGGGTGCAAGTGGAGCGCTGGGCCACAAGATGGGCGATGCGCATGAAATATTCCGGCCAGGGCAATCTGTTGGGCATGTGGGGTCCTCGTTCGTTGCGAAGTGGAGCTTGGTTCGGTCCACCTATCATTTCTCTTGCCGAAAGGGAACGGCCGAGGTCGGGCCGGACCCGGATGGAAGAGGGAAAAAACAGCCCCGGCCGCAGGAGTGCGGCCGGGATCGTGGGAAGGCGTGTGCGCCCGGACCGGGCGCGATGCTAGATTCCTCAGCCGCCGCCGGAGCCGCAGCCGCCCCCTTGCAGGGCGTCGAGGTTGGGGCCGCCGCCGTCCACCTTGGCGCGGCAGGCGCTCATGATTTTTTCCGTATCCTCCGAACCGCATTTGGGGCAGGTCACATCCGTTTCCGCGCCCAGGACAAGCTCTTCGAATTCGTTTCCGCATTGTTTACAGGTATATTCATAGATAGGCATGATTGTAACTCCGTGGCCCATGTGGTTTGTCGATGCCTCTTAGGTTGTGCCGCGGTCGCGGTTTGTCAAGGGAGGCCGCTTGCACTTTGCACAGGATGTGTGCAGAGTGTGTGAACATATCTGCACAAAAGATTGTGCACCACAGGCGTAGTGTTTTAAAATAAAGTAATAATTTATAGTGATTACATTTTTGGCACGCCCCATGCTTTATGACAATCAGAATGTCACACACGCATTTACCTGTTTGCATGAATGCATAAACCTTTAGGAGGCAGACACATGTCAAAGAAAAACATCACCATCTCCGCTTTGGCTGCGGCCTTGGTCCTGAGCATGGCCGCCTTCGCGCTGGCCGGTCCCGGCCATGGGCGCGGATTCTCCGGCTCGTGCACGGGCTACGGTCCCGGCTACGGCCCCGGTGCCATGTACAATCAACTGACCCCCGAGAAGCAGGCCCAGGCCGACGCCATCGTCGACAAATACGAGCCGCAGTTCGAGGCCGTCCGCAATCAGATCTGGGTCAAGCGCTCCACGCTTCAGGCCATGATCAACAGCGGCAAGGCTGACGAAGCGGCCATCGCCAAGTTGGTTGAGGGTATCTCCGAGCAGCGTAGCAAGATGTTTGAGCTGCGCAAGGCCATGGGCGATGAGCTCGTCGAGGCCACCGGCATCGCCGCTTTCGGCGATTGCCCCCGCCGCGGTTCCGGCTTCGGTCGCGGATACGGCCACGGCATGGGCGACGGCTCCGGTCCCGTTCGCGGCTACGGCCAGGGCATGGGCTCCGGTCAGGGCACGAACCGGGGAATGTTCTAGCTCGTTGAATTGAGGCAGTATTTCCGATAACCCGGAAAACAGGATATTGCGGGGCAGGAGGCGTGGGGCCGCCTGTCCCGCATATAATCGTCGGCAGACGTTGGCGGGGTGCAGGAAATTTGCGGCAACGCATCACTTTTTCGAGGAGACCCAGGATGTTCAGAAAAATCACGTCCCTTACCGCACTTATTTCTTTTCTCGTCACGCTCGTCACCAGCGTGATTTTGTATATTGTGCCGGAAGGCCGTGTTGCCTATTGGGCCGATTGGCATCTGCTGGGCATGACCAAGACGCAGTGGGGCGACGTTCACACCACGGTGGGCACCCTGTTCCTCATCGCCCTGCTTCTGCACATTTGGCTCAACTGGAAGCCCCTCATGAACTACATGAAGAACCGGGCCCGCGATCTGGTGGTCATGACGACGCCCATGATCGTCAGCTTGGTTCTGGTCTTTGTGGTTTTCGCGGGCACTCTCTTCGGCCTGCCTCCCATGAGCACGCTGCTCGACTTAGGTGCGCGGATCAAGGAAGACGCCACAGTGACATATGGCAATCCTCCCTATGGGCACGCCGAGACCAGCCCGCTGAAGAAGTTCTGCGGATTTCTCGGGTTGGACGTGGACCTCGCCCTGAGCACCCTGCACGAGGCCGGGTTCGACGAGTCCGTGAACGAGGATTCGCTGATAAAGGACATCGCCCGGTCGCGCGGCGTGAGTCCGCAGTATATTTATGACATCATCCGGGCCAAGCAAGGTGACGATCCGTTTTCCTTGATGCCCCCCCAGCCGCCCGAGGGCACCGGCAAGATGACGGTCGCCGTGATCTGCTCATCCTACGGCCTGGAGCTGGAAGAGGTCCTGGCGCGGCTCAAGAACGCGGGCATCGACGCCGCCCCGGAGAGCTCCTTCAAGACCCTGGCCGCCGAACACGACATGTCTCCCATGGATATCTACAAGATCGTCAAGGGCGAGTAGTGCGGACATGGAAGTAGTTCACCCGGAAGAAAAGGAGAAGGGGCCTCTCGTAGCCCTTGTTCTGGCCCTCATCGTGCTGGGCCTCGGCAGTCTGTACCTGACTTGGCAGTCCATCGCCCAGCAGCGCAAGATCGTCGAGGACCACATGATAATGACCGGCAACTCCATTCTGCGCGGTGTGGACAACAACATCTTCCGCATCGCCCGCACCCTGCGCATGGGCGGCCAGTCCTCGACCCTTTTCCGGACCATGACGGAAGAGCTTTTCACCGAGCTTGCGAAGTCCGAGGACATAGAGTTCGTCACCCTGTTCGACCGCTCCGGACGGCCCATCGTGACCTCCGTGAAAAAGGACAATCATCCCATCTTCCAACTGCCGGACGCCGTGGCCGAGGACATCGAACCCGGCCGGGCCTGGCACGTCATGGCCGAGGTGGACAAGACCAACGTGCTGCTGTCCGGGCTTCAGGTCCGTTCCGGCATCGCGGCTCTGCTCGGCGTGGACCCCGTTGACGGGGAACCGTCGTCGGGACGGGGCGGGCAGGGCCGGGGCATGGGGCAGAACATGGGGCCCGGCATGGGCCAGGGCATGGGGCCGGGGATGATGTTCGACGAATTCCAGTCCCAGGTTTACCTGGTGGTGGGGCTCAACGCCGAAAAGCACATGCGCCAGTTCCGCCAGTACCGGCAGGCCGCCACCTATCAGACAGGGTACGTCTTTCTCGCCGCCGTGGTCCTCTGGTCCCTGGCGTTCGCCTATCTGCGCCGCCGGGGCGCGAGCCGCAAGCTCGTCCGCCTGGAGCGGTTCCAGAACAAGCTGCTGGACAACATGCCGGACGGCCTGGTCACTCTGGCCGAGACCGGCGAGATACTGGCCGCCAACCGTTCGGCGAGGCAGCTCCTCGCGCCTGGGCCGGACGAGGAGTCCGGGGCCGTTTCCGAGGCCGGGGCCGAAAACAAGCCCGGCGGGAAGAACGGGAAACCGTCCGGAAAGAAGGGCGGAAAAAACGCCGGAAAGAAAAACGGGGACGCCCCCGCGCCGCCGCCCGAGATCGTGGGCGGATACTGGCAGGATTTCGACTTCGGCCTGCAGACCAATGAAACCCGGCCGTCCGGTTCCGTGGAATGGGAACAGTTCGACTATCAGGGCCGTCAGTTGGAGATTCTGTTCCTGCCGTTCCAGGAGCATGACGACGACACCGCGCCCGAGCTGGGCCAGCGGCTCGTGCTCATCCGTGACCGCACGCAGATCCGCTCCCTGGAGGAGGACCTGAACGAGGCCAAGCGGCTGGCCGCCATTGGCTCTCTGGCCGCGGGTGTGGCTCATGAGGTGCGCAATCCGCTTTCCTCCCTGCGCGGTTTCGCTCAGCTCTTCGCCACCAAGCTCAAGGGCCAGGCTCCGCTCGACCAGTATGCCGCCGCCATGGTCCAGGAGGCGGACCGCCTCAACCGGGTGGTCACGGATCTCCTCTATCTGGCCCGGCCGCGCCAGCTCGACCCGTCGTTCATCGACCTGTTCAAGGTGGGCGACTCCCTCAGGCAGCTCATGCGCTTCGATTTCGAGGACAAGCAGATCGAGCCGGAGTTCGATTTCGGCCCCGAGCCGGTCTGGGCCGATCCCGACGCGCTCAGGCAGGTCCTGCTCAATCTCATTTCCAACAGCCTGGACGCCATTCAGGGGTGCGCCGACTGCGACAAGCCCGGCCATGTCCGCCTGGTTTCCATGCGCGGGCACGAGGGCGTTTGGATTATCGTGGCCGATGACGGGCCCGGAATGGACCCTGAAATTCGCGACGACGTCTTCAAGCCGTTCGTCACGGGCAAGAAGACCGGCACCGGCCTGGGTCTTGCCATCGTCCACAACATCATGCGCGCCCACAAGGGCCGGGTAATCATCGAATCCGAACCCGGTGCGGGAACCGAGATGAAGCTCTTCTTTCCCGACCCGCAGCACCGGGAAGCCAAGGAATAGCCATGAATGAAGAACGTATTGCGCTGATCGTCGACGACGAGCCGGGCCATCGGATGATGGTTCGGGCCGTGCTGGAGGATGACGGCTGGACCGTGCTCGAAGCCGAGTCCGGCGAGCGCGCTTTGACCGTGCTGGCCGAGGAGGCCGAAGCCGACACCTTCCCCGATGTGGCCATGGTGGACATGAAGATGCCCGGCATGGACGGAATGCAGTTGCTCAAGGAGTTGCAGGTCCGGCGGCCGAGTATGCCCGTGGTCCTGCTGACCGCTTTCGGCTCTGTGGGGTCCGCCGTGGACGCCATGAAGCGCGGGGCCTTCGATTACCTGACCAAGCCCGCCGACAACGACGAGCTTACCGCCGTGCTCGGCAAGGCCTTCGAATATCACAAGCTGCTCGACGAGAACGCCCGGTTGCGCGCCGAGGTTGGCAGCGAACCCGATTTCATCGGGGCCAGCCCCGGTATCGAGCGGGTCCGCGACCTCATCGGTCAGGCCGGTCCCGCCGAGGCCACAGTGCTTATCCTTGGTCAAAGCGGCACCGGCAAGGAACTGGTGGCCGAGGGACTGCATCGGGCCAGCCAGCGGGCGGACAAGCCGCTCATCAAGGTCAACTGCGCGGCCCTGCCCGACGACCTCCTCGAATCCGAGCTTTTCGGCTATGAGAAGGGGGCTTTTACGGGCGCGGTCAAGGACAAGCCCGGCCGGTTCCAGTTGGCCGATGGCGGCACCCTGTTTCTGGACGAGATCGGCGAAATGCCCGCCGCGCTCCAGGCCAAGCTTTTGCGCGCGTTGCAGGAGAAGACCATCGAGCCGCTTGGCTCGGTGCGCACCATCCAGGTGGACGCCCGCATCATCGCGGCCACCAACCGCAACCTCAAGAGAGAGGTCGAGGCGGGACGGTTCCGTGAAGACCTCTACTACCGTCTGGCCGTACTTGAAATCCGTATTCCGCCGCTGTGCGAACGCAAGGAGGACCTGCCGCTTTTGGTCAGCTTCCTGCTTCGCCGCCTGGGCAACAAGAACAACAAGATCATCCGCACCGTGACCCCGGCCTTTCTCGACGCCCTGTCCGGTTACGATTGGCCCGGCAACGTCCGCGAGCTTGAGAACGTGCTGGAGCGCGCGCTCATTCTCTCCCGGTCCGACGCTCTCGGCCCGGACCTTCTGCCGCCGCAGATCACCGGCGCGCGGGAAAACGCCATGGACATGGAATACGTTCACGGCGCACGCCATGCGCCCACCCCGGCCAACCTGGAAGAGGCGGAAAAACAGGTCATCATTCAGGCCCTTGAGGAAAACGGCAACCACCGCGAACGTACCGCCGAAGCCCTCGGCATCAGCCGCCGCACCCTGCAATACAAGTTGAAAAAATACGGCCTCACCCGCCGCTAGATGAAAAATGCGTGGGAATCACCCCACGCTTTTTTTTATCTTTTCCCCTTTTCTCGTCTATCCCGCCGAAGGCGCAATAAAAAGTTTTGGAGAGTCCGGAGAACCTTTTCCAAAAGGTTCTCCGGCGAGGGCCGGGGCAGCGCCCCGGGCGCCGGAGGCGTTCCCTACGTCAGGGCGTGTTCCCTGATCTTGTCGAGCCGGGCCAGATAGTCGGCCCGATAGAACGATCCGTTGGCGGTGAAGGCTTCGGCGGCTGGACGGTGGGCGTCGCAAAAGGTGGCCAGGAGCGGATTCCTGAAAATGCGTCCATAGGCGCGGATCATGTGCAGGGTATTGTGGCAGACGGGCATGAACTCGCCGGACGCGGCCAGCAGGGGGGTGCGGTCCCGGCCGAGGTCCATGAAGAAACTGGCCACGGCCTCGGCCCAGGGGTAGTTGCTCTCGGTGGCGAAACGGTCGATGACGGCTTCGTCATCCAGGGCTGTCGGCCGCCATGGGCGGTTCCATTCAGCGGGCACGGTCTCGTGCGGTTCGTATCGTATCTCGCCGGTCTTGGCGAAGGCCGCGATCTTGTCGGCCAGAACGGCCCAGATGGGGCCGATGTGCTCCACGTCGCGGGAGGCGCGAAGCCCGACCACCGCGCCGTCTTGTTCCTCCCGTTTGATTTTGAGGAACGGGCAATGGGATTCGATGCTTTCGCCTGTATCGCGCCGGATGCCGCCGAAAACGCGGTTCATGTCGAGTATGTGTACGTCAAGTTCGCGTTTCCAGACCGCGTAGTGGGCCGGGGCTTCGCGGCTCAGATCGTCCCATCCCGGAAGATAGGATTGCGGAGACGGGCCAAAGGCGGGGTAGTGGTTGAGCCGCGCCATGACCAGTATGGGCGTTTCAGGGAGTTGTTCGCGGGCCTGCGAGAGAAAGCGACCGAATCGCTGGAGATAGGAGGTAGGATTGGGCGCGATGGGACGGCACTGCCCGTTGATCCAGGCGGCCAGCTCAGGTCTGCCCGCGCAGGCAGCCGGGTTCAGGTGGAAGATGAAGCCGTCGTTGTGCAGAAAGAGCGGGGCTGTTTCATGGAACAGGTTCAGGACCAGTAGCTCGGGCGCGTCGTCGAGGCCCGGCAGCCCGAACTGGTATTCCGGCAGCCGCCCGTTGAAGATGTCATCCGGACCATGCAGGCGAGCCTGCCGCGCTAGTTCGGGCGGTATTCCGCCGGGATGGCTGGCGTGGGTCATGGGCGAGGCGAGTGGCCGGTGGGCAACGGGCAGGCCAAGGGCGGCCACGGCCTTGCCGAGGAATTCCATTTGACAGTTGCCCAGAAAGTGCAGCATTCTTATCCTCGCGAAATCGTTAATGTCATTGTTTCATACGCAGCAAAGAAGCGCAGGGCAAGCCATGGCCAAACTGACCATTGAAACTTTCATCCTTGGTCCGGACGAGACCAACTGCTATCTGGTGAGCATGGGCGGGAAGGCCGTGGTCTTCGATGTGGGCCTGGAGCCGGACCGTCTTGTCGAGCGCATCACGGCTCTCGGCCTGAAGCTGGATGCCGTGTTTCTGACCCATTTTCATATGGACCATATCGGCGGGGTCAAGGAACTCCTTGAGGCCCATCCCGCCCCGGTCTACGCCAGCCCGGAAGACGAGTTCCTGAAGGAGCTTTCCTTCGAGGCGGGCGGCAACCGTGAGTTCGCTCCCTACATCGATTTCGCCTACACCCCCATTGGGCCGGGCAGGCGCACCGCGCTGGGTCAGCCGATGTTCGTTCTGGACACCCCGGGGCACACGCCGGGCAGCTTGTCTTATTTCTTTCCCGCCGCCGGGTGCGTGTTCGTGGGCGACCTGCTGTTCATGATCGCGGTGGGCAGGACCGACCTGCCGCGCGGCAGCTCCTCGGCCCTGCTTGGCTCCATCCGTTCACGCATCTTCACCTTGCCCGAGGACACCCGCGTCTATTCCGGCCACGGCCCCATGACCACGGTGCGCCACGAGAGGGAAAACAACCCGCATTTCATATTCAGTTGATCGCGACAGGCGATTTTTCCCGTTCGTGACCGTCCTTTGCGTCGGCTTTGTTCGCGTGGGGGCTTGATTCAGCGCGAGATCAAGGGCATACAGGCGATAGGGCCGAAGTCCCGCCCGTTCCGTTTCGAGGTCTGGAACAAAGGAGATTCGCCGTGCCTGACAAAATCATGTCCGCTGTGTTGGTCTGTTTTCTGTCTTTGGTGATCGCCCTGCCGTGTGCGGCGGCGGCGGAGAAAGACCTTTCCAAGTGGGGTACCGTTACCGGCCAGGCCCGGCTCTACTACTTCACACAGCGGAACAAGACCACGGGTGATGATTATGACAATATAAAGGAATCATTGGCTATCGGCGGTTATCTCAAATACGAGACCCCGTGGCTGGGCGACCACTTCGGCGCGGCGGCCGCCTTGTACGGCACCGCGCCCGTGACCGGCGAGCTCAACCAGAAGGACCAGGGCGGGACCGGGTTGCTCAGTCCGGACAACGAAGGGTTCGCGGTCCTGGGCGAGGCCTACCTCAAGGTCCGTGTCGAGGAGACCGAGGCGCGGTTTTGGCGGCAGCGCATCGAGAGTCCGTTCATCAACAGCAATGACAGCCGTATGCTCGCCCAGACCTTTGAGGCGTATGGCCTGAAATCCTCGGACATCGACACGCTTGAGCTGTCCGTTTTCTGGGTGGACAAGGAAAAGGCCCGCGATACCGAACTGTTCAAGTCGATGACCGAGATGGCGGGGCTGGACGAACAGGGCGGCGTGTTCATGGCCGGAGCCGATTGGACTCCCGGGAAGGACCTGCCCATGCGGTTCTGGAATTATTACGCCCCGAACCTGGACAACACCTTTTTCACGCAGATCAAGTACACCTTCGGCGATCCCGATGGGGTGCGCTACGGCTTGCTTTTTCAGGGCGTGGACCAGCGCAGCGTGGGAGACCAATTGGGCGGGGACTACACCACGGGCGAGGTTGGGCTCATGGGGTCCCTCATGTTCGCCGGGATCACCTTCGACATCGGCGGGACCGTGGTGGACGGTTCGCAGGGCATCCGGAATTCCTGGGGCACTTATCCGTTCTTCAACAACCTGATGGCCTATTATTTCAACCGGGCCGGGGAGAAGTCGCTCTATCTCGGACTGGCCTACGATTTTTCACGCATCGGGGCCAAGGGGTTTTCGGCCAACATCAAGACCGCCTTCGGCGATACTCCGGACTCGGGCAGCAACGCCTCCTATGACCGCGACGAGTACACCCTGAATTTGAATTACGCCTTTGACGGCGATCTCGAAGGATTTTCCATCCTCAACCGCTGGTCGTATCAGGATGCGGACGAGGACATGGGCGGCAAGGACGGCTTCCAGGTGCGGCTCCGGCTGCAATACGATTTCCAACTGCTTTAGAAATGGTCGGAAGCGGCGGGGATGGAGGAAAAACCGCTTCATCTTCCTTGGCTTATTTATTATGTTGACGGCGGCTGGCTTCCATAACCTCCGAGGATCGACAGATGGCAGAAGAAAGCGTTCCGGTGAAGGAAAACACGGCGGTTGCGCCGGAAATTCATGAAGCGGCGAAGAAATTGCTGACCAGGCGGTTCAAGTTCATCCGGAAACCGGACGACTCTTTGAAACGGCTGGCGCGGCTTGGCGTCGAGCGCGTGGCCGCGGATATGGCCGCCCACCCGCAACGCTACCGGGAGCCTGAGCCGGAAGCGCCCCTGCCCGAGGTCAGCCCGCTGGACCCCCTGGACATCCTGCGCAAGGATCACCAGCTCCCGGCCCTGCCCCAGGTATTCCTCGAATTGCAGCAGGCCATCGGCTCCCGGTCCACATCGGCCGACGACCTGGCCGAGATCATCAGCCGGGACCCCGGCCTGACCGCCTTCCTCCTGCGTATGGTCAACTCCGCCTTCTACTCCCTGCCCATGCAGATAGACACCATCTCGCGGGCCGTCACCGTGGTCGGCGTGAATCAGCTTTCCACCCTGGCCGTCGGCACTTCGGTCATGTCCCTGTTCAAGGACGTGCCCGCCGACGTCATCGACATGGAGCAATTCTGGAAACATTCCATCTGCTGCGGCCTTATCGCCCGGCGGCTGTGCCGCATGTCCGGCAAGGGCGACCCGGAACGGGCCTTTGTTTCCGGCCTGCTGCACGACATCGGCCAGCTTATTCTCCTTCAGGTGGAGCCGGAGAGGGCCACGGCCGTCCACGCCCATGCCCGTGCCAAGGACGCCGTGCTGTTCGCCGAGGAAAAGACTTTGCTCGGGTTCGACCACGCCACCCTGGGCGGAATGCTCCTGCGCAAGTGGAACTTCCCTTACGTCCTGGTCTCTGCGGTGCTTGAACACCATCATCCCAAGCCCGGGCACAAGGAAGCCGAGCCGCTTCTGGTGCACTGCGCCGAGACCCTCGCCACCGGCCTGGGCGTCGGCTCCAGCGGAGAGTTCTTTGTTCAGCCGCCGTCCCCGGAGGCGTGGGCCTCCATGAACTTCACGCCTGAACAGATGGACGAGATGGTCGAGGACCTGGACGAGGAATTGGAAGAGGCGTTCTCCATTCTTCTGGATAGGTAAACCGCCTTCGCAAAGGGCTATCCGACCCGTCTGGAACTTCTGCCTTTCGCGCGCCGTGTTTGACAACTCGCGCGGCAGGCCGTAGATGTTCCGACCGAACCCGAATCAACGGAGGTTTTGCCATGCGTGAAAAAGTTGAGGACGTGCTGGACAAGATCCGGCCCATGCTGCAGGGCGACGGCGGCGATGTGGAGCTGGTGGATATCACCGACTCCGGTATCGTCAAGGTCCGCCTGACAGGAGCCTGCAAAGGCTGCCCCATGTCCCAGATGACCCTCAAGAACGGCATCGAACGGATTCTTCTCAAGGAAATCCCCGAAGTAAAGGGCGTCGAAGCCGTATAGCGGAAGAAGCCTCCCCCGGACCCTGTTTTTTCCCTTTCTTCCCCATTTGATGCGTCGCCGCATAAGGGGGAGGGCGGGTAAATGGGGCGGAGGGCGGCATTCGACATATTACATACTAAGAACATCCGCCGCGTTCGCACCTACCGCGAAGCGGCGGTAAAAAAGTTTTGGAGATTCTCGGAAACCTTTTTCAACAGGCTTCCGAGCCGCCGGAGGCATTCTCATGACCAAAGTTGTTTCCCGTTTCGCGCCGAGCCCGACCGGGTTTCTGCATATCGGCGGTGCCCGCACCGCACTGTTTTCCTGGCTTCTTGCCCGGTCCATGGGCGGGGAGTTCCGTTTGCGCATCGAAGACACGGACCGTGAGCGGTCCACCCAGGAGGCCACGGACGCCATCATCGACTCCATGCGCTGGCTCGGGCTTGAGCACGACGGCGAGATAGTCTTTCAGTCCGCCCGTTCCGAGCGGCACAACGAGGTCATCGACCAGCTTCTGGCCTCGGGCCACGCCTATTACTGTCAGTGCAGCAAGGAGGACGTGGACGCCATGCGCGAGAAGGCCATGCGGGAAGGCCGCAAGCCCAAGTACGACGGCACCTGCCGTGAAAAAGGGCTGACCTCGGGCGTGGTCCGTCTCAAGACCCCGCAGGAGGGCGCCACCGGCTACAAGGATATGGTCAAGGGGTTCATCTCGGTGGAGAATTCCGAGATGGACGACATGATCCTGCGCCGTACGGACGGAACCCCCACCTACAACCTGGCCGTGGTGGTGGACGATCACGACATGGGCGTGAATCATGTGCTGCGCGGCGACGACCACGTGAACAACACCCCGCGACAGATCCTCATCTATCGCGCCATGGGGTGGGACGTGCCGGAATTCGGTCATGTGCCTATGATCCTCGGCCCGGACAAGAAAAAGCTTTCCAAGCGCCACGGCGCGCTGTCGGTCATGGAATACGAGAAGATGGGCTACCTGCCCGAGGCCGTGACCAACTACCTGGCCCGGCTGGGGTGGTCCCATGGCGATCAGGAGCTGTTTTCCATGGACGAGATGATCGAGTTTTTCTCCACCGACGGCCTGGGCAATTCCCCGTCGGTCTTTGACCTGACCAAGTTCGAATGGGTCAATGGCCAGTACATGCAGAAGGCCGACCCGGACCGTCTGGCCGGGATGCTCTGCGACTTCCTGGCCCGCGAGGTGGGCGAGGAAGAGGCCAAGTCCGTGACCCGCGAGCAGTTCGCCCGCATCGCGCCGCTGTTGCAGCCCCGGGCCAAGTCCCTGCTCGACATGCTGGAGCAGGCCCACCCGTTTATCGTGGACGCCTCGTTCCTGCCCTACGACGAGAAAGCGGTGAAGAAATTCCTGACCGATGAGACCAAACCCCTGCTCGCGGAGATCGCCGATCGCATGGAAGGCCTCGATGAGTTTACCGAACAGGCCCTGGAGGAACTGCACCGCCAGTTCATCGAGGAAAAGGACATCAAGTTCAAGGTCGTGGCTCAGCCCATCCGTGTGGCCATCACCGGCAAGACCCAGTCGCCCGGCCTGTTCGAGACCATGATCGTGCTCGGCAAGGAACAGACGCTGGCCCGAATCAGAAGGGCGGTCGAGCTGTAGCCCGCCGCGTCGGATGGAAATTGACTGAAAGGCCCCCGTCGGAAAGATTCCGGCGGGGGCCTTCGTTCGGGGTGGTGCTCCGTTAGCCGTTGCGCAGTTTGTCCTTCATGGCGAGAAACTTGCTCGTATCAATCTCGCCGGAAGCATAGCGGCGTTTGAGGATTTCCTCCGGCGTTGCGGATTCCGGAGGCATGGCGGGTTTGTGGAATAGTCGCACCAGGATATATATTATCAGCCCCAGCACCAGGAATTGGACTATACCCCCGTGGAGGAAGCTCATTGAGCCGAACCAACCGCCGGGCCCTTCGCCGAATCGGAATCCCGGGCCGGAACACCAGGTTCCGAGTGAAGTCAAAAATTCCATGATTTCTCCAGAGCTTGTTTGCTTGGAAGAAAGCATGGACTGTGCCAAACTGATTTGTCAGCTATTTCGGCATATTGCCGTTAGGGGACAGTGGGAGGAATGGTGCAGATGTGCAGACCCTTGCGTGCAGAGGCTACACAAGGTTGCACAAGGGGGAGGGGAGAGAGGAATAAGGACAGCAGGACGATGGACGCAAAAAAGTTGCCGCCGAAAAAAAGTTTCGGCGGCAACTTCTTGCCATCGAAATGTGCTGCACGTTAGGCTTCGGGCTTCTTGCTAGCCACGGGCTTGACCACTGCGCCATTGCGGATGCAGCGGGTGCAGGCCTTGATGCTGACGACCTGGCCGGACTCCAGCTGATGACGAACCTTCTGCAGGTTGGGCATGAAGCGGCGCTTGGTCTTGATGTGGGAATGGCTGACATTGTTGCCGGTCTGGGGACCCTTTCCACAAATATCGCAAACCTGAGACATTGCGACCTCCTAATGTATTCTAAGGAAATAATTCGTTTTCGTACTTGCAAGGCCGCCTGGTTCTGGTAGCTTCTCCGGGCAGCGGGAGAGAATCCTTACCGAGCCCTGAAGCAAATGGCAAGGGTTTTTTTCTTGACATGGGATTTTATTACCATATAGGAAGCACCGGTTGTCCGGCCGTGGAGCCGGGCCGAAGACGGAGTGCGACATGGTTGAATACTGGCTGACTATCAGCGACATTGCCGCGGAGGGCGGGAACTTCACCTTCGACGACCAGAATTTCTGGCGCGATGCGTGGCGTGCGTTTAAATTGGACATCCGTCCGGGCCGCGACCTTGTGGCCGAGTATTCCGTTTTGCCCCAGTCCGACGACGGGGCGCTGGTACGCGGTACTCTCAATGGTGCCGTCATGCTGGCCTGCGACCGTTGCGCCGAACATTTCGAATACGGAATCGACGTGAACTTCGATGCCTTCGAGCAGTTGCCCGATGGCGACGAGGGTGAAGGCGATCCCCGGGTGCGCCTGGATAATGGTCAGCTTCAGCTCGACATGGGCGCGATCCTCTGGGAGGAATTCGCCCTGGCCCTGCCGTTCAAACCCCTGTGCGGGGAGTCCTGCAAGGGCGTCTGTCCCGGATGCGGCGTCAACCTCAATACCGGCGAGTGCGCTTGCGAGCGGGAAGAGGGTGACGAAAGGCTTGCGGTTTTCCGCAACTTGAAGATAAAGTAACGCCCTTGCCCGGAGCTTCGGCTTCGCGGCATTCGGTTGAGAACAAATCAATACGAGGTATATATCATGGCTGTCCCCAAGAAGAAAACGTCCAAGTCCCGCAAGGGTATGCGCCGCGCTCACGATAAGGTTGCCGCTCCCAACGTCATTTACTGCGAGTGCGGTGAGCCCACTCTGCCTCATCGCGCCTGCTCTGTCTGCGGCTCCTACAAGGGCCGTCAGGTCATTGACGGCGAAGATGCCTAGCAGCGTGGGAATCCCGGCGCCGCGCATTGCCGTGGACGCCATGGGGGGAGATTTCGGGCCCGGCGTTGTCGTGCCCGCTGCGGTGGCCGCCGCGCGCGAGGGTATTGCCGTCGTGCTTGTCGGAGACGGCGAGCGCGTCCGAGCCGAGCTCGGCAAGCTCGATACCAAGGGGCTGGACATAGACGTTGTCCACGCCTCCCAGGTGGTCGAGATGGATGACAAGCCCGCCGACGCGCTCAGGCGCAAAAAGGATTCTTCCATCCAGGTGGCCTGCCGCCTGGTCAAGGAAGGAAAGGCTCACGGCGTGGTCTCGGCCGGACATTCCGGCGCCACCGTGGCCTGCGGCATGTTCATCCTGGGGCGTATTCCGGGCGTGCAGCGTCCTGCCTTGGCCGGTATCATGCCCACTGAGAAGAACCCCGTGGTGCTCATCGACGTTGGCGCCAACGTCGACTCCAAGCCCCAGCATCTCCTCCAGTTCGGCCTTATGGCCGACGTCCTGGCCCGGCACGTCCTGGGCGTCAAGGACCCGTCCGTGGGCATTTTGTCCATCGGCGAGGAGGAGGGCAAGGGCAATGCCGTCGTGCGCGATGCCTTCGACCTGCTCAAGCGTTCGCAGATGCGGTTCATCGGCAACGTCGAGGGGCGCGATATCTTCACCGGCGAGGTGGATGTCGTGGTTTGCGACGGCTTTGTCGGCAACGTCGCTCTGAAGCTTTCCGAGGGACTGGCCCGCTCCTTGAGCCGAATTCTCAAGGACGAGCTTAAGTCGAGCTGGCTGTCCATGCTCGGCACGCTGCTTTCCTTCGGCGCCTTCAAGAGGTTTAAGAAGCTTGTCGATTACGCCGAATACGGCGGAGCCCCCCTGCTCGGCCTGCGTGACATCGTCATCGTCGCGCATGGCAAGTCCAATGAGTTGGCCATAACCAACTGCATTCGCATGGCCGCCACCAGCGTGCGCAACAATGTGCATGGCCATCTGGCGGACGGCCTGGCCGCCCACAAGGATTTGGCGGCCAAGCCCGACAGAAACGCTGCCTGACACACCCCGCGTTCCGCGGGATGTGAAAAATCTTGCGCAGCTTGACCGCGCCATACCGTTGGCATAAACACCGATTCCATGATCAATTCCATCCTTCGCGGCTTTGGCCTGTACGCCCCTGAAAAGGTTTTGACCAACGCCGATCTTGAAAAAATAGTCGACACCACGGACGAGTGGATCACCTCTCGCACCGGGATCAAGCAAAGGCACCTCGCCGCCGAGGGTGAGGCCACGTCCGACATGGCCTACGAAGCCTCCAAGAAGGCGCTGGCCGAGGCGGGCATCGATCCCTCCGAACTGACGCACATCGTCTGCGCCACCTTCACCCCGGACTCCATGATTCCGTCCGCCGCCTGCCGACTGCAGGAGAAGTTCGGGATCATCGGGCAGATGTGCCTGGACGTCCAGGCGGCGTGCTCCGGCTTCCTCTACGCCTTGCAGACCGCGCGCGGCTATCTTTGCCTGGAACCCGACGCCAAGATTCTGGTCGTCGCCAGCGAGATTCTCTCCCGGCGCATGAACTGGGAGGACAGGTCCACCTGCGTCCTGTTCGGCGACGCTTCGGGCGCGGCGGTGATGACCGCCGGACAGCCCGGCGACGGTCCCGAGGTGCTGGACATCAAGCTCGCGGCTGACGGATCGCTGGGCGACCTGCTCACGGTCAACGGCGGCGGCTCCGCTTACTCCTACAAGCTGGGCGAGGCCATCGGGCCCGAGTATTTCGTCGAGTTTCAGGGACGCGAGGTCTTCAAGCACGCCGTGCGCAGCATGACCGAGATTTCCGAGGCCATCCTCGAACGCAACGGACTGAGCAAGGCCGACGTGGACGTGCTCCTTCCGCACCAGGCGAACTACCGCATCATCGACGCGGTCGGCCGCCGGTTCAATATCCCCGAGGAACGCGTCTTTTCCAATATCCACAAGTATGGAAACACCTCTGCGGCGGCCATCCCCGTGGCCCTGGCCGAGGCCGTGCACACCGGGTTCATCAAGCCCGGAAATCTGGTCCTCATCCCCGCCTTCGGCGGCGGGTTCACCTGGGGCGCGGCCCTGATCCGGTTCTAGTTTTTTTTAAACGCCTGTTTGTTTGCATTTTGCGGACAAATGGGGAATAAACTTTCAGGTTACGATTCCGGGGACCGGTTTGCAGTCCTTGACCAATTGGTATATGGGGTCCTGACCACAAGAGAACGACACGAGGGTTTTTGATGAGCGATCTTCCCAAAGTAGCCCTGGTTACGGGCGGTTCCCGAGGCATCGGGCGCACCGTTTCCGAGCGGCTTGCCGCAGACGGATTCGAGGTCTATCTCACCTATGTCAGCCGCCCCGAGGCCGCCGACGAGGTCGTCAAGTCCATCGAAGCAGCGGGCGGAAAGGCCCGCGCCTTCCAGCTCGACTCCGGCGACCGCGATGCCGTGGCCGCATTCTTCAAGGACGAGATCAAGGGCAAGGTCCAACTCCAGGCCCTGGTCAACAACGCGGGCATCACCCGCGACGGCCTGATGATGCGCATGAAGGACGAGGACTGGGACAAGGTCCTCCAGATCAATCTCACCGGCTGCTTCGTCTTCCTTCGGGAGGCGTCCAAGATCATGGGCAAGCAGCGTTCGGGCCGCATTGTCAACATCACCTCCGTGGTCGGCCAGATGGGCAACGCCGGACAGGCCAACTACTCGGCCGCCAAGGCGGGCCTCATCGGGCTCACCAAGTCCGCCGCTCGCGAGCTGGCGGGCCGCAATATCACGGTCAACGCCGTGGCCCCCGGTTTCATTCAGACCGACATGACCGCGGCCCTGCCCGAAAAGGTGATTGAGGCCATGCTCGAACAAATTCCATTAAAAACCCTCGGGCAGTCCGAGGATATCGCAGCCGCCGTCTCCTTTCTGGCTGGCCCCGGAGCCGGGTACATCACCGGCCAGGTGCTGGGCGTGAACGGCGGCATGTACATGTAATCAAGCAAAAAACTCATTTGGTAGTGGAGGAAATTATGTCCAACGTAGCAGCGAAAGTGAAAGAGATCATCGTGGATCAGCTTGGCGTGTCCGAAGACGAAGTCGTCGAGACTGCCGCTTTTGTCGAAGACCTGGGTGCCGATTCCCTGGACCTGACCGAACTGATCATGGCCATGGAAGAGGAGTTCGACCTGGAGATCGACGACGAAGTCGCTCAGAAGATTCTCAAGGTCGGCGACGCCATCTCTCACATCGAGAAGGCCCTTTAAGGTTTGACCGCCCAGGAAAAGACATATATTGAGAGCGTCTTACGCACCTTGGCGGTGTAAGACGCTCCTTTTATTGCACCAACCCAGACATCACGGGCAGGTATTATGAACAGGGTAGTTGTAACCAGTGTTGCCGCCGTCACGCCTCTTGGCAATGACGTCGAGACAAGCTGGCAGAACCTCCTGGCCGGAAAATCCGGCATCGGACAGATCACCAAGTTCGACACTTCGGACTACGCAACGACCATCGCGGGCGAGGTCAAGGATTTCGATCCGACCGAATTTATCGGCAAGAAAGACTCCCGCCGCATGGAGACGTTCACCCAGTACGCGGTGGCTTCCGCCGCCATGCTCCTCAAGAACGCAGGCTGGACCATCCCCGAGTCCGAGCGTGATCGTGTGGGCACCATCATCGGCGTTGGCCTGGGCGGCCTCGAAACCATCGAGAATTCTCACGAGCGGCTGCTCAAGCGCGGCCCCAAGAAGATTTCGCCGTTCTTCATTCCCATTCTCATCGCCAACATGGCCGCTGGCCAGGTTTCCATCGAGACCGGCGCAATGGGACCGAACATCTGCACCACCACGGCTTGCGCCTCCGGCACCCACGGCATCGGGACGGCCTACACCGACATCGTGATGGGCCGCGTCGACGCCATGATTTGCGGCGGCGCCGAGTCGACCATCTCGCCCCTGGCAGTGGCCGGGTTCAACTCCATGAGGGCTCTTTCCGTGCGCAACGACGAGCCTGAATTGGCTTCCCGTCCCTTTGACAAGGACCGTACCGGTTTTGTCATGGGCGAAGGCTGCGGCCTGCTGCTCCTGGAGTCCCTTGAGCACGCCCAGGCGCGCGGCGCGAACATCCTCGCCGAAGTCGTCGGTTACGGGGCGTCGGGCGACGCCTATCATATGACCGCGCCGCCCGAGGACGGAGCCAGCATGGCCTACGCCATGGCCGCCGCCCTTCGCGAGGCCAAGGTCGATCCTTCGAAAGTCGACCACATCAATGCTCACGGCACGTCCACCTATCTGAACGACCTCTGCGAAACGAGGGCCATCAAGAAGGTGTTTGGCGATCATGCCTACAACATCAACATCTGCGCCAACAAGTCCCAGATCGGGCATTTGCTCGGCGCGGCGGGCGGCGTGGAGGCGGTTTTCTCCGTCAAGACCCTGTCCGAGGGTATCATCCCCGGTACCCTGAATCGCGAAAACCCCGACCCTGAATGCGACCTCGACGTCTGCGCCGACGGTCCCCGGGAGAAGCAGGTCGAATACGCCCTGTCCAACTCCTTCGGTTTCGGCGGGACCAACGCCTGCGTACTGTTCAAGCGGTTCGCCGGGTAACTTCGAAAACAAAAGGAAGGGCCGCTTTTGCGGCCCTTTTTTATTTGTGCCGAATCCATTCCCTCAAGCCTCGGATCACGCTCCAGCGCGGAGCGCGTGGGGGCGTGGTATGGGAAAATAGTTTTTTTGATTCAAACGTTCTTGCCTTACCGACTATATGCCGGATACAAGGGGCGGGCGTGAAGCGGCCTCCGCGAATCGCGGAGCGACGCCGAAAAACGGCGAATCCCGGGGATAATATCCAACGATTTCCGGACCGCCGAGGCACTTTGCATATTTTCGGCACAACCGGGTCGCTTGAACGAGCGGGTCGTATTGATATAAGGACGGATCTCCAGTGCACGGGGCACGGCGGGAGCGCCTGCCGGGAGCGGTGAAAAAGCCGTGACCGTTGAGAGTGGCGCGAGGATCGCCGGTTCTCCGATTGGGCTGGGAAGCCATTCGCATCCACATTTTACCCTAGAGGATATCACCATGGAAGAGCTGTTTATCCAAGACCCGGCGATTGCCTCCGCCATTGCCGACGAGATTGACCGTCAGGTCTCCAAGCTGGAACTCATCGCCAGCGAAAACTTTGTCTCCACCGCCGTCCGCCAGGCTCAGGGGTCTGTCATGACCCACAAGTACGCCGAAGGCTACCCGGGCAAGCGGTGGTACGGCGGCTGCGAGTTCGTGGACGAAGTCGAGGATCTGGCCCGCGAGCGCGCCAAGGAGCTGTTCGGCGCGACCTATGCCAACGTCCAGCCGCACTCCGGCTCCCAGGCCAACATGGCCGTCTACTTCGCCGCCTGCAAGCCCGGCGACACCGTCCTCGGCATGGACCTGTCCCACGGCGGCCACCTGACCCACGGTTCCCCGGTCAACTTCTCGGGCAAGCTCTTCAACATGGTTCATTACGGTGTGGACAAGGAGACCCAGACCATCGACTACGACGCGGTGGAGGCTCTTGCCAAGGAACACCGGCCCGCCATGATTATCGCCGGTGCGTCCGCCTACCCGCGCATCATCGATTTCGCCCGCTTCCGCGCCATCGCCGATGAAGTCGGCGCCAAGCTGATGGTCGACATGGCCCACATCGCGGGCCTCATCGCTGCCGGTGAGCATCCGTCCTGCATCGAATACGCTCACTACACCACCACCACGACCCACAAGACCCTGCGCGGACCTCGCGGCGGCATGATCCTCAGCACCGACGATCTGGAGCAGGAGCTCAACTCCAACATCTTCCCCGGCATCCAGGGCGGCCCGCTGATGCATGTTATCGCGGCCAAGGCCGTGGCCTTCGGCGAGGCCCTGTCTCCCGGTTTCGTCGAGTACCAGCAGCAGGTCGTCCGCAACGCCAAGCAGTTGGCCGCCGCTCTGACCGAGGCCGGCTACAAGCTCGTTTCCGGCGGCACCGACAACCACATGATGCTCCTTGACCTGTCCGACAAGGACTACACCGGCAAGGACGCCCAGATCGCTCTGGACAAGGCTGGCATCACCGCCAACAAGAACACCATCCCGTTCGAGACCAAGTCTCCCTTCCAGACCTCCGGCGTTCGTCTGGGCACCCCGGCCCTGACCACCCGAGGCATGATCGAAGAGGACATGATCGTGGTCGGCGAAGCTATTGTTGCCGCTCTCGAAAACATGAACGACGACAAGGCCCTGGGCGAAATCGCCAAGGAAGTCGAGGAGTTCGCCCGCGAATTCCCGCTCTTCGCCTGGTAGGTCGTTCCCGATTTGCATAGTAAAGGCCCGGTCCGTGCGCGGATCGGGCCTTTTTATTTGTCTCTGTGCCTCCGGCGGCCAGAGGGGAACCTCTTGAAAGAGGTTCCCCTCTGGACTCCCCCTCCAGAACTTTTTGGTTCCGCTTCGCGGGGCGGGGGCTGTAATTTCAAGGCGGAGTTTGAATCAGGAGAGCGGGGCGTTGTTGAGGAGGCGCGGCTTTTATTTTGTGTGGCCCCGCCGGTCAAGGCGCCCTTTTCGCGTCTATTTGAGGGTCTGCTTCAGGAATTCGGTGAACCGCGCCCAAGACTTTTCGTCGGCGCTCTTGCGGTAACGGTCGGAGCCGAACACGGTGAAGGCGTGGGGCGCGCCGCTGTAGGTGGTCATTTCGTGCGGGACGCCTGCGGATTCGAGTTCTTCGGCCAGGCCCGCGAACTGGCTCATGGGCACTGACTGGTCCGCCGTGCCGTGGAAAACCAGGATAAAGCCCTTGGCGGCCGTGTAGTCCTGTCCCTTTGGCGTGGCCAGTCCGCCGTGGAAGGGCACGAATGCCTTGAGCGCCGCGCCGGACCGGGCCAGTTCAAGAACCGCCGTGCCGCCGAAGCAGTAGCCCATGGCCACGGTGTTGGACAGGTTGGCACCAAGCTCGGCGGCCTTGTTCAGGCCTCCCATGAGTCGCGCGCGCATGGCCTGGCGGTCGGCGTACAACTCGCCGGTAAGCTTTCTGCGCGCGTCGGTGCTTTCCGGGCGTATGCCCTTGCCGAAGAGGTCCACGGCGAACACGGCGTAGCCCAGGTCCGCGAGCATACCGGCCCGTTTGATCTCATAGTCGGTCAGTCCGTCCCAGTCGTGGACCAGGAAGACCAGCGGCGCATCGGCCGCCGGACTGACGTAGTATCCCTCGAACGTTTGGCCAGCGACCTGGTACTCCGCAGGGTTTCCGTCCAGGGCCAGCACGGTTTGGGGGATCAACAACATCGCCAGGATGAAGAGCAGATTCTTCATGGTGTGCTCCTTGGTTTGCAGTGGGTATACTGCCGGGAGCATATCACGGCATGGCGGCCGTGGGCGAGTTAAATGAGCGGGACGGGTTGGCGAAAGTCGGCCGGATGGGTCGGGCCTTTGCGCGCTGCGGAAAGACGGCCCGGGTCAATACCGGGCTTCGATCCGGGCGATGGTGCCGTCGCGGCGCATGTCGCGCAGGGCGGCGTTGATTTTTTCCAGGGTCTCGGATTGCCGCATGAACCGGGTGAAGCCGATGTAGTTGTCGTCGCGGACAAACGGCGGATCGAGAATGACGAAAAGCTCGCGGTTTTCCATGAGGGTCTTGTCCCGTATCACGGTGAACCGGACCGAGTCCGGGCCCGGACCCATCAGGGCCGCGTCGATGCGTCCGGCCAGGAGCATCCGCAGCCGCCTGACCGCGCCGGAATCTTCGCTGGGGATGAATATCCGGTTCTTGGCCCGGTCGAATTCGTCGCCATAGGAGGCCCCGCGCGTGACGCCCACGATTTTGCCCTTGAGGTCCTCCACGCTGCGGAAGGGGAACTCCTGCCCCTTGAGGACCACCAGCCGCATTTCGTCCACGTACATGACCTCGGAGAAATCGAACAGCGTTCGCCGCTCCCGGTTCTTGGACAGCCCGAAGATGCCGCCCCGGTCCTCCAGGGCATTCATGTAGGCGCGTTTCCACGGCATGAGGCGGATGTCGAAGGCTAGGCCGGTGCGCGTTTCGATTTCGTGCAGCATGTCCACCAGGATGCCTCGGGGGCGGCCTTCCTCCATCCAGGACTTGGGCGGCTTGGCGTCGTTGCCGAAGATCACGATGGTTTCGCCCGCCTGAGCGCGTACCGGGATGAGAGCGGTGAGAGTCATGAGGAGGAGGGCGAGGGTGCGCATACGTTGATCCTTGTTCGAGCCTATTTCCCGGGCGGCGCTTCCATTCCGCACCCTGAACACTGCCCGCACCCCTTGCGGGAGCAGCCGGGGCTGACTTTGGCGGTCTTGGCGCGTTCCCATTCCTTCCACATGTGTTCGCGCTTCACGCCGATGTCCACGACTTCCCAGGGGAAGGGCTCGTCCTGATTCCGCTCGCGGTCAAGTATATTCGCGGCGTCGCCGTCCCACAGCTTGAGGGCCTTTTTCCAGCCGCCGTGGTCGGCGGCGAGCAGGATGAATTCGGCCAGCTCCTCGCCGCCGCGAGCCAGCAGCCCCTGAAGGCGCGCCTGGAACGGGTCGTCGTGCTGGAGGGTCACTCCCTTGTAGGGCTTGACCATTCTGACCAACCCCTTCATGCGCTCGTTCAGGGCCACTTCGCTCATCATGGGCGCCCATTGGAACGGCGTGAACGGCTTGGGCACCAGGGAGCTGACCCCGATGGTGATGCGCATGAACTGCTTTTTGCGTCCGCCCGGCTCTTCGCTGCGGATGCGCACGATCTCTTCGAGGAACCCGGCCAGCTCGGTGTAGTCTTCCTCGGTCTCGCCGGGCCAGCCGGCGATCATGTAGATTTTGAGGTGGTTCACGCCATAGCGGGCGCAGAGCCGGACCGCGTTGAGAAAGTCCTTGGGGTCGAGCTTCTTGCTCATCATACGGCGAAGCCGCTCACTGGCGCCTTCCAGCGCCAGCGTGACGGTGCGGATGCCGCGTTCCCGCAGGTAGATGAGCAGCTCTTCGGTTATGCCGTCCGCGCGCATGGACGAGAGGGAGAATTTCTTTTTGCGTTCGTGGAGCCATTTGAGGAACGGGAGCAGGTCCGGCCAGTCGGTCAGGGCCGTGCCCACCAGTCCGACCTTGGGCGGGTCGGAAAGCTCCACGATGCGCTTGAGCTCGTCGAGCTCGGCGTGGCGGGGCGGGCGGTAGATGTAGCCTGCCGCGCAGAACCGGCATCCATAGGGGCACCCCCGGTTGACTTCGAGCAGGAGGGTGTCCCGGAAGGCCGCCTTGTTGGATATGAAGCAGGAGAACGCCGGGTCGGTCAACACGCCGGGGCCGCTTGAGACGATGCGGCGTACCGGGGTTTTGGACCGGCCGGGCACGTACACGCCTTCCATGTCCTTGACCGCGTCGAGGATGGCGTCCTTGTCCGCGCCGTCAAAGACCAGCCGCCGGAGGGTGTCGAAAAATGTGAGAAAACGGTCTTCGGCCTCGCCCACCCAAAAACAGTCAACGAAGGGAGCGATGGGGGCCGGGTTGAGAAAGGCCACGGGGCCTCCCGCAATGACCAGGGGAAGAGATGGGCGTTCCGCCGCCAGCGGCGGAACGCCCGCTGCCCGGAGCGTTCGAGGCAGGCTGAGGAAATCCTCCTCGAACGTGATGCTCCAGGCTATTACAGGGAATGAGGATAGTGGGCTCTTTGATTCGCGCGTTTTGGGTTCCGCGCCGTCGGTCCCTCCAAGCTTGTCGGGGAAGACCCGTTCAACGGCCAGACCTGGGGCTTCGGACAGCGTCCGATACACGGCTTGCCAGCCGAGCGCCGACAGGGCGGCCTTGTCGCCTCCGGGAACGGCCAGCGCCACGGGCAGCCGTCCGCCGAGGTCGGGAGCCTTGGGCTCCGACACGCCAAGATACAGGGTACGGGTACCGATGGGGCACCCCCTTAAACACGCAGCATGTTAAGTCTAGTCCACGTTCTTGCGGATGAACGCGGGGACGTCGAGGTTGTCTTCCTCGAAGATGAACTCCTCTTCGCCGGGACCGGCCACGGCGCGCTGGGGCGCCTGCCGGTTGGGCAGATCCGTGGTGTTCAGTTCTCCGCCCGCCTTGCGCAGGTACGCGGGGATATTGCGGTCCGTGTTCAGGACCCGCTGGTGCCCGGCGCGGCGCGGCTGTTCGGTGGACTTGGCCACGCCCCGGGGTCCGAGAAGCAGAAGCTTCTGCTGCTCCGCCTTGGACAGGACCGGTTCCGGCTCCTCCATGGCGGGCTCGATGCCCGTGGCGATGACGGTGATGCGCATTTCATCGCCCGCGTCGGGGTCGAAGACCGTTCCGAAGAAGATCTCGGCGTCGTCGTGGGCTTCCTTGTAGATGATGTCGGCGGCTTCGGAGACCTCGTCGATGAGCATGTCCGGGCCGCAGGTGATGTTGATGAGCACGCCCTTGGCGCCTTCGATGGAAACATCCTCCAGCAGCGGGCTGGTGATGGCCTTCATGGCCGCTTCCTTGGCGCGGGATTCGCCCGAGGCGATGCCGGTGCCCATGAGGGCCATGCCGGAGTTGGACATGGCCGCCTTGACGTCGGCGAAATCCAGGTTGATGAGGCCGTGCACGGTAATCAGGTCGGCGATGCCCTTGACCGCGTAGTACAGGACTTCATCGGCCTTCTTGAGCATGTCGGAGAAGGACGCCTTCTTGGCGGCGAGCTGCAGGAGCCTGTCGTTGGGGATGGTGATGATGGAGTCCACCACATCGGCCAGGGCGCGGGTGCCCTCGTCGGCCTGCTGGAGCCTGCGCTTGCCCTCGAAGTAGAAGGGCTTGGTGACTACGCCGACGGTCAGCGCGCCCAGTTCCTTGGCCACCTGGGCGACCACCGGGGCGGAGCCGGTGCCCGTGCCGCCGCCCATGCCGGCGGTGATGAAGACCATGTCGGAGCCGTCGAGCGCCTCGCGGATCTGGTCCATGGACTCCTCGGCGGCGGACCGGCCGATTTCGGGGTTGGCGCCTGCGCCCAGGCCCTTGGTCAGCTTTTCGCCGATCTGGATCTTGTGTTCGGCGAGGGATTTGTGGATGTCCTGCGCGTCGGTGTTGGCAACGATGAACTTTACGCCCTTGAGCGCGGACTGGATCATGTTGTTGACCGCGTTTCCTCCGCCGCCGCCGCAACCAACGACTTTGATCTTGGCGTTGGTTTCATGTTCGATCTCGAAATATTCCATTCCAATGTCCTCCTCAGTTTTTCCCTGTTGAGAGTTTCCCTGTATCCTCAAAGTCGTTCCCGTCTATGCGATGTCGGAGAACCACTTTTTCATCCTTCCGACGATGCGGTCGAAGCCGGAATCGTCGCGTATCTTGAAGGGCCGGACCTTGTTGTGGAGGCCTTCCTCCTCGGCTCCGTGGAGCAGCAGCCCGACAGCCGTGGCGTATTTGGGGCTCCTGACTTCCTCGGCCAGGCCGCCGATGCCCTCGGCGGGCACGCCCATGCGCACGGGCAGGTCGAAAATCTGTTCGGCCAGTTCCTGCATACCGTCGATGAGCACCGTGCCGCCGGTCAGGACAACGCCCGCGGCGATCATGTTCTTGAACCCGGATTTGATCAACTCCTGGTCCACCAGGGCGAGAATTTCCTCGCAACGCGGCTCGCAGATTTCGGCCAGTACGCGCTTGCTCATGCGGCGCGATTCGCGCCCGCCCACGCTGGGCACCTCGATGATTTCCTCGCTGGTGACCAGGTCGGCCATGGCGCAGCCGTAATCCATCTTGATCTTTTCTGCCGACATCATGGGCGTGCGCAGCCCGTAGGCGATGTCGTTGGTCAGGTTGTGGCCGCCCAGCGCGAGCACGCTCGTGTGCTTGATGGAGTCCTTGGAAAAGACCGCGATATCCGTGGTCCCCCCGCCGATGTCCACCAGCGCGACGCCGATCTCGCGTTCTTCGGCGGAAAGCACTGCCTTGCTGGACGCCAGCGACTCCAGGACGATGTTGGACACGTCGAGCCCGGAGCGGTTGCAGGAGCGGATGATGTTCTGGGCCGAGGTCACCGCGCCGGTGACGATGTGGACCTTGACCTCAAGGCGTACACCGGCCATGCCGAGCGGGTCGGCGATGCCGCGCTGGTCGTCCACGATGAATTCCTGGGGCAGGGTGTGGAGCACTTCCCGGTCCATGGGGATGGCGATGGCCTTGGCGGCCTCGATGACCCTGTCCACGTCGCGCTGGGTGACTTCGCCGCCCTTGACCGCGATGACGCCGTGGGAGTTGAAGCCCTGAATATGGCTGCCCGCGATCCCCGCGTACACGGTGCGGATGTCGCAGCCCGCCATGAGCTCGGCGTCCTCCAGGGACTTCTTGATGCACTGGACCGTCTTTTCGATGTTGACCACCACGCCGCGGCGCAACCCGGTCGAAGGGGCCGTGCCGATGCCGATGATGTCGACGCCGTTGTCCGTGGCCTCGCCGACCACGGTGCATATTTTGGTGGTGCCCACGTCCAGGCCCACTATGAGATCGTTTCTTGCCATACTGACTCCTCTGTTGTTCCCTGTGAGATATCTATGCGCTTAGCCCGCTGCATGGGCGGACCGCTTCTTTATCCAGATCTTGTCGCCGCTGGCCGCGATAATGGCCGCGTCGTCGAATTCATTTCGCCGCAGGAGGTCTCGCCAGACGACCTTGAGCCGTTCGAGCTGGACCTCCCATCGGTCCATGGAAAGTTTCACCGTCAGCCCTTGGCCGTTGCCCGCGCCGTCAAGGTAGATTTCCAGTTCATGGGCGCTGGTCAGCTTGATCCAGGCGGCTTGGGCCTGCGTGAACGGGGTCTCTCGGTCGGCCATCTTCTTGAGAACCCCGGACAGAACGTCGGGGGCGTCCGACAGGTCTTCCGCCACGCTCAGGACCGGCAGGGAAGCCTGTTCGCCGGGATGCATGGGCGCGATAACGCGGCCGCGCGCGTCGGCAAAGTACAGGCCGTCGCCCTGGCGCGTCCAGAAGGCCGGGACCTTTTCGCGCACCGTGATGAGCAGCCGGTTCGGCAGCTCCCTGCGCACGGTCACGGAGTCGATCCACGGGTTGGCGTCCAGCCGGTTCTTGACCTCGCCCACGTTCATGTTCAGGCAGTTGAGGCCGAGCCCCACCTTGGAGATGTCGAGGATGTCCTCGCGGCTCAGCCGGTCATTGCCCGCAACGCGGATGACCTTGAGGTCGAAATAGGGGTGCGCGGTGATGTAGCGGTAGCCGAAAAGCAGCCCCACGCCGAGCACGGCGACAAGGGACAGGACCAGGCTGGCCATGACCAGGCGGACCATGAATTTGCCCGCTCCGGCCAGTCTGCGCGGCGATCTGCCGCCGGTCAGCAAGGTGGTTCCGGATTTCGGGCGCTTGCGGGTCTTGTTCCGCCCGGCGCCTTTTCCGCTGAGATTCAGTCGGCTCTGTTTGCCCATGGTCAGGGTGCTCACAGTACGATGACCTCCGGTTCGAGAGTTGTGCCGAATTGTTCCTTGACCCTCCTGCGGCCCATTTCCATGAGCTGAAGGGCGTCTGCGGCGGTGCCGCTTTCGAGGTTGACGAGAAAATTCGCGTGTACTTCCGAGAAGGCCATGCCGCCGAGCCGCGCGCCCTTCATGCCCGCCTTGTCCAGAAGCTTGCCCGCGCTTTGTTCCGGCGGATTCTTGAAGACGCAGCCAGCGCTTTTGGCCGTGACCGGCTGGGTGGCCTTTTTATTCCGGTACACGTCGCGCATGGCGGAGCGGACCGCCTTGGGGTCGGACTCCCCGAGGCCCAGCTCCACTTCCCAGACCAGGAACTTGCCCGGCAGGTCGGCGAGGGAGAAGCTCCGGTAGCCGAAGGAACATTGACCACGATCCAGCCAAACCAGGCCGCCGGTCGGGGTCCACACCCGCACCCGGGTTATCAGCTCGCCGATCTCCACGCCGTAGGAACCCGCGTTCATGGCCACGGCGCCGCCCACGGTTCCGGGAATGCCGGTCATGCCCTCCATCCCCGAGAAGCCTGCCTTCTGCGCCCAGCCGAGCAGGCCAGGCAGGCGGAGTCCCGCGCCGCAGCGGACGATGATGGTCGAGCCGTCCCGTTCCACGCGCTCCGGTCCCGGACAGTCCGCCACGCGGACCAGGGCCAACTCCAGAGGGCCGTCCCCAGCCAGCAGGTTGCTGCCCGCGCCGATGACGAACGGCGGCAGCGCCTCCCTGGTCAGGAATTCGGACAGCTCGTCCAGGTCCGTCTCCTCGCGCACCACGGCCTCCACGGCGGCGGGGCCGCCGAGCCGCAGGGTGGTGCGCTTTGAGAGCAGTGGGTTGGGGATCAATTCCAGAGGCATGGGGAAACTCCTATTCTCCGCCTTGTCCGGGGTCGTCTTCTTGTTCGAGCCAGTTTTCACCTATGCGCCAAACGGAACCCGCGCCCTGGGTCATGAACAGGTCGCCGGGCCGCAGGATGTCCTTGAGCCGTTTTTCCAGGGAATCGAAATCCGGGAAGAACTGCACCTTGGTCTCGGAGACCTGCTTGATGCCCTGCGCCAGCGACAGGCCGGACACGCCGGGAATGGGCGATTCCGAGGCCGGATAGATTTCAGTCAGCAGGAGGACGTCGGCATCGCCGAAGGCCTTGCAGAATTCGCCGAACAGGGCCTTGGTGCGCGAAAAGCGGTGGGGCTGGAAGGCGACCACCAGACGACGGTCGGGGTAGCATTCCTTGGCGGTGCGCAGGTTGGCCATAATCTCGGCCGGGTGATGGCCGTAGTCGTCCACCACGATGACGCCCTTGTTTTCGCCCTTGCGGTCGAAACGCCGTCCCACGCCGCCGAAGTTGGCCAGGCCGCTGATGATCTGCTCTTTGTCGAGGCCGACTTCCAGCGCAACTCCGATGCAGGCCAGGGCATTGAGCACGTTGTGGGTGCCGGGCTGGGCCACGGTGACTTCGCCCCACAGCTCGCCGTCGAGGTAGACCTTGAACAGGGAGCGCAGGTGGGAGCTGACGATCTCGCCCCTGAGCTTGTTGTTCTTGCCCAGGCCGTAGGTCAGGCAGGGGCGTTTGATGAGCGGCAGGAGCCGCTGCACGCCCGGATCGTCGCCGCAGACCACGTTCATGCCGTAGAAGGGCGTGGAGTTCATGAAGCGCATGAACGACAGATCGATGGCGTCCTGGTTGTCGTAGAAATCCAGGTGGTCCTTGTCGATGTTCGTGACCACGGTGAGGATCGGGGCCAACCGGAGGAAGGAGCCGTCCGATTCGTCCGCCTCGGCGATAAGGTAGTCGCCCTCGCCGAGCCGCGCGTTGGCGCCGTAGGTGTTCAGCTTGCCGCCGATGATGACCGTCGGGTCCAGGCCCGCCTCGGTGAAAATGGTCGCCAGCAGCGAGGTGGTGGTCGTCTTGCCGTGGGTTCCGGCCACGGCGATGCCGGTGCGCAGCCGCATGAGCTCGGCCAGCATCTCGGCGCGCGGGATGATCGGAATACCGCGTTCGCGGGCCGTCACCAGCTCCGGGTTGTCGTCCGGGATGGCCGTGGACTTGATAAGCACGTCGGCATCGCCCACGTTCTCGGTCCCGTGGCCGATGAAAACCGTGGCGCCGAGCTTTTCCAGTCTACGTACTGCCGCCGACGCGGACAGGTCCGAGCCGGTCACGGTGAAGCCCATGTTGATGAGCACCTCTGCGATGCCGTTCATGCCCGAACCGCCGATGCCGACCATGTGGATGTTGCTCACCCTGGCCCGCATGGCCGGACACGCTTCGCCGCCTACGGTAAGATAAGGTCCCTGTGCTGCCATAATCTATTGCTCCTGCCCGGCCATGGCGGCCAGCCCGGCCACGATGTCGCGCGCCGCGAATCGTCTGGCCATGCCTTTCGCCGCCGTTTCCATGGATTCCAGCCGCTCGCGGTCGTCGAGCAGTTTGAAGACCCGGTCGGCCAGCGTCGCGCCGCTCAACCCGGATTGGGGGAGCAGCACGGCCGCGCCGATGTCGGTCATGGCCCTGGCGTTCATTGTCTGATGGTCGTGGGTGGCCTGGGGGAAGGGCACGAATATGGCCGGAGCCCCCGCCGCCGCAATTTCGAAGACCGTGCTCGCCCCTGACCGGCATATGACCAGGTCGCAGGCGGCGTATTCGGCCCCCATGTCCTCGATAAACTCCCGGACCTGTGCCGGGTCCGCACCGGCCGCCTCGTAGGCGGCGCGTACGCGTGAAAAATCGATCCGGCCCGTTTGGTGGACCAGGGTGACGTCCGCTTCCATGAACCGGGGCAGGGCTTCGATCACGGCGTCGTTGACGGGCCGTGCGCCCTGGCTGCCGCCGAAGACGAACACCCGCTTGCCCGGGGTGTGTCCCCGCCGCCGTTCGCCCGCCTTGAAAATCTCGGGCCGAACCGGGTTGCCGGTGAGGAAGGTCTTGTCCGCCGGGAACAGGCCCATGGCGTCCGGGAAGCTCAGGAAGATTCGGTTGACCATTTTCCCCAGGACCTTGTTGGTTACGCCGGGCACCGAGTTCTGCTCGTGCACGGCCGTGGGGATGCCGAGGATGCGGGCCGCCAGCACAGGGCAGAAGCCCGCGTATCCGCCGAAGCCTATGACCGCGTCGGGCCGGAAGCGCCAGACTTCGAAGAGGGCCTTGGGGATGCCCGTGCCGAGCCAGCCCAGGCCGGAGAGCGCGCCGGGGATGCCCTTGCCCATGATGCCGCCGGCGGGCAGCTCCAGAAATTCCAGGCCGTGCCTGCGGGCCAGCTCGCCTTCGGGACCGGGGCCGCCCATGAAAAGGATGCGCATGCCCTTGTTGTATTCGGTCAGGGCCGTGGCCACGGAAAGGGCCGGGAAGATGTGGCCGCCGGTTCCGCCGGTGGTCAGAATGACGCGGTTCAGGGTCATGCCTTGACCCTCCTTGAGAGATTGAGCAGGAGGCCAGCGCAGATGAAGGACACCGTCAGGCTCGATCCGCCGTAGGAGATGAACGGCATGGCCACGCCCTTGGGCGGCACCGTGCCCAGCACCACGGCCAGGTTCAGAATCATGCCGAGTGCCAGGACGCAGGTCACGCCGAAGGCCGTGAACCGGTCCTGGAGGTCTTCGAGCCGCATGGCGATGCGGAAGGCCCGATAGAGGAAGAAACCCACCAGCAGGAAGAACAGGGACATGCCCACGAAGCCGAGTTCCTCGCCGACCACGGCCATGATGAAGTCGTTGTGCGCCTCGGGCAGGAAGAAGAGCTTGCGCTGGCCCGCGCCGATGCCGATGCCGAAAAGTTTGCCCGAGCCGAAGGCGTACAGGGACTGGACCAACTGATATCCCTCGTTCTGGGCCGAGGCGAAAGGATCGAGGAAGGCGGTCCATCGCTTGAATCGGTAGGGCGAGGACGAGATGAGCAGCCAGCCCGCGCCGCCCGCGAAGATCAGCGAGATGAACAGGTAGCTGAACCGGGTGCCGCCCACCAGGCACATGAAGAAGAGCAGGCCGCACATGACCACCGCGCCGCCGAAGTCGGGCTGGAGCAGGAGCAGGCCGCACAGGAAGCCCGTGACCAGGAAGGGCGGCAGGAAGCCCACGGAGAAGGTCTGGACCAGGTCCTGCTTGCGGGCGAAGAAGTAGGCCAGATAGAGGACCAGGGCCACCTTGGCATATTCCAGGGGCTGGATGTTGACGGAGCCGATGCGCACCCAGCGGCTCGCGCCGTTGACGCTGGCTCCGAGCGGGCTGACGCACAGGGCCAGCAGCACGATGGCCAGGCCCACCCATACGTAGGTCAGGGAGTAGATGGCCCGGCGGGGAATCTGGATGCAGGCGATCATGGCCAGGATTCCCGCGCCCGTGAACATGAGCTGGCGCTTGAAGAAGTAATAGGTGTCGCCATAGATGCGCTCGGCCATGATGCCCGAGGACGACAGGACCATGATGAGGCCGAACCCGGCCAGGAACAGGGTCGCCGTCAGGAGCCAGGGGTCCACGCGGCCCCCTGCGCCGTCTTTGCGGGCATTCAGAGCGCTAGCCATCGAGGCCCTCCACCGTGCGTTTGAAGTCCGCGCCGCGTTCCGCCATGTTGGCGTACTGGTCGAAGGAGGAGGTGGCCGGAGAGAGCAGGATCACGTCGCCGGGCGCGGCCAGTCCGGCCTGACGCCTGACGGCCTGTTCCAGGGTTTCGTCCCAGCTTACGGGGAACCGTTTTTTCAATTCCGGCTCCAAGATTTCGCGCGAGCCGCCGTACAGCCCCACGGCCGCCACGCGGCCGTCGATGGCCTCGGCAAAGGCGGTCACGTCGCCGCCCTTCCAGACGCCGCCCATGAGGATGCGCACGGGCCGGTCAAAGGCGTGCACGGCGGCCTGGGCCGCGTCCAGGGTGGTGGCCTTGGAGTCGTTGACGTAGAGTACGCCGTTCTTCTCGGCCACGGGTTCGATGCGGTGGGCCAGCGGCCGGAAGTCGCGGATGGCCTCGGCGGCTTCCTCTTCGGTGACGCCGAACCGGCTTACCGCCTGCCAGGCGGCTTCCACGTTGGAGCGGTTGTGTTCGCCCATGAGGTGCGGGGCGTCGAAGCGGCTTGTCGGGCCGAACCATTCCACGCGTGCGCCGGTGAAGGTGCGCCCGTCGAGCAGGGGATGCAGGGATTCGTGGAGCAGCGCCGTGTCGTCGGCCGTCATCCGGCTGAACATATGGAGCTTGGCGTCCAGGTACTCGTCCATGTCCGCGTGGTAGTCCAGGTGGTTGGCGGAGAAATTCAGGAACAGACCCACATGCGGCTTGAATCCGTGGCAGTTCTGCAACTGGAAGCTGGATACCTCCAGAACGATGATCTCGGCCGGTTCCATGTCCAGGAGATATTCGCACAGGGGCACGCCGATGTTGCCGCCGGTGAAAACCTTGCGGCCTGCCTTCTCCAGGATGGCGGAGATGAGCGTGGTGGTCGTGGTTTTGCCGTTGGAGCCGGTCACGGCCAGGATCGGGGCCTCGATGAACCAGGAGGCGAACTCCAGCTCGGAGACCAGGTTTTCCGGGGGCAGTCCTTCCAGGGCCGGGGCCAGCTTGCGCACGGGCACGCCGGGAGAGAAGACCACAAGGTCCGCGTCCGCGAAGTGGCGCTTCTCGTGGGGGCCGGTAATCAGTTCCACTCGACCGGCGAGTTCGCCGAGTTTCTCCTCGGCGACCGTCTCGTCGCGGTCGGCCACGCGGACCTTCGCGCCGAGCACGTCGAGCAGCCGGGCGGCGGCCAGACCGGACTTGCCGGTGCCGACAACCACGGCCTGTTTGCCGTTGAAGACGGCGTCGTTGATGTATTTCTGGACGATGCGGTTCACGACGCTACCTCAGCTTCAGAGTGGACAGGGCCATGAGGGCCATGAGTATGGACAGAATCCAGAAGCGCACAATGATCTTGGATTCGGGAATGCCCTTGAGTTCGAAATGGTGGTGCAGGGGGGCCATCTTGAAGATGCGCTTGCCCCCGGTGAGTTTGAAGTAACCCACCTGCAGGATGACCGACAGGGTCTCGAAGACGAACACGCCGCCCACAATGGCCAGCAGCAGCTCCTGTTTGGCCAGCACGGCCACGAAGCCCAGGGCCCCGCCGAGACCGAGCGACCCCACGTCGCCCATGAAGACCTGCGCCGGATGGGCGTTGAACCACAGGAATCCGAGGCCCGCGCCGACCATCGCGCCGCAGAAGACCGTCACTTCGCCGATGCCCTGGATGTTCTGGACCTGGAGATATTCGGCCATGGTGGCGTGGCCCGAAACGTAGATGAAGATGGCGAAGCAGGCCATGGCCACGACCATGGGGCCGATGGCCAGCCCGTCCAGGCCGTCGGTCAGGTTGACCGCGTTGCTCGCTCCGACCATGACGACCAGGGCGAACGGCAGGTAGAACCAGCCGAGGTCCGGGTTGAAGTTCTTGAAGAACGGCACGGACAGTCGGGTGGAATAGGCCGGTTCGTTGATGAGCATGGCGATGGCCGCGGAGGCCACCAGGCATTGCAGGACGAATTTGGCCTTGGGGGAAAGGCCCTTGTTCCGCCGTTTGACGACCTTGATGTAGTCGTCCGCGAAGCCGATGGCGCTGAACCCGGCAAAGGCCAGCAGCGTCAGCCAGACGTAGATGTTGGTCAGGTCGGCCCAGAGCAGGGTGGACATCGCCACGGAGAAGAGGATCATGATCCCGCCCATGGTCGGGGTGCCCTGCTTGGCCTGGTGCTTGGGGCCGTCCTCGCGGATGTACTGGCCGCATTTGATCTTGGTCAGCCAGCGGATCATGGCCGGGCCGAACAGGATGGACAGGATGAGGGCCGTCAAAAGCGCCCACACCGACCGGAAGGTGATGTAGCGGAAGACGTTGAGGACGCCTACGTCCGTGCTGAGCGGAACGAGCAGGTTATAGATCACTTTGCGCCTCCCTGGACTTCCGCGTTCAATTCCCGGCACAGGGCGTTGGCGAAGAGCTCCATCTTCAGGGACCGGGAACCCTTGACCAGGACCACGGCGCGGTCCAGTTCCAGGGCGCGCCACGCCTTCAGAAGTTCGTCGACATCGGTGATCGCTTGCGCCTTGCCGCCCAATCCGCGTTCCACGTCGGCGCGGTGCTCGCCCTTGTAGAAGACGGCCAGCGGGGCAGCTTCGTTGGCGATGCGTCCGATCTCTTCATGGCGCATGGCCGTTTCATCGCCAAGCTCGCGCATGTCGCCGAGGACCAGCACCAGGGGCAGGCCGCATGCCATGCCGGCCGCCGTGCGGATGGCCTTGGCCGTGGACAGGGGGTTGGCGTTGTAGGTGTCGTCGATGACCGTGACGCCGTTGCCGATCTTGCAGCAGAACCGCTGGGGGTCGGCGGCCAGGGTCTGTACGCCGCTCACGACCTCGTCGCGGGTCATGCCCAGCGAGTGGGCGGCGGCGGCCACGCAGGCCAGATTCTCGGCGTAGTGGGTGCCGCAGAACGGGGCGGTCAATTCGCCGTCGCCGTCAGGGGTGCGCAGCCTGTAGCGTCCTCGTCCGTCGGGGGTGGAGCCGAGGAAGATTGCGGCGAAATCGGTGTCCGCGTCCTCTCTGCCGGAGAAGCCCACCGGGGCGTCCGTCAGTTCGAGGGCCGCGTTCCACAGCAGGGGATAGTCCCTGCCGACGACAGCGCTGCCGCCCTGGCGCAGATAGCGGAGCAGGGAGGTCTTTGCCTGGGCCACGCCCGCCTCGTTGCCGAGCCCTTCCAGGTGGCCGGGGCCCACGTTGGTGATGATGGCCAGGTCCGGGCTGGCCACCGGGGCCAGCTCTTCCATGTCTCCGCGTCGGGAGATGCCCAGTTCCATGATCCACAGCTCCTGGTCAGCGGATGCCTTGAGCATGGACATGGGCAGGCCGATCTGGTTGTTGAAGTTCCGGTAGTTTTTGGCCGTTGCGAAGCGTTGCGAGGCCACGGCGTGGAGCATTTCCTTGACCGTGGTTTTGCCCGCCGTGCCGGTCACGGCCACGAGCTTGGCGCCGCAGGTGTCGCGCCAGCAGGCCGCGAGCCTGCCCAAAGCGGTTACGGTGTCGCGGACCATGACGACCGGCACGCCGATGTCGCCGATCATACGCGAGGCCACCACGGCGCAGGCGCCCTTTGCGGCGGCCTGTGCGGCGAACTCATGCCCGTCGAAATTTTCGCCCGCGATGCAGAAAAAGAGGTCGCCGGATTCCACTGTACGGGAATCCGTCTTCACTTCCGTGACGACGGTATCCTCGAATCCCTCGTCGGCGGGTGCGCCGAGGCAGCGTGCGACTTCAGCCAGGGTCAGGTTCACGAATATACTTCCTCAATGGCTTTGAGCGCGGCCTCTTTGTCGGAGAAGTGGCGCTTGGTGGTGCCGATAATCTGATAATCTTCATGGCCCTTGCCCGCGATGAGCAGGGCGTCTCCGGGTTCCATTTCAGCCACGGCCATCTTGATGGCCTCGGCCCGGTCCGGGTTTTCCATTACGTGTCTTGCTTCGGCCAGGCCGGGGCGCGCGTCGTCCATGATGGCCGCCGGGTCCTCGGTGCGGGGGTTGTCCGAGGTGAGCACGGCAACGTCGGCGTAGCGGGCGGCGGATTGCGCCATGAGCGGACGCTTGGTCCGGTCGCGGTCGCCGCCGCAGCCGAATACGGTGATGAGCCGTTTGAAATCCAGTTCCTTGAGGGTCCGCTGCACGTTTTCGAGGGCGTCCGGGGTGTGGGCGTAGTCCACGAAGATGTCCAGGTTCCGGTCGTTCATGACCCGTTCCAGGCGGCCGGGCACCCCGGGGAAGGTCGCCAGCTTGCGCATGTCCTTGCCGCTCAGGCCGAGCTGAAGCCCCACGGCCTGCGCGGCCAGCAGGTTCAGGGCGTTGAAGGAGCCCACCAGCGGGGACTTGACCACCCAGGTCTTGTTCTTCCAGGAGATCTCGATCTCCATTCCCTGGCCGGTCATGGACAGGATGCGGCCCTTGAGCAGGGGCTTTTCGCCGATCCCGGACGGATCGCCGATGCCGTAGCCGATGCCGTTGTCGCAATCGGCCAGGAGCCTGCGGCCATAGGGATCGTCGTAGTTGATGACCGCAGCCTTGTTCAGACGCGGATACTCGGCGAAGAGCTTGGCCTTGGCACCGAAATACGTCTCCATGTCGCCGTGGTAGTCCAGGTGGTCCTGGGTCAGGTTGGTGAATACGGCGGCGTCGAAATCCAGTCCGGCCACGCGGTACTGGTCCAGGGCGTGGGAAGAAACCTCCATGACGGCGACGTCCACGTCAGCTTTCTTCATGTTGAAGAGCAGCTCGTGGATCATCCAGCAGTCCGGCGTGGTCAGGGGCGCGTCCATGGTGAAGCCGGGCCAGCGGTAGTTGACCGTGCCGAGCACGCCCACCTTGAGACCGCTGGAGGCCAGCAGGTGCTCGATGATGTAGGAAGTGGTCGTCTTGCCGTTCGTTCCGGTGACGGCCACCAGCTTGAGGTCGCGGTCAAGGAGATGGAAATAGGCGCGGGCCAGTTCGCCCAGGGCGACGGCCGGATTCTCCACGTATACGGCGACGGCCCGGTCCTCCACCACCGGCGCGACCAGGTCGTGGGCCGCTTCGGGAGCCACCACGTAGCGCGCGCCGTTGTTCAGCGCGTCGGGGATGTAGTCCACGCCGCGCACTTTCGCGCCGGGCATGGCCACGAAACATTCGCCGTCCTGGAGCTTGCGCGAGTCCGTGCGCACCACCAGTCCTTTTTTTGCCTTTTCCAACAGGGATTCGAAATCCATGACGCCCCGTACCTTTTCCTTTTCTCTATGAGAGCCAGAGAACAAAAACATCTTCCGTTCCCTCCTTGGTTCGGTTGCCGGGCCAGGGCTGCCCCGCGGGCGGCTCCTGGCGCGTGACCGTCATCCCCTGCCCCTTGAGCACGGGGACTATTCCCATTCCCGCCAGGGTCTCCAACGCCCTGCGTACGGGAAGTCCCTTCATGTTGGGGACCCGATCCTTCACGGAGGGGGCCACGGGCATGGGCACGGCCTTTTCCAGCGACGCGCCGGAAAGGGCGGACGCGGGCGCGCTTACCGTTGCGTCGGCGTGCAGAGTCTCGGACAACTGGCCGTGGTAGGCCAGGGTGCGCACGGTCACCTCGCGGCAGACCGGGGCGGCGACCATGGAGCCGTATGGGGACTTCTGCGGTTCGTCGATCATGGTGATGACCAGCAGTTCGGGCTCTTCGGCCGGAACCAGCGCCACGAAGGAGGAGAGATATTGATCGCCGTAGCCGCCCTTTTTGGATGCCTTCTGCGCGGTGCCGGTCTTGCCGGCCATGGTGATGCCCTCGATGCGCGCGCTGCGCCCGGTGCCGTCTTCCTGGACGACTTCCTCCATCATCTTCAGGACGGTGGCGGCGGTCTCGGGGCTGAAAACCTGAATGGAGGCGTTCCGGCGCATGTGCTCGGGAACCAGGATGAGATTCAGGTCCTTGGTCGCGCCCTGGTTGGCCAGGCAGAGGAACCCCTTGGCCAACTGCACGGCGGTCACGCCGATGGACTGGCCGAAGCTGATGGCCGCAAGGTCCACGGAGGTCCAGGAGCCCGGGGAGCGGAGGATGCCTGCGGCCTCGCCCGGCATTCCGAGGTCGGTCTTTTCGCCGAAGCCCAGCTTGGTCAGGTAGTCGTAATAGACCCCGGACCCCAGCTCCATGCCGATCTTGGCCGTGCCGATGTTGGACGAGTAGCGCAGGACCTTGTGGGCGGGGAGCCATCTGGCGGGGTGGGTGTCCCGGATGACCTTGTTGGCCACCCGCCAGCGTCCGTTTTCGCAGTCGATGAGCGTGTCGGGGGAGATCAGGCCTTCCTGGATGGCGGCGGCGAAGAGCAGCGGCTTCATGGTGGAGCCGGGCTCGTAAATATCGGTCAGCGGACGCAGCCGCCGTTGGGCCGGGTCGGAGGAACGCACCGTGTTCGGGTTGAAGAACGGCTCGCTGGCCATGGCCAGGATGTCGCCGGACGCCACGTCCACCACCAGGACGATGCCCGCGCGGGCGTCGTATTTGGCTATGGAGTTGGCAAGGGCCTGTTCGGCGGCGTGCTGGATGTGTGTGTCGATGGTCAGCCGGACATCCTTGCCGTTGACGTTGATCTCGCGGCCGTGGGCGTCCAGGTAGAGGCGTCTGCCGGTGGCGTCGCGCTGGACCACGAACTCGGCCTTGCTCGGGGAGAGCAGCTTGTCGAAAAGATGTTCGACACCCTCGCGGCCTCGGCCGTCGATATCGGTGAAGCCGAGCAGTTGCCCGGCCAGATGCCCGTTGGGATAGATGCGGGAGTGCTCCGTGGTCAGTCGGACTCCCTTGAGGTCCGCCCTGGTCAGGGCGGCGGCCTCGCGGTCAGTGATCTGCCGCTTTATCCAGACGAATTTCTTGCGGGACTTGAGCTTGCGGTAGACGTCGCGGCGGGAAAGCTTGAGGTCGCGGGAAAGGACATCGCAGGCTACGTCGAGATTTTCGATCTTGTGAGGACGTGCGAATACGGACTGGGCCTCCACGGAGGTCGCCAGCATCTCGCCGTTGCGGTCGAGAATGCGGCCCCGTTCGCCGTATTCGTATTCGGCGGCCAGGCTCTGTCTGGAGGCTTGCTCGGCCAGAGCGTCGCCCTCATGGAGCTGCACCCAGCCTGTGCGAAACCACAGAGCACCGAGCGCAATCGAGAAGAGGGCCATGACGAACCCCATCTTGATCCCGCTGTGATCTGTGCGCCTTGTGTTGTCCTTTGCCATCGTATTCCCTGTTTCCCACTATGGCGGCGCGTTGTATGGCTCAAGCGCGTCGCTATTGCGAGGCGATGCGCCGTATCTGGCCCGGCGCCGCAACTTCCAGGCCTAGCCGGCCCGCGAGTTTCTTGAGCCTGTAAGGCGAAACCAGGTTGTTCCTCTCAACCGTCAGCTTCGCGGCCAGATCCTCTTTCCGGCCCAGGCTCTGCTCCATCTTGCGCAGGTCGTATGCCAGATCCATGCGCTCAATGTTCAGCCAAACCGCTCCCAGACCGAGGAACAGCGCCATGCCCAGCAGGCCCAGCACCATCCAGAGTAGTGTCTTGTCGGTCTTGCTCATGCTTGTTCTCCGTCGGGTCCGAGTCTCTCCGCCACCCGGAGCTTGGCGCTCCTGGCCCGGGGGTTCGCGTCCCGTTCAGCCTGCGAGGCGATCAGCGGCTTCTTTGTCAGCACTTTCATCTCGGGCACGCCTCCGCAGGTGCAGTGGAGTTGATGCGGAGGGCATTTGCACCCCTTGGCGGCATCCCGAAATGCGTATTTCACGGCCCTGTCCTCAAGGGAGTGAAATGAAATTATGGCCAGCCTCGCCCCCGGTTTCAGACGTTCGATTATGCTCGAAAGATACTGTTCAAGCTCTTCAAGCTCCCTGTTGACCGCTATGCGCAGTCCCTGGAAGGTGCGGGTCGCCGGGTGGTTGCGCGCCGTGTGCCGCATCTTGGGCGGATAGGCGAGCCGCACTATCTCGGCCAGTTGAAGCGTCCTCGTGATCGCTTTTTCTTCCCGCGCCCTCAGTATTGCCGAGGCGATCTTTCCGGCCAGCGGGTCTTCCCCGTACACCCGTATGATCCGCGCCAGCTCTCCGTGTTTCAGCGTATTTACCAGTACTTCGGCCGACGGGCCGGAATCCGGGTCCATACGCATGTCCAGCGGGCCATCGTGGATGAAGCTGAATCCTCTTTCAGCCTCGTCCAACTGCATGGACGATACGCCCAGGTCCAGGACCGCTCCGTCCACCGCGTCCCAGCCGACCTCGTCCAAGGCTTCCTCAAACCTGGAAAAAGGCAGATGGAAGAGGTGCACGCGGCCCTTGAACGCATCCAGGCGTTCGGTCGCGAGGGCAAGCGCTTCTGCGTCCCGGTCGAGTCCGACAAGCTCGGCGCCTTCGCCCGCCGCCTCCATGAGCGCCAGACTGTGGCCGCCCATGCCCAGGGTGCCGTCCATGTAGCGGCCCCCCTGGCGGGGATTCAGCCATCGAACCACTTCCTGCAAAAGAACAGTGGTGTGGAGCGAGGCGGGGCTGACTTCTCCCGGCTTCATCTAGAACGGCAGGGAGACGTTGTTTTCCGCCAACTCCGAGGACACGTCGTTATCCTCTTCGAGCAGGGCTTCGAAAGCTTCCGCGGACCAGATCTCAAACCGTCTGCCCGCGCCCATTACCACGACATCCTTTTCCAGCTTGCCGGATTTGCGCAGATGTGCGGGGATGGCTATGCGCCCCTGTTTACCCACCGGGGTCACGGTGTATCCCAAATTCAGCAGCCGTATGGTATTTTGCATAGAGCGGCTGGGGACTCGGATGCTTTCCAGTTCGTTAATGAGCACATCCCATTGCTTCGGGGTGATACCGATGACATGCTTGTCGTAAATGGTCAGCACCATGACCCCGTCCGGCAATTCGGAATGGATCGTATCCCGGAACTCGGGCGGCAGAATAAGCCGACCTTTGTCGTCCAGGCTTCTATGTGCGTGACCTCTAAACCTCATCATACCCCCCGGAAAACCATCTTGCTCCACATCTTTACACTATGTCTACACTAATTTCCACTTATTCCCACGTCTGCGCGAAAATCCGGGGAAAGTCAACCGTTCCAACCGGATTTGATCGCCAAAATTCACCGAGTTTAATTGATTTTTTCGAGTGCTGAGCCTAGACTTTGACCAATCTTGAACGAGAGCCTGAGGCAATTGTTCTGTAAATTCAAACGCAAGATGAGCTTCGGCATCAGTGCCCGGCTGGCGCGGGTCGGAGCTGGGAGGCTGTCATGGACAGGCATATAAAAATCATCGCCACCCTCGGTCCGGCCACCGGGACCTACGAAACGGTCCAGGAGCTGGTCAAGTCCGGAGCCAAGATTTTCCGGCTCAACTTTTCCCATGGCGGCAAGGAATTCTTCGCCAAGATGGTGGAGATCATCCGAAGGCTGGAGGACGAGACAGGGTTGACCCTGACCATCCTTCAGGATTTGTCCGGCCCCAAGATCCGCACCTGCGACGTCGGGCTGGGGGTCATCGAAGTGACCAAGGGCACCGAGGTCCTGCTGGGCACCCCCGACAAGGTCGCAGGGGTGAAGGAGCCGTTCATCTGCCTGGACATTCCCGAGATGTTCCACGGCGTCAAGGTCGGCGACCCCGTGGCCCTGTCCGACGGCATGATCCGCTTCAACGTGGTCAAGATCGAGGGCGAGAACCTCATCCGCCTCAAGGCCGCCAACTCGGGCATGTGTCCGCCGCGCAAGGGGATCACTTTCCCCGGCACGACCACGCCGCTGGCCCCGCTGACGGACAAGGACAAGAAGGACCTGGCCTTTGGCATGGAGCTGGGCGTGGATGTGGTGGCCATGAGCTTCGTGCAGAAGCCCGAGGACATCCGCAACCTGCGCACCGAGATGGCCAAGCACGGCAAGCCCCTGCCGATCGTGGCCAAGCTTGAGCGCACCGCGGCCCTGGCCTGCCTGGACGAGCTCGTGGACGAGGCCGACGGCATCATGGTCGCCCGCGGCGATCTCGGCCTGGAGCTGGACCTCGCCGAGCTGCCCGTGGCCCAGAAGAGAATCATCAAGCAGTGCAACCAGGCGGGAAAGCCGGTCATCGTGGCCACCCAGATGCTCCTGTCCATGGTCAATTCGCCCATGGCTACCCGGGCCGAGACCACGGACGTGGCCAACGCCATCCTGGACGGCGCGGACTGCGTCATGCTCTCCGAGGAGACGGCCATCGGCAACTACCCCGGCGAGACCGTCCGGTTCATGCGCAAGATCGCCTACGAGATCGAGGCGTTCATGTTCGAGCCCGGCCAGGCCGATCTGGACAAGGGCGGAGCAAGGGAACACCCCTCGACCTTCCTGGCCTATGCCGCGGCCATGCTGGCGGGCAAGACCAACGCCCGGGCCATCGTCTGCCATTCCACCTCCGGGGCGACCTCGCGGCTGCTCTCCTCCTGCCGTCCCAAGCAGTCGATCTACGCGCTTTCGTCCGACCATACGGTCAGGCATTTCACCAACCTGTCCTGGGGCGTCATCCCCGCAGTACCGCTTGACGTCATCCATGACCACCAGGAGCGCGCCGAGGTCTTTGTCCGGCAATGCTCGGACTTCGTGCCCGGGGACATAGTCATCATCACGGCGGGCCAGCCGGAGCGGGGCAAGACCACCACCCAGACCAACGTGGTCAAGCTGTACGAGAAACTGAGCAAGGAAGAGGACTAGCCAGCCCATGCGAGCCGACCAGAAGCACGACATCCCAGATGGTCTCAACGAGGAGTATTATCAGGTTAGCGCCGATATCCTCAGCAGCTTCAACAAGTATCGTCCTCCGTTGAACATCTTCACTTTCAAGGAGGATGTGGCCCGGGTGATTCCGTACTACAAGGTCGGCGGCAGGCTCTCCAACGAACAGGTGGCCGAACTGGCCGCCCTGACCGGCCGGGGGGTGGTCTTCTTTTCCCGCGAGGACCATCCGGTCTACGTCAAGCACATCAGCTACCAGCTCGACCTTGTCCTTGTGGATCGGAACCTCAAGGAAAAGGAGATCGCGGACATATTCACCCAGGCTTTGACCCGCAGGCTGGCCGAGTTCTTCGAGCAGCCCGTGAAGGCGGTCTTCGACAAGCTCTGGGTGGACCTTATGGTCCTGTCCGAATATCTCTACACCGACATGAGCCGCGCCCGAGCCCTGGTCCGGCGGCTGCACGGCGAGCATACCCTGGAAAACCATTCGGTAAACACCGGCTTTCTCGGCCTGGCGTTGTGGGCCAAGCTCAAGGACGGAAAGCTGCCCGACTCGGTCAGGCGGCCTGTTTTCGACCGTGTTCTGGCCGGGCTCTTTCTGCACGATCTGGGCATGGCCAAGGTGCCGCTGTTTCTCCGTACCAAGGATAAGCCCCTTACCGGCGAGGAGCGGGTCAAGGTCAATTCCCACACCAAGGTGGGTTTCGAGATGCTCGGCAAGCTCGGTCTGCGCTACCCCGAGATAGACCAATGCGTCACCGAGCACCACGAGCGGCTGAACGGCTCTGGCTATCCGCTCAAGTCGACCCGGCAGGAATTCCCCGGCAGACTGACCGCCGTGGCGGACTCCTTTTGCGCCATGATCTCGAAACGGCCCTACGCCGAGCCCATGGGGTACCTCCCGGCGTCCACGGCGCTGGCTCAGGACCCCCGGTATGACCAGGAAATCACCAAGGCGTTGCAGACCCTGCTCTTGGTCGACCTGAAGCTGAAGTCGTAATCGTATCCTCTCGAAAAAACGCGTAGATGCGCCTTGCGCCGCGTGCGGGCTCCCGCCGTGCGCCAGGCGGGTGCGCGTCATTCCCTATCTTCTCCCGCAGGGAAACTCGCGGGAGGCAAGCTTCTTGTTGTCAAATTCATACCAAGAAAGTATAGAATAGTTATCGTTGTCATCTTTAGCTAGTTGGAGGGCGCATGAAACGTTTGACAATCGCAGTGCTGCTGGTCGCTGTTTTCGGCTTCACTGCCTGGGCCATGGATAAACCCATGGACGGAACCATGGGTAAGACAATGACTCCGTCCATGGAGCAGCCCATGGGCAATGATATGGGTGCGGGTATGGGCAATGAGATGGGCAAGACCATGGACGGTTCGATGGACAAGGTCTCGGGCATGATGCCCGGAGCGGAGAGCATGGCCGTCTGGAAGTATATCACCGAGGTCTCGCCCTACCGGAAATGGGGGCAGTTCCCGGATCACATGGGGATGCAGAAGGGGAAGTCGCCCCATGGAGCGTTGCACGAGGTGTATGTGAACAAGGCGGGGCTGATGAAGGGAACGCCCAAGCCCGTCGGCGCCATGGTGGTGAAGGATAATTTCAATTCCAGGGAAAAGCTGAAGTTCATCACCGTGATGTATAAGGTCGCGGGATACAATCCCTCGGCGGGCGACTGGTATTGGGTGGAGTACTCGGCCGAAGGAAAGGTCCTGGTGGAAGGTCCGGGGTCCTGCGCCGGTTGTCATTCGGCAAGGGCCGCGAACGATTACATCATGGTTTCCGACCATTAGTCGGCGGAACCCGTTTCACAAAAAAACGGCCCGTTCCATCTGGAGCGGGCCGTTGGCGTTTTGTTTGCGGATGACCCGCTATTTCTTGAAGACCTGGACCATGTCGCGGGTCATGTCGCGGTATACATCGGTGACGTAGACCACGCCCATGACGCGTTCGCTTTCCACCACCAGGGCCCAGTCGCGGCGGGATTTGAGGAACACGTCCAGGACCACCAGGATGGGGTCGTTGGGCTTGAGCAGCGGCGGGCTGGGGATGATGTATTCGTCGAGCCTGAGCTGGGTGCAGATCAGGCAGGCGTTGGCGAACTGCTGGTCCCAATCCACTTCGCCGTCCGTAATCAGGTTCTCGTCCTTGAGCACGGACTGCTTGACCGCCTTGAAGAGCTGCCACAGGTTGATGGTTCCCTTGAGCTTGCCGCCCTTGGTCTTGACCACCACCACCTGCGAATCCGGGGCGTCTACCATGGCCTCGCGCATGACGCGGATGGCTTCGGCCAGACTGGCGTCCTCCTGGACGGTCGGGTATTCGTCGCGCATCATGTCCCAGGCGCGTTTTCTAAGCATCATAAGGGGTAATCCTCCGATATATTGCTTCGATTCAGGTCCGCATATTATCCCCTTCTATCTCGTGTGCGGGGATTTGTCCATAACAACGGCGTGGTTACATGGCTGCGCCTTGACTTGTCCCAGGTTGATGGCGACTATGTGATATGCGCAGAATTTTTTTGACCGTTCTTGCGGTTCTCTTTCTGGCCGTCCCGGCTCGCGGGACCGAGGATTCCTCCCCGCCATTCGGGCCGGGCGAGCGGCTGTATTACGACATCCATTGGACCGTTATCCGGGCGGGCAAGGCGGAGCTGATCTGCCGGGACGACACAGAGATGGACGGGGTGCCCGCTCGCTATTTCTACGCCAAGGCCCGCACCCTCGGCTGGGTGGACAACTTCTACAAGGTCCGCGACACCATGGAGGCCTGGACCGACATGGGGGTCAACCACGCCCTGCGTTACAAGAAGGATCAGCGGGAGGGCTCCTACCGCAAGAAGGTGGACCTCATTTTCAACAAGCGGACCAACCAATCCTACCGCTACACCAAGGGCAAGCTCCAGCACACCCTTGACCAGCCCGAGGACGTCTTTGACCCCATGTCCATCCTTTTCGCCTTCCGCAAACACGCGCTGTACGAGGGGATGCGGTTCGACGCCAACGTGTCCGACGGCAAGGTGTCCGTGGTGGGCAAGGCGTTCGTGGAAGGGCGCGAAAAGGTGGAGACCGGCATCGGGGAGGTGGATGCCTACCGCGTCCGCCTGGATGTCCGGCATCTTTCCGGGGTGTTCAAGAAGTCCGACGACGCCGAGTTGTATGTCTGGTTTTCGGCGGACGACAGGCGCATTCCGGTCAAGGTCAGGTCCAAGGTGGTGGTCGGCTCCTTTTACATGACCCTGCGCGAATATTACCCGCCGGACCGGGGATAGTCCTGTCTCAGGCTTCTTCCCGGCCTTCCCGGAGGTGGACCTTGTTGGAGCGGGGGAACTCCCGCTTGAGGATGGTCTTGAGGCGTTTCTTGAGGTCCTTGGCGGATACGTCCGAGGTTTCTTCCCGATAGCCGAATTCACGGACTTCGAAACCGTCGCCGGTCCTGCGCACCAAAACGCCCCGGTCGCGTTTGAAGGTCAGCAGCTCCAGGGTCCCGTTGTCGGGGAGTTTTTTCAGCCTGGCCAACGCCGTGGCCAGGGCCGCGCCCATGTCTATCATATGACCTTGCGTCCCGTGGGCAAGTCGTCGCCGTCGGCCGCGCCGAGGGCGTAGAGCCGGATTTTCGTGGAGCGGGGGAATTCCCGTTTGAACAGGACCTTGAGGAGCTTTTTCAAGCCGGAGAAGGGGACCTGGAAGCGTTCCTTTTGGAATCCGTCCTCGGTCACGTCGAAGGCGTCCGCGCCAATGCGCCGGATGAGCACCGAGCGGTTGCGTTTGTAGGTGCGCAGGTCCAGGGCGTGTCCCTGGGGCAGCTTGTCGAGTCTGCGCAGGAGGTCGGGCAGGAGGGTGGCCTTGTCGAGCATGGTGTAAACCATAGACAGCCGCCTTAATCCGTGTCAAACCGCATTGCGCAATCAATAATAGTATAGAGCGTCCCGGCGCGCCGTTTCGTGCGCCCGGAACCGAGGAGGCTTCATGCCCTTGCAGAAAGACGACGTCATAGAGTGTTCCATCGAATCCCTGGCCTTCGGCGGCCGGGGTGTGGCCCATGTGGACGGCATGGCCGTGTTCGTGGCGGGCGGACTGCCCGGCGACACCGTCACCGCCCGTGTGGTCCGGGCCAAGAAGCGGTTTGCCGAGGCCGAACTCGATACCGTGGTCAAGCCGTCGTCCAGCCGTGTCGAGCCGAAGTGTCCCCATTTCGGCGTCTGCGGCGGCTGCGCGATTCAGGACCTGGACTATGCCGAACAGGTGGCCCAGAAGGCGGCCCAGGTCGAGAACGCGCTCAAGCGCATCGGCAAGGTGGAGGGTTTCACCATGGACCCGCCCGCGTCCTCGCCTTCGACTTGGAATTACCGCAACAAGATGGAGTTCGTCTTTGAACAGCGCGACGACGGCTTGCACCTCGGGCTGCGCACCAATTCTCCGGCCGGGGAAAAGGGGCTGTCCCCGGTTCTCGACGTGGAGGAGTGCCGCCTGTGCGCCGACCGGGACATGGAAATCCTGCGCACGGTTCGCGAGTTCGCCCGCGCCTCGGGCCTGCCCGCCTACGATCCCTCTGCCGACGCCGGATTCTGGCGGCATCTGGTTATCCGCCGCACCGCGCTGAACGAGTCCATGGTCCATCTCATCACGGCCGAAACTCCGCGCCATTACGACCGGGCCGAGGGGCTGGGCGAAACCCTGACTGACAGGTTCCCGGAGCTGACCTCTTTCGTGCATTCCTCGCGCGCCCGCCGCTCCCTGGCCGCCGTCGGCGAGAAGCTGGTCTTCCGCCTGGGCTCCAAGGCCGTGGAGGAAATGGTCGAGCACGGCGACCGGCAGGCGCGCTACCACATCGCGCCCAACGCTTTTTTCCAGACCAACACCGGCGGTGCGGGCGAACTCTTCGGGACCGTCCGCGAGTTTGGGGCCTTTACCGGGACCGAGACCCTGCTGGACCTCTATTGCGGCTGCGGGGCCATCGGCATTTTCCTGGCGGACAAGGTCGCCCGGGTCGTGGGCGTCGAGATCAGCGAGGAGGCCGTGTCCAAGGCATGGTCCAGCGCCAAGCTGAACGGGCTGGAGAACTGTGAATTCACCGCAGCCACTCTGGACAGCCCGGCAGCCCTCAAGGCTTTGCCGAAAACCGACGTCCTGGTCATCGATCCGCCCCGCGCGGGCATCCACGAGAGCACGGCCAAGACCATTCTCGGCCTGGCGCCGAAGAAGATTCTGGCCGTCTCCTGCGATCCCTCCACCCTGGCCCGCGACGTGCAACGACTCTCGGAAAAGTACGAGCTGAAGCGCGCACGCGCCGTGGATATGTTCCCCCACACCCACCATATCGAGACCGTGGCCCTGCTGGAGCTGCGATAGGCTGTCGGCCGCTCCCGTACGGGGCGGCCGAACGGAAAGTCTTTCGGCCCTGAAGGATGTTCGTCCTTCAGGGCCTTTTCGTGCGGTCGGGCGACGGGAAACCATATGAAAGACGGATGGCGTTTTCCCCTTGTTTGGGACGGCAATGCGGAATCGGCCCCTCCCGGTTCTTCCCGTGGGTGCAACCTCTCGGCATGTAAAGAATTACGGATTTGTGTCGGGCAGCTTTACACGACGGTTTATCTTTCGACGATTGAATATGTTGTAATGTTTATGTCATTTTATAACGGCATGGAAGTTGCTTTTTGAAGGCTGGCTTAACAACGCATAAAGGGGGCAATTGCGCTATGAGACAAATTTTATTCGTTCTTCTCACCATGCTTCTGTGTTCGACCACCGCATTTTCGGCTCAGATCGACCTTTCCAACCTGACGGCCACCGGCACATTCATGAACGGAGTGGACAATATCACCGACGGGTACGTTCCCTATGAGGGGTACAATTGGATGTCATCTGAATCCACCTACTTCAAGGCCTACGACGGCGATTTGGAAGAAATCGTCTTTGACCTTGGCGATCTGTACAAGGTGGATGACATGCTGTTGTCGGTGGACAACAACGACACCTATTACATGGAGTATCTCAACGAGGCCAGCGGCCTTTGGGTGAACCTGTTCACCATCCAGAACGAGTACGGCGAAATCTACGGGGGACTCGACACCATGACGACGTATGAAGGCGGCGAATACGTAGCCGGAATCGACTTCGCCAGCGTGGAGACCCGTTACCTGAAGTTCTGGGCCGATCCGGCGAACGATTCTTCCGTTGGCGACCGCAACTTCGCCATAGGCGAAATCCAGGCCTTCGGCGAAATCGTGCAGAACGGCCAGACGCCTCCCGTGCCCGAACCTTCCACCATGCTGCTGCTGGGGATCGGGATTGCCGGTATTGCCTGGGCGGGAAGACGGCGCAACCGTTAGTTTCCGCGCATATGAACGCGATGGGGGCCGGCTTCAGTCGGCCCCTTTTTTTGCGGCCGTCCGCAGGCCCGGCGGATCAGTCGAAGTCCGCGAGCAGTGCGCTGATCTGGATGCCCGCCACCACAGGGTGCTCGCGGTATTTCAGTTGGATGCGGTAAAGAGCGTGGTGGAGCTGGCCCGACGAGATGCCGTTCTTGAGCGCCGTGTGGGCTTCGATATAGGCGGCGAGGGCGTCGGAGACCTTGAGCAGGGGGCCGTCCTTGGGGTCCAGGGTGTCGTGGTTGTATTTCCCGGCCAGGTCGGATTCGGACGCCTCGGTGACGGTCCCGTCCAGGGCCACGGTGGCCGTGAATTCGCTGCCCACCTCCAGACCGAGAAAATACTCCAGACGGTCGGCGATGTCCCCGTATCCGCCTTCGCGCAGGGGGGTCAGCACCACCCGGTGCAGTTCGAGAATCTCGTATTCGTGAATCAGGTCGCTGATGTCGCGGGAGGCCGCCTTTACCGGGGAGATGATGTCTCGGGTGAGCAGTTCGGGCAGGTCGTGGAACAGACCCGAAAAGAAGTTGTTCTGGGCGCGGGCGCGACACGCCCCCACCTCCATGGAGAAGAACCAGGAGTAGGCGGCCACGATGAACATGTGCCCGAGCACCGAGGTCTCGGGCACGCGCGGGGTTTGGGACCAACGCTTCTGGAATCGGAGGCGTCCGCACATGCGGGCGAACCCGCCGAGGACCGTGCCGTCCTCGTCCAGGAGTTCGGCTACGCCCTTGAGGTCGTCCATGGCCTTCAGCCTGTCGATGAAGCTCTGCTCGATTTCGGTCAGCTCATGGTCCATGCGGTTGATGGACTTGAGCAGCTTGAACTCGGAATAGCTGGCGTAGAGATGGGCGGCGTGCAGGATGCGCCGGGCCAGCCCCTTGTCCTCGGGGTGCATGAGGTAGTCGCCCATGCGGCGGATGAAGTCCTCGCCCAGCGGCATGATGCGCGGGGTCAGCTCTTCGAGGACCCAGTTCGTCAGAGTGCGGTAGTCCTCGGCGTTTTCCTTGATGCGGTAGAAGACCGGCGGCTTGATGTCGGTGATGACCAGCCGGTAAAGGTAGTCGAAGATGCCGCCTTCGATGATCGATTCGCCCAGGGCACGCTTGCGGGCAACGTCCATGTCGCGGGAATTGAGCAGGAAGAGCAGCCAGGCGACGATCATCTTGTGGCCCTGCTTGTCCACTTCCACCAGCTCCATGGGCCGCAGTTTGTCGTTCCACCGTTTCATGAACGCGCCGGAGAAGATGAGTTCGAGCAGGCTCTTTCGTATGATGACGGACATAAACGCTCCCTGGGTTGTGTCGTGCGGATCAAGAGTGCCGAAAATGGCCGGTGAAGGCAATACGCCCGACAAAGTCGGTGTCAAACATCGCTTGTAAAAAACATCCTCCGAGTGTATACAAATTCTCGATTGTTAACACGCAAGCGGAATGCGCCCGAAATTCGGGTGGTTGATCCGTCCGCGATCAAGCCAGGCAGGTCTGTATGCATATTTCGGAAGGGGTTCTTTCCGGTCCCGTTCTCTTGGGCGGAGCGGTTCTCACCGTAGCCGGAACGGCCGTCGGGCTGCGAAAGATCGACTATGACCGGGTCATGTCCGTGGCCATACTGTCCGCGGCTTTTTTCATTGCCTCGCTTATCCATGTGCCCATCGGTCCGGCCAACGGCCATCTCATCCTGGGCGGCCTGCTCGGCGTAGTCCTGGGGTGGGCGGCCTTTCCCTCCATCCTGGTGGCCCTGACGCTTCAGGCAGTGCTTTTCCAGTACGGCGGACTGACCTCGCTCGGCGTGAACTGTTTCGACATGGCCGCGCCCGCTGTGCTTTGCTATTACCTTTTCCGGCCCATGCTTGCGAAGGGCTCGGGCAGCCGATTTGCGGCCGCCTTTGCCTGCGGGTTCCTGGCCATGCTGCTGAGCGCCACTCTGACCGCCGGTGCTCTGGCCCTGTCCGGCGACGAGTTCCGCGAGGCCGCTCAGGTGCTTTTCATCGCCCATCTGCCCATCATGGCGGTCGAGGGCGTTATCACCGGATTCGCCTATTCCTTCCTGGCCAAGGTGAAGCCCGAGGTGTTGAGCTGCTGAGGCGGCTCGGAAGTGTTATTTCACAACTTGGAGGAGTTGCCATGAACCGTTTGATTCTCGCCGTGTGCCTGGCCATGGCAGCGACCCTGTGTCTGGCCGCCGCGTCCGAGGCCCACAAGGTGAACATTTTCGCCTATGTGGACGGCGACCGTATCGTCACCGACAGCGGCTACAGCCGCTCCAACCGCGTTCACCAGGGTGAGGTGGAGGTCTACGACGCCGCCACCGGGGACATGCTCCTGAGCGGCCGGACCGATGACAAGGGGGTGTTCGCCTTCGTCATCCCCGAAGCGGCCCGGGAAAAGGGAATGGACCTGCGGCTCCTGCTCAAGGCTGGCCAGGGACATCAGGCTGAATGGACCGTTAAATACGAAGAATTCGCCGACGCGCCGAGGCCCGTGTCCGACATGGTCGCCGAGGCAGCCCCAGCCGCCTCCTCCGTCGTCACGTCCGCTTCATCCGCCGTGTCCGTTGAGACCGCAACGGGCGGGCTTACCGCCGCCCAGGTAGAGAGCATCGTCAAGCGTGAGGTGGAGCCGCTCAAGCGCATGGTGGCCGAGCTGCACGACTCCGGCCCGTCCCTGACCGAGATTATAGGTGGTATCGGCTGGATTTTCGGGCTGTTTGGCGTGGCCGCCTACATGAAGAGCCGCCGCAGGCCGTAACGCCGTTATTTCAGCAAAAAAATCAGACTTGAAAGGTCGCGATTGTTGTCGCGGCCTTTTTTTTGTGTTATTCCCCTTCACAAGTATTCGGAATTGCCTCGGCGGGGTTTGCCGGGGAAGCACCTCTGGGTCGATCGGACGCATCCGACGGGCGGGGAAGGGCCGTCGCTGACGTCTTCGGAGCCTGTCGCGGCCGAGTCCGCGCGACCGGCATTCGTGCCCGGCGCGCTTCGGACAGGAAACCTCGCGTTCGGGCGATCCGGCCGGGGAACCGATAAAAAGTTCAAGCACTGTAACCTATAAAGGGGGCCACACATGAAATTGACCACACGGAGCCGCTACGGCACCCGCATGATGCTCGACATTGCACAGAACGGGAAGGAAGGGCCGGTACGTATTCAGGATATCGCCGATCGCCAGGGCGTTTCCGCCAAATATCTGGAAAAGCTTATCCGCAAGCTCAAGGAAGTGGGCTTCGTCAAATCCAAGCGCGGCCCCCGGGGCGGCCATTCCCTGGCCAAGCCCGCGGCCGAGATTCCCATCGGAGAGGTGGTTCATGCCCTGGAGGGGGACGGCTCCCTGGTGGAGTGCCGTTCCGGCGACAAGGGCTGCGCCCGCATGAAGGACTGCCTGACCAGGAGGCTGTGGCAGGAGGCTGCCGACGCCATGTACGACCGGCTGAACACCTTCACCCTGGCCGACCTCATCAACGACGCCGAGCAGTGCGGCAGCTCCTCGGTGGAGCCGTGGAGCCGGGGCGGATTCTGATCCGTCCGGGCGCGCTGTGCGCGGCCGTCACCCGACAGACCGCCTTCAAACGCTTGTTTGCGGGGGGCAAGTGTGTAAAAGTGGACTTGGCGTAAACCGCCAGGAGGGTGCAATGTCCAGAATCCTTCGCGACCCGGTAAGCGGGCTGACGCACTGCATTGCGGCGGGCTTGGCCGTGCTCGGCACGGTCCTGCTCATCCAACGCGCTGTCAGCCCGGTCCTGCCGTGGCACATCGTCACCTTTTCCATATTCGGCGGGGGCATGATCCTGCTCTACACCGCCTCGACCCTGTACCATTGGCTGCCCGTGAGCGAGGATTGGGTTCGGTTTCTGCGCCGCGTGGATCACTCCATGATCTTTTTCTACATCGCGGCCACCTATACGCCCATCTGCCTCATTCCCCTGCGCGGCCCATGGGGCTGGTCACTGTTCGGCGTCATCTGGGGGTTGGCCCTGTCCGGCATCGTCATGAAGATATACTGGATCACGGCCCCGCGCTGGCTGTCCACCGGCCTGTATCTGGCCATGGGCTGGCTCGTCCTGGTGGGCATCTACCCACTGGTCAAGGCCATGTCCGCCGCCTCCCTTGCCTGGCTCGTGGCGGGCGGCCTGGTCTACTCCATGGGAGCGGTGATCTACGCCCTCAAGTGGCCCGACCCGTTTCCCAAGCGTTTCGGTTTCCACGAGATTTTTCATCTCTTCGTGATCGGCGGCTCGTTCTGCCACTTCGTGGTCATGTACTGGTACATCTAACCGCGGCTTCCGAAAGCGGCGCGTCGGCGCATTCTCCGGGGACACGGCCTGTCCTTGCGCAGGACGTACTACGTCGCGGCCGATCGGGCTCTGCTCAACGCATTCAGCCTTCTTTGAATGGCTTCTCCAGGGGCCTCTTTTCGGGGCGCGGCCGGAGTGGAGCCGCCTTTCCGGGCGAACGCCGCGTCCGTTCCGTAGGCCGCGCAGTGCAGAAGCGCTATGCTCACCAGGGACAAGTGCGTCGGCTCGGAACTCACCTGCCAGAAGACGTTGATGGCGGTGGGGCAGACCACTTGAAGGAGGAGAACGGAGAGGATGTAGGCACTCCATCGGCGGTAACGTCTGCGGGTGGACATTGCCTGGAATCGGGAGTGCGGTTTTGTCACGATGAGCCGGTGCAGCATGGCTGAGAAAATCAGGAAAAGGAGGCCGGTTCCGGCAGTGGCGGGCACGATCAGTTCATCACTGGCGGGTACGCCTTTGTCCGTGAGAACCCAGTAGGCCGCGATGCCTCCGATCGTAAGTGACAGGATCAGAGTATACGCCATGGAATATTTGAAGCTCCGCCATCGGCTGTCCGCCGTCTTCGGCACGGCGGCGAGCTTCACCTTCGCCATGATGGGCTGGACCATGAAAATGAACAGGGTTGGCGCGAGAATTCCGGCCAGCCATGCGCCGTCGGAGCCCTCGCGGGCCAGGATGAAGGGGCCCAGGACGGCGAGCAGGGCGAACAGGCCGACGAAGTTGAAAAAGCGGAGCCAACGGCGGGACAGCCTGTCGAAATCGAGGAACCTGGCCGGACGGATAACCGTCAGATACAGCGTCATCGGCAGATATATGACCGTCATTATCATGGAGATCATTACCGGCAGGGCCGAGTTCGGCACACCGCTTTGGGCCAGCGGTTTGCGGAGCACCACGGCCAGCGCGGTGAAGATGGTGAAATAGGCCAGGGCGAAAAACATGCCCCTGGTGATGGGTGCGCCGGGGTATGCCTCCGGCGACGGCGGCGGAGCGTCCTCTGTTTCTCCGTCGTCCCATTCCTCGTCGGGGGAATACAGCATCATCAGGAAGAGCAGGGCCGGGATCGCCAGCGTAATGTGGAAGGCCGGGGAATCGCTGTGCAGGAGCAGGAGCGCTGGCAGGAAGACCAGTCCGGCATACAGGAGAAGATACATCAGCCAGCGTGTGATTCGCGTAGGCGCGGCCTCGAACGCGAACCGTTTCTGCGGTTTGAGGATGGTCAGGTAAAGGCTCATGAACACGTAGAGCAGTGCCGCCGCGGTCTGGGTCAGGGCATGGGCCGCGTTGGACGGCGCGCCAAGGGACTGCGTCCATTGCTGAAGCAGAACGTAGGGCGGATAGTACAGGGCCAGGGCGAATAGATAGCGCTTCAGGTACATGAAATACTCCGTTGGCGACGGAACAGGCCGTGCCGTAAACCGGAAGCGCGAAGGTATGCGGGAGTGCGCACAAAAGAACGCTTTTGTGCCAGAGCAGGTTTATTAAATATCCCGTTGCGAAGGAGCTTGTCAATGCGGGCGCACCAACTCCCTTTGACGCCGGACGTTTGTGACGGATTCGGGGATTCCCGCCTTCTGGAGTATCCATCTTTTCATTTTTGCGTGAACCTGTATTATTCGATTTGAAAACCGTAAAGGAGGGTCCATGAAGACTACCGATAAAGGCATGAATCCGTATTTGGCGGGAGCATTGACCGGCCTGCTCCTGGCTCTGTCCGTGTTGCTGGCGGGCAAGTATTTCGGCGCGTCCACGTCCTATGTCCGTTCCGTGGGGCTGCTGGAGATGACGCTGGCTCCGGGGCATGTCGAAGCCACGGACTACTTCATGAAATACTTCGGCTCGAACAGTGGCATAGATTGGCAATGGCTGTTCGTTCTGGGTGTTTTTTTCGGTTCCTATTTGAGCGCCAACTTTACCCGGTCCTTCACCTGGACGCCGCTTCCTGAAATCTGGAAGGAACGCTATGGCGAGCGGCCGGGGCTGCGTTTCGTGCTCGCCTTTGTGGGCGGGGCGATCGCCCTCTTCGGCGCGCGCATGGCCGGGGGCTGCCCAAGCGGGCACGGGCTGTCGGGCATGGCTCAGGTGTCGGTCAGCGGGACGCTGGCCATGGTCGCCTTCTTTGTCGGCGGCGTTGCTGCCGCCCGCATTCTCTACGGAGGGAAATAGCATGACGCTCGCAATGGGACTCTTTACCGGCGTGCTTTTCGGCGTTCTTCTGCAACGCGCCCGCGTGCTCCGCTTCGACAAGCAGCTCGGCGCGCTGCTCTTCCGCGATATGACCATCGTGAAGTTCATGTTTTCGGCCATTGTGGTCGCCGCGGTGCTCATTCACCTTTTCGTCGACCTCGGCATGGCCTCCTTGTCCGTCAAGGCCACGTCCCTGGGCGGGCAGGTTGTCGGCGGGCTGCTCTTTGGCGTGGGGTGGGCCATTCTCGGCTATTGCCCGGGCACGGCCTGGGGCGCGTTCGGCGAAGGGCGCTTCGACGGCCTCTGGGGCATTCTGGGGGGCTGGTTCGGCGCGGCCTTGTATGCCGAGCTTTATCCGTCCATGAAGACCACGGTTCTGGCCTGGGGCGGCTATGGCAAGCTTACGTGGGCCACGCTGCTTGGCGTCAACCATTGGATACCCGTGGCGGTTCTGGCGGTGGGAGCGGTGCTCCTGTTCCGTTTCTTCGAGAAAAAGGGATTGTGATGCGGCCGGTCCGTGAACGGGCCGGTGATGAAAGAATAAAAAAATGGGCGGCATCCGGGGTGCCGCCCATTTCTTTTGAGTTTATGCGATGCCTAGTGGCGATTGTTCTTCATGGCCAGGCGGATGCAGAAAGCGGCGCCGCCCCAGGTGACGCCGAGGCCGACGCACATCATGATGATTGCTGTTGCGGTCATGGTTATCTCCTATTGTTGGCGGGCGAAGCCGTATGCGGGCTCGCGCTTGGTCAGGGCGAGGGCGAGGACGAAGGCCACGGGCAGCAGGGACCAGCCGAGAACGATGAGGTCCCGTTCCGCGTAGCCGCCGTAGGGGGTGCCGAAGTCGGTGACCAGGTTCATGACGAAGGTGTAGCCGAGCACGGCCACGGTGATGAGCTTGAGGCACAGCTTCCAGGCGGTGCCGACCTGGAAGTCGGACACCTTGTTGACGTGCGCGTTCATGTCATCAAGACCGACGACGTAGCTCATCAGGGAAATCTCCGCCAGGGCGAGGCCGAGGATGCAGAGGTTGTTGATGAAGTGGTCGACGATGTCGAGAATGAGCAGGCCGCCGCCCGTGGTGAAGACCAGGGTGAGGAGGTAGCCCATCAGGCAGACCAGGGAAGCGGTCCGCCTGCGGCTGAGGCCGAACTTGTCGATGAAGGACGAGCTGACGGCTTCCACGATGGAGATGTGGGAGCTGAGTCCCGCCATGGTCAGGCACAGGAAGAAGAGAGTGCCGACAAACACTGGTGCGGGCATGGTGTTGATGGCCGCGGGGATGGTGATGAAGGCGAGTCCGACACCGGCTCCGGCCACGTCGGAGATGTCCTGGCCGGTGGCGTTCGCCATGTTGCCGAGGACGGAGAAGATCATCACGCCCGCGAGCAGGGAGAAGCCGCAGTTGATGAACACGGTCATGGCGGCGTTGTTGCTGATGTCCGAGTCCTCGGGCAGGTAGCTGGAGTATGCCAGCATGATGGAGAAGCCGATGGACAGCGAGAAGAATATCTGGCCGTAGGCGTCGGCCCAGACCGAGAAGTCCGCCAGCTTGGAGAAGTCGGGGTTGAACAGGTAGTTCAGGCCGGAGATGGCGCCGGGGAGATTGACCACGCGGGCGATGAGTATCAGCACGAGCAGGAAGAGCAGGGGAATCAGAATCTTGCAGGCCCGCTCAATGCCCTTGCGCACGCCGGAGGTGATGGCCAGCCAGGTGATGCCCCAGGCCAGGGTGCAGGCTGCCAGGATGGGCCAGCGGATCGAGCCCAGATGCAGGGGCGAATCGGTCAGTCCAAGGTAGTCTCCGAAGAAGAACGCCTTGGGGTCGCTGCCCCAGGAGGTGTTCAGGGCGAATCCGGTGTAGTTGATGGTCCAGCCGATGACCGCCACATAATAAATGGAAATAACCAGGGCGACCATTACCTGCATCCAGCCGAGCCATTCCCATTTCGCGCCCAGGGCACGGAAAACCTTGGGAGCGGAACCCCGATACTTCTGGCCCATGCCGAATTCGAGGATCATGAAAGGAATGCCCGCAGTGAGCAGGGCGAAGATGTAGGGGATGAGAAAGGCGCCGCCGCCGTTCTCGTAAGCCATGTAGGGGAATCTCCATATGTTCCCCAGTCCGATAGCGGACCCGACCGCAGCCAGCACGAAACCGGCGCGGGAGCCCCACTGTTCACGTTGAGACATAGTTCACCTGCGTTTTTTTAGCGTACGCCGCACAGTCATGTGCGGCTTCCGTATAGCGGAAGGGTGCTACCCCCAAAACCCGGATGGAGAAAAAGAGAACGGGACGGCCCTTTCAGGCGTCCCTCACCCTTTGTCCGCGAACGGATTGTTGTATAAAAGCGGTATGTCTGTATGATAAATTGACTCGGCTGTCTACTTTCAACAGGGGCTTTGGCCGGGTAAAATTCGATTTTTGCGGGTAAAAAGTGAAGTTTTCATGCTTTTTTCAGGGTGAAAACCGAAAAAAACGCTTTCAAGTCCCCTGCGCGGGCCGAAAAGCCGTTTTTCGGCCCGCGCAGGGGGGGCGGTTAGAACGTCAGAACGGTGTAGCCCTTGTCCATGTAGGCGGCCATGGACGGATGCCCGGACATGTCGTCGAGCAGGGGCAGGCCCGAGGCTTTCACCGCGTCGAGTACGCCCAGTTTGGACGAGCACGCCTTGCACGCGCCCGCGACGAGCCCCGCTTCCCTGGCCCTTTGGTAGAGCTGGTGGAACGGGTTCTCCGGTTTTTCCAGTTCGGGCACAAGCTTCACCGCCGCGCCCTCGAAGACGATGATCGCCTCCTTGCCTCTGTCCTTCATGTCCAGCGCGTTGAGCAGGACGTGGACGAAGCACATCAGTTCGCCGTTGAATGCGTAAAGACAATACATGATCGCTCCTTGTTTTGCCGGACCCCAAAAAAACAGGCCCTCCGACGGTAGCCGGAGGGCCTGGGAATGGTCAAACCCGATCTATTCGAAGGCCATGGAGACCTTCCATTCCTCCCAGACCTTGCCCACCAGGGACGGGCCGGGGTTGAGCACCGGCTTGCCCGGCCTCCAGCCGGAAGGCGTGGCCTTGGTGCCCTTGGATTCGCGCACCAGTTGGAATGCCTGAATCTGGCGCAGGGTTTCGCTGACATTGCGCCCCACGGGCGGCGTCAGAACCTCGAAGGCCTGGATCACGCCGTCTGGGTCAATAAGGAAGCGGCCGCGCACGTCGACTCCGCCCGCGCTGTCGTAAATCCCGTACTGGGTGCCCACCGCGCCGCCGCCGTCGGACAGCATGGGGAAGGGGACCTTGCCCTTGGTAATCATCTTGGAAAGTTCATGGTCCACCCACATTTTGTGCACGAACATGGAATCGGTGGACATGGAAAGGACCTGGACGCCCAGCTTCTCGAATTCGTCGTTCTTTTCCGCGACCGCGGAAATCTCGGTCGCTCAAACGAAGGTGAAGTCACCGGGATAGAAGCAGAGAACCACCCACTGTCCGAGGTATTCGGAGAGGGTGACGGAACCGAACTGGCCGTCGATGTAGGCGGGGGCGGTAAAATCGGGGGCCTTCTGGCCGACGCGGATCATGGAGCCTCCTTCGGGGTTGCTGGTTGGAGTCGGGGCCTGCTCCTCGGGCTGAGGCTGCGCCGTCACCTTGGGTGCGGGACGCTCGCACGAGGGATCCTTGATTTCAGGCATGGCTGTCTCCTTTATTTTGGCAATTGATCGACCGTTTTGAATCGATACAACTAATAATAGGTACTGCTATGAAGATATCAAGTCATTTTTGAACATGTGCTTAATTGTCGCAATGAGTCGCGAAGCCAAGGGGGGAGGGCGGCCATGGGCCGTGAAGGTGCGAGGCCGCATGGGCGGCCGCAGGGTGCGGAGGAACGGTGCGGCGTCCGGTCAGCGAACGCCGCGTTCGACGAGAAAGTCCGTGTACAGGGAGTCGGTGCCCTTCATGTGGTCCGTGGTCCAGTCGCGCAGGAATTTGTAGACCGTCAAATCCAGGCAGGAGGCGTTCCGTTTGTATTCGCTGATTAGCTCATGGACCTTGGTCGTCAGGGCCTGGTGTTCGTTGCGATGTTCGGTGAACAGGTCTTCGGGGTAGCCGTGTTCAAGCAGGAGCTGCTCTTCATGCTCGAAATGATAGACCGTGTAGTCGGCCAGCTCGTTCAGCACGTCGCCCATGACGGTTTTTCCCACGTCATCCATGATGGCCTGGAAGAGTCGGTCGGTCAGGGCGATGAGGCGCTTGTGCTGTTCGTCGATGGAGGGGACGCCTACGGAAAGTGATTCGTACCAGTCCAGTCGGTGATTGTCCTTCTGCATGTGTAATCTCCTCTTGCGAAGGGGAGTTCGGTGTACGCCAAGACCCGTCTCGTTGTGAACGCCGATGTCTGCAAGCGTTTCGGGGTGCATTTTCTTTTGCGTTGAATCAACGCTCGGACGCGGAAGTGATGGTTAGCTCATTTTCAGGATAAAACTGAAAACGTCTGCCTGGCAAGTCATACATAAAAAGGCCCCGGGTATTCCGGGGCCTTTAATCGCGTGGTCGGAGTGGAGGGATTTGAACCCCCGACATCCTGCTCCCAAAGCAGGCGCGCTACCAGTCTGCGCCACACTCCGTAAATCGGGTGAAAATTCCCTGCGGATTCTTCGCGGTGGAGGGCCGGAGCCTTGCCGAGCGGGACGTCCGGCGATCCGAAAACCTTCCTGAATCGGGCCTGTGCGGTCTTTTTTTCGCATGGCCGTTGCGCGCTACTGGGTGCGCCGATCCCGACAGGGTGTGCATACCTACTGAAAAAGCGGTCGGTTTGCAAGCCGGTCAGCCGAGATCCACGCCGTGGATGGCCTGTCCGCAGGCGGAGCACCGGCCGTCCCGGATGCCTTGGACGCGGGCCGAGAATCCGGATCGGTTGATGAGTTCCTTGCCGCACCCCGGACAGACAGTGTCCTGTTTGTTAGAGCCGGGCATGTTCCCGATGTACACGTATTTGAGCCCGTTGGCCTTGCCCATGTCGTAGGCAGTATCCAGCGAGTTGCCGGAGGTCGGCGGGGCGTCTGTCATCCGGTAGTCGGGGTGGAACCGGGATATGTGCCACGGCGTGTCCGTGCCGATTTCGCTGGCGAGGAAGTCCGTGAGCCGGTCCAACTCACCGGGCGAGTCGTTCTTGCCCGGGATGAGAAGGGTGGTCACCTCAAGCCACCAGCCGAGTTCGTGCTTGATTTGCTTCAAGTTGTCGAGAACGGGCTGGAGGCGGGCGCCGGAGATATCCTTGTAGAACTCCTCGGTGAAGCACTTGAGGTCCACATTGATGGCGTCGATGTCGCTGCCGAGGGCGTCCAGGCATTCGCGGCTCATGAAGCCGTTGGAGACCATGATGTTCTTGAGGTCCCGCTCGTGGGCCAGTCTGGCCGTGTCCTGCATCAGCTCGAAAAAGATGGTCGGTTCGGAGTAGGTGTAGGAAATGGACGCGGCCTCCAGTCGCACGGCCTCCGCGACCAGCTTCTCGGGGGAAATCTTCCGGCCTAGGATGTGACCGCCCGTGCGCGGCGGCTGGGACAGGGACCAGTTCTGGCAGAAGGTGCAGGACAGGTTGCACCCCATGGTGGCGAAGGAATAGGTCATGGAACCCGGCTGGAAATGGTAGAGCGGCTTTTTCTCCACCGGGTCGAGACTCTGGGCCGCGACCTTGCCGTAGTTCAGGGAGAAGAGAACGCCGTCCTGGTTCTCGCGCACGCCGCATTGGCCCCGTTCTCCGGGCCTGATTGCGCAGAAGTGGTTGCATAGCCTGCATTGGACCGCGCCGTTCTTGAGCGGTTTCCAGAGTCTGGCTTCGATCATGGCGTTACCTCCAGGGTCAATTCTTCGGGGCAGCCTTGTCCCTGTGGCCGGGCCTATCGTCGCGTGGCCAGGAGACGTCGGGATCGACGGCTATGATGACCTTGTCGTACCAATCCGTCTCCTCTCTTTTCGGCTGGTGCGAGTCGATGGTCGAGTCGCCCGCCTCGTTGACGCCGAAGGTCGTCACCGGCTGTTCGCCCTCGGCGGGCCGGGTGCCGAAGGTATTGGTCTGCCGGTTCTTGGCCGTGTCCTCGTTCTTGAATTTGTTTTGGGCCGCTCCCGGAGCGGGCGTCAGCAGAACAAGGGCCAGGGTCAGGACGGCCGGGACGATGAAAAGGCGCATGGTTTCCTCCACGGCTAACGGTACTGCCACATTCATATATAATAGACATGGGATGCAGCCTTGGCAATGCAAATGGAAAGCCGTCCACTTGTTGCTTGAACTTGATCCGCCTTCCATCTATAAGCGACCAAAGCCAACCGAGGAGAGACTCATGAGCGACAGCGCCAAACGATCCCAGGCCTACACCGAAGCCGGTGTGGACATCGAGGCGGGCAACGAATTCGTCCGCCGCATCAAGGACATGGTAAAGTCCACCTTCACGCCCGGCGTGGCCACGGACATCGGCGGCTTCGGCGGCCTGTTCAAGCCGGAAATCGCGGGCATGGAGGCCCCCATGCTCGTTGCCGGAACCGACGGGGTGGGCACCAAGCTCAAGATCGCCTTCATGTTCGACAAACATGACACCGTGGGCATCGATCTGGTGGCCATGTCCGTCAACGACGTGCTCGTTCAGGGCGCGACACCACTTTTCTTTCTGGATTATTTCGCCACGGGCAAGCTGGAGCCCGGCGTGGCCGCGGAAGTGGTTTCCGGCGTGTGCGAAGGTTGCCGCCAGTCCGCCTGCGCCCTGCTCGGCGGCGAGACCGCCGAAATGCCCGGCTTCTACCCCGACGGCGAGTATGACCTCTCCGGTTTCGCCGTGGGTATGGTCGACACCCCGAAGCTCGTCACCGGCAAGGATATAGCCCCCGGCGATGTGCTCATCGGGCTGGCCTCCTCCGGCGTGCATTCCAACGGCTGGTCCCTGGTCCGCAAGCTCCTCGGCGAGTCCGGGCTGGACAAGGATGATATCTTCCCCGGCACGGAGAAAACCGTGGCCGAGGTGCTCATCGAGCCCACCCGTATTTACGTCAAGCCGGTTCTCGAACTCCTGGAGTCCCTGGCCATCAAGGGCATGGTCCACGTTACCGGCGGCGGTTTCTACGACAACGTGCCTCGCATCCTGCCCGAGGATGTCGCCGCCACGGTGCAGTTCGGCTCTTGGTCCATGCTGCCGGTTTTCGACTGGATCAAGAACCAGGGAGACCTTTCCTGGCCCGAAATGCTGCAAATCTTCAACTGCGGGATCGGCTATATCCTCATTGTTGACCCGGCGCACGCCGACGAGGCCCTGGAAAAACTCGACGCTCGCGACGACGTCGAGGCCTATCGTATCGGCGAGATCACCAAACGCCAGGACGCCGCCGAACAGGTCGAGGTCGTCTTCCCGTAGGGACATTTTCATAGACAAAAAAAGGGCCGCTCCATCAGGAGCGGCCCTTTTTTTGTCTTCAGCCTTCTTGCCGCGTTCGGGAGTGTCGAAGGCGGCGGACAGGAATCTTGAGAGGAGTCCGGGAATTCGTTCAACCGTTCCAGGCCTATCCCAGATACGGATTGAAATAGCCGTATTCGATCCAAGGGAGGGCCTTTTTGAGCCGCTTCTTGAAGTTGTTGAATCCCATGGACGGGGAGTGGCCAAAGGGCTCCATGAGTTTGAGATAGAGTTCTGGGTCGAGGTTGAGATTGCGCAGTTGGATGAAGTCGTAGCGGCAGGCCTCGCCCAAATCGACGAGCGCTTCGAATTCCTCCTCGGTGTCGGTTACGCCGGGGAAGAAGAGCAGGTTGAGGGAGACGAACAGGCCGACGTCGTGGGCCTTGCAAATGGTTTCGCGCACATCTTCGAAGGAGTAGCCGCGCGGGCGGTAGTAAGCCTCGTAGGGGTCTTTGCGCGCGGAGTTGAGGCTGACCCGGATGGAGTTGACCCCGGCGACCTTGAGAGCGGGCATGGCCTGATGGCGGGAGCCGTTGGTGTTGACGTTGACCGTGCCGGTGCCGCCTTCGCTTCGGTATTGGGACACCGCCTCGCAGATGAGTTCGGCTTCGAGCAGAGGCTCGCCTTCGCAGCCCTGGCCGAAGGAAAAAATGGGGCGGCGTTCGCGCGACTCGTGCCTGCGCATGATCTGGACAATCTCGTCGGCCGTGGGGCGGAACGCGATGCGGCATTGTGGGGAGGGGAAGCCGGAATCCTCGGGTTGGTGCGAAATGCAGCCCACGCATTCGGCATTGCACACTTGGGAGGTGGGCAGAGGGCATTCGAACCGTCCCAGGGACAGGTTCTTGGCCGCCGGGCAGCCGCTGGTCAGAGCGCAGCCCGCCAGGTGGTTGACCAGACGGTTCTCAGGCATTTCGGCCAGAAGCTGGTGCGCTCCGGCTTCGATGCGGTCTGGCGGGATGTGGGTGAACACCTGCCGCTTGTCCTCGTCCACCTTCTTCGCACAGGCCCAGAACCGGCCGTTGGCGTAGCCGATGCCTGCATAGGAGAGCAGGGGCAGGACCGGCGCGTTTTCGTCGGACTCGTATGCGGCTATTCCGGTGACCGTGTGCCCGGGGGAGACAAAGGCCGCCACGGCCAGTTCCTCCATGACTTCGGCCTGGCCGTCCTCCTGGCTGTAGCCCATGGCATGGCGGCCGGGGAGCATGAAAAATTCGGATTCCTCGGGCAGGGGGATGATCTCATCGGGCCTGGGCAGGCCGAATTCGTCTCCCCGCCGGACCATCAGCAGGAGGTCGGGATGGTCGAAAATCTCTCCGTCCGCCGAGGCGAACAGCATACGCGGTTGTGGCTTTTTCTTGGATGACATAGTGGCGGCATTCTATGTGCAAACAGTGGTTCGAGCAAGAATTGAATGCGGGTCGGGCTGTTTCGCCTCTAAAAAGCAGGTTTCATCGGTAAATCCAGGCCTGACCGCCCATATATACGATTCCTGACAAAAGGCGTGGAAATTTTGCGCGAAACGCAAACCCTCGCGGAAGGGCATCGCCCATGAGAAAAGACCGGCTTCCGCGAGGAAGCCGGTCTTGAGTGGACTGAATATCCGGTCCGGTTCTCGGCTTAACGCTTGGAGAACTGGAAGGAAGCGCGGGCGCCGCGGAGACCGTACTTTTTACGCTCTTTCTTACGGGCGTCGCGGGTCAGCAGACCGGCGGGCTTAAGGACGGAGCGCAGTTCCGGGTCCATGGAGCAGAGGGCGCGGGCGATGCCGTGGCGCAGAGCCTCGGCCTGGCCGGACACGCCGCCGCCGGAGCAGTTGGCCTTGATGTCGAAGCGATCGAGCATCTTGACCAGCTTCAGCGGCTGCTGGACAACCATCTGCAGGGTCTTGCGGGGGAAATAGTCCTCGAAGGGACGGCCGTTGACGGTGATCTGCCCGGTGCCGGCATAAAGGCGGGTGCGGGAGATCGCATTCTTACGTTTGCCAGTGGCGTAGGTGAAATCGCTCATGATTATCCCCGATTAGAAATCCAGAAGTTTGGGAGCCTGGGCCGCGTGCGGGTGCTCGGGACCGGCGTAGACCTTCAGCTTCTTGAGCTGTTGGGCGGCCAGCTTGTTCTTGGGCAGCATACCCTTGACGGCGGCGGTGATGACGTTCTCGGGCTTGATGTCCAGCATCTGGCGCAGGGTCTTCTGCTTGAGACCGCCAGGATGGTTGGTGTGCTTGTAGTACATCTTGGCGTCCATCTTCTGGCCGGTGACTTTGATCTTGTCGGCGTTGATGACCACCACGAAGTCGCCCATGTCCATGTGGGGGGCGAACTCCGGCTTGTGCTTGCCGCGCAGACGGGTGGTGATCTCGGTGGCCAGACGGCCCAGGATCTTGTCCGTGGCGTCGACGATGAACCATTCGCGGTTCGCGTCTTCCGGCTTCGGGCTATATGTCTTCATAAAAATGCTCCTTGCAAATTCTCAAGAAGGGGACCTTTACGGGCATCTCGCCCGCATGTCAACCCATTTCAATATATATGAGTGGTCACGCGATCAGACCGCCTGGCCAGGAAGAACGGGTTGTAACGGGGTGCTCTTCAAAGCCGGTGGGCAGACCGGGAGAAGCTACTTACCTGAAAAGCACGTCGCCCACAAGCTTTTTGTTTGTGGCGAACAACTTATCGTATTTTTGCGCGTCAACTCGATATGATTGACGAAACGGCGATTCAGCAGCCTTTCGGCCTCGGAAAAAAAGGCCCCGGACGCGAAAAAAAACGCCGGGGCCTTGGGAATCGATTCTTACGGGCGCCTTATGCGGACACCAGCTCTTTGAGCTTGGCGAGCGCGTTTTGGACGCCTGCCGGGTTGGAGCCGCCCGCGCGGGCCAGGTCCGGGCGTCCGCCGCCCCCGCCGCCGACTTCGCCGGCCACGGGCTTGATGAGATCACCGGCCTTGAAGCGGTCGTGCAGGTCCTTGGTCACGGCCAGCGCGACAGAGACCTTGCCGTCCTCGTGCGGGGCGACCAGGCAGATGATGCCGGAAGGGAGCTTGGAGCGCAGGGCGTCCATCTGTTCGAGCATGACGCCCATGTTGGGGGCTTCCACCTCGACGGCCAGGACCTTGACGCCGTTGATCTCCTCGACCTCGCTCATCATGTCGCGGCCAGCGCCGGATGCGAGCTTGCTCTGGAGGGACTTCATCTCCTTGTGCATGTCCTTGACCTGCTGCTGGAGGTCCTTGACCTTCCGGGGCAGATCGGCGGGCTGCGCCTTGAGCATGGCTCCGGCTTCGGACACGGCCTCGCGGCGTTCGTTGAGCCAGGCAACGGCGTTATGGCCGGTGGCGGCTTCGATGCGCCGGATGCCTGCGGCGACGCCGGATTCGGAGGTGATGACGAAGGACCCGGCGATGCCGGTGTTGTCGAGGTGGGTGCCGCCGCAGAATTCCATGGACACGCCCGGAACCTCGATGATCGAGACCGTGTCGCCGTATTTCTCGCCGAACAGGGCGGTGGCGCCCTTGGACTGGGCGGCCTCGATGGACATGACCTCGCGGGTCACGGGGATGGCGTCGAAAATGGCCTTGTTGACCAGGACCTCGACCTCATGAATCTCCTCGGGGGAGAGGCTCTTGATATGGGTGAAGTCGAAGCGCAGCCGATCGGGGCCCACCAGGGAGCCCGCCTGCTTGGCGTGGTCGCCCAGCACCTTTTGCAGGGCCGCGTGGAGCAGGTGGGTGGTGGTATGGTTGCGCATGGTCGCCAGCCGCTGCGTCCGGTCAACGTTGAAGAATGCGGAGTCGCCCGGCTTGAGGACTCCTTCCGTGACGTTGATCTTGTGGGCGGTCAGGTTTTGGGACGGCTTGACCGTGTCGAGGACGTCGGCCTTGCCGTTTTGGGCCGCGATGGACCCGGTGTCGCCCACCTGTCCGCCGGACTCGCCGTAGAACGGGGTGACCTTGGCCACCAGCCAGCCGGACTCGCCGTTGTCCAGCGTGTCCACGACTTCGCCCTCGGGGGTCAGGAGGTAGGCGATCTCGGACTGGTCGGCCATGGTTTCGTAGCCGGAGAATCCGGAGGTCACATCCTGTTCGAGCAGGGTCTGGAACACGGAGGCCACGTCCTTTTCGCCGGACCCTTTCCAGGCGGCTTTGGAGCGTTGCTTCTGCTCCTGCATGAATTTGTCGAATTCGTCCTCGTCCACGCCCATGGAATGCTGTTCGGCCACGTCGCGGACGATATCGATGGGGAAGCCGTAGGTGTCGTAGAGCTTGAAGGTGGTCTCGCCGGGAACGATGGTCGCATTGACCTTCTTCAGTTCGGCCAGCTCCTCCTCAAGCATTTCGAGGCCCTTGTCCAGAGTCTTGGCGAAGGATTCCTCTTCGCCCCGGACGACCTCGACCATGAAGTTTCTGGTCTCTTCCAATTCCTTATAGTGGCCGCCCATGTCGTCGATGACCTTGGAGGCGGTCTTCCACAGGAAGGAGCCTTCCAGGCCCATCAGTTTGCCGAAGCGGTAGGCGCGGCGGATGAGGCGGCGCAGGATGTAGCCGCGGCCCTCGTTGGACGGCAGCACCTGGTCGGGAATGAGGAAGGCGATGGCCCTGGAGTGGTCGGCGATGACCTGCAGGGCGGTGTCGATCTCCTCGGACTGGCGGTATTTCACGCCCGCCAGCTCGGCGGTGTAGTTGATGATGCTTTGGAAGAGGTCGGTTTCGTAGTTGGAATGCACGCCTTGGGCCACGGCGGCGATGCGCTCAAGACCCATGCCCGTGTCGATGGAGGGACGGGGCAGGTCGGTGCGGGTGCCGTCCTCGGCCTGGTCGTACTGCATGAAGACCAGGTTCCAGATTTCAAGGAACCTGTCGCAGTCGCATTTGCCGATGCCGCAGTTCGGGCCGCAGCCCACTTCCTCGCCCTGGTCGTAGTGGACCTCGGAGCAGGGGCCGCAGGGGCCGGTGTCGCCCATGGACCAGAAGTTGTCCTTCTCGCCCAGACGGTAGATACGCTCGGCCGGAACTCCGGCCACTTTCTGCCAAAGCTCCCCGGCCTCGTCGTCATCCTTGTAGATGGTGATGTAGAGGCGGCTCTTGTCGAGCTTGATCTCCTCGGTCAGGAACTCCCAGCAGAACCGGATGGCGTCTTCCTTGAAGTAGTCGCCGAAGGAGAAGTTGCCGAGCATCTCGAAAAAGGTATGGTGGCGGGCGGTGCGGCCCACGTTTTCCAGGTCGTTGTGCTTGCCGCCGACGCGGAGGCACTTCTGGGACGTGGTGGCGCGGATGTAGTCGCGTTTTTCCTGGCCCAGAAAGAGCTTCTTGAACTGGACCATGCCCGCGTTGGTGAAAAGCAGGGACGGATCGTCCTTGGGGGTCAGCGGAGAGGACTCCACAATGGTGTGGCCGTTCCTCTCGAAGTATTCAAGGAACCGCCTGCGAATTTCATTGGCTTTCATGTTTTAATGTTCTCCAGGGAAAGGTATTGCCGAAGAAAAGCGCCCCGGGCTCTCGGACCGGGGCGTTCCTTTCGGGCTGAAAATCGGGGCTACTCGCCGGCGTCGCCGGTGTCGCCGTTGGTTTCCTCGGGCGCTTCGCGGAATCCGAGGTGGGTCATCAGGGCCTCTTCGATGGACTCGGCGAGGTCCGGGTTGTCCGTGAGCAGGGCGCGGACGTTTTCCTTGCCTTGGCCCAGCTTTTCGGAGCCGTAACCGTACCACGCGCCGGATTTTTCGATGATGCCGTGCTCGACGCCCATGTCGATGATCTCACCCATGCGGGAGATGCCCTGGCCATAAAGCACGTCCACCTCGGCCTGTCGGAAGGGCGGGGCCACCTTGTTCTTGACCACCTTGATGCGGGCGCGGATGCCGTATGCCTCATCCTTGTCCTTGAGGGTCTGGATGCGGCGGATGTCCAGGCGGCAGGAGGCGTAGAATTTGAGCGCGTTGCCGCCCGAAGTCGTTTCGGGGTTGCCGTAGCCGGTCATGCCGATCTTCATGCGGATCTGGTTGATGAAGATGACCACGCAGTTGGACTTGTGAATGGTGCCGGTCAGTTTGCGCAGGGCGTGAGACATGAGCCGGGCCTGGCTGCCCACCTGGGTCTCGCCCATCTGGCCTTCCAGCTCGGACTGCGGAATGAGCGCGGCCACCGAGTCGATGACCACCACGTCCAGCGCGCCGGACCGGACCAGCAGGTCGGCGATTTCGAGCGCCTGCTCGCCGTAGTCGGGCTGCGAGATGAGCAGCTCGTCGGTCTTGACGCCGAGGCGCTTGGCGTAGCCGGGGTCGAGGGCGTGCTCGGCGTCCACAAAGGCGGCGGAACCGCCCGCTTTCTGCGCCTGGGCGATGATGTGCAGGGCCAGGGTGGTCTTACCCGAGGATTCGGGACCGAAAATTTCGATGACGCGCCCGCGCGGCACGCCGCCGATGCCGAGCGCGATGTCCAGCCCGATGGAGCCGGTGGGGATGGCGGGAATCGAATGCGACGCCTCGTCATCCAGACGCATTATGGAGCCTTTGCCGAACTTGCGTTCGATGGTGGTCAGGGCGGTGCCCAGCGCTTCCTTGCGCAGGACTTCGGGGTCAACGGCTTTACGGGCCATGTGGTTTCCTCCGGGATTTACTGGCGGCAACAAACGAGCAACACGTTTCGATACCAGATACGCCTTTCGCGGGCAACACCCATACATACGGTAAAAAAGGGTGGAGCGTCCGGCGTGTTGCGGCGCGGCGGGCCGTCTGTCGAGGGGGGTTGCCCTCGGCCCCGATCTCACATAAATGACCCTCCCATGGCGGAACGAAAAACATACGACGCGCTGGCGCTGCTTTCCGGCGGCCTGGATTCCATCCTCGCCATGCGCACGGTCATGGACCAGGGGTTGTCCGTTCTGGGGCTGCACTTCGTCACGCCCTTTTTCGGCAAACCCCACCTTATCCCGTTTTGGCGGGACCACTACGGCATCAAGGCCGTGGAAGTGGACATCCGGCAGAAGTACGTGGATATGCTTCTCGACGGCCCCTCGCAGGGGTTCGGAAAGTGGCTCAACCCGTGCATCGACTGCAAGATCGTCATGCTCGGCCACGCGCGCGGCCTTCTCAATGAGTACGGGGCGAAGTTCCTGATCTCCGGCGAGGTCATCGGCCAGCGGCCCATGAGCCAGCGCGAGGACGCTCTCAATCTCATCACCAAGCGGGCCCAAGTGCGCGACCTGCTTCTGCGCCCCTTGTGCGCCGGGAACCTTCCGCCCACGCCCATGGAGGAATCCGGGCTGGTGGACCGCACCCGACTTCACGACTGGCATGGCCGGGGCCGCAAGCCGCAGTATGCTTTGGCGGAGCGGTACGGCTTTACCGAGATTCCCACCCCGGCTGGCGGCTGTTGCCTGACCGAGTCCCAGGGGGCCGCCCGTTTCGTCAAGCTGCTGACCTATCGCGACCGGCCGACTCCCAATGATTTCTCCCTGGTCCGCGCCGGGCGGCAGGTCTGGGCCGGGTCGCATTGGCTGGCCTTCGGTCGAACCGCCGCCGACAACGAGCAGCTCGCGGCCTGCGCCGAGCCAGACGACTATGTTTTCAAGCTGACCGACCTGCCCGGTCCGTTGGCCGTGGGCAGACCCGTGGCGGGCGACTGGGAGCCCGAGGCCGTGCTGGACGCGGCCGCTCTGGTCAGCTCCTATTCGGGCAAGGCCCGCAAGCGGTTCGAGTCCACGGGCGAGCCCGTCAGGGTCGACGTCCGCCGCCGCGAAAGGGTGGAGACCGTGTCCGTCATCCCGGCCCGCGAGACCGTGCTCGGCTGGACCGAGCCCGCTCCCGAGCTGGTCCGCGAGTGGAAAAAGAAAGAAGTTCAGGCTTAGCTTGCGTCCCCTCGGGCCATCTCTTAGGATTTTTTGATGTTCATCGATCTCATCACATTTTGTGTCTCGGCTTTTTTGCTTTGGTTCGGAGCCAACTGGATAGTCGCCTCAGCGGCGCTCATCGCCCGCAAGTACAACGTCTCGGAGCTGGTCATCGGCTTGACCATCGTGGCGCTCGGTACTTCGGCACCGGAATTTCTGGTGACCATTAATGCGGCCTTCCGGGGGCAGAACGACATTTCCCTTTCCAATGTTGTCGGCTCCAACATCTTCAACCTCGGCTTCATTCTTGGCGTCATGGCCATGATAAAGCCGCTCGTCTCGAACCGGACCATCGTTTACCGCGACGGTCTGCTCCTGTTCCTGACCACGGCAGGCATCCTGGCCGTATCCTTCACCGGCACCCTGGGACGCGTCTTCGGCGCATGTCTGGTGGCCCTGCTCATAGGCTACCTCATATATCTCGGCCGGAAGCGTGAAAACGTCGGAGCCGACGAGTTGGAGGAGACCAGGGGCAAGGTCGCGACCTGGCGCGACGGAATCTGGCTCCTGGCCGGATTCGTGGCCATTGCCGCGGGCGGCGACCTGATGGTCTCGGCTGCCACGTCCATAGCGTCCGATCTCGGCGTATCCTCCTGGGTCATCGGCGTGACCATCGTGGCTGCGGGCACTTCCCTGCCCGAGCTGGTCACCTGTCTGGCCGCTTCGGTGCGCGGCAAGAACGAGATGTTGCTCGGCAACCTCATCGGGTCCGACTTTTTCAACTTCGCGGGCGTGCTCGGTCTGACCTGCCTGCTCAAGCCGTTGCCCGTCTCTCCCGAGGCGTCCTCCGGTCTTGTCCTTCTGGTGATAATGGTCGGTCTGGTGATGCTCCTTCTGCGTACCGGCTGGAAGCTCACTCGCCTGGAGGGCGGATTGCTCGTGGCCATCAACCTCTTCCGCTGGGCGCACGACTTCATGCCGTAGGCGCGAGCACCCGCGCGGTCCCGGATATTTCCGGTGGCGTCGCGTGTTCCCCTCGATCCCCCCGAGAGGGCGGGAAACCTGATCCTTCGAACCATCGTCGACCTGCCTGCCCCGAACAGGCGGGTCGATTTTTTTTGTTTCCCGTCGAACCGAGTCCGGGCATTTCGCGCGACCGGCGCCATTGTCTTTTCCTGAAGCGGGAGAACCGTCCGTTTCGCGGGTTCGGCGCTGCCCTGACCATTGGCCGAGGTGCGGGGGAAAGAAGAAGGCTGGAGGGTATATAGAATAGTAAAAACAACAGGATGTACTGTTGCAGAGTTGTCGCCTTTTCGTCACCCGGCGTTTGCCCGGACTCATGTTTCCGTAACGTTCCGGGCGTAAATACTTGGGCACTGAAAAAAACAACAAACGGACCTGAGGAGGTTTGACATGTTGAAAGTGGAAAAACTGATTTTCCGGTGTGTCCTCGCGCTGGCTCTCGCCATGGTGTTCATGGCCGGTCCCGCCTGGGCCAAGGACGCCAAGTACGTATTTTTCTTCATCGGCGACGGAATGGGTCTGCCCCAGCGCGCCGCCAGCTCGGCTTATCTGGGCAAGAAGCTGGCCATTGAGGCCATGCCCGCCCAGGGTATCACCACCACCTTCGCCAACGACCGGTTCATCACCGGCTCCGCCGCTTCCGCCACGGCTCTGGCTACCGGCATGAAGACCAACATCAACTACATCGGCGTCGATCCCGAGTTCAAGCCGGTCAAGACCATCGCCGAGATGGCCCGGGATCGCGGCATGAAGGTCGGCATCGTCTCTTCCGTGTCCATCGACCATGCCACTCCGGCCGCTTTCTACGCCCATGTGAAGTCCCGCTCCATGTACCATGAGATCGACCACGCCCTGGCCGATTCCGGCTTCGATTTCTTCGCTGGCGGCGGTCTCAAGGACCCTGCTGGCAAGAAGTCCAAGGCTCCCAAGGGCAACGCTCTTGAGAAGGCCAAGGCCAACGGCTACAAGATCATCGACAACAAGAAGGACTTCATGGCCCTGAAGCCCGGCGACGGCAAGGTCATCGCCTGGAACGCCTGGCTTCAGGACGGCAAGGCCCTGCCTTACGTCATGGACATGACCGACAAGGACATCACCCTGCCCCAGTTCACCTCCAAGGCCATCGAGATGCTCGACAACGACAAGGGCTTCTTCCTCATGGTCGAGGGCGGCAAGATCGACTGGGCCTGCCACGCCAACGACGCGGCGGCTTCCATCAAGAACACCATCGCCTTTGACGATGCCGTCCAGCAGGCCATCGCCTTCTACAACGAGCACCCCGACGAGACCCTCATCGTCGTCACCGGCGACCATGAGTGTGGCGGCCTGACCCTGGGCTTCGCGGGCACCAAGTACGGTTCCCACTACGATGTCCTGAGCAGCCAGAAGGTTTCCTTCCAGAAGTTCACCGATGAAATCATGGGCGACTTCAAGAAGAAGGGCGGCGACTTCAACGCCATGAAGCCCGTCATCACCGCCGAGTTCGGCCTGAAGTTCGACGGCGACGCCAAGACCGATCCCATGGTTCTGGCCGACTATCAGGTCGCCGACATCGAGCAGGCCTTCCGTCGCTCCATGGCTGGCGAGAAGGTCAAGGGCGGCGACTACCTGCTGTACGGCGAGTACGATCCGCTTTCCGTCACCCTGACCCATGTGCTGAACCAGAAGGCCGGTCTGGGCTGGACCTCCTACAAGCACACCGGCGTCCCGGTTTCCACCTCCGCCATGGGCGTGAACGCCGAGTCCTTCAACGGCAGCTATGACAACAAGGACGTGGCCACCAAGATCATGTCCTCCATGGGCCTGCCCGCCGAGGCCGTGTACGCTGACGCCGCCACCGTGCGCGTGGCCGCCAACTAGTCACCATCCTCCAACCTGCGGCGGGGGGGGGGGCGGGGGGGGGCCCCCCCCCCGGGGGGGCTCCCCTGAGCCGCCCCCCCCGCCGCTCTTTTCAAGACATATGCACCCACTCAGCAAAACGTCCCGCGATTGGCTTCTGGTCATCATTTTTCTCATTATCTCGGCGGTACTCTACTTCGTGCCCACGGGGTTCGAATCCGCAAAGGATGAAAACTCGGTTCATTGCTCGGCCCGCGTCACGGCCGTGGACGACACCGAAATCCAGGTCCTGGGCATGATTCGGGCCGGAGAGCAGGAGGTCGAGCTCGAAATCCTCGACGGACCGTTCCGGGGCGAAACCTTCACGGCCAACAACCAGCTCATGGGCCAGCTCGACCGCGACAAGCTGTTCAAGCCGGGCGACAAGGCCTACGTCATCCTCACTGTGGACGGCGACGGCAAGGTCGTGTTCGTCAACCCCCAGGCCCATTACCGTCTGGGGCTCGAATTGTTCCTGCTCTGTCTTTTCGCCGCGCTGCTTCTGCTCTTTGGCGGATTGACCGGGTTCAAGGCACTGCTTTCCTTCGTTTTCACGGGGCTGGTCCTGTGGAAGGTCCTGGTGCCTCTGCTGCTGAAGGGGACGGACCCTGTCTGGCTGACCCTTTGCGTGGTGGCCCTGCTCAGTTCGGTCATCATATTCCTGGTGGCGGGGGTCAACCGCACCGGCCTGACCGCCTTTCTCGGAGCCCTGCTCGGGGTGGTGGCCAGTTGCGCCATGGGCGTTTATTTCACCGGCCATTTCCACGTCCACGGGGCGGTCATGCCCTTTGCCGAGACCCTGCTCTATGCCGGGTACGGACATCTGAACCTGACCCGCGTGTTCATGGCCGGAGTGTTTCTTTCCTCCTGCGGCGCGGTCATGGACCTGGCCATGGATGTCGCCTCGGCAATGAGCGAGGTCGTGGCCAAGAAGCCGGGCATCTCGCGCATGGAGGCGATCTGGTCGGGCATCCGCGTGGGGCGGGCCGTGGTGGGCACCATGACCACCACGTTGCTGCTGGCCTATTCCGGCGGGTTCGTGACCCTGCTCATGGCCTTCATGGCCCAGGGAATCCCGCTGGATACGACCTTCAACTTCATCTACGTGGCCGCGGAGGTGCTCAAAACGCTGGTGGGCAGCTTCGGGCTGGTCACGGTGGCTCCGTTCACGGCCCTGGCGGGCGGATTGCTTCTCACCTCCCGGGAGTCTTCCGCAACGGACCTTCCCCATTGACGAAAGTTTCGGCATGGGCCAATAGCATACGTGAATATGAAGCGTAAGGAGTTCCCATGCTTTCGTTTATAGGCAATCTCATCTGGTGGTTCATAGGCGGGCTGTTCATGGCCCTGGGCTGGCTCTTCGCCGGCTGCCTCATGGCCATTTCCATCGTCGGCCTGCCCTGGGCACGCTCCGCCTTTGTCATCGCGGGCTTTTCGCTGCTCCCCTTCGGACGGACCCTGATCCGGCGCGACGTGCTCACCGGACGCAGTGATCTCGGCACCTCGGACTGGGGTACCGTGGGCAACATCATCTGGTTCATCGTGGCGGGCTGGTGGCTCGCCCTCGGGCACATCATGGCCGCGCTTGGCTGCTTCATCACGATCATCGGCATCCCATGGGGCTGGCAGCATCTCAAGCTGGCCGGGGCCACCCTGGCCCCCATCGGCATGGCCGTGGTCACCGTGGAAGAGGCCGAACGGGTGCACGGAGTCCGCGTGGACCGTTAGGTCCCGGCGGCATTGTGCAATTTCATGCATCCCCTTGCCTTGGCCGTAAAAGCTGATTAGATAGAAGTATTGACGGACAGTATCCGGCAATAAGGTTCGCAATCAATTCCGGAGGAATATCGATGACTCAGTATCCCAGTATGCCTCAGGCGGGCGCGGCCCGCGCCGAGGTTGTCAATGCTTTCATGCGGGGTATCTACGGGTGGATGAGCGCAGGCTTGGGCCTGACCGCTCTGATCTCTTTTGCCACTCTGACCGTTCCCGCGCTGACCAATCTGGCATTCGTCTACAATGCCCAGACCGGCCAGTATGCTCCGACCATGCTGCCCATGATCGCCCTGTTCGCGGCTTTCGGCATGGTCTTTTTCATGAGCTTTAAAATTTCCACCATGAATCCGACCACGGCAACCGGGCTCTTCCTGGCCTTCAGCGCCCTGAACGGGTTCTCGCTGGCTCCGATTCTCTACGCCTACACCACGGCCTCGGTGGTTTCGACCTTCGTTACCACTGCGGGCATGTTCGGCGCCATGTCCCTGTACGGTCTGCTGACCAAGAAAGACCTGACCGGCTGGGGCAGCCTGCTCTTCATGGGGCTCATCGGCATCATCATCGCCATGGTGGTGAACATGTTCCTGCAAAGCCCGGGCATGTCCTTCGCCATTTCCGTTATCGGCGTGATAATCTTCGTCGGCCTGACCGCCTACGACACCCAGAAGCTCAAGACCATGGGCGAGACCGTGCCCCTGGGCGATACCGCAGCCATCCGGCGCGGCACCATCCTCGGCGCACTGACCCTGTATCTGGACTTTTACAACTTGTTCCTCATGCTGCTCCGTCTCATGGGCGACCGCCGGTAATCCCGTCCACACCGTCACATCTGCAAGGCCGCGTCCCTTGGGCGCGGCCTTTTTGTCTCCCGGCCGCGAAATCGTGCCTGAACCGGCTCAAAACGTTTCTCAAAAGTGCGAGACCGATGCCGGTTACGGGAGCATGATGTCGGCCGTTGCGCGGGGCGTATCCCATTGCCCGGTCGTTCCGAGCCTTCGACTAGCGCTTGCCAGCGCGGTGCGGGGAACGTATGCTTTTCCAATGATGAATCTTTTTTGGGGAGCGACATGTCCGAGACCGTGACCGAACTGCAACGCACGCTTTCCCCTGTGCTGCGTCCCGTGTCATGGTTGTACGGCGGACTCATGCGCGCCCGGGCGGGCCTGTACCGCCGGGGACTGTTCAGGCGTTGGGAAGCGTCCGCCCTCACTGTTTCCGTAGGCAACATCGGATGGGGCGGCTCGGGCAAGACGCCCGTGGCCGACTGGCTGCTCGGCTGGGCCGAATCCCGGTCCATTCCGGTGGTCCTGCTGACGCGCGGTTATCGGGCCAAGCCGAAGAATCTCCCCTACGAGGTGAAGCCGGGTGCGCTGGCCGAGGAGGCCGGAGACGAGCCGCTGATGCTCGCCCGCGCCCACCAGAAGGCGCTCATCCTGGTCGATCCCAACAGGACCAGGGCGGGCCGGTTGGCAATGCGCAAGGCCAGGCCCGAATTGGTCATTCTCGACGACGGCTTTCAGCACATGGCGGTCGAGCGGCACGTGAACCTGGTCCTGCTTCGCCCCGACGATCTCGGGGAGGGCTGGAACCGGGTCATCCCGGCGGGCAGTTGGCGCGAACCCGAGGCTGCGCTGGAGCGGGCCGACGCCTTCATGATAAAGACCGACGCCGCCGGATTCGAGGCGTTGCGGCCGAGCATCGACAACCGCCTTTCGCGCTTCGGCAAACCCGTGTTCAGCTTTCGGCTCGCACCGTCCGGAGTGCGGCGGGTCGTCGGCGGAGACACCGCCCGCGATTTCGGGGGCGCGCCGTACCTGCTGGCCACGGGCGTGGGTGATCCGGCCCAGGTTAGGGCCACGGCCGAAGGGTACCTGGGGTATGCGCCCGTGCGGCACCGGGTGTTCCGGGACCATCACGACTATTCCAAGCTGGACGCGCTGGACCTGGCCGAAGAGGCCGCCCGGCTCGGTTGCGCCGCAGTCCTGTGCACGCCCAAGGACGCGGTCAAGCTCGGTCCCATGTGCACAAACATTTTTTGGCAGTTCGACCTGAGTCTGGAGTTTGGCCCCTCCACGCTCGGCCCGGACGCGCCGTTCTCCACATGGTGGGAGCGGCGGTATGAATCTTTCAGTTTACGCCGCGCGGACCGTCTCGAACACGAGGCGGATTTTCGAATGCGGCGCGGGGCGGAGCGGTAAATCTCCGCCAAGGAGACTATAATGGCTAAAAAGAAACGAAGCCAACCCAGGCCTTCGACGCCGCCCTTGTCCGGGGCGGCCCTGCTCAAATTATTCAAGGAAGTGAAGCGGCCCATGTCCAGGGCCGAGGTAATCCGGCGGCTCAGCCTCAAGAAGAAGGACAAGGCGCTGGTTAAGGATTTGCTCAAGGAGCTGGTCCAGAAGGGCAAGCTCGTGCGCATCCGCAGGGGCTACGGCCTGGCGGAGTCCATGCACTGCATCACCGGGCGGCTGGAAATCCAGCGTCAGGGCTTCGGCTTCGTCGTGCCCGAGGATTCGCGGCGCAAGGATATCTTCGTCAACCAGCGGGACCTGAACGACGCCTGGCACGGCGATCGCGTGGTGGTCTCAGTGGTGGGCGAAGCCAAGGCCGGGCGCAGCGCGGAAGGGCGCGTCGTGCGCATCCTGGAGCGCGGCCGCAAGGTCCTGCCCGTCAAGGTCATCAAAAAGATGACCGGCGGCGAGTGGCTCTGTCGTCCTTCCGACCCCAGGCTCAATTTTGGTATCATCGCCATGCCCAAGGACGCATCCATCAAGGTGAAGCCCGGTGAGATCGTTTTGTGCGCGCCCGGCGAGCGCATCGACCCGACCATGTGGGAAGGGGAGATAACCAAGCGGCTTGGCGAGGAGACCGATATCGCCGTGCAGGAGGCCCTGGTCAAATCCAACCACAACATCCGCACCCGGTTCCCGTCCGGGGCCGCGGGCCAGGCCGAGAAGCTGCCGGTCGAGCCGTCCCGCAAGGACTTCGAGGGCCGCCGCGACCTGATGGACAAGCCCTTCGTGACCATTGACGGGGCCACGGCCAAGGATTTCGACGACGCGGTCCTGGTGGAGCGGCTGAAGAAGGGCTACCGGCTCTGGGTGGCCATCGCCGACGTGTCCCACTACGTGCCCGAGGGTTCCCCGCTGGACCGCGAGGCTCTTGAGCGCGGGAACTCCTATTATTTCCCCCGGTCCGTCGAACCCATGTTCCCGGAGCGTCTGTCCAACGGGCTGTGCTCCCTCAACCCCGGCGTACCGCGCCTGACCGTGGTTGTGCGCATGGACACCGACGAGACGGGCCGTACGCGGGAGGCCGACGTCTTTCCGGCGGTTATCCGCAGTCACGCCCGGCTGACCTATTCCCAGGTCCGCGACGCGGTTATCGAGAAGATCGCCGAGGCCCGGAACGGGATGGAGCCGGAAGTGCTCGAAATGCTGGAACTGGCCGAGGAGCTGGCCCGCAAGATCAACCGTCTGCGTTCCAGACGCGGCTCCCTGGATTTCGACCTGCCCGAGCCGGAGATATTCTTCGACGTGCACGGCGAGACCTCGGACATCCGGCCCAAGCAGCGCAATTTCGCCCACCAGCTCATCGAGGAGTTCATGATCGCGGCCAACGAGGCCGTGGCCCGGTTCCTCATCGAGCGCGATCTGCCCTGCCTGTTCCGTATCCACCCCCCGGCGGACGAGGAAAAGCTCAAGAATCTCTTCCGGCTGCTGTCGCGTACGGACAAGTCCGTGGTCATGCCCAAGGAGATCACGCCCAAGTCGCTTCAGATGCTGGTTGCCGCCATGACGGGCACGGACAAGGAGTACATCGTCAACCGTATGCTCCTGCGTTCCATGAAGCAGGCCAAATACTCGCCCGACAACGAGGGGCATTTCGGCCTGGCGAGCGAGGAATACGCCCACTTCACTTCGCCCATCAGGCGGTACGCGGATCTGGTCGTGCACCGTCTGGTCAAGGCGGCCTTCAAGGAGGGGGATGGCGCGCCCGTGCCCGTTCCCGGCCGCAAAAAGCTGCTCAACGTGGCTAACCATCTGTCCAGTCGCGAGCGGGTGGCCATGGACGCCGAGCGCGAGATTCTCAAGCGCGTCACCGTGTTGTTCATGCGCGACAAGGTGGGCGAGACCTTCAACGGGGTCATTTCGCACATCACCGACTTCGGCTTCTACGTGGAACTCAAGGAGGTCATGGCCGAAGGGCTTATCCGGCTGTCCTCCATGGACGACGACTACTATACCTATTGGCCGCAGCGTGAGATGCTCGTGGGCGAGCGGACGGGCCAATCCTTCTACCTGGGTCAGACCGTCGAGGTTGTCCTGGAAGAGGCCAGCGTCGAACGGCTGGAGCTTAACTTCAGCCTTCGGTCCGTGGTGGCAGCCGCCATGGACTACAAGGACCTTATCTAAAAAAATCAAAAGGTTGTGGGCCGTCGCGAGGCGGCCCGCGCCGACAGCCCGGGGATGACGTGAACGGGAGCCAGCCCGCCGCGGTCAGGTTTTTCCAGGGCGTTCCTGACTTTACTGCCGAATCTTCCTTTTTTTGCAATGTTATCAACAGGCTTGTGCCCGGGAAACCCCGGGATGGAGGCGTTTTTGCCGCTTTCGGCGACTTTGCTCGGCAGCGGTGGAAAAAACGTTTTCAGCGGTTGACAATGTGGTTAATCGATAGTAAACATTTGTTCAGCAACATACATTAACCAAGGCGCAACAATGAGCAACGGATTTGAAGCGTTTTTCACGAGACTCTGTTCCGAGACGGAGATAAGGAACCAGTCCCAACTGGCCCGCGAGCTGGATGTGGGACGGGCGGCGGTGTCCCTGGCCAAGCGCAAGGATTCGGTCCCCGCCCGCTGGATATTGGATCTGTCCGCGCGTTTTGGGCTCAATCCGCTGTGGCTGGAGCAGGGCAAGGGGTTTTCCCGGCCCGAGGCGGCCCTGGCCGCGGCCGCCGAGGATGGTGCCTTCTACGAGGAGGTTCCCAAGGTGCGCGCCCGGCTCTGCGCCGGCGGCGGCTCCTTTGAGACCGAGGGGCAGGTGGAGGGGTACTATTCCTTCCGGTCTGACTGGCTTAAACGCCGAGGCAACCCTGCGAACATGGTCTTGATGGAAGTCATCGGCAACTCCATGGAGCCCGAGATCAAGGAAGGCGACATGGTCCTCATCGACCAGTCGCGCACCGACGTCCTGTCCGGCGGCATCTATGCCGTGGGCGTGGAGGATACGGTCATGGTCAAGCGCGTGGAGCGTTTGCCCGGGACTCTGGTGCTGCGCAGCGACAACGTGGACTATTCTCCCGTCCATCTGTCCGGCGACGAGCTCGACAATGTGCGCGTCATCGGCCAGGTCTTGTGGGCGTCCCGGGAATACCGCTAGCCGTATTCATATTGGCTGAAAAGCCCCCGCAGCAAGTCGTGCTGCGGGGGCTTTTTTGTATGTCGGTGAAATATCGAAGGATTTGTTATGAGAACAAAGTGTGCTGAAAAGGACAACAAGGTGTAAAATAATAGTTGACACAAAAGGCGTGTATTGTTTATTAAATAATCACGTTGAGTCAATAAGAACGACACGCGCCTTTTGACGCGATACAAGGCAAAGGAGAAGAGGTCATGCAGGAGCGTTTTTGCAAGTGTGGTCACAGGCTGATGGTTCAATACACCCTTGACGGATTCATCCCCTGGGAAGCGGTCATCCGCGACGACGACGGCAAGTACCATCCGGTCAAGGTCTGTCCTTGTTGCGGCAGCTACTTGTCCATCCATTTTCTCCGATAAGCCTGTCGGATAGTTCCTCACGGTCGTCCGAACCTTGCGGGCGGCCGTTCATCATCCCTGTTTGAGGGCCATGCGCTTTTCCCCGGAGCGTGTGGCCCTCCGCTTTTTTGCGTGGTCGCGCGGGGCGCGGGACGGCGATTCGAGCGGGGGTGATCTGTGATTCGAGCGGGCCGTGGATATGTGGAGTGGATATTGAGCGCGGAGCGGCCCCATGTCTTCGACAACGCCGAAGGGGAGACAGGGGGGAGACAGAGCAGGTTGTTCCGTGTTTTTCTGGCGATGTCGAAAACTGTTCGGAAAGCGTCTTGTTCCGTTGTCCGATTTGCTGGCTCGCGGGGTGGCGTTTCGTTCGAAGGGGCGGGAAAGGGCCGGTTATTGCCGGACCATGTCCGGCTCGGGGAGGGAGACGGATTCCGTGCGGTTCCTTCCTGACTGCTTTGCCTGGTAAAGGGCTGTGTCGGCGGCCTGGATGAGGTGCTCGGGCGTGGAACCGCAGGTGGGCACGACAGCGGCCGCGCCGATGGACACGGTCACGCTCCGGGAAATTTGCGAAGCGGGATGGCTGATGCTGTTTTTTGACAGGTTGGCGTGGATGTTCCCGGCCACGACCAACGCACCGTTGAAGTCGGTGTTTGGCAGGATGATGGCGAACTCCTCGCCGCCGTAGCGTGCCACAAGGTCGCCGGGGCGGTTGGTGGCGGAGCGGATGGAGTTGGCAACGTGTCGCAGGCAGACGTCGCCGTTCACATGCCCAAGCGCGTCATTGTATGATTTGAAGTGGTCGATGTCGATCATCAGCAGCCCCACCGGGTTGTCCTCGCGGCCGTTGCGCACCCATTCTCGGATGAGCGTGTCGTCGAAGCAGCGGCGGTTGGCCAGGCCGGTGAGTCCGTCCTGGTTGGACATGCGTTCCAGTTTGCGGGCCAGTCGTTCAAGCTCGCGTTCGCGGAGCATTCGTTTGACCATTTCGCGTCGGAGTTGCAGGGCCGAGCGAACCCTTGCGCGCAGCTCGGTGCGGCCGACCGGCTTGACGATGTAGTCCGAGGCCCCGGCCGCAAAGGCCCGGTCGAGTTCGCCCGAGTCGTCGTTCTCGGCGATGGCGATGATCGGGATGTCTTCGAATTCGCGGTGGGATTTGACGGTCAGGATGGCGGCGATGCCATCTGTGTCGTGGTTGTCCAGGTCGATGAGCACAAGGTCCACGGGCGTTTCCCCGGAAGCGAATCGTTGCATGGCGCGTAGCGCGCGGTCCAGCGATTCGACGTCCGATACGTCCGTGTGGCCCGCGCTCTGAAGCATTTCAGTAAGCTCCAGGGCGGCGGTTTTTGATTCTTCGATAATGATAATCTTCATGCGTAGGATTTGATACCAGATATTCGGGAAGATGGCGAGATGACAAATACATGAACCGATACGTTGTTCATTCGATCGCGCTGTTGGAATCCCGCTTGTGGCGCGCCTTGCCGGGTGATCGATCGCCTTGCGGTTGGGCTGGTGATACTCTTTGTTATATTTTTGCAAAAAGGGAACGGGGCGTGTATCTTCAAGGCTAGTCATTGGTAATTTGTAGCGATGCAATCCCGAACCAACCTTGGAGGACCGAATGAATCGGCCTAGTTTTTCCCTTGCCCTGCTGCTCGCCTTCGCGTTCTTTTTTACCGCATTTAATTCAGGCGCCGCACAGGCCGCCGGTTCAGTCGTGGCCATATACAACACCGGACAGGCCCAGGTGACCGAGTCCCGGGTGGTTACCCTGCCCGAAGGCGCCGCCGCCGTCGTCTTCACCGATATCCCGGAGACCGTGGACCCGTCGTCCATTCGGGCCACCGCCCCGGACATGAAGGTTGAGGACATTCAGTACTCCTATCGCCCTATCACCGTCGACAACCTGCTCGATGCCTATATCGGCAAGGAGCTGTCCGTGATCCTGCCCGATCCGGCGGACGCCAACGCGCGCATCCTGCGCAAGGCCAAGCTCCTTTCCAACGCGGGACGGCCTATCTTCGCCATGGGCAACGAAGTCTACGTGGGCTCCTACGAAGCCGTGCTCCTGCCCGAGATGCCCGCCGGGCTCGACGCTGCTCCCGGCCTGACCCTGACCACGCGCAGCACTGTGGCCGGGCGCAAGAATGTGGCCCTCAGCTATCTCATGGGCGGGATGAACTGGCGGGCCGATTACAATCTGACCGTGACCCAGTCGGGCGCGGCCGCGGACCTGGACGCATGGGCCACGGTTTCAAACAATTCGAATCATGCCTTTCCCGGCGCGGACCTGCGCCTCGTGGCCGGTGAAGTGGGGCGCGTCTCCGCCCGCAAGATGATGGTCCGGTCCAATGTTATGATGTCCGAGGCCGTCAGCCTGGACGCGGCTCCTGCCCCGGCTTCTGCCGCCGAGGAGAGCTTCTCGGCATATCACGTCTATGATCCGGGCCGGTATGTTTCCATTCCGGCCTCCGGTTCCAAGCAGGTCGGGCTGTTCTCGGCCTCGAACATTCCGGTGAAGACAGAGCTGTCGAGCCGTTTTCATAGCGGTCCGAATAGGCTCGCGGGCAAGCTGAACCAGCCCGTTGAGTCGACGCTGATTTTTGCCAACACCGAACAAGGCAAGCTGGGCAGGCCCATGCCGGCGGGCGTGGTGCGCGTGTTCATGCCCGCGTCCGACGGGGCCAAGCTCCTGGCGGGAGAGGCTCGGCTCGGGCACTCGGCCGTCGGCGAGGAAATCCGGCTGGTTATCGGCCGGTCCTTCGACGTCAACGTGGAGCGTGTGCAGACGAGTTTTCAGCGCATCGGCAAGAACGCCGCCGAGGTCGGCTGGCAAATCACGGTGCGCAACGGTTCGGCCGAATCCCGGGACATCAGGCTTCAGGATTCCCTTTCCGGGCAGTGGACCATCCTGAACGCGGACACGCCGTACACGGCCAAGGATGCTGGGACTATCGAATTCGACTTGAAGGACGTCACCCCCTCGGCAGACGGAGAGGGGAAGACGGTCAACTACACCGTGCGTTTCGAATATTAGCTAGGAGGCATGATGGCCGGGATCGATCTCGTTGAACTGAAGACGCTGAAGGATTTCTACGCGCTCATGGCTGCCTCTCGCGAGGTCCGGCGGCGGGCGGTGGCCGATCTCGTAGGAGGGCGGCCCGTCGACGGGGACATCACGGCCTCGCTGTCCAATCTCCTGGCTTCCCTCGAAGCGGTGGAGGAGATCGACGGCAGGAAGCGGCTTTCGCTCGGCGGCGGCCGGACCATCGGTCTGGACATGAGCTACGAGATCGACGAGGCCCGCAAGGATATCTTTTATCTGGAGGAGGGCGAGGAAACCTTCCTGGAGATGCTGGGCGACTTCCACCCCGGCTTCGACGACCATGTGGACCGTGGCCGGGAGCTGCTTCGGGGCGTGGACTTGAATTGTCTGGTCTCCGACCGCGACGGCACCGTCAACAACTACTGCGCCCGCTACCTGACCTCCATCCAGTCCGTCTACAACGCGGTCTTTCTGACCCGGTTCGCCCGCGCCCATGTGCGCAGGCCGGTCATTCTGACCTCGGCCCCCCTGGACGGGCTGGTGCGCATCTCGGTCTCTCCCGACGGCGAGTTCTATTACGCCGCCTCCAAGGGGCGCGAGTGCCTGGACCGCGAGGGCGGGGTGCGGCGGCTGGCCATATCCCCGGAAAAACAGGAAGCCATGGACGGGCTCAACGCCCGGTTGACCGAACTGACCGGACGGCCGGAATACGAGAAATTCACCCTTATCGGATCGGGCCTTCAGTTCAAGTTCGGCCAGTCCACCGTGGCCCGCCAGGACATCAACGGCTCCATCGACAAGGCGGAATCCGAAGGGTTCCTGGCCGTTCTCGAATCGCTGACCGCCGAGCTGGACCCCGGGGCGCGGAATTTCCGCATCGAGGACACCGGGCTGGACGTGGAGATCATTCTCACCGTGGAGACCGAGGGCGAAGGACTCAAGGATTTCGACAAGGGCGACGGCGTGAAGTTCCTGGATAGCGAGCTCGGCCTGAGCCTGGCCGACGGGGCCAGCCTGATATGCGGCGACACGGCGTCGGACGTGCCCATGCTCGAAACGGCCCTGGGCCTTTCGCCGGATGCCAGGGCTATTTTCGTAACAGAAAAGAAGGAGTTGGCGGAGCGGGTGACCGGCCTGACCGATGCGGCGCTTATCGTGCCGGAGCCGGACATGCTCGTGGCCATTCTGGGTACCTTGTGACCCGGACGCCGGAGAATCATAAATTCAAGGAGTGATCCGTGGCAGCTATCACACTCAAGGGCGTCGTCTTCGATCTGGACGGCGTCGTCACCCGGACAGCAAAGGTGCACGCCCAGGCGTGGGAAACCGCTTTCAACGATTTCCTCAAGCATCACGCGGAGGAGACCGGCACTCCGTTCGAGCCCTTCGACCGCACGAACGACTACCAGAACTATGTGGACGGCAAGCCGCGCTTCGAGGGTGTGCTGAGCTTCCTCAAGTCGCGGAACATCCGCCTCGATCCGGGCACGCCCGAGGACCCGCCCGGCTTCGGCACGGTCTGCGCCATCGGCAACAGAAAAAATGTCCTTTTCCAGGAGATTCTCAAGGAGGAAGGACCCGAGGTCTTCGACACCTCCGTGGCCCTGATAAAGGACCTCAAGCGAAACGGCGTGCTCGTGGCCCTGGCGACCTCCAGCCGCAACGGGATGCTCGTTCTTGATCTGGCCGGTTTGACGGACCTCTTCGATGTCTTCGTGGACGGCCTGGTCTCGGCCGAGCTTGATCTCAAGGGCAAGCCCGATCCGGACATCTTCGTCACCGCCGCCGAAAAGATGGGCCTCAATCCCAACGAATGCGTGGTCGTCGAGGACGCCATCTCAGGCGTCCAGGCAGGCTGCGCGGGCAATTTCGGCCTGACCCTGGGCGTTGCCCGGAACATCGGCGGGGAGATGCTCAAGCGGTTCGGGGCGGACATGGTCGTGTCCGACCTGGGCGAGATCACCGTGGACGATCTCATCGAATGGTTCGAATCCGGCATGGCCACGGACGAGTGGTTCCTCTCCTACCACGGCTTCGAGCCGGGCGATGAGAAGCTGCGCGAGACGCTGACGACCGTGGGCAACGGATATCTCGGCACGCGTGGAGCCTATGAGTGCGAGTGCTCGTCCTATTATTTCTATCCCGGCACCTACATCTCCGGCATCTTCAACAAGACCCCCAGCGATGTGGAGGGGCGCGAGATATGGAACAACGACATGGTCAACTGCCCCAACTGGCTGCCCGTGTCCTTCAAGATAGGCAACGGGGAGTTCGTCTCGCCGCTGGCCATGGAGATACTGAGCTATTCCCATAGGTTGAACATGCGCGAGGCCGTCATGGAACGCCATATGGTTGTCCGCGACCAAGTGGGGCGCATCTCCCGTATTTCCTCCAGGCGCGTGGCCTCCATGTCCGAGCCCCATCTGCTTGCCCTGCAATTCGATTTCACCCCGCTCAACTATTCGGCCAAGTTGACCTTCCGTTCATCACTGGACGGCAACGTGGGCAACGAGGGCGTGGCCCGTTACGCCAGCCTGAACACGCGCCACCTCAACCGGGTGGGCGGCGGAAAGAGCGGCGAAGGCATCTATCTGCACGTGGAGACGTCCCATTCGCGCTATCAGATCGTCATGGCCGCCAAGACCCGGATGCTGGAGGACGGTAAACCCATCGACACGCGCAAGGATGTGGTTCAGGAGAGGGCCATGGTCTCCGAGGAAATCTGTGTCCAGGTCAAGGAAAATCATTGCTACGGCCTGGAGAAGTTCGTCTTCGTGCGGACTTCGCTTGACCGCGAGCCCGGCGACCTCCGCGAGATGTGTCTGGACGGCCTCAAGTCGGTAAAGACTTTCAAGGGGGTCCATGGTCCTCACGTCAAGTTCTGGAAGGGGCTGTGGCAGAAGGCCGATATCCGGGTCAGGGGCGACCGTTTCGTGCAACGGGTGCTTAGGCTGCACGTTTATCACCTGCTGGTCACCGCCAGCCCGCACAACGTGGGCCGCGACGCGGGAATGCCCGCCAGGGGACTTTCAGGCGAGGCGTACCGGGGGCACATCTTCTGGGACGAGGTCTACATCCTGCCCTTCTTCGATGCCAATTTCCCGGACATCTCCAAGGCCCTGCTCATGTACCGCTACAACCGTCTGGACGCGGCCCGCAAGTACGCCCGGGAGAACGGCTGCGTCGGGGCCATGTTCCCTTGGCAGACCGCAGACGACGGCAGCGAGGAGACCCAGGAAGTACATTACAACCCCGAGTCCAAGAACTGGGGGCCGGACCTGTCGCGCCGCCAGCGGCACGTATCCATCGCCGTGTTTGTCAACGCCTGGCGATACGTGGCCTGGACCGGTGACCAGGCGTTCCTGCGCGAATACGGGGCGGAGCTGATGCTCGACATCGCCCGGTTCTGGGGCGACATCGCCACCTATGACGGAGCTTCGGACAAGTACCATATCGACGGGGTCATGGGGCCGGACGAGTTCCATGAGAAGGTTCCGGGTGAGAACAAGCCGGGTGTGCGCGACAACGCCTACACCAACATCATGACCGTCTGGCTCCTGGAGAAGGCGCTGGATATCCTCGACAGCCTGCCGCCCAAGATTCGGAAGCAGGTGACCGGGCGCATAGGCCTGACCGACGAGGAGATCGCCAAGTGGCAGGATATGACCACCAAGCTCAACGTTATCGTGACCGAGGACGGCATCGTCAGCCAGTTCGACGGCTACATGGATCTGCCCGAGCTGGATTGGGATTCCTACCGCCAGCGGTTCTACTCCATCCACCGCATGGACCGCATCCTCAAGGCAGAGGGCGATTCGCCCGACAACTACAAGGTCGCCAAGCAGGCGGATACCTTGATGACCTGGTACATTCTCGAACCCGAAGAGGTGGCCCGCATCCTGCGCAAGCTCGGCCATGAGGTAAAAGACCCTGTTAAGCTCCTCAAGGATAATTATGACTTCTACGAGAAGCGGACCAGCCACGGCTCCACGCTCTCCAAGGTGGTTCACGCCGTCATCGCCAAGTACATCTACCCGAGCAACGTGTCCTGGGATTGGTTCATCGAGGCCATGGAATCCGATATCCGGGATACCCAGGGCGGCACCACAGTTGAAGGCATCCACACCGGCGTCATGGCCGGCACCCTGGAGGTCCTCAAGCAGGATTATGCCGGACTCAACCTCTCGTCCTCGCCCATGAAGGTGGACCCCGATCCGCCCGCGCATTGGGGGGAGATGCGGCTGTCCTTCATCTGGCGGTCCATCTGGTTCGATCTCGTTATCGAGCAGGACCGCGTGAACATGACGGCCTTCCATCAGGGCGACAAGGTCGTGCCCGTGGAAATATTCGGTGAGTGTTTTGAGCTGAAGCCGGGCAAGACCGTCGAGGCCCGACGGCCCCAAGGATAACGGGAGTCGGACGGCGGACAGAGGTTTTATTCCGGCACGCCAGCGGCCACCGACCCGTTGAAAAAAAATAACGGCGCGTTTCTTTCGCAAGGAAGCGCGCCGTTTCCCTTGCGCGATCAGCCCACAACCGACGGGACGTGGACGATAAATTTCCGCCCGGCGTATCGTAACCAAAAATCCTTTTTTTGAAAGAGAGTTCCCTTTGCGTGGCCGTCTACGCAAGGCGGTAGCGAAAATATCGGAAAAACAATTGCATACGCGGCCATGATAAGAACGAAACACAAATTCTCCCGGTAAGCCTTTCCCGTTCGTTTCCCCCGGCCGCCGAAGGCCCTTTCCCCGACTTGCCTCAAGGCGGGAAGACGGGTAAGGAGTGTGCCTCGCCGGAGGAATGATATCCGGCAATCTTTTTTTCCGGGAGTTTCCATGTCTTTGAGTATAGGTATCGTCGGGCTGCCCAACGTGGGCAAGTCCACTCTTTTCAACGCGCTTACCAAGGCCCAGAATGCCGAGAGCGCGAACTACGCGTTTTGCACCATCGAGCCGAACAAGGCGGTGGTCCCTGTGCCGGACGCCCGGCTGGATGTGTTGGCCGAATTGGTCAATCCTCAGCGGGTGCAGAACTCCACGGTCGACTTCGTGGACATTGCCGGTCTGGTGGCGGGCGCGAGCAAGGGTGAGGGGCTGGGCAACAAGTTCCTGGCCAACATCCGCGAGACCCAGGCCATTCTGCATGTGGTCCGCTGCTTCGACGATGACGACGTCATCCACGTCGCCAATTCCGTGGACCCGCTGCGCGACATCGAGACCATCGAGACCGAGCTGATCCTCGCCGATGTGCAGGTGCTGGAAAATCGCATCGAGCGCATGGAAAAGATGCTCAAGGGCGACAAGGGACTGGCCCCGAAGATCGAGGCGGGCAAGCAGCTCATGGCCCATCTCGACCAGGGACTGCCCGCATCCACCTTCGAGAGCGACCTTAAGGCTTTGCCGGAACTGCTCGCCGAACTTCGCCTCATCACCGCCAAGAACGTCATCTACTGCGCCAACGTGGACGAGGACGGCCTGACCGAGGACAATGACTACATCCGTTCCGTGCGCGATCTGGCCGAAAAGCGCGGAGCCGAGTTCGTCAAGATTTCCGCCCGCATGGAAGAAGAACTGGTTGGCCTTGAGGATGAGGACTACCAGGAGTTCCTGGAGTCCTACGGCATCAGCGAGTCCGGCCTGGACCAGATCATTCACACCGGCTTCCATACCCTGGGCCTCATCAGCTACTTCACCGCCGGAGTCAAGGAAGTCCGCGCCTGGACCATCCACGACGGCGACAAGGCCCCCCGCGCCGCAGGCGTGATTCATACCGATTTCGAACGCGGCTTCATCCGCGCCGAGGTCATCAGCTACGACAACTTCGTCAAGTATGGTTCCGAGGCTAAATGCCGCGCCGAAGGCGTCCTCCGTGTGGAAGGCAAGGAGTACGTCATGAAGGACGGCGACGTCGTCCACTTTCTGTTCAACGTCTAGCAACGCCGGGCTGATTGCCGGGGGGGAAGGGACCGGAAGCCGCCTTTGGCGGCGATGTCGAGTGATTTCGCCTCCGGCGGCCAAAGGGGCGGGCCCCCTTTGGAATCCCTGTGTCGCCTTCGGCGAAGCGCATAATATCTTAAGCCCCGAAGTCCTCCACACCGGAGCCTTTCCCCGCGAAGCGGCGATAAAAAGTTTAGGAAGGGAGAGGAGATGGGGGTTCGGGGAAGAGAGAGGGAAAGCCCTTTTCAAAGGGTTTCCCTCTCCTCTTCCCCCGGCCGCCGGAGGCAAAAGACAAAAAAACCCGCCCGGATCAATCCGGGCGGGTTTTTTGTTTGCGCTATGCGGCGATTAATCGTCGAAGTCGCCGTGGGGGCCTTTGTCCGTGTCGATTTCGGTGGCGCGGGCCTTGATTTTTTCTTCGGTCCATTCGGCGGGGTCTTCGAACTGTTCGGCTTTGGGGCCGAGGTCGTAGGAACCGGCTTCGAGGATGAGGTCGCAGGCGATGGGGGCGGTGTCCTTGGCGTTGAACACGTTGACGAGGAGGTCGTAGGTGAAATCCTCGACGGCTCCGGCCATGCGTTCGCGAATGGATTCGCTCTGTCCGAGCCAGCGGCGTTCGAAGACGATGTTGAGTTTCTTGTAATTGCCGCCGGTGATGCCGTTGGCGTCGGCGTAGGCGACCATCTCGTCCCAGAGGGCGTCATCGAGACCCTGGCCGGGGACTTTGGCGAAGTGATCGCCGTCCATGATGGCGTTGCCGAACTCGTTGACCTTGACGCCCCAGGCGATCATCTGGAGGGCGGTGGCGACGTTGGCCTTGGTGGTGGCGGTCTTGGCGGCGATCTCGCGCAGTCGCGAGGAATCGTTGCCGGAAGTGCCGTGCTGTGCGCCGGAGGTGCCGTAAGGCGTGAGCGCCTTGTGGATTTCGGCGGTCAGGTCAACCTGGATGCCTTCGCCGGATGCCTCGATGCCGTGGGTGGTGCCGTTGTTCAGCGCGATCCAGTCGGGGCACAGGCCGTGGGCGTTGAGGCCCTGGATGAGGTACTTGGCCTCGACCGGGCTGGACAGGCCGAATTCGCCCTTGATCTCGCCGATTTCGGTCTCGTAACCGGCCCATGCCGGAATGGACGGGGACACGGCGAGGTTGCCGAGCAGGTTGAGATCGTCGGTCATGTGCGAGGCGTCGATGGCGATCGAGGTAACGCCGGAGTCGAACACGGACGGGATTTCAGCCTTGGCCACGGCCACGTCTTCCCACTTCTTCATGAAGTAATGGTCGGCGTGCACGGCTACGGGGATGGTGATGCCGAGTTTGTTGCACAGGTAGTCCACTCGCCGGGCCACGTTCCACAGGGTGGTCGGGCAGTAGGTGGATTCGCTGCGGGCGATCTCGATGATGATGGCGGCGTTGGCCTTCTGCGCGGCACGGAGCGCGCCTTCGATGACGAAGATGTTTCGACCGTTGGCGGCGATGGTCATGCATTGGCCCTTGGCCAGCATGGCGCGGTCGACGACCTTGCCGCTGACGATGAGCGCCTGCGAGTTGGGGAAATTCTTGACGACGTTCGGCGGACGACCGACGGCGAGTGCTTTCTTGAAAGTATCCTGGGCCATGCCCTTCCTCCTTGGAGCGTTTGATTGCTCACGACAGTAAAAACCAATCGATGGGCAAAGTCAAAATGAAAGGGGTCCGGAAGCCGGGATCGAACCCGCTGACCGGGCGCGGCAGTGACGCCCGGGTCAGCGGAAGCGGCGGCACCCGGTCGCCTACATGGTCGTTTCCCGTTCGCGGGAGAGACGGGGGCTGCTGCCGCGTTCCACCCGCCTGATGCCGTCGAGCGGCATTAGGGTGTAGCCCATTTCGCGGGCCATGAATTCGAGGATTGAGATGTTGCGCGTCGCCTTGACGATTTCGAACATGGTTTCGGCCCCGAGCTTGGCATGAGCGTCAAATGGATTGAGCTCCCGAAGCAGCGTGGAATAGGGCTTCTTGATCGCCCGGGACACCTCCTTTGCCGGGATGTGGCCGTCCAGGACCAGGTCCTGCATTTTCTTGGTCAGGTTCTTCTCGAACATGTCTACCCCCCACATGTTGGATTTTCTGCCTAGTAAATGAAGTTAGCCCCTTTTTTCCGTTTTCGTCAACGTGATTTGAAATGGTGGAGCAAGTCGGTTGTCGGGAGGGAAGTGGGCGTCGGGCGGTCGGGCGTGTGGCCGGGAGAGCGGATTAGGGGCGACCCGGTGCGTCCGGCGCGGTGGCGGAAGCCAGGAAGCGGGCGAACAGGGCGCAAAGTTCGGCTGTGGAATTTTCCAGTCGATGTCCGTCTGCGAGAACGTGGAGCGCGGCCTTGTGGGTGCGGGCGAAGCGGATGGCGTTGTCCACTGGGACCACATCGTCGTTCCAGCCGTGGATTACGGTGGCGGGGCCGGGCAGGTTGGAAAAGACGTGCACGGCGTAGCCCGGCAGGTAGAAGGCGGGAGCGAGGAGGAAGAGGCCTGTTACGTCGGCGGTCATGGAGGCGGCCGCGGCCACGTATCCGCCCATGCTCGAACCGGCCAGGATGGCGGGCCGGTCGTCTTCGGCCAGGATGGAGGTCAGGCGGGCCACCCTGCTGTCCGGGTCGTCCAGGTCGCTGAAGTCCGGTCCTTCCATGCTCAGTCCCATCTTCAGGGCCGTCTCGGCGAGGGCCATGCTTTTGGTTCCCCATGGGCGGCTCAGGGAGCCGTGGCACCACAGCAGGCGGAAATCACGCATGGTCTTCACTCCCGGACCGGCCAGGTCTTTCGCCTGCGAGTTTTCGGATGATGTCGAAAAGGGCGCTCTTCTTGACCGGCTTGGGCAGATGGTAATCCGCGCCCGCTTCAAAGCATCGCCGGGCGTCCTCGTCCATGGCAAAGGCGGTCATGGCCACCACGGGTGTGGGGGCGAGCCCCTGCTCGCGTTCCCAGTCGCGTATGTTTCGGGTGGCTTCGAATCCGTCCATGATCGGCATCTGGATGTCCATGAGGATCAGGTCGAAGTCTCCATTCTTGAAAAGCTCGACGCCGGACTTGCCGTCTTCCGCCACGGTCAGGCCGCAGAGCGTGTCTTCGAGGTAGGTCTGGGCCACAAAGGCGTTGTATCGGGAATCCTCGAACATGAGGATGTCCAGAGGGGGCAACGGGGTGTCCTCGGCGGCCGGTTGCGGCTCGGGCGCGGGGGATTCCGCTCTGGGGGCGGTGCCGAATCGGGCGGTGAAATGGAAGGTGCTTCCTCTGCCCGGGGTGCTTTCGGCCCAGATGCGTCCGTCCATCATGTGGACCAGCTCCTTGCTGATGGCCAGCCCCAGGCCCGTGCCGCCGAACTGGCGTGTGGTCGAGCTGTCCGCCTGGGTGAAAGCTTCGAATATGGCCCCGAGCTTGTCGCCGGACACGCCGACGCCAGTGTCGGAGATGGAGAAATGCAGCAGGGCGGTCTTGCCGTCGTTGGACGCCTGCTCAACGTTCAGGGCCACCGAGCCCGAATCCGTGAACTTGATCGCGTTGCCCAGCAGGTTGAAGAGAATCTGGCGCAGCCGGGTGGGGTCGCCCTCCAGCCGTTTGGGCACATTCATGGAGGGGGTGCAGGTCAGGTTCAACCCTTTTTGCGCGGCCTTGTTCCGGATGATTCCGCAGGAGCGGTCCAGGATGTCGTCCAGGGAGAACCAAGTCCGCTCCAGGGTCAGGTGGCCAGCCTCGATTTTGGACAGGTCCAGGATGTCGTCCAGGATTTCGAGGAGGTTCTCGCCCGCCGTGCGGAAGACGTCCACGTAACGCGCCTGATCCTCGGAGAGTTCCGTTTCCCAGAGGATGTCGGCCATGCCGAGGATGGCGTTCATGGGCGTCCTGATTTCATGGCTCATGGAGGCCAGGAAGCTGCTTTTGGCTGCGTTGGCCATGTCGGCGGCCTTCTTGGCCCGGCGCACCTGGTCCAGGGCACTGTTCAGGGAATCGTTTTTGCTCTTGAGTTCCTCGGTGCGCTCCTTGACCCTGCTCTCCAGGATGTTCTGGTGATTCTGGAGCTTGGCGTTGGCCTCCTGGAGGTCGCGGATCAGGTGGCGCACGGATTGGCGCATGTCGTCGATGGCCCGGGCGAGGCTGCCCAGCTCATTGGAGGCCGAAGTATCGATGGGCGCGTCGAGATTGCCGTCGGCGATGGTCGTGGCCGACTCTTCGAGATCCATGAGCGGGGCCAGGAAGTGTTTGCGCATGTAGCGGACCGCGGCCAGGGTCAGGGTCAGGATCAGGAGCAGGGCCAAGGCGAAGGTCAGCCCTCCGAACATAACCATCTCCTGCACGTACCCTTCGGTGGAAACGGCCAGGTTGAAGGAGCCTATCCAGTCGCCGTATTTGCGGATTTCGACGGATTTGGTGATGAACCTATGGTCGTTGGCGAAGTAGTCGAAGTCATGGCCCGTGAAGCGCGGGCGGCTTTGTGAGGCCATGATCTCCCGGCCGGTGACGACTTGGGCGAAGGCCACGGTGTCGTCTTCGAGCACGGCGTCGATGAAGTCGCGGGCCGAGGCGTAGTCGACCTGCCAGACCGCCGTGGCCAGACTGGTCCGGGCCATGTGCGCGATGCTGTCCGCCCGATCCGACAGGCGGACATGGAGCCGGTAGCCGTTGAACAGGACGAGCGCGCAGGAAAAAGCCAGAACAATGACCGAGATGAAGGCGATCTGGGCCAGTTTTGCCCGTCGGCTGAGAGAGTCGGCCCTGGAAAGCCGGGCTCTGGATTGTTGGATCATGTGTTCAGCTCTTTCCTCTGGTTGGAGAATACCTTTGTATTTCTAAGCCGAACGCATGATCTTGGCAAGGAGTCAGACGCTTTTCCGCGGCAGTCGCGGGCTTTTGTTTCCTCCCCAAAAAAAAGCCGGGCGCGAGGCCCGGCTGAAAATCGGTTGAAAAAGGTCTAGGCTGTGCCCGTTTCTAGGCTGAACCCCATCTCCGACGCCATGAACTGGAGCGGACGCACATCCCGCGTCACCTTCATGATTTCGAGCAGGGTTTCGGCTCCCAGTTTGGCACTGGCGTCGAAGGGGTTGATTTCACGCATCAGGGTTGAATACGGCTTGTTGATCTTTTGAGCCACGACCTTGGCCTGGATGCCACTGTCGAGGATGCAGTCCTGAACGACTTTGGTCACATTTTTTTCAAACATCATGCCCTCCCGCATTGCGTTTGATATGGTTGTTGGCGAAACGCTACCCATGACTAGCAACCAGTGTGCCATTCTCTTATTATTTTTATTATAATCAGGATTATTCAATAGTTATAGCAATCCTATAAAATGCATTCTGTATTTGGACATGTCGCATTGATGTTGCAAGTGTCGCGCAACGCGACATGGTGCAACAAAAGTGCCGCAAATGCGACAGTCAGAATAGGGCGAAAAAAAAGGGAGCCGCTGGCGCGGCTCCCTGATACCCGGCATTGCCGGGGTGTCCGAAACGTATCTGTCAGGCTGTCAGGTGTGGGTTGCGGTCCATTTCTGTGCGCCTTAGGAGGTGTTGATTCGTTCGGGACTAAGGGTGCTGTTTTGTTGCCCAGTCTTCAGACCAGGACTTGAAGGAGTCTATGTATTGCAGCCATGCACGGCTGCCCAATACGATCTCGATGATTCTTGCGGCGGTAAGATTCTTGAACATGGTGTCTACCTCGCTCTTGATTCCGTTCTCGACGCGTTTGCCTGCTCCATGGGGATGCCGTTCTCGACGGCGATCTCGTTGGAGAGGACGGTTATGCTGCGTTCCACGTGGTTGATGGTCTCGGCGAAGAGGTTGTTGGACTCGTACGGCGACAGGAGGCTGGTGCGGACCGAGCCGACGATGTTGCCGTAGATGATGAGTGCGGTCTGTTCCAGGGGGAGGGAACGGATCGTGCCGTCCTCGATGCCGAGGGCGACGCAGCGTTTGAGCTCGTCAATGAAAATGCTGAACTTCTCGGCCACCTTGGCGCCGTCGACACCGGGCTCCATGTGGCTGAAGGGGGAGCAGCGCAACAGGACGGGGAAGCCGGTCCTGTGCTCTTCGGTAAAATCGAAATATGCGGACATGTAGGCCCGGATGGCCTCAATGCCGGTCTCTGCCTTGGCTGTGGCTTCGTGCAGACAGAGGATCAGCCGGTCGGCCATGTCGAATCCGGCGGCCAGGAAGAGATCCTGCTTGCTGCCGAAGTAGTGGGAAACGAGGCCGAAGGAAACGTCGGCGCGGCCAGCCACGTCCTTGACGGTGGCGGCGTGGAATCCCAGTTGCCCAAAGGCTTCCTGGGCGGCGCAGAGTATGGCTTCCTTCTTGGTCATGTCGTTGTTTCCTTGTATCGATTGATTGTGCAATCAGTCGTTGATCCAGCTATAGATTGATTGAACAATCAATGTCAAGGACTAACCTGGATATTTTTGGAATAATTGGCGTAATAAATAGAAAAGGCCGCGTAATGCGGCCTTTTCTTTGGATATTTTTAACGAGTTCTAATTCGTTTTTTTCTGGATTTTGGCCCAGGTGTCACGAAGGGTGGTGGTGCGGTTGAAGATCATGGCTTGACCGGGCTTGTGGTCGCGCCAGTCGGCGCAGTAGTAGCCCGTGCGCTCGAACTGGAAGTTCGCGCCCGCTTCCATGTCGGCCATGGCCGGTTCCACCTTGCAGCCGGACAGCACTTCCAGGGAATCGGGGTCGACGTAGTCGACGAAGGTTTTGCCTTCCTCGGGGACGTTGGGGTTGTCCGTGCTGAACAGCGGGCCGTAATTGCGCACCTCGGCGTCAAGGGCGTGTTTGGCCGAGACCCAGTGCAGGGTGCCCTTGACCTTGCGGCCGCCTTCCAGCCAGCCGCCCTTGGATTCGGGATCGTAGGTGGCGCGGATTTCCGTGACGTTGCCGTCCGCGTCCTTCTCGTATCCGGTGCACTTGACGTAGTACGCCCCGCGCAGTCTCACCTCGCGGTCCGGTCCCATGCGGAAGAATTTCTTGGGCGGCTCCTCCATGAAGTCGCTGCGCTCGATCCAGACTTCCCGGGTGAACGGCACCTTGCGGGTTCCGTAGGATTCGTCCTCGGGGTTCAGGGCGATTTCGAAGACGTCCTCCTGCTCCTCGGGGTAATTTTCGATGACCAGCTTGACCGGGTCCATGATGCCCATGTAGCGCGGGGCGCGTTTGTTCAGGTCCTCGCGCAGGCAGGCTTCGAGCAGGGCGTATTCCACCATGGAATCCGCCTTGGCTACGCCGATGCGGTCGCAGAAGTCGCGGATGGATTCCGGGGTGAAGCCACGTCGCCGGAAGCCGGAGATGGTCGGCATACGGGGATCGTCCCATCCAGTGACGTATCCTTCCTTGACGAGCTGGATGAGCTTGCGCTTGGAAAGCACGGTGCCGGTGATGTTCAGCCGGGCGAATTCGTACTGCCTGGGGCGGTCGGTGAAGCCGGGGAGTCCGGCCAGCTCCTCGTACAGGGCGGCGTTCTCGCCGAACAGTTCGGGCTGTTTCAGGCCTTCCATGAGGGTGTCCACGCACCAGTCGTACAGTGGGCGGTTGTTTTCGAACTCCAGAGTGCAGATGGAGTGGGTGATGCCCTCAATGGCGTCGGACAGGCCGTGGGTGAAGTCGTACATGGGGTAGATGCACCAGGTGTCGCCGGTCCGGTGATGGTGGGCGCGCTTGATGCGGTACAGGGCCGGGTCACGCAGCATGACGTTGGGCGCGGCCATGTCGATCTTGCCGCGCAGGATGCACTCGCCGTCGCCGAATTCGCCCGCCCGCATGGAGCGGAACAGGGCGAGGTTCTCCTCCACGGTCCGGTCGCGGTAGGGGGAGTTCTTGCCGGGTTCCTTGAGGGTTCCCCGGTTCACGCGAATTTCTTCGGCGGACTGGTGGTCCACGTATGCCTTGCCCATCTTGATGAACAGTTCGGCTATGTAATAGAGCTTTTCGAAGTAGTTCGAGGCATAGAAATTATTGTCCCAGTCGAAACCGAGCCAGTGGACGTCCTCGCGGATGGAGTCGACGTATTCCACGTCCTCCTTGACCGGGTTGGTGTCGTCGAAGCGCAGGTTGCACTTCCCGTCGTAATCGCGGGCGAGCCCGAAATTGAGGCAGATGGACTTGGCGTGGCCGATGTGCAGGTAGCCGTTCGGTTCAGGCGGGAACCGGGTGTGGACGCGGCCGTGATAGGTGCCGTTTTCCATGTCCTTGTCGATGATCTGGCGAATGAAGTCCTTGCCCTTTTCAGGGGCTTCGGGTTTGGTGCTCATGGGAAACCTCGTTGTATGAATTGACCGTTTGCCGGTCGAACTGTCGCGTGTGGGGCGTTATTCCTTAGCCTGCCCGTGGCACGGAAATACGGGAAAACGGCTTGCCGGTCAACGCAATGCTTGCCTGCCGCGGTACGGGCGGTCACACTGCGCGGACCATTCCAAGGAGGAGAATAAATGTCGTTGTTCACCATCGATGAGACCCGCTGCAAGCGGGACGGCCTGTGCGCCGCCGACTGCCCGGCGGGGTGCATTGTCTTCGAGAAGGGCGGTCTGCCCGAACCCCACGAAAAGAAGCAGGCGTATTGCCTGGATTGCGGGCACTGCATGGCGGTCTGTCCTGCGGACGCCATCCGGTTGGATCGGTTCGCGGCCGGGAGCGTCCCCCTCGACAAGGGGTTGCGCATTTCCCTTGACCAGGCCGAGCAGTTCCTCAAGGGGCGGCGTTCCATGCGCGCTTTCCGTGACGAGCCGGTGGACGCCAGCCTGTTGGATCGGCTTCTGTCCGTGACCGGGTACTGCCCGTCCGGCCATAACGCCCGGCCCACGCGTTGGGTCGTGGCCCACGGCGCGGACAAGGTGGCGGGTGCGGCCGGGGCCGTCGCCGCCTGGATGCGTGCCGAGTCCGAGGCCGACACGCCTCTGGCCGCAGCCCTGCACCTGCCCGGCATCGTCCGGGCCTGGGACAACGGCATGGACCTCATCTGCCGCAACGCCCCGGTCCTGGCCGTGGCCGTCGGTCCGCAACGGGGCATCACCCCCCGCGAGGACGGGGTTATCGCCACTGCTTATCTGGAGTTGGCCGTGTCTGGCGCCGGGCTGGGCGCGTGTTGGTGCGGCTATCTGGTGGCCGCCGCCGCGCACAACGACGGAGTGCGGGAGTTCCTCGGCGTGGCTGCCGGGGAGGCGGTGTACGGCGCGCTCATGCTGGGTCATCCCGCCCGGCGGTACACGGCCGTCCCGCCACGTCAGGAGCCCTCGGTGAGATGGCTCTGAGTCCGCTCCGGGTGGACTCTTTCTCGCGGCCGGGGTAGGCTCCTGCCGCGACCGCGACCGTTCTCCATCCCCGCTACGGCGAGGTGGCGGACAGGCGGGGCGCGTGCGGAAAACCATAAGCCGGGCGGGCTCGCCCCGTCCCGGGAACAGGAGAGCGGCATGGCGGATGCCCAGTATGCCTTTGGTTCGGTCCATGTGGAGATCAATTTCGAGGCCATCGACACCCTGTTCGGGCAGGCCCATGCCCAGGGACGCCACTCCCTGTTCGAGTATGAGGTCTACGACCTGCTCAAGGCCTCGGGCGCGGAAACTCCGCCCCGGTGCGTACTGCTGGAAAGGGCCGGGCGGTTCTCGGACGAACAGCTTTCGGTCCTGCCCGGCGGGAAAGTTGTCCTTAAAATCGTTTCGCCCACCATCGTGCATAAAACCGAGGCGGGCGGGGTCCGCGTGGTGGAGAACCGCCCGGACGCCATCCGTTCGGCCATGCGGCGTATGCTTTACGAGGTTCCCGAGAACTTCGCCGCCGCCCTGGAGCGCGACCCCGGCTCCGCGCCCGGTCCGTATCGGGGATTGCGCGGCGAGCCGTTGGTTTCAGCCGTGGCCCGGGACCTGCGCGGCGTGCTTATGGTCCAGTTCATGGAGCCGGATTCCACGGCCTTCGGCAACGAGCTCCTGGTGGGCATCCGCCGGACCCGCGAGTTCGGCATGGTCATCACCGCCGGGCTGGGCGGGACCGATACCGAGTTGTACGCCGAGCGGTTTCGCAAGGGCCAGGCCGTGACCATAGCCTCCACGGCCCTGACTGACGGCGTGCGCTTTTTCGAGCTTTTCCGCCGGACCATCTCCTATCGCAAGCTGGCCGGGCTGACGCGGGGGCAGCGGCGCATCGTCACCGACGAGCAGCTCATCGAGTGCTTTTCCTCGTTCATCGACATGGCCAACCATTATTCCCCGGACAATCCGGACGCGCCGTTCCACATCGAAGAGCTGGAGATCAATCCGTTCGCCTACGCCGATTACCTCATGGTCCCCCTGGACGGGCTGTGCCGGTTTTCCGAAAAGGGATCAGTGCGCGCCGCCCGTCCGGTGGGCAAGATCGCCCAACTGCTCAAGCCGTCGTCCATCGGCATCATCGGCGTTTCGGCCTCGCGCATGAATTTCGGGCGGATCATCCTCAAGAACGTGCTCGAAGCCGGATTCCCGGCCGAGGACGTGCGTCTGGTCAAGCCGGGCGAGACCGAGATAGACGGAGTGGCCTGCGTCCCGGACCTGAAGTCTCTGGATCGGCGGCTCGATCTTTTCGTGGTGGCGGTGGGCGCGGAGCAGGTCCCGGCCTTAGTGGACGAACTCGTCTCCCTGGACTGCGCCGAATCGGTCATGCTCATTCCCGGCGGCCTGGGCGAGACCAGGGAAAGCCGCGAGCGCGCCGCCGAGGTCATCGCCCGGATTGATGCGGCTCACGCCGACGGCGGCGGGCCGGTTTTCCTGGGCGGCAACTGCATGGGCGTCGTCTCCAGGCCCGGCCGGTACGACACCTGGTTCATCCCCGAGGAAAAGCTGCCTCCCCTGGCTCCGGGCGGACATCATAGGGCGGCCTTCATCTCCCAGTCCGGGGCGTTCATGCTCACCCGGCTCTCCCAGTGCCCCATGCTCAATCCCGCTTACATGGTCTCCATGGGCAACCAGACCGACCTGACCCTCGGCGACATGGTCTCCCACTTCAGCGAGGCCGACGACGTGGACGTCATTGCCGTGTACGCGGAAGGGTTCAACGACATGGACGGGCTTGGTTTCTGCCGGGCCGTCCGGCGGGCGGTGCGCAAGGGCAAGGATGTGGTTTTCTACAAGGCGGGCCGGACCCCGGAGGGCAAGTCCGCCACCAGCGGCCATACCGCTTCCCTGGCCGGGGATTACGCGGTCTGCGAGTCTTGTGTGCGCCAGGCCGGAGCCATTGTGGCCCACTCCTTCACCCAGTTCGAGAATCTTTTCCTGCTGGCCGAACGGCTGAACGGCAAGACCATCGGCGGCAACAGGCTGGCCGCCGTGTCCGGCGCGGGCTTCGAGGCCGTGGGCATGGCCGATTCCATCCAGACGGACGACTACTCCATGACCTTGGCTCCGCTGACCGGGGCCACCTGCCGCGCCCTCGGCGAACTCGTCGCCGCCAACCGGCTGGCCGGGCTGGTCACCGTGACCAATCCCCTGGACATCACCCCGGCCGCAGACGACCGGGTTCACGCCGAGGCCGTTCGGCTGCTGGCGCTTGATCCCAACGTGGACGCCGTGGTGGTCGGGCTCGATCCCCTGTCTCCGGTCATGCGCACCCTGGCCGATCCGGATGCCCCCCTGACCATGGACAACGAGCGGTCCATCGCCGCCCTCATGGCCGAACTGCTGCCGGTTCTGGACACCCCGGTCATCGGCGTGGTGGACGGCGGCCGCCAGTATGATCCGCTGGTGGACCGGCTCAAGGAGGCCGGGCTGTGCACCTTTCGCACCTCGGATCAGGCCGTGGCCGCACTGGCCCAATACATGGACGGGCGGTTGAACGCGGCGCGCATTCGTATGCGCTGAGCGGGGCGCTTTTGAAAGGATGGTCGGGTGGTTTTGCCTCCGGCGGCCAAAGGGGCGGGCCCCTTTGAAATAGCCACGACCTTTGTGTGTGACTATAGGCTCTTCTCTCCTGTTTTCAACGGGTTGTCGACTGACGTCGGCAACCCGTTTGGTGTTTGTGTGTGAACCGCGTGTGCGAAATTGCTAGGCGACTTTGTCACCCCTCTTGCGGCTTTCCCTTTCGTAGACGTCCATGGCGTCGCGTTCCACGTCACGGAGCTTTTCCAGATAGATTTCCGTGCTTCGCCGGTCAGCGTGACCAAGGACGCGCTGGATGCCGGGAAGCAATGCTCCGTTGTTATCCATGACGGATGCGCCCGATGCCCGGAAGCGGTGGAAGGTGTAGTAATTCACCCCGGTCCGCTTGCAGGTGGTTTGGAGCATTTTGTGCCTGCCACCATTGTATGGGCCTTCTTCCATCCGACGGGTATCGGCATTGTAATACCGATGCCAGAAGACCCATTCCTTGCCGGGGTCACGGTCAGCGTACAGTGACGAAAGGACTTCGTACAATTTGTCCGTCATCGGCACCTGGCGCAGCACCGGTTCCCGGTTCCGGTTTTTGTGCGTTTCCAGCTCGATGTATCGTTCCTCGAAGTTGACCCGGTTCCAGGTGAGCCGATGCACTTCGATGCTTCGAGTCATGGTCTCGCGCAACACCCACAGGTAGGGACGGTGCTTCGGCCTGGCCGCTTCGATGATGCGGTCCAACTCCTCGCTCGTGGGAGTGCGTTTCCTTTCCTTGGGCTTGTCGCTGGGGAACGATTCCAGGCCCGCGAAGGGATTGTCCTGAATGAACCGTTGGCCCCGCTTCATGGCCCACGAGAACGCCGCACGGATAACCTTCAGGTCATTGTTGCCAGCGACCGGAGTGCTCTCCCTCACCACTGCCATCAGGAATTCGTCGGCCTTCATGCGTGTTATGGCAGAACACGGCACCTTGCCGAAGTAATCCAGCAAGCGCTGGGCGGCGTACTTGGTCTTCTTGTAATGCGAATCCGAGTATGCTCGCTCAAGGAGGTAATCAAGCCGCAGGTTCAACATATCAAGTAAGTCCATGTCGCCCTGGGCTGCCATTGCCAACTGTCTTTTTACTTCCTTTCTTCTTTCTGCTTCCGCCGCTTTTGCGGCCCGTTTCGTCTTGAACCGCGCCTTGGTGTGGCGCATCCCCTTCACCATGAAATCGTACCGGTACCCTTTCCCGGCTTTGAAATAGACGGTCATAGATATCATCCTCGTTCGGGAAGAACCATGACCCACCACGTTTGACGCCACCGATTTCTTCGGCATGGTCGTAGACCCAGTCAACAGACTTACCCAAGAACGCAGCAACGTCCTTTGCGCATAATACGCGGGTCTTCAGATTGGTGTCAAAGGTCATCATTTTTCCGGGTTGTCATTTTCAGCAGGCGGTCACGCCCGAAAACTCGGCCAACCTTCACTTTGACACTACCGGCATTTAATAAGTCAAACCGACCAGAGGGGGGCGGATGAAATTTCTCCAAAAAGGTTTGAAGACCATGCTCCCCCCACTCAAAATCAGCCCCATCTGTCGGCCCGGAGGGCGACAGATGGGCTGATGGTTGGAGAGCGAGTTTGGCTTCTCAATCTCGCTCTCCAACCTGCGCACACAAGAAAACCCCGCGCGAAATGGCGGGGCTTTTGTTAACTACTGCAACCGAGATAGGCATCTGACACGTCCCGCCTTCCTGCGGAGTGTCCCGCCGTCACTTCTATTTCATCACGGGCTTCACCGTCGAGTCGGGGCCAGTCATCCCCAGCCGCAGCCTGCGCGGCCAGTTGAAAAGTTTCCACGGTTTCATGCTGATTGGGCGGCTGAAAGCCGGTATGTTCTACATACATGCGATGGAACCGCTCATGGCGGTTGCTGTGCAGCGTCCACCCGCTTTCCCGCTTGGTGAACCCGCAAAGCCTGGCCGCGTAGGACAGTTTTTCCTGCCATTTATCACCCATCCCGCTCGGCATGAGGTTATGTATTCCCGGCCTGTCGGATTGGCTGACGTAAGGCAGCGCCCGTTCCGGAGCTTCCTGCTGTCGGTCTGACAGATCGTGCAGCGTTCTGGGCCGTCCCCCTTTCGTCCCGTATCGGACGAGCAGCCTGCGGCCTTCCCTGTTCCAGTCGGCGATCAGATCGACTTTCGCCGCTTTTTCGCGTCGGAGCCCCAGTTCGTACTGAAGGCGAACTTGGGCTGCACACCGGGGGCCGTGCTCGTACTTCACATCGTTTTCCAGCTTCTGGATCGCTCCCAAGACGAAGCTCGGAGTTACCGCCTTGCTGTTGGAGTTGGCGATGCTGCCCGCCTGACGTTGAAAACGGCGTTGCTCGGGCAGATAGAGGTATTTCCGTATGCTTCGCACAAGTGACGAGCCGCCGAAAAGATTTCGGCGATACGCCCGTCACCCGAGCCTTCGTCTTTCATTTGCCGGGCAACTGCCGCAAAGTGCTTATTGGAAATCTTGGACCACTTCCAGACACCAAAGCCGGCACGGCGAAGCCGCTTGGCAAAGGCCTTGGCGTTCTGACGAATCCTGTATTGTTTCGATTTGGGGCCGGACAGGGTTGCCCTATTCGCGCCCAGTACCAAGCTGATGGATTTTGCCATGGATTTCTCCTTCAAGAATAGTTCGGGACAGCGCCCCGGGACAAAGCAGATCGGACCTTTCCCGTCAGCCGGGAAGTGATCTGCCTATGGCGCGGAGATGCGCCACGCAACAACCGATTCGGGACAAATAAAAGCCCGTTTCCCACTGAATGAGAAATTCACGAAATCCATTAAATAAGGGGTGTCACCGCGCAGGCTCATGCGTCCTGTGCACAAAATGGTGACCATGGGGGAATTTGGACAACGGCAGGTTTATAGATACCTGTCGTCTGATCGAGGCGGGTGCTGTGTTTCAGCTTGGGTTTGGATATGAAAGCGTGCCGTTTGGAAATGAATGGCGAAGAAGTGTTAGGTGTTACGGCACGTTGGTGCCAACATATGCGTTCATCAGTTTAGGCTGGCGTCAAAACTTATGAACGTGCCTTGGGTGCGTTTTACCTCCTTCTGGTGACTTATTTATCCGGTGGATATGCCCTGCCATACGACGCCGCAAGACCTTCGCGCAAGGTCCGCCTGGGCCTTTTCGGCACCTTCGGCCGATCCCCCCGCGAGCGTGACACGAGCAGCCGAGATGACAAGGCCAAGCCCTTCGGGCGACCGGCTTTGGCCTGTCGGCCTTGCCATCTCGACTTTGCTTGCGTCGTTATCTCCGCAGGCGACGGCGAGAGGGATGGCGAGAATTGACTCCGGTTCAAGGGATGAAGAAAGCTTCAAAAAGGGAAGTCCTCGTCTGCATCGATCTTCTTGTCCAACTTCACCTCGACCGGCTTTTCCGCCACCTTGTGGACCGGGTTGCCGTCCACCCAGATGGCCTTGTAGGGGCGGGTGGGGCAGGCGTGCTCGCAGCCGCCGCAGCCCACGCAGATTTTCTCATTCACTTCCGGGATGACCAGTTTGCGGCCCTTTGCGTTGAGGTAAGGCACCATGTGCACGGCCTTGGTCGGGCAATGCTCGGAGCAGGCGCCGCAGTTGGTGTTGTCGGTGTAAACCACGCAATTTTCTTTGACGAAATGTGCCACGCCCATCTGGGTTTGCCGCTTCTGATCTTTGGTCAGGGGCAGGATGGCCCCGCTGGGGCAGATGTTGGAGCAGACCGTGCAGTCGAAGTTACAGTGGGCGGCATGGAAATCCATCTGCGGCTGCATCATGCCGGTGACTCCGTAATCGAGGAACGACGGCGCGAGCACCCGCGACGGGCAGGCCGACACGCACAGGTGGCAGGCCGTACAGCGTGAGGTGAAATGTTCGATGCTCTGCGAGCCGGGAGGCGACACCGGGCTGGTCCGCTTTTCCGGAATCGTGGTGGGTCGGCTCTGGGCAAAATTCGGGGACAATGCTGCCTGGGTTTTTGTCGCGGTAATACCCAGTCCGCCTGCTGCCAGCCCGATGAGAAATTTCCTGCGACCGGGATTCTCCCCGTCAGTCTGTGAAACTGGTCGGGCCTTGGGCATGAGGTGCAGGGCGTTGTCACGACAGGCGGTCAGGCAGTTGTAGCAGTCCACGCATCGGGAAACGTCCACTTCACCTGCCTTGAAATCAATGCACCCTGCCTTGCAGACGCCCTCGCACCGTCCACATTCAATACAGGCTCCGCTGTCCACACGGATGCGCAATAACGAGAATCTAGAGACCAGCCCGAGGAGTGCGCCCACCGGACAGAGGGTGTTGCAGTAGAGGCGGCCATGGCGCGCGCTGAGCCAGCCCGCCGTGAGCAGCATGGCCAGCGCCACGCCGATGGAGGCCGGGGCGATGGCGGGCCATTGCACCCGGTAGATGGCGTGAGAGCCGAACCACTCGGCCACGGGCGCGGCCAGGTTGTTGGCGGCCAGGACCATTGGACGGACGAGGTTGGAGAAAATGCGGCCGAAGTTGCTGAAGGGATCGAGGAGATTGAGCAGTAATCCGCTTCCGGCAAGGAACAGGAGCACGGTCAGAGCGAGGAGGCCGTAGCGGAGTGCGCTGTGCGGTTTGGTGAAGGAATATCTGCGCCGCTTCTTCCCGGCCAGACGGCTGACGATGTCCTGGAGCGTGCCGAAGGGACAGACGGTGGAGCAGTAGACGCGCCCGAAGAGCAGCGTCAGGAGCAGTACGGCGAAAAATCCCGCCGAGCCGAGGGTGGCCGCCTCCAGGAAGTTCAGGAGCGAGGGGACGAACTGGAGATACAGCACGGTGTCGGCCATGTGTGTGGCTCCCACGTCCCGGAAATCCAGGAAGAGGGAGGCGGTCAGCGCCAGGAAGGCGACGGCCACACCGACCCGTAGCGGCTTGAGGTGCCGGAAGTGCATCTTAGCCGAGCTTGATGCGGTTGATGGCCAGGTCCTTGAGGTCCATGCGCCCGAGGCCCATTTCGGAGGCCAGCGTTATGTGACGGACCTCGTCGGGGTCCACGCCGTAGAGCTTGGCCCCGGCAGCGTCCGCCGCCACGAAGTCCGTGGACAGGACCTGGGCCTTCATCTTGACCACGTCGCTCTCGGACACCCCGCGCGGGCCGTTGCGCATCATGACGTGGTAGGCGTCCACCACGGTCAGGTCCGGCTTGCGGAAGGAGGCGATGTCCGCGATGCACTGGTGCAGGTCGTTGCGGTGGAAATACCAGCGGTCCCAGACCACGCCCATGAGGTTTTTCATGCTGGCGGTGATGAGGGAGGAGCTGTGGTCCTTGAGCACCGGGACGTTGAAGAACACGTCCGCGTCCAGCAGCGCCTTGTGCACCTGCGCGGTTTTCAGGCGTCTGCCGTTCGGGATGGAGACCTCCCGGTAGTCGCCCTCGCTGTCCGCCGAGAGCATCTTGCCGCCCGCCGCTTCGACGGCATGTTCAATGCCGCTATTGAGGTAGCACTGCCGCCAACTGTCGCAGGAGTGGTCGAAGATAGCGACCTCGCTGGCTCCGGCGTCGAAGCAGTGCTCGACCATGCGGCCCACCAGCCGGGGGTTGGTGTTGCCGCCGCGTGCCGGGGACACGTCCCAGCCGATGTTCGGCTTGATGACGACCCGGCTGCCTCTGGGGACGAAGGCCCGCATCCCCCCATAGGCGGCGATGGCACTGTCGAACATCTCGTCAGGCTCGCCGCCCCGGACGGCCACCATGTCCCACGGTTTCTCCGGCTCGGCTGCCGAAACCTGCGAACTCCAGAATGCGCCCACGCCGCCGAAGGCCAGGGTGGACCCGGCAACGATGGTGGTGCTGATGGCTTGTTTCAGAAAGTCTCGACGATCCATGGTTCTCCCTCCGGTGTTTTGGTGATGCACGCCATCTCAGTGGGTTTTCTACGCTGAACGAACCTCGCGCATGATTTCCGCCGGGCTCTGCCCGAAGTGGCGTTTGAACTCCCGGCTGAATTGGGACGGGCTTTCATACCCCACGGCGTCGGCCGCGAGGTAGGCCTTCATGTTTTTCTGCACCATGAGGTCGCGGGCTCGGGCGAGGCGAATCTTCTTGAGATATTGCAGCGGCGAGTCGGCAGTGATTTCCTTGAACGCCTTGTGAAAGGCGGACACGCTCATGTGCGCGGATTCGGCCAGTTGCTGCACGTCCAGTTTTTCGTTGTAGCTTCCTTCCATCAGGCTGATGACGCGCCCCACCTGGGCGAATGAGTTGCTGCCCCTGGCCAGGGAATAGAGCACCTGCGCCTGACTGCCGCACAGGGCGCGGTAGTAGATTTCCCGAATCAGTCCGGGGGCCAGGATCTTGGCTTCCCTTTCGGAGCGGAGCGCCTTGAGCAGCTTGGTCGCGGTGTCTTTTATGTCGCCGTCCATGGTGGAAGGCCCGATGCCGAGCGGATAGCCGTCTCCCATATCTGCAAATTCCGTTTGGAGATCCATCTGAATGATCAGGTCGTTCAACTGGCCCATGTCGATATCGACATACAGGCCGAGCAGAGGTTCGTCCTCGCCGGGGAAGGATTCGCTTTCAAAGGGCATGGTCACGGAGACGACCAGGTAATTGTCCGCGTCATAGTGGAAGGACTGCCCGCCGATATGGCCGACTTTCGCTCCCGAGGCAACGATGCACAAACCAGGATTGTACAACATTGGTCTGCGGCGAACGTGCTGGGTTTCCTTGAAAAAACGGACGCCCGGATACAGCGATTCAACGGCGCCTCCGTCTGGGATTTCGTATTCTTTTAATAAATCAAGCATGTTGGGCATAGTCTACTCCTCCGGTGGTCTGCTTCTATTATGAACACCATTTTCGGGTCCTATTCAATATAAAGATGACCTCTTTGGAGGAATGAGCAAGGTTTTGAGAGAAATGTGTGTTCAAGGCAGGTCGGGAACTCCTTAAAAAGGATTCATCAGTGAATGAAACCTGAAAGGAGTGCATAATGAATTTTGAATTTCAGAATCCCACGAGGCTCGTGTTCGGTGCCGGCAACCTGTCCCGGCTTGGCGACGTTGTCAGCGAGTACGGCAAAAAGGCTTTGCTCGTCACCGGCGGTGGCAGCGTCAAGCGTAGCGGCGTCTTTGACAAGGCCGTCGAGAGCCTGAAGGCTGCCGGTGTTGAGTTCGTCGAATGCTCCGGCATTGAGCCCAACCCGCGAATCACTTCCGTTGCCCGCGGCGCCGAGATCGCCCGTACCGAGGGGTGCGACGTGATAGTGGCCCTGGGCGGCGGCAGCGTCATGGACGCTTCCAAGGTCATCTCCGCCGCGACTCTTTACGACGGCGATCCCTGGAACATGATCCACCATGGTCAGGAAAACGTCTACGTCCCCACAGTGGCCCTGCCCGTCGTCACGGTTCCGACCCTGGCGGCTACCGGCTCCGAGTCCAACTGCGGCGCGGTCATTACCAATGAGGAAACCACGGTCAAGTCGTTCATCCAGATCCCGCTTCTCTATCCCAAGGTCGCTGTGGTCGACCCCGAGCTGACCGTGGGCGTGCCCAAGGACCAGACCGCCTACGGCATCTGCGATCTCATCACCCATATCACCGAGGCATACCTCAACGGCATCGACAACACGCCCGTTCAGGACCGTTTCGCCGAGGGTGTCATCCTCACCGCCATGGAGTGGGGCCCGAAGGCGCTTGCCAATCCCTCTGACGTCGAGGCCCGCGTTCAGGTGCAGTGGTCCGCGCTGGTCGCCCTCAACGGCTGGCTCCAGGTCGGTACCGACGCTCCCTACCCCGTGCACATGATGGAGCACACCGTCTCCGCCTACCACGACATCACCCACGCGGCCGGCCTGTCCATCATCAACCCGGCGTGGATGCGCTTCGCGGCCAAGTCCAATACTGCCAAGTATGTCCAGTTCGCCGAGCGCGTTTTCGGCCTCAAGGCCAACGGTCCCGACGATCTCGACTGCGCCCTGGCAGGCATTGACCGTTTCGAGGAATTCCTGAAATCCATCGGCTGCCCGACCTGCTTCTCCGAGCTGGGCATCGGTGATGAGCTGTTCGAGACTTACGCCAAGGACACCCTCAAGATCGTAAGCGACGGCAAGGGCAACCTGCCCGGACGTCCGTTCCTGAGCGTTGAGGACATGGTCGAGATTTTCCGGTCCGCTCTCTAAGAATACGCATTTCATGAAGGAGAACGTAATGAAGAAAAATACTACTGCACTCAAAACAATATTGGCCATGCTGCCGATTATGGCGCTGGTCCTGACAACAACCATAGCCCATGCGGAGGACCCTATGACTTGGGATAAGACATTCAAATTGAGCGATAAGGTAATTCACGAAAAGGTATCCTACCCCAACAGGTACGGCATCACGATTTCTGCCGACATGTACGTGCCGAAGGACGTCGACAAGTCCAAGAAGTATCCGGCGCTCGTCATCGGTACGCCGTACGGCGGCGTCAAGGAGCAGGGCGCGGGCATCTACGCCCAGACCATGGCCGAGCGCGGCTTTGTCGCCATCGCCTTTGACGAATCTTACAACGGCGAAAGCGGCGGCGAGCCCAGGCACGTCTCTTCCCCCGAAATCTTCTCCGAGGATTTCAGCGCGGGCGTGGACTTCCTGGGGACCCGTCCCTTCGTTGACCGGAACCGCATCGGCGCTATCGGCATCTGCGGCAGCAGCGCATTCGCCCTCAAGGCCGCCCAGGTCGACCAGCGCATCAAGGCCATCGCCACCGCGAGCATGTACGACATGAGCCGCTTGCTCCGTAACGGCTGGGAAGATTCCATGACCGCCGAACAGCGGACCCAGATGCTCACCGAACTCGGCGAACAACGCTGGAAGGATTTCGAAAACGGCACGCCCATGCTGCCCGAAGGCTTCCCGACCGTGGCTGCCGACTCCATTCCCGAAGGCCTCGACCCCATCATGAGCGAATTCTGGGAGTACTATGCCATGCCGCGCGGTCACCATCCCCGCGCGCAGGCTGCGTTCACGATGACCAGCAACATGGCTTTCGTGAACTTCCAGCTGATGACCTTCGTCACCGACATCGCCCCCCGTCCGATCCTGTTCATCATGGGCGAGAAGGCGCACTCCCGCTACTTCACCGAGGATGTCTACAAGCTCGCCGGTGAACCCAAGGAACTCGTCATCATCCCCGGTGCGCGTCATATCGATCTGTACGATCGCGTGGACATGATCCCGTTCGACAAGCTGGAAGACTTCTTTACCAAGAATCTGAAGTAAACGGATAGTTCGTTGTTTGCCGTCCCGGACAAGCCGGGACGGCAAACATCACGGAGGATTGTATGAAGTTGAAGACAATAACACTATGCCTCATCGCCCTGGTCGTCCTTGCGTCGGCTCCAAACAGCAACGCGCAATCGGGAAGGATCGGCAATGGGGAGGGGGATAATCGTATCATCGAAAATGCAACCAGAATAAAACTGATAGTTGGCGAAACCATCATTCCCGCAGTGCTGAACGACAGCAAGCCCGCCCAGGCTTTGATCGCCAAGCTGCCGTACACTGTCCAGCTGTCCCGGTATGAACACGACTATTGCGGCGTCATGAGCGAACCGCTTCCTTACGACGACGCGGAGCTGCGTAGCGGATGGAAGAACGGCGACATCGCTTTTGCTGTGAGCGGCAACTATTTCGCGATCCTCTACAAGGACGAGGACATTTCCCAGCAATTCGACGGCATGGTCACCATGGGAGGGTTGGGTTGCGATCCCGCGATCATGGGTACCCTTGACGGCAGCATCGCCGTCAGGATCGAGCGAGACTAAATACCCTGAGCCGCCCGAAAACAGACGAGGAGAATGATTATGAGTAATACATTCACCGGAGAAGGCCTTTTTCCCAAGGCCCCCTGAACGAAGCGTACGTAGCCTATTTTACCGGAGCCAGCTACCTTGAGATGCTTTCCCTGGAAGGCGTGGAGGTTCCGGCAGAGGACAAGTCCAACGAATGGCTGGAGCCGGTATCCGACGAACAGTACGACGCGCTCAGTTAGTTTCTTCCGGGCGTTTTCATACCCGATTTCAGCCCGCCATGAGGCTGGCCCAACAAAACCGGGCAACTTTCCTGTGCGGCTCTCGAAATGCTATACCCGTAGGGAAATCCGGACCAACTCAAAGGAGTCTTCAATGAAGAAAGTCATCGTCATCCTGGCTGTATTGGCCTTTGCCTCGGTCGCATTCGCGGAGCAGGGACAGGAAGTCTACCGCAAGGGAACCCAGAAATCCTTCGTCGGCCCGGCCGAGTATTTCACCGGCGACGTCACGGTGGACATGCTGTTCCCGGCCAACGACACCGCCCACTATTCCGGGGCGTATGTCACCTTCCAGCCCGGAGCCAGGACCAACTGGCATTGGCACCCGGCAGGACAGCACATGATCGTGACCGACGGCGTTGCCTTGACCGGGACGCGCGACGGCAAAGTCATCGAATTCACGGAAGGGGAAAGCGTCTGGTGTCCGGTCGGTGTCGACCACTGGCACGGCGCGACTCCCGACGGTGCCATGACCCATCTCGTCATTTCCGGCAGCAAGGACGGCAAGGCCGTTGTCTGGAAAGAAAAAGTCACCGACGAACAATACATGAAGCGATAGGAGATCGGCCATGCAGCTTAATAGATATGCTTTGACACTGGCCGCGTTTGTCCTCGCTTTCGGTCTTGCGACAACAACGGAGGCAAGCACTATGAACAAGGAAACGACCCTCGACGTCCGACAGAAGGCGATTGTCACCATCGCCGCCTTCACCACGAGCGGCGATATCGAGAAGCTCAAACCGGCCTTGAACGAAGGGTTGGACGCCGGGCTGACCGTCAACGAAGTCAAGGAAGTCCTCGTCCAGATGTATGCCTATGCGGGCTTTCCCCGCAGTCTCGGCGGCATCTGGGCCTTCATGGGTGTGATGGATGAACGCAAAGCCAAGGGCATCAAAGATAAGGAAGGCAGGGACGCATCTCCGCTTCCGGCTGACCTTGACCGGGATGCCTACGGTGCCCGAGTCCGAGCGGACTTGTCCGGCCTCAAGGAGCTCCCGACAACCAAGGCTCCCTATCAGGAGTTCTCGCCCATCATCGACACGTTCCTCAAGGAGCACCTGTTCGCGGACATCTTCATCCGCGATATCCTGACCCACCAGGAACGCGAACTGGCGACCATCGCCTGCCTGGCCAGCCTGGGCAAGGCCGAAGGTCCGCTCAAGTTCCACATGGGAGCGGCCATGAACACCGGCCTGTCCGAAGGTCAGATGCACGACTTCGTCAAGGTGCTCGACGTCCGCGTGGGCAAAGAGCAGGCACAAAGCGCGAGCGGTGTCCTCGACGCCGTTCTCGCCGGTCGCAAGTAACATGACTATAAAATGGCGTGGTCTTTCTAACGGGAAAGACCACGCCCAACACGCTGAAAAGACATGAGTAAAAGAACACTTCTTATATCTTCAAGTCCGAGAAAGAACGCCAACTCCGACATCCTGTGCGACGAATTCATGAAAGGAGCGCAGGAGGCCGGGCACAGCGTGGGAAAAATCCGTTTGGCGGACAGCCACATCAACTATTGCACCGGATGCTGCGCCTGTATCGGCAATCCGGGAAGCTGCACCCAGGCCGACGACATGAACGGAATCCTGCAAAAGATTCTCGATGCCGATGTTCTCGTGTTTGCCAGCCCTATCTATTTTCACTCTTTCAACGGCCACATGAAAACGTTCATGGACAGGATCTGCCCCATCTACCCTCTTATTCATGACAAGGACGTCTATTTCATGGTGGCCGCAGCCGGTGGCAACCTCCCCGTTAAGAATGCGTTCAAAATCTTCAGGGTGTTCACTGACTGTCTGGATGTTGAAGAAAAGGGGACGGTTGCCGTTACCGGTGTCTGGTCCGAGGGCGGCGTCAGAGGAAAACGCGCACTCAAGGATGCATACGAAATGGGTTTGAAAGCCTGATCATGAGCGAGGTGATCCATGCCGGATGAAAGCAGAAAAACAGGAAAGGACAGGGCTGCGTTTTTGGGTGAACGACGAAACCTACTCAAGGCCGGGGTGGCCATGGCCGTCGCCCCGGTGTTTGCGGGCATGTCTGTCGTGTCGGCACCCGCCGAAGCGCAGGCAGGTCCGAGTAAGGACCGCAAGAATGTGCTCATCATCTCGTCGAGTCCCAGAATGAATAGCAACTCCGAAGCTCTGAGCGACGAATTCATGCGGGGTGCACGGGAAGCGGGACATCAGGTGGAAAAGATCCGCCTTGCGGAAAAGGCCATCAACTACTGCACTGGTTGTTTGGCCTGCATCTCAGATCCGGGTTTCTGCAGTCAGCAGGATGACATGGCTGAAATCCGTGAAAAAATGCTCGCCGCCGAAGTGCTTGTGCTTGCCAGCCCGGTTTATTTCCATGCCATGAACGGCCAGATGAAAGTCTTCGTCGATAGGGTCTGCCCCATTTATACCATGCTCCGCGACAAGGATTTCTACTATTCGGTTTCCTGCGCAGGCGGTGATTCACAGGTGGAGAGTTCCGTGAACAGCCTGAAGGTGTTCACCGGGAGTTTTTCCGGTTGCAGGGACAAAGGCGTCATGTCCATTACGGGATCATGGGACGGAGGTAACGTGAAGGGTACTCGTGCTGGAGAAAAGGCCTATGAAATGGGCCTGAACGCCTGACCGGTTCGGAGGAGTTATGAGCAACAAGTATTCCCGTCGGGATTTCATTGCAAGAGGGGCTGTCGGCCTTGGAGCTGCGGTCGCATTCAAACTATGCGGACTCTGCGGCTCGGACGGATTGGAAGTTGCCGGAGCCATAGCTTCGGACGGAGCAAAGGAGGAAATCATGCCCCATGTCAGCGTCAAGCTCTGGCCCGGCAGGTCGGAAGAGGACAAGCAGCGTCTCGCCGACGCCATTGTGGAAGAAGTCGTCAAATACACGGGTGCAAGCAGATCGTCCGTTTCGGTCTCAATAGAGGAAATTTCGTTCGGCGATTGGAAGGAGAAGGTCTACGACCCGGATATCCGCGACAAGGCCGATATCCTGTACAAGAAGCCCGGATACTCGATGTAAGGGGGAACCATGCTCGCGCTCATGAAAAACGTCTCGTTCATGCTGGCCCTCGTCGCCTGCATTCTCGTGTTGGACTTCGATTCCCAAGTGTCGGCTGCCGATGATCAACCGTTGCCCCTCTCTGACATGAGGGTGGAGATTCACTCTCAGGGAAAAACGGCGACATTCCGGCTCTACGACACCACTGCCGCCAGGGAGTTCTACGATCAACTGCCGTTGACGCTCGACCTGACCAACTTCCGTGACGCCCAGTGGATGTTTTACCCGCCCGAGAAGTTGAACGTGAAGCCGAGCGAAGCCTACCATGACGGAAAGAAGGGTGAGCTGAGCTATTACGCGCCCTGGGGCGACGTGTTCATGCTCTACAAGGATTTCTATGCGGGCGACGAGATGCATCGCCTTGGCGTCGGACTGAGCGGCATCGAAGACATCGCCGCGATGTCGGGCAGTGCCGTTGTTCGAAAGATGGAACCTCTTGCCGAAGATAAGGGAAAAGTCATGCAAATTACTGTCACTTCCAACGGAACCACAATAACCTATGAACTCAACGACAGCCAGGCGGCAAAAGACCTGTACGCCCAACTGCCGCTGGAGATCGAGGTCGAGGACTACGGTGGAAAGGAGAAGATTTATTACCCTCCCAAGAAGCTGAATACTTCGAACACCCCGTTGGTCAAATCTGCCCATCCCGGCACCCTCGCATACTATGCGCCTTGGGCCGATGTCGTCATGTTTTACGGCAGCTTCGCTTCCGCCTCCGGACTGTACGAACTGGGGGAAGCCATCAAAGGGACCGAGTCCATCCGCTCCCTGAGTGGGACTATTCGAATTGAAGCCCGGTAAATCAACACAGCATATTTCCCCGACAATCCTCATCCCTCCAAGCCCAACCTGTCATGGCTGCAGGTTGGGCTAACCTTTCGAAACCCCTTTTGGGTCTGCCAATAACGAATCATCAGGACACGCAACCGTGAAAACATTTCGAAATCATATCGGTTTTATCGCGGCAACACTGTCGATGCTGACCGCTTTTGCCGCATCGGCCACCCCCATACCCCAGGGCTGACCTATGGCGACCTCGCCATGACCGCAGTGGTCTATTTCATCGGCGCGATCACGGCGTTGCTCATATTCGGCCGCATCTCGAACCATTTGGGCCGGAATCCGGTAACGTTGCTCGCGTTCGGACTTTCCGCCGCCAGCATCATCATGCTGGATGTGAACGACGCGGTGCCTCTGGTTGTTGCCCGCCTCCTGCTCGGATTGTCCTGCGGGTTGGCGTCCAGCGCCATCGCCGCCTATGTCGTCGATAGCGCCCTGCCCTCCCTGGCCTGGCTGTCCGCCGTGATCGTGGGGAATTATCCCATGGTGGGTCTTATCCTGGGTGCCCTGGCGTCGGGTGTGCTCGTCGAGTATGGACCGTATCCCCGAACGCTTTGCTATCTGATTGTTCTGGTGGAGGTGGCGGTCGTCTGTACGCTGGTCTTGCTGAGCAGGGAAACGGTGGAGCGGAAGCCCGGATTGGTCGCTTCATTCCGTCCCGTCTTTTCTCTGCCCCATGCCGACCGGCGGCTGTACCCGATTGCCGTCTGTCTCTTTGTGGCGACGTGGGCGCTGGGGGGATTCTTTCAGGCATACGGACCGTCCATCGCGGCAGACCAGCTTGGTTCACAGAGCACGGTAACGGCTGCCATCGTGTTTTCGTCGTTCCTGCTCCCCAGCGCCATCGTCGGCCCGCTTTCGGCGCGCCTTTCTCCTGCAAAGGCACAGCGGATCGGGGTCGTCGTCTTTACCCTGGCGGTCGGCGGTGTCATCTTTGCCGTGAAGGCACCCGCTCGCTGCTTGACGGCATTTCGTCGCAGGACCGGGCTGGCATCCTGTCGTTGATCTACGCGACATCATACACTGGCGCTGCGGTCACGAGCCTTTTGGCAGGACAAATGTCCAAGTCCATGGACCTGTTCCAACTGGTATCCTGCTATGGCGGACTGGCGGTTGTCGCCAGTGTCATCACCCTCGTTTTTGCTCGTAATCCACAGCGTGCTTTCGTGTCTGGCAACGTTGAGATATAAATGGGCAACAAAAGGCAGGGGAAAACGAATCTGTTTCGTCTTTCGTGTACGATTGGGCAACCTCTTTGGAGAAATGTTCAATTCATGAGCAGCAAAAAACTGTAGGGTTGAATTGTGAGTTTGGGAAAGATCGCCGCTCACAAGCAACACAAGGAGCACCCCATGAACTTGATCGATATACTGCAAGCGGCCCTTCTGGTCCCGCAAACCGTCTGGAATTGCACAGTTACCATGAGCAACCTGTTTTTTCCGGAACTGATTTGTTCCATGACCGTCAATCTCACTCTTTTGGCGATTGCTCTTCTGAGGGCGATCCGACTGGTTGCCGGTCGGCATACTGCACCCGGAAACGCAGCGGAACGGGGCTAAGGGCAAAGGCAATCCATGAGGATGTCATATAAAATCATGATATTTTTCTTCGTGCTGGTAGTGTTGTTGGTCGTCTCCGGTTGTTTCTACATCGGTCATGACAAATTCGGCAGGCTGCCTGAGGGTGAACGGCTGGATCGAATTTCAGAGTCCCCCAACTTCAAGGACGGGACATTCCATAACCGCGAACCCATTCCAGAGATAGTCGAGGGCGGTGGCGGCCTCGGCCTGTGGCTGAAGTTTCTCCTGCGCGATGGAGGCGGGTTGACGCCGCCCACCCCTTTGCCCGTGGTCAAGACAGACCTCAAGGCGCTTGAGCCGGACGCCGATGTGGTCGTCTGGCTCGGTCATTCCTCCTATTTCGTTCAACTGGGCGGCAAGACGATCCTGATCGACCCGGTACTCAGCGACCACGCTTCGCCGGTCTCCTTCTCGACTCGTGCGTTCGAGGGAACCACCATCTATACGGCCGAGGATATGCCGGATATCGACTACCTGCTCATTTCTCATGACCACTGGGACCACCTGGATTACGACACAGTCCTCGCCCTGAGGTCGAAGATTGGACATATCGTCACAGGCCTTGGAGTAGGCGAGCACTTTGCGCGCTGGGAATTCCCGGACAAGATGGTCGTCGAGGCCGATTGGGACTCGGAGGTGAAGCTGGAAGACGGCCTGACCATCCACGTACTGACGGCACGCCATTTTTCCGGGCGGCTGTTTGACCGCAATCGTACCTTGTGGGTTTCTTTCGCTCTGGAGACTCCGACTCGCCGGATATTCTATAGCGGCGACAGCGGTTATGGATCTCACTTCAAGCAGATAGGCGATCGGTTCGACGGCTTTGATTTTGTCATGCTCGACAGCGGCCAGTACAACGACGCATGGCGATACGTCCACATGAATCCCGAGCAGGCAGCCCAGGCAGCTGAAGACCTGTGCGCTGAGGCCGCACTGCCGTCGCACGTCGGCAGGTTCAACATCTCTTACCACTCATGGGATGACCCGTTCAGGCGCTTCGTCACGGCGGGGGCTGGCAAGCCATACCAAATCGTGACCCCAAGGATCGGCGAGGCTGTCGATCTCGACGACCCATCACCCTCAGTTTCTCCTTGGTGGGAGCTCAATACGAAAAGGGACAATGCGGGTTAGTGGCCGAACTGCGCCAATTGCCCAACTCGCGATATATCTCTCTCTGTTGACATGCACTGGGGTTAAAGTTGTAATTGTTTGAAATAATAAAATAAATTTTTATCGGCGTGTGTGAAAAAAATGTGTAAAATCATTTCCAAAATCATCGCAGATCATCTGAGATTGCGTTAGATCACCCAAAAGTAACCCCCTGCCATGATTAAAAGACAAGGCAGGGGGCGGTTTTCCAGAAACGCGGAGGGCCCCCTTTGGAATCCCTATGCCGCCTTCGGCGGAGCCGATCATCGCAGAGCGAAAAAAGTCCGCGCCAAAGGCGCATACACGGGATGCAAGGGTGCGAGCCCTTGCCCGCCGGAGGCGAAATCACCCGATTATTGCCGCGAAGCGGCCTTCAATTTCTCGTTTCTCCCTTCAGGAAACGGAAAGGATGGCACCCATAAAAAAAGCCCGGATTTGGTCCGGGCTTTTTTGGTGTTTGTCGTGCGCTTCGGGTCAGTACATCAGGCCGGGCAGGAACAGGATTATCTGCGGGAAGATGAAGAGCAGGGCGATGCCCAGGATGATGGAGGCCATAAACGGCAGGATGCCCTTGAACACGTCCTCCAGGGTGACGTCCGGGGCGATCTTCCGGCACATGCCGTAGACCACGTAGACGTTGATGCCCACCGGCGGGGTGATGACGCCCATCTCGGTGACGAGCACGATGATGACGCCGAACCAGATGGGGTCGTAGCCCATGTCCATAACCACCGGGAAGAAGACCGGGATGGTCAGCATGATGAGTGCCAGCGAGTCCATGAAGCAGCCGCCGACGAAGTAGATCAGGATGATCGCGCCCATGATGGCGAAGGGCGGCATGTCGAAGGCGGATACCCAGTTGGCGATGTCGAAGGGGATGCGGGTCACGGCCAGGAATTTGCCGAAGACCACCGCGCCCGCAATGAGCACCAGGACCATGCAGGAGGTGCGCAGGGTTTCGTAGAGCGAATTGACGAAGGCCTGCCACGAGAGCTGCCTCTTCACGATCGCCAGGGCGAGTACGCCGATGACGCCGATGGATGCGGCTTCGGTGGGGGTGAACAGCCCCTTGAACAGGCCGCCGATGACCAGGGCGAAGATGAGCAGGGTGTCCATGAGGTTGGCCATGGACTTAAGCTTCTCGCCCCAGGTGAAGGTGTCGCCCTTGGGGCCGAGCGCCGGGTTGATCTTGCACTGGAGGTAGATGCCCGCGATGAACAGGCCGGTCAGCAGGATGGCCGGGAGGATGCCCGAGACGAACAGCGCGCCGATGGACTGCTCGGTGAGCACGCCGTAGATAATGAGAACCACCGACGGCGGCATAATCATGCCCAGCCCGCCGCCCGAGGCCACCGAGGCCGCGGCCAGGGAGTTGGCGTAGCCGTACCGTTTCATCTCCGGGATGCCGACCGTGGACATGGTCGCGGCCGTGGCCGGACTGGACCCGCAGACCGCGCCGAAGGCGGTGCAGGCCGAGACCGTGGCCATGGCCAGGCCGCCCCGCGTGTTACCCAGAAAACGGTAGGCGGTGTCGTAGAGCCGCCGCGAAATGCCGCAGTTGAAGGCGATCTGTCCCATGAGGATGAACAGCGGTATGGTGGAAAGCTCGTAGGAGGCGAAGGCGTCGTAGATGTTGCGGCTCATGAGATTGAGCCCGCCCTTCCAGGAGGTTAGCAGCGAGAAGCCCACGAAGCCCACGAGCATCATGACGAAGGCGACGGGCATCCTGGTCATGAACAGGATGACCATGACGCAGATGCCGATGATTCCGGCGGTGGTCGGATCCATGGCTAGGCCTCCCGTTTCCTGAAGAATTTGACGATGTCCGCCAGCAGGCAGAGGGCGTAGACGAAGAAACCGAAGGAAAGGACGTAAACCACGTAGTATTCGGGCAGCTCCAGGTTCATGGAGACTTCGCCCGATTTGGCCAGGGTCCCGGCGTAGAGGAACATCCGCCAGGTGACGATGGCCATGAGGAAGAGTGTCGCCAGGTTGGTGAGGAGTTCGAAGATGTCGCGGGCCCGTTTGGGCAGGCGGCGGACCAGGATCTCCACGCCGATGTGGCTTTTCTGGTAATGGGCGTAGGGCAGGGCGAAGCCCACGGCGATAACGCCGAGGATGGCCACGATCTCCTCGCAGCCGAAGATGGGGGTGTTGAAGGCTCCGCGCAGGAAAACATCCATGCCGGTCATGGCCGCCATGCCCACAAGGCAGGCCGCCGCGATCACGCGCATGATTTTTTCGGTCAGCGGGAGCAGCCGCTTGTTCTCTTCCATTGTCGTTCCTTGGACGCGAACGGGGCGGGGGCGACCCGCCCCGTTCGGCAACAGGTTATTTCAGGGTGGATTGGGTGAATGCCAGAATGGCCTCGCCGTCGAGGCCCTTTCCGTTGGCCTCGGCCAGATAGCCGTCCAGCACGGGCTGCGCCGCCTTGGCCCAGGCCGTGGCCTCCTCGGGGGCCAGTTCGACTATCTCGCCGCCCTGGTCGAGGAAGAAACGGCGTCCTTCGGCGTCGGCTTCATCCCAGGCCGCGGCGTGCTTGGCCGCCCATTCCTTGTTTATCTCTCGAATGATCTTTTGCGACTCGGGATCGATCGCGGCCCACTTGTCCTTGTTCATGACGATGAAGAACACGGTGGTGTAGGCCACGGAGAAGGAGTCGGTGCCGTACTTGCAGACTTCGCCCAGCTTGAAGGACTTGTTGGACTCGATGGGGTGCATACTGCCGTCCACAACGCCCTTTTGCAGGAGTTGGTAATTTTCAGGCATGGGTTTGGCCACCGGCGTGCCGCCAAGGGCCTCCACCAGCTTGGCCGAGTTGCCGGTTGCGCGGATTTTCACGCCCTGTATCTCGGCCAGGGTCCTGACAGGTTTCTTCACGGTGAACAGCAGCCCCGGCCCGTGGCCGTTGAAATACATGGGCTCCACGTCGGCCAACTCTTGGGGTTTGAACTTCTCATATACGGCGTTGGCGGTGTCCGTGGCCTGGGCCGCGCTGGTGTAGCCCAGCGGCAGGTCCACTGCGGCCATGACCGGAAAGCGGCCGCGCGAGTATGCCAGGCAGGACAGGCCGATGTCGGACAACCCCTCGACCACGCCGTCGTAGCACTGCTTGGCCGGGCTCAGGGTGCCGTCGGGGTAGTACTCGATCACGACCTTGCCGCCGGTGCGTTTCTCCACCTCCCGGCACCACGCTTCGGCCAGTTGCGACTGGTGGTTGGTGGGCGGAAAGAAGTTGGAGTAGGTCAGCTTGGCCTCGGTCCGCCCTTCGGCTGGAAGGACGAGACAGAAAAGGGCGGCGGCCAGGAACGTCGTCAGAAGTTTTTTCATGGGGTTCCTCCGGGGAATGGCTGATAGTCCGAGGAGGAGTCGTCGGCTTCCCCCTTGTATATGAATAGTCCCCGGCGTTGCGGGCGGAACGTCGTCTGTTCCGCCCGGTCCCGATCCTCGGCCGACCGCGCCTACGGACGTTTTGTCATTTCTTCCTTGATGTAGTTCACCACGGCCTGGCCGTTCACCGCCCGGCCTTCGCCGTCGGCATAGCCGTCCAGCACGGGTTGCGCGGCCTTGACCCACAGCTCGGCTTCGGCGGGTTCGAGCTCAATGAACTCGCCACCCTTGGAGGTCAGGAATTTCTTGCCCTCGGCGTCGGATTCATCCCAGGCCAGGCCGTGCTTGACCGACCATTCCTTGTTGATCTGTTCGATGATCGCGCGGTTCTCAGGGGATATTTCGTCCCACTTGGACTTGTTCATGACCACGAAGAAGGTGGTGGTGTAGCCCACGGGCACGGACATCGTGCAGTGGCGGACAACCTCGCCGAGCTTCCAACCCTTGTTGGATTCCATGGGGTGGACCGAGCCGTCTACCACGCCTTTTTGCAGGGATTGGTAGGCGGCGGGCATGGGCTGGGCCACGGGGGTGCCGCCCAGGGCCTCGATGAGCTTGGCGGAATTGCCGGTGGAGCGGATCTTGAGTCCCGCCAGGTCGGGCAGGGCGTGGACCGGCTTTTCGGTGGTGAAGAGCAGGCCGGGGCCGTGGGCGTGAAAATACATGGGCTCCACGTCGTCGAATTCGGCGGGCGAGAATTTGGCGTACACGGCGTTGGCCACGGCGGTCGCCTGGACGCCGTTCTCATAACCCATGGGCAGGTCCACGGCGGCCATGACCGGGAAGCGGCCGCGCGAATAGGCCAGCGCGGACATGCCGATGTCCGAGATGCCCTCGACAACGCCGTCGTAGCACTGTTTGGCCGGGCTCAGGGTGCCGCCGGGATAGAAATCGACGATAACCGCCTTGTTGGTGCGGAGCTCCACTTCGTTGCACCACTGTTCGGCCAGTTTGGACTGGACGTGGGTGGGTGGGAAGAAGCTTGAATAGGTCAGGCGCACGGATTCGGCGCAGGCGGGGGACGCCAGGCCGGCCGCGATCAGGGCCAGGGCTGTGAGGATCAGCAGGGTCTTACGCATGATGCATCTCGCTTGTTGGGTAATATGGTCTGTGCGGGATCAGTCCCGCCCGGTTCCGTTCTTGACGGCAAGGGCTATGGCCGCCTCTCGGACGTCCTTGAGGGAAAGCACGTCGGAGTTCAGTGCGCGTTGGATGAGATACCCCTCGAACAGGGCGGTGTTGAGCGCGCCGATTTTTTCCGGAGGATAGTCGCTGGTCACGTGTTTGCGCATCAGTTCGGCGAAAACGTGGTTGGACAGGCGGTAGTCGGACTTGTTCATGAGCTTGCGCAGCGGCTCGCTCGTGGCGGAGTAGACGGTGAATTCCAGAAAAATGGCTGACCAGTTGCGGTCGGACAGGATGGTCTCCAGGAAATCCCAGATGTTGTTCATGGCGTCTTCGAGATCGGTGGCGTTCTGCACCCGGTCGTGGCGCGTGGCGCGGTACTGCCTGAACTTCTGCTCCACGATCTGGAGGAAGAGTTCGTCCTTGGAGTTCCAGTGGCGGTAGAAGCTCCCCTTGGCATAACCCGCGTGGTCGGTGATCTCGGCCACGGAGGTGTTGCCGAACCCCTTGGTGCCGAACAGCTCGATGGCCGAGGCCATAAGCTCCTGCATGGTTTGCTGGGATTTTTCCTGCTGTTTGGTCGCCATGTCCTTTCCTCGTTCCTTGGAATAGCTGATCTTTTGTCGTGACCGTTGGTCAATTTGCGACTTGCGGTCAAAAAATGACCGCCGGTCACTTCAGCGAGTTCAGAACTAGCAGGGGGCCGGGAAAGAGTCAAGACCGCCCAAATGATAATTAATCGAATATAACGCGTGCGGCCCACGGCTCCGGTGTCGGTTCGCTCGGCGCGGCAAGGGCGTTTTGTGACGGAAGGGAGGCGGCCGGAAGCGGGGAGGAGCAGATTTTGGAATATGCCCCTCCCCGTTTGCAGTCGCGGGAGGCGTCCTACTCTTTCCAGTAGGGGTGCGAGATGTCTTCGAAGGCGGACATGGCGGCGATGGATCCTTCACCGATGGCGGTGACGATCTGTTGCAGGCCGCCGGTCAGGTCGCCCGCGGCGTAGACGCGCGGGATGTTGGTGCGCATGTCCGCCCCGGCCTGGACAAAGCCGTTTTCGCCGAGGGCCACGCCCATGGCCTGCGCCAGTTCGGTGGCGGCCTTCTGACCGATGGCCATGAACACGCCGTCCACCGGCAGTTCGGTCTCGGCACGGGTCGTGGCGTTGCGCAGCTTGAGGGAAGATGCCTTCCGGCCGTCGCCCTTGATTTCCTCGACCACGGTGTTCCAGATGACCGGGATGTTTTCGCGTTCCACGGATTCGATCAGGGGCTTTTGGGCGCGGAATTCGTCCCGGCGGTGGATGATGGTCACGTTCGCGCCGAGGTTCTTGAGGTGCAGGGCGTCGGTCAGGGCCGTGTTGCCGCCGCCCACAATGGCCACGGTCTTTTCTTTGTAGAGGTAGCCGTCGCACGAGGCGCAGTAGTTGACCCCGCGCCCGAAGTAGGTTTCCTCGCCGGGCACGCCGAGCTTGCGGTAGCTCGCGCCCGTGGCCAGGATGACGGCCTTGGCCGGATACGTCCCGCGGGCGGTGGTCACGACGATGGGCTCGTCCTTGGCCGGGTCGCCCATCCTGATCGACTCCACGCCTTCGCCTTCGTGTACGGGCACATAGCGGCGGGCGTGCTCGCTCATGATGTCCATGAGCTGCTTGCCAGGCACCGCCGTGAAGCCTGGGTAGTTCTCCACCACAGGGGTCAGGGCCACCTGGCCGCCGATGATGCTCTTTTCGAGGACCACGGCCTTGAGTCCGGCGCGTACGGCGTAGATGCCAGCGGTCAGTCCGGCCGGACCCGCGCCGATAATGACCAGGTCCACCTCGCCGGGGTCTATGGTTCCGTAGCCGGAGGCCGTTTGCATCCCTTCCACGCCGGGGAGAGCGTCTTCCTTGAGCAGTTCCTCCGCGGACTTGAGGTGAACCAGCTCGACCACGAACCGTTCCTCGGGCATGAGGCCGAGGGCCTCGTGCCCGCCTTGGTTGAAGATGGTGTGCGGCACGGAGCCGACGCCGTATTCCTCGGTCAGGGCGGGGTTTTCGCTCATCTCCACGCATTCGGCCTTGATTTGGCCGGGCCGGGCGATGGCGCATTTGATGGCGTGCATGACCTGCCCAGGGCAGTAGGGGCAGGAGGGCGAGACGAACACCTGGGCCAGGCGTTCGCCGTCCAGGGGTTCAAGGAGGGCGAGGGACGCTTCGGACAGGCCGTTCGCGCGGAGGGAAACGAGCATGACGGCGGTGATGAAGGACTTGCCTTCTTCGCCCAGCGGCGCGCCCAGAAAACGGATGTGGTAGTCGTCCGGGTTGACGCAAAGAGTGGGTGAGGCGGTTACGCCCAGCGCCTTTGCCCGGTCGGAGGCGAGGTCGTGTTTTTCAAAGGTTATCCTGTCGTCGAGCCGAGCCAGGTCGGCGCAGAACTTTTCGGTGTAGTCGGAGAACTCGTCGTTGACGCCGGACTGAATGAACAGCTCCAGGGAAACGGTCTCCTTGAGGGCCTTGAAGGTCTCGGTAAGTTGCTTGCGGACGTCTTCGGGTAGAAACCAGTCGTGGTCGTGTTTTCTGGTGAGGGGCATGGTGAAACCTCCCGTTGATAGCGGTTATCGTTATCGGAAAAGATAGGAAGGGCCCGGCGGCCAGTCAAGGGGTCAAAGGATCACGATTCGGTTTCTGCCGGTGCGCTTGGCCTGGTAGAGGGCCTCGTCGGCGCGCTTGAGCAGCTCTTCGATGGACTCGTCGTCCGGGCGCAGGGCGGTTACGCCGATGCTGATGGTGAAAGTTATGGTCTGGCCGTGGGTTTCGACCTTGCATCGTTCCACGCGGCGGCGCAGCCGTTCGGCGGTGTTCTGCCCCGCGCCGATGCGGGTCTGGGTCAGGGCGGCCTGGAACTCCTCGCCCCCAACGCGGCCGAAGAGGTCGGTGGTACGCAGGGTGGACATGCACAGGGAGACCAGCTCCTTGAGCACGTCGTCCCCGGAGGGGTGGCCGTAGGTATCGTTGATGCGCTTGAAGTGGTCGATGTCCAGGGAGAGGAGGACCAGCGAGGTGTTGTACCGCTTGCACCGCTCGAATTCCTCGCCCAGCCGGGACATGAATTGGCGGCGGTTGCTTGCGCCGGTCAGGGGATCGGTGGAGGCCAGGGTGCGCAGCTCGTCTTCCATGTTGCGCTGTTCGGTGACGTCCATGCTGATGCCGATGAGCCGGATGGGCATCTCCTTGTCGTCCACCTGGACCAGCCCTTCGAGGCGGATATGCCGGGTCTCGCCGTCCGGGCGGATGATCCGGAATTCCAGGTAGAGGGGTTCCTTTGTCTCGATGGACCGCGCCATCTGCTGCTCGGTGGCGGCGAGGTCGTCGGGATGGAGGCAGCTTCTCCAGAAATGGAACAGCTCGCAGGACGGCATGGGGGGCACCTGGTAGAGGTCGAACATCTTGTGGTCCCAGAGCAGGTCGTCGGTGCGCAGGTCCCATTCCCAGATGCCGAGGTGGGCCGCGTCGGTGGCCAGGTCAAGGCGTTCGGCGATGGCCTTGAGGTCCTCCTCGCTTCGCTTGAGGTCGGTCATGTCCCGCGCTTCGAAGGAGACGTATTGCGTGGAGTCGCCTTCGACCCGGACGGGCTGGTAGGTGATGGACATGTATCGTTCGCCCTTGTCCGGGAGATGGAGCCAGGTGGCTTCGGTCAGGGTCTCGCCTTTCAGGGCGCGGTCGATGGCGGGCCGGAACTGTTCCTCAAAGGCCAGGGAGCCGAAGAGGATGCCCACGGGCTGGCCCACGATGGCGTCCCGCGAGAGCCCGAAAATCCGGGTATACGATTGGTTGACGATGACGTAGCGGTAGTTGTTGTCGATGAGGGAAATGAGGTCCGGAGTGGTCTCGATGATCCTCTGGTAGCGCATCAGCTCCATGCGGGCGTGCTCACGCTCGCGATCCTTTTCCATCAGCTCCAGGTTGAGTCCGGCCAGTTCCCTGTTGACCTGTTGCAGCCTGTCCGTGCGCCGCCGGACCGTTTCCTCCAGCTCGGCGCGGGCCGCGTTGAGTTCGGCCCGGGACCGCCTCCGCTGGATGATGCGCCAGGTGCCCTTCATTATCAGGTCCAGATGGCGGACGTCGTCCTCGGTGTAGTTTTCCGCCTTGTTGCTCACACCGGCCAGGAAGACGATGCGGTCGTCTTCGATCACTGGAATGCCCAGGTGGTTTCTGATGGGGACGTGTCCCTCGGGAAGCCCCCGCTTGCAAGGGTTGTTCAGGTAGTCGTTGACCAGGACCGCCTTGCGGAGGCGGATGGGCTCCATCCAGAGGCCCTCTTCGTCGACGTGGTATTCCTTGGGGACATCCGTGACTTCGCATTGCTCCATGACGTCTCCGGCCCAGGCGTGGAGCGTCAGTATGGTCTGGGTCTCGTCGAGCCGATAGATATAGCCGATGGCGCTGCCCGTTACCTCGGTGATGGCGTTCAGGGCGAAGTCGAGGATTTCGCTCTCGGAGCGTTGGGTCATCTCGGAGAGGGCGTAGAGCTTTTCGAAGCGGATTTCATCCAGCTCCAGCCGCCGCAGGGCTTCGCGGTGCTCGGTTATGTCGGTGAAGGAAACGAGGTTGGCCTGTTGCGCGCCGTAGTCGATGGCCCGCGCCGACATGCTGGCCCAAAGCAGGACGCCGTCACGGCGGCGCATGGGGACGGGGAAATTGCGGATGTGCCGGTCTCTCGTCAGCAGCGTCAGGAGCCGCTTGCGGTCTTTCACGTCGACGTAGAAGTCCTCGACGTTATGCTCCGCATTGTTTTCGGGCAGACCGAGAAACCGCTTGGCCTCGGAGTTGGCCAGGAGGATGTGTCCCTCCCTGGTGATGATGGCCATGCCGCCGGGAGCACTTTCGAAGACCTGCCGGTAGCGGTCTTCGCAGGTCGCCTCGGCGGCGTTCCCAAGGTCTTTTTCGAGTTCCTCGATGCGTAGCCGAGCTTCCTGAAGCTGCTTGCGTAGGGATGCCTCGTCCATTCGACCCTCCGCTTCGGAGCGTTGCGCCCGACGGCCGGGCCGTCAGGGCTTGTTCAGAATACTAATATCGCGTTTTTTTTGCGAAAGGTCAATGCGGCCCGTGGCTGGGAGTGGAAGAGTGAAACAGTGAAGGGGGGCACGGGCGCCCCCCTTCGGTCAATGGCTCACGTTGTCCCGTTATTGGCCGAATATCTCCGCCGGACGAGTGGGGTCGCCGGTGGCGTTCGGGAAGTCGGGGTACCTGTATGCCTTGGTATTGGTGTCGATGAGGTGGCGCGCCTCCTCCATGAACTTGTTGTAGCGGTGCTTGCACTCGTAGAAACCATGCCACCATGCGTAGTCCGGGGCCATCATGGCCACGCCCATGCGTGCCCGGCGGCCTTCGTGGTGCCACAGCTCGTAGTATTCCACTTCAAGGTGTTCGTCGAAGAACTTGGTCTTGTCGAGCAGCCCCTTTTCATAGAGTTCGTCCAGGGTCTTCTTGGCGGGCTTGAAGTAGACCTCGTTGTACTCCTCAACCGCAGTGTCGAGCTGGGTATAGAAGTCGTCGATCCAGGACTGCCCATGGCACTGGCTGCAAATGTTCTTCATCTTGTCGCGCTCGACCTGCCAGTCGGTGGCCGCAGGAAGCGGCTTGAACTCGGACGGCCGGACCGTCAGCGGGGCCTGGGTTTCCCAGGAGATCCGTTCGGTCACGTCGTGGGTGGTGGCCACGTCGCCGGAGCCGGACATGTGGCAGGCGGCACAGGTCGGGGCGCGGTAGTCAACGCCGGGAGTCCAGGCGCCGGGAGCGGAGTCGAAGTTGTATTCGTGCTTGAAGGCGTGGTAGATGTCGCCGTGCTTGGATTCGTTGAATATTTCGATCTGCGGATGGTCCGGGCCAAGGTGGCACTGGCCGCAGGTCTCGGGCTTGCGGGCCTCCATGACCGAGAAGCGGTGCCGGGTGTGGCAACTTGTGCAGGAGCCGAGCGAACCGTCCATATTCAGGCGGCCAACGCCCACGTTGGGCCAGGTGTCGGGATCGAGCTTGCCATCCTTCATCTTGAGCACCGTGCCGTGACAGTAGAAGCAGCCGGTCTTGCGCTCGTTGTCGGAGTTCATGCCGCCGTTGAGCCACGGGTCGAGCTTCCACATGATCTCAATGGTGTTGGCGTGCTTGCTCAGGGAGTACTGCTTGGCCTCGTCCGGGTGGCACCGGGAACAGTCCTTGGGCGTGACCGCGGCGGCCACGGGCACGAAGTACTGCTTCTCGCCCATGGGCAGGTCGCCCATGGAGTAGTATTTTTCATGGGCCACGCTGATGTCCTGCTCGCCGGGCTGGGCCTGGTGGCAGTCCAGGCAGGTGATGCCCGCCGCCGCGTGGCGGCTCATGGCCCAGTCGGCGAAGATGCCGGGGGTTTCCTGTTTGTGGCATTCGATGCAGGCCGTGCCCTGGGGCGGGGTGGCCCGTTCCATGCGCAGTTCGCGGACCTTGGGGAAATTCTGCGCACCGGCGGCGATGGCGGTCAGGGCGATGACGGCCAGCATGGCGGCGAGGGTGAACGTCACTCTGCGATACATAAACAAACCTCCTAGATACCCAGATTGGGCAGTCCGTTCGCCCGGTAGGGGGCGCTGAACTGCTTGTACTCGAAGAACTGCCTGTCGTTGTGGACCAGGTCCCGGTGACAGTCCGTGCAGCGGTACTCCTCGCCGTTTCCTGCATAGAGCACCTTGCGGTGGGCCAGCATGGCCCCGCGCTTGCCCGGCATGTGCAGGATGTTTCGGTGGCACTTCATGCACTGGTCGTTCTTCATCGTGGCCCAGATCCTTTCCCGCATGACCGCTCTGTCATAGGTCTCGGCTCCGCCTGTGAAGTGGGCGAGCACATCCTTGGCGCCGTGCATTGTCTTGGTGAAGAAGAAGTCGACGGTATCGTGCGGGGCGGGCAGGTGGCAGTCCATGCAGTCGGCCACGAACCCCTGGGCGTTGTTCACGTGCGTCGAGCTTTTCCAGGCCATGACGGCCGGGCGGATTTCATGACAGCTCCCACAGAACTCCGGGGTCGAAGTCCTGACCATGGTGTAGTAAGTCATGCTGAAGAGCGGAAAGGCGATCAGAATGCCGAAAAAGACCAATAGGATCGATTTTGTTTTTCGTTCCATACCTCCTCCTGGCTGTTCCCCGTTACCAGACCATTCGCCCCCCGGTCCGGAAAAATGAGGGTTAGTACCCAATTAGCAGAAAATGGCGGGAAAAGGCAGGGGTGAGCCGTTATTTTTTGGTCTTTTTTGCGACTATTTCGGCGGTTGTGCGGAAAATGAGGCTAAAAAAGGCCGGGAACGGATTCCCGGCCCAAGGAAAGTCATGGACGGAGAGCTGCTACAGCTCGCATTCCGCCTTGGGAAAGTCGATTTCGAAGCAGGCGCCGCCCTCCTCCCAGGAGGTGGCCCGAATCTTTCCGCCGTAGTCGTTGATTATGCCGTAGGAGATGGACAGGCCCAGTCCGGTGCCCTTGCCCACGTTCTTGGTGGTGAAGAACGGCTCGAACAGCCTTTCGCGGATGGCCGGGGGAATGCCCGCGCCCGTGTCGCAGATGCGGAAGACGATGCGTTCGGGCGTGCTGAACGACTGGAGCAGAATGCGCTTGTCGGCGTTGTTCTTTTCGCCCTTCCAACGGTCCTCGATGGCGTCGCGGGCGTTGAGCAGGAGGTTGATGACCACCTGCTCCAGGCGGTTGGAGTCGGCCATGATGAGGGGCAGGTCCTCCTCCAATTCCCAGATGACACGGATGTTGTGCACCTGGAGCTGCTGGCTGAAGAATTCGAAGCCGCGCTCCAGGACCTCGTTGATCTGCACCGGCATGGTCCGCAGGTCGGACTTGCGCCCGAATTCGCGCATGTGCTCGATGATCTTGGCGGCCCGGTCAACGTGGGTGGAAATGCCTTCGGCCATCTCGCGCATGATCTCGGGGGAGACCTCGGTTCTGTTCGTCACCTTGCGCGAGAGCAGGTTGGAGATGGCCTGCAGGATGGTCAGGGGCTGGTTCAGCTCGTGGGCCACGCCGGTGGACATCTCGCCCAGGGTGGTCATTTTGCTGGCCTGGATGAGCTGTTGCTCGGCCTCGATCTTGCGGGTCACGTCCGTGCAGGTGACGATCAGCGTTTCTTGCCCCTCGAAACGGGCGGGGGAGATGCTCAGGAACACGAAGAACGACTTGCCGGACTTGTCCACATGGGTGCACAGCTCGATCTCCGCCTGGTTGCGCACGGCCTCTTCCCAGTCTCCGGCCTCGCCTTCGCGGAAGAAGTTCATGAAGCTGCGGCCGCGCATTTCGAGCTGGCTCCAGCCGTACATCTCCTGGGAAGAGTCGTTGCAGTTCAGGATCGTCAGCGTCTGCCGGTCGAGGACGAAGACCGCGTTGGGGATGGAGTCGAAAATGGCGTGGTAGCGGTGCTCGGATGCGGCCAGCTTGGATTCGAGTTCCCGGCGGTGGGTGATGTCGATCATCATCTCCATGGCGGCCACGACCTCGCCCGTCTCGTTGCGGACCGGCGAGGTGTAGACGATCCAGTGGATGGGCTGCCCGTCCTTGGACATGCCGGATTCCTCGCTCATGTGCGACATGCCGTCGCGGAAGGTGCGGTCCACCGGGCAGGCTTCGCATTTTTCGAGCCGTCCCTTGTTCACCTGCCAGCATCGCTTGCCCATGGGCAGGCCGAAATGCCGTTCATAGGCCGAGTTGTGACGGATGACACGGTAGTCGGTGTCCACCACGGAAACCAGGCAGGGCACGTTGTCGAACAGGTTCCGGTACTCCTCGCGCTGTTCGAGCAGCTCGCGGTGCTTGTCCGAGACCCGCCTGCCCATCATGTTGAAGGCTTGGCCCAGGGTGCCGATTTCGTCCACCTGTTCGATGTCGATATCCGTGTAGGCGTTGTCGCCGCTGATTCCCTTGGTGGCCGCGATGAGCCGCCTGATGGGGCGGAAGATGAACCTGTAGGAGAAGGCGAACAGGGCCAGGAAGGTGGCGGCGAAGACCACCACGGAGATGCCGAGGTTGGCCCGCTCGAACATCAGTATCATGGAGTTCTTGTCATCCATGTTCACGGTCACGTCCAGAAGGCCGAGGACCTGTTCGTCCTTGGAGTGGACGTGGCAGGGGCCGGGGGAGCATCCCTCGGAGTTGGCGATGGGGGTCATTATGGACATGATCTGCCGATGGTCGGAATCGACCATCCGGGTGCGTTTGGACAGGGGCAGGGTCGGAGGCGGCGGGGTATACTGGTGACAGGCGTTGCAGGCGGGGTCGTCCTGGCCGATGACCTTGCCTATCTCTTCGGGAATGTTGGAGAAGACGATGAGTCCCTGCTTGTTGTACACGCGGATGGACTCGATCTCCTCCTGCTTGCTGATATTGTTGATGTTCTCTTTGATGTCCTCTTCGCTGTCGAGCATCATCGCGTAGTGCAGGGCGAGCATGATCGTGTCGGACACCATATTGATGTCCGACATGGCGTTGGAGACCACGTTGCGCTTGAAAAAGTAGACGTTGAACCCGGTCCACAGGAAGATGCACAGGATGAGCGTCACGCCGCCCGACAGGATCATCTTTGCGATGAGGCTCTGACGGAATCTCTTGAGCATCTTCACACCGTTCTCCTTCGGGATGTGCCGGTCGGGCTACTCCCCGTCGCGCTTGGGCGGGTTCATCGGGCACAGGTAGGCGTCCTTCATCAGGTCCGCCAGCGAGTACGAGTCCAGCATCTTGTACATGGCCATGGAGGCGTCGTCCCAGATGGAACGCTTGAGGCAGACGGCCGCGCGCGGACAGGTGGACGGGTCGCCTTCGCAGCCGAGGACCTGTTCCTCGCCGTCCAGTATGCGGGCCACTTCGCCGATGGAAATGTCTTCGGGTTCGCGCACCAGGACGTTGCCGCCGTTGGGGCCGCGCTTGCCTTTCACATAGCCCGCTTGCTTGAGCATTTTGATAAGTTTTTCCAAGTACTTCAAGGACAGTTTCTCGCGATCGGCGGTGTCCTTGCTCGGCACTGGGCTGCCGTTCTCGGAATGCAGGGCGATGTCCAGGAGCAATCGTGTGCCATATCGGCTGCGTGTAGTCAGTTTCATTGTCTTCGTCCCTGGCGGTGAGATTGGAGGTCGCGCGGCGCGCGTCCCGGAAGCATAGGGAAAAACACCGTGACAATCAATCGGGCGCACCTTTTGGTCCACCCCCGGCCAAATGCTACCGCCCGGTGCGGTCCGGCAGGGTGATGATGAAGGTTGATCCCTCCTCGGGAGAGGACTCCACGCGGATGGACCCGCCGTGCTGCTCGATGGTCTGGTTCGAGATGAACAGCCCGATGCCGGTGCCGCGCTTGCCCTTGGACGAGAAGAACAGGGTGAATATCTTGTCCCTGGTCTCCCGGTCCATGCCCATGCCGTTGTCCGACACGGTGATGACCAGCCCGTTGTCCCTGCGCCGGGCGGACAGCTCCAGGCGTCCGTTTTTCCGGCTCTCACAGGCGTCCACGCCGTTCTCCAGGAAGTTGACCAGGGCGGCGGCCAGGGCCGCGGTGTCGGCCTGCAGGAGTCCCAGGCCGTCCGGGATGTCGCGGACGAACTCCACGTTGTGGGCCGTTGCCCGGGCCGCGGCGATATCGGCGGTGTCCCGGAGGAACGCCGTGGCGTCCACGGCCTCGGTTTCTAGCTCCCTGGACTTGGCGTAATAGAGGATGTCCAGGACCATCTTCTTGACCCGGCCGATCATGGCCTTGAGCGTTCTGGTGGCGGCTTCAACCCGCTCCCGGTCGCCCTTTTTCAGGCCGGATTCCAGGCGGTAGATGCCGCCGTCCAACGAGGTCAGCATCCCCTTTACGCCGTGCGACATGGAGCCGAGCATGATGCCCAGCGAGGTCAGGTGGTCCTGGAGCTTGCGGATTTCGGTGATGTCCGTGGACAGTTCCATGGCCTGGAACACCCGGCCCGAGGCGTCGTGCAGGGGGGCGGACTGGACGAGCATGTGCTTCTGCTCGCCGGTCAGGGTGGTTACCACGGTTTCACGCTGTCGGGACTCGCCGTCCAGCAGGGTCTTGTCCACCAGGCATCCCTCGCACGGCTCGTTGCGGTGCTTGTACGCTTCGAAGCAGAAATGCCCTTCGACTTCGCCGAAGTCCCGCTTGAAAAGGCGGTTGGCCTCGACGATTTTCAGGTCCGAGTCCTGCACGGTGATGTAGCAGGGCGCTTCGTCGAACAGGCGGCGGTACTTGTACTGCGTGGTCAGCAGTTCGTCCTGGAGCCGCTTGAGTTCGGTCATGTCCACGGATATGTCCAGGACAAGCTCGATTTCTCCGTCCTTGTTCGGCAGGGGAGCGGTATAGACCGTGACCGGAATCTCTTCGCCGTCCTTGCCCAGAAAATTTTCCTTGCTCCGCTGGCCCTTGCCGGTCTGGAAGGTGCGCTGCACCGGGCAGGCGTTGCCCGGCGAGGTGCGGTCGGAATAGATGTCGAAACTGTTGTTGCCCACCTGGTTGCCGAGGCGTTCCTCGAAGAGCCGGTTGTGGGCCACGATCTCAAGGTAGCGGTTGTGGATGGACACCAGGCAGGGCAGTTCGTTGAACACTCCGTAGCCGGTCTCCACCTCCTGGGCGGCGTCGGACAGGGCCGAGGACAGTCCCTGGACCACCTGGCAGGCGGCATTCTGCCGCTCCAGTTCCACGATCCTGTTGGTCTTCTCCTCGACGAGTTTTTCCAGGTTCTCGGTGTACTCGCGAAGCTGGAGCTTCATGTTGTACCGTTCACGGGCGCGTTCCAGGGATATTTCCAGAACGTCGTTGTTGATGGGCTTGGTGATGAAGTCCGAGGCGTCGAACTTGAGGGACTCGATGGCCAGGTCCATGTCGCCGTGGCCGGTTATCATGACGACTTCGGTGTCAGGGGAGCGTTCCTTGATGGCCTTGAGGAGATCGATGCCGTCCATGACGGGCATCTTGATGTCGGTGAAGACAATATGCGGCCGGAAGGAGTCGAATATATCAAGGGCTTCCCGCCCGTTGGAGGCGGTCTCAACCTCGTAGCCCATATCCATCAATGAGAGGCCGAGGAAACGGCGGACGCCTTCCTCGTCATCCACGAGCAACAGTCGTTTGAAATCCATCATACCCTCCGGGGGGAGCCTCCCGCGGGCCGTCGTAACGGCTGTTTCCCTGCGGGCCTCTCTCCTGTCCAGGATTCTCGGGCAGGGCTATTCGCCCAGGGCCTCTCGTACGATCTGGATTACATCCGCCGGGTCGAAGGGCTTCTTGATGGTCGCCACGGCCCGCCGGATGGCCAGATGGATTCCCGACAGCCCGCTGATGACGATCACCGGTATGTCGGAGAATTCCTTCTCACTGGTTAGCCGACGGTAGAAACGGGGTCCCCACTCGTGGGGCATTTCAATATCCAGCGTGATGAGGTCCGGCTTCTCGGCCATGGCGACTTCATAGGCGGATATTCCGTCGGATGCGCGGCAGGTATCGTATCCGTGGTCTTCGAATACGCTTACGAGGTAGTCGACGATATCGGGATCGTCGTCCACCACCATGATTTTCTTTGGCATGAGCTCAACCTGGTTTCAAGTGGCGGGAACACCCCGCAACGCCTGCAACGTATACTCAACCTGCGCACTAGTTCAAGTCGGAAAATTCGGCCCGCGAACCATTTGCGGCTCGCGGGCCGTCGGGTCATTCCAGTTTGCCGGCTAGCCGATGGCGTCCTTGACGATCTTCAGCAACTGAGCAGGCTCAAAAGGTTTCGTGAGGCTTGCGATCGCCTTGGGAATAGCGTATTTGATCGCGTTGAGGCCGCTGATGACCACAACCGGGGTACGCTTGAGCGTCTCGTCCTGGCTGATCTTGCGGTAGAACCTCGGGCCCCATTCGTTGGGCATTTCAAGGTCCAGCGTAATCAGATCGGGTTTCTCGGTCTTGGCGATCTCCACAGCCTCTGCGCCGTCGTTGGCGGTCACGGTTTCATACCCGTTGTCGCTCAGCAGTTCGGACAGATAAGAGCGGATTTCCTGGTCGTCGTCGACGATGAGAATCTTCTTGGACATAACTTTCCTCCTGGTACTCACGAATCAGTTCGCTTGATTCCGTATTTGCCGCAGTCGCTCCCGCCAAGGCCGGCTGCGGCATTAATATTTGTCAAGGCGCGCCCGGCACCCGCCGGGCGCGCGGATCAACTTTCTAGACCTTGTCGGGCTTGCTCACGCTGACCACCGGACATCCTGCCCGCAGGATGACCTGCTCCATGGTGGAGCCGATGGAGGCCAGATCCGGGTCGAGCTCGCGGGAGTGGTGCGCCAGGACGATGAGGTCGGCGGACCGTTCGCGCGCGATCTTGACGACTTCCACGTAGGGCACGCCTTCCCATACTTCGATGTCGAAGTTCTTGAAGTCGCCCATAAGCGGCCCGTAGGTCTCACGGATGCGGTTCCGCGCCGTGATGATTTTGTCTTCGATGGCGTTCTGGTCCATGACCTTGCCGCTGATGTCCAGGGCGTGGAACAGGGTCAGGTCGCAGTCCAGTTCCCTGGCGGCGTTCAGGGCGAACCTGAAGGCGTATTCCGCCTGCTTGGAGAAGTCTGTGGCGAAGACGATGTTTCCGAAGCCGCCCCAGTAGGAGGCGGTCTCGCGGTGCACGGTCATCACCGGGCAGCGGGCGGCCTTGGCCACGCGTTGCAGGGTGGAGCCGGGGTAGCCCTTGCGGTAGGCGCTCGAATCGCCGGAGCTTGCGCCCATGACGATGAGGTCGGCGTCCTCGGCCCGGGCGGCGCGCAGAATCTCGCGGCTGGGCACGCCCGTGGTGGTCACGATCTTGGCGTACTCCACCGACTCGATCTGCTTCTCGAAGGTGGATTTGAGTTCCTCCTCGACCCAGGCGCGGTATTCGTCGTCGACCTCGATCTCCTCGCCGGTGCGCACGTCGTTGACCACCTGGGAAAAGGCCTTGGTGGGTACGCCCATGACGTTGAACACCACGACTTCGGCCCCGTAGCGTTTGGCCATGTCGAAGGCCACCCGCGCGGCGCCGAAGGTGGACGGAGCACCGCTGGTCGCCAGTAGAATCTTCTTGAACATAGATCACCTCGTCCTTTGGTTACACGGTCTCCGGGTTATTCCTCGGTGGGGCGCAGGTGCTCGGGCACGTCGAGCATCTTGATGACGAGCGGCTTGAGGAAGGACCAGCGGATACCGATCTTGTACTCTTCCTCCAGGTCGCGGATGGCGTCCCAACAGTTGTGGCAAGGGGCGATGACCAGCTTGGCGCCGGTGTCGAGGATCTGCTCCATCTTCTTGCGCAGGGCCACGTTGCGCTGTTCGCGGTACAGGCCAATGCCGTTGAAGCCGCCACCGCCGCCGCAGCAGTAGTTGTGCTCGCGGTTGGGAGCCATCTCCACGAAGTAGCCCGGCTCGACGATGTAGCTGATGATCTCGCGGGTGACGTTCTTCAGCCCTTGGTTGCGCACGTAGTTGCAGGAATCCTGCAGGGTGACCGGTTCCTTGATCCGCTTGGCGGGGTCAATCTTGAGCTTGCCGGTGCGCAGGGCTTCGGCCAGCCACTCCACATAGTGGATGTACGGCACGGGCGGCTGTCCGTCGGGACGCCCCGCCCAGTACGGCCCTTCGATGACCGTGGCGCGGTGGGCGTGGCCGCATTCGGTGCCGATCGCCCGCTTGGGCTTGAGGCGTTCAAGCGCGGCGTACACGTTCAGGACGTTGTCCTTGCAGCATTCCCAGTCGCCGGCGAACATGGACAGGGAGGTCTGCTCCCAGCCTTCGGAAGGCACGGTCCAGTTTTCGCCCGCCACATGGAAGAGGATGGCCGCCTCGGCGATGTCCTCGGGGTAGTGCTTGGGCTCGCGGGCGTTGCAGGTGTACATGATGTCCGCGCCGACCTTGTCCACCGGGATTTCAAGGCCCGGCCAGTCTTCCTCGTTCTCCTCGGCCATCCACTCGCAGGTTTCCACCCAGTCCTCGGTGGTCACGTCCATCTGGGCGCGGTACACGCGGTGCATTCCGGAGCCGATCTTGAGCTCCCAAGGGACAAAGCCCTGGGAGTAGAGCAGGCCGCGCAGGTAGCTGAACATGACGCCCATGTCGATGCCGTGGGGGCAGTACATGCCGCATCTGTTGCAGCAGGTGCACTTGGACCAGGCGGTCTCCATGCACATCTGCATGAACTCGTTGTCCACCTTGCCCTTTTTCTTGACCATCACCCCGAGGGTGGACTGGATCTTGTAGGACGGGACCTGCTCCGGCACCCGGCCGTTGACCTGGTACAGGAAACAGCTCTCGGCGCACAGGCCGCAGTGGGCGCAGATTTCGAGCCAGGTCTTGGTCCTGGATTTCATGGTCTTCTGGATGGCGGCCCAGAGCTTGTCCGAGTCCACGTCCAGATGGTTCATCTCTTCGTAGTATTGCTTGCCGCCCTTGTCGCCGAGGGTCGCCTTGAGCTGCTCCTCGGTATTGATCGGCGTCTTATTGCAGAATTTTCCTTCAGGCATTTCGATTCTCCGTACTGTGCAGGTAAAGCCCGGTTACCAGGCCATGTCCGTGCCCTTCATGCCGCCGCGCTTGATGCCGTAGTCCATGCCCAGTTGCATACGGGACATGAAGAACAGCACGACGTGGCTGAGCTTGGTGAAGGGCAGGGCCAGGAGCCAGATTTCGCCGCTCAGGATGTGGGCGGCCAGCCAGAAGTTGTAATCTCCCATCTCGTACCTGGCGATCAGGCCGGTGATGAACGGCATCACCGTGATGACCAGCAGCAGGTAGTCGTAGAAGGTCGTGATGATGCGCACCTCCGGGAAGGCGATCCGCCTGAGGGTCAGGAACAGTCCGCCCGCCAGGCAGGTCCAGGCCAGCACGTCCGCCAGGCCGGTGGGCAGGGTGGGCAGGCTGATCCCGAAGGCGTTCTTCAGCATCACATTGTGCGCTTCCAGGAAGATCGGGGTGACGAGCAGCCCGATGTGGAAGGCGAAGAAGATGAGGGTGAAGCCGGGGCGCACGCGCCACAGCCGGGCCCTGAACGGGATGATGAAGGCCAGTATGGAGCGCAGGCCGCCCCGGATGCCGTATTTCATTTGAGGACGGTAGGCCACGCGGTCGAGTTGCCAGCTAAGGCCTTTGACGTACATCACGCTGCGGACGAGCAGGCCGCCGAAGCTGACGATAAACGTCGCCCAGAGCATGGGCCCTGTCAGGAAATCGTACATTTCCGCTTCTCCTTGATTATCGTATCGTTAATCTTGAAACGATGGCCTTGCGGCTAGTCGTCCTTTTTGTTGCCGCCCATGAGGAAGCGCCAGTACAGGGTCGCCGCCACGAGGATCCCGCCCATCAGCAGGTACACAGTCCCCTTGGTGAACGTGTAGTAGTCTTGGAGAGTATAGAATTCCATGGCAACCTCCTAGTGTTCGCCCTTGTAGTCCGGGTGCTCGTAGAAAATGGGCATCCGAGTGGAGATGAACCGGAAGGCCAGCACGCCGATGGTCACCACGAACAGCGAGATGGTGATCTCGCCCCAGCTCGGGAAGTACCGCTGTGCGGACGGGAGCTGGTAGTTGAAGGCGACCAGGGAGATGTTGAACCGGTTGACGATGATGCCGAGCACGGTCAGGCCCGCGGCCCAACGGATGACGGTCAGGTTTTTGTCGCGTGCGCCGATAGCGTACAGGAAGGACGGCAGGGCCACGAAACCGAGCATCTCAACCAGGAACCACGCGCCGTAGCCGGTGGTCAGGTAGTGCCAGTTGTTGTCGTAGGCCAGGCCGATGACCTTGATGGAGAAGTACCCGAACAACACGAGGGAAGCGGCCTTTCCGAAACCGAGGATAAGGTCGTCGTGATTGTTCAGGTACTCCTCATCCATCAAGTGGTGCATGGGCTTGTGTGAGAGAGTACCTTCGAAGATGACCATGGACAGGCCCGCGGCGATGCTCGACACGAAGAAGAACACCGGGAGGTACTGCGAGTACCAGAGCGGGTGGAGCTTCGAAGGGGCGATGGTGAACAGCGCGCCCAGGGAAGACTGGTGCAGCGTGGAAAGGACCACGCCGAGGATGGTCAGAGCGAGGGTCATCTTGACTATGATGTTGCGAATCTTCTTCATGCCCAGCCATTCGAACGCAGCCGGGGTGAATTCGATGAACAGCACGGTCAGGTAGAGCATGACGCACAGGCCCACTTCGAAGAGCAGCGAAGTCGTTCCCTGCTGGACGAAGATGGGGTAGGGCAGCCGCCAGGGACGGCCGACGTCGTAGCCCAGGGCGAAGACCACCAGGGCGTAGCCCAGGAAGGCGGTCAGGATGGCCGGGCGGACTCCGGCGTGATATTTTTTCAGGCCGAAAAGGTAGCAGGCGGCGGAGGTGGTGTAGCCGCCAGCGGCCAGGGCGACGCCGCAGAGCAGATCGAAGCCGATCCAGATGCCCCAGGGGTTGTTCTGGTCCAGGTTGGTGACGGCCCCGAGGCCGCCGGTGAAGCGCATCACCGTGACCACCAGTCCGGCGACGAGAATGATTCCAGCGATAATATTGAACGGCGTGAAGAGGGACTTCTTCGCTACCGCAGTGGTTTCGACAGACATCTAGGACTCCTCCTCTTTGGTTCCGGCGTCCTCTTCCTTCGGGGCGAGCGCCTCTTCGACGGCCTTCTTGACCTCGACCTCGATGCGACGTTGGCTGGCCTGCTCGGCCTTGCCCAGCTCCTCGTGAAGTTTCTTCTCGGCCTCGTCACCGGCCCGCTTCAGGGCGTCCTTGACCGCCTTGACGCGTTCGGCGTTGGCGACCTTGGCGTTGCGTTGGGTCACGGCGTAGATGCCGCCCAACAGCACGGGCCACAGGCCGACCACGATGGGCACGGCGGCCAGGGGGCCGGCGGTCAGCTCGGGCGCGCTGGCGGTGCCCAGGTCCTCGCGCATTCCGATCTCGGAGAACGGTACGCCGGAGAGGTACATCCAGCTCGTGCCGCCCATCTCGTGTTCGCCGTAGATGTGGTTCACGTAGCGGTCGGGATAGGTCTCGATTCGCTTGCGGGCGATTCGGATCAGCTCGGCGCGCGGGCCGAAGGTGAGGGCCTCCTTGGGGCATTTCTCCACGCAGCCGGGGAGCTTGCCCTCCTGAAGGCGGGGATAGCACATGGTGCACTTGCGCACCCGGGGGGTCAGCGGCTCGTTGTATTCGTAGGCCGGGACCGAGAACGGGCAGGCAACCATGCAGTAGCGGCAGCCGACGCACACGGAGGCGTCGTAGGTCACCGCGCCGTTGGGCTGCTTCTTGAAGGCCCGCACGAAGCAGGCCGACGCACAGGCCGGTTCCAGGCAGTGGTTGCACTGCTGCTTGCGGAAGACCGGACCCTTGGCGGTCTGGTACCGATTGACCACGGTAAAGGTGTTCTCGTCGCTCCGTCGCACCGTATCGAGTACGGACAGGTCGTCGAATTTCTTTTCCGGTTCAGGCAGCTCGTTGACTTCGTTGCACGCCTGCTCGCATTTGCGGCAGCCGATGCAGCGGGTGGCGTCAAAAAGCACGCCGTGGGTGTCGGGATGCGGGCCGAAGTGCTTGTTTGCGGCCTTGGCCGGTGTGGCCAGCGCTGCGCTCGCGCCTGCGGCACCCAACAATCCGAGGAAGGTTCTGCGTAACATCGTATGCTCCTTCGGCTAGTTGGTTTTCTTCTCGTGGCACGCGACGCAGTTGGTGGCGGCGGGCTTTTCGAGCTTCATTTCCTGGTGACAACTCATGCACTGGCCGTGGTAGGCGGCCTTCAGCCCGGGCCTGCCTTCGGTCTCGAAAGGCTTGCCGTGGCAGCTCGCGCACTTGGGCGGCGTCAGGGTGGCCGGAGCGTTGTGATGGCAACCGGCGCAGACCGCCTCGGGCGAAGTGTGGAAGGTGGCGGCAAGCCGATTGTCCTTCATGCCCTTCATGAGGGTCAGGACGATCTTGCGGTGCGGCATCTTGCTCGGCTGGTATTGATCGGCCAGAGCCTCGATGTTCACGAACTCGGGAATATCCTTCTCGGCGACCATGGCCTGGGTCTCGGGACGGGCGGCGATGACCTTGGCGGCCATGGCTTCCTTCTCTTCCTTGGACATGGCGGCCGGGTTCACGGGCGCGCTCGCCATCAACCGGAAGCCGGGTTCCGCAGTGACGTCGACGTTGTGGCAGGTGACGCAGGAGTTCTCGGACAGCGCCTTGGCCGCGGGACGCGCCTCATGACAGCCCGCGCACTCGGGCTTCTTCTGTTCCTGCACGTGACAGCCCACGCAGGTCGCCGGGTCGTTCACGTTGTGCAGGGCTTCGAAAGAGGCGTTCAGCTTGGCGTTGACGCCGTCCTTGTGGCAGGTCATGCAGGAGTCGCTCTTGGCCTCGTGCAGCTTGTGGTCGAAGGCGACGGGTGCCATGCCCGAGGGCTTGTCCCCGGCCTTGGCCTCGGCTTCCTTGTCCTTGGCTCCGGGGGCCATGAGCACGGCGTCGGGCTGCTTGCGCGGCAGGCGCGGCAGGGTGCCGCCCATGGCCTTCAGGTCCTTGGCCAGTTCGACATTGCGCGTGGCGATTTCACCCGCGCCGTGGCATCCGGCGCACTGCACCGGACCGGAACGCTCGGCCTTCTTCTCAATGAGACTCTGATGGCAGGTCACGCACTGGCTGTGGAAGACGTCCTTGAGCGGTTCGGTCTTGGCCTGGTCGGAGAAACGCCAACTGTCTTCCTCGCCCGCCTTTTTGTGGCACGCTCCGCAGTTGGTCTCCTTGCCCTGGTCGGCCGGGATGATCTTGGAATCCCAGTGGACGAAATGGAGCATGTTGTCCATGCCTGCCGGGACCCGGTCGGCGGTCTCGGGCCGGACCTGGTGGCAACCGCGGCATTCACCGGCCTTGGGGCCGGTCTTGAAGCCCTTCTCCTCGCTCTTGACGTGGCAGGAGATACAGTTGTCGTGGTACATGTCCTTGAGCCCGGACGCGGTCGGTTCCGCGCCGCTCTCGTCTTCCTGCCTGCCGAAGGTCAGGGTCAAGTCGCCCTTGGCATCCTTTTGGTGGCAGGATTCGCAGCTCATGCCCTGATCCTTCAGGGCCTTGGTGTGCGCGTCGTGCTTGAACACGGCCGCGGGTTGTTCGAGTGACTCCAGCCTGGCGATGGTGTCGATCATGATCACGTCCGGCCGCCCGGCGGTCTCATCCGTCGAGCCGAGCATACCCATGGCTTCCAACTGGAAGCCGAGCACCCCGGCCAGCGTGATCGCGATGGCGGTCAATCGCAGTATCCGTTTACCGTTTGCCATGTGTCGATCCCTTTCTAAAAAGCGTTGATGGCAATGAACCGGCCTCCTCGGCCCGTTCCCCTGGTTCCGTTTCCGGACCCTACCGGCCCCCCAGGCGCGGCACCTCCGCCGCGCGAAATTCGGTTTTAAATTCCCCTATTTTTGGTAGGTTAAATTACCTACTCGACAACGAGGTTTTAATACCTACTTGCCCGGTATGTTAAATATGGGCAGCAAGTCAAGCAAATATTGCTTATAGGAATTGTTATCACTATTTAGATAACCTGCTGATAAAATGGAGGAACCCTTTTAGTGGGTTTTTGAAAATCGTTTTCAAGAGGAGAGCCTCGTATAGGGCTGGCAAGGTCTCCGAGCGAAAGTTCGCGTAGGGGGCTGGGGTGTGAGAAAAAGTGAATCCGGCCGCAATGGGCCGGTCATGAAACTAGAATCCCCTCGATTTTCGAGGGGAACTGGTTACCGTCGTCTAGACGGAAAAAGGACGGGAGAGGGGCCTGGTCAGGGCTTCTTGATGATCTCGTGGACCCAGCGGTTTTCCGAAACGCGTTCGGAGACCACATAGCCTTTTTCGCGCAGGTAGCGCATTTTGCGGCCGCCATCACCAGTCGAGAAAAGTCGTTGGCCGACCTGGTGTTGGGAGAGAAATTTCATGGCCGCTTTTTTATAATTGGTGAAGAAACTGAACATTGAAAGACCTCCAATCTTGCCGGGGGATGCAACCTAGCACCGACATGCTGTCCAGTCCACCACAACTTGACGCCCCTTTCAACCCTTTCCAACACGTTTTCATCATTAAAAAATAGGCGGTCGAAAAGCGTTTTCAACCTGTTTCGGCGTGACGGACGCCTTCTTTTTTTGTGGATTGGAGCATGAAGTCGTGCCGTTTCGACGGGTTGCGCTTCGCCCGGCGCGGACGGACCGATTCTGTTTGCGCATTTCGCTGCCCGTTCCGGTTCCATTTGCGCTCGGGGACGGCGTCACGGTTCGTTTTGTCGCGTTGGACGGGCGACAGGGGTATTGCGCTGGAACCGGTGTCCCGCGTGGATTTTCAGCGGGCGTTGGGAAGTATTTATTCCCGGGAAAGTATGAATATTGACTCAATCGTTCAAATGTACAATGACGGAAGACAACTACACACAGGAGGTTCGCATGGAAAAGATTCTCATCATTGGCTGCCGGAATACCATGGACGACGTCTGCATCGGTTGTTCCCGCTGCCTTGTGGCCTTCAACCGGCGTGAAGGTCAATTCGAGCGTTATAAGGACCAGGATGCCGAGATCCTGGGTATCCTCAACTGCGGAGGATGTCCGGGCGCGTCCATCGTTCAGCGTTTGGCCCAGGTCAAGCTCTGGAACGAGCCCCTGAACGAGCAGCCCACCAAGATTCACATCGGCCCGTGCCTGTCCGACCACTGTACCCACGCGGATGACGTGATTACAAAAATCACGGCCAAATCCGGCATTGAAGTAATCGAAGGCACCCATCCGTACATGCCCGAAAAAATCTGGTCCTGATTTTCTGCGGCCATGAGTAAAGGCGGTCATCGGCATGAGCCGGGGCCGCCTTGATAATTCCATGCCAGGCAGAACGACCGCCCCTACAATCAATATGAAAGGGTCTGGGGAACCTCCAGGAAATGAAAAAGCCACCGATAAGGGGTGGCTTTATTAATGGCATAAATGCGCTGGAGCTATCCGCCAAACCAACCGGGCGAAATAACTTTAAGAGCATTGGTGTAATGTACTCGAAGGTCTTCAAGTTTGCCGCCGATAACCTTCTCTTGGTCACTCAAGCTACTCGGGCAGGTGCCTTGCATTTGCTCGGTAATGGCTTCGATTTCTTTTACCGTTGACTTGATCAGGTTGATCTCATCGGTAAGGTCGCCGCTCTTTTCCGATGCTAACACATCATAGAGGCGAGCCTTCCATGTGTTGAGTTCCATCTCCAGTCCCTTGCAGTAGTTGGCCACAGCCTCAAGTTTGCCGGCTTCTGTTGGGCAACCATCGATACCCATGCAACTAGGGCATGGCCCGGGGTAATCCATATTCGGCATAGTCGGTCTCCGTAGGGTTGAGGTTTATAGTGCCTTCGATATTATCACATTGGCGTTCGTATGGGAGTTATAATCTGAAGATGAAAAAACTAATCGGGTTCGATTAATAACATCGCCGGAAGCGTACGGGAGCCTGTTGTAAAAGGTGTCTCTAAGACTGCCTATGGCTTTGTGATCGTTGGTGATTTGTTCTGCGCTTTGTCCGTGTCGCGAAAACAGGCATCAGGTGGGCTGAAAAAGAAAAAGGCCTGCATGGCAGGCCCTTGCCAGCTTGTCACGCAACGCGTTCATCTGGCTGTCAATGCTGCCGAGGACCAAGTCTTTGGCTCCTGCCAGCATCTCAGGATCGATTTCACAGTCAAACTCCGAAGTTGCGGGGTATGGTACTTTGTTTGTCAGCAAACACTCGACCAGTGGGGGGATGTTCATTTGATTTTCCACCCTCAAGCCATCTTTGCCCAGGGCGTGGAAACGTTTTCAAATGCGTTACCGACGGGGGATTGAGGTTTGAGTCGCTTGCCGGAAAGTACTTCACACTTCTTTCATAAGTTTTTTGTCCAAGTGAGGAAATTCAATCGGTATGGTAGTCCAGGTTCCGGAATGAGGGGGGAGTGCTTTTCCCGATTACAAATAGCTTTGCGCCAACGCGCTGATTTCGTCGCGTATTAGCTCCTTCAGTTCCTTGGGCTCCATGACCATGGCATGCGCACCGAAGCCGAGCACCCAGGAGACTACTTCCGGCATGCTTCGCGCTGTGAACTGAAGGACCAGGTTGCCGTTCTTGAATTCTTGAATTTCCTGATCATCGCTCCATTCGCGTTCACGAATGTAGGCAGCGGTCTCCTTGTCAAATTTCACCTTCACCCGAATCTTTTCGAGATCCATGAAGCCGAACAACTCGGCTTTCTTTCCCGAGTCCATGGGGATGTCGAATGTCCGGGCCTGCGTGGTCACGTTCTTGAGGCGGTGCACCGCGAGCATGATGGAGTGTCTCGGCGTCGGCGTTCCCTTGTCTTCCACCCGCCAGCCGGTAACGTAGAGGGCTTCATGATAGGAAATCAGCTTGATCGGAGCGAATGAATACGTCTTTGCCTGCGGGTTGCTGGGAGCATGATACGTCACCTCGCAGACCTGTTTGCTCTGTATGGCCCTGATGAAGGTTGTGATGTGCTCTTGATGCGGGCTGTAATCGATGCGTCCCTTGATTTCAGCCACGGCCACGGGCTCAAATGCCTTGTCCCGGTCGTTCATGTTCGAAAGCAGGGTGGTCGTCTTGGCGATAGTATGCCGCACTTGTTCCCGGACACCTTCGGGCAGCAGATGCATCACCATCCTCCGGCACAATTCCAACTGCTGGATTTCTTCCGGGCGGAGGCTGATCTTTGGCGCGACCTTCGGGCAAGGCATCCAGTAGAACCGCTTGCCGCTCTCAAGTTTGCTCTCCACCTTCCCGCCGAAGCTGTGGCTGATTTGTTCGATCATGCGGATGACCGTCTGCTTCGAGCAATGCAGCTCACGAGCCAATTGCGAAAGAGAGTACGACCGTCCTGTGAACATGAGCAGGCTGTAGAGACTAAGCGCCTTTTGGGATGGGGAACTGTACGGATCTTTTTTGGCGGGCATTTTGTCTAGACTTCCTTTATCGACTTGGTTTCATAAAATCATTTTTTCTGTATTCTGTTCCGCAATCTGGAATGCCTGTCAACTATCCTGTCGTCAACAATCGGGAAAATAAACAGGATGAGACGAACAATGACAATATCCAGAAGACGATTCCTCGGGGCTATCCCCGCGTTTCCTTTTCTTTTCGGCAAGGCAGAACAGCCGCAGCCTCAGAAGACCAAAACTATGGTCAACCGATTCTCCGTGGCAGGCTTTCAATACTACCAGGGGGAGACAGTCATTCATTCGCTGCATCCCGGTGACAGCCTGATCCTCAAGGCCGAGCCGGGCAATCCCCACGATTATTATGCAGTGGAAATTTTCCATGGTCGCACCAAGCTCGGGTACGTTCCACGAACGGACAACAAGCACATTAGCCGGTTGCTTCGGGACCAGGTGGAGTTGACTTGCGAAGTGGATGAGGCTTGTCCCGGCTCTTCGCCATGGAACGCGGTGACTGTGAAAGTTTTCATAACCACGGAGGTCCGTCATGCTTAGGGACGATATTCGGACCGCGCTGAATGCTATCGTTGACAACTCTGATCCGATCTACCGGCTTCGTAATAATTTTTGCGGAGCCAAGTACGATCGAGATCATCTCGAAGCTGCTGGCTTGCAACTGGCCTACGAAAAGGGAGAGTGTGTTTGGTATGAAAGCTCCCATGGCCGGGCTGGTGAAGAGAGGACTGTCCGTTATTGCCTGCATGAGAGCGGTTATCTTCGTGACGTCATTGCTCTGAAGTTTGTTGCCGACGGCTATATCGGCGACATCCAGCGACAGGCTCATTCAGAGTTCCCTTACGAGGATGAAATCCGGAATATATTGAGTTCCGGCATTACTGTGCCCATTGGCATCACAGCAGAGGACGAGTTTTATTTTCTGACGCATGCCTGGGCTTTCGACAAACCGGACGGCGTTTCCGAACAAACCCGGAAAGCATACATCTGGATCGCTCGTCTCCGTGAGTTGATGGATACGGATGAGGTGCAGGCCAAGCGGTACGTCGTCGGTGCTGCCCGATGGCCGGAGTATCTCGATTTTGGTCTGCTTCAGGCAGAGGCCGCTATGCTTGCTTCGCAGTTGCGCATGGAGGTCGAGGCCGCGATTTTCGCTCTCAAGGCAATCGACTCCGGGTTGGAGGATGCGGAACTCTGGAACTACGTGGGCTGTGCCATCGATCGCCTGAACCTCTACGAGCTCGCGTTTTTGACCTTCATCCATGCTGCCAAACTCAAGCTTGATGAGCCGCAATACCAGAAGAACGTCTGGCTGCTGGGCAAACGTGTCCTTGAGAATCACCTTGAAAAACGGGCCTTCAAGGAAGCGTTGGATGTGGCGGAACAGCTTTTGAAATATCCTGAACAGGCTTCAGAGGAAAATTTGGAGATGGCGGAAACCGCTTCCGGTCTGTGTTGTGAAGGGTTGGGTCTTCTTGATGAAGCGGCAAGTTGCTACCACGCATCCTGGAAAAAGAACCAAGACAACCTGGTAGCTCATCTCGGGTTGAACCGCCTTCAGGAAGAGGATGTATCAAAGCGCCAGGAAGCGCTTGAGGCGCAGCTCAAGTCTTTCCCTCGCGTCCCGCAGGAAGTTGAGGACGCGGATCGTCTGCTCACCGAATTCATTGAGGGATATGGGCATGGCAGCCACTGGGAATCGCTTGTCCCCAGTGTTGAGGATTTCTTTGAACACAACCTCCCCGGCATTATTGAAAAAATGAAGGTGCTCGAAAAGGTGGATATCCCGCCTTGCGAAAGGGTGCGCGGCGTGGCCCACACTGCATGTGCAGGAGTGTATCCTGTCGACGAGCAGCTCTTCGCGATGCCGATCATCACCATGGCCGAAGGCGAACACGGCAATCGTCTTGATTCCGCATTCCCAAGTGCGACGAGCGGAGAGGGTATCGAATTACGTGTCGTCGGTCTCAAGGAATGGGAGAACGGCGTTGAAGGCTCTGTCGACGTGGAGCTTCCTTCCGGCAGATCACTGACATTGTTCGACCCGAAGCATTTCAAGAATCGCTCTGTTTACCGGCCTGATCACAACTATCCCTTTGCATTGAATGCCTTCGCCTGGAGGCTTGAGGAGGCGGAAGAGCAGGAGTTTGAGATTACGGAAGGCCCTCTCACGTTTCTGGAAGATGGCGAGTACAGGGACAAAGGGCCGCAAAAAGTCATCATGGGCAAGGAAATGTCCATCCTTTGGGATGATTTCGAATATCCTGCCGAGTATTCCTACCGCCTCTCAGTTCTCGACGTGGATTGGACGGAATTCATGGGGCATCGGGTTTGCGTGATTTCAACGCAATACGCAGGGGAAGACGATTGGGTCCCGCTCACGTTGTATGCTGGCGAGCATCTCTTGACGGAGTATACCCCGAAACCGGGTGATGCCATTCAGGGCAACCTGTGGCTGCAAGGGTATCTTCTCTCCGAAGAGGGGGTGCCTGTAGAAGCGGAGGATGAAGTCGACTCGCCGTTCATGGGCCGCCTCAGCTTTAGTAAAGAGCGAGGGACGAATATCTTCGGCACCAACCACCTTGAGGCTGCCCTGAATGCTTCCGAAGGGTTGCAGTCGTATGCCAGGCTGACGTTCCGTCTGGAAAACCAACCTCAGTATGTCGCCGAGGGACAAAACGGAAAGCGGTTTTTCGTCTACATTAAAGAATTCGATGTTGAGAAGCAGGAGTGGAGTCAGGCAATCCAAGAGGCTTCGGCTTTCATGGAGACCAGGACCTCACTGCGTGACCTTCCGTTGCACATCGTCGGCGTCGGCTACAAGGATGTCGGCAAGGGGTACGTGTTCAGCTACCACGGCTGGGAATCGTTTGAGAAAGATCTGATGGACAGTGGGCACTAAGGGGTAGGTTATGTCAGAAGAAATCGAATACATCATCCCCGAGGAATTTCGACTCATGGGAAAGCTGGCTGGCCAGATGGTCATGGAGCTTTCGGAGCGGCTCCACGGCAAGCCCGATTGTGATCTCGTCGAGGCCTATTATGGCACTGACTACGAGTGGTTCATCAACGACAAGTTGGACGATCTGCAAGTGTTCGCTCCTTGGCTTGTCGAAGCTGTTAACGATCTCGGACGCTGTACCATTCCGGAAGACGTCGAGCCTGCCCTTAAAGGAGTCCAGTCCGTACTGGAGTCAATCTTGGACAGCATGGATGAGGTTAAATGCTCGCCATTGGACGGCATGATCGAGGGCAAACCTCTTCTCCTTAATATGATGGGGCGCATCGTTCAGGATGTGCTCTCCCAACTTCAAAAGCTCAATCAGATAGTTATGAACCCGGAACTCAGCAACGGCAGGTCCGTGATCGACCTCACCGTTACCCTCGAAGTCGAAGAAGAGGCTGCTGCGTTCGAGGCCTGGTGTAACCGATACAAAAAGGCGAAAAGTGGCTTCGGGTTCGGCTCAGTGCTGGCTGGTTTCGGTCTCGGTTGGCTCGTCTTTGGCGGGGATGACGCATAGGTAAACGGCTCATAGGAGAATCAAAATGACAGCTCAGTTCCCGGATCATATTTCATTTTTAGGCGAAGATTATGTTCTCAACGGATTGACGAACGGGTCTCTTTTCTCCCCAGAAGATTGGGGGATGGGAACCCAAAGCGAATGTACTGCGTTACAAAAGGGGTTTTCAGCCAGCTATGCTATCATCGATGAAGTGTTATACGTCACAAGGCTCTATATCAATTCGAAGGATGGTTTGTATCCTAATATCGACGGCGTGACTCCAGTTGATGGGGTGTATGAAGGGATAAAGATGAAAGTGCCGTATACAGGGAAAATCCGCCTTGTGAAAGATTTCGATCGTAAATATTACGTCCATCATGGATACCAGGCAGCCGCTGCGCACCATACGGTTTTGGATCTATCTTTGAATGATGGCTCGGTGACAGAAATAGTGGACAGAGCAGAGGACGCCCGAAAGCAACGAGAGCTGTTCGAACAAGGACATGGGAAGTCGAATCGGGACGCCTTTGGCTTCCAAAGGATTTGGCGAGTACTCGCAATGGATTTTTTGCCGTAGGGATTGTGAACAAAAATATGGGGCTGTACCAGATAACTAGATTTCAAATCTCCGCTAGCTGTCGGGTATGATGTTGGGCACGCTGCCTGAAATAAGAAATGCCGATCATTGCTGATCGGCATTTTTTGTTAACGATGGCGGAAGCGTACAGGAGTCGAACCTGCCCGTGACATCACTGCCACACATTGGTTTTGAAGACCAAGCGACACACCGGTGCCGAAACGCTTCCTCTCTGGAAACGAACCCCTATCAAGTTTGTTCAGGCGGGACAAGGGGGTTGTGTTTGGGCTTGGTTTTGCACCCGATTAGGGGAAGTTCGGAGGCGGCGGGGGCGGTAGACGGAAAATGCTGAACGGTTTCTGCCGGTTCTGCCGGATAAGCCGATCGAGTTCGGTTCGTTGCGAGTCGTCCAGGTGGTTCTTTACCCGGGCGATGCCGTCGTCGATAATGGAGCGGGCCTTGGGGCGCAGTTCGGCGTGAACGGTTTCAAGTCGGTCGAGGGTGGTCGCCACCTCGGCGCGTATCGCATCGGCTGTTTTATCCGTCAGGTCCAGTTCGCGTTTCAAAGTGTCGGACACGCGGTCGGTCATCCTCGTCCGAAACTCCACGTGGTCGCGGGGCGGGGCGAAACGGAGCTTCAGGAACAGGCCGGTCCCGGCAACGCCGGTCAGGGTTCCGGCCAGAAACACCGCAAGGAAGGCTGTCCATATCTTCCATTTTCGCATGGCTTCTCCTTAAAGACCGAGGCCGGTCGTGCCGAAGTGCAGGGCCTGGCTGGTCATGACCGAGAGTATTTGGGAAGACAGGTCCTTGAGGGACCATACGGCGGTCAGCAGGCTCACACCGGACACGGCGGCGGCCGCCAGGGTGAACCGGGGGGCCAGTCGATCCAGGTCTCCGGACACGGGCAGGCGCAATCGGAGCGCCTCGTTCAGAACGGCGTCGCGCCAGCTTGGGTCGGGCCGCCAGTCCGGGCGGGCCGCATGGATCATGCTTAGCAGCGTGCGAAAGTTGTTGTCGGTGGATTTACGCTTCATGCTCCTCTCCTTGGATGCCGTAGCGTTTGAGAAAAATCTTGAGTTTACGTTTTGCCCGGAAGGCGCGCACCTTGACATTCGGAACGCTGATGCCGAGCATTTCGGCCGTTTCCCTGGTCGGCCGTTCTTCCAGATAGCTTAAGGTCAAGACCATCCTGTCCAGGGGCGGGAGCATGGCCAGGACCGCTTCCAGAATCTCGCCGAGTTCGCGCCGCCGCGCCAAGGTTTCGAACTCTTCATTCGATCTTGCCGCCAGAGCCGTGTCCAGCCAGCGTTGTCCGTCCTCGCTCAAATCGCATACCGGAGCTTCCTTGTTCCGATATGCCCTGCGCCAGAAATCCTTGCAGCAGCGTAGAGTCACAGTGGTCAGCCAGTTGCGGAACGGTTTTATCGGGCGGTATCTGTGCAGTCCCTTGAAGGCCCGGATAAACGCCTCGTGGGCCACTTCGGCCGCTTGCTCGGCCGGCACATGCGCGGCCACCAGCCGGGAGACAAGGCTCTCGTGCCGTTTGAGCAGGAGCGCGAAGGCGTCCCGGTCGCCATCAAGAATGCGCTCGATGACTTCTGCGTCGTCCATGTGTTCGGGCATCCGACCCTTTTATCGTTTGCGTGTCGTCAATGTCCGCAACATGCCTCATGCGATGCGATGCCACAAGCGGGATCGCATCGGGTTTTCCGTTGCGGGGCCGCGCTTGGCGCGGCCCCCGGGAGATCGATCAAGCCCTTGCGGGGCGGGAGACAGTGCCTCGCGTGCTGGGCTGGCGATCGAAATATGGGCCTTCGGGCGACTGGGGAGGGCGCCGGGTTGGCGTCATGTCGGCCCATGGCCCATGAACGGCTTCCGACCGTCCACAAAAAGAGTATCGCCGCTTGCGCGGATACGGTTACACGATTTCGGACTGAGCTTTGATTAAATCATGTCGGATTCTTCGGCACAAAGGCAGGGCCGTCTTGGAAACAGCCGGGCTTTATGGCCTTGAGTCGGGGTTGCGGGGCCGTTAGATGAGGGAATCTGGTTGCCCACGCACATTCGGCGAGGCGGTCCGATGCGGGGCATGAAAAAAGGGAGGCGGTCGAACAACCACCTCCCGAAATTTCCTTGGCGTCCCCAAGGGGATTTGAACCCCTGTTAACGGCGTGAAAGGCCGTCGTCCTGGACCAGGCTAGACGATGGGGACGCTTGGGCGATGGTCGTCTCGACAGGGGGTGAGCCCTTGAAGCCGGTTCAAGCCATTCGCGGAATCGGGCTTTTTACATAAAAAAAAGTCGAGGGCAAGTCTTTTCCGCATCGAATGGCCGACACGGGGCAAAAGGAGGGCCATCTTGTGTGTAAACGGGCCGCTATACGCTTTTTTCACAAATGAAAATGTCGGTTTTTTGGCGATCGGGAAATGAGAGGGAAAAGTTTGTGAAATTGTGAACTATGTTGAATTTGTGGGTCTTAACCAGTTGTAAGGCTAGTAAGTTGTGTTACGCTAACGAGAAGAGGTGTAACAATTGTTCTGAAATGACCCCTGATACCAGGGGCGACAATATGAAATCCGCGATGTGATCCATTGAGGGGAGTAAGGGAAAGATGAGTATCAAGTACAAGATTCTGTTGCCTTCGGCGGCGCTGGTGCTGCTGATAGGCTGCATCGGGGTTTATCTGCTGACCGGGCAATTCGGCGAGTTGCGGACATCCTTCGCCGAGATGCTTGTGGGGAATGCGGCCAAGACCCTGACATTGAACACTGAGGACGCCGCGCTCCGGGCCCAGGAGGAAGCTGCCCTGTTCGGGCGGATGCCTTCCGTGATCCGGGCTTTTTCCCTGGCGCACCAGGGGAATCTCGCCGACGAAAGCGACCCGGTCGTGCAGAGTGCCCGCGAGGCCCTGCGAGCCGAGCTCAAGCCCGTGTTGGACGGGTACGAGGCCGCGCTCGGTGAGAAGCTGAGGCTCCACTTTCATTTGCCCAACGGACGGAGCCTGGCGCGCATGTGGCGCGACAAGCAGGCAAAGCGCAACGGCAAGTGGATGGACGTGTCGGATGACATTTCCAGTTTCCGCAAGACCGTTCTGGATGTGAACCGTGACGGCAAGCCTCGGCGGGGTATCGAGCCCGGCCGCAGCGGTTTCGCCATCCGAGGATTGGTGGCGGTCAAGGACGAGTCGGGCAGGCAGCTCGGTTCGGTCGAGGTCCTCAAGAGCTACGAGGACGTGTTCAGGCTTTTCAAGGACGAGAAGGGGAGCTTTTATACATTATATATGGACGCCTCCCTGCTTTCTACCACAACCAAATTGCAGGACCCGAAAAAGTATCCCCTGGTCGGCAATTCCTTTGTTCGCGTGGCGGGCAAGGCGAACGGCGATCTGGATGCCAAGGTCACGGCGGACATGCTGCACAAGGCTGCTGGCGGGCGGTTCGTCACGCTGGCCGGCAATTATGCAGTGGTCTATCTGCCTGTGCAGGACTACCAGGGCCAACCCATTGGCGTTATTACCCTGGCCCGCGATATTTCCGTCCTGAATGCCATTCTGGACGGCGTTGTGTTCCTGGTTCTGGTCCTCTTCGCTTTGGCCGTGCTTTTGCCCATGCTTTCTCTGCTCGGAGTCATGCGCTACGCCGTGTTTAGGCCTTTGGATAAAATCCGCGCCCTGGCCGAGCGAGTGGCGCGCGGAGACCTGGATCAGGGCGAGGCCGTCACCAGCCGCGACGAGATCGGGTCCATTCATCGTTCCGTCAGCCGAATTCCCGTGACGCTCAGCGAGCTCATCGACGATTGTGAGGCCACGGCCCGCGAGGTTGCGCACGGCGTGGTCCGGTCCCGGGGAGACGCAAGCCGCTACGAGGGGGCCTACGCCCAGCTCATTCAGAGCATGAACCGCGTGGCCGACACCTACACGGCGACCTTCGACTCTTTCCCGTTCCCGATCTTCACCGTTGACCGCGACCATAATCTCCTTTTTGTCAACCGCAATGCCAGCGAGATTGCCGGGCAGGAGGTGGGCGAACTCATGGGCAAGCCGTGCAGCGAGGTGTTCAACACCGACATCTGCCGGACAAAGGACTGCGTCTGCACCAGGGCCATGCAGGTCATGGAGCGGGTTGTGGGCTCCACCCGGGGCAAGCTGATCTCGGGCGAGGTGGACATCAAGGGATACGCCAGCCCCCTTCGCGACGAGAACGACAGGGTGGTGGGCGCGCTTGAGGTCATCGTGGATCAGACCGATATTCTCGATTCGCAGCGCAAGATGCAGCGCGTTGCCGATCAGGCGGGGATGCTTTCCGAGCGCATGACTTCCGCATCGGAGCAGCTCTCCGTGCGCGTGGAGGAATCCCGTGGCGGCGCAGAGGAGCAGAGCGACCGCGCCACCGAGACAGCGACGGCCATGGAGGAGATGAACGCCACCGTTCTGGAGGTGGCGCGCAACGCCAACGAGGCCGCTTTGAACGCGGAGCAGGCCGAGGGCCAGGCCATGGCCGGGCACGACGTGGTGACCAAGGTGGTCGCTTCGGTCAACGAGGTCAGCGAGCTGGCCTCACGGCTCAAGGCCAATATGGGCGAACTTGGCGGACAGGTGGATGATATCGGCCGGGTCATGACCGTCATCAACGACATCGCTGACCAGACCAACCTACTGGCGCTCAATGCGGCCATCGAGGCGGCCCGGGCGGGCGACGCCGGGCGCGGGTTCGCCGTGGTTGCCGATGAAGTCCGGAAGCTGGCAGAGAAGACCATGGTGGCCACCACCGAGGTTGGCAGTGCCATCGGAGCCATCCAGACCATGTCCCAGCGCAACGTCGCCGAGACCGACAAGGTGGCCCAGGTGCTGGATACCTGTACGTCCCTGGCCGAAGAGGCTGGTCAGTCCCTGGCCGAGATCGTCGAATTCTCGCGCGGTTCCGCCAGGCAGGTGCAGGGCATCGCCACGGCTGCGGAAGAGCAGTCGTCCACCTCGGAGCAGATCACCCGGGCCACCGAGGAAATGCATCGCATCTCCGATAACACCAGTCAGGCCATGACGCAGTCGGCGCAGGCCTGCCATGAATTGAACTCCATCGCCCAGGAGCTCGACGGACTCATCAACGAGCTTGGTTCAGCCTAGCCGGGGTGGTCCCACAATTCGAAATGAGGGGAGGGAAAAGTCGTTTGACCGGCTTTCCCCTCCCCTTCTTTTTTGGATTTTTAGGTGACCTATCGAGTGCGGTCCGTTGTGCATGTACTCCAGACGGTCGGTGTGGTAGGCATATGTCATGGAAATCACACAAGGTGGGACGCCATGGCATTGCGGGTGATCGAAGTCGTTACGCCCCGTTCTGACAAGGACGAGGTCAAGAAATCCCTGGAGGAGCAGCAGACGGACGAGGGCTACGTGTTCTGGGCCTCGCCCCTGGACGACGGGGAGTCCCTGTCATTTCGCCTGGTCCTGGACATGCAGGAGACCGAGAACGTCCTGGACAGGCTGGAGCAGCTTTTCGCCTGGACCGACAAGTATCGCATCGTGGTCTATCCTGCCGAGGCCACCTTGCCCCGGCTGGACAAGCTGGCCATGGATGAGGAGCGGGAGAAGGACCCCTTCGGCGACAAGGAGAGACCCCGCAACGGACGTATCAGCCGCGAGGAGCTGTACGCCGACGTCCTGGACACGACCCTTCTTTCCAAGCACTACGTTATTCTTGTGCTGCTTTCCGCCCTGGTGGGCGTCATCGGCTTGCTGCGCGACAATGTGGCCATCATTATCGGGGCCATGGTTCTGGCGCCGCTGCTCGGTCCGAACGTGGGGCTGGCACTGGCCGCCACGCTCGGCGACGCCCGGCTCAGTCGGGAATCCCTCAAGACACTGGCCGTCGGGGTGTTCCTCTGCCTCGCACTGTCGGCCTCGGCCGGGCTGTTTTTGGGCGTTCCCGAGCTGACCCCCGAGCTGGCCGCCCGAAGTGTGACCTCCTATTCCGATATCATTCTGGCCATGGTTTCAGGCGCGGCCGGGATCATCTCCGTCACCCTGGGCGTGCCCACGTCGCTCGTCGGGGTGATGGTCGCCCTGTCCCTGCTCCCGCCGCTCATCGCCTGCGGCCTCTTCCTGGGGGCGGGGCTGTTCCCCGAGGCGGGCGGGGCCGGATTGCTTTTCGCCGCCAACGTCATTTGTCTCAACCTTGCCGGGGTCGGCACCTTTTTGGCTCAGGGCATCCGCCCCCTGTCCTGGTACGAAAAGGAGCGCGCCAACAAGGCCACCCTGCGCGCGGCCATCATCTGGACCGTGCTTCTGGCGGTACTCGTCGGGCTGATGTTCCTCAGGACCCGTTAGCGGACAAACGCGGTTGCGCCCGTTTGCGCTGCATAGGGAAGGGGCGAGGCGGATGCTCAAGCTGCAAGATATGACCTCGTGCAGTGCTGTCCTGCCGGGGAATAGAGAAGGGATGATCCCGGACAGAGCAAGAGAAATACCATGTCGGCACTCCCAAGTTTTGCTGGTAACAGTACCAGTGAACCCCAAAACCAAGGGAGGCCGACATGGCAAAGCTCAAAGTATCATCTGTTCATCGGTTTGTTGAAGCGTTTTCCGGCGAGAAGGTATGGATAGGAGTGGACGTCCATAAGCTGAGTTTCAGCGTGGCTTTGCTCAGACCTGATGGTGCCGTGAAGGACTGGACTTGTCCGGCTGATGCAACAGCACTCACCCGGCTTGTCATGTCATTACCTGTTGAGGTTGGCGCGGTTTGCTATGAATCTGGACCGACTGGCTTTGAGTTGGCCAGGAGCCTCGAAGCAGAAGGTGTTACGGTTGTCGTTGCTGCGCCAAGCCGAATCCCGCGCCCCATCACCGCTACCAACAAGACCGACAGCCTGGACTGCCGCAAACTGGCAGAGCTGGCAGCCTCCGGCCTGATCAGACCAATCGCCATTCCTTCCGTTGAAGCTGAAGCCTTCCGTGCTCTTGAGCGTCGAAGGCATCAGCTCACCGACTCTCTTCGTCGAGCTAAACAACGGATTCGTTCACTTCTTCTTTATCTTGGAGCGCAGGAGCCTGCCGATCTGGACCATTGGAGCAAGGCTGCCATACTCACACTTCATCAGGTGGAACTTCCTTCGGGGGCAAAAGAGACTCTTGAAAGCTTGCTCGATGAACTGGAGTACTTCGCTTGTGCACAACGCAAAGTGGATCAGCGTTTGCGAATAAGCATCCGGGAACAAGACGAGGCAAGACGTATTGCCGCCATGAGGTCCGTTCCCGGCGTTGGCGAAGTCGTGGCCACGACTTTTGCGGCAGAGGTTTACCGCCCGGAACGTTTCAATCGCAGCGAAGAGGTGACAGCTTACCTGGGCCTTGCGCCAGTGATGCGGCAAAGTGGAGGCAGCAAGGGTAAGGCAACACTTCGCCCGGTCGGTCAAAAGCGATTACGAAGTTTACTGATTGAAGCAGCTTGGGTGTGGAAGCAGCGAGATGAGTGGGCCAGGGAGTTCTACAACCGAATTTATAGCCGACATGGTGTGGCACAAAAAGCAATAGCTGCGCTTGCTCGTAAATTGGCCGCGCTTTTGTGGAAGCTCAGCTTACCTGTAACGCAGTCGTGAACAAAGATCGCGGCGGGGCTTTGGTGGCGTAGACCACGAAAATAGAAATGGCGATCTTAAACTGATTTACGTACCGAATAGGTACTTGGTGCCGTAGAGCACGAATAAGAAAAGGAATACAAACTAATAGCCGTTATGGTGAGGGTGGAGTCTGGCCTAAGAAATAGGGAAATCGAGTAAATAGGGAGTCCTTGACATGGGGCCGCATAAGAAAGCCCCGGAGACTTTCACCTACGGGGCTTTCTCTTGTCCATCGTCGGACAATGAAAAACGGGTTGCGGTATGTACCGCAACCCGTTTGTCTGTCTCTTGGCGTCCCCAAGGGGATTTGAACCCCTGTTAACGGCGTGAAAGGCCGTAAACAATCAACCGGAAGGTTGCTTACCTATGTTATTTCAATGGGTTGAAAACGCCATATTCACCACAAAAAACATAGTTACCGCTGAAAATGACACTTGGGTGACACGTGTTTTGGGCAAATCGTTATTGCGAAATAAGTGACCGACCACGATGGCGATTAGGACTTTGCCCTAGGATAGTTTTTCCTCGGGACATTTGGCATTATCATGCTCATGGACACTGTTTCGACTGCAAAGCGAAGCGCAATGATGCGTTCGATCAAAGGCAAGAATACCAAACCGGAAATGGTCGTTCGCCGTTTACTCCATGCCGACGGGTATCGTTTTCGGGTCAACTATCGTGGAGTGATCGGCACGCCGGATTTGGTTTTCACCAAGAGGAAAAAGGTCATATTCATCCATGGTTGTTTTTGGCACCGGCATCCCGGTTGTCCACGCGCCAGTATGCCCAAGACCAATGTGCCTTTTTGGGAAAACAAATTTCGTCATAATATCGAGCATGATCAGGCTGTTCTACAAGGGTTGCACGACGACGGGTGGGCGGTTTTGATAGTTTGGGAATGCGAAACCAAACAACCGGAGGCTCTGTTGGTGAAACTAAGGGATTTTTTGGGGCCCACGAAGATCCAATAGAGTAATAAGTTAATAATCCTTGAGTTTTTTGCAAAAAAGAACCAAATTCTTTTCAAAAGCACTGAAGGGTATTTGGGTATGGTCAACATCTCGGCGCGAAATCGTCATGAACTTCGTAGGTTATGTGCGGTGGACCTGTTCGCCGGGGCAGGCGGTTTTTCCGAGGCTGCAAAGGAGAGCGGCATACAAGTCGTCGCTGCCATTGAAAACAATCAAAATGCCTGCAAGACCTACCGGGCCAATCTTGTCGAGAAAAAGCCCAACCCGCCCAAGCTGTTTTCGGACGACATCACACAACTTCCCGTCGAAAAATTCATAAAATCAGCCGGAATCGAACCTGGCTGCATCGATGTTTTGATGGGAGGCCCCCCTTGCCAGGGCTTTTCCACGCATCGAATAAAAGACGCAGGTGTCGACGACCCCAGAAATGCTCTGCTGTTGCATTACTTTAGCTATTTGAATGCGTTGCGTCCCAAGGCGTTCGTGGTCGAGAATGTTCCCGGATTGCTTTGGCCCCGTCATGAGCGGTATTTGAATAAATTCTATGAGCTGGCCGCCGAAGGCGGATACGAAGTTCTTCCCCCTCAAGTCATCAACGCCAAGGACTACGGCGTTCCCCAAAACAGAAAACGGGTTTTCATTTTGGGCTTTCGGGACAAGGTTCCCTACAGACTTCAGTGGCCGCCGGCCCCGACCCATTTCGCCCCGGAGTCCGAAGAAGTGCTCATCGAAGGACTACCTGCTTGGCGGACAGCTTCGGAAGTATTCTCCCTTCCGATTGATCCCGACGATCCGAACAGCATCCACATGAACCATACTCCGGAAATGGTGAAGGTATTCGAAAGTACGCCGTTAAACGGCGGAAGCCGGCAACAATCGGGGCGCATACTCCCATGCCATCGTCAGCATAATGGGCATAAAGACGTATATGGACGGATTGATCCCACTCGACCGGGGCCGACGATGACGACTGCGTGCATCAACCCATCGAAAGGACGATTTTTGCATCCTACGGAACACCACGGGATCACAGTAAGACATGCTGCACGGTTTCAGACTTTCCCGGAGACCTTTATATTTCACGGCGGCTTGATGGCCAGCGGAACCCAGGTAGGAAATGCCGTACCGATACGCTTGGGCGTGGCCGTGTTGAAGACCATCACTCAGGCCCTTCAAGACGCTTGATTGAATTTGCCCGACATTGTGTGGAGGGTTTTCTTTTTTACAATCGGTTGATATAGGCTGAACGATGATAAATAAGGCCAGTTTTCAGACACGTGCGCGCACCATAGATCACCTGGGGCGAGGGCAAATTGCCGATGCTCCCACTGCTGTAAGCGAACTTTGGAAAAACGCCTACGATGCCTATGCTCGAAACGTCGAGCTACACATCTTCGACGGTAAAACTCCTATCGCAGCCGTCATGGATAACGGGCACGGCATGAACGCGCAGGAGTTATTGGACAACTGGCTTGTTATCGGTACGGAAAGCAAGGTCCGCAAAGATAGCAGGCCGGAAGACCGTTTCGGCCTTCCCAAACGGGAAACGCAAGGCGAAAAAGGCATAGGCCGGCTTTCCGCTGCCTATCTTGCCCCAATGACCTTGGTCGTAACGAAGCGGGAAGGGAATTCCTTTGCCGCGATTCTCGTCGATTGGCGTTTTTTTGAAAATCCTTTTCTACTCATCTCCGACGTTGAATTTCCCATCGCCGAATTTGGAGAGATAAAAGAGCTGTCTGAACAACTCCCTGAAATGTTTCAAGCGTTGAAGGAAAATCTTGGTTGGGATGGAGCCGATGAAGGTAAGATAAAACGTTTGAGCGCTGCCTGGGACAGCTTTGACGAACTGGAGCGACAGCAGGACAAAGAGGTAGACCAGACCACCCGCGAGGCCATATTGGCCTTTGACGATTTTTCGATTCTGCAATGGGATCACGTTTTCCCCTGGTGGGATTTGATGAAGAAGGCCTCAGAGTACGACATCCACGGAACGGCTATGTTTGCCATTGACGTAAATGACGAACTGGGCCGTTGGGTTCGAGACGAGTACGAGGGCGAGGACGGCGATAAGGTCAAGCAAGCCTTGGTTGAAACCCTAGTCAATTTTATTGATCCCTTTGAAGAACAGGATCTTTTTTTTGATTACCGTACTACTATTCATAAAAGAGATAAGCCTGAATATACGATTGTCCGGTCCGATGACTGCTTTTCTCTGGAGGAACTCCATGCACTTGAACATTATGTTGATGGTCAGTTTGATGAACGAGGTGTTTTTACTGGGGCAATAAAGGCCTTTGGTAAAGAAAGGGGAGATGTTGAAATCCGTCCATCCAGGCTCCTCAGAAGCCAAGGCAGAGGAAGGTTGGGACCGTTCAAGTTTTGCATTGGTACGATTGAGCAAAACTACAAATCTACGACCCATTCAGAGGAAGAATATAGTTCAATAATGTCCCAAGCCGACAAGTACGGAGGAATATGCATTTACCGTGATGCTCTTCGTGTTATGCCGTACGGGAGAGAACATGCCGATATCTTTGGTATTGAAGGACGGAGGACGCGGCACGCCGGCCGTGAGTTTTACTCCTATCGGCGTAGTTTCGGCCGAGTCTCCTTTACCGCAGAGGAAAATCCATATCTAAAGGATAAAGCAGGGCGCGAGGGGCTTGTAGACAATAAAGCGCGCCGAGACATGGTTGATCTTGTCGTTAACGTTTTGAAGCAAACGGCAAGGCAATTTTTTGGAACGAACTCTGAACTGCGCTCCATCGAACTGCCCGACATCGAAAAACGTAATTTGGCTATGCAGCGGGCGGCGGAAACGGCACGAAAACGCAATCAGAGGAACTTTTCTAGAGCCCTGAAGCAGGCTCTTCCCAAAACTATCGGTGGCCGAGACGAAGCCATAGCGTGCATCGAGCTTTTTGATGTTGCGCAAAAAAATCGAGATGCCCAGGCGTTGGCTCAAATTCAGGAAAGGCTGAACCAGTTCAACGAATTAAGAGATGAGATTCGACTGCCCAACCGTCCTGCTACGTTGGGCAAAAATGAGGAAGACTACAGGGCTTTTCGAGACGCATATGGAGAATTTTGTTCCGCACTCGAGACCCTTAAAAAAGACTTGGCAAAATGCGAAGCAGAAGGGCTTTTAGGGGATCCTAAACGTATTGTGTTAAGCCGTTTTCACAGTAACGAATCGCGGCTTTCCAGCCAAATCAACGGCTATCTGAAAACGATAAAAGATAACTTGGACTCGCTCCGTGTCCGATGGGACAACAATGCGTTTGAAGACAGAAAGCTTTACAATAAAAATGCAGCGTTGGCCGTCAAGCGATTGGAGCAAGGCGAGGGGTTGGCTCCGGTTTTAAACTTGTTGGATGCCAAACATGCCGAGCTTCGCGACGACTTCGAAATTAAGTATTCCGCCATCATCAACAGTCTTTCCCAGGTCGTCGAGGATGTGGATATCGAAGGCGCATTTTTCTGGACCGATCAGGAAAACGCCAAACTGGAAGAAAAGGTCCAGCTCCTCCATAGCGTCGCCCAGTTGGGTATCAGCGTGGAAATCATAGGTCACGAACTTGAGGCTCTGGAATCGCAAGTCTCCACCTATCTCCGTCGAATGCCCAAAGCGGTCAGAGACTTGACGACATACAAAAATGCCCTCGAAGCTTTTTCCCAGCTGACGGATCGTCTGCGTTTTCTCACCCCTTTGAAGAAAACGGCATATCGTAATCGTATCCGTATCACAGGCAAAGAGATCGGCGATTATCTCCGCGAGTTTTTCGGGGATACCTTTGAAAAGTTCCGTATCGATTTCATCGTAACGCCTGCTTTCGAAAGATTGGCCATTCGCGATCTACCCTCTCGGATTTATCCCACTTTCATCAATCTGGTGAACAATTCTCTTTACTGGGTCCAGTTCGGAGAAAGGCGGATCGTCCAATTGGATTTCATAGACGGGAAAGCCGTCGTGTCGGACACCGGCAAGGGTGTCGACAAGGACGATTTGGAAAACCTGTTTCAGTTGTTTTTTACACGAAGAACCAACGGTCGTGGTGTCGGGCTGTATTTGTGCCGCCAAAACCTGGCCGTTGCTCACCATACGATAAGATACGCCAAGGACTCCGACCCGCATCCTTTGGAAGGAGCAAATTTCGTCATCGAATTCAAGGACGCCGAAAATGCCTAATGCTGCCGAACTGATCCAGGAAGTATACATCGACCCGATTAAAAGCGTCTTGTTCATCGACGACAAATTTCCGACGTATGCCGACGCAATCAACGGAATTGAAACCGAAGAGGTCGTCCCCGACGCTGAAGCCCTGAAGCAGGAAGATGATGCGCAGTATGCAGACCTCTTCGCAGGCAAGCAGAAGCGTTCTGTTGATAGTGGAGAAGAGCCGATTCTGCCCGATGTCGAACGCGCGTTGAATTTGACCCGGTCATGCCGGGAGTGTGGGTACATCTTCGATGTTGAGAATACTGCCAAAACCGCGCTCGGCTATGAAAAAGAGGCAAGTTTTATCAATAAAGCCGACTTCGTGGTTCTTGATTTCATCTTGGATGACAAAACGGATAGCGGACGATCTGCGCTGGAGATCCTCGAACTGTTGAACAATACTAAAAGGTTCAACTTGGTAGTCGTTTATACCAACAACGACCCGTTTGAGGTCGCGCATGAAATCGCGCATTTCCTTCGCGGGAAAAACGAGCAGGCAAAAATAAGTAAGGGAGCAGCTCGACGTCTCGGGGAAATTCCTGGAGAAGTGCTTGGGGGATATTTGGCCGATTATCTTTCCGGTGAATTAGCTCCTCTCGCGGATTGGTATAAAAAACAGGAATTGAAAGGCTCACCGAAAGAAGAGGATCTCGAAAACGCATTTGAGGCATACGCGAACACAAGATTCCCGAACAGTCCCGTGCGTGTGGATTCCCTTTTGCGAGGCTGCGGGACGGCCTCGGACCAGTCACCTTGGATATGTGGCAAGGGAGTCTTCATCGCCGTCGTCCATAAAAACAAAGCAGAAGCCACTGTAAAGACTCTGCTGGGAATTTTGAAAGACTGTTTGACGACGTATGTCCCATCCCCCATATCGATGCTTATTCACAAAAGCATCAACACGTTGAAGGAGGGAGGGACGAATATTCTCGAACAAGCCTTCGGGGACAAGGAAACCCGTGCCGCTTTGCTTTATCGTGCCTTGACGGCCGAGTGCCGTGCATCGAATTCGGAAAGGGTTTCGGAGTTGAGATTTGGCGATTTGATGAGAAAGGCACTTTCGGTACTTTCCTTCGAGGTCCAAAAGAGAACAACGGATTTTGGTAGCCGTTTATTATCGCATTGTACCGACTCTTGTGCCGAGGAAAATCAATTCAATCTTGCTACAAAGTTGGAAAAGCTCAAATGTGAAGATGAGCGGCAGTTTTTCCTAAACGTCAACGCAACCCTTTGCTGCCAACCCTTGGAAACCGGGCACATGACGACGGGGATGATTTTTCGCCAAAAAGATAAGAAAAATCGTATCTGGATTTGCGCTACGCCTGCCTGCGACCTTGTCCCGGGAAGAGATAAAAAGGGGGGCGGATATAGGGGGCTGTTGTCTCCGGCCAACTATTTCGAAGCGTTGAGAATTCAGCGTGACGCAAAATTGGACCGAGTGTTGTCGGTTGCGACGCAAGCTAACCATTTATTCATCAATGTCGATGGTAAAATACAAGCATTCCAAATCCTCCAAGGAAACAGCCGACAGCCGCAGTCCTATATCTTTTACACACAAGACGGCGGATATCTGAATGACGACAGCACACTGACGTTGAAAACGATTTGTACCGAAGAGCACGATGGGAGTCCTTCTTTGGTATTTCATGAACACGAATTCGAGGTAATAGGACAGTTGCGTCCGGAATATGCCAGTAGATTTTTAACGATTACTGGTGATTGGAATTCCAGAATCGGGGTCGATTTTGTTAATTTCTCGGGGGAAAAGGAACAGTAGGACGGATCGAAGATTATAAGCTCTAATGAAGTCACACGAAATTTCCATCAAACTCTGATGGGCGTTTGCGGTGGCTACCAACGAACGTTTGATTGTTAATGCCTCTAGCTGGTTAAATCTCTCCCCAGAATCCTATCCCAAGCCGCAATGTGGTTTCGGAATCCATACTCGACCAGTTCAAATTTCCTGCCCAACTGCTTGGCTGCGACCCCTAGAGTACCGGTGCCGGAAAAGGGATCAAGAATCGTGTCGCCTTCTTTGCTCAATGCGGTAACCAGGTTTTTGATTACCTCCAGAGATTTTTGAGTGGGATGAAGGGCCTTGGAGCCTTTTCCCTTTGTCCACTCTTCATCTGGGTCTGGCATTATCCGTTCCTTTCCCGATGTTTTTCCTGTGACGGTATGATTTTTATAATAATTCCCCATGTCGAAGTATGAATCGTCCGAGCAGGCATGCAGCCCGAGTTCAAAGCTTTCCTGAAACATACCTTTGTTGTATCCGACCGAATCAGGCTTGCACCAAGCATACTTGCGCAACTTGGTGAAGTAGCGGGAGAGCTCTCGATACCAGGTGCCGAATTGGAAGTCCGAGCAGAAGACAAAAACATTGCCTCCAGGTTTCAGGACCCGATGGAACTGGTAAGCCAGGACGTCGATCTGTAGCTCTTTACAATCCCATTCCTTGCTTGCAATTCCGATTTCGTAGGGCGGGTCCGTGATTATGGCTTCGTACCGATGGGCAGGACAATTCTCCAAAAACAGGTATGCGTCATTGTTGTGGATGTCGCCGTCTTCCGAAGATGAAGTCACTCCCAGATAGTCTTGTTTCCGAAGGTCTTTCAAGCGTCGCCTGCCATCGGTTTCCCGTATGCCGGTTTTTGGTTTTTCAGGATGAATTCTCGCATCCGATCAAGGGACTTTGAGCTCAGTCCCGGATTGAGGGCTTTACGTCGTTTGGCTCGTAGTTTCGCATCGTTCGTCGAGTGGCACTGCTTAGCTGCATGGGCCATTTCCGGATCATTTTCCAGTATGCTCATCAACGCCTTATACGTGTCGTTGTGCATGGTGACGAGAACGATACGAACGAACTCCGGTATGGGGAGGTCATAGGCCAAGGAAAAGTCTAGGACCCGATCCAGCGGAATGGGAGCGCGCCCTTTCTCGATCTGGGATATGAACGAGTTGGAGTATCCCAACTTCTGGGCGACCCAGTTCAAAGGTTTGCCCTGAGTATCCCGGACAAGCTTCAGATAAAGCCCGACTTCTTCCTTGAGAGATTGTTCCGGGGTTTTTTCAGGGGTGAGGTCGACGACTTGATTTTCAGACATGGTTTATTAACTACCTTATTAATGTCGTAACGCAATTAGTTTATTAATAACTGAATCGAAAAAAATGGCAAAGCACTTTCTAGCCTTTCTTGAATGGGTGAGGCAGGACCAAGGCATATCCCTTGAGCCGGAGTCGCCATCCCTCTCGCCGTCGCCTGCGTAAATGACGACGCAAGCAAAGTCGTCGGGGCAAGGCCGGACCGCGAAGGGTCCGCCCGAAGGGCTTGGCCTTTCCCCGGCGACTGCTTGAGTCATGCTCGCAGCGATAAAAACGGTGAGAGGCAGATTTTTTGCCGCAGCCTCTTGCGCGCCGCTTTGGTGGCGTCGTATCCTCGGAGCATAACCATAGGTTACGTCGGTAATACAAAGGAGGTAAATCGCGTTCAGGCGCGTTCATAAGTTTCGACGACAGTCTAAACTGATGAACGCTTAAGTTGGCACTAACATGCCGTAACACCAAACACTTCGCTGCCGTTCATTTCCAAACGGCACACTTTCACAGCCAAACGCCAGGCTGAAACACAGCACCCCCGCCGGACAAACGACAGGTATCTAGAAATCTGCCGTTGTCGAAATTCCCCCACGGCCACCGCTTTATGCGCAGGACGAACGAGTCTGCGTGGTGGCACCCCCTATTAAATGGATTCTTGAATTTTCCTTCAGTGGGAAACGGACATTGATTTGTCCCGTGTCGGTTGTTGTGTGGCGTATTCGCGCCATAGGCAGGTCATTCCCCGGCAAACGGGGAAGGTCCGACCTGCTTTGTCCTGGGGCGCTGCCCCGAACTTCAGAAAGGAGAATTTCATGACAAAATCCATCAGTCTGGTACTGGGCGCGAACAGGGCAACCCTGTCCGGTTCGCGCTCGAAGCAGCACAGGGTCCGTCAGAATGCCCGAGCCTTTGCCAAGCGGCTTCGCCGTGAAGGGTTCGGGGTTCGCAAATGGACCAATGTCACGAACAAGCATTTTGCGGCTGTTGCCCGGCAAATGCAGGAAGAAGGCAAGGGTGACGGGCGCATCGCCGAAATTTTTTCGGCGGCCCGTGACCTTTGCAAGGCCTACGGAAATACTGGCATCAGCCCGACCAATGACGCGTTTGACGTCCGGCGGGGCAGCATTGCCAACGCCAACAGCAAAGCGGTTGCCCCCGCCTTCGTGCAGGGGGCAATCGACAAGCTGGAAAACGAGTTTGGCTATGAATACGGTCCCCGGTGTGCCGCCCAAATTCGCCTGCAATGGGAACTTGGTCTTCGTCGAGAAGAGTCGGCCAAAGTCGATTTGGTCACGGACTGGGACAGGGAAGGCCGCAGCCTGCTCGTCCAGTATGGGACGAAAGGGGGACGGCCGAGGACGCTGACCAATCTGTCCGACAAGCAGCAGGAAGCCCTGGAACGGGCGTTGCCATATACCAGCCAATCCAACAGACCGGGGGTACATAATCTCATGCCTGAAGGGATGGGCGACAAGTGGCAGGAAAAACTGTCCTACGCGGCTAGGCTTTGCGGGTTCACCAAGAAAGAAAGTGGGTGGACGCTGCACAGCAACCGTCATGAACGGTTTCACCGCCTGTACGTTGAACACACGGGCTTCCAACCGCCCAATCAGCACCCTTCAGTAAAAGTCTTCCAACAAACTGCTTATGACGTGGCAGGGGATGAATGGCCTCGGCTTGACGCCGAAGCCCGTGACGAAATCGAAGTGACCGCAGGACATTCCGCAGGAAGGCGGGATGTGTCCGATGCCTACCTTGGCAGTAGTCAGTGACAGGACCCCGCTTCGGCGGGGTTTCCTTTTGGGGTGAGGTTCCATGGGTGAGACAAATCGCCCAGGCGATTTGTCTCACCCATGGAACCGTCCTCCCCGCCCATCGGCTCAAACCGATGGGTGGGGAGGACTTTCACTGGACAGGAGCAATACTTGTAAAAAAACAAAAATATCCGTTTCCGGTTCCTTGCTCTCAAAGATACCGGCGTGCTTAAACTGAAGGGTTGGCTGGGAGTCCCGCACCGGGACAAGTGTTTAACCTTTTGGTTTAGGTCGCATGTCGAACGCATTGAAGGTCAAGGATGTCGCCCGAATCCTGAATTGTTCGGAAAGCTTGGTCAGAACTCCGGCCATGCTTGCCGCGCTGGGGGCTTTTCGGATTGGGAAACGGGGCATCCGATTTCACCATGATCTGCTCAAGGCGTACATCGCCAGGGGCCAGGTCGGCCATGCAGAAAAGACGCCAGTCTCGGACGAAGGCGCAAGTCGGTCCGATTTGACGGATCGTCATGGCATTTGGTAACTTCAATAATGGTAAGCGACCTTCCCTGCAGGAGAAAATATGCCTTACAAGGAAGGAAAACGGTGGAGGGGCGTGGTGCGTTTCACCCCGACACATGGTCCGATCATCAGGCGCACGAAGTTCTTTGAAACCAAGAGACAGGCAGAGGACTGGGAAGGCGAAACCGTCAAGGCATTGAAGGTGGCCGACCAGAAAAACCCTGCCAAGGCCGATGTGATTGGCCGGGCTCTGACCGTGACGGAATGGGCGAATCGTTACCTCGATCACGTCGAGGCAACTATGTGCCGGAAGACCTACAACGAAAAGCGGTTGGCTTTCCAGCGACTGGGGTCTTTCCTCAGGGACGACCGGTCGCTGGTCGGGCGAATCAGTCTTCATGTGGCCTTGGAACACCTGACCGGGGTAGCCAGGGTAGTGTCCGGGAATTCGGCCAACAAGGACCGCAAGAATCTGGCCGCCGCCTGGGTGTGGGGAATCAAGTACCTCAATCTGGACCGGGACATCCCCTTTCAGCATGTGGACAGGTTCCCCGAGGATCGCCATCCGCGATACGTCCCGCCTTTGGACGACTTCCGCAAGACGGTGGGCTTGGCCGGACCTCGTCGTCGGCAACTGCTGTTGCTGGCCTTCCATACCGCGCCGCGCAGGAGCGAGCTCTGGCAGCTCAAGTGGAGCGAAGTGGACTTCGGTTCCGGGCTTGTCGGCTACTGGACACGGAAGCGGCGAAGCGGAAACGCGGAATTCGACGAGCTCCCCATGTCCGCAGGGCTTCGCGCCAAGCTGGCCGAATGGAAGCTGGTGTCCGGCGCCGAGGACCTGGTCTTTGGCAATCGGTTCAACGGTCTTCTGGACCCTAACAATCGGTGGCTGAAGCGGTTGTGCGCCGAAGCCGGGGTGAAGCCGTTCGGTTTTCACGGCATCCGCCACCTGGCGGCCCGAGTGGCTATCGACAACGGTGCGACCATCATGGAAGTGAAGCACCTGCTTCGGCACAAGTCCATCGCCACGACCCAGCGCTACATCCTCCGGGTGAAGAAGACCACCGGTGCCGTGGATGCCCTGGATGCGGCCCTGGGCGATGCGGTCGGGAGCTGATCCCGGAAAAATGACACTTGCGGGTGACACGTGAAAAGGAAAAGGCCTTACGCGATGTGCGTAAGGCCTTTAATTTCCTTGGCGTCCCCAAGGGGATTTGAACCCCTGTTAACGGCGTGAAAGGCCGTCGTCCTGGACCAGGCTAGACGATGGGGACGCAAATTTGGCTGGGCTGCAAGGACTCGAACCTTGATTAACGGAGCCAGAACCCGTCGTCCTGCCAATTGAACGACAGCCCAGCAGCGAGAAGATGATTTAAGGGCTATGCCTCTTTATGTCAACTTCTTTTTTAAAGAAATTTACACAGCCCGGGCGAGTCGGCGGGTGCGCTTCTTCAGTTTGTTGATTTTACGGCGCAGACGGTCGCGCAGGGCACGGTCTTCAATCTCACCACGCTGCACGCGCATGGCGCGGATCTGCTTCTTGATCTCGTGGATCTGGCGCTTGTACGGGGAGATCTGCTCTTCTTCGACGATGCCGAAGACGTCCTTGATCTCCTGAACCAGCTCTTCCTTTTCCTTGCCGGATGCGCCGGTAATCATGGGGAGCTTTTCCATGCACAGGGCACGCAGCTCCTTGGCGGTCATCTTTTCGAGGGGCTTGGTCAGGCCAAGCTCGTCAAAGGAAATCTCTTTTACTTCTTCACTCATGGTGTACTCCTTAAAAAGGATCCTGAAGAGGATGTGGGTTACGAGTCGTCAAACAATCGCTGATAGGCCCGGTAACATCTGCCAACCGGCGAATCCGGGTCCAGCTTATCATTCAGGCTGCCTAACTTCTCAGGTTTTTTAAGTTTCCTCGGAGGCTCGGGAGCCTCCGGCCGGACTTCTCCGTCCAAAGGAACTCTGCCGTTTAGCAACTCGAACACCACTTTGTCAAAGACTTCCTTGCCTAAAAATCCATTGACCCGTTCGAGGATCATGGGGCCGAGGTAATGGGCTTCCTGCATGACGATGGGATCGTCGGCCGCCAGGACAAGCCTCCCGCCGCGATGGCCAAGCGGGCGGGCCATTTGGGCCACGTCGCCCAAGAGTTCGTCCCAGGCGCGCCACAGGCGGACAAGGTCGCGTCCGCCGCTCCTGTCCAGTCCCTTCAGGAAGCCGGGCAGGGCGTCGCTGACGCTTTTCGCCTTCCTCAGCCGTTTGGGTCGGTCGGTAGTACGCCGGTATGCCATGGTTCAGATTCCCGCGCCCGCAGGCGTCAGCTTGATGGTCACGATGGACGGGTCCAGCACGTAGGCTTCGCCGCTACGTTCCTGTTCATCCACTTCTCGGGCCGCCTCCGAGGCCACATCCTTGGGGTCCGCGCCCTTGATGATGCCGGAGATGACCCCGTCCCGGATGGCCCGGTCCGGTTTGAACCGGCGGCGGATCATTATCTCTTCCTGCTTGTATCCTTCCTTAACGATGGTCAGGAGGTGGTCGGACTGCCGGTCCAGACTGACCGAGCAGGGCGTTGCCCCGCAGGTTTTTTTGCCGTCCGCGTACACGGTCGCGCCCAGCGGATCGGTGGACACGGCGATTTTCTGCTTGGGCACGCCACAGGCGGCTACCAGCAGAAGGCAGGCGAGAGCGCTCAGGATGGCTGCCGTTCGGACCATGTGTTCTCCTAGATGCACGTGCGCACGCGGTAGTTGACGAGGACGGCGGGGCAGCCCGGGGAGAGCGCCACCTGGATGGTGGTGGAGCCCACCGAGGGCTTTGCGTGGTCCTCGCTGGACGAGTATTGGGCCATGATTATCATGTCCGCATTCTCCTGGCGGGCGCGCTTGAGAATTTCAACGTAGGGCAGTCCTTCCCAGCAGTGGAATTCGTGGCTGATGCCGTCCAGGGCCTTGGCGTAGCGGCTGCGCATACGGTTCAGGGCCTTGTCGATGAAAACGTCCATGGACTGCATGTAGTATTCAGGATTGGGCTTGGTCTGGCCCACGTCGAGCACATGGAAGATGTCCAGGTGCGCGTTGAAGGCCGCGGCCATGTGCACCGCGTAGCACAGGGCGGAGTCCGAGGGAGTGGAGAAGTCCGTGGCCATGATGATGCGCTTGATGTCCGCTCCGGCAGGCATGGGGTTGGTCACCACCATGACCGGGCAGAACACGTTGGCGCAGACCTTTCGGATGGATGTGTCCACCAGCCCCCACATGCGGTTGCCCCGGGGCTCCGGACTGGTGTGATGGCCCATGACGATGAGGTCGACACGCTCGTCATGGATGATCCGGAGCATTTGCTCGTGCGCGACGCCCGTGGTTACCCGTATGGAATGCCGGATGTCTTCGAGGTCCTTTTCGTAATAGGCCGCGATCTTGGCCTTGGTCGATGCCAGCAGTTCTTCGCGGATAGCCGGGTCGTCGAGGGAACACCAGTTGTCGCGGTCCAAAGGCAGCGTGTGGAACAGAATCATTTCCGCATTTCGTGAACGGGCCAGGTCGAAGGCCGCCTTGGGCGCGGTTCTGGTGTCGATCTGGGGAGTCGCCGCCAACAGTATCTTATTGAACATGTCATGCTCCTTGTCAGCCGGTGGGGTTCGTGCAGTTCCGTCAATCGGCTCGGCGAATGCGCCTAGCATACTATCGCAAAAATCGTCCGACCTTCGCAAGTATAATCCAAAACGCCGGTAATTCGCAAAAGGCGATGCGCCGGTTTTCCGCGTCTTTCTTTTCGCGTGCTGCGCGCCGGGAAAAGGCGAAGAACGCCGCGTGAAGAAAAAGGCATGTGGAAACAGGAGGTTCATGGGGGCAAAGTGTAACGGCCTTTGGCCTTGAAGCGGGAGGAATGCGCGGCTTGCGGGGGAAATGGGCGGAACGCGCGCTTGTCCGGGCTTGACGGGGGAGGGGCGCATAAGCTAGGTAACGATTGTTCAGTATATCAAGATATCCTGATATAGGCGAAAGGCGATGGAAATAATAAAGTATTGCAAAGCATTGTCGGATGAAACGCGTGCGCGGCTGGTCAATGTCCTGTTGGAGTGCGAGCTCAACGTCGGTGAGATCGTCCAGGTCATGGAGATGGGGCAGTCGAGGATTTCGCGGCATCTCAAGATATTGTCCGAGTCCGGGCTTGTGGACGTGCGCCGGGAAGGGCTGTGGGCCTTTTACCGGGCGAACGAGGACGGCCAGGGCCGGGCGTTTCTGAACGGCGTGAGCGAGCTCATGTCCGGCGAGCCGGAGCTTGAGCGGGACCGCAACCGGGCTGAAAAGGTCATCCTTGAGCGGACGGCGGCCACCCGGCAGTTCTTCGACGACATCGCGCCCGAGTGGGACCGCATGACAGCCGAGGTGCTGGGCGATCTGGACCTGGGCCGCGAGATTCAGGCCAGGCTGCCCGAATGCGATTGTGCCGCGGATATCGGCTGCGGCACCGGCGACATGCTTGAAATCCTGTCCCGTTCGTCGAGTTCTGTCATCGGCGTGGACAACTCGCCCAAGATGTTGGAGCTGGCCGAGGAGCGGTTTTCGGGTGACGGGCGCATGAGCCTGCGCATCGGCGAGATGACGCACCTGCCCCTTCGCGACTGGGAAGCGGACTGCACGGTCATGTCCCTGGTGCTGCATCATCTGGCCAAACCGCTGGACGCAATCCGCGAGGCCGGGAGGGTGCTCAAGGTCGGCGGCAGGCTGATAATCGCCGAATTCGACCAGCACGAAAACGAGCTTATGCGTACCGAATACGGCGACCGCAGGCTCGGCATTCCCAGGGAAAGCATGTGCAACTGGCTTGAAGAAGCCCGTTTCAACGTCCGCTCCGTTACTGAATTTGAGGTCAATATGGGCCTCGTCGTAGTCCTGTACGAGGCTGAAAAACGATAACAATCCAATCCATTAGTTGGAGGTATTCATGTCCAAGAACGTCATGCCCGTCGATCCCAAATGCGAGATCAAAGTGGCCGACATGTCGCTGGCCGAGTGGGGCCGCATGGAGATGCAGCTCTCCGAGCGCGAAATGCCCGGCCTCATGGCCATCATCGACAAGTACGGCAAGGAAAAGCCGCTCAAGGGGCTGAAGGTCACGGGATCCCTGCACATGACCATCCAGACCGCCATGCTCATCAAGTGCCTGTATGAGCTGGGCGCGGATATCCGCTGGGCGTCCTGCAACATCTTTTCCACCCAGGATCATGCCGCTGCCGCCATCGCGGAGTCCGGCATGGCCAAAGTCTTCGCCTGGAAGGGCGAGACCCTCGAAGAATACTGGTGGTGCACCGAACAGGCCCTGACCTGGCCCGATGGCTCCGGCCCGGACCTCATCGTGGACGACGGCGGCGACGCCACCCTGCTCATTCACCAGGGCGTCAAGGTCGAGGCCGATCCGTCCCTCGCGGACAAGGAATACGATGTCCACGAGTTCCAGATCATCATGGACCGCCTGGGCGCTTCGGTGAAAGCCAACCCCACCAAGTGGACCGAGATCGCCAAGAAGGTGCGCGGCGTTTCCGAGGAAACCACCACCGGCGTGCATCGCCTCTACGAGATGCAGCGTGCTGGCGAGCTGCTTTTCCCGGCCATCAACGTCAATGACTCCGTGACCAAGTCCAAGTTCGACAACCTCTACGGTTGCCGCGAGTCCCTGGCTGACGGCATCAAGCGCGCCACCGACGTCATGGTCGCGGGCAAGGTCGTGGTCGTGGTCGGTTACGGCGACGTGGGCAAGGGCTGCGCCCAGTCCATGCGCGGCTTCGGCGCTCGCGTCCTCATCACCGAGATCGACCCCATCTGCGCCCTGCAGGCCGCCATGGAAGGGTACGAAGTGACCACCATGGATGACGCCGCTTCCCGTGGCGACATCTTCGTCACCTGCACCGGCAACTACCATGTCGTCACCGGCGAGCACATGGAGAAGATGAAGGACGAGGCGATCCTTTGCAACATCGGCCACTTCGACTCCGAGATTGAGATGATCTACCTGGAGAAGAATCCGGCCTGCATCAGGAAGGTCGTCAAGCCGCAGGTGGACAAGTGGACCCTGGAGTCCGGCCGCTCCATCATCATCCTGGCCGAAGGCCGTCTGGTGAACCTCGGCTGCGCCACCGGCCACCCGAGCTTCGTCATGTCCAACTCCTTCACCAACCAGGCCCTGGCTCAGATCGATCTGGCCAAGAACGACTACGAGCCCAAGGTCATGATCCTGCCCAAAAAGCTCGACGAGGAAGTTGCCCGTCTCCATCTGGCCCGTCTCGGCGTCAAGCTGGAAAAGCTCACCAAGGCGCAGGCGGACTACATCGGCGTGGACGTCGAAGGTCCCTTCAAGCCCGATCACTACCGCTACTAGCGGACAGGCATTCGCCGAAAAAACGGGGGAGTCCTTACGGGCTCCCTTTTTTGTGGCCTATGAATTCCTCCGCGTGCCGTCTTTGTATGGGAGCGGCCGTCCTGCCACCCGGGAAGAGCCGTTTTTCTGCGGGACTGGGAGCGGACGGTTGTGCTATGGGTGCGCTCATGCAGCGTCCTTTCCCTTTTGTCATCCTGTCGTCCGTCCTGTTGTTATTCCTTTTTTGCTGCGGCCCCGCATTCGCCTTGAACGTGAATGTGGCCGTGTCCAGTTTCAAGGTGGACCTTGAGTTCAAGTATGCGCCCGGAAACCTCATGGACGGCGATCCGTCCACGGCATGGGCCGGGGGCAGCGTATCCGCGGGCGAGGGTCAATGGATGGAGTTTTCCTTCGAGATGCCGGTGCGGGTCACGGGATTGGGCATCTACAACGGCAACCAGGGTGCAGGGGAGTTCGAGAAGTTTCGGCGCATCCGTTCGGGGAGGATCGTCTATCCCGACGGCTGGGAGTTTCCCTTTTGGCTGCGCGACGAAAAAGGCGAGCAGGTCATCCGGTGTCCGGGCAGGCCGGCCAAGTCCATCCGGATCGTGGTGGATTCCGTGTTTCCCCAAGGCGTGCCCCTGGCGCGCATGAAGCTGGCCGTGTCCGAGGTCAAGTTGTATCTGACGCTGATGGCCGTGCCGGAAAGCGATGCCACGGCGGATGGTACGTTCGTGCCTCAGATTCCGCCAGCGGACACATCCAATCCGGTGCCCTCGGAAATACAGGAGCTGCTCCGCGATTTTTACGTCAAGCAGACGTCCCTTGACGACGACTACCATCTTCTGTTCGCGCCGCACGTGCGCGACATGTTCGATTTTCAGTTCGAGGTCTTCAAGGAAATTCAACGCCAGCGGGGAACCTTCAAGCAGTTGCGCACGGCCAAAGTGGACCCGTCCGGGCTCGGCTTCGAATTGGTCTATATGGACAAGGATGTGGCCGAGGTCCGGGTCTTCGGGACCTACCGCGTTCAGGTGGGCAAGCTCGACCGGAACCTGGAAGAGGACTCGGTCTTCGTGGTTATGAAGGGAACCGGCGGCTGGAAGATATACGAGCTGGACGGCCAGGAAGACGGATTTTAATCGAAAGTCAACAGTCTAAGGCTGTTAGACAATCCACACATCAATCAACTCGTCGGCGTACAGCCCTTCGGACTCGGCCGGGATAGTGGCCAGCCCGTCGGCCTGGACAATGGTTCGCAGCAGACCCGACTTGCCGAGCACCGGATGGGCCAGGGGCGGTTCGCCGTCGCGTTCCTCCAGCCTGACGCGCACATAGTCCTCGCGGCCGGGCTTGGAAGCCACGTTGCGGGCGAGCTTCGCCTGGCGCAGGCAGCGTTTTGACTGGGAAAAGGCGTTCGGGTCGCCCTGAAGGTGACGGATGAGCGGCAGAATCAGGACGTGGACCACCACCAGGGCCGACGTCACCTGTCCGGGCAGTCCCAGCACGGGTTTGCCGTCCACGCGGCCGAGAATGGTCGGCTTGCCGGGGCTTATGGCCACTCCGTGCGCCAGTATCTCGGCATCGTCCATGGCCTCGATGGCCTGAACCGTCAGGTCGCGCACGCCGATGGAACTTCCGCCGGACAGGAGAACCGCGTCGTTCTCGGCCAGGGCCGTTTGCAGAGCGCGGCTCAGGCTTTCCAGATCGTCCTTGATGATGCCGTAGGGAACGGCGATGCCGCCCGCCTGTTCCACTAGGGCGGCCACGGTGTGGGTGTTCACGTCCCGCACTTGGCCCGGTTCGGGAATTTCGCTGACGGGAATCAGCTCGTCGCCCGTGGACAGGATGCCCACCCTGGGGCGTTTGCGCAGGGAAAGATTTTCAAAACCCAGGGCTGCGGCAAGGCCGATTTCCTGCGGGCGCAGGGGCGTTCCGGCGGGCAGGGCCACGGCGTCCTTGCGGGCGTCTTCTCCGCGTTGCATGACGTTGTCGAAGGGGGCCACGCTTTTCCTGATCTCGATGGTTCCGCCCTCGTGTCCGTCCTGCATGGCCTGGGTGTGCTCGACCATGACCACGGCGTCCGTGCCCTCGGGCAGCACGCCGCCCGTGGCGATGCGCGCGCATTCCCCGGGATTGAGGGCGATGTCCGGCAACTTGTCGATAGGCAGGGCGGCCACGCATTCCAGGTAGCCCGGGTTGGATTCCCCGGCCCCGAATGCGTCGCGGGCGTTCACCGCATAACCGTCCATGCACGAGCGGTCGAGCAGGGGCCAGTCATGCGGCGCGATCAGGTTGTCGGCCAGGACGCGTCCTGCCGCGCGGGCTAGGTTAACGGTCTCGGCCGCGAGGACGGGGAAGCCCCGCAGCAGCGCCTCGAACTCGGTACGCGGGATGATGGTGAAGAATCCGTGCTGCATGGCTTAGTAGACGATTTCCGTGCCGATGCCGGATTTGGTGAACAGTTCGAGCAGGATGCAGTTTTCCACGCGGCCGTCGATGATGGCCGATTTTTCCACCCCGGCCACGGCTTCCAGGCAACATTTGATCTTGGGGATCATGCCGCCGGTGACCACGCCGGAGCGGATGGCCTCGAAGGCCTCCTTGGCGGTCAGGGACGTGACCAGTTCGCCGTTGGCGTCGAGCAGGCCGGGCACGTCGGTCAGCAGATAGAGCCGTTTGGCGCCCAGGGCGGTGGCCACGGCTCCGGCCACGGAGTCGGCGTTGATGTTGTAGGTCTCGCCATGGTCGTCCACGCCCACGGGCGCGATGACCGGGATGAACCCTTCGCCGAGCAGGGATTCGATGAGCTTGGTGTTCACCGAAGTGACCTCGCCCACCTTGCCCAGATCGATGATCTCGGGCGGGGCGTCCTTTTTCTCGATGGCCAGTTCCTTGGGCTCGGCGGTGATGAGCCGTCCGTCCTTGCCGGAAAGTCCAACGGCCTGGCCGCCATGCAGGTTGATGAGATTGACGATCTCCTTGTTGACCTTGCCCACCAGGACCATCTCGACGACGTCCATGGTGGCCTGATCGGTGACCCGGTAGCCCTGGCGAAAATGCGACTCGATGTTCAGGGCCTTGAGCATCTGGCCGATCTGCGGCCCGCCGCCGTGTACGACGACCGGGTTGATGCCGATATATTTGAGAAGAAGGATATTGAGGGCGAAGGCGCGCTTCAGGTGCTCGTCGATCATGGCGTTGCCGCCGTACTTGATGACGATGGTTTTGCCGTAAAATTCCGTAATGAACGGCAAGGTCTCGATGATGGATTTAGCCTGAAGCTGGTATCGCTTCATGTCCCGTTTGCTGATGGACTCGTGTTTCATGAAAGGCTCCTGGTTGCCGGAAACGTGCCGGAATTGGGACGAATTGTCATGGAAAGAAGGCGGGAAGTCAACAGATTGCGGTTGCGTGCATTGTGCCGAATCTGTTAAATCCTCCTAAAGTCCGAGGAAATTAACCGGGAGACTGGCTTATGAAAATTCGCTTCGACAGGATGGAATGGGCCGGGTCCATGGGCGACCTGGGCACGTTGCTGCCGCTGGCCTTCGGCATGATAATGATAAACGGACTGTCGGCCACCGGACTGTTTCTGGCCGTCGGACTCATGTACCTCATTGGCGGGGCCTATTACCGGGTGCCCATCGCCGTGCAGCCCATGAAAGTCATTTCGGCGTACGGCATCGCCATGGCCCTTACGCCCCAGGTCATCACCGCCTCGGGCATTCTCCTGGCCATCATGCTCCTCTTCCTAGGCGGGACCGGGCTGGTCGACAAGGTGGCCCGTCTCGTGCCCAAGCCGGTCATCCGGGGCGTGCAGCTTTCCACCGGCATCCTGCTCCTCGCCAAGGGCGTCCACCTCATCGTGGGCAAGAATCCCTTGCAGGTTATGCGCGGCGCGGTGGAGCCGTTTCTCGCCGTCCAGTCCCTGGGGCCGGTGCCCATGTCCGTGGTGACGGGGGTGGTTTTCGGGTTGGCCGCGCTGTTGCTCCTGCGCAGCAACCGTTTCCCGGCCGGGCTTGTGGTGGTAGTGGCCGGAGTTGTTTTCGGGGCTGTTTTCGGGGCGTGGCGCGAACTGGCCGTTATCCGTCCTGGCCTGCATTTCCCGGAAATCCTGCCCTTCGGCATCCCGGCCCTGCCGGACTTCAGCTTTGCGCTGCTCGCCTTGGTCGCTCCGCAGATACCCATGACCATGGGTAACGCGGTCATTGCCAACAGGGATCTCAGTTTCGAGTATTTCGGCAACGAGAGCCGCCGGGTCACGGACAGGGCCCTGTGCATCTCCATGGGGCTGGCCAACGTGGTTTCGGCCCTGGTGGGCGGAATGCCGCTCTGCCACGGCGCGGGCGGGCTGGCCGCACACTACGCCTTCGGAGCACGCACGGCAGGGTCCAATATCATCATCGGCGGATTGTTCGTGGCTCTGGCAGTATTCCTGGGGGCCCAGTCCATAAACGTCCTGCATCTGCTGCCCATGGGCGTACTCGGAATGCTCCTCTTCTTTGCCGGTGCGCAGTTGGCCCTGACCATCCAGGATGTCCAGAGTCGCTCCGGCCTGTTCGTCATGATGGTCATGCTCGGCATCACCATGGCCTCCAACCTGGCCTGGGCGTTCGGCGTGGGATTGTGCCTCACCTGGATCATCAACCGGGGCAAGATCAACATTTAGGCATGATGCTCCGTCGGGCTTGATGCCCGGCGGCTTGCCATTTTCCTCCGGGCAGGTACAATGGCTTGAAATCCATAAACAGACCTCGGAGGAAAACCGAATGGGCAAGCTGATAAAGGAAAAGGACGAGAAGGGCAGGCTGCATATCGATACACCGCTCATGGGCGAGTCGCTGGTGGACCGCAAGCTGCTTAGGAGCACTGAGGCCGGTGAGTATTTCCGTATGCAGCCGGACGTCAACGTAATCAAGATCGGCGGCCAGTCCATCATGGACCGGGGGGCCAAGGCTCTCTTTCCCATCCTTGATGAACTGGTCAAAGCCAAGGAAAAACACAAGATTTTGCTCATGTGCGGTGGCGGCACCAGGGCCCGTCACGTCTACTCCATCGGCGTGGACCTGGGGATGCCCACCGGCGTCCTGTCCAAGCTCGGCGACAAGGTGTCGGCCCAGAACGCCGAGATGCTCTCGGTGCTGCTCGCCAAGCACGGCGGAGCCATGATCGGCCACGGCGCGCACCTTGAGCAGTTGCATATGTACTGCCAGCTCGGCTATCTGCCCATCACCACCGGCATCCCGCCTTACGGCTTTTTCGAGCATCCGGCCGAGCACGGTTCCATACCGCCCCATCGCACCGACTCCGGTGCGTTCCTTCTGGCCGAGAACATCGGAGCCAAGTCGCTTATCTATCTCAAGGACGAGAAGGGCATGTTCGAGAGCGACCCAAAGAAGGCCAAGGATAGGGATGCCCTCAAGTTTTATGACAGGATTCACGTGGACGAACTGCTTGAACTCGATCTCGACGATCTGATCGTCGAACGTCCGGTCCTGACCTTCCTCAAGAACGCCAAGACCCTCAAGTCGTTCCAGATCATCGATGTCCTTAGGCATCCCGAACACCTCCACGCAGCCCTGGACGGCGAGCACGTGGGGACCATCGTGTACAAGGATTAGCCGTTTCCCTGTTTGGAAGGGAACGGCGGCAAACCCGTGGAGGCGGACCGTTCGCGGTCTGCGTTCCTTTCGGGTCGGCCCCGATCCGCTGTGGCCGGGCGTGCGAAAAGGCGGCAGCCGCCCCAGCCGTGGCTTCCCGGCCAGTTATGCGTATCACGCAAACGGCATGAACAGGCCCCGGCCCATAAAGGGCCGGGGCTTTCGCTGTTTTTTTGCCGGGCGAACCGCGCTGCAAAGCGTCCCGAAAACGTGTTCCGGGGCGGACGGATATGATGAGGGGCAATGCGGCTGCTCGTTTTCCCGGGGTGAGATTTCGTGCGGGAGCAGCCGTCAACATGAGGGGGAAGTCCCCGGGAAAGTGCGGGCGCGCTGTCGCTCGCCGTTTTAAGCGTTCTTGTGTGCGCCTTCGCCGTCGCGCGGGAGGTAGACGACCTCTGCTCCGGTGTGCTCTGCCAGTGCGTTGAGTTCGCACTTGCGCACACGCTTGGCGTAAATCTTGAGATCGCCGCCCTGGACGCCGACCACGCGGAATCTGGGTCTCCTGGTGCCTTCTTCAGCTCTCGAACGTTCACGAACGAATATCTTCATTGTTGCCTCCTTGGCTTGTGCCTTGATGGATAATTGTCTATAGTGAACATATATCCTTTAAACACATATAGTCAAGAAGGACTTTACATTCATGTCGCAAAAAGTGGGTGGCTCCAAGCCGCAACGATACGTGCAACCCTCCCTGCTCATGGCGCTCAGGAGCGGGCCTTCCTATGGATATCAACTCATTCAGTCCATTGGAGACTATGGTTTTTTGCGGGGGGACGCGCCTCCGGGCATGATCTACCGGCACCTGCGCCAAATGGATGACGAGGGACTGGTTTCCTCCACCTGGGACGCGGAGGGAGACGGCCCGGCCAAGCGGGTCTATTCGGTGACGGCGGAGGGGTTGGAGGTTCTGGAGGCGTGGATACTGCACATGGAGAGGCAGCGCGACAAGCTGGACGCCTTTATCAGGCGATACCGGGAGCCGTAGCCGCTCTTTTGCGCGCTCCCTGGCCGTGCCCGGCCTTGGGGCGTTTCCCATGGGCCGGTTCCCATACGCCGAATCCGGCGGCGCGAACCTGCAACACGGGCTTTCCTCCCCACAGGGAGGGCCGTATCCAGGCGGCGTTTTCAACGGCGTCGCCGGGCCGGGGCACCAACGGGTCGCGGTCCACGGAGACCACGTCGATGCCCGCCGCGAAGAGGTCCCCAACGGTCATGGCGTCGGGCAGATCCCGCAGTTTTCCGTATTCAATGAACCGGCCGCACCAGCCGAAACGGGTCAGCCCCACAGCGGCCAATGCGCCGATGATCCCGTCATTGGTCCCGCCCAGGCCGAGCAGTTCTATGGGGAGTGCCAGGTCAATGGCTTCGCCCTGGGTCAGTTTGGCGGCGGTGGCCTGTTTGCCGAATTCCACCATGCCCGGCGTGACGGCATCCTCCCGCGCCATGCACAGGCCCGGGTCGCTGCCTGGTGCGCAATGCGTGGTGAGATGGCTTGCGGCCAGCTCCAGCAGGGGGTCCGTGGACAGGTCCGCGCTCATGTCGATCAGAGCGCAGGCCGAGCTGTTGTTGGAGGTGAAGGGGATGTCGCGCAGCCGGGGGAGCTGATGGCGGACAATGCCCCGCAGAGCGTACCCCTCTGGCAGAAGTTTGGCGAATTCCCGTACCAGCCGTCCGGTGCCAATGGGCGAATCGTGATCGTCGGTGTCGTCGAAGCCTAAGTATATCAGCATGTTTTTTTATCCCTCTTATGCTGTTTTGAGCATAATGGCATGGCCTGCGGCGGCGGGCAAGAAATCGGCACCTGCCGAAGCATTGGCACCAGGGGGGATCAGGAAAGGATGTGGCGGTACAGGGCGCGTTCCCAGCAGTTTGAAACCAGGATGGCGGCCCGATGGGCCATGCCCAGTGAGCGGAGTCTGCAATAGACGTGCAGGGGATTGAGGCGGTGTTGCAGGCGCGATCTGAAGGAGGTCATGTTCTCTTATCGGTTTGAATTTCCCGAAGGATTAGAGGTTGGGATGGTGTTGGTGATGCACAATCGGGCCAGGACCAGGATGGCGACGGCGCAGGCGAATCCGCCCCAGTACACGGCACTCATGCCGGACAGGGCGTAGAGACCGCCCATAATCATCGGAGCTATGGTCTGGGCCAGGCGCAGGAGCAGGCCGTTGGCGGCCATGAACGCTCCGCGCTGCTCCATGGGGGCGATGGTGGTCAGCATGGTCATGACCGTGGGGATATTCAGCCCCTGGGCCAGGCCGAAACAGATGACCGGCGGGATGGTCATGAGCAGGGACGGGGCGTAGGGCGTGAGCGCCATGGCCAGACCGTAGAGCACGGCGGCGGCCATGAGCAGGGATCGCTGCCCGAAACGCTGGGTCAGCTTGCCGAGCTGGAAAGAGGCGATGCCCGTGAAGCCCGAGGCGACCAGGAAGACCAGGCCGATGGTCGCCGGAGAGGCCGAGAACCTGTGGCTGAGCAGGATGGGCAGGTAGGTGACCAATGGCCCGTACAGGATGATGAAGGTCAGCAGGGTTGTGGCGAACAGGGCCATGGTCTCGCGAGTCTTCATTCGGCGGAAGGCGTCGGAGAAATATTCCTTGAGGCTACCGGTTTTCTGCGGCTCCGGGGTGTTCATGAAAAAGAGGATGGCCAGTCCGAGGGGGATGGCCAGCAGGGGGAGCAGGAAGGGATAGTTCCAGCCGAGCAGCGCCAGGAACCCGCCGAGGGCGGGGTATCCGGCCGTGCCCATGGCCAGCACCGAGGCGTTGTAGCCCATGGCCTGGCCGCGTTCCGGCCCGTGGTACAGGTCGCCGATCATGGTCGAATAGAGCACGCCCAGCGGCGCCGCTCCCACTCCCTGGAAGAATCGCAGGATTAGAAGCTGCTGCATGGTCTGGGCGAAGAAACAGGCGAAGCCGAAGCCGCTGAAGATGAACAGCGAGGGCACCAGGAGCACCTTGCGGCCCATGCGGTCGGCCAGGATGCCGACGAGGGGTGAGAAGAGCACTCCCGGCAGGGTGAACGAGGAAATGACCAGACCGATCTGCACCGGCCCGAGATGGAGGCCCTTCATGATGTCCGGCAGCGCCGGGATGATGGACGACACCCCGAGCACGGCCATGAGCGTGACCCCGAAGACAAACTGGAGGTTGCGGTCGAGGTAGATTTTGCGCATCAGATGGCCGCGTCAAGGAGCATGTTGTCGCGGTGGACGGCCTCGTCGGAGACCGTGGGGCCGATGATGGCAGCCAGTTCGTCGGTGCGTTTGCCTTTGATGCGGCGCAGTTCGTCCGCTGAGTAGTTTGTCTGGCCGACTCCAAGCTCGTTCCCGTCCGCGGTCTTGATGAAAATGAGGGCTCCCCGGTCGAAGCAGCCTTCCACCTCGGTGATGCCGATGGGCAGGAGCGAGGTCCCTTTGGTCATCAGCGCGTTGGCCGCGCCTTCGTCCACCAGAATGGATCCGCACGGGTTGTCGTGGTAGGCCAGCCAGAATTTCTTGTTGGAGACCACCCGGTCGTCGGGCAGGACGAGGGTTCCGCCCGCGCCGCCGTTCAACACGGCTAGGATGTCGAACTGGCCCTTGCCCGAAACGATCAGGGTGGGCACGCCCAACTGGGCCGCCCGACGGGCCGCGCGCAGTTTGGAATACATGCCGCCCGTGCCCACGTTGGTCTTGCCGTCGCACATGGCTTCAAGATCCATGGACGCGATGTCCTCGATGAGCGGGATGGGCTTGGCGTCCGGGTTGCCGTCTGGATTCTTGTCGAAGACGCCGTCGGCCGAGGTCAGGTTGATGAAGATGTCCGCGCAGATCAGCCCGAGGCACATGGCGCCGAGGGTGTCGTTGTCGCCGAATTCCAGCTCGCGGGTGGAAACCGTGTCGTTTTCGTTGACGATGGGGATGACGCCCCATTCCAGAAGTCGCTCCATGGTGTTGCGGGCATTGAGGAACCGTTCGCGGAGCTTGAGCCCGCTACGGGTAAGCAGGACCTGAGCGGTGACCTTGCCGTGACGGGCGAACGCCTCGTCGTAGTCGTGCATGAGGCGTCCCTGGCCCACGGAGGAAGCGGCCTGACGGGAGGCCATGTCCTTGCCGTTGTGTCGTTGCCTGCGGGTTCGCTCCAGGATGCGCTGCTTGCCTGCCGCCACCGCGCCCGATGAGACCAGAACCACATCAAGGCCCTTGTCGGACAAGATGGAAATCTGGTCCGCGAGCCGATTGATTGCGGCGTTGTTCAGGCCGTCGCCGGTGGTGATGACGGCGGAGCCGACCTTGATTACCACACGGCGGACGTCGTCAAGGAGATTATCTCTGGTGATGCGCGATTTTGTCATGGGGCGCACGGTACTCCAACTGGTTGCGGCCTGCAAGGAAGGACTTGCCGGGACGGCGGGACAACGCGTTGTTTCGGCTCATAAATGGAAGCCCCGTCATGTGCGGGGCTGGGTGTCGTGGGGAAGGCCCCAAAAGGCGCGGTGAGGACAGGGTGTCCTGCCGTGGGGAAGTGGAGGGTTATTCCTTTTCGAGCAGCGCGAGTTGCCGCCACATTTCGGCCATCAGCTCGTCGACGCCTTCGCCGGTCAGGGCGGAGATGAAGAAGACGCGCTCGCCCGAGGCCTCGACCTTGGCCTTCATGTCGGCCAGATCTTCCTCGGACAGGGTGTCGATCTTGTTGATGACCTTGATCTGCGGCTTGCTACCCATCTCGGCGTTGTACTGGGACAGCTCCTGGTTGAGCATGGCGTAGCCGCCTGTCGGATCGTCGCGATTGACGTCCTCGGCGGCCAGGATGTGTACCAGGAAGCGGGTGCGCTCCACATGCTTGAGGAAGGTGATGCCCAGGCCGCGTCCCTCGCTGGCCCCTTCGATGAGGCCGGGGATGTCGGCGATAACCATGCGCGTGAAGTCGTCGTCTTCGATGACGCCGAGGTTGGGCACAAGCGTGGTGAACGGGTAGGCCGCGATCTTGGGCCGGGCCGCTGACACCTTGGAGATGAAGGTGGACTTGCCTGCCGAGGGCAGGCCGAGCAGTCCCACATCCGCCAGGATCTTCAGCTCCAGGCGTATCTGCTTTTCCTCGCCCGGAAAGCCGGGTTCGGCGTATCGCGGGGTGCGGTTGACCGAGGATTTGAAGTGAAGGTTGCCGCGTCCGCCTCGTCCGCCTTCGCAGATGACGATCTCGGTGCCGTCCTCGACCAGGTCGGCGATGAGTTCTTCGCGGGTGGTGCCGTCCTCTTCCTCGATGATCTCGAAGACGAGGGTGCCCACGGGCAGTTCCACGATCAGGTCTTCGGCGGCCTTGCCGTAGCGGTCGCGGCCCATGCCGGGCTGGCCGTTTCTTGCGGCATAGTGGCGTTTCAGACGGAAATCGTAGAGGGAGATCAGCCTGCCGGAGCCGCGAAAGATCACGTCGCCGCCCTTGCCGCCGTCGCCGCCGTCAGGCCCGCCCTTGGGCAGGTTGGCTTCGCGCCGCAGGCTGGCGCAACCGTTGCCGCCCTTGCCGGACGCCACTTTGATGGTCGCTTCGTCTACGAATTTCATGTCTTTCCTCTTGCCGCTCCCGAATGGGCACGCTTCACTTCAACGCAAAAAACGGGCAGGGAGCAATTGAGCTCCCTGCCCGGCAAAAAAACACGCGCAATCGGGAACTATGCCTCGGAAGGCGTAACACTCACGCGAGTCTTGACGATCTTCTTGCGAGTGAACTTTTCAAATTTGACAACGCCGTCGACCAGGGCGAACAGGGTGTAGTCCTTGCCCATGCCGACACCTTCGCCGGGATGAAATTTGGTTCCGAGCTGACGCACGAGGATGTTTCCGGCGAGCACTTCCTGTCCGCCGAAACGCTTCACGCCGCGCCGTTGTCCGGCACTGTCGCGACCGTTTCTGGAGCTACCACCAGCTTTCTTATGAGCCATGTTATCCTCCCTTCCAGGCCTTAGGCCTTGATGGAATTGACTTTCAGTTTGGTGTAATCCTGGCGATGACCCTGGGTCTTGCGAGCGTCTTTCTTGGACAGCTTATGGAAGACCACGACTTTTTCGCCGCGGAGATGGCCCAGAACTTCGCACTCGACCTTCGCCCCCTCTACATAAGGAGCGCCGATCTTGGTGTCGCCGTCCTTGTCAACCAGGAGAACGGAATCGATGCTCAGCGCGTCGCCGGCATCAGCCTTCAGCAAATCTACATTGAGTTCAAGACCTTCCTCAACGCGGTACTGTTTTCCGCCGGTCTCGATGATAGCGAACATAATAAAAACCTCCAATTCGTAAGAGGAGGCAAACTAGCCGCAATACGCGGAGGAAGTCAAGCCTTGCGTAGCGTTTTTTCGCAATTTTTTTATGCTATCACCGTGAGCCGGGCAACATCAACATTATTTATGGGTTAGAGGTCTCGTCGGGTTCGGGCCAGGACCAGGACGTCCACCGCCGCGCAGCCCGCGCGCCGCAAGGTCCGGGCGCATTCGCGCAGGGTCGATCCGGTGGTGTAGACATCGTCCACCAGAAGCACCCGCCTGCCTTCGATCCGGGCCGGGTTCGCGGCAAAGGCCCCCTTGATGTTGATTTGCCGTTCCTTGAATCCGAAGCTGGTCTGGGGCGGCGTGTTCCGGGTGCGCTCAAGGCCGTGGAGGAGCAGAGGCAGCTTGAGCCGCCGAGCCAGTCCCCTGCCGATTTCCGCGCTTTGGTTGAATCCGCGCCAGACGAGCCGCCTGCCGTGCAGGGGGACCGGAACCACGGCGTCGGGAGTGCGCCCCGGGCGCGCTTCGAAGGCCTCGATTCCAAGCGTGGCCAGGAGCCGGTTGCGGTCGTATCTGTTCCCGAACTTGTACCCGATGATGAGTTCGCGCATTCTTCCCGCGTAGGGGCCGTGGAAATAGAGTTCGTCCCAGGGCGGCGGTTCCAGGCGGCAATCCGGACATTGGGAGGGCGGATCGGTTTCGTGGCCGGACATGGCGCCGCATGTCGGGCACAGACCGCCGGTGCGCAAGGGCAGTCCCTCGGCGCAGGCGTCGCACAGGACTTGCGAGCCGTCCGTCATGACGGCGCCGCAGACCGCGCAGCGCCCGGCCCCGAGGCCGAGTTTCCGGAAGAGGGCCGGGATGGATCGGCGCATGGATGCCGTCAGGCCTCTTCTAAGGCCGTGGTCCAGGCCCTTTCGCCCAGCTCCGCGATCCGTCGGGCGGAGTCGGACTCGGCGTGGAGATCTTCGCGGGTGTCCAGTCCCCGGAAGGTCAGGGGGGCGGCCAGGTCCATATTGAAATTCTGGACGAAGTATTTGAGCGTCAGCCGAGCTCCGTCGAAGAGCTTTTCCCCTGATGGCTGACCGGCGACAAGGACCGCGTGGGCCGTGCGCCGGGGCAGGCCCGCGATCCACGGCTCGTTGTCCAGCCTCGCCCGCCAGAACTGCTGGCCCCGGTCTATCCACGTCTTGAGCCGGGACGGCAGATGATAGAAGTAGATGGGCGAGGCGAAGAGGATGGTCCTGGCGGTCAGGCAGTGCTCGAACAGATCCCAGGCCTGATCCTTGGGGCCCAGGACGCACCGCGTGATGCCCTGCCGCTCGGCGACGTCACAGTATCCGCAGGCCAGGCAGGCCAGGACTTCGTAGTTGCGCACGTAGAAGACGTCGGCCTCGCCCCCGGCCCGGCGTACGCCTTCGGCCAGGAGCTCGGCGGCCCTGTCGGAGTTTCCCCCCCGGCGGTGGGAGCAGGCGAAGACGGCGGCGCGGCTCATTTACGGCTCCTTGTCGTATACTGGTTTCTTCCTGGTCATGACCGCCCTGGCGTGGTCCTCGAATTCTTCGATCTCGAAGGTCCAGTCCGGGAACACGTGCTCCTCGTGGCGCACCTGGGCGACTCCCTTGAGGGAGACCAGGGCTTCAATCCTGTCGGCGCGGGCGAAACGGAGGTACCAACCTACCTCCAGTCCCACCCCTCAACACTTGTCGCGAATGTCGATGCTAACGGGTTCGCTCATTGTCAGAATCCCCCGAAAAACGGATTGTGGTTGCGCTCGTCTCCGACCGAAGTTTCCGGGCCGTGGCCGGAAAGCAGCCGGGTTTCGGGCGGCATGGTGAATATGTGTTCGTTGACAGACCGCTTGAGCGCCTCGATGTCGCCGCCCGGAAAGTCGGTGCGCCCGATGGAGCGGTAGAAGATCAGGTCGCCCACGAAGGCGGTCCCGGCGTCCGGGAAATGGAAGGTCAGGCTGCCCGGTGAATGGCCCGGCGTATGGAGGACGCGGCAGGCCGCCCCGGCAAAGGCGGTTTCGCCCTGTTCGAGGTTTTGCCATTTGTAGGGGGCGATGGGCGGCAGGCCCATGTCTCCGCCTTTGCCCAGCCAGGTGTCCATGAGGTAGCCGTCCGCGTCGTTGGCCATGATGGGCGCGCCCGTGGCGTCGGAGAGCGCCTTGTTGCCGGCGGTATGGTCGAAATGCAGATGGGTGTTCAGGATGACGGTCAGGGTCAGCCCTTCGTTCTCAAGGTATTCAAGCACGGGCGCGGGGTCGCCGCCGGGGTCCACGACCAGGGCTTCCTTGCCGTTGGCCAGAATGTAGCAGTTGGTCTGCAGGGGCCCCAGGGGGATGGTGGTTATATTCATTAATAATCCTCCAACATCAGTTCGGAGAGAGGTTTGCGGGTGGAATCGCCCTTTTGGTCCGGGTGTCCCAGGGCGATAACTGCCTGGAGTTCGAATTCGGATTCGGAAAGTCCCAGGGCCGACAGGGCCGCGGGCTGGTCGTTGACGATCTGGCCGAGCCAGACCGCGCCGAGTCCCAGGGCGTGAGCGGCGAGAAGCATGTTCTGGATACATGCGCCAGCTCCCTGGTGGTCCTTCATCTCGCTGTACATGGACGCCTTTTCGAGGAATACGCATACACAGGCGGCCGAGGCGCGGACGATGCGCGCGTACTTGGTGCATCCGGCCAGCTTCTCGCGGCGCGGATCATCGCGGGCGATCACCAGGAACCGCCAGGGCTGGTTGTTCAGGCCGCTGGGGGCCCATCGGCCCGCTTCCAGGATGGCGGCGAGTTCCTCCCGGGTCACGGGTTCGTTCGTGAACCGGCGGATGGAGCGGCGTTCCCGGATTGCTTCAAGCACCGGAGTCTCATGTAAGTGCACGGTTGTTTTCTCCTTTGGTCTTCGTGTAGAGTTTTAGCCTAGTACAAAACTCCGGGCAAGAGGGTGTGACCTAAACCGCTGTGGGAGCGTATAGGTAGGTGCAGATGAGTTGCGGCCTCCTCGGGGGACTCGCCGGAAAGGAAATGAAAGACAAACGCGAAGCGGAAATAATACGAAAAATACTGCTGGGCGACGTCCAGGCGTATGGCGTGCTGGTACGAGAGTATCAGCGGCCCGTGTATAACCTTATGCTTCGCATGACAGGCGACGAGGACATTGCCGCCGATCTCGCCCAGGACGCTTTTGTCAGGGCCTATGAAAGGTTGGCCTCGTTCAACCAGCGCAGACGGTTTTTCCCATGGCTGTACACGCTGGCGTTGAACGTGGCCCGGGATTGGGGCCGACGGGAGGGCCGGGACAGGCATGTGTTCGTCGAGGACGCGGCGGTTCTTGTTCGCGAACAGGACAGGCTGGACGAGCCCAAGGCCGTTAACGACCGGATCGACGGGGCCAAGGCTTTCGCGGCCGTGATGGATCTCGATTCGAAATATCGCGAGGCGTTGATTCTCAGGTATCGACACGATTTCTCCATGCAGGAGATCGCGGAGACGCTGGGGATCGGAATCAGCGCGGCGAAAATGCGCCTGAGCAGAGGGCTGGACATGGTCCGGCAGCAATTCGACGGGGGAACCAATGACTGAAAAACGCAATAAAACCCATATGGAAGACGTTATCATCAACGCCGTGCAGAACGGGCCCGAGGTCGACCCTCCGGCTGACCTGACCTGCCGGATCATGGGCCGGCTGCATCCCAAGCGGCCGTCCCTGTGGATACGGCTGCGGATGTGGTTCCTGCGGCCCTGGGTGGTGACCGTTCGGCCCGTCACGGCCATTCCGGCCATGACCCTGGCCGTCGCCCTGCTGGCGCTCGGGTTCGTGGCCGTCCGCGAACCCGTGGAAAAGGGCGCGCCCGAGCTTGCCTCCGTCCGTTTCGTGCTGCACGATGCGGGGATGCACGCCCGCAACGTCTCGGTCGTCGGGTCCTTCAACCACTGGCGGGCGGAGCGTTCGGTAATGTGGTACAGTCCGAAAGCCAAAGCCTGGATACTCGAAGCCCAGCTTCCGCCGGGCGATCACGAATATCTCTTCCTGGTGAACGGAACCCAGTTTGTGCCCGATCCCAACGCCCCCATGACCAGCGACGACGGGTTCGGCCACAGAAATTCGATAGTCTTTGTGAACGGAACAAATGAACAAGCGTTATAGCCTCCGTACCCTGGCTCTCCTGCTGGCGCTGTGCCTGGCCTTCCCAGCACGCCCGGCGGGGGCCGGGGATGAACTCGCCTTCGTGTCGGAACGCGCGCTCCAATGCGGCGTTCATTCCGAAACGGTCGATCGCGTTCACGCCGCCGTGGACTCCGGCGAGATCGACGGGGCTCACGGGGCCGACCTGCTCCTGCCGCTCGTCGAGGCCTGCGGCCTGGAGCTTCCCCTGGCTCCTTTCGAGGACAAGCTGGAAGAGGGCCTGTCCAAACACGTCCGGCCCCAGGTTATCGCCCATGCGCTTCAGGAGAAGGTCGAGGACTATGTCTTTGTTCGCAATCTCCTGCCCGAGCCAAGGGAAAAGGTGGACATCCACGCTCTGGAGGCCCTGGCCGAAGGAGTGAGCAAGGGGGTGCCGCGCGAGGATGTCGAGGCCTACGCCGCCGAGTTCGGGGGCGTCTCCGTGCAGCGTCGCATCCCCTTCCTGGTCGGGGCCGAGATGGTCTCCCTGCTCGGTCAGGTCCGGTTCGATTACGACCTGACCCGGACCATGCTTGAGGCCGGATTCGCCTCGGATTCCCTGACCCCGGAGTGGAATTACCTCATCCGCCTCGTGCTTCTCGCCCGGGAGCGGGGCATCAAGGACAAGCACGTCGCGTCTCACGCCGTCATCGTCCTGTCCGACCGTGGCTCCCTGGGCGATCTCTACGCCCGGCTTGGCATCACCGGCCGCAGCCTGACCGGGGGAGCCGGTTCCGATTAATATTTCTCGATTTGTATGTGACCTCGCGGTCATATCGACTGTATATCCATTTGAGGGGTCGAGAGACCCGGAAACCCATGGGAGCCTTTGAGTGAAGAAGTTTATCGCGATGCTGCTTGTCGCATCCGTTCTGGCCGCCGCCGGATGCGCCAAGGTGGTGGGGCCGTATTATTTGCAGCAGGAAAAGTACAAGGAAGGAATCAGGGTCATGGGCGAGCGGTTCAAGGAGAACCCCGATGACGCCGATTCGGCCTATTACACGGGCCGTTACTACCTGGCTTTGAACGAGCCCGAGAAAGGTCTTTCCTATCTGGAGAAGGCCGCTGAACTCGCCCCGGGCAACGCGGATTATGTCTTCTGGACCGGGGTGGCCTACTGGGCCTTGATGGATTTCGACCGGGAAAGGGCCGCCTACGAAAAGGCAGTGAGCCTCGACCCGAATCATATTTCCGCCCACCTCTACCTGGGGCACGGCTTCGTGGACCGGGGACAGTGGGCGCAGGCCCTCAAGGAATACGACGTGGTCCTCGGATTGGACCCGTACAATCCGGAAGCGCTGTACAACAGGGCGCGGGTCCTTGGGGAACTTGACAGGAAGAGCGGCGAGATTGCGGCATGGAAGCAGTTCCTTGAGTATTATCCCGACGGGAGCATGGCCATGACGGCCACGGAACAACTCAATCTGCAAGGGGACTTCTCCTACCGCAATCACATAATCGGGCAGCGGAACGTCACGTTGAAAAGCATGACGTTCAAGCCCGGAACCAGCGTCCCGGATGCCGACGGCAGGGCTTCGCTGGCGGTGCTCGGCGCGATGATGAAGGCCAACAGGGACTTGGCGGTGCACATAGTCGCCTACGTGAAGGGCAATGCCTCTCTGGCGAAGGCCCGCGCCGCAGCCCTGCGCGACTACATGCTCAACAGCAACCCGGACATAGGCCGGGCAAGGCTTCCGTTGAGCTGGTTCGGAACGGCTGAAAAGGTCGAAGTGGGCGGTAGCGTGTTCGCCCTGGACCAGGCGGTGAACTTCATTACCGAGGTTCGATAAGCAATTGGAGAATAAGCATATGTCCATGATGAAGAATAAATTCGGTTTGTTGCTCCTTATTTTGGTCCTCGCCCTTGCGGTTGGGGCTCCCCGCGTCATGGCGCAGACGGATGATTCGGCTTCGGACGCCGGTTCCCAGGTGACCGGCGACACCGGCGATACCGCTGACACCGGCGATACAGGTGATACCGGCGATACCGGCGATACGGGCGACGATGAGGCCGAGGCCCCGTCCTTTGCCAATCCGGCCCAGGCCGCCAAGGCTGAAGCCCTTGCCGCAGCCGTGGCCGAAGTCTCGGCCCGGAACGTTGCCGAAGCAGAGCAGGGCGTGACCGAGGCGCAGGCCGCCGTGGATACGGCCGCAGCCGCCGTTGAAGCGGCCCGCCAGGCCGAGGATGCGGAAGCCGAGGCCCAGGCTCAGGCCGCACTTGACGCGGCCATGGCCGGCCTCCAGAAGGCCCAGGAGAACGCCGAGCAGGCCATCTCCGAAGCGGCGTCCGTGTCTGTTGAATCCATCGCGTCCATGCGGGCCCAGGACATGGGCTGGGGTGTGATCGCCCAGGAACTGGGTGTGCATCCGAGCACTCTCGGTCTCGGGCACATGAAGCAGCAGAACAAGACCCAGGCCCGGGCCAACAATCGCGAGCATGGCCGGTCCATGGTCGCCAAGGCCGCCCAGCCCGGCAACGCCACCGGCCGCAATATCAAGTCCGGCGTGTCCCGCACCCCCGGCGTGAGCGGGGGCAAGGGCTCCAAGGCCGTGGGGCTGAGCCGCGCTTCGGACAAGGCCAAGTCCGGAGCCGTGAACTCCAACTCCTCCAAGGGCAAGGATTCCTCGGGCCGCGGCAATTCGGGCAACTCCAACGCAGGCGGCAACGGCAAGGGCAAGGGCAAGGGCAATTCCAATGCCGGCGGCAACGGCAAGGGCAAGGGCCACTAGTCTTTTCCCAAACGGCTTTAGACCAGGCGGTCCCCGATGTTCGGGGACCGCCTTTTTTTTGGCTTATCCGTTTCAAACGCATTTTCGGGGCCGCTGTATTCTCCTGCTCTTCAAAACAAGGGAAAATCCGGGTATGGGTCTGGTTCATGGCGGAACAAACCAAGGTGAACGAATGGCAGACAACACCGACTCAGCCTCCCTGTCCGAGACTTATCTTCAGATCAGCCCGAATATTCTGGCGAGTTTTCCCAAGTTCAGGCCGCCGGTGGACCTTTACTTCTATGATCCGGATGTGGCCCGCACCGGGCCTTACCTTCGGGCCGGGGAACGGCTCTCCCGGGAGGGACAGGACGAGGTGGCGCGTTTCGCCGAGGAAGGACGCCTCTACCTCCTGCGGGACGACTATCGCGTCTATGCCGAGCACCTGAGCCGGGAACTCGGCCTGTTGCTTGTGGAAGAGGGCTTTTTGCCTTTGGAGGTGGCCGAGATATTCTTCATCGCCTTCCGCAACCGCATGGACGAGTTCCTGAACCGGCCCACGGAGGACACTTACGAAGACTTGCGCACGGACGTGAGCATCCTGGCCGAATACATCTGGATCGATCCGAGCCGGGTGGATTTTCTGACCCATACCCTGGAGCGGGAATACGACCTGTCCGTCCATTCGGTGAACACCATGTTCATCGGCCTGGCCCTGCATCTTCGTCAGACCGGCGGCCAGGTGGAAAAGGCCGGGCTCGTCAGTCTGAGCCTCGGTCTGCTGCTGCACGACCTCGGCATGGTCATGGTTCCGAAATTCATCCGTGACAAGGAACAGTATCTGGTTCGGCGTGACCGCGAGTCCCTTGAGCGGCATATCGAGGCGGGGTTGAACATGCTCAGGCGGCTAAAGGTCCGCGATCAGGTCATTCTGGATTGCGTTGAGCAGCACCATGAGCGGCTGGACGGCTCGGGCTATCCCGCCCGCCGGTTCGACAAGGACATTTCCGCCGAAGGCAGGCTCTGCGCCATTGCGGACTCGTTCTCGGCCATCATAGGCGACAGGCCGCACCGTTCGGCCCGCGACATGTCGGAGGCAGTGCGGATGCTGGCTGAGGACGGCAGACGCTATGATTCGGACCTGACCGCTCTGCTGGCCGGTATCATGGCCGAGCGGATCAAAGAATGATGTACCCCTGCGATGCGGACCGCTCGGGGTTTTCGAAACGGGCCATGGCGGTGCGCATGGGCTTGAATCCGAGGCGGGCGTAGAACGGTTCCTTGCCCGGCACGGACCAAAGGACCACGTTGGGCGTGCGCAGCCGTTCGAGCATGGCTTCCATCATTCGCGTTCCAAGCCCCTTGCCCTGGTGTTCCGGGGTCATGCACAGGTCGTAGATGACCGATTGCACCGTGCCGTCGCTCAAGGCGCGTCCCATGCCCACCAGCGTTTCCCCGTCCCGGGCGAAGCAGACCAGGTCGCTGTTCTCGAAGGTTCGGCGAAGAACGTCGGGTTCGCGGACGCCCAGGGGGGCTTCTTCGAAAATTGCCGCCGCCCGTTCCCAGTCCACGCCGTCCGTGTCGAAGCGCAACGAGACGGACGCGCTCATGGACGTTTCCACCAGGAGCGCATACGCACGATTTCCTTGTTGTCGGAAATTCTGGTCAGGGTGTGCAGGAAGGTGTCCATGCCCTGGTCGGGGGCGTCCATGGTACAGGCCGAGATATATTCGTCGCCGGGAAAGGATTCGCTGCGGAACTGGATGTCCACCCCGTGGCAGCGGTTCTCCCTGACCCAGTCCTTGGGCACGGATTCAAAGCAGTATTCCAGATACTTCACGTTGTTGACATGACCGTTGATGTCCATGTCCGAGCGTCGGGCCGTCAGTTGCGCGGTGTGTTCGCCGTCTTTGAGCCGCGTCACGGCCTTGGTCGGGAAGACCAGGGCATGTTCGCGCTCGGGAATGCTCCGTTCAGGGAGAACGGCGTCGGGCGGATCAGCTCGGTGGGTTCGGGTGTTCAGCGTAACCCAGGATGTGGTGGCCGTCCCCATTTGCCCGTTCCCGTCGGAGATCACGAAGTCGCGCAGGGCCACCAGCCGTTCTTTGCCCGAAGGCCAGGTCAGGATCGAGGTCCGTTCTCCAAACCCCGGGAGTCTGTCCATCATGAGGTGGAGGCGGGCGAGAATCCAGAAATGTCCGCTCTGCTCCAGGTCGTGGTAGCCGAAGCCGAGTTTGTCGGCATGGCGCGAAGCGATGTCCTGGAGCTGGTCGCAGATGGCGGTGACGGACACGCGGCCGTCCGGGCGCGGTTCGTAGGAGCGGATGTCATAGCCGTGTTCGAATGTGAATGCTGAATTGGTTGTCATGGCAACCAATTCCTAGGGCAGATCCGGTCTTGTGTAAAGAGGGGGCCGACACCGAGCGTGTTCAGGCGGCCCCGTTGCCGGAAGAAATCAGGACAGGAAGTTGCGCACGCCCGCGAAGATGATCTGGGCGGCCATGGCCGAGAGAACCAGCCCGGTGATCTTGGTCAGCACGTTGATTCCCATTTTGCCGATGACGCGCATGGCCGTGGAGGCGGTTATCAGGAGCAGGCCCACGGACAGGCAGGCGCAGATCAGGGCCGCCGCGCCGATGAGCTTATGCTGGGTGGTGGACAGTTCCGCGCCGAGAATGAGCAGGGTACCGATGGAGGCCGGTCCCACGGTGATGGGAATGGCCAGCGGTACGACGGCCACGTCCGAGTCGTCGTCCGTCTCGGGCCGCTGGCGTTTGCCGGAGACCAGGGACACGGCGGACAGGAACAGCAGCGCCCCGGCTCCCACCCGGAAGCCGTCCAGGGTGATGCCCAGGGTGGAGAAGATCGGGTTGCCCGCGAAATAGAGGGTCAGCGCGATGACCAGTACCGCCGAGATTGTCCGCACGGCCAGCTTGCGCTGCTCCTTTTTTTCCATGCCTTCGGTCATGGACAGAAACACGGAGAGCACGAAAAATGGAGTCAGGAGAAAAAAGAGCTTGATATACAGGGAGATAAACAGGTTCACAACATACCCCGCGCGTTGCGCGTACTAAAAAGTTTCAGGAGGAAGAGGGGATGGGGGGTACGGGACCCCCTCTACCTGCACAGTTTTTCTGCCAGGGCCGCGCCCTGCTCGCCGCCGCCGGCCATGCGGGCCAGCTCGCATTTGATTTCGCCGCCCTCAAGCCGTTCGCAACGGGTGTAGGTGGCGTTGTCGACGACTTCCTTCTTGATAAGGAAGTGCCGGTCGGCCATACGGGCGAGCTGCGGCCAGTGGGTGATGAGCAGCATCTGCTGGCGGTCGGCCAGTGCCCGCAGCTTGTTGCCCACCGAGTTGAGCGTGAGCCCGCCGATGCCCGCGTCCACTTCGTCGAAGATGAGCGAAGGGGCGGCGTCCGCTTCCCTGCCGTCTTGGCCGCGCATGGTCACGAGCGCCAGCAGGAACCGGGAGAGCTCGCCGCCCGAGGCTATCTTGTCCAGGGGCTGGGCGGGCTGGCCGGGGTTGGGCACCCACATGAGGCGTCCGCGCATGTCGTCGCAGCCGGGGTAGAGCTCGCGGGCGTCGAAATCGAAGTGGACCTTGACGTGCTCGGAGAAACCGAGGTCGGTCAGCTCGTCCACGATGCGGATGGCCAGCTCTCCGGCGGCCTTCTTTCGGGCGCGGTTGAGTTTGGCCAGGGTCTCCTTGAGCGCGGCGGCGGCCTCGCTTTCCTCGCGGCCCAGGTTCTTCATGTCCAGGGCGCAGGCGTCCAGGAAGGAGAGGCTATCGTCGATTTCAGTCTTCATGTCAACGATCTCATCCAGGCCGCGCCTGAGTTTCCGCTTGAGCTTGGCCAACTCGAAAAGGCGGGCCTCGATGTCGTCCAGGGACATGGGGTCGTCATCGTCGAAATCCTTGGGGCCGCGCCGTAGCCGGGAGTCCAGGTCGTGCAGCCGCATCCGGAGTTCCTCGATGGCTTCGCGGTCCTCGTCGAAACCGGGGAAGAGCCGGGCGATGATCTCCATCTCGCGGTTGAGCAGGGTCATGGCGTCGAGCAGCCCGATCTCGCCGTGCAGGACGTTCAGGGCGTTTTGCAGGCATTCGCCCGCCTGCTCGCGGTCCTTGAGGATTTTCTTGCGCGCTTCAAGCTCGTTTTCCTCATCCGGCTGCGGGTCAACGTTGTCGATCTCCTTCCTTTGGTATTCCAGGAAGTCCCGCTGTTTTTGCAAATCCTTGAATTTCTCGGAGAGCCGTTTCTTGCGTTCGAGCACGTCGTTGAGCGCGGCGAGGCGGTCGTTTTTCTCGGCCGGGAGGGACTGGTCCGGCAGGAACGAGTCGAGAATTTCGGATTGGAAGGCCGGGGAGAGGAGCTTCTGCTGGCCGTGCTGCGAGGTGTGGATGACCAGCCGCGCGCCCATGTCGCGGATGGTTGGCTGGGAGGACAGGACGTCGTTGACGTACACCCTGCTGCGTCCGGTCTCGGCGGAGAGCTCGCGTCGGATCACGGTTTCGCCGTCGGGCAGGACGAAGAGCGCCTCGACCGTGGCCTTGTTCGCGCCGGGGCGGACAAGCTTCTTGTCCATGCGTTCGCCCATGAGGAAGTCCACGGCCCGCAGGATGAAGGATTTGCCTGCGCCGGTTTCGCCGGTCAGGGTGTTCAGGCCGGGCGAGAACTCCAGTTCGGCGTCCTCAATGAGCGCCAGATTTCGGATGCGCAGCAGTTCGAGCATGTGATGCCTCCGGCGGCCGGGGAAGTGGCGGAAAAGGTGCGCTCTTCCCCCGACCTCCATCCCTTTCCGCGTTTGTCATGGCCGCTTCACAGGAGGAAAGGGGCGGTCGGTTGGTTCGTAGTCAGTACGCAATGCAGCAAGGTTGCCGGGCGAGCGGGCTTGTCCGGGCAAACAGGATAACGAGTGCCGTTATACACCAGAGCAGCGCGGCGGAAAAGGGGAACCTACGCCCGGTCGGCGATGGCTGTGGCGGTTAGGCCGAAACGAGGGGCTTGGACAGTCGGCAGGCGTTTTCGCCGGGCAGGTACTCGGAGGCATCGCTGATCCGCTCCACTGTGAAACCTCTGGTTCGGTAGAACGCCAGGGCTTTTTCATTCTTTTCGAAGCAATCCAGGATCAATCGGTCGAATCCGGCATGGCCCGCGCGTTCCTCCGCATGTTCGAGCAGGACGGAGCCGATGCCCATCCCCATGAATTCAGGCCTTACCCACAGGTGGTCCACGTAGTTGTCCTTGAGGAGCATGATCCCCGCAGCCACGCCGTCCGCCTCGGCCACGCTGAAGCGCGGGGCGTCGTCCCGAGCCACCCGGCCCGGCCGGTCCTGGTCGAGGATCGTTTGAAAGAGGGGGGCCGGCAGAAAATGGGCGTAGCTCGCCAGCATGGAGGCGCGGATGATCTCTTCGACGAGTCCTTCGTCGGCGTGCGTGGCGGGGCGGATGCGGATCATTGCTTGAGACGCGGGTCCAGGAGGTCGCGCAGGGATTCGCCGAGCAGGTTGTAGCCGAGGACGGTCAGCAGGATGGCCAGGCCCGGGAAAACGGAAAGCCACCACGCGATGCCCAGCACTTCCTTGCCTTCCATCAGGATGTTGCCCCAGGAGGCGTCCGGCGGCTGGACGCCCAGGCCCAGGAAGGAAAGCGAGGATTCCGTCAGGATGGCTCCGGCCACGCCCAGGGTGGCGGACACGAGTACGGGCGCCAGGGCGTTGGGCATGATGTGGCGGAAGATGATCCGCGTTGGTCCGGCTCCGGCGGCCCGGGCGGCCAGGACGTAGTCCCGCTCGCGGATGGACAGGGTCTCGGCCCGCACCAGTCGCGCCACGCCCATCCAGCCGGTCAGCCCGATGACGATCATGATGTTGGTCAGGCTCGGCTCCAGGAAGGCGATGACCGCCAGGATGAGAAAGAAGGACGGGAAGCAGAGCATGACATCCACGCCGCGCATGATGATTTCGTCCACCACGCGGCCGAAGTAGCCCGCGACGAGTCCCAGGACCAGGCCGATGGAGGTGGCGAGGCCCACGGCCACGAATCCGACCCATAGGGACACGCGCCCGCCGTAGAGGATGCGCGAAAACACATCGCGGCCCAGGGCGTCCGTGCCCATGAGGTGGGTGCCGCTCGGCGGCAGAAGCAGGGCGTCCACGTTGATGAAATTCGGATCGTAGGGTGCGATGAACGGGGCGAAGACAGCCCCCACGGACATGACGCCGACGATGAGCGCGCCGATCAGGAGCAGGGCGTGCCGCGCCCACGGCGGGACGCGTTTGAGCGGACGGCGTTTCATCGGCTTCCCCCCTTGCCTATGCGGATGCGCGGGTCGGCCAGGCCGTAGCCCACGTCGGCAAGAAGGTTGCCCGCCAGGGTCAGCACCGCGCCGAATACCAGACTGCCCATTATCAGCGGGTAGTCGCGGGCCATGACCGCCTGATAGAAGAGCTGGCCAAGGCCGGGCAGGGCGAAGATTGATTCGATGATGACCGATCCGCCGATGAGGGCCGGGACCGACAGGCCGAGAATGGTGATGACCGGCATGAGCGCGTTGCGCAGGGCGTGCTTGAACAGGACGACCCGGCTGGGCAGCCCCTTGGCCCGCGCGGTCATGATGTAATCCTGGCGCAGGACTTCGAGCATGGAGGAGCGCATGAACCGGGACATGCCCGCCCACGAGCCGGACGTATAAATGAAGATGGGCAGGATCAGATGCTTGGTCACGTCCCACCACTGCTGCGGGGCGGTCATGGATTCAAAGCCCATGGAGGTCAGTCCCGAGATGGGCAGCACGGGCCAGGCGATGCCGAGCCAGAGCATGAGCAGGAGCGCCAGCCAGAAACCGGGCATGGCGAATCCTATGAAGACGATGACCGTGGAAATCTTGTCGAAGGCGCCGCCCCGCCACCATGCCGCGGCCACGCCTATGGGCACGGCGATCAGCAGGGTCAGGATCATGGAGGCCACGTTCATGCCGAAGGTGAGGGGCAGCCGTTCACGGATCTTGTCCCACACGGGCCTGTGGTCGCCGGACATGGACTGGCCGAAGTCGAGATGGACCAGCCGCTTGAGCCAGTTCGCGTACTGCACGTGCAGAGGTTGGTCGAGGCCGTAGAGCTTTTCGAGCTGCAACCTCGCCTCCACGCCCGCCTCGGGATTCAGCGTGGTCTGCAAATCCGTGGGCGATCCCGGAGCCAGATGGATGACCCAGAAACTGATGATCGTGATCCCCAAAAAGACCACGCATACCCACAACAGTTTGATGAATATTTTCTTGAGGACCTGCCCCATGGATTCTCCCAATGATTCCAACAGTCCTCATTTCTTACTGCAAGACCGCCCTCGAATCAATCAACAAGAGATTTCCATAATTTTTCAGGTTGACATCCACCCGTCCCTTGGATAAATACCCCTCCACCCAACGACGTGGGGCTGTAGCTCAGTTGGGAGAGCGCTTGAATGGCATTCAAGAGGTCGTGGGTTCGATTCCCTCCAGCTCCACCACTAGAAAGTTAAGGACTTCAAGCGATTGCTTGAAGTCCTTTTTTCGTGCCTGATGGCGGATTTCAGGAATATGTCCGCTATGTGTCCGCCGCTTCCGACGGGCCGTTTTCTGTGGCCATGGCGTAGCGGGCGGCCAGACGGTCCTGCGGGCCATCGTCCATCACGCCTTCAAGGAGGCTGTAGCGGTCCGTCATGCGCAGGGTCTTGTGGCCGATCATGACGCTGGTTTCCTTGAGCGTACAGCCCGCTTTAAGCGCATTGGTGCAGTAGGTGTGGCGGTGGTCATGGAAGTGCAGGTCGTCGAAGTCGTGGTCGTTACACAGTCCATCCCATGCGGTCCTGATCGACTTGAACGGGGTGCCATCCATGTTGCCGATCACGTAATCCCCCTTGACTTTCACGCCGCGCTTTTTCCGATATTGTGCGACATGTTCGAATCGAGCGATGAGCGCATTCCGGGTACGGGGCATGATCCGGTGGGTTCGGGTCACCCCGTTTTTTGTCCGGTGGAACGTGATGTGATTTTCCGCAAGGTCCACATCGGCACACTTGAGGCTGAGGACTTCTTGGGTGCTGCATCCGTGCTCGACCGCCAAGAGGATCGCCAGGGGCAGATAATGTTTCGCCCTGCGCTGACGGGCCGCCGCAAGCAGTTCTTCAATTTCAAGTGGCTTCTGGGCGTTCTTCCGTTCACTGTCCTTTTCCGACAGAGAGAGGATGTCCCACGCAATGTCCTTTTCGATCAAGCCGTGCTTTGCAGCCTGGGCGAACACCTGCTTGATGACGAACAGGCGTCGGTTCGCAAGGACGTTGCAGTTCTTGCCTTCTTCGCCCCTGGCTACCAGCTTCGCCTTGGTCTGTTCCGCGACACGGATGCGGTAGTCCCGAATGGTGTCTTCGTCGAGATCATGGAGCAGGGTGTGCGCCCATTCCTTTAAGATGGGGGCTAGCAGGTAGCCGTACCCGGCATGGCTCGCCTGGGATATTTCCCTTCCCTCAGTTTCCACTTCCCCTTCGGTTGAGGTTGCTCATCAAAACTCGGCCAACAGTCCAGTTTGACACCGCCGGAGAAATGAAAGTCAAATGTCGGAAGGGGGGCGGATGTTTTTTTTTGAAAAAAACAAAAAGGACTGAAAAGGAGGAAAACCTCTGGAGGTGGCCACCGGAAGAATCTGGCTGGTTGGGTTGGCCGAAGTCGGAAAAGCGGCCAGCAAGTCATGAGCCATGTCATGGAGGGAGCCGGCAATCCGGGGGCGGCCTCTCGGGAGCAGATGAGGAATATATACCGAAAGACATCTCTGAGTCCGCCCCAACCATTTCCCAGCCGTTCTCAGTGGCCACCTTTCCTTGTGTCTCATGCCTAGCCTGAATAGATCGGATGCCTTTGGGCCTAATTTGTACAAAACGGTTCCGATTGATCAAAACGAGCCGGGAATTCAATTCCGCTCATGTCTGGCCAAAAGGATGCGTTTTACGAAAAACGGTCGTTTTTGATCAAAAACAACCGTTTTTTCATTGTCCGATCCAGGGATCTGAAAGTGTTGTCAGCAAGCCTCAAACAAAGGATTCAAAGATTGTCATCAACTGTTCGGACGCCCCCGAGCAAATCGGTATCGGCAAAACCGGAAACCATTGGCGCACAACGCGAGACAATCTTTCCCCTCGCCGGAAAGGGGGCTCCCAACCATTTCGCCCCACCAGCCCCTTTGGTGAAACCTGTCAAGCGGAAGATACGGTTTTTTTGGTGTATTTCGCCGACCGTACCATGCATTCGACCGACATTCGGCTGCATTCCACCGACACCGCCGTGTTTCGCCCATTTGGGCCGAAAAACCCATGGTACGCTCTCCGCAAATAAAAACAGGGCCGTCAGCTCAGTGGCCCGGAGGATATCCTATGAGCGTATTTGATATGAGGCTGAAGCACGACCGGAACGGTCGAATCGTGGAGAAAACCGAAATCGTGGCCGGTCGGCCTGTAGTCTGGAAGTATGCCTACGACAAGGCCGGGAGGCTTTTCGAGGCGCACCTGGACAATCGGCTTATCTGCCAGTGCTATTACGACCGGGACGGCCGCCGCCAGCGGGACTGCTTCCCGGCGACCGTGGGGTCCAGCTACCGCGACTACCGGTACAACCTGGACAACCGGCTTATGAGCGCGGGAAATAACGGGTTCACGCACGACGAAAACGGGTTCCGGTCCATCTGGTCGAACGGCGGCACGTACCACCTGTACGAGTACGCGCCAGACTACCGGCTGCTCAAGATGGAAGAGGAGAATCAAAATCGTGTTTACACCTTTCGCCACGACGAGCAGGGCCGGCGGGCCGCCAAGTATTTCAACGGCCAACTCGTCGAGGCCTACCAATGGCTCGACTTCATCCGGCTCGGCGCGTTCCACGACGGGCGCATGGGCTACGAGTTCGGGTACGGTGACGACGAGCGACTGCCCTCGGCCATGCGGCGCGAGGACGGGGCCGTATTCACCCTGCGCTATGACCAGGTCGGCTCCCTGCGCGTGGTTGCCGACGCGGACGGCAACGTGATAAAGGAAGTTCTCTACGATCCCTTCGGCGGAATAATAGCGGACACCAATCCGGGCCTGCGCGTACCCCTCGGCTTTGCGGGCGGCCTGCACGACCGGGATCTGGGATTCGTCCGCTTCGGCTGGCGGGATTACGATCCGTTCACCGGCCGGTGGACCGCGCCCGACCCCATCGGAGACAGGGGTGGTGATCCGGACTGGTATGGGTACTGCCTTGATGATCCGGTCAATGCCAACGATCCGACAGGGCTGCTGCCGTTTCTCCTGCCCTTTGCGGCAGGCATGGCAGGTGCGACCGCCATCAGCGCCACCGGATCGTATCTGTCGGCCAAGGCCGCGGATTGGTTCGGCAAGAAGACCGACAAGGATTACGGCAAGGACAAGCCCACGGCCACCGAGGGCGTCCATGATGCCATGGGCAAGGTTATCGGGATCAATTCCGGCATTGTCGGAGCGGCAGGTGCGGCAAAGGCGGCTCCCGCGGCAGCGGCGGCCGCGATGCAGCATCCGGATAAACTTGCTGCGGGTTCAAAAGCGGCAGCGGACTTTGCTTCCGGTTACTTCGACGAAAGCCCGCCGCCAGCTTCCTGGCCGGGCTATTTAGGAGGCTTGGCCGGTAAGGGAAGCAATGAATATAAAAGAAGGAAGAAAAAATGAGAATCAAGCCAGCGGAAATCGCAATCAGCCTGGCAATGATAATAACAAGTATCCTCAGTCTTAGTTCGGGTGAATCCTATTTTAAGGGGTTTCCTGTGTACGGCTGGGTCGAATACATTATCTTGAGCGGGGGGATTGCAATTCCTGTCCTGTCCTGGTTCCTTCGTTCTCCGTCCCGCAACCAGGGAAATAACAAATGATACAACCGCCCTGCCGGATTGGTGGGGCGGTTAGCTCATATAACCCCGTGCCATAGGTAGGGTTATCGGGATCAACTCCGGCATTTTCGGAGCGGCAGGTGCGGCAAAGGCGGCTCCCGCGGCTGCGGCGGCCGCGATGCAGCATCCGGATAAACTTGCCGCGGGTTCAAAAGCGGCAGAGGACTTTGCTTCCGGTGCCCTGGACCCAGGCCCGCCCCCTGCGTCTTGGCCTGGCTATTGGGGCAGTGGGACACGCAAAGCGTATGATGAATATGACGATTGGAGAAAAAAGAAATAATGCGAGTGAAAGTGTCTGAACTAGGCCTGGGGATGATCTTCGTGGTAGCCGGGGTGTTTGGTTTACTGGATGGAACCATGCACCATTTTGGTGTCCCGATCATGTATCCGAAGCTGTTCGCATGGATGCTCATTGGGGTAGGAGTATCAGTTCCCGTATTGGCCTGGTTCCTTCGCTCGCCATCCCGCAACAAGGGGAACAACAAATGATAAAATCGCCATTTTTTGAAATGCCGATTTTGAAAGGGCTGCTTCCGCAGCCCTTCTTTTTTATTCCTAGCCGACCTCTCCGAAAAACGGCGTTTTCCAAGAACTTATCGAATTTGCCCAGACGGGACCGAAACACGGCTTTCGGTCCGGTTCCGGCAAATGCACCCAGTTCATGGAAAATGGTCGTTTTTGATCAAAAATGACCAGTTTTTCATTGTCCGATCCAGGGATCTGGAAGTGTTGTCAGCAACCCCAAGAAAAGGATTCAAAGATTGTCATCAACTGTTCGGACGCCTCCGAGCAAATCGGTATCGGCAAAACCGGAAGCCGTTGGCGCGCAACGCGAGACAATCTTTCCCCCCCCCCCCCGCCGGAGAGGGTGCTCCCAACCATCTCGCCTCACCCCCGGACGATCGGATTTGCCGTGCGCGGCCATAAAAGATGAAAAAGGAGTAAAAAGAGAGGGTTGTGCCATAAAATCTGCAGAAAACGCTGGGCTCTCTCGCGGAGACGCGCAACAATGCACTTTGGTTCAACGGAAATGGAGGGAGCACCATGATGGGAGCAATTTGGATAATTCTGCCCGCAGGATACATCCTGGGGATGATTGCCTTGGCAGTTTTCTTCGGCGGCGGGGATGGCAACCGGACCATCGCGAACGGTAGGCGGGACGATGACGACGTTGTCGGCATTTTCGATGACATTATGGACCCTGCAAAATTATGCCTGATTGGCAACATTCACCATGACGATTCGATAGGGGATGACAGCAGTTTCGATTGGAACGACTCCTCGCTCGGCGACGACATGTCTTCGTCGATGTGGGACGACTGAGGTGCTCGGAAAGGATCGGCCGTCTCCCTGGCGGGGGCGGCAAAGGATCCCCGCCCTGTCGGGCGAAGGAAAGGAAAAAGGAAATAAAAGGATCAAATGAAAAAAGCTTGCAGACACAGGGGATTGTGAAGGATATGACGGATTCTGAAAAGTACGAGATGATCGGGAAATTGGTGGAAAGCATCGCCAGCGGCATCCAGGACCGGGACAATTCCCACTCCGGGTTGCTGGCGGCCACCTCTCCGACCTTTTCCTGGGTCCGTCTCGCCCCGCGAATCCCCGTGCGGATCGTCATTGACGACAATCCCCAGGAAATACGCTTGATCGTGGGCCGGACGGCGACGGTGACCGTCCTCGACGGGCAGGATGCGAAAAACGCCTTGTAGGCAGACTCTTCCGTCGGACAGGGACTTTACAGGGACATATTGGCGATCTTCACGTTCGGAAAAACCGCTGGCGCCGCTCAAAGCGGCTCGCCCCGGCAACGATAAAGGTTTGAGCGCGATCTTTTTCAGAGGGCTTGGTTGCCGGGTGCAACGAGGGGGACGCCTGTGGTTCCCCTCACTCGTTCCTGCTGGCCCATACCGCTCGGGACCCTCTCGCGCCTATCGTCTGGAGTTTGATCTGAGGCTGTTCGTGGATGACATGTGGCTCGTAGTGCTTCTCCCGTCGGGCGAATCTCCCTGTGACGGCGGCTGATAAGTATATATCGTAAATGATTGATCGGGAACGTGCGGGCTTTTTGTCGAGGCGGTGCAGTCCGCAGTCAATCAGGTGCGCGGGCGGCAAGGCCGATGAAAGGGATACTGGAGTTTGGCCGAACGAAAGCGGCCCCCGCACCCTAATGCGAGGGCCGCTTTCATGACTCCATCTTGGGCAAAGTCCGGGGGTGGATCGGTCATTCCCTACGCCGCCCCGGAGACTACCTCCGTCTTTCCTTTTTTGTGCAGGCTCTTGATGTCGCGCAGCGGCGGGGCACCGAACTGGCGTTTGTATTCGCGGCTGAACTGGGACGGGCTTTCGTAGCCCACTTGCAGTGCCGCGGTGGTGGCGTCCTGATTTTCGGTCAGCATGAGCCGCCGGGCTTCGTGCAGCCGGAGCCATTTCTGGAACTGGAGGGGGCTCATGGCCGTCATGGCGCGGAAATGGTGATGGAAGGTTGAAACGCTCATGCCGGTTTTCCTGGCCAATCCCTCCACCTTGAGTTGCTTGGCGTAGTTCTCCTTGAGCCAACCCACGGCTTTGGCGACCTGCTGCCCGTGGCTTCCGGCCGTGGCGATGCTGCGCAGGCGCGGCCCTAGTTCCCCCATGAGAAGACGATAGAGGATTTCCTTGAGGATCAGCGGAGAAAGGATGGGGATGTCCTCAGGGGTGTCCAGCAGGTCGAGCAGCCGCTGAAAACTGTCGAGCAGCGGCCCGGACACCTCGGACACGGCCATGCCCCGGCCCGGCTGCTGGTTGCGTGCGACCGGCAGGTTGGAGTCCACCATGAGCTGGGCCACCATGCGCAGGTCTATTTTCAGGACCAGGCTGAGAAGCGGCTTTTCCTTGCTCGCCTGGATGACCTGGGCAACGCCCGGCAACCCCACCGAGGTGAGCAGGAGGTTGTTTTTGTCATAGATATATTCCTCATTACCCAACTGAACCTTTTTGGCTCCTTGGGCGACCAGGCAGATGCATGGCTCGTACATGGCGCTCATCGGTTCCGTGGGCGCTTCATATCTGACCAGCATAAGGCCGGGAATTCCCGGTTCCAGATGGTCGTTTTCTTCCGTCCATCGGTAGATATTTTTTGCAAGGGCCGTTCGCGCCGTGCCGATGGGGTTTGTTTCATTTTTGCTCATTGGACGCCTCCTTTCAATTTATCCTTAACAGTATTCGAAAATTATGGACAAGGGGCGGTCTGAGCCTTTCGGACGATCGTGCAAGAATAAAAGAGGATCGGTCTATCTCGCCCGAGTGTGTTGGCCCTATAAAATAGGGGAAAACGAATGCGACCGCCTGGAGCCCGAGGCTTCCTGAGTCGGGGCGGCATACAATAAACCGACACCTACCTATAAAGGAGATGGACATGAATTTCGATTTTTACAATCCAACCCGATTGGTCTTTGGCGCAGGCTCTCTTTCCCGACTCGGCGAAGTTGTCGCCGGTCTTGGTAAAAAGGCGCTGGTCGTTACCGGCGGCGGAAGTGTCAAGCGCAGCGGCACGTTCGATCGTGCAATCGAGAGCCTCAAGGCGGCAGGCGTCGAATTTGCCGAATGCGCCGGAGTCGAGCCGAATCCGCAAATCTCGTCCGTGGCCCGGGGCGCGGAAATAGTGCGCAGGGAAGGCTGCGACGTGATCGTCGCGCTCGGCGGCGGTTCCACCATGGACGCCTCCAAGGTCATCGCGGCTGCTGCGTTGTACGACGGCGATCCGTGGAACCTGATCGCCCATGGCCAGGAGGACTGGCATATCCCGGCCGAAGCGTTGCCCGTCATCACCGTGCCGACCCTGGCCGCCACCGGCTCCGAGATGAACTGCGGCGCGGTCATCTCCAACGACGAGACCAAGGTGAAGTCCTTTGCCCAGACCGAGAGCCTGTTCCCCAAGTTCGCCATCGTCGATCCCTTGCTGACCCTGTCCGTCCCCAAGGATCAGACCGCCTACGGCGTGTGCGATATCATCACCCACGTGATGGAGGGATACTTCAACGGCGTGGACGGAACGCCCATTCAGGACCGTTTTGCCGAGGGCGTCATCATCAACGCCGTGGAATGGGGCCGCAAGGCCGTGGCCGACGGCGGGGATCTCGAAGCCCGCACTCAGGTGCAGTGGGCCTCCATTGTGGCTCTCAACGGCTGGATTCAGGCGGGCGTCCACATGGTCGCTCCCATGCACATGATCGAGCACGCCCTGTCCGCCCATCACAATATCACCCACGGCGCGGGGTTGGCCATCGTCGGTCCCGCCTGGATGCGGTTTGCCGCCAACCATCGTCCCGAGCGGTTCGCCCAGTTCGCCGAGCGCGTCTTCGGCCTGTCACCCGAGGGCAAGACTCCCGAGACCCTGGCCGCGGAAGGCATCGACGCCTACATCGCCTTCCTGAAGGAGATCGGCTGCCCCACGACCCTGTCCGAAGTGGGCGTCAGCGACGAGCTGTTCGAGCAGTATGCCAAGGACGCGGCCCTTGTTGTTCACGACGCAAACGGCAACCTGTTGGGCCGTCCGCCCATGACCGGGGACGATATCGTCGAGGTGCTTCGCTCGGCACTGTAGGGTTGTCCGTTGGCCGTCCGATCCGAAAGAGAAATGAATGATTCAGGGGGCGGAGCCGCCCGCGGCGGCTCCGCCCAGAATAAGCCAATTTCAGCAAAAGGGGTATCCGATGAGAAAAATTACAATGATGCTGGTCCTGTCGCTGTTCGCCGCAACCGGCGCTTTTGCCGCGGACGACGGCCGGTCCCAGGTGCTTTATTCCGCTGATTCTCAAAAGGCCTTCAAAGGGGCTGAAAACTTGTTCACCGGCGACGTGTGGGTCGAGATGCTGTTTCCCTCCAACAATACGGCGCAGTATTCCGGCGCATACGTGACCTTCCAGCCCGGTGCCAGGACTGCATGGCATCTGCATCCCGCCGGACAGCACATGGTCGTCATCGAGGGCGTCGCCCTGACCGGAACGCGGGATGGAAAGATCATCAGGTTCAATCCCGGCGAAACGGTCTGGTGCCCGTCCGGCATCGACCATTGGCACGGCGCGACGCCGGATGCTTCTATGAAGCACCTGGTCGTCACGGGCAGCCGGGACGGTGAGGCGGTTGTATGGAAGGAAAAGGTCACCGACGAACAATACCTGGGAAAATAGGAGGGAATCATGCTTTTACGAACCATTATTCCCGTGCTGGCTGTCCTGGTCCTTTCCCTTGGAACGGCAGTCCAAACGGAGGCTGGAACTATGACTGATGAAACGGCATTGACCGAACGGGAGAAAAGTATCGTCGTCATCTCCGCCTTCACGGCGAGCGGCGACCTGGAGCGTCTCAAGCCCGCGTTGAACGCAGGGCTGGACGCGGGCTTGACTGTCAACGAAATCAAGGAAGTCCTGGTTCAGATGTATGCCTATGCGGGCTTCCCGCGCAGCCTCAACGGCTTGGGCACATTCAACGCGGTGACGGATGAACGGAAGGCCAGGGGAATCGTGGACGAAGTCGGCCGGGAGGCCAGTCCGGTACCTGCGGATATGGACAAGGACGCCTACGGCGCGAAGGTCCGGGCGCAACTGGTCGGACTGGAAAAGGATATCTCCGGCCTGCCGTGGCAGGTGTTTTCCCCGACCATCGACATTTTCCTCAAGGAACACCTTTTCGCGGATATTTTTGCCCGGGATGTGCTCAATCACCGCGAGCGTGAGCTGGCGACCATCGGTGCGCTCGCCGCCATGCGGGGGACGCAATCCCAACTTCGCAGCCATTTGGGCATCTCGCTCAATGCCGGACTGACGCCGTCCCAGCTTCGGGATTTCACCGAAGTCATTGAGATGAGGGTCGGGCATGAGGAAGGCGAAAGCGCCAAAGCGGAACTTACGGCCGTTCTGGACGCGCGCAAGCAATAGCAAATTCATGTCGCCGGGAGGCGCATATGCAGAAAAGACAATTGGGAAATGGCGGGTTGGAAGTTTCCGCCCTGGGTTTGGGATGCATGGGCATGAGCTTTGCCTATGGTCCGGCGGCGGACAAATAGAAAATGATCGACTTGATTCGAAAGGCGTTCGATTGGGGCGTGACCTTTTTCGATACCGCCGAGGTCTATGGACCGTTCACCAATGAAGAACTGCTGGGCGAGGCGCTTGCCCCGTTCAAGGGAGAGGCGGTCATCGCCACCAAGTTCGGCATCCAAATCAGGGACGGAAAGCAGACGCTGGACAGCAGGCCCGTGACCGCCATCCAGAGCGAATACTCCATGATGTGGCGGCAGCCCGAAGAGGAATTGCTGCCTCTTCTGGAGGAGCTGGGCATCGGGTTCGTTCCCTTTAGCCCGTTGGGCAAGGAATTTCTGACCGGCCGTTTCGACAAGACCGCCACCTTCGGCAAAGACGACTTCCGTAGTATCGTGCCGCGCTTCACCCCGGAGAATCTCGACGCCAACCAAGTGTTGGTTGAATTGGCGAAAGGCATTGCGGCGGACAAGGGCGCGACACCGGCGCAGGTCGCCCTGGCCTGGGTGCTGGCTCAAAAGGCCTGGATCGCGCCCATCCCCGGCACCACCAAGCTGCGCCGCATGGAGGAGAACCTTGGTGCGGTGAATGTCGAAATGACCGCTGCGTAACTGGTCGACTTGAACGAGGCGTTGTCCCGCATCGAGATTTCCGGGGATCGCTACCCGGCGGAATATGCCGAGCGCGCGGGCCGGTAGGCGAAGATAACAGAGAGGGCCAGTTCGGCCCGAGACATAAGGAGAACAGCATCATGAACGATCAGGAAAAGAGCGCCATCTTCCCCGTCGGGGAAAAATTCGAAAGCGAGTGGTTCAACAAAACGGTCTGGCTGCATCCGCTGATTCCGGCGGGGGCGGCCCTGCCGGTCTACAACGTGACCTTCGAGCCGGGGTGCCGCAACAACTGGCACAAGCACCAGGGCGGCCAGGTCCTGCTCGTCACCACCGGCCGAGGCTACTACCAGGAGTGGGGAAAACCCGCCCGGGAACTCCGCCCCGGCGACACGGTGGACATCCCCGCCGACGTCAAACACTGGCACGGCGCGGCCAGGGACAGCTGGTTCTCCCACGTCGCCATCGAGGTCGCCCCGGAAAAGGGACCGGCCATCTGGCTCGAACCCGTGGGCGACGAGGATTACGACGGACTCCGGTAGGCCCGGCAATTTCCTTTTCCGAGGACTTCCGGCTGATCGGGCAAGAATCGGGGAGGATCGTTCATGCGGTCCCATTTCAAGGGACACGCCATGGGCGGATTCGGCGGTGCATCAAGAACATGTCCATCGGCATTGCCTCCGGCGAAGGAAAGATGTGGATTCATACTGCGGGCGTTACCCGAAACCTCGACGACTTCGCCCTGTGCTTCAAGACGGAACAGGACCTGTTCTTGGAGTCCATGGCCGAGGCTGCCGGATCGGTCATAGACAAGCTCGGCGCCGACAGGATTGTGTACGTCAACCTGATGAACAACCTGTCCATCGATTGCGATTGCGACAGCAACCCGGCCCCGCCGGAGCTGGCCGATATCGGTATCCTGGCCTCCATGGACCCGGTCGCCCTCGACCGTGCCTGCGTGGACCTGATCTACGCCGCCGACGAGGAAAAGAGCGCTTCCCTGCGCCGACGCATGGAAGAAAAGCACGCCACGCATACGCTGGACCGCGCCGAGGCTCTTGGGATAGGCCGCCAACAGTATACTTTGATCGGCATCGACGCATAACAATATTTTGAACGGTCGTTTTTCCGCCATGCCCGGCGGGGGAGCGGCCGTTCTTGTTTGTCCGGTTCAGCTGTATGCGTCTGCCCTTGGCCGATGGCAGGATCGCCACCAAGCTGCCCACCTGGCTCGTCAGGAGCCGCGAGGACATGGACGCCGAACGTCCGGCTCGAAAAATTCGGCATTGACCATATCGATTACTATCTGATTCACGTCTTCTCCAGCCTGGTTTTTGAAAGTCATGGCCTTGGCGCGTTGGATGGGACTGGGGAGGTCGCTCATGAGGGCTTTGTCCCGCACCGGACGTTATGGGCGACATATTTACATGTTTCGGGGATCACGTTACACACTGATTCTTCGTGATGGAATTATCGGGAAAAGTAGTGTGGAGACTATCCATTATTCCTAAATTAGCGGCCTGGGCCGTTGCGTTGGGCTTGTCGTGGGCGCTACCGCTCTTGTCCTGCGCCTGATGTTCGGACTCGCCGGTGGTCATCAACGAGATTTTCGTGGATGGTTCATCCAATTATACAGACTGGATAGAATTGTATAACAAGGGGGACAAGCCGGTGTCCCTCAAGGGATACGCGCTGACCGATAATCTGGAAGAGCGGCGTTGGGTTATTCCGGTAGACTTCATTATCAAGCCTGGCGGCTTCAAGCTATTCAACTGCGACAATAGGGGCTTTCACGATCACGCGGGGTTCGGGCTGGATAGCATTTCGGGCGAGGTCGGGTTGTTCCGGCCGGACGGCGGACTGGCCGACTCCCTGGTCTATGACGATCTTCCCCGGTTCTCTTCCCTGGGGCGTTGGCCCGATGGAACGGGTGAGTTCTTCGTTTACGACGATCCGACCCGGGGGAGCGCCAATCCGGAGGGCCTGAATCCCATGCGGAGCACGCGCGAGGCTCCGATTTCCTTTTCCCGGCCATCCGGCCGATACGACACCCCCTTTGATCTGATCCTGACCGCTCCCGAAGGGATGCGGATTCGCTATACCTTGGACGGTTCCCTGCCCGACGCCAAGTCGCCCCTTTACGACGCGCCCCTGCGTATCGAGGAGACCTCCATCCTGCGAGCTTCGGCCGTGAATCCCGAGGGCCGGGCCCATGCGGTCTTCACCCGGTCCTATATCCTGAACGAGCGCACACGGCTGCCCGTGGTTTCGGTGGTCTCGGACCCCAAGAATTTGTGGGACCGGGAGGTGGGCATCTACGCGGAGGGCTTCACCGACAAGGAAGGCGTGGGCAATTCCCAGAATTGGCGTCACAACTGGCGGCGGCCCGTGCACCTGGATTTTCTGGCGGAAACCGGCGATTGGCAGGTGGATGGCAAGATGCGCATCTACGGGGGAGCCTCCAGGGCGCGTCCCCAGAAGTCTTTTGTCATATATGCCACGAGCCAGGAGGAGCCGTACGGCATCAGGCATCGGCTGTTCCCGGGCAATCCCCGCGATGCCTACGCCGGGATCATTTTGCGCAACGGCGGCGACGCCTGGCTGCGCACGGGAATCCGCGACGCCTTTCAGCAGGAAATGGTCCGGGGACGGGTGGCCTGCGACACCTTGGACTACCAGCCCGTCATCGCGTATCTCAATGGGCGGTACTGGGGCATCTACGGTATGCGGGAATACATGAGCCGCAAGAATCTGCTGGCCCGGCACGGCCTGCCTGTCCAGCCTATCGACGTCATGGACGGCGGACGCGAAGTGGGGTCCGACAAGGGGCCTTTCGCCGACATGCCCGCCGTGCCCGAGGAAGGGGACTACCGTCCCGCTCTGGAGGCCCTTGATATCGACGCTTTTCTGGATTATCTGGCCGTTGAGTTGTATTCGGGCAATCCCGATTGGCCCGACGGCAACATCAAGTGCTGGCGGCCCAGGTCCAAGGCCATCAAGTGGCAATGGATTCTTTTCGATCTGGATCGGGGTTTTGACGGCAAGCGCGGCAAGTCCGTGGACGAAGATCCCTTCGACATCCTGTACCGGCGGCACGGCGGGGAAGGGCTCATGTTCCGGGAGCTGGCCAAAAACCCCGGTTTTGTCCGGGATATCTGCGCCCGGCTGACCGTCCACATGCTGACCTCCTTCGCCCCGGAGAGGGGGCTGGCCATTCTGGACCGCATCGCCGGGGACCTCAGACCGGAAATGGAACGACACATCGACCGCTGGCGCTGGAGCTGGAATTTTGAGCGGCTGTTCATGAGCGTGAATCGCTGGGAAGCCTACCTCGATCAGTTGCGCGACTATTGCCGCGAACGGCCGCAGGCCATGCTGAACATTCTCGACAAACGGTTCGGGGTGGGGAAGGCTCAGGATATTCGCATACGCATTGCCCGGCAGGGGCGTGGGCGTGTCCTGGCGGAAAAAGTTCCGCTCGACGACGGGCGGCTGGAAGGTCCCGTTCCGCGTTCCCTGGTCATCCACGTTAGCGCCGAGCCTGAGCCGGGATTTGTTTTCAAGGGCTGGCGCGATCACCCGGAGAGCGGACCGCAAATCAGTGTGAGGGCGGGGCAGACCTTCATTGACACCGCAATTTTCGAGCCTGACAACAAGCAAAGGGAAAAAGAATGAAAGACAGTCCTTGGTTCAACAGCACCAAATCCCGAATTGCGGGGTGTTTGCTCGCGGCCGTTTCCACGGCGGCGGCCACGGTCATTGATTCGGCCGTCGAGCACGCTGAACTCTCCCGGCTGACCAGGGAACTGCCCGTTGCGGCGGGTATCGGCCTCGCTCTCGGCGTCCTGTATTATCTGGCCATGCGCTATGTGCTGCCGAGGCTGGAGCGACAGCAGGGCGACGAGTTGTGGGCCGGTTTGACCTGGTTCAACCTCGGCACCCTGAGCCTGTGGCTGCCTCTCTTTCCCCTGCCTTCCACGTATGTGAATTTCGGCATCGGGTTCGTCTTCAGCGGCGGCTGCGCCCGGCTGGTAGGGGCGGTGTACACCGTTTTCGGAGCCTCCCTGTCCAACCGCAAGCGGTTCGCCAACACCTTTGTCATGCTGGCCCTGACCATTATGCTGGTCATCTCGGTGGTCAAGGCGTCCCTGGCCCTGTCCCTGGGCCTGGTCGGCGCTCTGTCCATCATCCGTTTCAGGACGGCCATCAAGGAACCGGAGGAGCTGGCCTTTCTGTTCTTCACCGTGGCCATTGGCCTTGGGTTCGGCGCGGGAAGGTTCGGCATTACGTTGACGGCCTTCTGGGCCATCAGCGTGGGTTTCATCATGTTCCGCCGCATCCAGTCGGCCAAGCATATGGAGAACGCCTACCTCGTGACCGTGTACGGCCCGGAAAAGGACCTTCTGTCCTCCATGAGCCGGTTCCTGGATGAACGGAAGCTCCCGTATGAGTTCACCCGCCTGGAGACCACCGACGATTCCAGCCATGTCAGTTTCCTCGTGGAGATCGACAGCGCAGGAGCCCTGGAGGCGCTGAACAGGCACTTCAGGCAGGAGTATCCCGGGACCAACATGACCATGATTCAGGCCAGGAGTCTCGTATAGTGGCGGGCAACACCGACGGAACCCTTTCGTATCGCTACGAGCGGAAGTACGTCGTTCCCTTTCACATGCTGCCCAATCTTGGGGCCATCCTCCGCAGGAGCCGGTTCGGCTTTCGCGAGATTTACGCCGAACGGAATGTGCTCAACGTCTATTTCGATACTCCCATGTTCCGGTTTTATCACGAAAACGTGCAGGGGGTTGCGGATCGGAAGAAAGTCCGCATCCGTTGGTATGCCGACGGTCCCCTGTCCGGGAAATGCCGCTTGGAGATCAAGCGCAAAAGTGGACTGGTGGGCGCCAAAAACGTGTACCCGCTCACGCTGGAGAATGGCGATGTGATGGGGTTCCGCTTTCTGGAAGAGCTGCCCCTGCCCGATGATGTGCGGTTCGAATTGAGCGAGCTGCGCCCCACCTTGTTCAACAAGTACAAGAGGCGGTATTTCCTGTCGGCGGACGGCCGGTTCCGCATGACCATCGATCACAGCCTTCACTACAGCCATCCCAGCGTGTTGAGCCGGGGCGCCTGCATGGGAAGCCCGGACAGAATGGCCGTGCTGGAACTCAAATACGCCCATGAGGCCGATTGCGACGCCGCCTATGTGACGTCCGACATCCCATTGCAGTTGTCCAGGAAATCCAAGTATGTGACCGGCATAAGCACGGTCTACAACTGCTGATCCGAGTGGAGGGTCCGGTGGTGAACGCATAAATGCGGCTATGGACCACATTTTCCCGGCCTGAGTATTAACGGTTGGTCGAAGGGCTTCGGACGAGCGTTCGAAGCTTTTTTTGTTTGTTCGGCCGAATCTGCCGGGACGGGCTTGACGCGGGCGGCGCGGTATGGGGATGGTGCCGCCTGATGACGGCCCCGGCGAGGCGAACGACCCGGAGCAGGGCGCACGACCAACACTGAATCCTATGGAGAGAAAATGTCCCTGATTCTGCTGCATTATCCAAGTTGAACCACGTCGCGCAAGGCCAAGGCTTGGCTTGAGGACAACGGCGTGGAATTCGAGATCCGGCATATAGTCAAGGAAACCCCGACCCGCGAAGAGTTTCTGGCGTGGAAAGAAATCGCCGGTGTTGACAGGAAGCGGTTCGTCAACACAAACGGCAAGAAATACAAGGAACTCGGATTGAAGGACACTATCGACGCCATGTCGGACGAGGCGCTGTTCGACGTGCTGGCCACGGACGGGATGCTCGTCAAACGGCCCATCCTCGTGGGCGGCGATTTTGTCCTGATAGGTTTTAAACAGGCTGATTGGGAAGCGGCCCTGTCGTAGTTGTTTGGTGATATCATCGCATAACATCCCGTTTTATAGGGGTTTTGTTGTCGCTTCGGGCAGCCGTTGTGATCGCGGCGTGAAAATGTTTTGTTGCGGGGCTTGTGCCGCCAAGAGATAGGTTACATACTATGTTCAAGCGAATACAATACATCCCCTAAAGGAGCCCAATCATGTGCAAGAACTGCGGTTGCAATCTCGGCAAGGACCGGGCTGCCCATCAGCACGCCCACGGCGGCAAGGACAGCCACCAACATGAGCACGAGCATCAGCACTCCCATGTGCATGAGCATACTCACGAGGACGGGACCACCCATACCCATGAGCACAGCCATCTGCACAGTCATTCCCATAGCCACGGCCACGAGCACGGGGCCGGGGCGGAGCATGAGCACGGCCACGGCGCGCACAGCCATGATGCCGACCATGCCCACGACGGCGGCGACGGTCACGACCACAGCCACGATTAGCCTGCGTTCCGGCCGGAAGAATGGCTTTCGGCGCAAGAAATCGTTCGGCGCGAGACCGGACGTTTGCGGCTCGGCGGGGGGTCCTTCCGGGCCTTTTTGCTTGGCGGCGACGGAAACCCCGGCTCGGCGGGGCGGCAAGCCCTTGTCCGCCTTTGTGTTTGGCCGCCCGTTGGGCCAGAACAGGAGAACGTATTCCCGGAGGAACGCATGACAGACGATATTGCGCGATTGGCGGCCGGAATGGCGGACAGGCTCGTTGCGAGACGGCGCGACCTGCACCGTTACCCGGAGACGGCCTGGACCGAGTTCCGAACCGCTTCCCTGGTGGCGGGCGCGCTTGCTGACGCCGGGTATGAACTGCGCCTCGGCGGGGAGGCCGTGCGCCGCGAGAGCATGTTGGGCGTGCCCCCGGCTGAGGAGCTAGCCGCCCACATGGAACGGGCCGAGGCCCAGTGGGGCGATCCCGCGCTGATCGGGCGCATGGCGGGCGGCCTGACCGGAGTGGTCGGGGAGCTTAAATGCGGCGAAGGGCCGGTCGTGGCCCTGCGGTTCGACATGGACGCCAACGACATGGACGAGGCCCGCGACGACGCGCATCGGCCGCACCGCGAGGGATTCGATTCGGTTAATCCGGGGGCGATGCACGCCTGCGGCCACGACGGGCACGTCGCCATCGGCCTGGGAGTTGCCGAGGCCCTGGCCGCGCTCAGGGACCGGCTGAACGGCACGGTCCGCTTGATCTTTCAGCCCGGCGAAGAGGGCGTGCGCGGGGCCGGTCCCATGGTGGACGCCGGGGCGCTCGACGGGGTGGACTACCTCCTTGGAGGCCATATCGGCTTCCAGGCGAGGAAGACCGGACAGCTTGTCTGCGGCACCGATAAATTTCTGGCCACCACCAAGTTCGACGTGACCTTCACCGGGGTTCCGGCCCATGCCGGAGCGGCTCCGGAGCAGGGGCGCAACGCCTTGCTTGCCGCCGCCTGCGCGGCCCTGAACATGCACGCCATCCCCCGTCATGGGCAAGGCGGCTCGCGGATCACCGTGGGCGTTCTCAACGCGGGCCAGGCGCGCAACGTCATCCCCCCGAACGGCCTGCTCAAGGCCGAGTCCCGGGGCGAGACCACCGAAATAAACGACTATGTCTTCGCCCGCGCAAAGGACGTGGCGGCCGGGGCCGCGCACATGTACGGCGTGGACCATGCCGTCGCCGTGGTCGGCCGGAGCGCGAGCGGGGGAAGCGACCCCGAGCTGGCGGCCCGGGTCAGGCGGATCGCCGAAGGGATGCCATTTTTCGAGCCTTCGGGAATAGTCGACTCCGTGGACCTGCGCGGCAGCGAGGACTTCGCCGTCATGCTGGCCGAGGTCCGACGGCAGGGCGGCACGGGCACCTATGTCATGATTGGCAGCGATCTCGCATCCGGGCACCACAGTTTCCATTTCGATTTCGACGAACGCAGTCTGGCTCCCGGCGTGGAGTTGTTCGTTCGCTGCGTTTTCGACTGCATGACCCTGCCCGCGCGGGTCCGGGCCTGATACGGCCGGGGCGTCGGGAGTTCGGCTCCGTCGCGCCGCCTACTTGCGTGGAACGCCGTATAGCTTGAGCAGGGCGTATAGCCGCGCCCGCGACAGGCCGGAGATGTCGCAGGAAGCGGGGATGTCGCCGCCCGTAATCTCCATGAGGTTCTTGAGATACCGCTCCTCGCTCTGGGCGATCTGCTGGTCCCGATAGGTGCGCAGGTCCGGGAAGGTTTCCGGCGGGGCTATCTCGTGATGGTGGGTCGGTTTCGTGTCCGGCGCGGCGGGCTCCATGGCGCGCCGGGCGATGCGGGCGCGGATGGCCTTGGGCAGGTGGCGCGGGAAAAGCACCGCGTCGTTGCCCGCCCTGGACAACGCCTGTTCCAGGGTGTGGATCAGCTCCCGGACGTTTCCCGGCCAGTCGTAGTGCATGAGTTCGTCCAGAAAGTCCGGCGAGAACCCCTTGGTGGACATATTGAGCTTTTCACAGTGACGCTGGATGAACTTGCAGGTCATCTCGTTTATGTCTTCGGCTATGTCCCGGAGCGCGGGAAGCCGGATGTGCATACCGCGCAGCCGGAAATAGAGATCGCGCCGGAACTCCTCGTTCTCGACCATGCGCTCCAGGTCCCTGTTGGTCGCCGCCACCAGCCTGAAGTCGCTGGTGATCTCCCTTGTCCCGCCCACGAGCCGGAAACTGCGTCCTTCGAGCACCCGGAGGAAGACCTTTTGGAGGGACATGGGCAACTCGCCCACCTCGTCCAGGAACAGGGTCCCCTGGTCAGCCTGTTTGATTAACCCAACCGTGGGGGCGTCCGCGCTGGTGAAGGCTCCCCGTTCATGCCCGAAGAGCAGGCTTTCGGCCAGGTTCTCGGGCATGGCGGCGCAGTCGACGACCACGAACGGCTTGTTCTGTCTAGTCGAATTCTTGTGGATGGACCGGGCGAAAAGTTCCTTGCCCGTGCCTGTTTCGCCGATGAGCAGGACGTTTATGTCACTGGTGGCGGCCTGGGCCACCGAGTCGAGACAGGAGAGCATGGCCCGGCTGTTGCCGATGATCCCCTGACGTCTGAGGGACACCGGGCAGAAGCCGGAGTGGACCTTCGTGTGGTAGGTTATGACCCGTTCCAGAAGGACCAGAAGGCGTTGCAGGTTCAGGGGCTTGGTGATGTAGTTCCAGGCTCCGCTCTGGATGGCGCGTTCGGCGATATCCGGGTCCCGCCTGTGGGTGACGATGATGGTTTCGGGAAAGGAAGGCACCTCCCTGATGAGAGCTAGGTGATTCACGGCGTCGCCTTCGGGCAGATCATCCCCGAGCAGGACCGCCTTGAACGTGCCCGTGTGCAGTATGCCCAGGGCCTTGGACAGCGAATCACAGGAGTCCGACGGAAAGCCGTGCTCCAAGAGCGATTCGGCCAGCTTTTCGGCAAAGGCCGCATCGCCGTCTACGATGAGAATGTCTGTCATGGGGTGCCTCTCCCCTTACAGTATGAATATATTCTCACGCGTAGCATTTTTTCCTGTCTATGGGCAATGTCTTTTGTCGACCGGGATTCCTGAAAAAAATAAATCCATTTCATCCCGCCCCGCTCGGTTGTCTTGCCGGGCGAGATTGTTTCGGGGCGAAAAACCCCTGGAGACCAGGAGAGTGTTTCATGCCGCAACAAGGCTGAAACTCCCGATGAAATAAGTTCTCAACTCTCTTCGAAGGGGTGTTCCGTCTTGTCCGGCAAGAACCGTCTTGCGCGGCAAGACGAAAAATGCCCGAATTTTACAGTATTTATGCTGTCTCTGTGGACATGTCTCCACATTATCATCCTCATATTCCTCTCTATGTTTGAAACGGCATGTATTTTGACTTGGAGAGAAAGTGAGTTGCCTGCGTATGTTTGGAGTCCATGTTGATTTTCACTGATTTCGTCTTCTGATTCAGGTGGTTGGCCAAGATTATGTTGGCCGGGCGACAGTCGGGCGGGAGAGTTCGTGAGTCACCAGCTCTCCCGGAGGAGGCGGCACTATTGGCGAGACCGGGAAGATCGGCAGGAGGGTCTGCGGATGAGGCGAAAGTGGGATGCGAAGACCAAGGCCAGGATCGTGCTGGCGGGGTTGATGGGCGAATGCGTCAACGACCTCTGCAGGGCTCATGACCTGCGCCCGGGCCAATACTACAAGTGGCGGGGGCATTTTCTGGAGAACAGCTACCGGGTGTTCGAAAAGCCGCCCATGGCGCCGAACGACATGGAGCTGGCGGCCGAGAACGAGGAACTCAAGAAGTTGGTGGGCGAGTTGACGTTGGAATTGACCAGCGGAAAGCCCGCGCGTTGATCACGGTTTTCACGGAGGATGGGACATGTCCAGAAAGATCGGTGTCTATGTCTGTCACTGCGGGTCCAATATCGCGGGCAAGGTCGATTGCCGGGAGGTGGCCGAGTTTGCGGGCGGCCTCAAGGATGTGGCCGTGGCCCGGGATTATCAGTTCATGTGTTCGGACCCGGGGCAGGAGATGATTATCAGGGACATCCGGGAGTACGGCCTCGACCGGGTCGTGGTCGCTTCCTGTTCGCCCAGGCTGCACGAGAAGACTTTCCAGCAGGCGTGCGCCAGGGCCGGGCTCAATCCGTACCTCATGCAGCACTGCTGCATCCGCGAACATTGCTCCTGGACCACGGCGGACCCGGTGGAGGCCACGGTCAAGGCGCGGCATATCGTCGAGGCGGCGGTGGAGCGGGTGGCCGACCACCAGAAGCTCTATTCCCGCGAGGTGGCGGTCCTGCCCGACGTCATGGTGGTGGGCGCGGGCATCGCGGGCATCCAGGCCGCCCTGGATATCGCCAAGTCCGGCCACAAGGTTCATCTGGTGGAGAAGAGCCCGTCCATCGGCGGGCACATGGCCCAGTTCGACAAGACGTTCCCCACCCTGGACTGCGCGGCCTGTATCTCCACGCCCAAAATGGTGGCCGTGAGCCAGGAGCCGAACATCAACCTGATGACCTGGTCCGAGGTGGAGGAAGTCACCGGGTTCGTGGGCAACTACACGGTCACGGTCATGCATAAGCCGCGCTATGTCCATGAGGACGTCTGTACCGGCTGCGGCGCGTGCCTGGAGAAGTGCCCGACCAAGGCTATCAGCGAATTCAACGAGGGGCTGGGTGTCCGCAAGGCCATCTACCGCAATTCCCCGCAGGCCGTGCCCAACACCCCGGTCATCGACGGGACGGTGTGCAAGAAGATCACCAAGGACAAGTGCGGCGTCTGCCAGAAGATATGCCCTACCGGGGCCATCGATTACGACATGAAGGAGACCCGCGAAGTCTTCCACGTCGGCTCCATCGTCCTGGCCACCGGCTATGACGCCATGGACCCGACCCCGCTCAGGGAATACGGGTTCGGCAAGTACGACGAGGTCTACACCGCCCTTCAGTTCGAGCGGCTGAACAACGCGGTCGGTCCCACCGAAGGACGCATCGTCATGAAGAACGGCGAGAAGCCGGAAAGCGTGGCCATCATCCATTGCGTAGGCAGCCGCGACAGGAACTACCACGAATACTGCTCGCGGACCTGCTGCATGTACGCGCTCAAGTACGACCACCTCATCAAGGACAAGGTCGGCCACGACACCAAGGTCTACAATTTCTACATCGACATGCGCTGTTTCGGTAAGGGGTACGAGGAATTCTACCGCCGGGTCCAGGAAGAGGGCGTGACCTTCATCCGGGGCAGGCCCGCCGAGATAGTGGAGGAGGACGGCAAGCTCGTGGTGGTGGGCGAGGACACCCTGCTCGGGGTGAACGTGCGCCTGCCCGTGGACATGGTCATCCTGTGCACGGCCATGGAGCCGAGGCCGGACGCCGTCGAGGTGGCGCGCGTCTTCGGCATCGCCCAGGGCCAGGACGGCTTCTTCCTCGAAGAGCACCCCAAGCTCGGGCCGGTCTCCACTGCCACGGACGGCGTCTTCCTCGCCGGGACCTGCCAGGGACCCAAGGACATTCCGGACGCGGTTTCTCACGCCTCGGGCGGAGCGGCCCAGGCTTTGGCCCTGGCGGCCAAGGGCACGGTCTCCATTTCTCCGACCACGTCCTGGATCAATCCGGACGTTTGCGTGGGCTGTCGGGTCTGCGTGGGGCTGTGCGCCTACTCGGCCATCGAGTTCGACGAGCGCCGCAACGTGGCCGTCATCAACGAGGCCATGTGCAAGGGGTGCGGCTCGTGCGCCGGATACTGCCCGAGCGGAGCGGCCCAGATCAAGCACTTCAACGAGACACAGATATTCAACGAAATCGACGGGCTGCTAGGGATGGTCCCCGGCTGGCTGCCGCCCGAGGCGGGCGGGGCACAGCCGGTGGAGATTCCAGTGGAGCGGGCGGCCCGGCCCGAGGAGGCACGTCATGAGTCATGAGTTCGAACCGACCATTCTGGCCTTTGTCTGCAACTGGTGCACCTTCACGGCCGCCGATCTGGCCGGGACTTCGCGGATGATCCAGCAGCCCAACCTGCGCATGGTGCGCATGATGTGCACCGGCATGGTGGACCCCAAGTACATCGTCAAATCCCTGCTTTCCGGGGCGGACGGCGTGCTCGTCTCGGGCTGCCACCCCGGCGACTGCCACTACATCAACGGCAACTACAAGGCCCGGCGGCGGGTCAAGCTGCTCAACGAAATCCTGCCCCAGTTCGGCATTGAGAAGGAACGGGTCAAGCTGACCTGGGTGGGAGCGAGCGAGGGCAACGAATTCGCCGCGACGGTCAACAACTTCATTAACGAAATCAGAGAGCTCGGTCCCATGGAAGCGCGTTCCATGGCCGTGATCTAGGGGACGGGGAGGTGCGATATGGCGACCACGGCTAAGATTATGATCGACGGGGGCAACCCGATCGCCGCAGTGCAGGACTTCCTGCGCGGGCTGATGGAAAACGAGAGTATCGGCGGGGTGCTGGTGCCCATGCATCTGTTCGGCAAGGGTATCCCCATGCCGACGCTGGTTACGGACCCCAAGCAGCTTTCCGGGGCCGATCCGCTGGCTCCGGCTTTTCCCATGAACAGCGCGAAGCTGTTGGCCCGGCTCACCAGGGGGCAGTCGGGCGAGCGTATCGCGGCGGTCATGCGGCCCTGCGAGATTCGGGCCTTCGTTGAGCTGGTCAAGCTCAACCAGGGCAGCCTGGACGACGTCATTCTGGTCGGCCTGGACTGTATGGGGGCTTTCGACAACACCGGCTACAAGGCGTTCAGAGAGGACCGCGACCCGTTCGAGACCACCCAGGACTTTCTTGGCCGGATCGGCAACGGCGGGGCGGACATCGCCCAAGCCTGCAAGGCGTGCGAATATCCGGCGCCGGAGAATGCGGACCTGGTGCTGGGGCTGGCCGGGGCGGACCTGGCCGGGCACATCCCGGTCATGGCCTCCAGCCCGCGCGGCGAGTCCCTGCTCAACGGCCTGGGGCTGCCCGAGGCGGAATCGGCCAACGGCCGCGACAAGGCGCTCGCGGCCATGATCGAGACGCGCACGGCCAACCGGGACGAGATGTTCGAGCGGACCCGCGCCGTCACCGGCACGTTGACCGACCTGTCCGAGTACCTGGCTTCCTGCGTCAATTGCTACAATTGCCGTGTGGCCTGTCCCGTCTGCTACTGCAAGGAGTGCGTCTTCAACACCGACGTGTTCGAGCACAAGCCGTGGCAGTACATGGGCTGGGCCAAGCGCAAGGGCTCGCTCAAGATGCCCACGGACACGGTCTTCTACCATCTGACGCGCATGGCGCACATGTCCATGGCCTGCGTCGGCTGCGGCCAGTGCTCCAACGCCTGCCCCAACGACATTCCGGTCATGGAGCTGTTCCGCACCGTGGCCGCGCGCACCCAGGAGAGCTTCGACTACGTGCCGGGACGCAGCCTGGACGAGCCGCCGCCGCTGTCGGTGTTCAAGGAAGACGAGTTCCAGGACGCGGTTTCCCACATGGCCTGATCGCAGGGAGGAAGACATGAGAAAGCAATACGGCGCATTGGTGGTCGGAGCCGGGATCGGCGGAATCCGCGCGGCCCTGGACCTGGCCGTCACCGGGCATAAAGTGGCCCTCATAGACCGAAGACCGAGTCACGGCGGGATTCTCAGCCAACTGGACCATCAGTTTCCGACGGATCACTGCGGCATGTGCCGCATGTTGCCGCTGATGGCGCGGGATTCCTCCAGCCAGTACTGTCTGCGCAAGGGGCTCTTTCACGACAATATCGACATCATGCTCTCCACCGAGGTGGAGGATCTGGAAGGCGAGCCGGGCAAGTTCCTGATCTCCCTTCGGCGCAAGTCCACGCTCATCGATCCGACCAAGTGCATCAGTTGCGGCAAGTGCTCCGAGGTTTGCCCCGTGCGCGTGCCCAGCGAGTTCAACGCCGGGCTGACCGAGCGCACGGCGGTCTATCTGCCCGTGCCGCACGCCATCCCCAACCACTATGTCCTCGACCTGGACAACTGCATCCGCTGTTGGAAGTGTCATGAGGCCTGTCCCACCGGCGCCATCGACTTCAAGTTCGAGGAGCGCAAGGACTTCCACATTCTGGTGGCCGACGCGGATTCCGGCCTTCGGGCCATGATGGAGGAGGAGCTCAAGGAGCAGAACTTCCCGCTGCATTTCGCCGGGACCGGCCGCGATGCCGTGGACCGGCTCGCCTCCGACGAGCCGGTGGGGCTGCTTCTGCTGGGCATGAACCTGGAAGACATGGACGCCGAGAGGGTGCTGACTCGGGCCAGGGAATTGCGGCCCGATCTGCCTGTGGTCGTTCTGGCCGAACCGGAAAACGTGGAGCAGGCCGCCGAACTGGTGGTGCAGGGCGCGCGCGAGCATCTGGTCAAGCCGCTCGCGGGCAAGACGTTCGTGCCGTGGCTGGACAAGCTCTACGTGCGCATTCTGTCCGACAACGTGGAGAAGCTGGAGGTCGGGGCCGTGGTCCTGGCCGGGGGCTTCGACTGCTACAACCCGACCATGGACCCCGAGGGCGGAGAGGACATCTGGGCCTATAACCATCCGGGCGTGCTGACTGCCGTGGAATTCGAGCGGCTGCTTTCCGGCACCGGACCGACCGGCGGCAAGCTGCTCCGGCCCGGGGACGGAAAGCCGGTGGAGCGTATCGCCTGGCTGCAATGCGTGGGCTCGCGCGACGTGCACAAGAACGCGGATTTCTGTTCCGGCGTGTGCTGCATGTTTTCCATCAAGGAGGCCCTGCTGGCCAAGAAGGCCACGGGCGGCGAGGTGGAGACCTCCATCTTCTATATGGATATGCGTACCTCGGGCAAGGAGTACCAGCGGTACAGGATCGGGGCGGAAAAGGAATACGGCGTGCGCTTTGTGCGCAGCCGCCCGCACACTGTCCTGCCCGCCGACGAGGGCGGGGGCCTCAGGCTCGAATACCTGACGGATTCCGGAAAGCTGGTCTCCGAGGACTTCGACATGGTCGTCCTGGCCGTGGGGGCGCGGCCGCCGAACGGGACCGACAAGTTCGCCCTGACCATGGACGTGGACCTGAACGAGTGGGGTTTCGTGGACACCCAACCCTACCGGCCCGAGCGGACCAGCCGGGTGGGGGTGTTCGCGGCCGGAGCCTGCGGCGAACCGCGGGACATCTCCGAGTCGGTCATTCAGGCCGGGGCCGCGGCCCAGGCCGCATCGAGAATCATCAAGGCGTATGACGTCCTGGCCGGGATCGAGGTCGAGCACGAGCCGGAATATCCCGACGTGTCCAGGGACCCGGCGCGGACCCTGGTGACCATCTGCACCTCCTGTCCGACCCTGGAGCAGGCCGTGGACCTTGACGGGCTCGCCGAGCGTATGCAGCGGGTCCACTCGGTCTGCAAGGTCATGCGGGTGGGCAGCGCCTGCACTCCGCAGGGATGGAAGGACATCGAGGACGCGGCCATGGAGTTCAAGCCCAACCGCATCCTGATCGGGGCGTGTATGCCGTACGCATACATTCCCAGGCTCAAGGAGCTGGGGCGGACCATCGGCCTCAACCCCGCGCTCATGGACGTGGTGGACATCTACACGCCCACGGTGGGCGAAGCGAGCGAGGGCGGAACCGAGCGCAAGATATACGCCTCTCTGTCCACGGCCGTTGCCCGGTTGCAGGGCGCTGACCCGTCCGGTCCGGCCGTGACCGTGGACGTGATCCGCTCGGCCCTGGTGGTCGGCGGCGGCCTGGCGGGCATGACCGCGGCCATGGCCATCGCGGACCAGGGCTACGGGGTCTGTCTGGTGGAGAGCGAGGAGGAGCTGGGCGGCACGGCCATGCGGCTGCACACCCAGTTGGACGGCTCCGACCCGCGCGCCTACATGGAAGAGCTTATCGCCCAGGTGGAGAAGCATCCGAACATCAAGGTGTTCAAGGACTCCCGGGTGGTCCTGTCGCGCGGCAACGCGGGGCACTTCCGGTCGGCCATTGCCAGCCCCCGGGGCGTCTTTCCCCTGGAGCACGGCGTGACCATCCTGGCCACCGGCGGGCACGAGGCCAAGGTCTACGAGTCCGGGCTGTGCGTGCACAAGTCGGTCATGACCCATCTGACTTTGGAAGAGCAGCTCGCCACCGGCCAGCTCGACGCCAAGGCCCTTTCCTCCGTGGTCATGATCCAGTGCTGGCGCAACGGCGGCGAGGACCGGACCTATTGCAGCAAGGTCTGCTGCCCCGAGATGCTCAAGAACGTGCTCGCCCTCAAGGAACGCAACCCGGACCTGCCCATCTATGTCTTCTACCGGGACATCATGGCCCAGGGGTTCCTGGAGACCTACTACACCAAGGCGCGCCAGGCCGGGGTCATCTTCATCCGCTACGACGACCTGACCTCGCCCCAGGTGACCTTCGAGGACGGCCGGCCCGTGGTCCGGGGATTCGATCCCGTTCTGCGCGGCCAGGTCGAGCTGCGGCCGGACATCCTGTCCCTGGCCAGCGGCGTCGAGCCCAACGACGTGGAGGATTTGCTGGAAGTCTTCGAAGTGGAGATCGACGAGGACGGCTTCTACCGCGAGGCGGACTTCAAGTGGCGGCCCATGGATTTCCTCAAGCAGGGCATCTACATGTGCGGCATCGCCCATTCGCCCCGACGTATGCCGGAGACCGTCGCCTCGGCCAAGGCCGCGGCCCAGCGGTCCCTGCGCATCCTCAATGCCGAAAAGATTCCGCGCGAGACCGTGGTGGCCTCGGTGCGTCACTCCCTGTGCTCCCTGTGCCAGGCCTGCGTGAGCGCCTGTCCTTACGGGGCCAGGAGCCTGGACATCACCGAAGAGAAGATCATCGTGGACGAGATCCTCTGCCAGGGGTGCGGCGCGTGCGCCGCGGTCTGCCCCAACAGCGCCACCGTGCTCAAGGGGTTCCACGACGGACCCATGCTGTCCGTCATCGACGCGGCCCTGGAGGAACCGGCCTAGGCCGGGCAACACATTGCCAAGGAGATATCGCATGAACGGAGCAGTCAGGGAGACGTGGAGCCCGGCGTCGGAGGCCGATCAGATGGTGCTCAAGGAGCTCAGGGAAACCGTGGGTGCGTGTATGCAGTGCGGCACCTGCACGGCCTCCTGCCCCAATTGGCACGCCATGGACATCACCCCCCGGGCCATGTGGCGGATGATTCAGTTCGGAATGCTCGACCGGATACTCGAAAGCAAGACCTTCTGGATGTGCTCGGCCTGCTACATGTGCACGCTGCGCTGTCCGCGCGGCCTCAAGCTGACCTCGGCCATGGCCGGTCTGAAGCGGCTGGCCGGAGTCGAGGGAAGCCGGTCCGCCCGGCGGAACCAGGCCTTCTACGCGGCCTTCATGGACGACGTGGAGGCCCACGGCCGGGTGCAGGAGACGAGCATGATGCAGCGGTACTTCATCAAGAGCCGCGATCCCATGCTGCCGCTCTCCTTCCTTCCCTTGGGCGTGCGCATGATCGGCAAGGGCAAGGTGCACCTGCCCGGCAAGGGGCGGGGGGACGTGCTCAGGCCCATGTTCGCAAAGGCCCGTGAAATGGAGGGGCTGTCATGAAGTACGCATATTATCCCGGATGCTCGCTGACGGAGAGCGCCTGCGAGTTCGACGTTTCCACTCGTCTGGTCATGGAGCGGCTCGGCTGCGAGCTTATCGAGATTCCGGATTGGACCTGCTGCGGGGCGAGCGCGGCCGAGCCTGTCAGCAGGCTCATGAACTACGCCCTGCCCGCCCGCAACCTGGCCATCGTGGAGCAGGAGATGGACGGGCTGGACGTGCTCGCACCGTGCTCGGCCTGTTACCTCAACCTGTTGAAGGTCAACCGCGAGGTGGTCGGCGACCGCCGTCTGCATGGCCGGGTCAACGAGGTCCTGGCCGCCTCGGGCCTGCACTACCGGGGCGAGGTCCTGGTGCGCCATCTCCTCGATGTGCTCAAGAATGACGTGGGGGCCAAGATCGTGGAGCAGAAGATCACCGACGGGCTTCAGGGCATGAAGGTCGCGCCCTATTACGGGTGCCAGATACTGCGGCCCTATCCGGTTTTCGACGATCCGGGCAGGCCGGTTTCCATGGAGCCGTTCATCGAGGCCATGGGCGGCGAGGTCTACCGTTTCGACATGTCCAACAGGTGTTGCGGGGCCTCGCTGATGATGGGCCATCCCGAGGTGGCCATCCGGTCCGTGGCCGAGATTTTGAACGACGCGGCCGGAGCGGACGCCATCGTCACGGTGTGTCCCCTGTGCCAGATGAACCTGGAGGCCTATCAGGCCAAGGCGCGCAAGGCGGGCGGGCAGTCCGTGCCGGTGCTCTACCTGACCCAGCTTCTGGGGCTGGCCATGGGGCTGGACGAAAAGGACGTGCAACTGGCCGCCAATCTGACCATGACCCCGGCGGTCAGGCGGGGGATTGCAGACAGGGCGTGGGCCGTGCCCGCGCCCGGAGACGAGGACGAAACAGCGGGTTTGAACGGATAAACCAGTAAGGAAAGGGGGCTAGTCATGTTCAAGGACATTATCGTGGGCGTCACGCCCACCGGCATTGATGCCTGTGCGGTCAAGGCGGCGGTCGAATTTGCCGTCAAGTTCGAGTCCAAGCTCTATCTGGCCCATGTGGCCGGGATGGCGCAGGGCTGGGGCTCTATCGAGCACCTCGCGCCTTCGGGCGAAACCGATCAGCTCAGCGGCAAGATTCGTGAAATGTACGAGGAACACCTGGGAACCATCCCGAGTGCGCAGATCGTGGTCGTGCCGGGCATCCCGCACAACGAGCTGCTGCGTCTGGCGCGGCAGAAGAATACGGACCTCATCGTCATGGGGCCGCATACCAAGGAATACGAGGAGCGCCGTTCAAAGATGTGGGGCATGGCGGGCAGCACTCTTGAGCGCGTCAGCCAGCGCGCCCGGTGCCCGGTCATGATCGTGCACGAGGATGTGGAGTGCAAGGAGCCGCTGTTCGAGAACATCGTGGTCGCCACGGATTTCTCGGATCAGGCCGAATGCGCCGTGTCCTACGGCGGTCAGATGGCCCGTCAGTACAAGGCCAATCTGGTGGTCATGCACGTCAGCGAGCCCGGCGGGCCGGGCCAGGGCGAATGCGTGAACCGTCTGGAGACCGAGTACGGCAAGCGGCTGGACGGCATCCCCAACTGTTCCTTCAAGGCGGACATGGGCGAGCCTGCCATGGAGATTCTGCGCACGGCCCGGCAGGGCGGCGCGGACTTGCTCATCATGGCTCACCATTCCAAGGAGCGCGACCCCGAGAAGGCGTTCCTGGGCTCCACCGTGACCCAGGTGGCCCTTAACGCGCCGTGTCCGACCATGAGCGTCAACCGGCACTTCGACCTGCGCTGCGGTCTCATGTACGACCAGGCCGGCGCGGTGGTCGAGGCCGAGGCCATGGTCTGATCCGGCCACGGACAAAACCTGTTCCGGGGACGGCCTTCCGTCCCCGGAACGTCACGCGGCACACGATGCGCCAGGCGGCGCGAAAGGAGTGAACCATGGGCGAAGCTGCGGAACTGCTGATCGAGCCGAAGCGGTCGGCGTTGGTGGATAAGGTCAAGGAACTGTTGCCCGAGGGCGGCAATCTGAACATGTGCCTGGCCTGCGGTGCCTGCTCCTCGGGCTGCCCGGCCACGGGGATGCACGACATGGACCCGCGCAGGTTCCTGCGCCTGGCCCTCTACGGCCAGGAGGAGGAAATCCGGTCCACGCCGTGGGTCTGGCTGTGCACCATGTGCCGGCGGTGCGTCCACGCCTGTCCCATGGAGGTGGATATCCCGCAGTTGGTCTACTACTGCCGCCAGTCCTGGCCCCGCGAGGAGCGTCCCAAGGGGATTCTCGGGTCCTGCGAGCAGGCCCTGTCCACGCCGGGCAACAGCGCCATGGGCGCGTCCAGCGAGGACTTCAAGTTCGTGGTCGAGGATGTCCTCGAAGAGGTCCGCGAGACCCAGCCGGGCATGGAGAACCTGGAGGTGTCCATCGACAGGAAGGGGGCCTATTACTTCCTTAACCAGAATTCGCGCGAGCCGGTAACCGAGCCGGATGAGATGGTCCCGCTGTGGAAGATACTCAATCTTGTCGGCGCGGACTGGACCTACTCCACCAAGGGGTGGGCCGCCGAGAACTACTGCATGTTCCTGGCCGACGACGATTCGTGGGAGAAGGTGGTCCGGAACAAGGCCAAGGCGGTGGAGGACCTGGAGTGCAAAGTCTGGCTCAATACGGAGTGAGGACACGAATTCTACGCGGTCCGGGCCGGACTGCAAAAATACAACGTTGAGCACAGCTTCGAGATGGAGTCCATCATTCGTCTGTACGCGAAGTGGATTCGCGAGGGCAAGCTGCCGGTCAATTCCGACTGGAACAAGGACCTGGGCGTGACCTTCACGGTTCAGGACCCCTGCCAATTGGTCCGCAAGTCCCTGCGCGACCCGGTGGCCGAGGACCTGCGCTTCGTGGTCAAGTCCGTGGTGGGTGAGGAGAACTTCATCGACATGTGGCCCAACAAGTCAAACAACTATTGCTGCGGCGGCGGGGGCGGATTCCTGCAATCCGGCTTCGCGGAGGAGCGGCGGGCCTACGGCAAGATCAAGCTGGAGCAGATTCTCAGGACCAAGGCCGACTACTGCATCGCGCCGTGCCACAACTGCCACTCCCAGATCCATGATCTGAGCGAACACTACGAGGCCGGGTTCCCGGTGGTCCACCTGTGGACGCTCATCTGCCTCTCTCTCGGCATCCTCGGCGAGAACGAGCGCGAGTATCTGGGCGAGGATCTCAAGAACGTGGGGCTCTGACCGGCCGCAACGTCGACAAGTCCGGGCCTGTCCCGGCACCTGCCCGTCCGCCGCGAAGCACCCCTGCGGCGGGCGGGCTCATTTGCATCCGGCCCCGCCCGTGAGTGTGCGTAGGGTCAAACACACGAGGTTTTTGCTGTGCGGCCAATCGCACACAAGCGTTGAGCGGCCTTTTTGTCGTTTTTTTATAATAGTCTGAAAAAGAAGGAGAAAGTGGAAAAACGTCGGGTTGGTACGCTTCTTGTTTCCAGGAAGGGCAGGTTGTCCATAGGACGTTGAACTCAGCTTTTCAGGAAACAGGGATATGCAACACACATTCAGAGTACTGGCCCTTGCCATGGCACTGCTCCTCGCGCTTCCGGGCGCCGGGACGGCCGCAACCGATCCGCACGGCCTGTCGCCGTCCGCGGACATGACCTTCCTGCCGCATCTGGCGGGTCTCCGGAACAAGGTCTTCAAGAACCAGTTCGGACAGAAAAAGAGCCTGACCGAGGCGATCGTGCTGCGCGGCAGCGAGATCGCGGAGGGCAAGGCCACGGTGCAGCCCGGCGGGCTGTTCTACCTGTCCGAGACGTCCCACGACGCTAGGCCGCTCATGCGCGACCCGTTCCTGGTTCTGGGCGAACACACCTATCTGGTGGACCTCAAGACCTCCATGCGGACTTTCCGCGACGTGGCCCTGAAGAAGGGCGACCGCTCTCCGCTGGGCGACTCGGGCTACCGGCTGTGGTTCGACTATTCCACCGACCACTACGACGTGCCCTACGCCGAGTTCGCGGTCATCTCGCCCTCGGGCGGCTTCCCGCTGGAGTTCCCCATCGCCTCCAAGTTCCCCAAGCGGGAGGAGGTCCGGAAGATCAGCCTCGAAGAAGGGCTCAATCCCCAGTTGGAGAAGTTCTACCTGGACAACACCTATTATTTCGGTGCCAGCAAATACGTCGCCCGGAACGTGGACTTCGACGAGGCAGAATTCGCCTCCATCGAGTTCCCGGAGATCACCGAGGCCACCTTCTCCCTCCAGCGGCCCATCATCCTGGAATTGCGCCAGGAGGACTACCGCTACTATTTCAACAAGCGCATTTACGCCTTCAGGCAGCCTGACGGGTTTTTGGTCCGCGTGACCAACTTCACCGGCAGCGAGGTCCTGGCCGAGAAACTGGTCAAGCCGACCACCGCCCAGGAATACAAGACCCGCCCGGGCGAGCTGGACAAGTACAGCCTGACCATCCCCGAGCTGGACATGCGGGTGGAAATCGTAATCGATCCTTCCTTCCTCAAGGACTCGGACTTCGTGCCCTGGTCCACGGGCAAGTCCCACGGCTATTCCTCAGGTCGTTTCTCCTTCGTGGTCTACCGCGATCTGGTCACCGTCAAGAACGGCCAGCCCTGGCCTCTGGATGACCGGTACAACGTGGTTCTCGAACCCAATCTCAAGACCGGGATGCTCCATCGCCTGCTTCTCGAAAACAATCGCGAGATCGTTTTCGACAAGGACACGACTTCCTATGACGGTCCGGTCAAGTACTCGGATATCTGGAATCGCGAGGCCTTCAAGGTGGTGGTCGACGGTATCGACGGGGATGTGGTCCGCGATCTGTACGTGCGCGACTACTACTTCATGCGCACGGACAACATGGTCATGTGGCCCGAAGAGGGAAAGAACGATATCGACTTCTTCCTCGGCTCCTCGCCTGTGCTTGAGCCGATGATCGAGCGTTCCTTCCTGACCCGGCTGGCGGATTCCTCCTACGGCACCGTGGTCGAGGAGTCCAAGTTCACCTCCTACCCCAAGGCCGTGTCCGACGCCTCCTTCTACGAGCCCGATCATACCGCGCCTTTCGTGCCCAGGCTCAAGGGCCTCATGCGCAAGGTTACGCGAAACCGCAAGAAGGAACGCCTTCTGTCGGCCGAGGCCGTCATGGTTCGCGGCTCCTACGTGGACTATCGCAATAACCGGATCGTCATTCCGCCCGCAGGCTTGTGCTACACCTCGCGCAACGCGCGCAACATCCGCACCCTGGCCGGGGAGAGCTTCTTCCTGCTGGGCAAGCGGGCCTACCTGACCACTTTCACCTCCGGGACCTTCGTTCGCAAGAACTTCGACCTGGACTTCTGGAAGAACCAGCCCATGGGCGACGGCAACCTGATGTACTGGCAGGACGAGCTGCTCGGCGTGCGCAACAAGGCGCTGCGCTACACCGGCCAGACCTATCTGGATGACCGTCCCGTGGCCTCCCTGTCGCTGATGAAGTACTCCGGCAACCGCTGGGGCGCGCACTTCTACCTGGCCCAGGGACTGAGCGAAGACAAGTCGGCCGACGACCGTTACTTCATGCCCGATCTCTTCTCCGAGGGCGCGACCTACATCCAGCCCGAGTATATCGGCTCCAACTACGTGAAGATCAAGGAGTTCGGCACTCCTTCGCTGCAAAGCATCAGCTACACCTACAAGAAGCCCAAGGGGCTGGCCCTCGGTGCGGGTGAAACCGCCCCGCTCGGCAAGTACACCCTGCGCTGCGACGGCCTCGACACGCAGGCCGGGACCATCGACCTCTCCCTGATGGACAAGGCCGGCAAGGTCGTCGCAGCCAAGACCGTCGGGCCGCTGAACGACAAGGCTCGCGAGCTTCTGCCCCAGCACATGGAAACCGCCCGCATGATGCAGTTCAAGGTCGGTTCGGTCATGGCCGAGATGGATCTCAAGCATCCCTACAAGGGCGGCAAGGCCAACCTCTGGCTGTTCACCGGCATCCAGGAACTGGAGCGCGACACTCCCTTCGAGTACGACCCGCGCTTCATGGTCCGCCCGGACGTGTGCGGCCACTGCTACCAGCTCAACGAGGTGCTTCTCGACAACCCCGAGCCGATCATTCTGGACAAGGATCACCCCGTGTACGACGGCCCGAAGAACGAGAAGGGCGAGCCGCTGTTCCGCATCGTGCTCGACAGCTTCGACGGCGAGATGGTCCACGCGTGGCATATCGAGACCGAATACAAGGGCGAGGTGCACAAGACCGACAACCTGGCCTTCCGCCCGCGCAACAACGTGGACGTGCTGGTCGGCGTGAACGGGACCATCGAAGGCTTCCTGCGTCTGTCCATGCTCCCGCGCCTCGGCTTCATGGATCATTGGCGCGTCGGCTCCAAGGCCCCGCAAGAGAAGGTCAGCGGTTCTGTGAACACCGGCGGTTCCGCCCACATCCGCCGCTAGCGGGTTGTTAAGACATTACGAGGAAATGCAATGAATACCGATAGCATGGCAATAAACTACGACCTGGGCCGTAAATCCTGGTTCAGCGCCCTCTACGGACTGAAGGCGGTCCTGCCCGGCCTGTTGGCGATGTTCTTCGTCGCCATCTTCAGCAACAACCTGGCAGGGGTGCCCAACCCGTTCACCCTGCAGAACCTGTTCGCCTGGCTGGACGGGGTCATCGGCCCGGTGCACCACCAGTCCTTCTTTCAGGTGCTCAACTCCAACTTCGTGTGGAATCCGCTGCTGCTCGGCCTGATAATCGGCAACGTCTTCGGCGTGCCGGACTGCTGGAAGCGCGGCCTGTCTTATATCCACATGCTCATGCCCCTGGGCATCATCATGCTGGCTCCGCATTTCATGATCGGCCACGCCTTCAAACTCGGCGCGGCCCCCATCCTGATCTGCACAGTGTTCCTGTTCCTGACTGCGACCATGACCCTGTGGATCTCGAAGCTGTTCAAGCTCGATGACCGCCACGGCTCCATCATCGCGGGCGGCCTGGCCACCGGCGATCCCCACGTCTGCGCCATTCTCATGCCGCTCATCAAGGCCAAGGGCGGTCAGGTCGTGCATTCCACTGCCTGCGTCATCGGCTTCGGGCTCGTCTCCATGTTCCTGCTGCCCGTGCTGGGCGACTGGATCGGGCTGACCCCCAAGGCCATGGGCCTCGCGTCCGTTGTGGGCGTGGGCAACAACGCCCAGTCGTTGTTCGCCGCTTTCGGCAGCAGCTACGAGGCCGGACGCTGGGCCACCTGGTACGACGTCGGCCGCCATGTCATCATGCCCGCCGGATTCCTGTACGTCTTCATCGTCATGTTCGTGCGCAAGCTCAGGCGGCGCGACGACGAAACCGTGATGGCAACCCGGGGCATCAAGACCTTCCCGATCTGGCTCGGCGTGTTCGTCTTCCTGTGGGTCCTGACCTGCCTGCACCTGTTCAAGGAGCCCGCTCACCACGCCATCTTCGAGATGGTCAAGTGGGACTTTTCCCTGGCCGCGGGCGCACTCGGCCTGTCCATGTCCTTCCGCGAGATCACCCAGCACGGCTTCAAGGGCGTCGCGGTGACCGCCGTTGCCGGTGTCCTGCGCATCGTCCTGCTGCTCGCCGCCATCGCCCTGTGCGCCAAAACCGGCCTTCTCGCGGCCTAATAGGAGTATCGAGATGACAAGACATACGCACACCACCGATGAAACCGGCTTCGACTACATGGCCAACAAGGGCGTGGAAGAGCAGGACCGGGATACCCTGGGCATTCTGTTCGCCGTGGCCATCATGGCCGTCATCACCGTCAGCCAGTACCTTGGCCTGCTTTAGGAGGCTATCATGCACGGCATCTATTACGTCATCCTGCCCCTGTTCGCGGTCCTGCTGGTCCTCCTGACCACTGCGGCCCTGTACATGGGTGTGTTCAAGGCGGACCGCGAGTCGGCTTCGCCTTTCAGGAAAACCGTTTCCGGCATCGCCAGCGGAGCCATCTCCTGTCTGGCCTGGTTCTTCATGTACAGCCACCACTATCTTGGCTGGTAACCCATTAGGAGCAACGATCATGAAAAAGATCTGCATCGCTTTCGCACTGCTGCTGGCTCTGGCCCTGTCCGCTTCCACCGTCTTCGCCGCCGACAATGACGGCAAGCTCAACCTGAACGTAGCTACCGTCGAGCAGCTCGAAGCCATCGAAGGCATCAGCCATGAGCTGGCTCAGGAAATTGTCAACGTCCGAGAGGAAAACGGCGAGTTCGTGGACATGTCCGAACTGCTCGACATCGACGGCGTGGACAACTCCCTGCTGCGGAAGCTCGACAAGTTTATCTTCATAGAGGCAGCATCGGACTGCAACTGCTAGCCGGAGGTAGGTCATGAACCGTCTGCTGCTCATCATAGCCGTCGCCTGCTTCGCAGTCTCCCTGGCCGCTGCCGCCGCCCAAGCCGAGCTGTTCGGCGATTTCGTGGGCTACACCGCCTGTGGCGAGTGTCACCCTGAGATCGTGAAGGGGTGGAAGACAACCCCCCATGCCCGCGCTTTCGAGGACCTCAAGCACCAGGGCGAGGAAAAGCAGTCCGTTCCGGGCTGCGTGCGCTGCCACGTGGTGGCCATGGATGCGGACGGCGGTTTTATCGATATGGATCTGACCCCCGAACTCAAAGACGTACAGTGCGAGTCCTGCCACGGCCCCGGCCTGGCGCATTCGCAGTCCGGCGATCCGGCCGACCTCAAGGTCCATCCCGACGAGGCCCTGTGCCGGACTTGCCATACCGAGGGGCAGGACAAGAACTTCGACTACAAGGTTAAATCCCGTTTCGTTCACGGGGGAGAATAAGGAGCTATTATGCGTTTGCAATCCATTGCCCTGGCCCTTGCCATGCTCGTCTGCATGGCGGGCGCGGCCGCGGCCCAACCGCTTGTCGTCAGCGAGGCGAAAGTGGACTTCGGGTCCATGACCGAAGGCCCGGTGGCCTCCAAGACGGTCACTTTGACCAATGCGGGCAAGGAGGTCCTCGTCATCAGCAACGTGACCACGTCCTGAAGCTGCACCACCACTGCTCTTGGAAAGAGCCGCCTCAACCCCGGTGAAGCTACGGAAATGGTCATCAACTACAACACATTCAAGTATCCCGGAAAGTTCGACAAGACCGTTCACGTGTTCAGCGGCGACAACGGCAAGACCGAGGACGTCATCCATATCGTGGGTTATGTCGACCCGATCCCCATGGGGGTCATGGAGGTCAACCCGCGCAAGGTCGAACTCGGGACCCTGGCCGCCGACAAGCCCAACAAGGTGTCCCTGAAGGTGGCCAACGCGGGCGACGCGCCCATGAAGGTCACGGCCATCAAGTCCCGAAAGTTCAAGAAGACGTATTGGGAGGGCGAGCTGACCGTGCCCGCAGGACAGTCCGCCGACATCGCCGTCACCCTGGAAGGGCTGAAGCCCGGGCGGTTCCTGGACATGGTCCTGGTTTACTCCGATGCGCGCAACGACATCGGCAAGGGGTACAAGGCGGTCCTCATAGGCAACGTGGAATAACTCCCGGCAAAGCAGTGCCGAACTCCGTGTTTCATGAACTTTGTTCACGGCGTTACCTCCCCGGCGCAATCCGCGCCGGGGAGACGAGGACCGAGAGGCCCGAACTGTGAACGCCGGGGCCAACAAAGGAGATCATCATGAAACATCGTATTATCGCACTGGCTTTCGCCCTTGTTGTCTGTCTGGCCGGAACCGCTTCGGCGGGCCAGCTCAGGATAAGCGACCTCAAAGTCGAATTCGGCAACATGCAGGAAGGCCCGGACGCGCAAAAGACCGTCACCCTGACCAACGCGTCCTCGACCGAAGCCGTGGTGGCCAACGTTTCCACCAGTTGCGCCTGCACCTCCACGAAGCTGGACAAGACCAGGCTGGCCCCGGGCGAGACGGCCACCATGGTCATCACGTATCATACATTTAAGTATCCCGGAAAGTTCGACAAGACCGTCCATGTGTTTAGCGGCGACAACGGCAAGACCGAGGACGTTATCCATATCGTGGGTTACGTCGACCCGATCCCCATGGGGGTCATGGAGGTCAACCCGCGCAAGGTCGAGCTCGGGACCCTGACCGCAGCCAAGCCCAACAAGGTGTCGCTGACAGTGACCAACGCGGGCGACGCGCCCATGAAGGTCACGGCCCTCAAGTCCCAAAAGTTCAAGAAGACGTATTGGGAGGGCAAGCTGACCGTTCCGGCCGGACAGTCCGCCGACATCGCCGTCACCCTGGAAGGGCTGAAGCCCGGGCGGTTCCTGGACATGGTCCTGGTTTACTCCGATGCGCGCAACGACATCGGCAAGGGATACAAGGCGGTGCTGATCGGCGCCGTGAAATAGCGTTTCATGAGAACAATGATGAACCGACACATCATCAACCTCCTCTCACCGAGCTCCCCCGGCACTCCTTCTGCCGGGGGGCTCCGGCGTTTTCGGGACCCTGTCCCGCCACGGTGGCGCGTCGGGCCGCTTTGCGATAAGTTCACTTCCATGCGACGCATCGTTTTCCCCATTTTGCTTTTCCTGGCCTTGTTCCCGATTTTTTTCCAGGGGCAGGCCTTTGCCCGTTCGGTCTATCACGTCGGCACCCGGGCCATCTCCCCGCCTTTTTCCTTTCTTGCCGTCAAGGACGGCAAGCAGGGGGTGCGGGGTTATTCCGTGGACGAGATGGTCATGCTCGGCAAGTTGATGGGCGTGGACATGGAATTTCGCGCCATTCACGATCTGGGCAAGCGGCGCGAGATGTTCATGAAGGGCACGGTGGACATCCTGGCCCACGATTCGGAGGAGACGGCACGGGCGTTGAACGCCGTCTGGATTCCGGTGGGCATCAGCCTGCGCCACCATCTCTATGTCAACCAGAACTGTCGTTCCGTGACCTGTCTGCGCGATCTTGAGAACAAGAAGGTCGTGGCCATCTCCTCCGCGCCTTACAGTTCGGAGATCAAGCTGAACGACGACGTTATCTGGCTTAGTTCGCCCCTGGAGGCCCTGACAATGGTCAGCCAGGGGGTCATGGACGTGTTCGTGGCTCCGTCCGAGCGGGTGGCCGACGATCTCATCGACCGCTACCAGATCCCGAACATCCTCAAGAAGGGCGTGGTCCTCGGGGAGAGCCCCCTGGGCATCATCGTTTCCCGGCGGGACCCCGATCTGGCGCCGAAAATCCGGGACGCCTACCATCGTCTTCAGGAGGCGGGGCTGGCCGACCAGTTGCGCGACAAGTGGTTCGGCAAGCCGACCATCACCGACGGCGTCCGGCGGTACGCCAAGTACGTGGCCATAGTGTCCGCCGCCGCCGGGATCATTTTTATCGCCATCGTTGTCTGGAACGTCGCCCTGAAGAGGCGGGTGGACCGGGTGACACAGGACCTCCGCCGCACAGAACAGCGTTACCGCGACCTGATCGAGTCCTCGCCGGATATGATCTTCCTCGTCAACGAGGAGGGGCATGTGCTCCACGCCAACGAGCGCGCCCGGCATTCGCTCCGTTTCCCGGAGCCCGGGGGCGAGGTGTACCTGCAACAGTTGACCACCCGCGAGTATGCCGACGAGATCGGGGCCTTCCTGAAGAAGGTTTTCAATGACGGCTGCGACAAGCACGAACTGGAAATGGTCGGCACAGCGGGCCAGCCCATGGAGGTGGAGGTGGCCGGGCGGATTATCCAGGGGCCGGTCCGGACACAACTCTTGGCCTGTTTGTTCGCGCGCAACGTGACCGAGCGCAATCGCATGGAGGAGGAACTCATCCAGTCTGAGCGGCTGGGCATCATAGGCAAGATGGCGGCTTCCCTGGCTCACGAGATCAACAATCCGCTGGGGGTCATTCAGGCCAATGCCGAGGACCTCATGTTCGAGGAGGGCCTTGCGTCGGACGTCAAGGACGGGCTTCTGGCCGTGCAGCGCAACGCCATCCGCGCGGGCGAGATCACGAAGGGGCTGCTCGAAGCGGCCACGCCCAAGCCCATGAGCATGGGGACCCTTGAGGTGAGCGACTTGATCCGGGACGCCCTGACCTTGCTGGGCAGCCGCCGGAAGCGGGACCGGGTGGAGTTGGATTTGCCTGATGAGCCGCTGTTCATCCGGGGCGACGAACGCGCCTTGCAGCAGGTGTTGATGAACTTGATATTCAATTCGATGGCCGTGACCGGGGAGGACGAGCCGATCCTTATCCGCGCGGCCAAGGCCGGGGTGGACGGGAACGAGACCGTGCGCATAGTGGTCGTGGACCAAGGCACGGGCATCGAGCGGCCCAACCTGACCCAGGTTTTCGAGCCGTTTTTCTCCTCGCGCAAGGGAGGTTTCGGACTTGGCCTGTTCATTACCCGCCGTATGGTCGAGCGGCACGACGGCATTATTTTCGCTGAATCCGAGCCGGGGAAGGGGACCAGCATGTTCCTGGAATTCCCCTCGGCCCACGTCAAGGAGACCTAAGCCATGCCCGAAAAGATATTGTTGGTGGATGATGAGCAGGACCTGCTCAGCGTTTTGAAACGTTCCTTGGGACGTCAGGGGTACGTGGTGGATACGGCTCCCTGCGGGGCCGACGCCTGGAAGGCCCTGTCCGAGACCGCTTACGACCTGGTGGTCAGCGATCTGGCCATGGAGCCCATGAGCGGCCTGGAGCTGCTCAAGCAGATTCGGTCCATCGACCACATCCAGCCGTTCATCATCATGACCGGGGCCGGAAGCATCGAGAGCGCGGTGGAGGCCATCAAGCTCGGGGCATACCACTACATTACCAAGCCGTTCAAGACCCAGGAGCTGGCCCTGTTGGCCCGCCGGGCCATCGAGTACGGGAGGCTGCACCACAAGCTGGAGACATTCAGCCAGCGCGAGCAGAAGGCCGACTCCAAGTCCATGGTCATAGGCAACACCACGCTTATGCAGCAGATGATGGGCATGGTCGAAAAGGTCTCGGACTCGGATGTGTCCATTCTTATCCAAGGCGAAACCGGCACGGTCAAGTCCCTGTTCGCCAAGCGGATTCACAACTCCAGTTCCCGCTCCGACAAGCCGTTTTTCACTATCGATTGCGGCGCGCTTTCCGAGAACCTGCTTGAAAGCGAGCTTTTCGGCCACGTGAAGGGCGCCTTCACCGGGGCCATCCGGGCCAAGCGCGGCTTGCTCGAAGAGGCTCAGGGCGGCACCGTCTTTCTGGACGAAATCGGCGAACTGACGCCGTCCACCCAGGTCAAGCTGCTGCGGGCCATTCAAGAGAAGGAGATCAAGCCCGTGGGCGGCAACACGCCCATCAAGGTGAACGTCCGCTTTCTGTCCGCCACGAGCCGCAACCTGGACGAGGCGGTCGAATCCGGGGAATTCCGTAAGGACCTGTATTACCGGCTGGCCGTTATTCCCCTGCACCTGCCCCCTCTGCGCAATCGGCAGGAAGACATGGTCCTGTTTGTGGGGCATTTCGTGAGCAAGTTTAACGAGCGGTACAACAAATCGGTCCAGTCGCTGACGCCGGGAGCCATGCAGACCCTGCGTGACGCTCCGTGGAAAGGAAATATCCGCGAACTGGAGAACGTTATCGAACGGGCCGTGCTTCTGGCCGAGGGCGACGTCATCAGCGTTGAGGACCTGTGCGCCCATCCCATGTGCTTCCCGGATTCGGCGGGCGGGGTCGAGGACGGCACCGTGTCGCTCAAGCGGGCGGTGGAGAAGGCCGAGATCACGGCCATCCGCCAGGCATTGGCTTCATCCGACGGCAACCGCTCCAAGGCCGCAAAGATACTGGGTATCGGCCGCCGGACCTTGTACGACAAGATCGACGCCTACAAGCTGTAGGACCGTCTCGTCCTGGAAAGAAAAAAGGCCGGTTCCACGCGGAACCGGCCTTGGTCGTTTTGCGAGGCGGTGTGCCTAGTCGAACAGGGAACCAATATTAAAAAGTTTCATCAGCTTGAACTCCACGCGGAAGTCGTCGGAACCGACCTTATTGCCTTCGTACCAACGGTGGACGGGCACGGTGCCCATCAGGCCTGCAGTGAGCTTCCAGGGAGTGTACTTGTAGACAACCTTGGGGCCGGTGTACCATTCCACGGAGGCGTCGTTGTTGCCCCGGCCCAGACTCCGGGATTCATCGTTCATCTCCCAGTGAGACTCCGCTCCGATGTCCCAGCGGTCACTCAGTGCGAAGGCGTAGCTCAGGTTCCAGCGGACGCGGTCGCCCTTTTCGTAGTCATGCGCGCCTTCGGCAAAGGTGGCGTAGTTGACCTCGGAGTCAAACCTATTGGCTCCGTAGAACCAGGTCGCGCCGATGCCGCCTATGAATCCCCAGGTGTCAGTACCCGCGGAGTCGGACGAATGGCTGCCCACTGACGCGGTGGGGACGACGCCTCCGAAGTCCAGGGCCAGCGAAAGCGGATCGCCTTCCTTCTGGGTGAGCAGGGTCTTGTGTAACAGTACACCTGTGTCTCCGATGCCGTAGGTTTCCCGGTTGGGGGCGTCGGGCTTCTCGATGTGTACGTTGTAGATCGGGGTCGCGGTGCGGATGTCGAGCCCCTTCATGATGCCGTAGCGGGTTTTGAAAATCTCGTTGAATTTGGTGGCCTTGGCCTTGCCGTTGAGGCGTCTGTCGCTTTTCCAAATGCCGTTGCTCTTGCCGAAGAAGACGTTGCCGCCCACGGCGAGTGCCCCGGAGGGGAAGCCCATCCCGCAAGGACCAAAGGTGGAGCCCAGCCCCCCCCAGGCAACAGGCACCTTCTCCTCAGCTTGGGCCGGCACAGCCGTGAGGGCGAGCATGAGCAAGCCCAGCAGCCCGATTTTAATCCAATTCATCCATTCCTCCGTCTGTTCGGCGTGGTTGGGGGCGCACGTAATACGCCGGAATTTTAAAACTTTACCCCTTGCACGGACACGATGACCTGCCTTCGGGGCACAACCGCAGACGTTGTTGCCCCTCTGCGGTTGTGCCCGATGTATCAAGAATTGTTCCACCCCCGTGACAAAGTGGTGACCGGGCCGGTCGGCCCCCGCAGAATCAGGCTTTCAGGGTTGCGGCAGGGGCGTTTGGATGGGGGCCCTCCAAATACGATCTGTGCGGATTGCGGCACAGTGTGTGCGCTGGCACGCATTCATATGGGGGCCGTGTAACAGTTTTAAAAAAACAACCACTTGGAATTATTGAGTAAAAACATTGTGAAATAGTTGGCATGAAACTTGGTTGTCTGTGTGCGTTGAGCGTGGACACCGAAAGTTCCGTTGTTCCGAGAGAGTGATTCGGATGGAGCCGGAAGGCATTGCTCCGCGCAGACGTTCCGTGTTGGCAACAAATGTATTTGTAACAGGTAAGGAGGAAAGAGTGCTTAAACTACATCGCTGGCACATGGCTCTGTTGCTCGGGATCTCCCTGATCGTCCTGAGTTCCGGGGCATATGCCTATGAAGCCATCACCGGTCCCACCGGTGTGTTGTACTACGACCAGGCCAAGGCCTATCAGGGATATACGCTGTTCGACCCCACGGTGGGCAGCAAGACTACCTATCTTATCGATATGCGCGGCAACATCGTCCACACCTGGAAGAGCGAGTACGCCGCAGGCCTTCACTCTGTGCTGCTGCCCAACGGCCACCTGCTGCGCGCCGGAGTCATTCCCAAGAAGAAGGAACTGGGTTATTGCGCCATCGGCGGTGCCGGCGGTATCCTCGAAGAATTCGATTGGAACGGCAAGAAGGTTTGGGAATACAAGATGTTCACTCCCAACAAGGAGATTCAGCATCACACCTTCTGCCGCATGCCCAACGGCAACACCATGATCCTTGGTTGGGAAACCCTGACCAACGACGAGGCCCGCAAGTTGGGACGCAATCCCCTGACGATTCCCGCCAAGCCGGTGGTTTCCAAGGGCATTCCGCATGACCGTTTCTGGGTCGACTTCGTCCGCGAGGTCAACCGTGAAGGCAAGACCGTGTGGGAATGGCACATTACCGACCACATCGGCACCGGCCCGAAGCAGTTCGACATCAACTACACCCTGCCCATGCCCATGGGCACGCTGTACGCCACCTACGACTGGTCTCACTTCAACACTGTCAACTACATTCCTGAAACCGATACCGTGGTGCTGAACTCGCGCAACCTTTCCGAGTTCTACTTCATCAACCACAAGACCGGCGAGATGGAATACCGCTGGGGCAACCCTTCCGCTTGGGACCCCAATGCCAAGAAGCCCGGCTACTGGGATGACGGTTCCCAGAAGATGTTCGGCAACCACTGCGCCACCCCGCTGAAGAACGGCCATATCCTGCTCTTCGACAACGGTTCCGAGCGTCCTCAGGACCGCCGGTCCCGCGCCGTGGAAGTCGATCCCAAGACCGGCAAGGTCGTTTGGGAATTCGCCACCCGTCACACCAACAGCTTCAACTCCCATCGCCAGGGCGCCGTGCAGCGTCTGAAGAACGGCAACACCCTGATTACCTCCACCCATGGCGGCCATCTCTTTGAGGTCACCCCCGAGGGCGAGGTTGTTTGGGAGTTCATCAGCCCGATCTTCGCCGGCAAGACCAAGGCTGTGGTCAACAATAAAGATGCGTTCCCGTTCAGCGCCCACATCGACGCCATGTCCAACATGGTGCACCGTTCCTATCGCTACGGCGAGGATTACCCGGCGTTTTACGGCAAGACCCTGACCCCCAAGGGCTACATCGCCGGTGACGACGCTCCGCGCTTCTTCCGCGATTACCATGCGGGCGCGGGCTGCTCCGCTCCCGCCGCCGCAGTCAAGGCCGCTCCGGCCAAGGCTGCCGCCCCGGCCGAGGCCGAGGACGACGGTGGTGACGACGCTGCCATGGTCGCCTATTAAGTTGACAGAATAACGGCCGGGTGCGACACCCCGGCCTCTTCCCCTTCCGCTTTCGGGCGCAACCGCCCAGCGGGAATAAAGAGAACAAGCTCTGGTCGCGACAAGAACGCGACAAAGGAGATATGATGAAAAGACGTGAATTTATCACCGGAGCGGCCGTGGCAGCCGCAGCGGCGCTGATAAATCCGGTGAAGGCCCTGTCCTTCCCCTCGGTCTTCCCTCACGGGACGACCATCTACAAGCCCGAGAAGTGCTTCAACGGCTACACCGTGTTCGGCACCGAGGTCGAATCCGAAGGCACTGTCCTCGTCGACATGAACGGTAACGTTGTTCGCCAGTGGAACGACATCTGCCAGGCCGAGCATCCGCCCAAGCTGCTCAAGGGCGGCTACCTGGCCGGTACCAGGCGTCCTTCGCCCGACAAGAAGGGCCGCGTCTGGGACGATCCCTCTTCCACCGATCTGGTGGTCCTGGATTGGAACGGCAAGGTCGTCCGTTCCGTGCCCAGAGCCGGTATGCACCATGATTACCAGTTCGAGGGCAACCCGGTAGGTTACCATGTCCCGGGAATGCCGCTTGACAACTACAAGGGCAAGATGCTGATCTTGTCCCACAAGTTCACGCACAACCAGTACATCTCGGACAAGGAACTCTACGACGATTACATTGTCGAGCTGGACGCCCAGGGCAACGTGATCTGGGAATGGCTCGCCTCCGAGCACTTCGACGAGATGGAGTTCCCGCTGGACTTCAAGAAGACCATGTACAAGTACCCGACCTACTCCATGACCCGTACCCCGGGCCGGAAGGGCGGCGACTGGATCCACGTCAACGCGGCTTCCTACCTCGGTCCCAACAAGTGGTGGGACGAGGACAAGGAGAAGTACGCGGTCTTCAATCCGGAGAACGTCATCATTTCCTGCCGTCAGACCAACACCAGCTTCATCATCGAGAAGAAGACCGGAAAGGTCGTCTGGCAGGTCGGTCCCGAGTTCTACCGCGACTCCATGTGGGAGTTCGGCGGCAAGAAATACAAGCGCGCCCTGTCCAAGCTCGGACAGATCATCGGTCAGCACCACACCCACATGATCCCCAAGGGGCTGCCGGGCGAAGGCAACATTCTGGTCTATGACAACGGTGGCTACGCCGGTTACGGCAAGCGCAATCCGGGGGCGCCCCTGGGTTGGTCCGATGCCCGCCGCGACTACTCCCGCGTCATCGAGTTCGACCCGCGCACCCTCAAGGTGGTCTGGGAGCACTCGGCCAAGCAGATGGGAATGCGCAACAAGTACCAGTTCTACTCCGACTACGTGTCCTCGGCTCAGCGTCTGCCCAACGGCAACACGATGATTACCAACGGCGCGGTCGGACAGTTCCAGGAAGTTACCCCGGACCACGAGATCGTCTGGGAATACATCAGCCCGTACTACACCAAGAACGGAAACTACAACCTGGTCTACCGGGCCATGCGCGTGCCGTACGACTACGTGCCGCAGCTCAAGGCTCCCAAAGAGATCAAGGTCACGCCTCCGGACAACACCACCTTCCGGATCAAGGCTGGCTAGAGTACCAAACCCCATGGGCGGGGCGGTCCGGCTTCGGGCTGCTCCGCCCGCTCCAGCAACCACTTAAAGGACAGGAACATGAAAAAGCTCATCATTACCCTTTGCCTGGCAGCCATGTGCATGGTCTTCGCGGGCACGGCCTTTGCCCAGGACGGCATCGTCAGCTTCAATACCGCCTCGGTCGAAGACCTCATGGCCATTGAGGACATCGACGTTCCGGAAGAACTGGCCAAGGCCATTGTCGACTACCGCAAGGCCAACGGTGCCTTCAAGTCCGCCGAGGACATGCTCAAGGTTCCCGGAATGACTCAGGACTTCATGGAAGAACTCAACCCGCAGGTCACCGAAGATGGCGACGTGGTCTTCGACCCGGACGCCGAGCCCGCGCTCGCTCCTTCCAAGTGCTAAAGTGATCCGGCCTCCGGGCCGCGTTCGCTCCCCATGCGGGGGAAGCCCTCCGTCCGCCGGGTCGCCATAAGCGGCCTCCGGCGGTTTTGGGGAATGAAAGGTAATAAAAAAGAAGGCTTGCACACTTTAACGTGCAAGCCTTCTTTTCGTCTGGATTCCCGACAAGATACCCTTTATTGTATGCACGGGGTAGAGGACGCCGGGCCGCGGCCCGGAAGCGCATAATCGGAATACACGCTGGAAGGACCTGAGATGGGCTTGGCCACGGACATCATCCTCATTATTGTCTTTGCCTTTTTCTGCGGGCTGGTGGCCCAGCGGATAGGGCAGCCGATCATTCTCGGCTACATTCTGGCCGGTGTGCTGCTCGGTCCGCACACCGGCGGACTGACCGTGGCCGGAGTGCACGAGATCGAGCTGCTGGCCGAGATCGGTATCGCCCTGCTGCTTTTCGCCCTCGGGCTCGAATTTTCCTTCAAGGACCTGAAGCCGGTCAAGCTGGTGGCCCTGATAGGCACGCCACTACAAATGCTATTGACCATAGCGTTGGGGGTCGCGGCGGGGCAGTATATGGGGCTCGACTGGAAGGCGTCCCTGTGGCTCGGCGCGCTGGCTTCCTTCTCCAGCACCATGGTCCTGCTCAAGACTCTCATGAACCAGGGATGGCTGGGGACCCTGTCCTCCAAGGTCATGATCGGAATGCTCATCGTCCAGGACCTCGCCGTCGTGCCCATGATGGTCATCCTGCCCGAGCTCAACGACCCGGTGGTGGGGCTGCCCAAGCTCGGCTTCGCGGCTCTCAAGGCCGGGTTGTTCATCGCGGCCATGATCGTTCTCGGCACAAGGCTGCTGCCGTGGCTCATGGCCCACATCGCCCGGCTCGGTTCGCGCGAGCTGTTCCTGTTGGCTATCGCGGCCATCGGCTTGGGCGTAGGCTACGTGACCTATCTGGCCGGGCTGTCTTTCGCCTTCGGGGCGTTCGTGGCGGGCATGGTGCTGAGCGAATCGGATTTCGGCCACCAGGCGTTGAGCGACATCATCCCGTTGCGCGATATCTTCGGGCTGCTCTTCTTTTCCTCGGTGGGAATGCTCTTCGACCCCATGTTCCTGGTCGACAATTTTCGCCAGGTTTTCTGGCTGCTGCTCGTGATCTGTGTGGGCAAGGGGATCATCTTCGCCATTCTCGCGCGGGTCTTCCGCTACCGCAACGTGGTCCCGCTGGCCGTGGGCCTGGGTCTCTTTCAGGTCGGCGAGTTCTCCTTTGTTCTGGCCCGTCTGGGGGTGGCCACCGGCTCCATCGACCAGGACCTCTATGCATTGATTCTCACCGTGACCATCATCTCCATGGTCCTGACGCCGATCGTTTCCGGCCAGACCGCACGGCTCTACGCCCTGCGCAAACGGTGGTTTTCCCACGAGGAACTTGAGTACACCAACATGCCCAAGGAAGGATTGAACGGACACGTCGTCATCCTCGGAGCGGGCCGGGTGGGATTGCAGATCGCCCAGATTCTCAAGCGGTTCGGGCTTACCCACGTGGTTGTTGAGCTGGACCACCGCCGTTTTGAGCAGGCCAAGAAAGCCGGCATTCCGGCCGTGTACGGCGACGCCAGCCAGGAGATTGTCCTCGAAGCAGCCGGACTGCGCAGCGCGGCCCAGCTCATCGTCACCGTGCCCGACCTCGTGACCACGCGGGCCATCATTCAGAACGCCAAGAGTGAAAATCCCGACCTGGACATCATCGCCCGGTCCACCAACCGCGAGCATCTTCACGACATGAAGGAGCTCGGAGCCGACGAGGCCGTGCTTCCGGAGTTGGAAGCGAGCCTGGAGATGTCCCGCCAGTCCCTTTTGCGCCTGCGCAAGTCGCCTGTGGAAATCCAGCGGCACACGGATCGCATCCGCCAGGAATTTTATTCCGTGCTCGCCGATACCAGCGACGAATATCGCGAACTGATCCAGTTTCGGGGTGCGGAGCAACAGTTCGACCTGCAATGGGTCAAGCTGTCTTCGTCCAGTGCCCTGGTCGGGAAATCCATCGGCGAAAGCAATATCAGGAAGGCCTCGGGCGCGTCCGTGGTGGGCGTGGTGCGCGGGGGGGTGCTCAAGACCAATCCGGATGCCGCCTACGTCCTAGAAGCCGGGGACCTCGTCGCGTTCATCGGCAGCGACGAGGACCGCGCGCGCTTCTGCGATCTCTCCCGTCCCGAAACCGTGGCCGCCGACTGCGTGGCGTAACGCCCCGTATCCGCGACGCGCGTTATCGATAAGCTCCCGGAAAAAGGATTCACGGCCGAAGGCGTTCGTTCGCGTCATACGAAGCGGCGAGAAAAAGTTTGTGGAAATAGAGGGAAAGCCCGGAGAGAGGGAGAGAATCACCCTTGTCGCAAGGTTTTTTCTTTCCCTTTCCCCGGTTTTGGGAGGCGCTATTCGCCCGGCCTGAGGACCTTGCCGGGAGGAGTCGGATTTTTTGTAGCGCCGTCGCCGTGGACGATGACGCCGTTTATCATGACAAGGTCGATGCCGGTCGGGTGCTTGCGCGGGTCGGTGTAGGTGCCCTGGTCGCGCACTGTGTCCGGATCGAAAAGGACGACGTCGGCGTGATGGCCGGGCTTGAGCAGCCCGCGCCGGTCGATGCCGAAGGTTTCGGCGGGCTTGCCGCTCATTTTGCGGACAGCGGCTTCGAGAGACATGACCTTTTCCTCGCGCACGTACTTGCCGAGCACCCTGGGGAATGCCCCGTAGGTGCGCGGGTGGGGCGTGCCGCCGAGGAGACCGTCGGTGCAGACGTTCATTTCCGGGCGGGCCATGAATGCCTTGACGTGTTCCTCAAGGCCGTAGAAGTCGACCATGCCCACCGCGTTTTCCTCCTGGAGCAGGAGATCGAGGGCCGCTTCGAGGGGCGGTTTGCCGCGCATCTCGCCCAGCTCCACCAGGGTCTTGCCGATGGCGTCGCGGTTGGCTTCGGTGCGTACGCTGGTGACGAAGATGCCGTCCACGCCCGCGAAGGCCACGAAGTTGTCCCAGCCGTTGATGCCCTGGCGGATGTCGCGGAGCATTCTGGCGCGGGCCGTTTCGTCGGTCAGCCGTTCCAGGAGCCTGTCCGTGCCCCCGGCATGGGCCCATGGGGGAAGGATGGCCCCGAGCATGGTGGACCCGGCCACATAGGGATACTGGTCGATGGTGACCTTCAGCCCCTCGTCGGCGGCCCGGTCGAGCAGTCCGAGGACGCGTTCGAACTTGTCCGCGTTGTTCTTGCCGCAGATCTTGAAGTGGGAGAAGTGGACGTGGACCCCGGTGCTCCGGGCGATGTCCAGCACTTCGGCCATGGACTCCAGGATGGTGTCGGCCTCGCTGCGCTGGTGGATGACCAGCGGACGGCCGAACTCGGCGGCAACGGAGCAGAGGGCCTCCATCTCGGCTTTGTCCGCATAGGTGCAGGGCGGGTAGATGAGCCCGGTGGACAGGCCGAAGGCTCCGGCTTCCAGCTCGCGGCGGAGCACGGCCTGGAGCAGGCGCAGTTCGTTTGGTCCGGCCTTGCGGTCGTCCAGCCCCATGGCCTCCATGCGCACGTTGCCGTGCGGAACGAGATAGCAGACGTTGGTCCCTACGCCGCCTTGTTCGAGACGATCGAGGTAGCCGCCGGTAGTCTGCCATCCCCAGTCAAGAGTGTCGGACTCGCCTTCGAGGCCGCCGAGGTTCTTGCGCCACGCCTGGATATGCCGGTGCGGCAGGGGGGCCATGGAGACGCCGTCCTGTCCGAGTATTTCAGTGGTCACGCCCTGTCGGATCTTGGGCAGGATGAAGGGGTCCTCCATGACCACCAGGTCCGAATGGGAGTGGGTGTCGATGAAGCCGGGGCAGACCACGCGGCCCTTGGCGTCGATGGTTTCGTCCGCCTCGGGCAGGTCCGTCCCTACATGGGTGATGAGGCCGTTCTCGACGCGGACGCCGCCCGGCACCGACGGCTTGCCGGAGCCGTCGATGATGCGGGCGTTGTTTATGCGTATGCTCATGGTTGTTCCCGTATGGTTGCGGTCGGCCGGGGGCTTACTCGCACCGGAGCAGGGCTTCGATGATGGCCTTGTAGCCCACGGTCACCTTGTGCAGTTGGTCCACCTCGATGTGCTCGTCGATGGTGTGGGCCAGGTTTTCGCGGGAGGGGCCGTAGCCCAGTGTGCGGATTCCCGCCTCGCCCGCGTAGTGGCTGCCGTTGGTGCAGAAGGAGTAATGGGACAGCCCGGGAGCGAGTCCGGCCTCTTCCAGACCGGCCAGGGTGGCGGCCACGAAGGGGGCGTCGGCGTCATAGAGCCAGCCGGGGAAGAACCGTTCGCCCTGGATGTGCACGCCGGTGTAGCATTGCTCCTTGCCCTTGGCGAAGTAGACCTTGGCCTTGAAGTCCGGGTTGGCCTCGGAGAGCCGGCTGATGGCCTCGTTGAACGGGGCCAGGACCGATTCCGGGGTCTCGCCCACCAGAAGCCTGCGGTCGTAGGTGGCCCGGCAGCCGCTGGGCACCACGGACGAGCCTGGGTAGGGTGTGGACTTGATGTCCGTGAGCACGCAGATGCCCTTGCCGAGCACGGGCTGCTCGGGGTCCTCGATCCCGTCGATCTCGCGGATGAGGTCGGTCATCAGGTGGACCGCGTTGACGCCCTTGTCGGGATTGGCCGAGTGGGCCGGGACGCCCATGGTCTCGACCACTATCTCGGCGCGGCCCCTTTGCCCGATCTTGAGGTTCAGCTCGGACGCCTCGCCGATGATGACGAAGTCGGGCTTGACCTCGGCGGAGATTTCGCGGGCGGCGATGCCCTCGAAGAGCTCCTCGTGGACCACGCCCGCCACGCAGATTTCACCCGCGAACTTGCCCCTGGTTTCCTTGGCGAACCACGCCGCGGCCCCGACCATGGCGGACAGGGCGCCCTTCATGTCGGAGGTGCCGCGTCCGTAGACCTTGCCGTCCACGATGTCGCCGCCGAAGGGGGACTGGGTCCAGGCGGACGGATCGGGCACGGGAACCACATCCATGTGGCCGTCGAAGAGGATGCACGGGCCGGGCTTGTCGCCCTTGATGCGGCCGATGACGTTGCCGTAGCGGTCAATCGTGACGCGGTGGAAGCCGTTGGCCTCCATGGCGGCGGCCAGGGCCTTGGCGACGTCGCCCTCCTCGCCGGAGACGCTGGGCAGGGAGACCAGCTCCTGGCACAGCGCAACGCTCAGGTTGCCGTATTTTTCCTTGTTGGACATGGTCGCCTCCCCCTAGCCTTCGAGCAGGCCGGTCCGGGCGTTGAATTCGTTGATGAGCTTGTCCACTTCGGGGGCGAGCTTCTGGATGTTTTCCCAGTAATGCTCGTCGTACCACTGGGCCTGGATGTCTTCGAAGGCCATGCCCTGCTGTTCGATCCAGGTGTAGTACTTGAGGTTGTGGATGCGCTTTTTGTCGTAGTAGCCCAGCTCCAGCATGTTGTCGATGGTGGTGGAGGCCAGCACTCCGCGGGAGTAGGCGGCGTCGTCGGCGTCGTATTCGCCGCGTTCGGCGGTCAGCTCGGCCAGGCGGCTCTGGTACATCTCCATGGAGTCCGTGGCCACGGTCAAGACCACGTCGTCCTCGCCCAGTTCGTAGTATTTGGCGAACTTCACGGCGGAGATCATGTTGGCCACCGAGGAGATGCCGAGCAGGTTCAGGTTCTCGGCGATCTCGGCCGGGACGCCCTGCGCCTTGAGGGCTTCGATGCCAGCGGGCTCGTTGAACAGGCGGATGAGGTCCATGGGGACTTCGTCGTCCACGGCGATGGCCATGTCGGTGTTGCGCACGTTGTGAACCCAGGGCACGTGCTTGTCGCCGATGCCCTCGATGCGGTGCGCGCCGAAGCCGTTGTTGAGCAGAGTGGGGCACTGAAGTGCCTCGCAGGCGGCCACCTTGAGGTGGGGGAATTGCTGCTTGAGGTAGTCGCCGCTGGCCAGAGTGCCGCCGGAGCCGGTGGACAGGACCACGCCCCGGAACCGCTTGTCGGCGTCGTCGGTCAGGCTTTCGACCAGTTCGGCCATGGCCCGGCCGGTGACGGTGTAGTGCCACAGGTAGTTGCCCATGTCGTCGAACTGGTTGAAGATCATGATGTCATCGCCGGAGTTGCGCAGTTCCCAGCACTTGTCGAAGATTTCCTTGACGTTGGACTCGGAACCCGGGGTCTTGATGGTCTCGCCCGCCACCTTGGACAGCCAGTCGAACCGTTCCTGGCTCATGCCTTCGGGCAGGATGGCGATGGACTCGCAGCCGAGCAGGTTGGAGTCATAGGCGCCGCCGCGGCAGTAGTTGCCCGTGGAAGGCCAGACGGCCTTCTGCTTGCGCGGGTCGAACTGGCCGGTGACCAGACGGGGGGCCAGGCAGCCGAAGGCCGCGCCGACCTTGTGGGCTCCGGTGGGGAACCACTTGCCCACCAGCAGGACGATGCGCGCGGGCACGCCGGTCAGGGACGAGGGCAGCTCGATGTGGTTGACGCCGCCGTATTCGCCTCCGCTGGCCGCAGGCTCGTTCTTCCAGGTGATGCGGAAGAGGTTGAGCGGGTCGAGGTCCCACAGGCCGAGGGAGCCGAGCTTCTCCTTGATGGAGGCCGGAATCCGCTCGGGGTGGCACATCTGCTCCAGGGTGGGGATGACGATATTCTTTTCGCGAGCGCAGGCCACGGCGCTTTCCAGGCCCTGCTGGTTGATGGTCAGGTCAAGCATGGTTGTCTTTCCTTTATCGGTTAATATTCTTGGTTTTTCATTGCTGCTTCGAGAGCTTCCAGAGTCGGCGCGATGACCGCCGGTCCCGGGCCGCACGCCTTGATGGTCGAGTCCACGTCCTTGAGGCCGGAGCCGGTGACGAGGAGCACGCAGGTCGAGTCGCGTTCCACCAATCCCTGGTCCAGGGCGGCGTGCAGACCGGCCAGGGGCGCGGCCCCTGCGGGTTCGGCGAAGACGCCGGTGCTTTTGGCCAGTTCGGGGATGGCCGAGAGGATGGCGTCGTCGGACACGCGCAGGAACGCCCCGCCCGTGCCGGTCACGCTTTTCATGGCCTTCACCCGGTCGCGGGGCAGGCCCGCCGAGATGGAGTCGGCCACGGTATTGGCCCGGATGGCCGGAAAAGTTGCCGGATCGGCTCCCCGCTCCCAGCACTGGAACAGAAAGTCGCTGCCTTCGGCCTGGACGCCCATGAGCCGGGGAAGGCGGTCGATCCAACCGAGGCGGTGCATGTCGAGAAAGCCCTTGTGCAGGCCGGAGATGATGCATCCGTCGCCCACGCCCACGAACACGGCGTCCGGGCACTGCCAGTTCAACTGTTCGCAGATTTCGTAGGCTGCGGTCTTCTTGCCTTCCGCCATGTAGGGGTTGAAGCCGGTATTGCGGTTGTACCAGCCGAATTCGGCGGCGGCGGAGAGGCAGAGTTCGAAGGCGTCGTCGTAGGTGCCGTCCACCAGGAAGACCCGTGCGCCATAGGCCAGGAGCTGGGCCACCTTGGCCCGGGGGGCCGAGCGGGGCACGAAGATGGTGCACGGCATTCCGTCGGCGGCGCACATGCCCGCCAGGGCGGCGGCCGCGTTGCCGGTGGATGCGGTGGTTATCATGGAGGCCCCGGCCTCGCGGGCCTTCATCACGGCGAGCGAGCTGGCCCGGTCCTTGAGGGAGCCGGTGGGCTGGCGGGAGTCGTCCTTGACGTACAGCGAGTCGAGGCCCAGGGAATCCGCCAGGCGGCGGCCTTCGTAGAGGGGGGTCCAGCCAACGGCGGCGGCCGGGGCCGGGGTTTCGGGCAGGACCGGCAGGAGCGCGCGGTAGCGCCACTGCGTGCAGGTCTTGTCCTCGGCGAGGCTTTCGGGGGAAATTCGTCGCCCGATGGCGTCGTAATCGTATTCGATGTCCAGGATGCCTTCGTTGCCGTGGTCGGGGCAGACGTAGCCGGTCTCTTCGGGGAGGTAGGTCTTGCCGCAGAGGGTGCAGCGCATACCTGTGACGTGGTCGGGCCGTTTTGTCATGTTCATGTCTTTGCGTGCGGGGTTGATGCGGCCGGGCGGCGGGACATCCCCGCCGCCCGGCCGTTCAGGCTTGTGGAAGGATTATTTGGACGCCTCTGCGATGGCTTTCAGGAACTCGTTCAGCATTTCCTTGCCCTCTTCACCGAAGGCCTCTTCGAGGTACTTTTTGACCGCAGGCTGGGAAGCAGCGCGGAAACGCTCCTTCTCGGCCTCGGGCAGGGTGTAGACCTCCATCTTGGAGGACAGGAAGGGCAGGCCGCGATCGGACGCCTCGATGGCGTTGGCAACGCCGCGGGAGACAACAATGGCGGTCTTGGCGGCGCTTTCCACGACCACTTTTTCGGCCGGGGTGAGGGAGGCGTAGAACGCCTCGTTCATGAGCCAGACGTGGGGCGCGAAAAGGTGGTTGGAAATGGTCAGGTACTTCTGGACTTCGTACAGCTTGGCGAACTCGACGATGGGCACCGGGTTCATCTGGCCGTCGGCAACGCCGGTCTGGAGGGAGGTGTAGACCTCGGACCAGGCGATGGACACGGGCTGGCCGCCCAGGCTGGAGACGAGCATCTTGTGGGTATCCAGGCCCATGGTGCGGATCTTGAGACCCTTCATGTCTTCGAGGGTCTTGATCGGGCGCTTGGAGTTGGAGAACTGGAAGAAACCGCCGGAGTCGGAGAAGCCGAGGCACTTCAGGCCGGTCTTGGCGGTGATGTCGTCACCCAGCTTCTTGCCGAAGGGGCCGTCGAACACCTCGTAGGCAACGGCGTGGTTGGGGAAGGCGAAGGGCACGTCGAGCACGGAGATCATGGGGTAGACGCTGCCCACCGCGCCCACGGAGTGCACGCCGAGCTGGATGATGCCGGCCTTGACCTGCTGGACCACTTCGGCGTCCTTGCCGAGCTGGCCGCTGGGGAAGATCTGGACTTTGACTTCGCCGTTGGTGCCGGATTCCACCAGGTTCTTGAAGACCACGGCGGCCGCGCCGGACGGGTTGTCGAAAGCGCCGTTCTTGTTCAGGTGGTGCATCTTGATGACTTTGGCGGCCAGGACGCCCTGGGCCGAGCACAGCAACAATGCCGCCGCGGCGATCAACACAGTCAGTTTCTTACCGATTCTCATAGGTTCCTCTCATGGTTTGTTCCGCTACATGTCGAGCAGAAGGTTTGGGAAAAACATGGCCAGGTCGGTCCAGAAGGTGGTGATGATGAGTATGCTCACCTCCACGAGTATGAACGGCCACAGGGAGGCGCTGATACGCTCGATGCGCTCGCCCGTGACCGAGGAGAGTACGAATATGCAGGCCCCAACGGGCGGGGTCATGAGCGAGATGTTCAGGGTCAGGACGATCATCACGCCCGCGTGCACGGGGTTCATGCCGATGGCCTGGGTCAGGGTGCCGAGCATGGGGGTCAGAATGATGAGCGCCGCGTTGATGTCCATGAACATGCCGATGGCCAGCAGCATGACCAGGATCATGGCTTTTATCATCCATGGAGTGGTGGACAGGGACAGGAAGGCGTCCGCGATCTGCTGCGGAATCTGCATGAAGGTCATCCACCAGCTCAGAATTGAGGCCGAGGCGATGATGAGGAAGACCACGCCGGTGATCCGGGCCGTGCGGATGAGCATCGACACGATGTCGTTGAAGGTCAGGGTGCGGTGGATGCACACCCCCACGAACAGGGCGTAGAACACCGCGATGGCCGCTGCTTCAGTGGGAGTGACCACGCCGCCGAGGATGCCGCCGAGGATGATGGCGGGCATGATGAGGGCGAGGATGCTGCCTCTGAAGGCGTAGAGAATCTCCCGCAGGGACGGGCTGCCTTCCTTTTTGGGCAGGCCGAGCTTGCGGCCCAGGGCCACGATGAGCGTCATGCACACCAGGCAGATGAGCAGGCCGGGCAGGATGCCCGCGGCGAACAGTCCGGCGATGGAGACGCCTGCCAGCGAGCCGTAGATGACCATAAGGTTGGACGGGGGGATGGTGGGACCGATGATCGATCCGGCGGCGGTCACGGCGCAGGCGAACGGCCGGGAGTAGCCCTGCTTGACCATGGCCGGGACCAGGGTGTTGCCGAAGGCCGCGGTGTCCGACACGGCCGCGCCGGTCATGCCCGCGAAGAGCACGGAGGCGAGCATGTTGGAGTGCGCGAGCCCGCCGCGCATGTAGCCGACCAAGGCGTCGGCCAGGTTGGCGATGCGCTGGGTCATGCCCACACGGTTCATGATTTCACCCGCGAGGATGAAGAAGGGCATGGCCATGAAGGTGAACAGGTTGAGCCCCTCGAAGAACCGCTTGGGGGCCATGACCAGGAAGTTGTCTCCGCCCACCTGGACGAGGCCGATAACGCCCGCGATGCCCAGAACGAAGCCGATGGGGACGCCGATGAGCAGCAGACCGAAGAAGACGATGGCTACGGTAAGCATTAGGAAGCCTCCTTTCTGGTGAAGAGGGGATCGATCCGGGCGGCGTCGCGGATCATGACCGCGACGATCTGGAAGGCCGTGAGGCCTGCGGCGACCGGCACGGAGGTGAAGGGCACAAGCATGGTTATGCCGAAAATGGTGGCGAACTGGTGCGCACCCTGTCCGGCCATGGTCACGCCGTACCACGCGAGGAACAGGAAGAAGGCCAGGCCGAGCAGGTCGAGGACCATGCGCGCCGGGAGCTGCCAGTTCAGCGGGAGGCGTGAGAAGACCAGATCCAGGCCGATGTGCTCACGCCGGTAGGCGCAGCAGGGCACGGCCAGGAGCGCGGCCCAGATCATGAGATAACGGGCCATTTCCTCGGTCCAGGTGGCTCCCATGGCCAGGGCGTAGCGTTCGAGAATCCCGAACCAGACCACGCCGATCATGGCGGCTACCAGGAGGGCGCAAACCCGTTCCAGGATATGGTTCAGTCTGAAGGCGACACGTTCAACGGCGCCTGCCAGGTCGACGAATGGAGTTGTTTTTTGTGTTTGCATAGCGTGCTTGGTTAAAGTGATGCCCCTTAAAAGCAGATACTGTGCCAGTGTTGCGGCCCTCCTCATGTTTTTTTTTGCCCTTTTTGGTATTTATAAAAAAACCATATAAAACAAGATGTTAAAAGTGTAATAGATTGCTATTTTGTCATGCATGCGTTTGAAGTTATTTCTTGAGCCTCTTTTGATTTACGTTTATGTCATAGATGTTTTCATTTTGATAATACTGTCCGTTTGTCAGGACAGCGTGTCTAAAGCGTCGCGATGCGGGACAGTTATGCATCGGCCCGGACGGGCGGAACTTCGTGGCGGTATCGTTTTGATACGAAAAAGGCGGCGGTTGGCCGGAGGAGCGCGGCGTGGAATTGAATACGGAATATGTTCCCGAAACCCTGTGGGACATCAGCGGGGCCGCGTCCAAGTATGCGGCGGTTATTTCCCGGGTGCTCCGGGTGGATGTGGAGATAGTGGACGGCAGCCTCTACCGCGTGGCGGGGACAGGCCGGTTCGCCGGACTTGTGGGCAAGCAGATGTCCTCGGCCAGCGGAGTGTACCGTCAGGTCCTCAAGACCGGACGGCCGTTGGTCATCCAAGAGCCGGGCTTTTCCGAGTTCTGCGCCGGATGCCCGAACTGGCGGTGCTGCGACGAGACCTTCGAGATGAGCACGCCCATCATATATAAAGAGGCTGTGGTCGGGGTCATCGGATTCGTCTGCTTCACCGAGGAGCAGAAGGACCATATCAAGGACAATTTCGAAGTCTTTTTCGACTTTCTGACCCAGATGGCCGACATTCTCGCCTCCAAGGTGGTCGAATCCATGGAATTGGCCCGGAGCAGGGCGTTGGGAGAGCTGCTTGAAACCGTTGTGGACAAGGTGGATGAGGGCGTGCTGCTGCTCTCACGGGACGGGCGCATCGTCCGTTCCAACCGCGCCGCCCAGCAAATTCTCGATTTCCCGGTGGAAGAGCAGGAGTCCATCGCCGTGAACCTGTCGCGCGGCGAAAACCGGCTTTTACAATATTCGGAATATACGGTTAGCCTTCTGGGCCGTTCGCATTATGTGGCCGGGAACGAATACAGCCTTCAGCACGGTGAAAGCTCAAGCATGTTCATGTTCCGCGATGCCCAGCTCATGCATGACAACGCCCTCCGTCTGGCTTCCTCTCATGAACGGCTTGGCCTTGACGCCATCCTCGGGACTTCGGAGGTCATCGCCACCCTCAAGGAGCAGGTGTCCAGATTCGCGGATTCGAGTTCAACCGTGCTGGTCACCGGCGAGTCGGGCACAGGCAAGGAACTCGTGGCCCGCGCCCTCAACGAGGAGGGCGGTCGCCGCGAGGGGCCTTTTGTCGCCATAAACTGCGGAGCCATCCCCGAAACCCTGCTCGAAAGCGAGCTGTTCGGCTATGTGGGCGGCGCCTTTACCGGGGCCAACCCCAAGGGCAAGATGGGCCGTTTCGAACAGGCCAACGGCGGCACCCTGTTTCTCGACGAGATCGGCGACATGCCGCTGCATCTCCAGGCCAAGCTCCTGCGCGCGCTGGAACAGCGCGAGGTCACCCGCCTGGGCTCGACCCGGCCCACGTCCATTGATGCGCGCGTGGTCTCGGCCACCAACCGCAATCTTGAGGAGATGGTTCACAGCGGCACTTTCCGCGAAGATCTGTTTTACCGCCTCAACGTCATCCCCATCCATATCCCGCCCCTGCGCGAGAGGCCGCGCGACATTCACCTGTTGTCCAAGGTGTTTCTCGAACAGAGCATGGCGCGGTTGGACAAGGAGATTCTGACCATCAAGGAGAGCTTCTGGACCACGGTGAGCGAGTATCACTGGCCGGGAAACGTGCGCGAACTGCAAAATACCATCGAGTACGTGGCCAACGTCGTGGACTCGCCCGCCGTCATCACCCGCGAGACACTGCCAATCAAGGTCCGCTCGGGCGGGCACGAGTCCGAGTACGCCGACTACAACCTTGAAAACATGGAGCGTACCGTCATCCAGCAGGCGTTGAAGGCCTTTGGCGACGATGATTCCACCAAGGCAGCCAAGGAACGAGTCGCCCGCAAGCTCGGCATCGGCATCGCCACCCTCTATCGCAAGATCAAGAAGTACGGTTTGGAATAGGCGGGGAGGGCTCTTGTGCCCCTCTCCTCGTCTGAACTGTGGAACCGTTTTGTGGTGAGGGGGGGCAGGTTGATTCACTTGTTTTGTCGGAGTTCATGGGCGGAGGCCGGGTAAGCGGAATAATGCTGAGGGATGGACGCGGGAGCCTTTTCTGTACGGTTTTTGGGACAGAATTTCGGCAATATATTGAGGAGAATGCGGGGAAGAGGGAAAAGCCCTTTTGTCCTTGCGCAATATGCCACCGGGGGGTATGTTGCGCATCTCGTCGCCAAGCAGGTATTTGCGTCGGGGCTTTGCCCCGGATCTGGACCGTGGACCGCCCCCCGGGCGGGAAGCGGTTTTTCGTTGGCTTGCGACGGAGCGTCCACTGGAAAGTCCATTTTATTAACCTTAACCACCCCTTGCCACAGACATGAAAACCAATCTATCCGAACTCTCCCCGCTTTCCCCTTTCGACATGACCGCCCCCGAAGCCGGGGATTTCGAAGTCTTCAAGCCCGAGAAGGTCTGTTCCAAGCTGATCCGCTACAGGGTTGTGGATGACCGTTTGACCGACCTCGAATTCACCGGGGGTTGTGACGGCAACCTCAAGGCCATCTCCGCCCTGGTCGAGGGCATGAAGGTCGAGGACGTGGTGTCCAAGCTCAAGGGCATCACCTGCGGGAAGAAAAGCACTTCCTGTGCGGACCAACTCTGTATCGCGCTCCTTGGCGGCGCACACTAGATTCCAAGCCGTTTACCATGCCCCGGCGGCCGTCAGGCCGCCGGGGCAGTTTCCCTTCCGCTTATGCGGGGGCACAGTCTGCCGGTTCCCTGCGACTCGTCCCGTCCCAGGCGCGTAATCTCCGCCGCGTACCTTTTCGACATCTGAAAGCGTTATTATTTTTCAACCTCCTTTTCCCGGCGGCCCGCAAGGCCGGTAAAACGGGGGTTGGACCGCCTCTACGCCCATTCGGGAGTCTGGTTGTCTTCGATCTCCGGCAGGGCCGCTTCGCACTTCTTTAGACGGCAGCCTATCGAATCCATTTCATATTCTTTCCGGATTGTGGCGAGATGCCCTTTTCTATATGCCGAAAACGCGCAAACTCCTTTGCAACGGTCGCGCAATATTACGCCAGCATGAACAGAATCTGGCAAAGTTGGCTGTTCCGGCAATCTAGCAAGATTAATTGAATAGTAATATCGGATAGTTGAAGAAAAAATATTCCAGAATGACTGTGCGGCACACCCTATGCAAAGTGGGGAGTCAAGAAACGCGACCACCAAAAAGGAGTATGGATAATGGAAATAGTTTTCACAGCTCATGGTCACTCCTGCGACCTGGCCCTGCATCCGGTATCCGAGAAGACGGCACGTTCCATTGAGAAGTATGGCCCTGAAGTCTATTCCATGAAGGCTCTGGAATGGTGGCGGAAGGGCAAGACGGCCACCTGGGGTATGCGCATCGACGATGCGTGCAGCATCCAGGTCAGGGTTGATGGCGAGCTCATTGATTTCGACTATGGGAGCATCATCGCCAATCCGTTGCGCATTCGCCGGCGCATGTACCTCGACAGCCGCGCCAAGTATCTCTGCGTGCTCGGCTTCGACAACGAGGTTTGCAAGTTTTCCTGGAAGTGGAGCGATGTCTCCGAGTACGACCCCTCCAAGTTCGAGTTCATGGTTCACCAATGGGACCGCATCATGGGCGAAGAGGGATATTACATCCTGGACGAAATCCGATACGGCAACGAGTTCGCCTCCAGTCACGACTGGTGCGACGCCTCGGGTTTCACCCTGGTCCCCCCGCGTATCATCGACCTCGAGGAGGTCAGGCGCGAACTGGCCGAGGGCGGTCCGGAACACATCGGCCCCGCTTTCCCTTCCCTCCATCACACCACACCTACTCCCAAGTCCCCGGAGTAATCCGGGCACTCCTCTTCCCGTCAGGGGCATCCGCAAGCCCCGCTGGGCAAGCCCCACGCACTCACCGTGCGTGGGGCTTCAAGTTTTTCGGCTGCGAAAAGGGTCGGGGTTCGGTTGGCGCGTCCGGTTTGTAGGGGGAGCGGGAAAAAGGCCCCGCCCCCCGCGTTCCTGAACGCGGGGGGCTCAATCAACGGTGGGGCTAGTTCGGATCTGATTCGGCTTCGGACGGGTGCTCAACGTCCATGGCAGGCTGTAGGCGCAGGGTGACGGTCGTTCCCTCTCCGGGGCGGCTGGCCAGGGTCACGCTGCCCCCGGACTCCTCAATGATTTTCTTGATCAGGGGCAGGCCCAGGCCGTTGCCTTCGTCCTTGGTGGAATAGAAGGGGTTGAAGGCGCGGTCCAGCTCGGTTTCGCTCATACCCGTGCCCTGATCCCTGATCTGGGCGATCACGTCACCGCCGTCCATGGTCAGGGAGATGACCACGTCGCCGCCGCCGGGCATGGCCTCGATGGAGTTCTTGATGATGTTCACGAGGCACTGCTTAAGGGAATCGGCGTCGCCTTCCACGGACGGCAGGTGATCGTCCGCCTCGACGCTGATGACGTATCCCTGGCGGCCGTAGCCCACATCCATGAGTTCGGCCGCATCGCGGCTGACGGCGACCATGTCGACGGTGCCTCCCCGTCCGTGGGACGGGCGCACGAAATTGAGCATGTTGGTCAGGAGCTTGTCGAGTCGCTTGGTCTCCTCGACAATGATCTGGACCTTTTCCCGTTCCTGCGTGTCCAGCTTGGGCGATCGGAGAAGGGCGTTGGCAAAACCGCCCACGGCATAGAGCGGATTGCGGATTTCATGGGCCAGATAGGTGGAGATCTCGCCGATGATGGCGAACTTGTCCTGCTGTTGCTTGAACTTCTCGCGATGGGTGCGTTCGGTGATATCCCGATGCATGACCATGATGTGGGACATCTGGCCGCGCATGTCGAAGATGGGGTAGGCGTAGAGCCTGTAATATTGGAGCAGTCCGCTGCCGTTGACCCTGGTGACCAGGGCCTCTTCCTTGCGGCCGCTGAGCAGGGTCTTGTGAAAGGGGCAGACCGGGTCGAGCTGGTTGCAGAATGTCGAGCCGTCGCGCAGCCTCGCCGCCATCCAGCATGGCTGGCCGAGCAGCTCCTTGCGCGGCACACCGGCCCGCTGCCAGACGGTGCGGTTCACGTCCTGGATGTTGCCGCTCTTGTCCAGGAGGAAGATATCCTCGCGGATTTCGTCGATGATGGACTGGATCAGGGAGCGCTGGTGGTCCAGGCTGGTCATGTAGTTGCCCTTGACCACGGCCATGTCGTGCAGGCCGCACAGGAAGATGAGCTCCCGGTGGTCGATCAGAGAGATGGACGGCGGCAGCTCCTGCCTGAGCCGGGCGGCGATTTCGTTGTCGCCGGTGATCTCCACCACCAGATTGATCTCGGGGTGGGCGTCGAGCATTTCCCGGTAGGTGGGATAAACCGGACAGGTCTCGCAGTCCTCGGGCAGCGGATGGGATTGGGGGGCGTTGCTGATGGCGGCAAGACACATCTCGGGCAGGAATTCGCGGAATGCCTCGTTGTAGATGATGTCCAGCATGACCTGAAGCATGGGGCCCGTTCCCACCACGCCCACGTTGAAGGGGCCCAGCGTGCCGTTCCAGTAGCAGATACCGAGATTTTCATATGCGAAGTCGTCCATGAACAGCCTCCGGGGGCGTCTTCGGGGTCGGCGTCCTACTTGTCCGCCGACCCGCCAATGAGTTCCGACATGCCGATCGCGCCGTGCCGCAAAAGCTTGCGCTCCATGGCCCGCTGCACGGTCTCGACGATTTCCGGCAGGGAAGCGGGCTTGAGCAGATAATCGAAGACCCCGTTGTGGAGCAGCTTCATGGCGTCGGTGATGGAAGTGTGTCCGGTCAGGCAGACGGTCTCCACGTCGAATCCCTGAAGCTGTATCTCGCTGAAGGTCTCCGCGCCGGACATGCCTGGCATTTTCATGTCGAGCAATACCACGTCGAACTGGTTCGTGGCCAGCTTGTTCAGGGCCTCGTGCCCGTTTTCCGCAGGCTCCACGGTGTAGCCCTCGGCGCGCAGCAGGCGGCACAGGGATTTCCGGAAACGCTCCTCGTCATCGACTACGAGGATTTTCGCCTTATGGGTCGTCATGATGCACCTCTTTATCGCGTTATGGGAATGCGCACGGTGAACGCCGCTCCCCCATCCGGCGGGGAAGACACCAGGATGTCCCCGCCCAGTTCATTGATGATTCGCAGGCTGACCGACAGGCCCAGCCCGGTGCCCTTGCCCGGAGCCTTGGTGGTGAAGAACGGGTTGAAGATGCGTTTCCGGTTCTCTTCGGAAATGCCTGGCCCGTTGTCTCGTATTTCCGAGCAGGCCAGATTCCCGTCACGGTATGTGGTGATGAAGATGTCGCCATCCCGGTCCACGGCCTGCACCGCGTTGATGAGCAGATTCAGGAAGACCTGGCGCAGCAGGGGCGGGTCCGAAGTCACCATGGGAAGGGTTGTGGCCATTCGGCGGTGAATCTCGATTTTTCGCGGGACGGTCTCGCGTTCCACCAGTTCGAGCATGTCCTCGACCAACTGGTTTATGTCCGCCGGTTGCGAGACTGGCTTGCGCTTGCGGGCCAGGTCCAGGAGCTTGTGGGTGATGTCCGAGCAGCGGGAGACCTGGGCGTAGATGACGTCCAGGCTGGTGCGGACCTCGTCCAGCGCTTCGCGGGATGCGGGCGCTGAGAGGTTGTAGCGCATGAGCTCGGCCTCCTGGAGGATGATGTTCAGGGGATTGTTGATCTCGTGGGCGATGCCGGTGGACAGTTCGCCCAGGGCCAGAATCCGCTGGGACTGGATGAGCTGGTCCCCCATCTCGGTCCGTTCGGCCTCGGCCTGGTTCAGCCAGCGCGTCGAGACCCAGAGCAGTATCCACATGCCGCCGGTTATGAGCAGGGCGATGGCCAGGGCTATGGTGTACCCTGTGTGCCCGTGAAACCATGCGGCCCCGCCAACGGCCAGGCAGGACGCCGGATAGGCGAATCGGCCGAGCATGACGACCTTTCTGGCGTTGGTCAGGCTCATTGATGACTCCTGCGTTCAATGCGCAGCTTGGCGTGTTCATGGGCCGCGCGGATGCGTCCGAGGAGGTTGTCGATCGAGAACGGCTTGAGGATGTAGTCGTATGCGCCGAGGCTGATGCCCTCGATGCCCGATTGCAGGGAGCCGTGTCCGGTGAGCATGATGACCTCGGTGTCGCGGAACCGCTTGCGGATTTCCTTGAGCGTGTCGATGCCGGACAGCCCGGGCATCCGCACGTCGAGGATTATCACGTCAACCGGATTGTCCTTGAGAAAGGCCAGGGCCGCCTCGCCGTTGGTTACGGTGTCCACATGCACGTTGCGCTTGGTCAGTCTTCGCTGAATGAGCTTCAGGAAGTCTGGTTCGTCGTCCACCACGAGTACGCGAATCTGGTTCATTGTTCCTCCTTGCCGCCGGGGAATTGCGGTCCGGTGAAGGGCAGGCGGATGGTGAACGTGGTTCCCTGTCCGGGGTCGCTGTTGACCCTGATGGTCCCGCCCAGCTTGCTCAGAGTGCTGTATACGATGGAAAGCCCCAATCCGGTACCCTCGCCGGTGGGCTTGGTGGTGAAGAAGGGATCGAAGACCTTGTTCATGTTTTCCCTGGAGATTCCGGCCCCGCTGTCGGCGATGTCGAGGGCGACGGTGTCCCCGTCCACCCGGGTGACAACGGTGATCTGGCCGTCCTGGTCGATGGCGTCGATGGCATTTTCGAGCAGGTTCAGGATAACCTGTTGCAACTGGTTGGCGTCGGTGGTGATGAGCGGCAGTTCCGGGTCGAGGTCGGTCTCCACCAGGATATTGCGGTGCCGCGTCTCGTTTTCCAGGAACGAGGCTGTCTGGTTGGCCAGCATGTTCAGGTCCACATCCTCTTGGAGAGGCTCCATGCGCCGGGCGAAGCCGAGCATACGGTGGGTCACGGTGCGCGCCCGTTCCACGTGGCGGTCGATATCCGAGATCGCCTCCTGTAGCTCGTCCACGGCCGGGCCGTCGCCCAACTCTCCGTCATTTATGATATCCCGTATCCAGCCCGCGCTTTCGCGGATGATGGACAGGGGGTTGTTGACTTCGTGGGCCACTCCGGCGGCCAGCTTGCCCAGAGAGGCCATCTTGCTCGACTGCATGACCGCCGCGTCCATGGCCGCGCGTTCGCGGTCCGACGCCTTGAGCCGGGAAACGACCGAGGAAACGGTCAGGTAGGCTCCGACGAAGATCATCAGGGCGCAGCTTCCGAACAGGGCGTAGATGAGCGAACGGGTGCGCAGCAGGGGGGAGAGTTCCTCTTCGGGATTTTCCATGATGACCAGCCGCCAACTGGTGTTGGGCAGGCGCGTGAATCCGGCGATGACCGGGACGCCGTCCCTGCGCCAGGATTGGATCTCCACGTTTTCGCCGGGATCGCCGATGGGCAGGTCGACCTTGGTCAGGGCCCTGCCGCCGAATCGTGACGGCGTTTGGAGCACGTTTTTGTTGTTGATGATGTATGCGTCGCCCATCTGGCCGGTGCGAACGTTGCGCACCAGCGAGGTGAACACCTCGGAGTCGATGGTCGCGCGGAGTATCCAGGTCCTGCCTCCTTCCTGGCGTTTCACCGCGATGATGAAGTGCGGGAAGTTGCGGAATCCCATGAACACGTCGCTGATATACAGCCCCTTGAGCATGACCTGATGGAACCACGGCTCGTCGCGGTAGTTGACCTCCATGAGGTCGAACGGGCCGCAGTACGCCTCATGGCTGCCGTTCTGGCCGATGACTCCGATGTCGAAAAAGGAGCTGGACGTATCGTGGATGGCGTCGAAAACCTTGTTCAGATACGCCTGGTTGGACATCTCGGCAAAGGAGTGGATGTCCGCCAGCATTTGCAGTTGGACCACCCTTTCGTTGAGGAACATGGAGATGGCGTTTCGCCGGTTGGAGACCATGAGCCGCAGGTTGTCCGTGAGCTTTTCCTCGTAGGTCTTCCGGAATTCGTTGTGGATGACATAGCCCAGCGCGAAAAGCGGCACCACGGAGAGGCCCAGGGTGATGAGCACCAGATACCACTTGAGACGGGAGTAGGAGGTGGAGATCATGCCGCGCACCCCGCTTCCTTGAGTTCCTCGGACAGTCCTTCCAGCAGTTCCTCGATTTCCGCCTCGAACTTGTCGCGGTAGCGGATGACCATGGCCGGGTCGGCCATGGACATGTCGATCTGCCGGGTGTGCATGAGCAGATAGCCGAGCACGGCCATTGCCTGCTCCACGGCCTGCCGGCTGACGCCTTCGAGCCGCGCGAACAGGGCGTCGTCACGGATTTCGGCGATGAAGCCGCGTTTTTCCAGCACTTCGGCCACCAGGCGCGCGCGCAGGTTGCGGCGGTCCAGGCTCGCCCCGCCTCCCTTGAACTGGAACAGGGCGTAGTTGGAGTTGGGATCGTCGCCCGCGAATCCCTCGATGGTGCAGAAATGGAAGCCGAACCGCGATTGCAGGTTGCAGTAGCGGCTGCCCACGATGAAGTAGTTGCGTTCGCCCATGTCGTTTCGCGCGCCGGGGGCCAGTGCCGGGTTTTGGGCCGAGCTGGTCAGCACGGACATGAATCCGTCCATGCGCGCGGGCGGCGGGCCTTCCCAGGGCACGGTCATCATGCCGTACCACAGGGCGCGCATGGGGCGCGACCGAACGGCGTCAACAGTGATGCTTTGGCGGGAGTCCGAGGCTTCGGTCTCGCTGCCCGCCGTGCCGCCGCCGATGTCCACCAGCCAGTACTGCATATTCTGCTGGCCGGTCAGCCTGCGCGCGCCGGAAACGGGCCTGTTACCCTGAGTGAACATCTCGCTGACGGCCTTTTCGTGGCAGAATCGGGTGATGTCGTGCATGGAACGGCACCCTTCGGGCCGGAAGTCCGGGGATTCCGGGTCGGTCAGGCTGAGCGGGGTGATGAACTTGAGCACCCGGCGCAGTGCCAGGCTCACATCCGAGGTCCGCGCGGCGGCCGCCGGGCGGGCTTCCAGCTCGATCATTCGCTTGCGCCGCCCCAGGTAGATGGTCCCGTTGGTGCCGTTGACCGTTATCACGCCCACGCCGGAAAGACGTTCGACGGCTCCGGGCGCGCCGATGAGGGCGGGGATGCCGTATTCCCTGGCCACATTGGCCAGGTGTCCGACGGAGCTGCCGAATTCGGCCACCAGGGCGGAGGCGCGGGGCAGCAGGGCGGACAGTTGCGGGCGGGCGTTGCGGGCCAACAGGACCGCGCCGTCCGGGAAGCGGAACATGTCCTCGTCGGACTCCACCTTGACCACGCAGCCCGAAGCCGCGCCGGGGCTGGCCGGGATGCACCCGGTCAGGATGGCCAGGCCGCGGCTTTCCTCGTCCTCCACCGGCGGCTGGGGCGCGTCGTCGCACATGGTCAGGGGACGGCATTGCAGGATGATGAGCAGTCCCTCGCGGTCACGGGCCCACTCGATGTCCTGCGGACGGCCGAAGTGGTTCTCGATGCGCATGGCCAGGTCGGCGAGCCGTTCGATGTCGTGATCCGGGACGGCCGGTTCCAGTTGCTTGCCGCCGTAGAGCTTTTCCTTGCGGACCTGGCCGCCGGAGGTCATGACGAAACGGACCTCCTTTTCGGCTATGTCGCGGCCCGTGATCTTGCGGGTTTCGCGGTCCACGGTCCAGGAGTCGGCCAGGGAGCTGCCGTCCACCACGGCGCAGGGCAGGCCGGGCACCGCGTTCACGATCAGCGTGTTCTCATCGCCGCCCACCGGGGGACGGGTGTAGATCACTCCGCCGGCAACGGCGTCGACCATCTCCATGCAGCCGACGGCCATGACCATTTCGTCTTCGCGCAACCCTCGGTTGCGGACATAGGTGATGGCCGTTGCCGAGTACATGCTGGAGACGACCGCGCGGTAGGCGTCGCTCACCTGCGCGGGCTTGACCCCGAGCTTGGAAATGAATTGTCCGGCGAAACCGGTCTGCTCCGAGTCCTCGCCCAGTGCGCTTGAGCGCACGGCGAAGCGGATGTCGCCGAGTCTGGCGCATTGCTCGCTCATGGCCTCTTCCAGCTCGGACGGCATGGGGGCCAGGTCAATGGCGTTGCGGATGCTTCGCGCCAGGTCGTTGAGCTCCTCCAGTGAGGAACTGTCGTGAATCTGGATGAGCCGGTTGATCTCGTCGTCCAGGCCGGTGGATTCCATGAACAGGTGGAAGGCCGAGGCCGTGATGGCGAAACCGCGCGGGACCACCGCGCCCAGTTCGGCCCGTATTTCGCCGAGCATGGCCACCTTTGAGCCGGTTTCGGGCAGGTCCGAGGCGCGCACGTCGCGCAGACGCAGCACCGGCGGGCCGAGGGGGCCTCTGTCCGGACCGGCGAACGCCCTGTCCATGTTCTGCACGATTTCGTTGAAGACGTCCCGCAGTCCGTCGTATTTGCCTGGAGCCATGCGGCACAGGCGCTCGATCATCTGGCGGACGCTCGATGCGACCATGACGCTGTACGCCCGCACCCGGGTGATGCCGGAGGGGTGGCCGGACTGCGCGGCGTCGGTCATTTCGGACATGAGCTCCAGAGCTTTGCCGTTGGCCGAGAGCAGGAGTCGGAAATCCTCTGACTTGTTGAGGAATTTCTCAACAGATTCCCGTTCTCCCTTGGGATTGCCGTGGATGAAGTTGAACAGGGTCTTGAGCGCGGTCTTCATGGCGAACCTCCGGGGCTACGGTTGGCCGCGATGGCGGGCGCGAACGGCGTCCAGCACCTTGAAATAGAGCTCGTCGGTCCCTACCGGCTTGAGCAGGAAGTCGAATGCGCCCATGTCCATGCCCTCGATGAGCGCGCGGGAATCGGCGTGTCCGGTCAGGATGATTACCGGCAAATCCGGTTCGATGGCCTTGATTCGCCGCAAGGTCTCAAGCCCGTTCATTCCGGGCATCATGACGTCGAGGATGACCACGTCGAATTCGTTCTCACGGATCTTGTCGATGGCCTCCTGGCCGCTGGTGGCCGGGGTTATCTCGACGTTTCGACGCACGAAGCGGCGCGCGTAGGCGTTCAGGAAGTCCGTTTCGTCGTCGACCAGAAGCAGGCGTATTTTTTTCATGACGATCCTCCGGTGTGAAGTCTCCCTTCCGGAGCCGGGGGCGGGGGCATGCCCCCGGCCGGATGGGGAGGGTAAGGAATGTGTTCACGTGCGTTTCCGTCACGTGTGGGGCATTCCTATTGGAACAATTGCTTCAATTCGACGACCATGGGCGCGGCGGTCCAGAAGAAGAGGAGCATGACCGCAGCGGTCAGTATGATGAGCATGGCGGCCCGAAGTTTGCCCACCCCGGCTCCCTTGTGCAGCCCGATGCCCAGGAGCAAGGCGCGCACCGGCTCCATGACGAGGGCCAGCCCGGGAATCCATGAGATAATCATGACCGCTCCGCTGGCGTACGCGTAGATGTTGAAGACACGGCCGAAGGGCACTTTTTCCTGACCTGTCATGCTCGTCAGAATGAAGGTGATGACCGCGCCGAAGGCGGGCATGAGAATGGCGTTGGCCAATATTATCGCTCCCATGGCCAGGGAGTTTTCGAAGAAGTAGGCCATGCTCACCGTGCAGTAGAACAAGGCTGATATCATCAGGAAAGTGAGCGCTCTGCGTGAGCCCGTTTCATTTGCGGTCCCCTCGAAATGGCGTGCGGGCGACCGCATGACGTTCATCAGAGTCTCGAAATATTCCCGGATCCCCATCCTGGTGCTTATTTCGCGAGTAGCTTCCATGTTTGCCCCCTCTTTGCCTAAAAGATGGTCGTTGCGTAATCGACGACGCCCCACGCGAGCATCGCCAGGGTCAGTAAGAAAAGAATGCGGCGTTCGGTTTGCTTGCTGAAGTAGGTCACGCCGCTCTCGTGGACGAATTTGCGTTCCTCGTTGTTTTGATTTTTCATGTTCGATCTCCTTGGTTGGCCGGCGACCCGCTCGAGAGCGGGCCGCCGGGTATGTATTTCAGGTCAGGGTCGTCAGAACGATGGCAGACTGCCGAAGCCGATACCGCTCCAGTACACTGCCGTGAGGATGACGATGATGATGTTGGCGACAAACCACATGGGCACGCCCACACGCAGGTAGTCCTTGGGCTCCAGGTATCCGGAGGCGTAGACGATGGCGTTGGGCGGGGTGCCGATAATCAGGCAGTAGGCGAAGGACGACGCCACTGCGGTGGCCATGGCCATGAACGGCAGGAAGGTGGTGCCGGGGTGCACGATGCTGGCCATGTTCAGGGTGATGGGACCGACCGCGGCGGCTGCCGGGCCGTCGGCCATCAGGTTGGTCAGCACGGCGGTCAGGCCGTTGGAGGTGAGCATCAGCGGGATGCCTTGGCTCATGCCCAGCGGTGCCAGCAGGTCGATGACGGACTGGGCCAGCCAGTATGCCGCGCCGGTCTTGTCAAGAGTGTGACCGAAGATGATCGCGCCCGCGTACAGCCAGACAACACCCCAGTCGACCTTTTCCTGGTAGTCGCGCCAGTTGACAACACCCGCCAGGAGGTAGGCCACAGCGCCCGCGACCGCGATGACGCCGATGCCGAGGCGGATGGGGTAGATGCCCATGTTGTAGAACGCCTTCTCGGTGAACCACCCGAAGACCATGAACACGAAGATGATCATTGCCCAGATCTGGTTCTTGTTCCACTTGCCCATCTTGCCGATTTCGCTTTCCAGGTGGCGCATGGCCGGAGCCAGGGAGCGAATGCGGGGCTTGAAGATCATGTTGGTGATAACCCAGGTGAGGGGGATCATGACGATGACGAAGGGCATGCAGTACATGATCCACTGGGCGTAGCCGATGTCCATGCCGAACATGTCGGACAGGTAGGTCATCATGATGACGTTTCGGGCGCCGCCGGACGGGGCGCCGGGGCCGCCGATGTTACAGGCCATGGCGATGGTAATCATCAGCATCTTGGCCAATTCCTTGTCCTCGGGCACCTCGTCGGTCAGGCTGTTCTGGTAGAGCAACATGCCGATGGGCAGGAACATGGCCGCCAGCGCGTGGTCGGAGATGAACGCCGCCAGCGGGGCGATGACGATGAAGAAGATCAACGTGATCCAGCGCACGTTCGGCACTGCCAGCTTCTTGAACATGAGCAGGCACATGCGCTTGTCCACGCCGGTTTTGACGAAGGCCGCTGCGAACATGAGGGAACCCATGATAAACCAGCAGGCGTCCGACCAGTAGAGTCCAGCCACCTCGCTTCGCGAGACCACTCCGGTGAAGACCAGTATGAGGCCGATGGAGAAGGACACGCCGGGGAGCGGGATGCACTCGGTCATAAAGCAGAAGACCACGAATACGACCATGGCGATGGCGACCTTGATCTTCCAGGCGCCCTGGTCGGCGCTGGCCTGGTCTCTCTTCGACAGTTCGTCGAAATGGAGCCCTTTCATGCGCTTGTCGAAAGCACCCTTCATCATGGTCAGGTACTCGTCGGCAGACACGTTGTTCTTGACGTATTCGTACGCCCTGTCGAAGTTGGTGGCATCAACGGGAATCTTATGCTTTTTCGCCCACTTCTCGTTGCGCTTCATCAGGCGTTCCTTGGACAGGGCGCCCATACGCATATTCTGTTCCATCATGCGGGCGGTCAGGACTTCCCACTGCTCGCAATCGGAACTTTTTTTCTGGAAAAGTTGTTCGCACAGGTAATTGGTCACGACCTTGGGGCCGACCGAATACTGCATACCCACGTCTTTCATGCCCTGGGGCGTCGGAAGGATCAGGATCGCAGTGAAAAGTATCACCGGAATTATGAATAGCTTCCAATTGACGAACTTGTCGTAACCGGTTGCTTTCTTCTTTGCTTGAGCCATGATGTAACCTCGCAATCTGGCTTCGGGTTAGCTGGACGAAATGATCTTTGCGATTTCGTAGAAGACTTCCTGCTCGCGGACGACCCCCACATCCTCGTTACCCGCTCTGACCAGCATACGCCGGGCCGGGAGGGTAATCATGGTGTCGGCCACTTCCATGAGGTTGGCGTCGGCATCAATGACCGGGATGGTCTCGGACATGATGTCGCGAACGGGATTTTCCATGATCTCCTTGACGCGCGAGGTGAACAGCCCCTGCCAGAACATTGCCGAATACTGGAGACTGTCGGCCATGGACGGTTTGGGCGCGGACAGGTAGCCCGGCCTGATGGCGTCCACGAGGTCGAGGGGGCTGAGAATTCCGGCCACGCTGCCGTCCCGGTTGGTCACCACCACCGAACGGTGGCCGGTGTCCATGAGCCGGTCCGTTGCCATGAGGTGGCGCATGGATTTCTCCAGGGCCTTGATGGCGTCGCGGACTGTGCTGTCCAACGGAATCTGCGTGTACTCATCCAAGGGAATCATGATGCCTTTGGCCAGTTTCTCGACATAAGGCGCTTTGGTCACGTAGTCGTAGGCGTCCTGAATCTTGGTGCTCAGGAGGTCCACGTCGCAGGGTTTGGCCAGATAGTCGAAGGCCCCGGTGTCGAGGGCTTTCTTCGCTCCGGGCATGTCGCCGTGTCCGGTGAGCATGATTACCGGCAGATCGGGCATTCTTTTCTTGATGATTTTGAGCGTCTCGTGACCATCCAAGCCGCCCATCTTGACGTCGAGAATGACGACGTCGGGTTTCGCATCGAGTTGCTCCAACGCCTCTTCCCCGCTGCCCGCGAGAATGGTCTCGTATCCTTTGCGGGCCAATATTTTCGCGGTGGTGGTCCGGAAGCGTTCCTCATCATCGACCATGAGGACCTTGATTTTAACCATTACAACCTCCTTGAGTTAGCTAGCGCAGTTCACCCTGACCGGCGGCGTCTGCCATCCGGGCGGAGCGTATCTTCTGTTTCTGGAGCGTGACCTTTTCGAAGGCTTCCTCGGCCTTGCTGAGGAAGTCCTTCATGCTCACGGGCTTGATAAGGTAGTCCAGAGCCCCGAGCTTGAGACCCTCCACAGCGGTCTCCATGGTGGCATGGCCGGTGAGGATGATGACCTCGCTGATGGGATAGTCCTTCTTGATGTGTTGTAACGTCTCCATGCCGTCCATTCCGGGCATCTTGATGTCGAGAAAGATCACATGGGCCTCGTAGGACTTCAGCACCTCCAGAGCCTCGGTGCCCGAGGTGGCGGTGCGTGCCTCGATGCCGAGCTTCTCGAAGAGTTTTTTTGTGGTGCTGAGGAGTCGCTCTTCATCGTCCACGAGCAGGATTTTCATCTGTTCCATGATGTCACCGTTGGGTTGATCGGTTTATTCCGCAAAATCTGTTCAAACCTAGCAACTCGTGTGCCAAGAGTAACAATCTAATTTTTAAGTATTTTTTTACGCAAAATGGTTTGCGCGATGATTTTGCCAGATGGTGCTGTGCGCAAAATCGGGCTAGATCGAAAAAGATGGCACAGTCCCGGGGGATTGCGGGAAGAGGGAAGAAAGCCTACAGCCTCCTGGGATAGCGGGAAAAAAACATGCAGTCCCCCGCATTCTTCATGACGAGAGGCATGGATACTGCTAGGAAATGTTACAGTTGCGTTACGACGCTGGCCTTCGAGACCGAGGAGAAGATGGTGATGATGCCCTCGTTATATTATGACAAAAATGATTATAAGCTGCTGGAAATAGTAGAAAATGTTTTGAATAGAGGGGTGGATAGGGCCCAATTCAAGACCCTGCTGGAGCCGTATCTCAAACCGCACGGCATCAAGGAACTGGCAGCGGACAAGGGATTGCGCATTGCCTATGCCATCATGCATTTGCTCGAATCCCTGAAGTCCGATCAGGCTTCGGAACGGACCAAGGCGCTTATCGCCCTGCGTGACGAGACCCTGACCGCGGCCAAGGGCGGAATGCGCAACAACCGTGCTCGGGTCTTGGTCCAGATCGGCAAGGAACTGGTGCGGGCCAAGGGCGACCGTTGCCGTCAACTGGCCCTTGCGCACGATTTTCGAAGGGCCGCGGCCGGGAAGGTCGGCTTTCTGCGCGAGCAGTTGCGTCGTTACCATCTTCTCGAAATGCCCGAAGAGTGGAACCAGATCGCCTTTGACGACCGGGTGCACGACGCCAACAGCAAGGGGCGCAAGTCGGCCACTCATCTGGTCATGGACGCCTGGATCAAGGGCATCCGCTATTTAACGGTGGTCTACTATGACTGCGTGGACCTGGCCGTGGCCCGGGAGCTGCTTTCCTCGGCGGCCATTCTGGGCGTCAAGGTCCGCATCGGCATCGAGTATCGCGCCCTGCATCGGGGCCGTTTCGTCAAGATCGTCTGGTGCCCGGGCGGGTTGCGGGATGATTGCGATATCGAGGGGCTTTTCCGCGTGGATGCCGTGCGAGAACTCATGGAGCAGGGCAGGGAGGTCCGTTCTTCCCGGTCGGAATACGTTCGGGCCGTCACCGAAGCCTTTAACGAGCGTCACCGCCAGTCCATATATAAGGAATTTGGGGTGATGCTCGCCCCGGTGGATTATGATGAAATGGTTGCCGATCTGGGGGTGGAAGAGCCTTCCGTCCTGCATCTGGGCAACTACATCCACGCCCGCGCCATGCCTCTGTTCCAGGATAGGGTGGCCGCCCTGCGCCAGGGATATTCCGAGGCCGATTACGACGCCAAGGCGGCGATCGCCATGCAGGTCGAATCCCTGGACGCCCTGGACGTGGACACCATCGCGGCCCGTTACCTTTCCCCGGAAGAGAACCGGGACATTCCCGACCCGGACGCGCCGAGGGCCGAAGGTATGCCCGCGCTTCTTTCCCTGAGCCCGGCAGAGTTGACCGCCCGTTTGCGCAAGGCGGCCCATTCCAGCCACCTGACTCTTATCCTGGCCGATCTGGAGCTGGAGGATGTGCTGGAAATTCTGTTCGAGTGCCGGGGCAGGATATCCCATCTGGAAATTTTCAACACCAAGCACCTGGAGCCCGGCCAGAACCGGCAGCGGATGCCTTTCAGCGAGTTGCAGCAGGCGCTCAACGAACAGAACGCGGTCAAGCTCAAGCACCTTATCCGGGGGTGCATGGATCACGTCCGCGAGCTGGACGCGCCTAATCGCGACAACCGCCTGCGCTCGCTGGAAGACTTGTTGGAACGGTTCTACCTGCTTCTTGAGTTCTACAAGCGGTTTCCGTTGGGTACGAGCATCGGCTCCGGCTCTACAGGACGCTCCACTCGGACTCACGGCATGGGGTTCGCGGTGATCGAGACATTGTCCCTTCGGGCACAGCGCGAGGCCGACCGCCTGCGCGTCGCCGACCGCATTCCCATGCAGGGGGGTGTGGTCAAATCCAACGAGTACGTCATGCCCGGTCGAAGAAGAGGGCTGTGGAACGCCCTGATCCGTCTGGCCGCGCAGTTTTCTCTTCTGCGGCGGCTGGTCTGCTGCACATCGAGCGGATGGCGGATAGAAGGGTATGCCGTGACCGAGTCGGGCGGCGGCAACGTGGTCGCCCTGGGCGGAAAGCGGCGCGAGGGCAACGGGTTGAGCCTGTTCGAGCCCGAGGATTACTGCAAGCGTCGTCCTTCGCCCGGCCATCTGAATACCGGGCTCAAGAACGTGCTCAAGATACTCGCCGGGTTCATCCCCGCCTTTCTGACCTTCTACCTGACAAAGGATTGGTGGGTGCTGGCCTATCTCGGCGGGGTCATCTGGTTTTCCATCACCGGCCTGCGCAACGTCATCCAGTCCGTGCTGGGAGGGGGCGGGTTCCGCCGGTCGCCGTTCCTGGCCTGGAACGACTACGTCAACTGGGAACGGATTTCGGAATCCCTGCTCTATACGGGCTTTTCCGTTCCGCTGCTGGACTGGTTGTGCAAATCCGTGGTTCTGGATCACGGGTTGGGTGTGACCACGACCACCAATCCGCTGCTTCTGTACACCATCATGGCGCTGACCAACGGCGTGTACATTTCGAGTCACAACGTGATTCGGGGCCTGCCGAGGGAGGCGGCCGCGGCCAACTTCTTCCGCAGCATCCTGTCCATCCCCATCGCCATGCTGTTCAACTGGGCCGCCGAGGGCGTCCTGTTCCTGGCAGGATCGGCTAATCCCATGGTCGAGCTGCAACTGTGGGCGGCGGTCATCTCCAAGCTCGCCTCGGATTGCGTGGCGGGCGTCATCGAGGGATTCGCCGACCGCAGGCGGAATATCGCCATGCGCCGCTGGGATTATTCCGAGAAGCTGCGGCAGGTCTTTGAGATATATTCGCGTTTGGAGATAGCCTTCCCGACCAGGGACATGCTCGGGATGCTCAACCGGCCCGCCGAGTTCCTGGCCTTTTCCAAGGAATCCGGCTTTGACCGGGCGCCCGAGGTCATCGCCAACGCTTTGGACCTGCTGTACATTATGGCGTACAAGCCGCGTGCCCGCGAGGCCCTGCGCCAGGCCCTTGAAGCCATGTCCGAGGACGAACGGGTCGTGTTCCTGGCCTCGCAGCAGATTCTGCGCGAGGAACAGGCCGTTTCCATGCTCTTCGTGGACGGGCTGGTGGGGCGCAACTTCGCCAAGGGGCTTTCCTTCTACCTGATGCGTTATCCAGACTATCTCAAGCAGATAGAGAGGATGATTGCCGAGGCTCAAGACAAATAGAAGGAGGACGGGGCTTCGGCCCCGCCCCCCTCGTCGGTGATCCGTCCAGGTCGGAAGACGAATCTACGCCCTCTTGCCGGGGATACGAACGGTGAAGGTGGTTCCCTCTCCCTTTGCGCTCTCAACGGTCAACTCCCCGCCCAGGGAGTCGATGATGGAGTGGCAGACGGAGAGACCCAGCCCCGTTCCCTGGCCGGGCGCCTTGGTGGTGAAGAAGGGCATGAATATCTTGGACATGCTCTCCTGATTGATGCCGCATCCGTTGTCGCTCACGGTAACGACGGCCCGGCCGCGCTCGTCGTTGCGGGCCACGACTTCAACGCGGCCGCCCTTTGAGCCGTGACGGTCGACCACGGCGTGGATGGCATTGTTCAGGAGGTTTATCATGACCTGCTGCAACTGGCCGGGGTCGGCCAGGACGTTCGGGACGTCCGGAGCCACTTCGCAGGTTACTTCGATTCCGTTGACCGTCGCCTTGTTCTGGATCATGGACCCCACCTTGGGCAGGAAGTCAGTCAGGTCGACGTCCTGCACCTGCGGGGCGTCCTGCCTGCCGAAGCGCAAGATTTCCCGGGTAATGGCGGCGCAACGTCCGATCTGTATCTGGAATTGTTCGGCGATCTCCTTGAGTTCGTCACATGCCTCGCGATTGGCGCAGACGTCGGTTACGTCCTTGAGGGTAAGCTCCAGCAGGGCGAGGTCGGTTTTCATGATCTGGAGCGGGTTATTGATCTCGTGGGCAAATCCGGCGGCCATCTCGCCCAGTTCGGCAAGGCGTGCGGCCTGGAGCAATTGGGCTTCAAGCTTGTTGACCGCCTCCGCCTGACTGTGGAGGGTCTCGGACAAGCGGCGGCTGACGATCAGGGCAAGGGCTATGATTACTCCGCCGCCGCAGAGCAGTACGACAACCACGGTGTATCCCGCCATGAGCACGGGCTGGAAGGCCTCTTCCTTCTTCTGGCGGACGACGAGCCGCCAATTGCCGTCGTTGAGCCGGGCCGAGGCGAACAGGTAATCCTCGCCGCCGTCCGAACCTGTGAAGGAGATGAGGTTTTCGGTCTGTGCCGGGTAAGGATAGGCGTCCCGCTCAAGCAACGCGCCGCCGGACCTGCGGCTGGTCTGCAACACGCCCGCCTGGTTCAGGATATATGCCTCGCCCGAATCGCCGATGCCGGGCGCATTGACCATGTTGCCGAAAAACGTGGGGTTGACCGTGGCTCTGAGTATCCAGACCTGGCCGTCTATGCGCCTGGCCACGGCGACGACGAAGTGGGGAACCTTGCGGTATCCGAGGAATACGTCGCTGATGTAGAAGCCGTTATCCAGCGTTTCCTTGTACCAGTTCGCGTCCTTGTAGTTCTTGTCGGCAAGGCCGAAGGGGCCGACGTAGGCGGCGTGCTTGCCGTTGGGGTCGATGAGTCCCATGTCCTGGAAGACCTGTCCGCCGACCCTGAGCCATGTGGCCACTTCCTCCGCGGTCGTGTCACCGGCCGGATCGTCCGCCGGGATCAGGGCGAGGAACGATACCAAGTCGCTGCGCCGCTCGTGCAGAAATTCGTCGATGAGCTTGGCCCGATCCACTGCCGCCTGCCGGATGGACGAGGTGGCGAACTGTTTGGAAGCTCCCGCAAAGGAGTAAAATCCGACGGCTGCCGATATGAGCAGGGGGATCGTCGGGATGACGATCATGGTGATGAGGAGCAATCGGTGGATCCCGCAAAATGATGTTTGCTTTGCCATAGTTGTTCTGCCTGATTTTTTTGCAAGATGGTTAAGGAAATTTATTTTTATTCCAAGTGGTTAAAAAATCGCGCAAAATATACACCTTACGTTATGGCGTCTTGTGGTATTTAGCAACCATCATGCCGAAAAGGGTTTGACAAAGGGTGCGGCGCGGCATAACGGCAAATTAAGGTGAGGCGGCGCTTATCTTTTTTTTAGTGCCGTTACCAAGCTCGGGAGGTTCTCATGCCGTCACGGATCACCTCTGGCAACTGGCTTTCAAACTGGATGCGGAAGCATTTCCCCTGGCTGGTGCGCAGGCTCGGGCTGCGGGGTAAATTGCTTCTGGCCATGATGCCTTCCATCGTGGGCATATTGTTGTTCACGGGCTGGGCCTCATATAAGGTCTCGGACGAATTCATTGAAATCGCGCTGAGCCGCACCGTGCGCCAGAACACCATGGCCGTTGCGCACGAGATGGAACAGTATCTGGACGGCTGCCGTTCGGACCTGCTGTTTTTTGCCGGCGGGCGGACGGATGCCGCAAGCTTGCACGACGCGTTCAAGCGGTTGCTGAAATCGGGCGGCAAACCCTACTTCGAGCTTTGCTATCTTCCGTCAACGGGCGGAAAGCCCGTGGTCCTGGTCCGCCAGGACGATGCCGTTCGCGAGATCGACCCGGCCGGGCTGGACCGCGTGCGGCCCTCCCTTTTTGCGGAACTGGACCGTATGGAGTCCATCAAGCCGGGTGGCGTGGCCATTTCGGAAATATTCGAAGTGACCTATCCCATGCCCACGGAGGACAACGCCAATCGCTACAGGACCGCCAACGTGGTTCGATTCTATACCACCTGCCCCGGGAACGGAACCGAACCTCCAGGCCTTTTGTTCATGTCCGTGGAGGCCACTACCCTGCGCAACATCCTCTCCTGGTACAATTCACGCAAATCTCCGTTGTGGGCCTTTCCCCGCAGCGACGAGCTCCGCTTCAGCTTTTTCTTCAACAATAATGGGTGGATTCTTTTTCAGTCCGCGGACTACGCCAAGCGCAACGGCAAGTTGACCACCTTTCTCGCCCGTGAAGGATTTGACGGTTCGTTGGGCAAACCCGGCAACGCGGCCGCGTTCCGGCCCAACGAGAAGCACACCCTCTATTGGAACGCCGTGGCCGCAGTACGCGAGGGCGGAAGCGGCCTGAGTCGGGTCAAGGAGACGGTCTCCCACGAATCCGGCGTGGATTCCCATTATTTCAGCTTTGCCCCGGTCCTTTTCCGGGCTGACCCGTCCGGCCCGCCCACGGTCTGCGGCGGCGTGGTCTTCGTGGATCGTAGTCAATTGCCGATTATCGCGGGCTATAAGAACATGGATGTCATGCTTTTCGTGACCATCGGCGGCATCGTGGTCATTTCCGTCCTCATTTTCCTTTTCGGGCGGATTCTGACAAAGCCTGTACGCGAATTGGCGATGTGCATGAATAATTTGGATTCATTGGAGGAAATGGAGGAAATTAATTTGCCCTACAGAGGGTACGATATCACCATGCTCCAGGATTCCATCAACAATATCATCCGTCGGGTCAAACGGCAGGTGGTGGAGATTCAGGCCAAGGACGAGGCCATTCTCAACGTGAACAATCGGGAGCCGGTTTCGTTGGAACGCGAGCGCGAAGTGCTCATGGAGAACGAGTTGAGCCGTATCCCGGAGATCGTCGGCGTGGGGGCGGCCACGGCCAACCTCAAGGTCAACATCCTCAAGGCCGCCCAGGTTGAGGTGGATGTGCTCATCGCGGGCGAGACCGGCACCGGCAAGCAGCTCGTGGCCGAGGCCATCCATGCCCATTCCAGTCGGGCGGAAAAGCCGTTCGTCTCCATCAATTGCGGCGCGTTGGACGAGAATCTGCTCCTCGATGCCCTGTTCGGCCATGTCAAGGGCGCTTTCTCCGAGGCAAAGGATGACCGCAACGGCGCCTTTGTCGAGGCCGACGGCGGCATTCTGTTTCTGGACGAGGTTCAGTCCGCTTCACCGAAGGTTCAGCAATCGCTTCTTCGTGCGCTCGCCTCGCGCAAGATCAATCCGCTGGGCAGCGACCGGGAGGTTACCGTGGATGTGCGCATCCTGGCCGCCACAAACGTGGATATCCCGTCCCTCATCGAGGACAACACCTTCCGCGAGGATCTGTATTACCGGCTCAAGGTCATTTCCATCAACACGCCCGCCCTGCGCGACAACCGCGAAAACATCCCGCTGTTGTCCGTGTATTATCTTAAACAGGCCGAAGCCCTGGCCGGGCGCGAGCACCTGGAGCTGAGCAAGGGCGCGCTGGCAAAGCTCGTGTCCCACGACTGGCCCGGCAACGTCCGCGAGCTGGTCAACTGCATCACCCGCGCCGCGGTCATGGCCGAAACGGACGTCATCCAGCCCGAGGAGATTCGGCTGGAAAGCGATTTCGGCACCTGGTCCGCGCCGTCGCGGCACGAGGAACCGTCCGCCAACGACGTGTCCAATTCCGTTGCTTCGGAGGCCAGCCCGGCATCGGCCGCGCAACCGGCTTCGTCCGAGGACCTGGGCCTCAACCCCCGGCAAAAGGAAGCCTGGGACGTCATTCGCAGGCAGGGCACCGTCACCCGCAAGCAGTATCAGGACCTGGTCGGGGGCAATCTTCCCACCCGCACCGCCATCTATGATCTCCAGGATTTCGTGAAACGCGGGATTCTGGTCAAGAAGGGCAAAGGTCCGTCTACCCGATACGAGGTGGTTTGCGAGTAGTGGAATGGCGGTCCCGCCGTCCTGTCGAGAGTGAACGTTCCCGTTACACCATGAAAAAAAAGAGACTTCGCCGCATATCGGCGAAGTCTCTTTTTGTTTGTGGGTCGACGAGTCATGCGGGAACGCGGTCCCGCAGTGTCCGTCGCGGTTTATTGGGCCGCTTTTCTGGCGGCGTCGAGCCAGCCGTTCCAGGTGTCCTGGTGGGCGGCGATCCATTCATCCACGTGCTTGGCGATGTCCTTGTCGGACTTTTCGCCTTCGTTCATGCGGGTGTTTTGCGCGCTGACGTCATCGATGGTCAGCTTGAAGTTCTTGAGGAAGGTGGCGGCCGCCGGATTCTTCTCCATGAACTTCTTGTTGGCCACGACGGTGATGTCGTAAACGATGAATCCCGGGTGCAGGGGGTCGCTGACCGCGCCGGTCACGCCGGAAACAGTGCTTCCGATGTTGCCTTTTTCGGGCACGTTGATCCACATGACGTCTTTGCCGGGCTTGAGCTTGTACACGGTCCAGTTGGGTGTCCAGGTGTAGAAGAAAACCGGCTTGCCGGACTTGTACGCGCCGATGGCCGAGGCCATGCCCGCTTCATAAGAGGCCTTGTTGGGCTTGATGTAGTCGTCCAGGCCGTATGTTTCCATGTGCTTGGTGATAACCTTTTCGCATCCCCAGCCCGGAGGGCAGGCGGTCAGGTCGGCCTTGCCGTCGCCGTTCAGATCGAACGCCTTGACCACTTCGGGGCGCTTGAAATCATCCAGGGATTTGATGCCGAACTTGTCCACTTCCTTCTTGGACACAAGGTAGCCCTGCATACCGCCGGCCTTGATGATCGGGTCGAGGATCATGGCTCTCTTGTCAAAGTTCTTGGGCAATTGGGGGTTGTGCAGCGGGAAGTTGCCGTTGCACCAGTAGTCGATATCGCCGAGGTAGATGGATTTGTAGGCGATGGGGTTCTGCAGGTCTTTGGGCTTTTCCACTTCGTAGCCCAGTTCCTCCAGGCCTCGGCGTGCAAGGGCTTCCTGAAAGAAGCCGGTGTTCCAGGTGGCGCGCGCTGGACGGACGGTGACGCCCTTGCCGGGCTTCATGTCCATGGCCATGGCGGAAGTCGCGATCAGGGCCGCGAACAGAACGGCCAGGGTGCGATGCATAAGTTTCATGGAACCTCCTTGTATGTCTGTTTATTTTCTCTTTGCCATTGATTGAGTGATGCGGTCCAGGACGATGGCCATGAGCACGATGCCCACGCCGCCGACAACGGCGCGGCCGATGTCCAGGGTGTTCAGCCCGAGGATGACCGGGGAGCCGAGTCCGCCCGCGCCGATGAGCGCGGCGATGACGACCATGGAAAGGGCCATCATGATGGTCTGGTTCAGGCCAGCGAGGATGGTCGGCATGGCCAGGGGAATCTGGACCTTGAAGAGCACCTGCGTGCGAGTGGCTCCGAACGCCTGGGCCGCCTCCACCAGTTCCGGGTGGACCTGGCGGATGCCCAATCCGGTCAGCCGGATGATGGGCGGCAGGGCGAAAATGATGGTGGCCAGCACGCCCGCCACGTTGCCCACGGAGAAGAGCATGACGATGGGCACGAGATAGACGAAGGCGGGTGTGGTCTGCATGGCGTCGAGCACGGGCCGCAGACCGGCCTCGAATTTGTCGCTGCGGCCGGACATGATGCCGAGGGGAATGCCGATCACGGCGCAGATGACCACGGACGACAGGACCATGGCCAGAGTCGTCATGGTGTCCTCCCACAGCCCAAGGAAGCCCACGAGGAGCATGGCCAGCAGGGAGAAGAGGGCCAGCCGCTTGCCGGAGAACTTCAAGGCCAGGAAGCAGACCACGGTGATGACGATGAGCGGGTGCAGTGAGGTCAGGCCGTGTTCAAAGCCGGTAAGCAGCTTGTCCACGGGCCATTTGAGCATTTGGAAGAACTCGCGGTGATAGTCCACCAGCCAGTCCACGCCTACCGAAACCCATTGGTCGAGAGGTATTATCGCTTCTTGAAACATTATTCGGCACCTCCTTCCGAAAGGACGCTTTCAGTCCTGTGCAGGGTCTTGAGGAATCGGTTCTTGGAGACCACGCCGAGGTAGCGGTTGTCATCGTCAACCACCGGAATGGGCCAGATGGCGGCGGCCACTTGCGGCAGGATGTCCTGCATGGAGTCATCCTTGTGCGCGGTCCACGCCTCGGGCAGGTAGACCTGGCTCAGGGGCTGCTCGGGCAGTCCGGCCTCAAGGGCGTTGCGGATGCCTTCCGAGGAGACCACGCCGAGGAAGTGACGGCGGGAGTCGGTCACATAGGCGTATTCCAGCTCGCTGCCGCTCAGGATTTCGTGCGCCGTGCGCAGACTGCCCCCTTTGGTGACGACAATGGTTGGGTGCGAGTCGCGGACGATGTCGCCCGCGCTGATGACTCCGGTGGGGTCGACGCCCCGGAAAAAGGCGCGCACGTAGTCGTTGGCGGGGTTTTGCAGGATGTCGTCGGGCGTGCCCACCTGGACGACGTTGCCGCCCTCCATGATGGCGATGCGGTCGCCGATGCGAAGCGCCTCGTCCAGGTCGTGGGAGATGAACACGATAGTCCGCTGTTGTTCCTCTTGGAGCTTGAGCAGCTCGTCCTGCATCTCGGTGCGGATGAGCGGGTCAAGAGCCGAGAAGGCCTCGTCCATAAGCAGGATTTCCGGGTCCACCGCCAGCCCCCTGGCGAGGCCGACTCGTTGTTGCATTCCGCCGGACAGTTGCGAGGGGTATTGGTCCTCCCACCCTGCCAGGCCGACTTGCTCCAGGGCCTCGCGGGCGCGTTCGTGGCGCTTGGCCTTGTCCACCCCGGCCAGCTCCAGGCCGAAGGCGGCGTTGTCCAGCACGGTTTGGTGCGGCATGAGCGCGAACGACTGGAAGACCATGCTCATGTTGTGCAGCCGGAATTTGACCAATTCGTCATCAGTCATGGCGGTCACGTCCTCGCCGTTGACCACGACGCGTCCGGCTGTCGGTTCGATGAGCCGGTTGAGCATCCGGACCATCGTGGATTTGCCCGAGCCGGACAGTCCCATGATGACGAAAATTTCGCCTTCTTCGATGGAGAATGAAGCGTTGTTCACGCCCACAGTCATGCCGGTCTTTTCCAGGACCGAGGCCTTGTCGTATCCGCTATTCAGTAGCTCAAGGGCTTTTTTGGGTTTGCTCCCAAAGATTTTGTAAAGGTTTTCTACGTTGATTTGTCCCATATTTACTCCGTTGAAAGTGGCGACGAGCTCCCTTCGCGCGGGACGGAGGGAGTGTCTGAAAAAACAATTGTCGAAATGAAATCAGGAAAGGGGAACCCGATCGCGGAGGCCGCAAGGTGTGGCGACACAAGGCCGACGTGCGGACAGGGCTCCCGGTCCGCTATGGCATTTCGAGGTCGATGGCATGTAGTGTGTTTGTTATGTCGATTCTAATGTTGTTTCAATGGTAATACAGTAAAAGTGTAATGTAGTAGCGTCTTACACTAGTGAGCTGCGAATGCAGTAATCAATCTAATACTGTATTATCGACGATAGTTTTTGTTACAACTTTAAAACAACATTGAAGGATATGCATCGACAAATTGTGAAGACATAGGTTAGCGGAATAACTTTATCATGTCAAAAATTGATTTTTTATTTTGAATATGGATTGTTTTTTTCGGTGATAATCACGAATAATAGATGGTTTAAAGTGTTTTCTCTCGGCATTGTTTTGTGCGGTGAAATGAAGGGGTATCTGACGTCGAACAGATGAGGTTTGCCGATTTTTTTTGGGTCGGAAGCTGCTGTCGGGATTCTATTTTTTAAACACATGTGGTATATGAACAGCCATTGAATTTACCTATCGATGATCGGGGGTGGAATGCCGTCTGACGACGACAAATCCAGAGAGGAGCTTCTTGCGGAATTGCAGGACGTGCGCGCCAGGTTGGCCAGCTTGACCTGGGAGGGCGGCGACTGCGTTCGCCCGGCAGGAGACGAGCTGTACAGAGCCCTGTCGGACGCTGCGTTCGAGGCCTTGTTACTCTCCGACAATGGCGTGTGCGTCGGTCAGAACCGGGCCGCGAGACGGCTGTTCGGCTACTCGGACGAGGAGGTCTTGGGGCGTGCGGACGTTGAATGGGTGCACGAGGACTGCCGCGAGCAGGTTCTGGGCGTCGTTCGTGGCGGGTGTGACGAGCCTTGCGAGGCGGTGGCCCTGCGCAAGGACGGCACCACTTTCCCTTGCGAAATCCGTCCAAGCCTTGTTCATCGTCACGGAAAGACCTTTCGCGTGATCGCCCTGCGGGATATTTCCGCCCGCAAGGAGGCGCAAACCATGCGCGAGGACTTCGACCGGATGTTCCGGCACGACATGCGCACTCCGCTGGCGGGTATTTTGGCCGCGCCCAAGGTGCTTCAGGCCGAGGGCAACCTGACCCCTTTCCAGGAGGAGCTTCTGGAAGCCGTGGAAGAGGCTTGCTACAAGATGCTCGGCATGTTGCGGGTTTCGGTGGACCTGCCGCGACTTGAGGACGGGACTTTCGAGCCCGAGATGTCCACCTTCGACCTGGCCAGGCTCCTGCGGCGCATTCTCAGCCTTCAGGAGGCGTATGCCCGCTCCCGTGAGATCGGCACACGCGTGGTGGCGGGCGGTGATGCGACGTCGGTGGGGTTCATGGACGGCGACGAGGTCCTCATCTTCAGCATGATGACCAACCTCTACCGCAACGCCCTGGAAGGGTCGCCGCGAGGCGGGGTCGTGTCCATCGGCCATGCATGCCGGGACGGCGTGGTGACCATCGATATCCGCAACACCGGCGAGGTTCCCCCGGAAGTCCGGGATTCCTTCTTCGAAAAATATTCCACCGCGGGCAAGCCGGGCGGGCAGGGGCTGGGTGCCTATTCGGCCATGCTTGTGGCCCGGGCGCACGGCGGGACCATTCGGCTGGACACCTCCACCGAAGGCGTCACTTCCGTGCATGTGATTCTGCCCCAACGCGTCCGCTGAGGATCATCCCGCTTTTTTGATGAAAACGCGCGTCCGGCTGAGAACTGCCGAACGCGCGTTTCGTGGTTTTGTCGGGCCGTTTTACCTACCGGCGTGTTACGATGCCTCGGTTTCAAGCGAGCCCGGCAACCCCTCGACAAATGCCTTTATCTCGTCGCGGACGCGGCGGTACACGGCCAGGATTTCTTCTTCGTCGGTCATGGACAGGGCAAGGGACGGCGGGTCGTCGAAACCGATGTGAACCACCCGCGTCTTGGCCGGGAAGTAGGGGCAGTTCTCATTGGCGTGCCCGCAGACCGTGACCACGTAGTCGAACTCCGTGTCCACCGGCAGATCCGTGACCAGTTTTGACGTCTGGCCGGAGATGTCCACGCCCGCCTCGGCCATGACCCGCACGGCCAGCGGGTTGAGTCCGTGCGTCTCGACGCCTGCGGACCATGCTGTGAATTCGCCGGATTTGAGCGTCTTGGCCCAACCTTCGGCCATCTGGCTTCGGCACGAGTTGCCGGTGCAGAGAAACAGTATGTTCATTTTGTTCTCCTAGCTGGTTTTGGATGGTGCGCGGCGGACATGACAGACGCCGCCGAGGGTTTCCTTGGCATGGGGGAAGTAGCGGTGCTTGAAGCGCACGGCCACGTTGACCAGCCCGATAAGGACCGGGACTTCCACCAGGGGGCCGATGACCGCTGCGAAGGCTTCGCCCGAGTCGATGCCGAAGACCGCGATGGCCACGGCGATGGCCAACTCGAAGTTGTTGGAGGCCGCGGTGAAGCTCAGGGTGGCCGTCTGCTCGTACGTGGCGTCCATCTTCCAGGACAGGTAGAAGGAGACCAGGAACATGACCAGGAAGTAGATGGTCAGGGGGATGGCGATGCGGATGACGTCCAGGGGCAGGGCCACGACCCTGTCGCCCTTGAGGGAGAACATGACGAGGATGGTGAAGAGCAGGAAGATGAGGGTCAGCGGGCTGATCTTGGGGATGAAGACCGTCTCGTACCACTCCCGTCCCTTGGTCTTGAGGCCGATGAACCGCGAGACCATGCCCGCCACGAACGGGATGCCCAGGTAGATCGACACGCTCTCGGCGATCTGGCCCATGGATATGTCCACCACCACGCCTTCCAGCCCGAACCAGCCGGGCAGGATAGTGATGAAGACATAGGCGTACAGGGAGAAGAAAAGGACCTGGAACAGGGAGTTGAAGGCCACCAGCCCGGCGCAGTATTCGGAATCGCCGTCGGCAAGGTCGTTCCAGACGATGACCATGGCGATGCATCGGGCCAGGCCGATGAGGATCAGACCGACCATGTAGTCGTGGTGTCCGGACAGAAAGGTCACGGCAAGGCCGAACATGAGCACCGGCCCGATGATCCAGTTCTGAACCAGGGAAAGAGCGAGCACCCGGTAGTTGCGGAAGACCTTGCCCAGCTCTTCGTATCGGACCTTGGCCAGGGGCGGATACATCATCAGGATCAGGCCGATGGCGATGGGGATGTTGGTGGTCCCCACCTGAAAGGCGTTCACAACCCGCTTCACGTCGGGGAAGAGGTAGCCGCAGCCCACGCCGACGAACATGGCCAGGAATATCCACAGCGTCAGGTAGCGGTCCAGGAAGGAAAGCTTTTTCGTGGCGGTTTCGGTCATATGGTCGCTCCTTTGCCGTTTACGAGCAGGTTTTAGGGATTTTGTTCGCCAGGTGCTCCATGAGCCGGGCGTGGTCCTGTTGCGCCTGTTCCAATGCGGGCAGGTGCCGTTTCAGGGCCGACAGCACCTGATTTTGGATTTCGCCCTGCGGCTTGGCCAGCGTGTAGTAGACCCACTTGCCCTTGCGGCGGCTGTTCACCCAATCTCCCTTGCGCAGGAAGGACATGTGCCGGGAGACCGTGGACTGGGGCAGGTCGAGGGCGGCCATCAGGTCGCAGACGCACAGCTCGCCATGGTCTAGCAGCCGTATGATCCGCAGGCGTGTGGGGTCGCAGAGTCCCTTGAATCGCTTCGCGAGTTGTTCCATGGGGAAATAAATATCCGCCTATGCGGATATGTCAATGGGCATTTGGTGACGATTGTGTGTCGAAGCCGTGGGCGTTCCGGTGGAATTTCCGGGAAAATGTCTATATACGATGAGAGGAAGCGGGACGCGTACCGGCCGATGACGGTCGGATCGGGGAATCCCGGCGGCACCCGTTCATGGAATGAACAGCCTTCCGGCCCTTGTGGCCGGGATAACCGAGACAAGACCGATTGCCCGGCTCCACGGGCAGGGAGGAATACACATGAAGCCGATCACGCGAGAAGTATTCAGGACCTACGACATTCGCGGTGTGGTGGACAGGGATTTCGACGAGGAGTGGGTCGAGCGGCTGGGCCGCGCCTGCGGCCGGTATTTTCTGGAGCGCGGCTCCGCGACCGCCGTGGTCGGCCACGATTGCCGTCATTCCTCACCCGGCTATGCGGAGGCCCTGGCGCGCGGCCTGAACGAAACGGGCGTCGACGTCATCGCCATCGGCCAAGTCTCGTCCCCGGCCTTTTACTGGGCGGTGACCAAGTCCGGCGAGACTGCGGGCGTGATGATTACTGCCAGTCACAACCCTTCGGAATACAATGGGTTCAAGGTCTGGCAGGGAATCAGCACCATCCACTCCGAGGCCATTCAGGACATTTATGATCTCATGGAGGAGGGGAATTTCCCCCAGGGCGAGGGAACCGTGCGCCATGAGGACATTCTCGATCGATACGTGGACGAGCTGGCCGGAGACGTGACCTTTGCGCGGCCGCTCAAGGTCGTGGTGGACGGTGGCAACGGCACGGGCGGCAACCTCACCGCCGACGCCCTGGAAAAGGCCGGGGCCGAAGTGATTCGCCTGTACTGCGAGCCTGACGGCGATTTCCCGAATCACCATCCCGACCCGGTGGTGGAGAAGAACATGACCGCCCTGCAGGAGGCCGTGCTCAGGGAAAAGGCCGACATCGGCATCGGCCTGGACGGCGACGGCGACCGCATCGGCGTGGTCACCGAAAAGGGCGGCCTGCTCTTTGGCGACCAGCTCGTGGCGATCTATGCGCGGGACATCCTCAAGTCCTTCCCCGGCGCATCCATCATAGGCGAGGTCAAGTGTTCCTATCTCATGTATGAGGACATCAAGGCCCACGGCGGCGACGCGGTCATGTGGAAGACCGGCCACTCCCTCATCAAGGCGCGTATGCGCGAGATCGGGGCCAAGTTCGCGGGCGAGATGTCCGGTCACATGTTTTTCGCCGACCGCTATTACGGTTTCGACGACGCCACCTACGCGGCTTTGCGCATGGTCGAGATTCTTTCCCGGTCCGACAAGCCCATGAGCGAACAGCTCGACTGGCCCAGAACCTGGTCCACGCCGGAAATCCGTGTGGATTGCCCGGAAGCCCTCAAGGAGACCGTGGTGGGCAAGGCCGTCGAATACTTCAGCTCGAAATTCGACGCCATCGACATCGACGGCGTGCGCGCCGTCTTTCCCGACGGCTGGGGGCTTATCCGCGCCTCCAACACCCAGCCTGTCCTCGTACTCCGTTTCGAAGCGGAGACGCCTGAGCGGCTTGAGGAGATCAGGGCCATGTTCGAGGAAAAGCTCCATGCCTGGATAGCCGAAGGCTAGGCGTTTCATCCCTGCAAATTGCAAAAGGGGCGGTCTTGGCGGACCGCCCTTTTTTTGCGTCTGAAGATTCCCGTTCTCGGTGATCTTTCCAGACAAGAAAAGACCGGCAGCGGGGGCTGCTGCCGGTCTCTTCAGGGTATGGGGGTGATGGCAGTTATGCCTTGGAAACGGAGACGAAGTGTTCCTGCATGGCGACGGCTCCGCCGCAGCGGTCCCACTTCTTGATGCCCTTGGGCATGAGCAGGTTGTCGGCGGCTCCCATGCCCTTGGCACGGGTTTCACACGGCAGGTCGTGGCCGAAACCATGGATCATGAATACGGCCTCGGGATGGACGAAGTCCGTGACGAACGCCTTGATCTTGCCCGTGTAGCCGTTGCTGGACACGTTGACGTACTCGTCCTGCTCGATGCCGAGTTCCTCGGCGCGTTTGGTGTTGATCCACAAAACGTTCTCGGGCATCTGCTCGAAGAGCAGCGAGTTGTTCACGGTGTGTCCCTGGGTGTGCAGGGCGCAGCGGCCGAAGGTGATGCGGAACTTGTCCGCCGGCGGCCGCTCCGGAGCCTCGTAGGGCTTGAGGGAGGGGAAGCCGTCGGCTTCAAGCTTGGCGTCGATGATCTGGACCTTGCCGGACGGGGTCTTGAAGGAGCCTTCCTTGACCGGCTTGTACAGGGGCTCGTCGGCCAGGGGCACGATGCCGGTCTTCTCGAAGTCCTCGATGGATACGCCGGTGCCTTCGAGCTGGAATTTCCAGATGTCCTCGATGTTGGTGTAGTCGAGTTCCTTGAGGCCCATGCGCTTGGCCAGTCCGGCGTAGATTTCCCAGACGGCCTTGGTGTCGTGGACGGGCTGCATGGCGCGCTTGCGAACCTGGAAGGCGGGCTTGGGGCCGTTCTTGGTCATGAGAATCTCGTCCCGTTCCAGATAGGGGGAGATGGGCAGGACCACGTCGGCGTACCAGGCGGTGTCGGACCAGGAGAAGGTCGCGGAGACCAGCAGCTCGATGTCGTCCCACATGGCTTTGACATCGTCCTTGTCGGGGAAGGCCATAAGCGGGTCATGGCGCTGGGCGATGTAAGCCTTGATGGGATAGGGTTCCTCGCTGGCGGCGGCCTCGTAGGCCAGGTGAACCAGGCCGGGGCCCTGGTCGAAGTGCTTGCGGCCGTCCATCCAGCCCACGCCGTCGGCGCGCTTGCCTTCGGGCTTGGGATAGATCTGCATGAAGCTCTTCAGACCCTTGGCGCCCACGTCACCGGGCTTGTTCATGAACGGCAGTCCGCCCTTTGCGCCGATCGCGCCGAGCAGGGCGTTGATGATGTAGATGGTCCGGGTCATGTAGAAGGAGTCGTTGTAGCGCGCAGTCATCCAACCCGGATGCCAGAGGACGCTCGGAGCGGCCTCGGCCAGTTGATTGCAGAAATCGATCAGTTCGGCCGCGGGGATGCCGGTTTCGGCCTCGGCCCACTCGGGGGTGTAGGGCTTGATGAACTCGACGAGTTTGTCGAAATCCTCGACCCAGTCGGCCACGAACTGCTTATCATACAATTCATTATTAATAATGACGTTGATGACGGCCAGGTTGAAGGCGTAGTCGGTGCCGGGCCGGATCATGTAGAAGTTGTCCGCCTTGGTGGCGGGGACGTTGGCGCGGATGTCGATGACCGACAGCTTGCAGCCCTTGCCCATGGCGTTGAGCAGGTTGTTCACTTCGGCCACGTTGATGGCTTCGAAGATGTTGCGCTGCTGGAGCACCACGTGTTTGGCGTTCTTGAGGTCGTAGGAGACGCCCTTGCGGCCGAATCCGAACACGGACAGGGCCGCGTTTTGCACGTTGCGTGCGCAGGCCGAGTCGTGGTTGTTGTAGTTGGCCGTGCCTATGCCGCGCAGAAAAGCCCGGTAGAAGTCGCGGAAGGGGCCTCCGCGATCGGAAAAGAGAACGGAATTCTTGCCGTAGGTTTCCTGGATGCGGGTCAGCTCGTCGGCCACATAGTCCAGGGCTTCATCCCAGGACACCCGTTTCCATTTGCCTTCGCCGCGTTTGCCCGTGCGAACCATGGGGTATTGCGGACGATCTTCGTCGTAGGTCAGAGCTGTGCCGGCAGCGCCGCGCGGACACAGAGCGCCCATGATGCCGGGGGCATCGGGGTTGCCCTGGATGTACTCGGCCTTCCCGTCGATCACCTCGACTTCAATGGGGCATCTGACCGAGCACATTCCGCAAATGCTCTTTACATATTCCTTACCCATACACTCCTCCTGTACAGACAGTGATGATTCTGCGCGCTTTTTGATTCGGTTGGAACATAGGCGCTCCGGTCAACCCTGGGCAACATATACCCGGAATGTGAAATTAATAACATGATTTTTGTTTCAATCGGAGAAAAAAAGGGGTTATGATAAGTTTTGTTTGCGAAATATATCACAAGATGGAACGTTGTTGACCAAGTCGGGATTTTTCATCAAATCCTGGACTACTAACAAGACTGCGCGCCCAAATCCTAGTCTGCAGAGGTGGAAAATGGCTGGTTATAGAATTAAATTCGACAAAAAGCGGTGCATCGCGTGCAACGCCTGTCTGGTTCACTGCAAGGTGAAGAACAAGGTGCCCGCTGGGATTTCCCTCAATCGGCTTGAAGCCGAGGGACCCATCGCCGACAAAGACGGCAAGCCTTCGGCAAAGCTGAAGTACCTTAACTGTCGGCACTGCAAGAAACCCGAATGCGTGAGCGCATGTCCCACCGGGGCCATGTACAAGCGCGAGGACGGGCTGGTTTTGGTCGATATGGACAAGTGCGACGGCTGCAAGGCCTGCATCGACGCCTGTCCGTGGACCGTGCCGGTGTTCAACGACGCCACCGGCAAGATTATGAAATGTGATTTCTGCGCGGACAGAGTGGATGCCGGTGGCACACCTGCCTGCGTTGTCGGCTGCACGGCGAACGCCCTGACCTTCGTGCGGCCGGAATAGACTGGTAGCAACTCCGCGGCCTTGGGGGACGCGGGGTGACATTTTGGGGTCCTTTAACACTATTTTGAGGAGGAGGTAACTGTGTTACGTTCCAAGAAAACTCTCCTGATGCTGGCCCTGGTGGCAGCAGTCTGCCTCATGGCGCAGCCCGCCTTGGCCGATCGTCTGTCCGAGGCCATCGCCGAAGCCAAACCCACCGGTGAGTCCGGCTATCTCGGCATCCCCGGCGGTCCGCAGCTGAACATCATCATCGGCTTCCTGTGGGCGATCTGGGTAGGCTGGATATTCTCCACCGTCGGCGCGTTCGGCGGCATCATGGCCGGTGTTGGTCACATCACCATCTACGGCCTCGGCGATTACGCCAGCTCCTTCGGCAAGGGCTCCAAGATGAACAAGGTCGTCACCGACTCCATCCGCGTGTCCAACCAGTGGCTCGTCGGTTGTTCCGCCGCCCTGTCCTCCTTCAACTACTACAAGGCCGGTCGCCTGGTTCTGCCGCTGGGTATTGCCCTGGCCATCGGTTCCGTGGCCGGTTCCTGGCTGGTGCCCTGGCTGACCGCCGGCAAGATCAGCCTGAAGGCTTACCTGGGCTACTTCGGTCTCTTCGTCCTGTTCCTGGGCTGCTACCTGTTCTACCAGACCACCCCCAAGGGGCAGGCTTCCAAGCAGGCAGCCAAGAAGGCCGCCGATGCTTTCCAGAAGTCGGTCAAGGAACAGCAGAACGGTGCTGACATCGACATGGCCGAGATGGGCGTTAAGGTTCAGAAGTTCACCCCGACCGAGTGCGAGTTCTCCTTCTTCGGCGTCGAGTTCAAGTTCAACCCGCTGATTCCCGTGGTCGGTGGTTTCTGCATCGCGGCCCTGGCCTCCTTCCTGGGTGTCGGCGGCGGCTTCCTGCTGGTGCCGTTCCTGACCTCCGTGGCCGGACTGCCCATGTACCTGGTCGCCGGTACTTCCGCTCTGGCGGTTCTCATCGGCATGGTCAACTCCATTGCCTCCTACATGCTGCTGAAGCAGACCCCCGTTGCCTGGGGCCTGATCGGCGCCGAGCTCGTCGGCGTTGTCATCGGCTCCATCATCGGACCCAAGACCTCCAAGTTCATCCCGGACAAGGTCCTGAAGTACATCTTCATCGTCCTGGCCGTGTATGTTGGTCTGCGCTACACCACCAAGGGCTTCCTGGGCTACTCCATCGTCCCGCCCTTCTAAGTCGCGCCAACTGACAGCAAGAACAGGGGGCCGTCCGATATCGGACGGCCCCCATAACCCTTCACAGGAAAGAATATGACCGGCCAGATAGTTTATGAATTTCTCGACCCTTGGATGATCTGGGCCTTTCGCGTTCCGGGCAATGCCTATGTCGGCTTTGCTCTCGGGCTGGTCTGGGTCGGCCTTGTCGCCACCGTTATCGGCGAGTTGTGCATGGCCGGGGTCTATTTCCTCAACAAGAAGCATTTCCGGACCATCAATCGGGACATGGTCGACAACCACAATCTCTCGGTCCGCGCCCTCGGCGCCAAGGACAAGACTGCGTGGAAGGCCTGCAACTCCATCGCCAACGAAGCCTTCGGCAAAAATTTCTTCGCCCACATGGCGCTTTTCGCCTCGTCCCTGTGGGTTGTCCCGTTCGCCATCGGTTGGCTGTTCTATCGCTTCGGCGAGGTGGACTTCATCGTGCCGTACCTCGGCGCGGTCGGTCCGGCCTTTATCTTCATTCCTGTCTACATCGCCGTTCGTTGCCTGTTCTGCAAGGCCAAGCCCTGGCTGCCGGTCTTCAGGACCATTCGTGAAAAGGTCAAGGCCAACGAGGCCGGTGACGAGATGATGGATTTCACTGATTTGCTCAGTGAAGAAGACAAGAAGGCATACATCGAATCCAGGAAGGGGCGAGCCAAAGGCAAGCCGGGGCTGATCGAAAGTAAGCCGGTACCTGAAGGGTCCTAACGATTTTGAAAAAGGAAAAGCCGCCCCCGGGGCGGCTTTGTTCTTTGAAATGACCGGCTTGGCCGGTTTATGGAGCGGTTTTTTCCACGGCTTCCACGAAGCCGGGAAGGTCGGACGGGCCGAGCAGGTAGAACCTCTCGTCGGTCTGGATGCAGAGTACGTCCGGGCGGTTGGTCACGATCACCGTCTCCATGCCGTCCTTGATCTCGACCACGCCGGACTTGTAGCCGCCGAACGTCATGTACTTCCTGGTCTTGGTGAATTTGAAGTCCTCGTCCTTCTTGAGGTCCACGGGGAAGGTCTTGACCACCGAAGCCCAGGGGATGACCGCCGAAGCGAACGGCGGCGCGGCCAGAAGGATGCCTTCGGCTGCAACGGTGATCGAGGCCCGCTTGGGCGTGATGTAGAGCATGTACCAGTAGAAGAGGGCGAGCGGTCCCGCCACCGCGATCAGGCAGATGGCGGTCCAGGTCAGCCCTGAGTTGAAGCTCCACGCCACTCCCGCTGCCACGCAGGCGACGAGCAGGAGGAAAAATGTGAGCACGGTCTTGCTCATGGGGATCTTGTAGATGGTCGTCATGGTAAGTCTCCTTGCTGGGGCACGGCCGTGTGCCGGTCCCCTTCATACTGTCTTGGCGGCGCGTTGCCAAGTGATAAGAATTGTTGGAATGCGGACGGTATTTTTGTATTGTTTCAAGGGATGTCCGCAACACGGCGCAGATGCGCCATATGGCGAGTGAAATGAAGAGAACCGGAATGAAGACCTGTGTGACCCTTATGGCGCTGTTTCTCCTGGCGACGCTTTATGGCGGCTGCTCGGATGAGAAGCCGGTCAAGGTGAATTTGTCCAAACGCGAGGACCTTGTGGCTCCGCGCATGGTCGACGCCATTACCTATGCCTATCTGCCCCAATATTCGCACACCATCTCCTACCAGCGCCACCGCCAGTTGCTGGAGTATCTGCGCGAGACCACCGGGCTGCCGCTTCGGCAGATCTTCCCGGACACCTTTGAAGAGCACGTCAAGATGGTCGAGCGCGGCGAGATCGATATTTCCTACTCCAATCCGTTTGTCTACGTGCGTTTGGCCAAGGCCGGAGCGCAGGCTTTTGCCAGGGTTATCGAGCCGTCGGGCGAGCCGTTTTTCCGGGGACAGATCATAGTCCGCACGGATAACGCGGCGGTTTCGACCATCGAGGACTGCCGGGGCAAGCGCTGGATCGCCGTGGACCCCAATTCCGCGGGCGGTTATCTTTTCCCCCTCGGGCTCTTCTACGATCACGGCATCAGGCTTGAAGATTTCGAGACCGTGGACTTCGCGCCCGGTCCCGGCGGCAAGCAGGAGAAGGTCGTTCTGGCCGTGCACGCGGGCGTGTACGACATCGGCACCATCCGCAAGGGCACCCTCGACGTCGTCGCCGGAAAGATCGATCTCGGGGCCATCCGCATTCTGGCCGAAACCCCGCCGTATCCCGGCTGGGTATACGCGGCCCGAAAGGGGCTCGATCCGGCCGTGGTGGAAGCCGTGGCCAAGGCCATGTTCGCCCTGGATCGCGATACGCCCGAGCACAGGGCCATCCTGAGCGCCGCGGGCATGAGGGGCATCATTCCGGCCCGCGACATCGACTACGATCCGGTCAGGGACCTGGCCGAAAAACTTCAATTGGACCGGTAGCCCCACATGCGCATTTTTCCCAGGCTCAAGTTCCGCACCAAGCTCAATCTGGGCATGTCCGCCATCCTGGTGGGCATGGCCGTGCTGCTGCTGCCGCTGGTCGGCACCATGAGCGCCAGCTCTCTGGTGGAGGAGAGCAAGAAGCGCGGCTCGGCCCTGGCCGAAGGGCTGTCTGTGCGGGCCGTGGACCCCATGCTTGCCCGTGATTTTCTGCGTCTCAAGAACATGGTCGACGAGCAGTCCACCGTGGAGGACGTGATTTACGCCTTCGTGCAGGACAAGAACGGCTATGTCATGGTCCACACTTTTCAGAAGGGATTCCCGGTCGATCTTATCGAAGCCAACAAGGTGGAAAAGGGCGAATCCCTGAACATCCAGCTTCTGGCCGACGGCTCCCGCCGCATTTACGATTTCGCGGCCCCGATCCTCGTCTCGGACGGACGGCTCGGCACCGTTCGCATCGGGCTGTCCCAGTCGCGCATTCAGTTGGCCGTGCAACGGCAGATCACCCTCATGGCCGGTCTCTTCGCCGGGGCACTGCTTCTGGCCACATCTCTGGGAACGGTCTTCGCCCGTCGCGTCACCGTTCGGCTGCACAGGCTGCGCAGTCATGCCGAGGAGATGCTCATGGGCAACCTCGACACCATTTCCGGTCCCTCCTGGGGTATTCATTGCTGGGAAAAGCAAAACTGCAACACTCCGCAGTGTCCGGCCTATGGCGAGACCAAGCGTCGGTGCTGGTACATTGCCGGAACCATGTGCCCGGACTGCAACAACGAGGACAATTTCCAGTGCCGGTTGCAGTCCTGCCGCCTCTGTCCGGTGTATCGCGAGAACGCGGGCGACGAGATTCAGGATTTGGCCGAGACCTTCGACGTCATGGCCCTGTCGCTGAAAAGCCATATCGAGGAGCTGCGCGGAGCCGAGCGCAACCTGCGCGACCAGCAGCGGCTGACCCGGACCATTCTGGACGTGACCCCGGACCGCGTTTCCCTGGTGGACGCCACCATGCGTTACCGGGGATGCAACAAGAGCTTCGCCGAATCCGTGGGCATCTCCCTGGCCGCCATCGAGGGCAAGACCGATTTCGATCTCTTCCCCGAGGCCGAGGCCGAGGAACGCCACATGGCGGCCCGAGACATCCTTCAGTCCGGGCGTCGGCTGGACACCCAGGTCATGGTCGAGGGGGGCGGCGGCGAGCACTGGTTCCACGTGGTCTGCGTCCCTGTTTTCAACGACGAGGGACGTATCGACGGGCTGCTTCGGACCGACCGCGACATTTCAGACATCAAGCGATACGAGAACCAGCTCATTCAGGCCCAGAAGATGGAATCCCTGGGACTGCTTGCCGGCGGCGTCGCCCATGAAATCAACACCCCGCTCGGCATTATTCTGGGATACGCCCAGTTGCTGCAGGAGGATGTGGACGAGGACAGCCAGATTCACCAGGATCTGGCCATCATTGAGAAGCAGACCCAGGTGTGCAAGAAGATCGTCGCCGATTTGCTCGGCTTTTCCCGTCAGACCCAGTCCGCCAAGCGCGAGATGTGCTTCAACAACTCGGTCATGGAGGCGGTCTCCCTGGTGCGCCATACCCTGGAGCTCGACAAGGTGGAGATCGTCACCCAACTCGATGACCGCTACCCGATCATCTACGGTGACCCCGAGAAGCTCAAGCAGGTCTGGATCAACCTCCTGACCAACGCGCGTGACGCCATGGGCGGCCACGGCGGCACCATTCTCATCCGCACTCGGCTGGATACCCCCGGCGGCATCGTCTCGCTGTGGGTGGCCGACAACGGTTCGGGCATAGCCGAGGATGGACTCAAGAAGATTTTCGATCCGTTTTACAGCACCAAGGCCGTGGACAAGGGCACGGGGCTCGGGCTGTCCGTCTCTTTTGGCATCATCGAGGACCATGGCGGCGATATCCAAGCCCTCAGCCCGGTCCCCGAGGAATTCGGGTTTCCCCCGGAGGCCAAGGGCGGCGCCGAGGGCGGCGGAACGGTCTTTGAAGTGAACCTCCCGCTGGACCATCAGGGAATGGACGGCGGGGAGCCTGAAAAGGAGTAGATGATGGCGAATATATTGGTACTCGACGATATTACCGATGCCGGGATGCTGGTAAAACGCATTCTGGAGCGAAAGGGCCACAAGGTCTGGAATTTCACCGAGGAGGAGGATGCCCTCAAGCACTCGACCTGCAACAGGATCGATCTGGCCATCCTCGATATCAAGCTCAAGAAGATGACCGGGGTGGAGGCCCTGGAGGAACTCAAGAAGGTCAACCCCGACATGAAGGCGATCATGCTCACCGGCTACCCCACCCTGGAGACCGCCCGCGAGTCCCTGCGCCTCGGTGCGCAGGAGTACTGCGTCAAGCCCATCAACAAGGAGGAGCTGGAGGCCAAGGTGGCCGAGGTCCTCGGAACCGGGGAATAGCGGAGCGCGCCGGACCGGCTGGCCGTAATCACCGTATAGCCAAGGAATATCCATGTATCTCAAACAGCTCTTCAGGCACTGGACTTATCAGGTATTTGCTCCCGGCACTCTGCTCAGGCGCAAGTACGAGGCGTTCAAATCCCTGTTGGCCCACGACGCCGTGGCCTTGGAACTGATCGCCGACCTTGAGGAGATGTTCTACGGCAAGCGGCTGGCCGACCGGCAGCGCGCCGTCTGGATGACCAACCGGCTGTCCTCGGCCGTGGCCACCATGGCCGGACAGTTGGTGGAGATGAATCCGACCCGGTACATGGATTTGCCCGAGTATTTCCGCAAGATCGATTTCTACGTGCGCATGGCGCTGGAGCTTGAGCAGCCCGAAGTCGGCCCGCCATACATCCTTTCCCTGGAAGAGGCGGGGGCGCTCCCGAAGATGGCCGGGGGCAAGGCCTCCAACCTGGGCCGCGCCAAGGGCCTGGACGGCATCCCGGTGCCGCCCGGTTTCGTGGTCACGGCCAACGCCTTCAACTACTTCGTCGACTTCAACGGCCTGGGCGAGGAGATCGACAAGCGGCTGCGGCAGATGGTCGTGGGAGACCGTGACCTGCTGGCGCGGCTGACCGCCGAGATGCAGGAGCTCATCCTGGCCGCCGAGGTCCCGGAGGAGATCGCCCGAGGCATTCGTTTCGGCGTGTCCGAGATCATCGAGGGCGACGATCTCATTGCCGTGCGGTCCAGCGCATTGGCCGAGGACGGTGAGATATCCTTTGCCGGGCAGTACGCCTCGGAACTGAACGTTCAGCCCAACGACGTGCTTGAGGCGTACAAGCGGGTCCTGGCGGGCAAGTATTGTCCCAGGGCCGTGGCCTATCGCATCTCCAACGGACTGACCGACAGCGAAACGGCCATGGCCGTGCTGGTCATTCCCATGGTGGACGCCGACACCGCGGGCGTGCTCTACACCCGCGACCCGGATTGCCGGGGGCGGGACGCCATGGGCGTGTACGGTGTGCGCGGGCTGGGTCATGGACTGGTGGACGGCTCCACCTCTCCGGACAAGGCCGTGCTCACTCGCCATGTGGACCCGCGCCTGGACGCGGACTGTACCCCGGACACGGGCGGTCTGCCCTCCGAGGATTCCCTGGTCCGTCTGGGCAAGCTGGCCATGCGCCTGGAAGAGTCCTTCGGCAGGCCCCAGGATATCGAATGGGCCGAGGACGTCACCGGCGAGCTTTACATTTTGCAGACCCGCCCCTTGCAGGAGGAGCGCGAGGAAGCCCAGGCAGCCAAGGAAATTCTGCCCGTGTCGGCCCGGCCCATCGCCGAAGGGCTGGAGCGGGCCTCCACCGGGGCGGGCTGCGGAACCGTTTATTTCGCCTCCACTGGCGAGCGCATCGCCCAGATTCCCGAGGGGGCCGTGGTGGTCACGCCCAGCCTGAAACCGTCTCTTCTGACCTTCATCGGCAAGATGAACGGCGTTATTTCGTCCACGGGCAGCCGGGCCAGTCATTTCGCCTCCGTGGCTCGCGAATCGGGAGTGCCCGTGGTCGTGGGCGACGTCAAGGCGAAGCTCGAACCGGGCCAGCTCGTGACTGTGGACGGCACGGGCGGAGCACTCTACGACGGCTGCGTTGAGGCCATCATGACCCGCGCCCGCAACGGTCAGCAGGTTTCGCAGAGGGTGGTGGAGCAATATGCAAGGGTCGCGCCTCTGACCGTCAAGCTCAATCTGACCGACCCCCAGGCGGAGGATTTCACGCCCACGGGCTGCAAATCCCTGCACGACGTTGTCCGTTTCTGCCACGAAAAGGCCGTGAACGAGATGTTCTCTGTCATGGACAAGAAGGGACGGGGCATGAATGCGGCCAAGCGGCTGGAGACCAGCCTGCCTCTGGTCATGTACATCCTGGACTTGGGCGGCGGTTTTTTCGCCAACGCGGGCGAGGGCAAGACCATTTCGCCCCAGGACATCAAGTGCGGCCCCATGTGGGCCTTGTGGTACGGCCTTTCCGACGAGCGGGTTCGGTGGCCTTCGCGTCTGACGGCCATGGACTGGGAAGAGTTCGACAAGGTTTCGGGCGGCATCTTCAGCTTTGATTCCAAGCTGTTGGCGAGCTACGGGCTTATCTCCGAAGATTACCTGCATCTCATGGTCCGCTTCGGCTACCACTTCTCCGTGGTGGACGCCATCTGCGGGCCGGAACAAGGTTCCAACTACATCAATTTCCGTTTCAAGGGCGGCGGGGCCGGGTTCGACCAGCGGCTGCTCCGGCTGGAGTTCATCCGCCGGGTTCTGGACCGCTACGGGTTCGAGACCACGACGCGCGGCGACATGATCGACGCCAAGTGCGCCCGGTTGCCGGAAAACGACATCAGGCGGCTGCTTATGCGCCTGGGCTATCTCATGGCAGTGACCCGGCTCATGGACATGCGCATGGAAACCGAGGAACAGGTGGACGCCGAGGTCGAACGGTTCGTCAAGGATGCGGAGTCTCGCGATGGCTGAAAAGACGCTTGCCTATAAGGTTACCTGGGTAACGGACCAGCTCGGCGTGGGCAACGCGCCCATGAGCTATCCCCAGCTTGAAGCCATCCGTGCGCAGGGGGTGGACGCCATCCTCAATCTGTGCGGCGAGTTCTGCGATCTTCACGACATCGAGAAGGGCGCGGGATTCGAGGTGCACTATCTGCCCCTGGAGGACGAGGAGGCGCCCGGCCTCATCGAGTTGGAAAAAACTCTGGAGTGGCTGGACGAGGCCATCTATCTGGGCAAGAAGGTGCTTATCCACTGCCGCCACGGCATCGGCCGGACCGGCACGGTTCTCAATGCCTACCTGCTTCGGCGGGGGCTGGGCCACAAGCTTGCGGGCAAGGCGCTCAAAAAACTCAAGAGCAAGCCCGCCAACTTCGTCCAGTGGCGGACCATCCGCAAGTATGGCAAGCAGTCGGGGCAGCTTACCGTGCGCGAGCCGTCCCTGGAGTTCAAGCGGCTGGTGGATCTTTCGCCCTTTTTCAACGATTATATGGAGTTGGTGCAGCGAGTGGACGAGAGCGGTCAGACCACCGACGGCCTCGCCTGTGGCCTGGATCACAGCCAGTGCTGTTCTACTCCGGTTTCCCTGACCTTGGCCGAGGCCGTGTACATTTCCCACCGCATCAACCAGAAGCTGTCCGGCGAGGAACGTCTCCTGGTCATCGAGCGCGCTGTCGCCACGGCTCAGGCCGAGCGCCGGACGGTCAGCGATCTCGACGCGGAGGGGGGCGGGAAATACTGCCTGTCCGAGGCCGGATCGGTCTGCCCCCTGCTTTTGGACGACAAGTGCCTGCTATTCGAACACCGTCCCATCCAGTGCCGCGCCTTCGGGCTGGACCAGCATGATGCCGGAGGATTGTGGGAGACCCTCATCACTCCCGCGCTGGCCAAGATATCTTCCGAGATATGGTTCGCCTACACCGGAGCCATGGTGTCCGGCGACATGCCGTATTTCGCCTTGCCGGACGTGGTCTCCGGAAAGTTCGTGGAAACCGTTTTCCGGTTCATGATGCGCCAGGGACTGGAATAGGTCCTACACCGAACAGCGCAGTCCGGTGAACATGTCGGGCAACTGCGGCAGGAACGGTTCGGCGAAAAACACATATCCCTTTCCCTTGAGGATCGTGGCCGGTCTGTCCGGCCTGATCGCGATGCGCACCTCGTCCCCGTCGAATTCCACTCGCATGGGGACTACTTCCTGTTCGGCTTCACTGCACAGGCTCTCTCTGTATTGCGGGACGTGGCGGTGCGTGCGCCCGTCCGGGTGGACCGCGATGAGACCGCTCAGGGTGGTGCTCAGGCGGCAGACCTTTCCTTCGTCATTAAAAGCCAGCGAATTGGCGTCCCCGTTCACGCCCACGGCATCGGGGTCGTATGCGGTCATTTCCCCGGCCGGGGTGGGCACGGCGACGGGTTTAGCCGGTTCCAGAGAGCGCACCCGGCCGTCGCGGGTGAAGCTTACGCCGATGCGCGCCACGACAGGCCCCGCCGGGGTGGGGACCGACACGGTTTCCCCGGGCCACAGGGTCAGGCTGCGCAGGCTCTGGTCATCGTAAAAGCCCGCGCTTAGTATCCGGACGCGGATCACGCCCATGGGCGTGGTCAGCGTGATCGGCACGGACAACCCGGCTTCGTCGTCCTGGCTCCAATAGCCCGAAAGCTTGCCGTTCAGCGGAAATATGCGGTTGAGGGAGCCGTTTTCATGAAAGGAGACCAGTTCGGCGGGGATGTCGCCCGCCGAGGTGGCGATGACGGTTTGTTCTTCCAGGGGAACGGACTTGATCCCGCCCGAGGCGTGGTACTCAACGGGCATGATTTCCCGTTTCCGCAAGTCGTCGGCCGTGTGCTGGGGAATCAGTTCACCGTACTGCGTGGATATGGTCCGCATGAAAACCTCTCTTGGCGTTTTGAAAATCGGCGTCGCGTCGGGATGTCCGGCGGGCGGTGCCCCGGGGCGGCGCGGCGCGTCCGGCGGCGTTGCACCGTCCGATGACGAGCAGAGCCGCGTAGCTGACGATCAGCAGGGCCAGGGAGAGCAGGCCCGCCTGGCCGTATTCCAATGCCTCGGAGTGCTCGAAGATGGCTATGGAAGCTACCTTGGTGCGGCCGGGAATGGAGCCGCCGAGCATCAGCGCCACCCCGAATTCCCCCACGGTGTGCGCGAAGATCAGCGCGGCCGAGGCCGTGACCCCGCCCACGGCGTTGGGCAGAATCACGTGGCGGAAAGTCTGCAAGCCGGTCATGCCCGAAGAGCGCGCCGCCTCGATGATGCCCGGGTCGATTTTTTCGAAGGCCGCGCGCATGGGCAGCACGCCGAAGGGCAGGCTGTAGGCCAGGGAGCCGAGGACCAGCCCTGTGAAGGAGAAGGGCAGGGGAAAGCCGAAGGCGGCTTCCCAGGCCGCTCCAAAGGGGGATTTCGGACTCATGACCATGAGCAGGCCGAAGCCGAGCACCGTGGGCGGCAGAACCATGGGCAGGTTGCACGCCGCCTCAATGTACCGCTTGCAAGGGGCGTTGGACGCGGCCAGCCAGTAGGCCAGAGGCATACACAGGGCGAGCAGGACAGGGGTGACCGCAAGGGCCAGTTTGCCGGTGACCAGGAGCGAGGAGACGTCCATGGCCTTGCCTATGGGGCCGCGACGCGCGCGGGTGCCTCGGACGGGGTTGCGGGCCGGGGCGCATCACCGGTGGCGGCGGTGCCGGACAGGACGCAGAGCCACAGACAGATGAAAAGCAGCTTCCTGAGCATGGAGCCTCCTAGTTTTTGACGAGTTCGGTCAGTTCCCCGCAGGTCAGGGGGCGTTCCAGCTCCCAGGCCAGTTTCCTTACTTCGCGGACAAGGGCCGCGAGACCCTGTTCCGGAAGGTCGAGGCCGTGGTCGGCGAGGGCGCGGGCCACTGCCGCTCGCCCACTTTTGCCGCCAACCGCGACCATCCGGTTCGCGCTGATGCGACTTGGATCGAACGGCTCGAAAAGACCGGGCGACTTGCTGAGGGCGTGCGCGTGCAGGCCGGACTCGCAAGCGAAAATGTCCTTGCCCGCGATCGCCTTGGTTCGGGGAATCGGTACCCCGGCAGCTTCAGAAACGAAATGGCAGAGTCCGCGAAGGTTTTGAACATCATACGCATGGCTTTCCTCCTTGATTGCCAGATAAGCGGCCAGCTCCTCTGTGGCCGCGATGCCCGACCGTTCGCCGATGCCGAGCAGGCTGGCGTCGGCGAAATGCGCTCCGGCGGACAGCGCGGAAACGGCGTTGCCCGTGGCCATGCCGAAGTCGTCGTGGCAATGCACGGCCAGGTCGATTTCAAGTTTGCTCCTGAAAGCGGCGACGAGTTCCATGGTTCCTGATGGGGAGAGCAGCCCGAGTGAGTCGGACAGGCGGATGCGGGACGCGCCCACGTCTTGCGCCAGACCAGCCGCCTTGAGGGCGAAGTCCCGGTCTGCCCTGGACACGTCCTCCAACCCCACGGACACATAGCCGATGCCCATGAGACGGGCCGCGAGCACGGTGCGGGCCAGGCGTTCCAGAAGCCCCTCGCGGTCGGTCTTGAGCCGTTCCCCTATGTGCAGGTCGGAAACCGGGACACCGATGTTGATGCGTTCGATCCCCAGTCTCGCGGCAGTACGGATGTCTGTTTCGCGGCAGGGCGACCAGACGGACAGGGCGGTGCGGCCGCGCCGATTTTTCGTCCTGCCCAGGAGTTCGTCCAGCCCTTCCTGTCCGACCCAGCCGAGCTCGATCTCCTCCACGCCGACGGCCAGCAGGCCGGATATGATCCGTTCCCTGGCCTCCATGGAAAAGTAGGCCCCGAAAAGCTGCGCTCCTTCCCTGAGTGTGGTGTCGATCAACATGTGCTTCGTCCTTGTGGATGGTTGCCGGTGATGATTCCTCTTCAGCATGAACGGTGCCAAATTGGGTGGATTCTATAACACGCTGTAATTAAAGGCATAATTCTTTTACAAAAAAAGGATGGATCAGCCTACGTTTTTGTAGGTTCCTACAGTTCTGTCTGGTCAAGTGGTCGCAACCTACATTTTTCGTAGGTAGCGTTTTTACCGATGCCTTTCATATTTCTCCTTATATGACAGCGTGTTGTTTGTAGTTGCGTAAATTGGCACGACCTTTGCCAAATGAGGCCATCGACGCAAACAAAACCCTGGAGGAGAAACCATGAGGAAAGTAGCTATTTACGGAAAGGGCGGCATCGGCAAGTCCACCACCACCCAGAACACGGTCGCCGGATTGGCGGAAATGGGCCGCAAGGTCATGGTCGTGGGCTGTGACCCCAAGGCCGACTCCACCCGTCTGCTACTCGGTGGTCTGGCTCAGAAGTCCGTTCTGGATACCCTTCGCGAGGAAGGCGAGGACGTGGAACTCGAAGATATCCGCAAGCCCGGCTTCGGCGGTACCTGGTGTGTGGAATCCGGTGGCCCCGAGCCCGGTGTGGGCTGTGCGGGACGCGGCATCATCACTTCCATCAACATGCTGGAGTCCCTCGGGGCCTACGAGGAGTCGGAAGGGCTGGACTACGCCTTCTACGACGTCCTCGGCGACGTTGTTTGCGGCGGCTTCGCTATGCCCATCCGCGACGGCAAGGCCCAGGAAATCTACATCGTCTGCTCCGGCGAGATGATGGCCATGTACGCGGCCAACAATATCTGCAAGGGCATCATGAAGTACGCTGAATCCGGCGGCGTCCGTCTGGGCGGGCTCATCTGCAACTCCCGTAACACGGACCGCGAGGCCGATCTGATTACCGAACTTGCCTCCAAGCTTGGCACCCAGATGATCTACTTCGTTCCCCGCGACAACGACGTGCAGCGCGCCGAAATCAACCGCAAGACCGTTATCGAATGGGACGGCGACGTTCCTCAGGCCAACGAGTACCGCGGTTTGGCCAAAGCCATCGACGAAAACGAGATGTTCGTTATTCCGACCCCGCTCGAGATCGAAGACCTGGAAAAGCTGCTCATGGACTACGGCATCATGGAAGCCGCCTAGTTCTCCCGAACATTTCGCCCGGTCGGCGGCCCCGGCAGGCGCGGAATTCGAAAGAATTCCGTGCCTACAGGGGAAAACCAACCTCGAAATATGGCGGATGTAATACCGAAAAACGATCAAAGTCAGTAATTACGAAGAGATAGGAGAGAGCAAAAATGATGATCATGGTACGAGCGATTGTGCGGCCCGAGAAATCGGATGAGGTCCTGGCCGCCCTGATGGACAATGGTTTTCCCGCAGTCACCAAATACTCCGTGGCCGGTCGCGGCAAGCAGCGCGGCATCAAGATCGGCGAAGTCACCTACGACGAGATTCCCAAAACCATGCTCATGTGCGTGGTCAAGGCGGCGGACAAGGATTTCGTGGTCAACACCATAATGGACGCCGCCCGTTCCGGTGCCAAGGGAGCTTTTGGCGACGGCAAGATTTTCGTTTCGGACGTCGAAGACGTCTACACCATCAGTTCCGGCGTCAACGAGACCGCCGCCGAGGAGGCCGCGTAATGAAGGAAGTCATCGCAGTCGTGCGCATGAACATGATGAACCAGACCAAGGCCGCCTTGAACGAGGCCGGAGTGGACGCCTACTTCGCCCACGCCGCGGAAGGCCGGGGCAAGGGGTTCGTCAACGCCGCCGTCGTCGAGGGCGCGGAGAGCGGCTACGAGGAAGCCGCCGCCGTGCTCGGTGAGAAGGGCAAGCTCTATCCCAAGCGCATGGTAACGGTAGTGGTCCCCGATGATCAGGTGGCCGACGTGGTCGAAGCCGTCATCGCCGCCAACAAGACCGGCAAGCCGGGCGACGGCAAGATCTTTGTCCTGCCCGTCGGCGACGCCGTTCGCGTCAGAACCGCCGAGACCGGCGCTAAGGCCATAGCCTAGGCAACACGAAGGAGTATTGAGAATGGCCAAGACGAAGAAAGTGGTGCAGCTCATGCCCACCGACATCAAGGAAGAGCTTCTGAAGAAGTATCCTCCCAAGGTGGCCCGGAAGCGCGCCAAGCAGATAATGATCAATGAAGCCACGGAAGCCGAGGCGCCGCCCGAGATCCTGGCGAACGTCCGCACCATCCCGGGCATCATCACCATGCGCGGTTGCACCTACGCGGGTTGCAAGGGCGTTATCATGGGGCCGACCCGCGACATCCTGAACATCACCCACGGCCCCATCGGCTGTGGATTCTACTCCTGGCTGACCCGTCGCAACCAGACCGATCCCGGTCCGGACGGCGAGAACTACATGCCCTACTGCTTCTCCACGGACATGCAGGACCAGGACATCATCTTCGGCGGCGAGAAGAAGCTCGCGGCCGCCATCCAGGAAGCCTACGACATCTTCCATCCCAAGGGGATCTGCGTCTTCGCCACCTGCCCGGTGGGTCTCATCGGCGACGACATCCACGCGGTCTCCAAGAAGATGAAGGAGAAGTTCGGCGACTGCAACGTCTTCGCCTTCTCCTGCGAGGGGTACAAGGGCGTTTCCCAGTCCGCCGGCCACCACATCGCCAACAACCAGGTCTTCAGCCATCTGGTGGGCGAGAACGAGGAGGCCAAGGAAGGTAAGTACAAGATCAACCTGCTGGGCGAGTACAACATCGGCGGCGACGGTTTCGAGATCGACCGCATCTTCAAGAAGTGCGGCATCACCAACATCTCGACCTTCTCCGGGAATTCGTCCTATGACCAGTTCGCCTCCGCCCAGCACGCCGACCTCGACTGCGTCATGTGCCACCGGTCCATCAACTACGTGGCCGACATGCTTGAGACCAAATACGGCATCCCGTGGATCAAGGTGAACTTCATCGGCGCCGAGTCCACGGCCAAGTCCTTGCGCAAGATCGCCGAGTACTTCGGCGACAAGGAACTCATCGACCGGGTCGAGGAGGTCATCGCCGAGGAGATGCCCGAGGTCAAGGCCATGGCCGAACAGGTCCGCCCGCACACCGAGGGCAAGACCGCCATGCTGTTCGTCGGCGGCTCCCGCGCCCACCACTACCAAGACCTCTTCGCCGAGATGGGCATGAAGACCCTGTCCGCCGGGTACGAGTTCGCCCACCGCGACGACTACGAAGGCCGTCACGTCATCCCCGAGCTCAAGCCCGACGCCGACTCCCGGAACATCGAGGAGATCACGGTCGAGGCCGACGAGAAGCTCTACAACCCGCGCAAGACGCCCGAGGAACTGAAGGCGTTGGAAGACGCCGGTTACGAGTTCAAGCACTACGCGGGCCTGAACGAGCAGATGGACAAGGGCACTCTCGTCATCGACGACCTGAACCAGTACGAGGCCGACAAGCTGGTCGAACTGCTCAAGCCCGACATCTTCTGCGCGGGCATCAAGGAGAAGTTCTCCATCCAGAAGCTCGGCGTGCCCATGAAGCAGCTGCACAGCTACGACTCCGGCGGCCCCTATGCCGGGTTCAAGGGCGCCATCAACTTCTACAAGGAAATTGATCGGCTCGTGACCTCCAAGGTGTGGTCCTACATGAAGGCCCCCTGGCAGGAATCCCCCGAACTGACCGCCACCTTTGTTTGGGAATAGGAGACTACAATGGCTTTACTGAAACATACACCCGTTGAGATCAAGGAGCGCAAGGCGCTCACCATCAACCCGGCCAAGACGTGCCAGCCCATCGGGGCCATGTACGCTGCGCTCGGCATCCACGGATGCCTGCCGCATTCCCACGGCTCCCAGGGTTGCTGCGCCTACCACCGCTCGACACTGACCCGGCACTATAAGGAGCCCATCTCCGCGGCCACCTCGTCCTTCACCGAGGGCGCGTCGGTCTTTGGCGGGCACGCCAACCTGGTGCAGGCCATCGACAACATCTTCACGGTCTACGACCCGGAAGTGATCGCCGTGCACACCACCTGCCTGTCCGAGACCATCGGCGACGATCTGAAACAGATCTTCGACAAGGCCACCAAGTCCGGCAAGGTGCCCGAAGGCAAGACCTGCCTCGGCGCGGCCACCCCGAGCTACGTGGGCTCCCACGTGACCGGCTTCTCCAACATGGTCAAGTCCATGGCCCAGCTGGCCGAGCCGTCCGGGCACAAATCGCACAAGGTCAACGTCATCCCCGGCTGGGTCGAGCCCGCCGACATGGCCGAGATCAAGCGCATCGCCGAAATGGTCGGCGTGGACATCACCCTGTTCCCGGACACCGACGGCGTGCTCAACGCCCCCCTGACCGGCGAATACAAGATGTTCCCGGACGGCGGCGTGACCGTTGCCCAGTTGAAGAAGACCGGCGACGCCATCGGCACCCTGGCCCTCGGGGAGTGGTGCTCGGCCGACGCCGCCCGTTGGCTTGACGCCAAGTGCAAGGTCCCGTGCACCGTGCTGGACATGCCCTTCGGCCTGGCGGCCACCGACCGTTTCATCGACGTGCTGCGCACCGTGGCGGGCGTGTCCGTGCCTGAATCCGTGGCCTTCGAGCGCGGCCAGCTCGTGGACATGATCTCCGACATGCACCAGTACTTCTACGGCAAGCGCGTGGCCATCTGGGGCGACCCGGATCAGCTCATCTCCATGTGCGAGTTCCTGGTCTCCCTGGACATGCAGCCCGTCTACGTCGTCACCGGCACCCCGGGCAAGAAGTTCGAGGCACGCATCAAGGAAATCTGCGCGGACAAGCCGTTCGAGGTCAAAGTCAAGGCCAAGGGCGACATGTTCCTCATGCACCAGTGGATCAAGAACGAGCCGGTCGACCTGCTTATCGGCAACACCTACGGCAAGTACATCGCCCGCGACGAGGACATCCCGCTGTTGCGCTGGGGATTCCCCATCCTGGACCGCCAGGGGCATCAGTACTTCCCCACGGTCGGCTACAAGGGCGGGCTCAGGCTCCTTGAGAAGATCCTGACCCTGCTCCTGGACCGCAAGGACCGCGATGACCCGGAGACGACCTTCGAGCTCGTCCTGTAGCGTTCAGACCCGGTCCGGGGCGGAGACCTTCCCCCTTCGCCCCGGACCAAACCCCGAAACCGAGAAGGCCGTCATGTCAAAGAGCAACGTCGAAAAATACGCTTCCCATCCCTGTTTCGGCATGGCCGCGCGTAAGACCGTGGGCCGCCTGCACCTGCCTGTGGCTCCGCGCGCCAACGCCCGCGCCCGTTTTTCTGACGGCGCTTTTGGGCGGGCCGTGTCGCCCGAAGAAGCCCTGGCCCGGCTCGACCGTGTCATTGAGGATGGCGTTTCCGTTTCGGTCGTGGGCATCACCGGCCCCGGCGATCCCCTGGCCGTCCCGGAACCGACCCTGCGCACCCTGCGCATGGTCCGGGAAAAATATCCGGACATGACCCTCTGCCTGACGACCCTTGGGCTGAGCGGCGCCGAATGCGCCGGGGAGTTGGCCGGGATGGGCGTGTCCCACGTCACCGTGCTCGTGGACGCCGTGGAAGCGGATGTCGCCGAGAAACTCTACGCATGGATTCGGCCGTCGACGCGCACTCTGCCCCTGAAGGAGGCCGCCGGGCTGCTGGTCGAAGGCCAGGCCCGGGCCGTGTCTGCCTTCAAGGAGGCCGGATTGACCGTCAAAATCAACACCACCGTCTACCCCGGACTGAACGCAGGCCATGTGGAGAGGATCGCCGAGGTCATGTCCGGGCTGGGCGCGGATGTCATGGCCCTGACCCCGTTTTGCCCGAAAGAGGGCGCGGGGGAGGGGCTTGCGGCTGCCGGAGACGAGTTGTTGGCCGAGGTCCGGGACCGCGCGGCCCGACATATCGACATCGTGTCCGTGTTCGACGAATGCGGCGCGGGCCTTGTCGGACTGGAATCGCGGGATGCAACGGCCGCCCAAGGGCCGATCCTGCCCCGGCCCACGAAAGAGCGGCCCAACGTGGCCGTGGTCAGCTCCACCGGAATGGACGTGGACCTGCATCTCGGGCACGCGGTCCAGGCCATGGTCTACGGCCCGCGCGGCGACGGCCCGGCCTGTCTGCTGGAGGTCCGCGATCTTCCGGAGCCTGGCTCCGGGAGCGAACGTTGGGAGTCGCTGGCGGAAATACTGAGCGACTGTTTCGTGCTCCTCGCCGCCTCGGCCGGAGAAAACCCCCGGCGCGTCCTGAGCGGCAGGGGGTTGTCCGTCCTGGTCACGGACGGCGGCATCGAGGGGACCGTGGACGCGCTCTATGGCGGCGGGAAAAAAGGCAAGAAGAACAAGCGTCAATAAGCAAGGAGAGTGAGTAAATGGCTATCCCCGAGAGAATGATAATCTGTTGTCAGTCCTTCCGAGCGGCCGGAGATCCCAAGGGGATCTGCCACAAGCAGACCGACGGTTTCCTGCAGTACGTGGAGGAGGAAATTCTGGATCGCGGCCTGGACGCCCTGGTGGTGGGTTCCACCTGCCTCAAACAGTGTGAGTCCGGCCCCATGATGGTCATCCAGCCCGAGAACTGGTGGTTCAAGGGCGTGGATTCCGAAGAGGCGATCGACGCAATTCTGGACGGCTTGGAAGACGGCGAGCCTGTCGCCGAATACCTGGCCTCCTAGAAATCGAGAGTCCCATGCCGGAAGCCGTCGCCCACCGCCGCGCAACCTGCGTCGAAGCGAACGGCCCAAGGCGGTCCCGCCGTCCCCATCGAAGATGTGGTTGTCCGTGAGGGACGGCGGGGCCAGGGGGCTTCCCCCTTCAAGGGATTTCAATTCAGCCACATAGGGGAAAATAATGAGTACGATCAGCTCGGCTCTTCTCGAAGAAAGAAAGGACCAGATACACCGGACTGGCGAAGGCGCAATCGACATCGCCTGCAACCGCGACTCCCTGGCGGGCGCGGTCAGCCAGCGCGCCTGCGTGTTCTGTGGCTCCCGCGTGGTCCTCTATCCCATCGCCGACGCCCTGCACCTGGTGCACGGTCCCATCGGCTGCGCGGTCTACACCTGGGACATCCGGGGTTCCCTGTCCAGCGGACCGGAGCTTCACCGGTTGTCATTCTCTACCGATTTGCAGGAGACCGATGTTATCTTCGGCGGCGAGAAAAAGCTCGAAGCCGCCCTGGACGAGCTTATCGACCGCCATTCCCCCAAGGCCGCCTTTGTCTACTCCACGTGCATCGTGGGGCTTATCGGCGACGACCTGGAGGCGGTCTGCCGCAAGATGACCGAGAAGAAGGGCATCCCTGTGCTGCCGGTCATGTCCGAGGGGTTCAAGGGCAACAAGCGGGCTGGCTATCTGGCCGCGTGCAAGGCCATGTTCCGGCTCGTCGGCACGGGCGACACGTCCGACATATCGCCGGTTTCCATCAATATTTTCGGTGACTTCAATCTGGCCGGGGAAATCTGGATCATCCGCGAGTACTTCGAGAAAATGGGCGTCCAGGTGGTGGCCAACGTCACCGGCGACGGCCGCGTGGCGGACATCGCCCGGTGTCACGGCGCGGCCCTGAACCTGGTTCAGTGTTCCGGGGCCACCCAGGACCTCGCCAGGATGCTGGAGGAGAAATACGGCACGCCGTTCAAGCGCGTGTCCTACCTCGGCATCGAGGACATGGCGGAATCCCTCTACAAGGTGGCCGACTTCTTCAAGGACAGGGACCCCGGCATAGTTGAGAGGACCCAGGCCCTGGTCCGCGACGAGTTGAACCGGCTCATGCCCGAGCTGGCCCGCTACCGCAAGGACCTGGAGGGAAAGAAGGTCGCCATGTATGTGGGCGGCTCCTTCAAGGCGTTCTCCCTGGTCAAGGCCTTCCGGCATCTGGGCATGAAGGTCGTGATGGTCGGCTCACAGACCGGCACCAGCGAGGACTATGCCGAACTGGCCGAGATCACCGATCCCGGCACGGTCATCATCGACGACGCCAATCCGCTCGAACTGTCACATTTCATCAAGGAAAAGGATGTGGACGTGTTTGTGGGCGGGGTCAAGGAACGGCCCATCGCCTTCAAGCTGGGCGTGGGCTTCTGCGATCACAACCACGAGCGCAAGGAGGCCTTGGAGGGATTCAGCGGGATGCTCAACTTCGCCCGCGAGATTCACTCGTCGGTCATGTCCCCTGTCTGGCGGTTCGCTCCCCGGCGCGCCAACCGCGCGAATACAGCCCGCAAGGAGGCAATCAATGAGTAAGGTCAAGACCGCGAGGCCCAACTTCGTCTCCACCACCAACGCCTGCAAACTGTGCACTCCGCTCGGGGCCTCCATGGCCTTCCGGGGCGTGGAAGGGGCCGTTCCCTTTCTGCACGGCTCCCAGGGGTGCGCCACCTACATGCGCCGCTACATCATCTCCCATTTCCGTGAGCCGGTGGACATCGCCTCCTCGGCCTTGGGCGAGAAGAACGCCATTTACGGCGGCGGCCCGAATCTCAAGAAAGGCATTCTCAACGTCATGCGGAAGTACGAGCCCAAGCTCGTCGGTGTTGCCACCACCTGTCTGACCGAGACCATCGGCGACGACGTGCCCATGTACTTGAAGGAATTCCGTAACGAATTCGGGGACCTCGACCTGCCCGAATTGGTCCGGGTCTCCACCCCCAGCTACAACGGCACCCACACCGACGGCTGGCACGGCGCGGCCCGCTCCCTGGTGGAGCAGCTCTGCCTGGAGAAGGCGGCTCCCAACGGCCGGGTGAATATCCTGCCCAACATGGTTTCCTGTGAGGATGTGCGCCACCTGCGGGATATCTGCGATCATTTCGGCCTCGGGGCCGTCATCCTTCCGGACATATCAGAGACCCTGGATGGCCCGGCCCTGGAGGACTACGTCAAAATCCCCGAGGGCGGCACACCCATCGCGGACATCAAGACCATGAGCGGCGCGGAGGCGACCATCGAGTTCGGCCGCTGCCTGCCGGCGCGGACCGGCGGCGTCAGCCTGGAGGAGCGGTTCGGCGTTCCCAATCACCGTATGGGCCTGCCCATGGGATTGCGCGAGTCGGACGCCTTTTTCGAGGCGCTGGAGGCCATCTCCGGCACGTCTCTGCCACGCCGTTACGAGTTGGAGCGCGGCCGTTTGGTGGACGCCTATGTGGACGGCCACAAGTACGTTTTCGGAAAGCGCGCCGTGGTCTACGGCGAGGAGGACCTGGTCGTCGGCCTGTGCGCCTTCCTGTCCGAGATCGGCGTGGACGTGGTCCTGGCCGGAACCGGAGCGCGGGGCAAGGGGCTTGAGGAGGCCATTGCCCGTGTCACCGACGGCGTGGCCCGCGTGGCTCCCGAGGTGCGAGAGGGCGTGGATTTTCACGATATCGCAGCCGAGGCGGGCGAGCTCGCCCCGGATATGCTCGTCGGGCATTCCAAGGGTTACCGCTACGCCGAGGCGTGGGGCGTGCCCCTGGTGCGCGTCGGGTTCCCCATTCACGACCGGTTCGGCGGCCAGCGCATCCGGACTCTCGGTTACGGGGGAGCCCAGGCCTTGTTCGACCGCGTGGTCAACGCGGTCATCGGAAAGAAGCAGTCGGATAGTAGCATCGGCTACGGTTACATATAGCGACGGAGGGTTCGTCAATGAGCGCCAAGGACACGACCAGGCATCCCTGTTTCAATAAGGACAGCGCCGGAAGCTGCGGCCGCGTGCATCTGCCCGTGGCCCCCAAATGCAACATCCAGTGCAACTACTGCAACCGCAAGTACGACTGCGTGAACGAGTCCCGTCCCGGCGTGACCAGCGGCGTGCTCAAGCCGTTCCAGGCCGCGGAATACATGGAAAAGGTCCTGGAGAAGGAGCCGCGCATTACCGTGGCGGGCATAGCCGGCCCAGGCGATCCCTTCGCCAACCCGGCCGAGACTTTGGAGACCATGCGCCTCCTGAACGAGCATCATCCCGAGCTGCTTTTCTGCCTGTCCTCCAACGGCATGGGCATCCTGCCGTATCTGGACGACATCGCCGAACTCGGCGTGTCCCATGTGACCATCACCATATCCGCCGTGGACCCGGCCATCGGGGCTAAAATCTATGCCTGGGTCAAGGACGGAAACGTGGTCTACCGGGGCGAGAAGGGCGCGGAGATTCTGCTGGACCGCCAGCTCGCGGCTATCAAGGGCCTCAAGGAGCGCGGCATCACCGTCAAGGTGAATTCCATCGTCATCCCCGGCGTCAACGATCACCACATCGTCGAGGTGGCCAAGGTCTGCGCCTCGCTCGGGGCCGACATCCAGAACATGATCCCGCTCAAGCCCACGGCCGACACTCCGTTCGCGCACATTCCGGAGCCCGGACGCGAGACCGTCCTGCCCCTGCGCAAGGAAGCGGGCGTCCACATCGAACAGATGACCCACTGCAAGCGTTGCCGCGCCGACGCCGTGGGGCTGCTCGGCAACGATCAATCCGCGTCCCTGTGCGGCACGCTTCAGGCGTGTTCCCGGCTCAAGCCCCTGGAGGCGAAGATGGCCCGTCCGTTCGTGGCCGTGGCCACCCGCGAGGGGCTGCTGGTCAACCAGCATTTGGGCGAGGCCGGGGCTTTCCAGATATGGGGCGAGTCCGAGTCCGGCGGATTCCGGCTCGTCGAGGAACGCCCGGCCCCGCAGGCGGGGTGCGGTCCCAAGCGGTGGGCCGAGCTGGCCGCCGTTCTCAAGGACTGCCGGGCGGTGCTTTGCGCCGCCGTGGGGGAGACCCCGAGAATGCTTCTGGAGGAGCACGGCATCGAGTGTCACGCCGTGGACGGCTTCATCGAGGACGCCCTGCGTTACGTTTTCGAGGGCGGCGACATCAACGCGCTGAAGGTCCGCCGGAGCGGCATCGGCTCGGGCTGCGCCGGAGGCGGCGCGGGGTGCGGATAATCGCGCCGGTTGACGTCCTTTCCGGGCCTTGGCCCGCAACCCTGAGAAAATCAAGGAGAAGCAGATGAACAAGGCGACGTTGGAAAAGGTTTTCGAGTACGCGTCCAAGCCCGTGCAGGGGACCATGTCCCGCAAGCTGCGCAAGGACGTGAAGATTCAGGTAAACGAGGGCGAGGTTTACGAGGACGCGACCCTCTTTCTTGGTGAGGAGTTCGTTCGTGTGACCTGCGCGAGGGATGGCATGACCGTCAACACCTATTACGATTGGGAGAAGATCGCCTCGGTGCGCACCCTGGGCGCGGCGGAATAGTATTGGTCCGAATCGAAAGCAATGGCCCCGCCGGGATTCCCGGCGGGGCCTTTTTCGCGTCCCGGGCAAGCGGGCACGGCGGCGAAATGGGCGACGCCCCCTGCCGGAAGTCCGACAGGGGGCGCCTTGCGTAGGGTGGAGGTGGGTATGCCAAAATTTATGTCTGGCTCTCCTTGATGCGCCTGAGCTTGGCCCTGCCCTCGGCGATCATGGATTCGAGCCCGTATTTCTTGACCCGGTAGCCCATCTGGCGGGCGGACAGGCCGAGGGCCTCGGCCGCCTTGTACTGGACCCATCCGTTGCGCTCCAGGGCGGCCATGACCTCGTTGCGCTCGAACTCCCTGAGCGAGGTGTGGCGCGGAACGTCCTCGGAGACGGGGATGGCCTCCCGTACGACGGCCGCCTGGGCCGGCGTGAGGTAGGACTTGAGAAATTCCAGGCTGATACGGTCCTCTTCGGACATGATGACCAGCCGTTCGATGAGGTTCTGCATCTCGCGCACGTTGCCGGGCCAGTCGTAGCGGATCAGCGCGTCCAGGGCCGTGGAGGTCAGGTGGATGCTCCGTCCGTAGTTGTCGGCCATCTTGCGCAGGAAATGGTTGAGCAGGCCGGTGATGTCCTCCTTGCGCTCCCTGAGCGCGGGCACGCGGATGGGGAAGACGTTCAGCCGGTAGTAGAGGTCCAGGCGGAACCGGCCGCGCTCCACCAGGTGGCCGAGGTCCCGGTTGGTGGCGGCGAGGATGCGCACATCCACGGTGCGGGTCCTGTTGGAGCCGAGCCGCTCCAGCTCCTTGTCCTGGAGCACGCGCAGGAGCTTGGCCTGGAGTTCCATGGGCAGTTCGCCGATCTCGTCCAGGAAGATGGTCCCGGTGTCCGCCTCCTCGAACCGGCCCGGCCGGGTGGACGTGGCTCCTGTGAAGGCCCCTTTCTCGTGGCCGAAAAGTTCTGATTCCAGGAGGTTGCACGGGATCGAGGCGCAATTGACCTTGATGAACGGGTTGCCCTTGCGTTCAGACAGCTCGTGGATGATGCGGGCGATGAGCGTCTTGCCCACGCCGGATTCGCCAAGCAGCAGCACTGTGGCCCTGGTGGGGGAGACCTTCTCCATCTGGCGCTGCACCTCGACCATGGCCGAGCTCTGGCCCACTATGTACGGCCCCTTGGTGTTCTTGGAAATCTGGTACTTGAGGGAGGTGTTCTCCCGTTTCAGGGCGGCCTCGCGGGCCATGATCTTCTCGTTCAGGCTGAGGAACTGGCTGATGAGCGTGGCCACGACCTTGAGGAAGTCGACATCCTCTTCGAAGTCGACCTCGTCCTCGAAGAGACGGTCCACGTTGAGCACGCCGATGGGGTCGCCGTGCAGGAGGATCGGTACCCCGATGAAGGAGATCATGCCGCGCTTGACCCGGCGCGATCCGGTCTTGTCCAGGAAGAGCGGCTCGTTGTCGATGTCCGGAACGTAATACGGTTCGCCGGTCTGGAAAATGCGCCCGGTGACGCCCTCGTCCAGGCGGTACACGCCGCGACGTTTCTCCTCGGCGGTCAGACCGTAGGAGGCGTTGATGGACAACTGACCCGTCTCGGGGTCGAAGAGGGTGACTGTCGCCCGCTGCATGGCCAACTGTTCGGACAGGATTTTCAAAACACCGTCCAACGCCGTCTGCAGTTCGATGGTCTGGTCGATGACCTGGCAGATGGTCTGCAGGGCCGACAGTTTCAATCCGTGGACGCTCACATGCATGGCTTATGTAAAGCAAACACGATGCCATGAACGAAATATGGCGGCGGACCGGGCATTTCGCCCGTATCCGCATACGAAAAAGGCGGAATTATTTTACAAAAACGTAATTGTTAGGTCGCGGATATACATATCTGCAATATTGCGCGCCCCGCAACCGTCGCTATTTCCTGTGCCGCGCTCCACCGCGTCGCGGCCGCTTTCGATCGTTTCCACGGGAAGCTCCCTTGGGCGGTCGGCCGGTGTTCGGCATGAGGATGGCGTGCTGGCGCAGTCGTTCCGCGTCGGTCTTGGCGACATGGATGGGCTTTCCCTGCATGTCGCATTCGGCGTGGTACATGGCCGCGGCGGCCGTGCCGGGCAGGGGGATGAAACATTGGACCTGTTCGGGCCGCCAGCCGCGTGAGTCGAGCCAGGCGTGCAGTTCGCGCATGTCCTCCTCGGTGCAGCCGGGGAAGGCGGACATGAGGTACGGGATGACGTATTGTTTTTTGCCCGCCTTTTTCGACTCCTTGTCAAAGAGGTCGAGGAAGGTCTCGAAGGTCGAAAACGGCGGCTTGCGCATGAGCTTGAGCACGTGGTCCACCTGATGCTCGGGCGCGACCTTGGCCTGGCCACCCACGAATTCGCGGATCAGGGTGGTCAGGGCCCGCATGTCGGTCACGGCCAGGTCGATGCGCCAGCCCGAGGCCACGCGGACGTGTTCCACGGAGTTGACGTCCGACACGGACCGCAGCAGGCCGACGAAATCGCGCTGGGCCACGCGGTAGTGCTTGCAGATGCGCGGGGTCAGGCAACTGGGCCGTTCGCATTTCGACTGGTCGGAGGCGCAGTGCGCGCCCCACATGTTCGCGCTGGGGCCGCCCACGTCCGAGATGGACCCGGTCCATCCCTTGACTTTGGTGATGGATTCGACCTCCTTGAGGATGGACTCGCGGCTCCGGGAGCGGATGGTCCGTCCCTGGTGCAGGGCGAGGGTGCAGAAGGAGCAGCCGCCCGAGCAGCCCCGGTGGGTGGTCACGCTGGTGCGGATCATGTCCGCCGCCGGGATGCGTTCGCGGTAAGCGGGGTGGGGCAGCCGTGTGAAGGGCAGCTCGGCCAGCTCGTCCAGCCCTTTGGAGTCGAGAGGCGGGCCGGGCGGGGTAATCAGGACCAGCCGTCCGCCGGTTTCCTGTATGGCCGTGGCCTTGTTCTGGTGTACCTGCTTTTCGAGCAGTTTCGTGGCCTCGATGAGTTGCTTCGGGTCGGCCAGGATGGTTTCGTGGGAGGGCAGCTCCAGAATGTCGGCACCGTTGGGGATGTCTTCCCTGGTCCCTGTCACGGCCAGGCCGGGGAGCCCGGCCAGTTGGGGGCGCAGGGCGCGCAGGTCCACTTCGCCGGTCTCTTCGAGAATGGTCTCGATGGTCCGGGCCACGGTGATGATGGAGTTCTCGGCCATGCCGTAGGTGATGGCCGTGGCCTTGGAATCCAGGAGTACGGATTTGCGCACGGAATCGGACCAGAAATCGTAGTGGGAGACACGCCGCAGGGATGCCTCGATGCCGCCCAGGATCACGGGCAGGCCGGGAAAGGCCCGCTGCACCGCGTTGGTGTAGGCTATGCACGCTCTGTTGGGACGCGCGCCCGCTTTGCCGCCGGGGGTGTAGGCGTCGTCGGACCGCTTTTTGCGAAATGCCGTGTAGTGGGCCAGCATGGAATCCAGCGACCCTGCCGTGACGCCTGCGAACAGCCTTGGGCGGCCCATGCGCAGGAGGTCGTCCGCCTTGTCCCAGGCGGGCTGGGCGCAGATGCCCGCGCGAAATCCGTGGCGGATCAGCCAGCGTCCAAGCAGGGGCGCGCCGAAAGAAGGGTGGTCCACGTAGGCGTCGCCCGTGACCAGGAGAATATCCAACTCCTGCCAGCCAAGTTCGTCCATCTCCCGGCGGGACATGGGCAGTACGTGGGGTTGGCGGAGGCGTTTTGCGTTTTCGTTAGGTGCCATCCGCACATGATGAACCACTCGTACGCTTTGGTCTACTCATTTTCCGCCTTCGTCCCGTCGCTGTACAGGCCGGATGGATGCGGGTACCATGCTTTCCCGGAGGATTCGCCCATGAAAGCCATGCTGCTTGAGGAATACGGCAGGGACTATCTTTTTGCCGAGCGCGACGTGCCGGTGCCGGAGCCGGGACCGGGCGAGGTGCTGGTCCGTGTCGCCGGGTCGAGTCTCAACCCCATCGATAACAAGATCGCCACGCTGGGCGCGGCCTTGGCCTTTGCGCCCGAGCCGCCCGCTCTGTTGGGCATGGATGCGTCCGGCGTCGTGGAAGCCGTTGGCTCCGGCGTCACCCGCTTCATGGAAGGCGACCGGGTGTTCGGCTGTCCGGGCGGCGTCAAGGGGCTGCCTGGCGCGTTGGCCGAATACGTGGCGGCGGACGAGCGGTTGCTGGCGCGCGCCCCCGAGCGCATGGACCTGGCGGACGCCGGGGCTTTGCCGCTGGTCGCGGTCACGGCCTGGATGGCCCTGTTCGACAAGGCCGGACTCACGGCCGGCGAGCGGCTCCTTGTTCATGGCGGAGCCGGGGGCGTGGGGCATATGGCCGTACAGCTCGCGGTCCATGCCGGAGCCGAGGTTTTCGCCACGGTCTCCAGTCCGGACAAGGCGGCGGTGGTCGAGGCCCTGGGCGGCACGCCCATCGACTATGCGGCGGCGGGCGTGGACGAATACATCCGCGATTGCACCGGCGGCGAGGGGTTTGACGCGGTTTTCGATACCGTGGGCGGGCCGGTTCTGGACAACTCCTTTCGCGCGGTCCGCAATAATGGCCGTGTGGTCTCCACCAACACCCGCTCCACCCATGACCTTGGGCCGCTCCACGCCGGGGGGCTGTCCCTGCACGTTGTCTTCATGCTCTTGCCTCTGATTACGGGCAGGGGAAGGGGGCGGATCGGCGAGATTCTGGAGCGCGTCGCCGCGCTGGTGGACCAGGACGCCCTGGCTGTGCTTCTGGACGGCGCGCGTTTTGGCTTTCACGACATTGCCCATGCCCATCGGTATTGGGAAGAGGGACTGGCCATGGGCAAGATCGGCATAGCCGTGGCCGGATGAGCCTCCCCCGAATCGCGTTTTACCGTTGACATCGTTTTTTCCGTATGAATGAACCGTCCGGGATAGCAAGGAATAATCCAATTGAAGCTTGACAAAAGCAGTCCTGCGGGAAAGATTGTGAAGATACTACTGTAAGAAATGGACGGGGACTCGGAGTCGTGTCTCCTGTTGCGAGATAATCTTCATCCAAGTGAAATCTATGCCTCCCGAAAAAAAACCAATGTCGCCAGCGGGTTCAAAGCCTGCTCAGGATAAGAGGAACGAGCCCGACGCCAATCCGGGCACGCCGTCCGCCGGAGCAGCCAAGGCCAGGGAGAGCAAGCCCGGAGCACGGCCCACGCAGATGGATACCGGCCCCATGCCCGGCGCCGCAGGCAGGGAAACCGGCCCTGCGTCCGCAGGGAAGCCGGCGTCCACCCCCGGCAAGCCCGGGGCCAAGGCCGCTCCAGCCGCCGCTAAATCCGATCCGAAGGCCGCTCCCGCAGCCGGAAAATCCGAGAGCGGAGCCGCCCGTGCGGTGTCGCAACCCGGACAGCCCGAACCTCCGTCCGGTGGGCAATCCGGCCCGATGCAGCCGGGCAAGCCGGTCAAGGGAGATATGCCCCCGGGCATGGGCCCCATGCCGGGGATGCAGCAGCCCCCCCAGGTGGAGACGGACGAGCGGCTCACCCCCAAGGATATCGATTTTCAGCCGCCTCTGGTCATCTGCCTTTCCATTATCAGCCGACTGCTCGGCAAGCCGGTCTCTTCGGCCACCCTCAAGGCGGGCATTCCCCAGCAGGACGGCGTCATCACCGCGTCATCCATCGTGCGTTCCGCCGAGCGCATCGGCATTTCCGCCAAGACCGTGTACCGCGAAAAGCTTCGCGTCATTACCAAGCTGGTCCTGCCGTGCATCCTGCTGTTGCGCGGGGGCAACGCCTGCGTGCTGCTGGATTCCACCGATACCTCGGCCCGCGTCATCGTTCCGGGCCACGGCATGGACGAGACCGAAATGCCGCTGGCCAAGCTTGAGGAGGAATACACCGGGTACGCCATCTTCTGCCATCGCAAGTCCAAGCTGGACAAGCGGGCCAGCGAGCTGAAGCTGCTCAAGACCAAGCGGTGGTTCTGGGGGGTCATCGCCAAGTTCTGGCCCATCTACAAGCACGTCATCGGCGCTTCGATCATGACCAACATCATCATCGTGGCCTCGCCGCTCTTCGTCATGAACGTGTACGACCGGGTCATCCCCAACAACGCCGTCGAGACCCTTTGGGCCCTGGCCATCGGCATCGGCATCGCATACTGCTTTGATTTTCTGCTCAAGAATCTGCGCAGCTACTTCGTTGACGTGGCCGGGCGCAACGCCGACGTCCTTATCGGCTCCAAGATCATGAACCACCTCATGTCCGCCCGGCTCGACTACATGCCGGAGTCCGCCGGGGCGGTGGCCAACAACATCCGGGAGTTCGAGTCCCTGCGCGAGTTCTTTGGCTCGTCTTCGCTGGTGGCGCTTATCGACCTGCCGTTTCTGGTCCTGTTCATCTTTGTCATCTACTTCATCGGCGGTCCCATCGCCTATCCGATTTTCATAGCCGTGCCCCTGGTCATCCTTGTCGGCGTGTTCCTCCAGATTCCCTTTCAGCGGATCATCGAGAACCACTACAAGGAATCCACCCAGAAGCACGCGCTCCTGTTCGAGATCGTCCAGGGGCTGGAGACCATCAAGACGAGCATGGCCGAGGGCCGGATGCAGGCCCGCTGGGAGAACGTCGTCGGCCTGTCCGCCCACTCCAACAGCCGCGCCAAGACAATGGCCAACATCTCCATCACCTTCTCGGTCTTCGTCACCCAGATGGTTTCCGTGGCCGTCATCATTACCGGCGTGTATCTCATAGCCAAGGGCGAACTGACCGTGGGCGGTCTCATCGCCTGCAACATCCTGTCGGGACGGTCCATGGCGCCGCTGTCGGCAGTGGCCGGGCTTCTCTCCCGCTTCCAGCAGTCCCGCATGGCCTTGAACGCCCTGGACATGCTCATGGAGATGCCGTCCGAGCGGCCCGAGGACAAGGAGACCTTTCATTACGGCGTCATCGAGCCGTCCCTGACCCTGACCGACGTGTCCTTCAGCTATCCCGGCACGGACCGGGCCGTGCTTCACGACATCAACCTCAAGCTCAAACCGGGCGAGAGGGTGGGCATCGTGGGCCGCACCGGCGCGGGCAAGAGCACGCTGGGCAAGCTCTGCGTGGGGCTCTACCAGCCGGTGAAGGGCACGGTGCAGGTGGGCGACATCGACCTCCGCCAGATGGATGTGGCGGACCTGCGCCGCAAGGTGGGGTATATTTCCCAGGACAGCCTGCTTTTCTACGGCACCCTCAAGGACAACATCGCCTTCGGGCTGCCCGAGGCGGACGATCAGTCCATCAACGCGGCGGCCGAGATAGCCGGGGTCAACGACTTCGTCCGCGACCACCCGGCGGGCTTCGGCATGATGGTCGGCGAACGGGGCACGTCCCTTTCCGGCGGCCAGCGTCAGGCCGTGACCATCGCGCGCGCCGTTTTGCCCGACCCGGAAATCCTGATTATGGACGAGCCGTCGAGCAACATGGACAACCAGTCCGAATATCGCCTCAAGGAGCGGCTCAGGAAATACATCGAAGGCAAGACGCTCATCGTCATCACCCATCGGCACTCCATGCTTGACCTCGTGGACCGGCTGGTAATCATGGATCGCGGCAGGATCGTCGTGGACGGTCCCAAGAAGGCCGTTCTGGACGGGTTGCGGTCAGGTCAAATCAAGGTTTCCATGTGAGGACGAAATGAGTCGGAAATACGATAGGGAAACGCTGCTGTTCATGAGCGAGGTGGACCAGGCCATGTACGGCAAGGGCCACAAGCTCGCCTACCTCATATCCACGGCCATTCTGCTGCTGATCGTCTTTTTCATTGTCTGGGCGAAACTGGCCATGCTTGACGAGCGGACCAGAGGGTTCGGCCGGGTCATCCCGTCCCAGCGCATCCAGGAGATTCAGAACCTTGAGGGCGGCATCATGAACGAGCTTTTCGTCCGTGAGGGCCAGACCGTGGAAAAGGGCGACATCCTCTGCCGCCTTTCCAACGAGCAGGCCGCCAGCTACTACCGCGACGCCTACAGCAAGGCCCAGGAGCACAGGGTGGCCATCGCCCGGCTCACGGCCGAAGCAAACGGCACCGAGCCGGTCTTCTCCAAGGAAATAAAGGAGAAGGACCCTCAGTTGGTTGAGGATCAAATGCGCATTTTCAAGGCCCAGCGCGACAAGCTGAACATCGAAATCAGCCTGCTTGAGGACCAGTACCTGCAACGCGAGCAGGAAGTGAACGAGATGATCGCCCGCCGCAACCAGCTCAAGCTGAGTCTGGACGTGGCCGAGAAACAGCGCAATATCGCCAAGCCCCTGGTGGAGAAGCAGATTCACTCGGAACTCGACTATCTGCGCCTGGAGCAGACCGTGGTGCAACTGCGCGGCGACATGCAGGCCCTGTCCCTGGGTATCCCTCGCGTTCGCCGGGCCGCCAAGGAGGCTCACGGCCGCATCGAACAAGCCAAGGCCGAGTACCGCGCCATGGCACTGGAAGAGATCAACACCCGCAGGCAGGAACTCAACTCCATCCTGGAAAATTTGAGCTCCGGTCAGGACCGGGTGACGCGCACGGATGTGCGCTCGCCGGTCAGGACCGGGTGACGCGCACGGATGTGCGCTCGCCGGTCAGGGGCGTGGTCAAGCACATCATGATAAACACCATCGGCGGCGTGGTCCGGCCCGGCCAGTCCATCATGGAGGTCGTGCCCCTGGACGACACCCTGCTCATCGAGGCGGAGGTCAAGCCTTCGGACATCGCCTTCCTGCACCCCGGCCAGAAGGCCATGGTCAAGATCACGGCCTATGACTTTTCCATTTACGGCGGCTTGGACGGCGAGGTCGAGAACATCTCGGCGGACACCATTGAGGACGAGAAGGGCGAGAGCCACTATCTGGTCAAGGTGCGCACCAAGGAGAACGCCATCACCTATCGCGGCCAGCAGCTGCCCATTATCCCGGGCATGACCGCGAGCGTCGATATCCTGACCGGCCGGAAGTCCGTATTGGACTATCTGCTCAAGCCTTTGCTCAAGGCGAAGCAGAACGCGCTCAGGGAACGATGAGGAGTGAATGAGGCCGGTGCGGGGCATATACTTGGCGTTGGCGGTCGCGCTTTGCGCGGTCTGCCTTGCGGCAATCCTTGTCCGGCCTCCGGACGCCCAGGCGGCCGACCCCGGCAAACGCCAACTGTTCGGGACCTTGGAGTTCAAGGGCAAGTTGCAGAAGCTGCCCAAGTGGACGCGCGTGCTCGACAAGATGAAGGCGTGGAAGGGGTACTTCAACGACAGTCAAACGTCCGGCCATCCGTCCAGGAAGGCGTGGGAGACCCTCAAGGCGCAGGTCGGCGACAAGTCCGAGATGGATCGGCTCAGGGCCGTGACCAAGTTTTTCAACAAATGGCCCTATCGGTTGGACAAGACCAACTGGGGGGTCAGCGAATACTGGGCGACGCCCTGGGTATTCCTCAAGAAATCCGGTGATTGCGAAGACTACTCCATAGCCAAGTTCTACGCCTTGGAAGAACTCGGCTTCACCGGCGATCAGTTGCGCATCGTGGCCGTCCGGGACGCCATCCGGGGCATCGGCCACGCGGTCCTGGCGGTTTACGCCTCGGACGACATCTATATCCTAGACAATCAGACCAACATGGTCCTGTCCCATTCGCGGTACAGGCATTACGTCCCGCAGTACTCGGTGAACGAGAAGTACCGCTGGATGCACGTGGCTCCCAAGAAACGGACCGCGTATGAAAAAGCGAAGAATTAAGGCCCGCCCCGCGGGGGCCATAAACCAGATGGAGAATGGAAATGTCTGAACACCTTATCAAGACCGCCGAGGTCCCCGAGTCCGTCGGGGCGACCGGGCAGGGCGTCAGGATCGGCGTGGTCCTGGCCGTCGTGCTGGCTCTCTCGGTGGGCATTGTCCTGCTCGCCGCCAAAGCGGTGCGGGACAAGAAGGCCGAGGTGCTGGAACACCAGCAGAAGCGGTTCGAGCTGTTGACGCAGGGGCGCACCGAAGTCATTGCCTCCTGGCTCGAAAATCTGTCCCACCAGGGCGACCGGCTTATCAAGTCCGATCTTTTCAGGCTTTACGCCACCGAGGTGGATACCTACGCGGGCGACCTGTCAAACCTCTTCGGCACCTTGCATTCCGACCGGGCCGTGGAGGGCGACGACGCCACCCTGGCCGAGCAATTGCCCATGATGGAGAACATGCTTCGCGAATTCTCCACCTATTCGGGCTTCCTCAACGCGCGCATCCTCAGCCGGAAGGGCGAGGCGTACATCGCCACCGACGGGTATCTACCGCCCATGAACCAGGAACAGACCGCCCTGGCCGCAGCCGCCATAGAGGCGAACGGGCCGCAGTATTCCTCTGTGCGCAAGACCGCCCAGGGTGTCGAGATGGACGTTTTCGTGCCCATCTATCCGCCCGAGGCAGTGGGCCGCACCGATGGAAAATCCGATCGGCCCGCCGTGGGCGTGCTCATGATGACACGGCAGGTCTCCGGCAAGATCACCGAGTTGCTGTCCAACTCCCCCCTGGCGGCAGCGGGCGAGAAGACCCGGCTCATGCAGAAGAGCGGGGCCGTTTTCCGGGAGATCGCTCCCTGGACCGCCGTTGGCTTCACGGACGTTGCCTTTCCTGTGGAGATCGACGAGACCGGCCACATTCCCTTCGGCGTCAGGCCGAGCATCGCGAACGTGGACGCCAAGGTTTATTCCATGGGCGTGCGCATCCCCGGCCCGGCCTGGTGGCTGGTGCAGGAGATCAGCTACGACGCGGCCATGAAGCCCATCGCGGAGTATGAGCGCACGGTCTACATCGTGGCGGGGCTGGGCATTCTGACGGCACTGCTGATCGCCGGGCTGGCTTGGTGGATTCTGACCGGCGTGCAGAGCCAGCGCGTCGCCAAACAGTTCCGCGCCCTGGCCACGCAGATCGAGGAGCAGAAGCTGTTCATTGATTCCATCAACGCGAATATCGAAGAGTTCATCGTCCTCAAGGACGTCAACGGCAAGTTCACCTATGTCAACGACGCCTTCGCCTCGGCGGCGGGACGGCCCCGTGAGGAACTTATCGGCATGGATACCGCGGCCGTCTTCGGTTTCGACACGGCCAAGCGGCTTGAGTCCATCGACGAGGTGGTCGTCAGCGAGAAGCGCAAGATGACGGTCAACGAGCCCATCTTCATTCGTTCCCGGCGGCATCTGTTCCAGGTGTCCAAGTCGCCCTATCTTTGCGCGGATGAAACCTGTCAGGGCATCGTCGAGGTCTATCGCGACATGACCGAGTTCGTGGCCGCGCAGGAGAAAAACAAGCGACTCGTCAGGAACGCCATGGAGGCTCTGGGTTCCACCATCGAGGCCGCAGACCCGTATCTGGGCGGGCATACCAAGCTCATGGCCGGGCTTTCCGTGGAAGTGGCCAAAACCATGCATCTCTCCGAAATGGACATCGCCGAGATTGAGACATCGGCCAACCTGTCCCAGATCGGCAAGATGTTCGTGCCCAATGAGATTCTGACCAAGCCGGGCAAGCTCACCCCCGAAGAGAAGGGCGTGATGGAAAAGCATGTGGAATACGCCTACCGCATCCTCAAGGATATCGACATCGACGAGGGCGTGCTCACGGCCATCTATCAGATGAACGAGCGCCTCGACGGCTCGGGCTATCCCAAGAAGCTCAAGGACGGCGAGATCATCATGCTGGCCCGCATCCTCGCTGTTCTCAACGTGTTCTGCGCCATGATCCGGCCGCGCTCCTATCGCGGCGCGCAAGATCCGGAACAGGCCCTGAACATCCTGTCCGGCGATACCGGCAAGTTCGATCCCGCCGTTGTCGCCGCGCTGGCCGACGTTATCCATACCCCGATCGGCGAGAAGCTTCTCGGCGACAGGGAATGATTCATACTCCATCTGGTTTCCCGAAAGCCCCGGCGTTATGCGCCGGGGCTTTTTTTGCGTCCCCGGTTCTGGACTCTCTTTTCATTTGAAGTCGCGCGTCATCAAGCGAGAGAGGCTTGCGGACAAATGCGTGGCCTCATGCGCGGGGACGGCATGGCTATAGCCGATGCTCGGCCGGGTGCGGGAAATCCGATTCGGGGTTGCCCGTCCGGGCAGCCCTTGTCCCGTCATGGCAGACAGGGGAGGAGGCGGGGGATTCGGTTGTTTGGAGTGGCCGCGAGTCTGGAGGTATTGCCCTGCGCCCGGGAAAGCCCTTTTGGGTTTGGGCTATACTGTTAAATTATCGGTAGGAGACATTCGAGCCGCCAGCCTCCGGTTGCACGGAACTGGTGCGGGGCACTGCTTGTGGCGGGATCGAATTTCTGAGCGCGCGTGTCGGGACTTGTCGGGGCATTCTGGCAGTCCGCACGGCCGGCCGCGTGAAGTCGAGGGAAGACCAAGCCGGGACGGTTTCGTAGGTTCGCCCGTTTTGGTGCCGGGGAAAAGTGCGCCTTTGGCGTCATGGGTGAGAAACGGCGCGGCTCCGACATGGGAACGGCACACTCGAATCAGCTCGACAAAAAAGGGGCGCAGCCGTCACGGCTGCGCCCCTTGTGAGCTGTTCTTGCTGTTTGTCGCGGGCTAGTTGGAAGCCTCCATGGGCATCTCTTCGTAGGTGTTGGAGGCGATTTCCAGGGTCTTCATGAGCTGACCTTCGAGGGCCAGGAACTTGTAGACCGTGAAGTCGCGATTCATGGTCGCGGTTTCGAGCTGCACACGGTTGGTGAACACCTCGTTGGTGGCGTCGAGCAGGTCGAGCAGGGAACGCTGTCCCACGTTGAACTGCATCAGATACATGTCCAGGGATTCGATGCTGTACTGGAGGGCTTCCTGGTACTTCTCAATCTGGTTCAGGCTGGACTGGTAGTCGGCCCAGGTGGAAGCCACCTGACGGATGATGTCGTCGGTGGTGTCCTGCAGGTTGTTCTGCGCCTCTCGGACGCGGGCCGTGGCGGTGCGGACGTCGTTGTAGTCGCTGGTGCCGTTGAAGATGTTCCAGCGGGCGCGCAGCATGGCCTTGTTGTCTTGGACCCAGGAATCCACGCCCTCAAGGTTGTCGGTGTGGCGGGAGGACAGGTAGGCGTCGACGGTCGGGTACATGGTCGATTCGAGCTGGCCCTTGGTCTGTTCGGCCACTTCTATCTCAGCCTTGTACACGGCGATCTTGGGGTTGTTGTCCAGGGCGATCTCCAGAATCTGGTCGGCCTTGGCGGGGAGATAGTTTGGCAGGTAGGCGGGCTTGGCCAGAGCGGTCGGGGCCGTGCCCACGGTGCGAATGTACTCGGCTTCGGCGGAACGCAGTTCGCCGGTGTAGGTGACCAGGGTGGTCTCGGCGCGTGCGACGCGGCCCTTGGCCTGCATCTCGTCGGCGCGGTTGCCTGCACCGCCCTGAACACGCTCGGAAATGGAGTCGAGCAGGTGCTGGTGAGCGGCGATGTTGTCTTCGGCCAGGGTTATCAGCTTGCGCAGGCGGACCACGTCCACATGGGCGCGGACAGCGTCCAGGCCAACGGTTTCAACGTTGTCCACGAGGCGGCCTTCGGCCGAGGTCAGGCGAGCGCCTTCACGCTTGTAGTCGTGCCAGCGGTCGAAGCCGTCGAAAATCGGTTGGGTCAGAGTTGCCTGGAATTCTGTCGGGTTACGCCAGTGCTCGTCGGTGTCCACGCTACGGGTGGCGGCGCTGCTGTACTGCTGCGTTCCGTACTCGCCCGTCAGATCGAGGGAAGGAAAGAAGCGGCCCAGAGCGGACAGCTTCGCCTTGGCCACGGCGTCCTTGTTGTTCAGGAGAGCTTTGATCTGCGGATGCTGTTTGACCGCGGAAACGACGCTGTCCTTGAGCGTCACGGTGCCGTTGTCGGCGAAGGCCGGAACGGACATCGCTAGCGTTAGTATAAGAATCGTGAGAAGTTGTTTTTTCATATAGAGCCTCATGGTTGCGTAAATTGCTTACTTTTTTTCTTATAGCCTGACGAATAAATGCGGTCAAGCGGGATCAAGGTTGATTATAAATAATTCATCCTGTGAATTGAAATGGATAATACGTATTCTATAATGCCGTTGCAGGTCCCTGTTTACGTCCATTTCGTTTGAGGAGGCACAGATCGACCGTTTGGGTCGGAGCCGGGATTGTGTTTTGTCGGGTCCGTTGTTGTCCTGCGAGTCCGCGATCTGTTGTATCGGATTATTGAGTTGCCTAATGGAAATAATTCCAATAACGGCGGCGAAGTCCGTGTCTGTCGGGCGGTCGGCATACAGAGCGCCGTAAGGAGTCTCGCCGGTCGTTGCGTTCCTGGTTGCTGTCGAGGGACGGAAAACGTCATCGCTATGCTGTTTGCGTTCGGATTGTCTCCATTTTGCCGCCAGTCACGCTTTCGTTCATGCAAATTCGGTCGCCGCGCCTGGTGACGTCGTGGGTCTTCAGGGCGCTGTCCCGCGATCCTCGTTTCGCGGGGCGATGGGGGCGTTCCCTTGCCGGACTTGATCCCGTACATGCCGTTTTCGTAGCCGATGTGGATGATTCTGTTCATCCGGTTTCAGGTGCCGGGAGCGGTTAATCCACATTGCGTCCGGAATGGATCAGGTGGTTGATGAGGTCATCGGTGGAGTGATCCGTTTCGGTGGGGAAGTCATGTGCCGGGATGTCCGGATGGGCGACTCCCAGGAGCTTGACCACGATGTCGTCGCCTGCATGGTCGTTTTGGCTGAGGATTATCGAGGTCTGGTCGTTTTCGTTGTCCACCACCACGTCCTTGACGGAGAGGTGGTCCGCAAGTTCCAGGTGGTCGCTGCCGAAGGTGAAGTTGGAGACCACGATCTCGCTTTGGCCGTCGCCCAGCACCGAAGGATCGATGAACAGGCTGTTTGAATTCGCGTCGGCGTGGGGATCATGCTCGGCCGGGGCGGCTTCGGTCCCGTTCGCGAAGATGTCGTCGCCGGGCGTGTCCACAAGCAGTGCGCCGTGCGTCGCGCTGCCGCCGGTGTCCAGGAAATAGGAGCCGTCGGCCAGGGGAGTGAGGGAAAAGGTCCCCTCGTGCCCGCCGGGGTTGAAGCTTGCGTCGTCGAATAAGACGGGGTGGAGGGTGTCATTGTTGGCCAGCACCCAGCTCCCGGCGTCCCTGACGAAGTGGAAGGCCGCGCCCAGATCGACGGAGGCCCGGTCCACTTCATGCACGATGAAGAATTTGATGTCCGGGTCGCCTTCGAACATGGCCACCAACCGGCCGAGCATGGCGGTGTCGTGGCAGTTGGCCAGGACAATCTCCGGCGAAACCGGAACATTTCCGTCCAGTGTATAGGTGCCGAGCATTGTTGTTTCGTTCATATCGCTTTCCTTGTTCGCGGGAAAAGCCTTAGCCGGGTTAATCTCCCGGCCCGGCGGCATGGCCGGGCCGGGGTGTCGGTTGCCTAGGAATCGTGGCCCCCGGAGCTGATGATGTGCTGGATCACGGCGTTCAGGTCGTCACCCGCGTCGAGGTCCACCTGGTGGTCGAACGCATCGTGACTCGGGGGCAGTACGCCGTGGAGCGTGATGGTGATGTCGTCTCCGCCGATGTCCGCGCCGTCGATGGACAGGATCAGATCGTCGCTGGTGCCGTCGGATGTGATCTCCACGGTCCCGCCGTGCAGGGTGCTCAAGTCGATCCGGTCGCCTTCGCCGATATTGAAGTCCAAAACGTCCAAGGAGTCGCTGTTGCCGTCGGCCAGGTAGTTCGGGTCGATGGTGATCGTGTCCGCCCCGGCTCCCAGGGTCACGGAGTCGTGGCCCCCGCCGAAGTAGACGGTGTCGTCGCCTGTTCCCGCGTCGATGGTGTCGTCGCCCGCGCCGCCGAACAGGTGGTCGTTTCCGGAACCTCCGTACAGGTGGTCATTGCCGCTGCCGGCGTCAATGTAGTCGTTGCCGGACCCGCCGTCGAGGTGATCGTTGCCGGCTTCGCCGAACAGCATGTCGCTGCCGTCCAGGCCGGTGATGGTATCGTCGCCGGAAGTGCCGTGGATCAGATCGTTGGCCGTGGTGCCGTGGTCGGATTGGACGCTGCCGTATTGCACCGGCACATACAGGGTGGCGGTGTCGATCAGGCCGTGCGCGTCGGTCACCTGGTAGGTGAACTGCTCAACGGTCGGGGCGTGCAACCCGGTATCCGGATCAAGTACGGCATCTTCGTTAGGGGTATAGACCCACGCACCCGTGGAGGCGTCGGTGATTTCGAGGGTGCCCCATTGGCCCACTCCCGAACCGACGATGGCGGCTTCCATGGCCGCGTTGTCAGAACTGTAGTCGTTGGCGAGCAGGAAGCCGGACGCGGGTTGCAGGGCCGGTTCCCAGGTCCCTTCGCCGGTCACGTCCATACTGTAGAGCCTGAAGGCGGAGTTTGCGCCGGGAGTGATGGTGATGGTGTCGATGAGCTTGACGTTGCTCTCGTCGTATCCGGCCATGGAGCCTCGGATTTCGTACTCCAGGGCGTTGGCCTTGAACAGGGTGACGCCGCTGCCGTTGGCATCGGTGATGAGCGAGCCGTCCGCGGCCGTGGAGGTGTCGAAGGTGTAGGTGTTGCCGAGAGTATCCGTGACGGTGAATATGACGGACTCGCCGTCGGATACGCCGTTCAGGGCGATCGCGACGTTCAGCGGTTCCTTGACGCCGTAGTGGCCGAAATCGAGGATCAGGGACTCGGTGGCGTCGCCGTCCTGGAAAACGCCGTGGCTGATCTCGCTGGAATTGGTGTCCGTGTATCCGTCGGGGGCAGAGGAGGAGAGGCCCAGTCCGTCGCCGGAGTTTATCAGTTCCGCGCTGCCGCCGACAGAGTTCTCGCCGGAAACCTTGAGGCCAACCACATCGTCCATAGTCTGCCATCTGTCGGAGTGGAAGGAGAAGGTGAAGTCGAGGTGATGGGTTTCGCCCGCCGCAATCTCGGTGGCGGCGGGATCGACGACGGCTGCTGGCCCCAGGTCCATGTTGGCGGTCAAGGTCGGCTCGGCAATGGTCGCGCTTACGTCGATCACGCCGTAGTCTACGGCTCCTTCCGTGTCGCTCACCTGGTAAGTGAAGGACTCGGTGTAGTCACCTGCTGCCAGGCCGTCGTGGGTGGTGTAGGTATAGGAACCGTCCTCGGCGATGACCAAATCGCCGAACTGGCCGTGGATGGTCGCGCCCACGCCGTCGTCGAGATCGAAGGTTCCCGAATCCGGGTCGAAGTCGCCGTTGGCAAGGTGCTGGTCGTATTCACTCTGGGTCAGATTGTCGAGGTCGCCCGTGGCGGCCCCGGTGACGGTCAGTGCGGTGGAACCGCCCGGGAAGCCCGGGCCGTCAGTGTAGTCGGTGTCCTGGGCGTCGTGGTCGTTGGCCAGGACGTTGCCCGTGATGACCGCCGCTTCGAAGTCGCCGGAAGAGTGTTCTGCCGGGACGGAGGAGACGGTGCCCTTGAGGACGACCGAAGAGTTCGCGAGGTCCGTGTCGGCCATGATGACGACGGTGCTGATGGTCGCCGTGGGGCTGGAGATCGTGATGTCGTCGGTGGGCATGTCGATTCTCAGGTCGGTGATTTCGTTGCCGTCGGCATCCCACGCCTTGATGGATTCCTGCGAGCGGCCGTCTCCTGTGAGCTTGAAGCTGACGGACTGCTGCGGGTCGTCGAATTCGATGAGCAGACGCTCCAGGTGTCCGTCGTTCTCAATGCTGTTGATGTCGTGGCCGGTGGTATCGCCGGGGGACTGCACGCCGTATTGAGCGCCGTTTCCGCTTCCCTTGTGGGTCAGGATGGCCGAAACCCATTCGCCGCTGTCGGCGTCGTACTGTTCGGCCGCCAAGCTATAGTTCGTGGAGCCGGAGATAACGCCCGCCTCGCCGCCGTCGCCGGTGATCCAGCCGGAGCCGGAACCGGTGTCGTCCACGGCGGTCGGCGGGGTGTTGTCGTCCACCGCGATCACATGGATGGTCGCCACGGCAATGTTGCTCGGGTCGCCCACGGGGGTGGCGGCATCGTCCCAGACCTGGACTTCGATAAGCCTGTCGCTCGTGTTCGGATCGTCCGAGTCGTTGTTGAAGGTAATCATTTCGATGGCGGACTCGTAGCTTGCCACCGGCGCATCTCCGGAGAGCACGATCTTGTTGCCGGAGATCGTGGCGGTGATGCCGTCGGGCAGGGCGTTCGTGTCGATGTTCAGGGAGTCGCCGTCATAGTCGGAGGTCAAGGAGATGACCGCCTGGGCCATGTGCGTGGAGTCCACGTCAGAGATATTCACTTCGCCGGAGATACGTACCGGGCCGCCGTCTTCAACAAAAGTGTTTTCGAACGAGGTGTCAGGGCTGGCGTGCTCCTGTAGGACGGTATCGTTGTAGTCGTCATCGTCGCCGGCCGTCTTGTAGCCTTCCACCAACTGGTCGTCCAAGCTGATCAGGCGGCCGTCGGTCAAGTTTTCGATTCGGAAGGTGTCCTCGGGGTCATTATTCAGGCTCGCATCGTCGAAGCGGACCGCATAGGTGGTTGCTCCGCCGTCGAAGGAGACTTCCCATTGGCCGGAGGCGTTCTGTGAGAAGACCGGCGTGCCCTGCGGGGTTGAACCGTTTCTCACGTCCACCAGGAAGTAGTGCGGGGCTTCGCCATCTTCGAAGGTGGTAAGGAGGTCTCCCTGAGAAGCGAGGTTTGAGTTCTGGAGGATGATTTCCGGATTGATTGGGTCACCGTTTTCATCGAGCTGGTAAACGCCGACCATGTTGTTGTATCCGGCGTTTTCACTGACGAAATTGACTGTGCCCATGGACAGGTCGATGGTCGGCGCGTCGTTGACCGGGGTGATGTCGATGGCCAGGTCTGCGGTGTCGAATCCGCCGTTGCCGTCGGTCACGGTGTAGGTGGCCGTGGGCACGTCGCCGTCGTAGTCGGCGGCCGGGATAAAGGAGTAGTCGCCGTTGGCGTCGATGGTCAGTTTGCCCACGCCGTCCATGTCGGCGGTTTGGCCCGCCGCATAGGTGGAGCCGTCGATCACGAACTGGGTTACGGTCAAGGCGCCGCCGTCGATGTCGGTGTCCTGCCCGGCGAACTCGGTCCCTGCGCCGTTGATGACGTTGCCGCTGACCGAGCTGTCTTCGAGCACGGTGGCCGCGTCGTCTGCCGCAACGGGCGCGTCGTTGACCGGGGTGATGTCGATGGCCAGGTCTGCGGTGTCGAAGCCGCCGTTGCCGTCGGTCACGGTGTAGGTGGCCGTGGGCACGTCGCCGTCGTAGTCGGCGGCCGGGATAAAGGAATAGGTGCCGTCGGCGTCGATGGTCAGTTTGCCCACTCCGTCCATGTCGGCGGTTTGGCCCGCCTCATAGGTGGAGCCGTCGATCACGAACTGGGTCACGGTCAGGGAATCGCCGTCGATGTCGGTGTCCTGCCCGGCATGGTCGGTCCCTGCGCCGTTGATGACGTTGCCGCTGACCGAGCTGTCTTCGAGCACGGTGGCCGCGTCGTCTGCCGCAACGGGCGCGTCGTTGACCGGGGTGATGTCGATGGCCAGGTCTGCGGTGTCGAATCCGCCGTTGCCGTCGGTCACGGTGTAGGTGGCCGTGGGCACGTCGCCGTCGTAGTCGGCGGCCGGGATGAAGGAGTAGTCGCCGTCGGCGTCGATGGTCAGTTTGCCCACGCCGTCCATGTCGGCGGTTTGGCCCGCCTCATAGGTGGAGCCGTCGATCACGAACTGGGTCACGGTCAGGGAATCGCCGTCGATGTCGGTGTCCTGCCCGGCATGGTCGGTCCCCGCGCCGTTGATGACGTTGCCGCTGACCAATCCGTCTTCGAGCACGGTGGCCGCGTCGTCTGCCGCAACGGGCGCGTCATTGAGGCCGTGAACGGTGATGACCAGGTCGGCGGTCTGAGCGGCGGGATCGTTGTCCACGGTGTCGCCGTCGGTCATGGTGTAGGTGAAGGTTTCGGTGGGCGCATCGCCGGGCACCAGGGTGTTGTCGGTGGCGGTGTAGGTATAAGCGCCGTTCGCGCCGATGGTCAGGGTGCCGTGCGCTCCCTGGAAGGTCACCGTGCCGTCGCCGTTGAAGGCGGCGGCGTCACCGCTGATGGTGTGATCGACGAAGTTCACGGTGGTGTCGCCGAAGGTGATTTGGGTCAGGGACATCTCGCCCGGGGTGTTGTCCGCGTCCACGTCGTTGGTCAGGACGTTGGCCGAGACCGTGTAGTCGAGTCCGTCGGTGTTGGGCTCGTGGATCGAGGCCGCGTCGTTCACGGCGGCCGGGTCCTCGTTGCCCGGGCCAGGGAGCATGGTCACGGTGACCGTGTAGGGATCGCCGTCGTTGACCAGTCCCTCGCTGTCGACGGGGCGGTAAGTGAAGCTGTCGTCCCCGGCGAATTCAACATCCATGTACTGCAATTCCCAGTTTGAGAACCAGTTGCGGGCGGTTGCTTCGGAGGTGCCGAACTCGATCTTGTCGAAGGACTGGCCGTCCAGGATGCTCTGGTCGAGGGTCAGGGACTGGAAAATGTCGCCGTCGCCGCCGGTAATGGTTCCGGACTCTCCGGTGACGTGGTTGTGCCAGGTCATGACCGTGGTGTTTACCGTGCCGGAGGCCACCACTTCGCCGTCGTCGTATGCGGTCCAGGTGGCCTGGGCGCCCTGCCGGGCGTTGGCGTGAAAATAACCGCCGAGGCCGCCGAAGCCTATCTCGGCGTGGGCGACGTCCTTGCCTTCGAAGGTGATGGTCAGGATTTCGCCGCGGTCGATGCCATTATGGCTGGCATTGGCCAGACCGTGGTCGATGTGGGCTTGCTGGCCGTTGTATACCTTGAGGTTTCCGGAGCTGATGTGCGTGGTGATGGTTACGTCCGCGCCGCCTTCGCCGTCGGTGTCCACCGAAAGCTGGCGGGTGGCGCCGTCGACGCGCTCGCCCCAGGTGTTCAGGCCCGCATCCTCGGCCAGTCGGGAGCCGAGGAGCACGCCATTGGTGGCGGGAGCGTCGCCGCTCACGTAATGAAAGTTGTCGAGATCGTCGAAGCGGGTGCCGCTGTCGATGTCTTCCTGGGTGACTTCCGTTTCATTATAATAAAGCGTGCCGTGTTCGGGCAGGCTGGTGATAACCACGCCGGTGTCCAGACCATCTCCCGTCCCGGCGTCGTCTTCGACATCGGTAATGGGGGCGACATCGAAGTCGATGTCCACGGGTGCGCCGAAGTCGCCGGTGACGGTGAAGTCCGAGCCCTCGGGCGCGTCGTTCTCGCCGTTCACGGTCACGGTCACGGTGTGTTCGACGCCGCTTGCGGAAGAAATGGTGAAGTCGTTGGAAAATTCGTTGTTGACGCCCTCCACCTCGCCCAGCTTCTGAACGCTGTCGTTGTCGATTCGGTATGTCCAGGACCCGTCGGCCAGGATGGAGAAGGTGCCGCCTTGGGGGTCAATGATGTCCTGGGCGATGAAGGTTTCGTTCACGTCCGAGGCCAAGAGTTGGCCGGAGTCTGTCAGCAGGCCGGTTTTACCGACATTGAGGTCTTCGGTCACGGAACCCTCGTCATCGCCGGAAATCAGGATGACCGGGGCCACCGCTGCACCGGCGAGAGCGTCGTCGGTGTCGCCGAGGACGTCTTCTTCGGAGGAGAGAGCCGATCCGTCAAAGGCGTCGCCCTGGCCGTCCAAAGCTTCAATGCCTGCCACGAGCGTGCCGGGGTCGTCGCTGTACTGGCCTGCGCCGGAGCCGGTGTTGGCGTTGCCCGCAGCGGTTTCCATGTCCGCGTTTCGATCCACTCCGTCAAAGGCGTAGATGTAGACGTCGCCCGCCACCTGCTCGCCGCTGGCCATTTCAAATAAAGGAAGGCTGCCGGCGTCGGCGAGGGCCTGGTAATTCTCCAGAACGACGGTGCCGCCGCCTTCGACGGTTATGCCGAGGTTGCCGTCGATGCCTGAGAAAACCGCGTCGGCCAAGTCGAAGTCGAACTTGACCGGGGTGTCGGCTTCAATGCGGTAAGTTTGGGTTTTCCCTGCGCCGGGGAGAGAAACTTGAATTTGTTGCGACGTAGTAATGGTCATGGCAACCTCTTTTGTCCGGTTGTGGAAGTCAACTAGGGAGCAGTCTGTATAATATATATCCATTCGGCATTTTTTAGTCAAACACGACTAATTTCATTAAGTCAGGCAGTTGCGATGTGTAAAAGATATCTTTGACGGTCGTAGTTGCCGGACTTTCGGGGGCTAATGACGAGTGCGTTTATTGGTGATTATTTGTGAATAGAAAAGTTTTAAACAGGTTCATGTTTAAAAAAAATTGCTTACGCTTTAGTTTTCCCCACGGGGATGGGAGGTAATGTGTTGAATAACTCTCTGCAATTAGGAGAAAAAAAGAAAACAGGGAAAAATGCGTTTTTTTTGGGGGGGCCGCGTCTCTGCGGTTTTTAGAAGCAAGATAGCTTTTGCCTGGGAACTGTCCATTGGCGGTTCCATTATTTCAGGGGGAAGACAGTCCTGATTGTCGGCGGGGGAGAGGGCCGGGCGGCCTGCGTAGTACCCAGTGGAAAGGTTGGAGCCGTGCGGCGTCGCAATTCGCGCGATGCTGTCGTCGGTCTCTTCGCGCGCGCCGGTCCGGACGTCGGCTGGCGAGCATTTTCGATCCGGGCGGCAGCCCTTCCGCGCCGAGATCGCAAATATATTCCGACCTGTCGAAATTTGTGCGTATTTTCTGTTGACAACATCGTCCCCTTGAGCCAAGTTGTCCTTCCCAACGACGTGGGGCTGTAGCTCAGTTGGGAGAGCGCTTGAATGGCATTCAAGAGGTCGTGGGTTCAATTCCCTCCAGCTCCACCACCATATTTTCTTAAGTAAAAGGACCGTTTAGCTTGATAGGCTGGATGGTCCTTTTTCTATGGTTGGTCAACCAGCTGGTCAACCATTTTGTTGAATAACTATTTGAGATAAATGATTAATGATGTGTATGAACTGTGTTTGAGGATGTATGAGGTAAGATTGGTTTTAGCCAGTGCTTTGGGGCGATTTTTCGGGATGTGATATTTTCGCGCCTCCTGCCCGTTTTGGGGGTTGGGGGAGGAGTGGTTAGGAATTTGGTAACCGCGCAGGATTGGGGTGTTTTTGCGCGAATTATGAGGAGAGACTTTGGATGCTCTGGGGTTCCGTCGGGTGGTGGAAGAACTCTTGGATTCTAGTCAAGCGGTCATAAACCTCTTACGGTTCATTTGCTCAGACGATTAGTTCATTCCCTTTGAAATGATGTGATTTACCAACTGAAAGAACACATCTCTATTATATGAGCATTTTATCCAGAGGTGGTTAAAGGAGAAAAATTTATCGCGATTCTCTAAGTGTAATTTATACGGGTTGTTATACGAGTTAAATCCCCACTCGCCGCTTTCGCCAAGAGTGAGACCATTTTGTTGGTATATCTCAACGAGATTAAATATTTTATTTTTCTTTTCGACTGTTCCATTCAGGTAGATTTTAGCATTATCATAAACAAAAAAACCATCAGATTCGATCTGCTTCAAATACAATTGAAGTCGGTTGTTGAATGTTTTCTTGCTTATAAATGTATGTATTTGACGGAGAGCCTTCATCTTTTTGCTGTCCCGATACATGGATGAAGCTGACAATTTGTGTTTCCCATTTGTTGAAAATATCCACAAATAAACTCCTCTTGTGTTCACAAGGTTTATCGTAGCGTTGCTTTCTCGGTAATCAATGCCGGAGATTGTGTCATATTCGTATGAAACATCTTTACACTGATATGTTGTGTCAAGAAAATGGAAGCGTTTGTAGTGCGGTATAGTTAGTCCTTTACACGGTATTTTATATTTGCAGCTAATTACCATGCTGAAAGCAGTAAAGCTATTCTTTTTCAGGTTTCAGCTAAAATTTGCTCGATATTTTGATGAGTTTTGGTCCTACGTGTAGTCTTATGTTCATTCGTGTCTTGGTGATTTTAGAAACTTTATATTCCCGATGGAGATGGAATGATCATTGAGTGTGCTGTTATGAAAAATTCCAAGGATCGGTTGCTGGCTTTTTTCCCTGACAGAATCGTTGATGTTCATCGAAGAATGTTCTTTAGCTTTTCTGTGCTCTTGGGTTCAGTTGGTGTCGTAGCATCTCAGTTGTCGCGAGATAAGAAAGACAAACAAAAATTGCACTGGACCAAAGAGGAAGTTTTAAAAAAGGACAAGACAGCGTGTTTCTTTGAGTTTGAAAATGTGGATGAAATTCAATTTGTCTTTAAGAAAGGAAATTTCATAACTAGCAGAGCAATGGTGTACCGCTGGGTTCGTTTGGTTGTCGATGGGCAAAAGGTGGAGTACAGTTTTCTAGATAAGAAAAAATTTGATGAATGCTTTGAATTGGTTTCAAGCGTATATAAAGACAAAGTTAGGCTGTTAGAACGCAAGTAACCGGTTGATTTTTTTGAGTATGAGGTAAAAATCGATTTAGGGGGCTCAAAATGGATGGTGCATTATACAACGCACTAGTTGCTGCGACGGCAGCAGTAGTGATTGCCATGATCTTTCTCGCAATCAAATTTGTGCTTTCTGGTACTGGTCGATTGGTGAAAACCGTTGCGACCGGAGGTGCTCCAGATTTTTATGGCGACTACAAGTATCATTCGCGGGTTAGAAATTTAAAGTCTTCTGATTTTCGCAAAGAGATGGCGGAACTGAACCAAGGGTACCTTGAAGAGAAGGTTGGAAAGGAGGAGTATGATGAGACGGTAGCTCGCCTTTTGCAAAAATATGAGTGAGCCAGCAGTGCTTATTATGGTTGGTGCTTGGGGAGGATGGCAGAAGAAATGGTCAACCATCCGGTCAACCAAACGCCTTCAACACACCTCCAACATCACTGATTTTGTGTTGGCTTCAGGATAAAAAGTCAAAGTATTTCAAGTGTTAAGTGCCCACATTCTTGCATGGCATTCAAGAGGTCGTGGGTTCAATTCCCTCCAGCTCCACCATTTAGAAAAGACAAACCCGTCTCTCTGGGGTCATTCTCCGGGGTGACGGGTTTTCTTTTTCCCCTTGTTTCTAAAGGGTTTGCGTCCGTTTCACATCTTTCCAAAGCACCTCTCCGCACCATCGATTCTCCCCATCTTCCAGCCTTTCTTTCTCTGTTTGGCCCCTGATTCTCTGTTTTCTCCGGACGGAGTCCGAAGCTCGTCCGGAAAGCTACATCCTTGATTGATATGGGTTTGCGGCTGGTTGCCGTTTTTGGCGGTTGTCTTAGGTCATCGTTCGATGCCGCAACCGGACGTTTTTTTCGAAATCGCCCGCCTCGGCCATGAAAAGAAGCGCGGTCAACTCCGGCTTCCTGCCCCCTAAAGAAGAAAAGCCGACGCTGATAGTCGGCTCTCTGGGGTGGTCTTCGGTCCGGTCGTCAGTCGGTGGCGAAGCCGAACTGGCGGCGCTGCTCGGCCCAGTCCTCGGGAAAGGTCTGGGTCAGCTTGGCCAGCGAGAGCCCGTTGGGTTCCTCGCCGTTGATCAGGGCCTCGACGATGTCGGGGGCCAGGGTCGTCAGCTTGAGGATGCGGGCCACATACGAGCCATCGACGTCGAGGGTACGGGCAAGCTCGCTGATGGACTTGATCTGGCCGGATTCGAGGATGTCGGCCCAGCAAAAGGCCCTTCCCAGCGCCTGGAGGACGGCGGACTGCACCGGTTCCTGCGCTCCTGTGATTTCTCCATCCAGGGCCTGGGGAGCGATGACCGTCTTGCGGCCGCGCATGCGCCGGATCAGCATCGGGATATGGATCTGCAGGTTGCCGTTGTCGGCAACGGTAATGGTCGGCTTCATTTTCATCGGTTTGTCCTCCGTTCCGTGACTTCGCATGCCAGACCGGCCAGCTCTGCGATGAGCGTTGTCAGTCCGTTGGTGCGCAGCTCCATGTCGATTCCGGTCTCGCGGATCTCCACCTTGTCCACCAGGAGGCGGATAAGGCGATTCCGCTCCACCGGGAAAAGGTCTTCCCAGAAGCCCTCCACATTCTGGAAGGCCTCCGACACATCCTGTTCCGTGATGCTGTTCCCCTGGTAGGCTCTGCATCGCTCGCTCACATGGGTCAGTTGTTTCGAGAGCTCGACCGCCTGACGGTTGACGGTCGTCAGCATCTCGGCTTTGCCCGGCTGATCGTTGCCGGGCTTCATCAGTTCAAGTGCCTGCTCCCGCGCCTGCGACAGCTCCATCTCGAGTTGGGCTTTCTGTTTGAACAGCCGCTCTCGCTCCGCCTGCTCGATGTCCCGGGCAGCGAAGTAGGTCTTGGCCACCAGCGTCGGTGTGCGGAACACCGCGCTTAACTGCTCGACTACGGCCTGCTCGATGTCCCCGGCGGGAATACGTTTGAGCGGGCACCGGCTCACGGTCCGCTTGCTGTCCTTCTGGCAGATGTAATAGGTGTAGTGGCGGCCGTTCTTGCGGGCGTAGGTCGGTCCCATCGAGCATCCGCAGTGGCCGCAGCGGATGACGCCTTTCAGCGGGGCGACCATTTTGGTTCTGGCCATGGATACCTTGACCGGTTTGTTGTCCTCCAGGATGGCCTGCACCTTGTCCCAGGTCGCCCGGTCGATGATCCCTTCGTGCTCGCCGGGGTAACTGCGGTCCTTGTGGGCGATCTCGCCGATATAGATCCGGTTGTTGAGCAGCCGGTAGATATGGGCGGTGTTCCATTCGGAGCCCTCACGGACTTTGCCTTTTTTGGTGGTCCAGGCCTTGGTGCGGTAACCCTGTTCGTTCAGCTCCTGGCCCAGCTTCTTGGCCGAGCCGATCTGGATAAAGCGGCGGAAGATGTACTGCACCGTCTTGGCCTCATCGGGGTTGACCAGCAGCTTCTTATTATCCCGGTCAACGTCGTATCCGAGGATGGGCACGCCGCCGCAGTATTTCCCCCGGCGCTTGGCAGCCGCCACCTTGTCCCGGATACGCTCGGCAATGACCTCCCGCTCGTACTGGGCGAAGGTGATCAGGATGCCGAGAAACATTCGGCCGGTGGGGTCGGTGGTGCTGAAGTGCTGGGTGACCGAAACGAAGCTGACGCCCTTTTCGTTGAAGAGGTCGATCATCTTCATGAAGTCCAGCAGCGAGCGGGACAGCCGGTCGACCTTGTAGACCACGATCACATCAATCTTCCCGGCGTCGATGTCCGCCAGCAGGCGGCGCAGCCCCGGGCGCTCCATGTTCCCACCCGAGAAACCACCATCGTCGTAGCGATCCGGCAGGGCCGTCCAGCCCCGCATCCGCTGACTCTCGATATAGTGTTCCGCCGACTCCCGTTGGGCATCCAACGAGTTGAACTCCTGTTCGAGCCCTTCCTCATGACTCTTGCGGGTGTAGATGGCACAGCGCAGGGTCTTGTTCTTTCCCGGCGCGACATTGCTGTTATCAAGCATCCGACCCTCCCTCGGCTTTTCTGCCGTAAACCTTCTTCAGTCCGAAAAAGACCTTGCCGTTCCAGCGCGTCCCGGTGATCTCCCTGGCCACCGCGCTGAGCGACCGGAAGGTGCGACCTTCGAACTCATAGCCATCGGCAAGGACAGTCACTTCATAGCGCCGGTCGTTCCAGACCCGCACCAGTCTGGTTCCAGGCAGGATCGCCTCGTTCGATTTCCGTTCCTCTGGGATGCGTCGATTGACAGTGGCGACCGGGTCCTCCTTGGCTGCCTGCTGGAGATGGACCTTGGCCTGCTCGGACAGCCCGCCGTAGAAAAGCTCCTGGATGCGATAGGCCAGCCTCTTGATGAGGAATTGCTTCTTGTACTGGGGCGGCTCTTCACCGTAGAGGTCGAGCCATTTTCCCCGGAGTTGCTCCAGGGACATAGATTGCAGCAGAGCCATCTGCCGAAGGACCGAGTTTCGGGTTCGGTCCTGGTTCTTGCCGCCGGTGGCGGCGTTCTGTAACTCATTCATTTTCAACTCCTTATTTTGGTTTCCGGACGAGTTGTCATGAATGAATGCTCTGTTCCGGCAATGAATCAAGTCCTTCTCCGAGCACAGGGGAAGAATCTTCGAAAACATCTAACTCATTGCCCACACATGCGTTTTTTTCCTTTCGGCGCAGGATCGCCGTGGCCAGAATGGAGGCGGCTGACTGGAGCCTCGCCTCACCCGACAGGCGGCCGGGCTTGCCGTTTTCGCCAAGGTCATCCGTCCCCGGCCAATCATTCATTTCTTGTACATCCAACATCGAACACCTCCGGTGGGACCGGGGGGCTGGATGGTGTGGATGCCAGAAAACGGTGGCGGTCGGGATGCGCGTTCGATGGCACCCACAACCGCCTCAGCTCCGCCTCTGGTCGGTTATCTGGTTGTGCCCGGCTTGAACCGGACTTGCGTTCGTTACCTACCGGAGGGACGTGCAAGATGACGGAATCAGACGAGAAGTCCTGTTTTTTTTGATTGACCTGATGTTCATCAGGTCGTATATTTTGTGGTCATAAATTGGGCTTAATCCGCTCAGTGGCTACGACACGGAGCAATCGCCATGGGAAAGAAAAAGGTCTCGGAAATAACCGACCCACAAGCCAACACGCTGAGGGTCATTTGCCAAATCATCGATGAAAAGGGGTTGCCGCCAACGGTGAAAGAATTGTCGGAAGTCCTTGGTATCAGCCACGCGAGCGCCCACGAGCAGATCGCTCAACTGGTACGGAAAGGCTATCTGAAGAAAGAGGCTCGTAAGGCCCGAAGCATCGTCGTCATCAGGAGGCCCGAATAACGATGCTGGGTCGCGAACAATAAGGAGATCGACATGGGGCACGTCAGACTTGGAAGCCTTCCAAGGTCGAGGGCATGGAAAGAGGTGGTCGGCTTGATCACGGCCGGTGCCGACGTGTCCCAAATCGCAAACGCCACAATACGAGCGGCCGACAAGGCCTTCACCTTCGTGCTCAACGATGAAGGGTTCACCGAGGCGGTCTGGTTGATGACCCAGCTCGCCATTGCCGCGAAAAAAGAGAACTTCGGCGAGCATCTCCAATCCCTTGGCGTCAACCTGCCGCAGGATACATCCCTTCCCGATCTTGCCGCCGCTGTCTCCGAGGCCTTGGATAATAAATTGGAGTCCAACGGTGGCCGATCCGACCTCGGTGAAATGTCTCAGCGGGCATTGGTTGGAGCCTTGGTAGAGCACATCTCGCCAAAGCTGCCGTCTCTATTCGCCCCCGGGCCAGATGATGTTCGGGCCGCACTGGCAGCGCTCGGAAAAAAGCGGGAGTTCGGAGAGCTGTCGCGGACTTTCTTCTCCAAGCTGACCAACGAGAGCATGAACTACTTCCTGTCAAAAACGCTGGCGACCCATCTTGGCGAGGGCCAGCGCTTTGCCACCATGAATGAAATGGGACAATTCGAGAACGCCCTGAACACACACTGCAAAGAGGCGTCCCTGATCGTCGAGCAGTTTTCAGCAGACTGGTTTTCAAAGCACAGATACGAAGAAGGTGGTGACATCTCCAGGGAGTCTTCCAATGGCTTCGCCTCCTATGCGCTGAAAAAGATGAAGGACGAGCTAAAAGAAGGAGCGCGAGCCGATGCAAGATAAGCGTTACATCATCTGCGGAAACGCACCGACCGATGGGATTAAGGAAAACCCTGACCGGGATCTGCGTCTGCGCCTTTGGGGCAACGACGGGCCGGACAAGATCACCCTGCGCATCGAAGACATTCATACAAAAATTGTCAGAAATGTGCCGGATGTTTTCCAGGATCTGCTTGAGATCGCCACCTATGTGTACTGTGCCGACCAGGCCATTCCACGGGGAGCCGATGACGTCGATTCCTTCGGGCACGGCTGGCGTAGAGATCTGCACTTCATCATCCCGGTACGGACCCCGGATTTCTGGAACGGGAAAGAGATTCGGCAGGCGCTGTGCTCAACGCTTGGTTTCCTGTCCGACGACAACTACCACTTCGAGTTCACCAAACTGACAGAGGCACAGGCGTTCCAAGGCTACCTGGACTTCAACGATGACGGACGTCTTCACGGTTTTCCGGAACAGGTGGTGATGTTTTCGGGCGGCCTGGACTCACTGGCGGGAGCCATTGACGAGGTACTGAATGAAAAACGACGGGTCGTTCTGGTAACCCACAAGCCGACCCCGAAGCTCAACAAGCGCCACCGTCGGCTGGAAAAGATGATTGCCGACAAGGCTGGCGAAAACGATCCCCTCCACATCGGCGTTCGCGTCAACAAGAACAAGAAGCTCAACAAAGAGTACACCCAACGGAGCCGCTCCTTTCTCTATGTATCCATCGGGGCGACCATTGCGCGGATGCTGAACCTGAAGAGCGTCCGATTCTACGAAAACGGCGTCATCAGTCTGAATCTGCCGGTCTGCGCCCAGGTAGTCGGCGGGCGGGCAACTCGAACCACCCATCCCAGGGTGATTCGAGGTTTTCAGGAAATCATCAGCCTGGTGGCTGGCGAGCCGTTCACGATTGAGAATCCCTACATCTGGAAAACTAAGGCAGATGTCATCGAGGTGATCACCAAGGCCGAATGTCAGGACATGATCGCGGTGTCGACCACCTGCACACACACCTGGGAGATGACCAATCACCATACCCACTGTGGAACGTGTTCGCAGTGTATCGACAGGCGTTTTGCCATGCTTGCGGCAAAGGCCGATCAGTACGACCCGGTGGAAGCCTATAAAGCCGATATCTTCACCCAAAGCAGAAGCAAGGATGAAGACAAGATCATGACGGCCGCCTACCTGGAGCGTGCCAACCAGGTCCGTGATCAGGATAACATCACCCAGTTTATCGCCCGGTTCAGCGAGGTAAGCCGGGTCTTCCGCTACCTGAATGGGAACCCCGGAAGCGTGGCCCAAAAGGTGTATGACCTTTACAAGCGTCACGCCAAGGAGGTTTGCGACGCGATGGACACCATGGTCGCCCGAAACATCACGGCCATTCGCCAACGGACATTGCCCGGAGACTGTCTGTTGAGAACGGTGTACGAATCCGGTTCGGTGATCTCGGTCCCTGCTATCCCGGTTGAGATCAAGCAGCCGGACAACTACTTCAGGGAGCGCGGCGGCGTCTGGGCTGCACGCTTTAATGGCAACGCCGAAGTGCTCGTAACGGGTGTCGATAAAGGCGCTGAGTACATCAATTTCCTCCTGGCAAGGCCGAACAAGGAAACCTCAGTCTACGAGATCGTCTGCGGCTTCGCTATCGATAGCTGCAACGCAGTCCTTAACTCCAATGAAACCGACGAAGGCTTTCAGGTCACCCAGGGGTTACCGCTGGGTAATGCGGGTTTCGTTGCCGACCGAAGAGCTGTCGAGGAGTACCGGGAGGCTGCTCATGAACTTTTTCAAGAGATCGAGGAAGCTCGGGCTACCAACAATACGGCCGAAATTAAGCGGCTTGAAGATGAAATGACGAAGGTCATCGCCGCGATCAACGAAGCCGTCGGCCTGGGCGGCAAGCTTCGGACGTCTAAAGACAAGCGCAAAAATATCCGTGACGCTTTCCGGATCGCTGTGAATCGGGCCATTGAATACCTGGAAAAGTACGACAAGCCGCTGGCCGCCCACCTGAAGGAGTCCATCAAGTGCGGCAACGAGCCGGTCTACCGGACCGAGGAGGAGATCGTTTGGGAGGTCCGCCCCATAGTCAACGAATGACCCGGGACCACCCAGGAAGAAAAAACTAAAAAAAATTTCCGCTACGCCAAATGTAGCCATTGCGACGCCGGATGTAGCGCCTTCCCCAATGAAGGCGCGATCCGGCGTTTTTTATTGGTCAGCACAGGGTTGGCCACCGGGCGTGCCAGAACTTCCGAACAAGGAGACTGGCAGTGGCACAAGTCAACAAAGCACACCTCACCCCACCGAAGCGGCGACTCATCGAGTTGATGCAGGACATCAACTTCGGCCGCATCACCAACATTCCGGTCCGCGACGGCGAGCCGGAACTCACCCCTGACACGGTCATCGAGCGCGAGATCAAGCTGGGCGGACAGAGCGGTCCCCGGCCCGAGCGCGACCAGGATGACTTCATTCTCAAGCAAGAGGTCGTGGCGCTGCTGGAGCACCTCGCGCAGATGGGCAGCGGAAAAGTCTGCCTGCTCGAGATCAAGCACGGTCTGCCGTTCCTGATGCGCATCGAGGAACGGACAGCCTGAACACGTAACGACCTGAACCCTTAGACACTGGACAACAAGCTGGACGCATGGCGGAGGCTGTTGTGGGTGTCGCCGAGCCGAATACGGCAATTGGCGGCGTACCTGCGACCCCTTCGCCCACGCGACAGCTTTGTCCTGTGATCTGGCCCGTGCCGACACCCACGCGGACCTCCTCCTCGCTCCGAGGAGGCCCCGATGGTTTCTCAGAATTCTTACGACGGCATCGACAAGTATGCCGCCGACCTCATTCGGCACAAAGCACGTCAACTCGTAGGCAAGGCCGGATTCACCGAGGACGACAGACCCGACCTCGAACAGGAACTGATGATCGATCTGCTGCAGCGGATGCGGCATTTCAATCCCGCCAAGGCCAAGAAGACCACCTTCATGGCCCGGATCGTCGAACGTCACATCTCCACCATTCTGGAGGCCCGGTTCGCCCAATGCCGGGACTGGCGGCTGTGTCAAACCTCACTCAACGAACCAATCGACAACGGTGAGGGCGACACCACCGAGCGGATCGAATTCCTGGATAGCGAAGGCTCTCTAGGGGGCGGCACCCGTGAAACAAGGGAGCGTCTCGCCCATGAGATCCGCATGGATCTCGACCGGGCCATCGCCTCGCTGCCGGAAGAGCTCCGGGATCTGTGCTTGCGCCTGCACGACAGCACCATGGCCGAAGTCGCCCGGGAGATGGGCATTCCCAGAACCACCCTCTACGACCGGCTGAGCAAGCTCCGGGACGCGTTCCGCGAGGCCGGGCTCGAGGACTACCTGTGATCTCCGACGCATCGGCTCCGCCTCCGGTAAGTAAGCACCGTGCCGCATGGTGCGGCTATCCGGGGCCTCGGAAATCAGAACCTGAACAAAAGAGGAGTTCAACCATGACTCACGACACCTACAAGTACCGTTTTGACGAGTCGGTCCCGGCCCAGGAACTGGAAGACACTTTCATGCTGGCGATGCTGGCCGTCGAAAGCCTGCATGGCCGCTCCCGTGTGCGGATGGAGAGCCGGTTCAATCTGGACACGGCCCGACGCACCTGCGTGATCGACGCCTCCACCGATGTCGGCAGCGACCTCGCCCGCATCTTCACCGGCTTCGCCACCAAGGAGTACGGCGAACGCTCGGTCCTGATCGAACGATCCCAGCCGTCGGGTTGCGCCTGTGCCTCCAAGCATCGGGCAGCGCCCGCCGCCGAAGCGGGGGTGGCGGTATGAGCGAGCTGATGACCACCACCTATTCCATGTGGCGGCTGTTCCGCAACTGCCGCATGGCCTGCAAGTGGCGCTACATCGACGAGCTGGTGCCACTCGAGCGCGATCCCAATCTGGCCTTCGGCTCGGTCATTCACGACTGCCTGGAGTGCTGGCACGGCGAGCGGGATCTGGCCAAGGTCCTCGACCACATCGACCGGACCTATCCGAACCGGGCGCAGGACGACCATCAACAGGCCGACTGGCATCTCGCCCGGGCCATGATGAGCGCCTATGCGAAACACTACCCGGCCGAAGCGTTCGAGGTCGTCGCGCTCGAGAAAACCTTCGAAGGTCCCATCGTCAACCCGGCGACCGGGGCGACCTCGCGCAGTTTCATTCTCGCCGGGAAGGTGGACGGCATCGTCCTTCAGGATGGCCAGTATTTCCTGCTGGAACATAAAACCGCCTCGCAGATCGACGCCAGCTACCTGGAGCGGCTGTGGACCGATTTCCAGATCATCCTCTACGCCTGGTACCTGGAGCAGACCCTCGGCATCACGGTCAGCGGCATCATCTACAACGTCCTGGTCAAGGCCAAGCTGCGCCAGGGCAAGGGTGAAACCGAAGCCGGATTCGAGGCCCGCCGGGCGGAGCTGATCGCCAAGTCGAAAACCGGCAAGAGCAGCGCCAAGCGCAAGCTTCCGGAGGACGACGACACCTTCCAGCAACGGCTCCAGGAGAAGTACCTCGAGCCGGGCATGTTCCATCGCGAGGTGCTCTACATCTCCCGCGACCAGTTCGAGGAGCTGCGGGCGGAGCTGTGGGAACTCTCCAAGGCCATGCTCGACGCCCGTCGGCGCGACACCTTCTACCGCAACACCAGCTACTGCTTCCAGTACGGAAGGCCCTGCGCCTACTTCCAGCTCTGCCGCTCGGGCGGCAACCCCAACGTCATCGAAAACCATTTCCAACGGATCGCCCCGCACGAAGAGCTGCGGGACGGAGCCGGTGAAGACGCCGCTCCGGTGTTTTGAAATCCCAACCATAAGGAGACGAAGCCATGCTTCCCAAGACCAAAAGCAAACCCAAACACACGCTCTCGGACCTCACCGCCCTGGTGTACGGCCCGAGCAAGATCGGCAAGAGCACCTGGTGCTCCAAGGCCGATGACGCACTGTTCCTCGCGACCGAGCCGGGCCTGAACGCCCTGGAGGTGTTCCAGACCCCGATCACCTGCTGGGACGACCTTCTGCAGGCCTGCGCCGAAATCGCCGAGGGCAAGCACGAGTTCAAGACCATTGTCGTCGACACGGTGGATAACGCCTACAAGATGTGCTCGGACTACGTCTGCAAGAAATTCAAGATCGAGCACGAATCCGACCTGGGCTACGGCAAGGGCTACGCGCTGATCAACAACGAGTTCCAGCGCGTCATCAACAAGCTCGCCTTCCTGCCCTATGGGCTGATCCTGATCTCCCACTCCCAGGAGCGGGACATCGAGACCCGGACCGGCAAACACACCCGCATCGTGCCGACGCTACCGGAGAAGGCGCGGAAGCTGGTCACCGGTCTGGTGGACCTGATCCTGTTCTGCGACCTGGACATGAAAACCGGCGAAGACGGCAAGCCGGTCTGGCAGCGCGTGATGCGCACCAAACCCAGTCCCAATTACGACGCCGGTGACCGCACCGGCCGACTCCCCGAAATCATCCCCCTCGATTTTCCGAGCTTCATGAAAGCGTTCAACAACACGGCAGCCGGAGCTGCGGCGAGTGCCGCCCGGCCGAAGCCGGAGCCGACCGCGAGTGCGGCGGCGAAACCCCAACAGTAAGGAGATCCGACCATGGAACACTACGAAAACCAATCCAACAGCAACCTCGACCTGGCGCAGTTCGACGACGCCTTCGAAACCGCCGAAGTCGAGGAGCGTGAGTTCGAAGCCGTTCCCGACGGCAAGTATCAGGTCAACGTTGACCGGGTCGAACTGACTCGCGCCCAGACCTCGGGCAATCCCATGCTCAAGTGGACCCTGCGCATTCTCGCGCCGACCCTCAAGGGCCGTCTGCTCTGGCGCAACAACGTCATGGCCAGCAACGAGAACATCAAGTGGCTCAAGCAGGACCTCTACACCTGCGGGCTGCAGCTTCAGAAGCTCTCCGACCTGCCGGGCCACCTCGAGCAGCTTCTCAACATCAAGCTGGAGGTGACCAAGCGCACTCGCGGTGAAAACGAGAACATCTACTTCAACCGTCGCATTGTCATGGCCGACGATGCCGGGGCTCCCGGCGCGGCGATGGACGACATGATGCCGTTCTGATGATGGACCGGATCACCGTTGTCGTCGACACCCGCGAACAGGAGCCCTACAGCTTCGATAGCGACAAGGTTTCGGCGGTTCGCAAGGCGCTGCCCGCCGGTGATTACTCACTGGTCGGCCTCGAGGAACGGGTGGCGGTGGAGCGTAAATCCCTGACGGATTTCGTCTCCACCGTCATCCGGGGGCGAAAGCGGTTTCACCGCGAGTTGGAAAAGCTCTCAGCTTACGAATCCGCCTGCGTGGTTGTCGAATGCAACTTTCGCGATCTGGTCGATGGCCGCTACCGCAGCGATGCCCACCCGCATGCGCTGATCGGAACGGTCGCCTCCATCGTCGTCGACTTCGGTGTCCCCGTCTACTTCTGCTCGGACCGGCAGGCCGCCTGCCGTTTTGTCGAGGAGTACCTGACACGTTTTCACCGGAGGATCGCGAGATGCCAAAAAGAAATGAGAGTAACCCGGCGCGACTCCGGGGAAGAATAGAGCGCGTTTACTATGCCGGACCCAAGTTCTCCGCAGGCCGACTGCTCACCCCGACCGGTGAGGAAGTCCAGTTCGCGGGCAATTTGTTCGCCCGGGAAAATCAGCCTGTGGTCCTGCTCGGGTCGTGGGCCACCCATCCCAAATACGGCCGTCAGTTCAAGGTCGACGGGATGGAGCACGACCTAGAACTCGATCCGGAGGGGCTGATCCACTATCTGGCCAACCATCCGGAGATCAAGGGCATTGGTCCGGCCAAGGCCAGATTGATCGTCGAGAGTTTCGGCGACGCCTTTGAAGAAACCCTTCTGAATGACCCCGAGCGCATCGCGCTCAAAGCCCGGCTGCCCTTGGATGCTGCCCGGCGGCTGCGTGACGAATGGTTGAAGAACCGCAGCGTCAACGCCGTCATGGCCTGGTTGTCGGCATTCGGACTGACCCATCATCAGGTCACCACTCTGGCCGAAAGACTGGGCGGCAACTGCCTCGATATTCTGAAGGAAGACCCGTATATCCTCATTCGGGAGATCCGGGGATTCGGCTTCAAGAAGGTCGACAAGATCGCCCGCAAGCTGGGTACCCCCAAGGACCACACCCCTCGTATCCGCGCCGGGTTGAATTTCTGCGTCCGTGAAGCCCTGGACAATGGTCACTGCTGGATCGAATACGAGGATCTGGTGGATCAGGCCAATCTGCTGCTCGTCATGGATGCCCTGGACAGCCGGGTCCGTGTCGAGAGCGCCCTCGACGCGTTCATCGAAGAACAGGCGCTTTCCTGCGATTCCCACGGCGGACGTTTCGTGGTCGCTCTGCCGGAGATCGTCCGCATGGAGCGGGAGCTGGCCTCGTTGTTCGGCCAATCCGAAACACCCAACCCGCATTTCCAGTCCGTCAAGAAACGCGATGCCCTGATTCGGCGCTGCGCATCAACGCTGAACGAGAAGCAGCTCGAAGCGGTGCGCTCGGCCCTCCAGCACAGCATCAGCCTGATTTCGGGTGGAGCCGGTTCGGGCAAGAGCTACACCATTTCGGTCATCAACACCATCTGCGAGGAGAGCGATCTGGAGGTCGTGCTCGCCGCGCCGACCGGCAAGGCGGCCAAGCGCCTGGAGGAAGTCAGCGGTCGCAGCGGCACCACCATCCACCGTCTGCTCGGCTATGACGGCAAGGGTTTCTCGCGCAGCAAGGAGAACCCCATCGATGCCGATGTCCTGGTGGTCGACGAGTTTTCGATGGTCGATGTGCCGTTGGCTTGGCACCTGTTCGAGGCGGTCGATCTGTCGCGGACCACAGTGCTGCTGGTCGGGGACCACAACCAGCTTCCGCCGGTGGGACCAGGGAACATCCTGCGCGATCTGATCCAGACACGCGCCATCCCCACGGTCATCCTCGACAAGGTCGTGCGTCAGGCTGGCGTCCTCAAGGAGAACTGCACCGCCGTTCTCAAGGGCGAGGTGCGCAAGACCAGCGAGGCGTCGGTGGGCGGATGCCGGGATTGGTATCTGGTGGATCAGTTCACCGACCCGATGGCGGCACGCTCGTTCCTGCTGGAGTTGTTTCAGGAGCGGCTCGATGCCCTGGGTTTCGACATCATCAAGGACGTGCAGGTGCTGACGCCGACCCACAAGGGGCCGCTCGGCACCAAGGAATTGAACGAGGAACTGCAGCGGCTCATCCAGCGCAAGCTCTGGAACACCGAGGTGCCGCCGGTCGCCATGGGCCGCCGCGCCCCGTTTCTCAAGCACGACAAGGTCATCCAGACCCGGAACAATTACGACCTGAACGTGATGAACGGTGCCATCGGCTATGTGGTCGATGTCCTCGCGAACGGCACCCTGGTCATCGACTTCGACGGCATGCCGGTGGAACTGGAGAAAGGGTCGCCCGACCTGCAGGATCTGCAGCTCGCCTATGCGCTCACCATCCACAAAACCCAGGGCTCCGAGTTCCCTTGCGCCGTGGTGGTGGTCCACAAGGCGCATTCCTTCATGCACCACCGCAATCTGCTCTACACCGGAGTGACCCGCGCCCGGCGCACCGCCATTGTCCTGGGTGACCATTGGGGCATCCAGAACTGCGCCAAGCGTTGCCAGGTGGATGACCGCCGGACCTTTCTGCCCCTGTTTCTGGACGCCGCCCAGCACGCGGATGCCGATTTCGCCCGTGTCGCGGAGGCCGAATGAGCATGGGCGGAACGGATAACGTCAGGGAGTATTACCGGCTCGTCACCGAGATGGACATCGGTGACGTGGCCCGGGAACTCCTGCCGGGACGGATCACCCAGGAGACCGGCCAGCGCTTGATGTGCGACTGCCCCAACCATCAGAGCCAGTCGCGCCTGTCGCTGCACGTGATGCTCGACAAACAGGGCTGGTACTGCTTCGGCTGCGGAGTCGGCGGCGATGTGCTGCAGTTCGTGGAGTTCATTCAGACGGGCTCGGTCACCGCCGGGCAATCCGGTCCGATGCCGGACAGCCACCGCCAGGCCCGGGACTATCTCGCCAAGAAGGCGGGCTTGCCGCCGCTGTCGCGCTATGGCCTGAGCCAGGAGCGTCTGGCCCAGACAGAGTCCGACCGCGCCTTCGAATTGCGGGTCAAGGACGCGTTGACCGCCCTGGCCAGGCTTTACCACGCCAGACTCAAGGAGTCGCCGGAGGTCCTCGACTGGCTGAAATCCAAATACGCCCTGAGCGAGGAGACCATCGACGATCTCCTGATCGGCTACGCGGACAACGCGTCCGGCGCGGTCGCCCAACTGACCGGGGGCGAAGACGGTTTCTCCAAGCGGGAGCTCGCCGCCACCGGCGCTTTCCGGCCCACCAGTCAGGATGGCCTGACGCCATTCTTCGAGCGCCGGATCGTCTTTCCGTACTGGAGCCGTGGCAGGGTGGTGTTCATGATCGGCCGCAAGACGCCGTGGACCCCGGACGTGGGCTGGGAGCAAGGGAAATACAAAAAGCTGCCGGTTCACGACGAACACCAGCGGCCCTACGTCGCCGACTTCATCAACAACGCGCTGCTGTTCAACGAGGACTGCCTGCTGGCCAGGCCCGGCAAGGTGATCATCACCGAGGGGGTGACCGATTGCCTGGCGCTGATGCAACTGGGCCTGCCCACCGTATCGCCGGTCACCGTCCGCATCCGGGCCGCCGATTGGGAGCGTCTGATCCCCAAGCTGCGCGGCGTCGAAACCGTCTACATCTGCCAGGACAACGAACTCTCCCAGGCCGGTCTCAAAGGGGCGCTGCAAACCGCCCGCACCCTGGCCGAACACAAGATCGACACCCGCCTGGTGACGCTGCCCTTGTCGGAGACACAGATCTCAGCCCGGCAGGAGCTGACCGAACGTTTCGGCCTGACGGCGAGCGTGGGGCCGAAGGAGCTGGCCAAGCTGCTGGCGGGACGGCCCGCCGAAGAGATTCAGGCGGCCGAGGCGCTTCTCGCCACCGCCAAGATCGACGTCAACGATTACATTGCCGCCGGGCATACCCGGGAGGATTTCGAACGTCTGCTCGCCGAAGCCAGCACGCCCATCGAGTTCGGCGTGCGCTCGCTTCCCGAGGGCGCTGAGGAAGAGGAACGCAACCGCTTGCTCGAACCGATCCTGGGGGAGATCTCCGAGCAGTCTCCCCTGGAACAGGCCCGTCTGCTGAAGCTGGTGCAGGAGCGCATCGGTGGTGGCGTTTCGATGGCCACCCTCAAAGAGCAGATCCGCGCCATCCAGAAGGACCGCAAGGTCGAGTTCCGCAACGAAAAGAAGAAGGCCAAGCGGATGTCCGGCGCGATGCCCGGATCGTGCCGCGCCAGGGTCGACGAGGTGCTGATCGACACGGAACTGGAGAACGGCGCTCCCGACTACACCCTGGCCGCCGAGGCCGCTTACGACTGGTTCACCGCCAACGGTGCCCAGTTCTTTCACACCCTGCAGGGCGAGCCTTTCATGTATTTCGACAACGCCATCTACTGGATGGATTCGCCGGACCGAGGCCGCAAGCGCCATTACGCGGCCATGCTTTACAAGCACACGGGCATGGTGCCGACCACGGGCGGCGGACGGACATTTTTCGAGGTACTGCCCAGTCTGGCCATGATCCGTGGCCAGGTGCGCGACCATTTTTCCTGGCTGCACACCGATGTGGCTTCCTACACCGTCTATTTCAATCTGAACAATCCGGAGCACGAAATCGCCAAGATCACCCCGGACGAGATTCAGATCATGAAGAACGGCGGCAACGAGGACGGCATCATCCTGGACGGCTCGCGGAAGATGAAGCCGCTGAAATTCCTGCCCGACGCCGACCTCGAAGAGGCGGACCGGCTCCTGGTCGATCTGCTGGTGGGCAACATGACCTGTCCGCAGGGGGATCGCTTTCTCATCCTTTCCTGGCTCTCCTGCTTCCTGCTGATCGACTTTGCCGGAACGCGGCCCATGACCCGCTTCGAGGGCTCGGCCGGATCGGGCAAGACCACCGCCAGCAAGATCACGTCGACGCTGCTTTTCGGCGAGCCCCAGCACAAGAAGGCAACCGACGCGGCGAACTACACCGATGGCTCGCAGAACCCGCTCATCGTCCTCGACAACATCGAGGTCAAGCAGATGACCGAGGATCTGACCACTTTCATGCTGACCAGCATCACAGGCATCGCCAAGGAGAAACGGAAGAGCGGCACCGACAGCGAGACCATCACCGAGCGGACCAAATGCCTGCTGAACACCACCGGCATTGAGCCGCTGTGCGGGGAGCTTTCGGAGATCCTTTCGAGGTCCTTCGTCATCAACTTCGACCTCGCCAACCAGGCCAGCGACTGCTTTCTGGAATCGGAGGTCATCTCCGCCATCCAGCAAAACCGGGACCTGATCATCTCGGCCATCATGAAGCGGACCAGCCATGTGCTGGCGATGATCCGGGACGGAGCCCAGAAACAGGTCATGCGCCTGCTGCACCGAACCATGCCGACCCATGGCAAGCGCCGGTGCAACGACTATCTGAGCCTGATGTACCTGATGATGCTGGCCGGGTCCGAGGAACACGAGGTGACTACCGGACTTGAGGATCTGAGCCCGCTGTTCATCGAGCAGATCCATTCCATCAACGATACCAGCCAGGAGATGGCGCGAGAGTCGAACCCCATCGCCACGGCGCTGGCGTCGCTCTTCCACGCTTATCGGAACGCGGTGGAGCTGGACGAGAAGGCTCGCTACGGCGAGGACGACCGGGCAAACCACGTGGTGGGGTTCATCGAGCGTTACCAGGTGCGGTTCGAGAACGAGAACACCATGGAACCGGTGTCGGCGGGACGGCTGCTCGCGGCGCTGCGCAGGGTCGGCCGGGAATTCAACCTCGAGTTCGAATACAAGAAGCCCGCCCAGCTCGGTCGGCGTATCAGCAACGACCTGGACGTCATCCGGGATGCCGGGTTTGACATCGTCCGGCAGCGCAACGCCCACACCAAGAACTTCGAGTACCGGATCAGTAGCAAAGGTGTTTAACGAGATATTTTCTCTTTTAGATTGACTTTCCGGCCGCCTATGCCTATATTAAAGGCATGATAAAGCGAATTTTTCACTTTAGGAGGCGGTAAGATGATAGTCAGTTTCTCACTCGAAAACTGGATGTCCTTCCGCAACCAGGTCACATTTTCGATGGTCGCCAGCAGGGAGCGCCAGCATGGAGACAGGGTTCCCAAGCTCGGCAAGTACCAGACGAGAGTTCTTCCGGTTGCGGCAATTTATGGTGGCAACGCGTCGGGCAAGACCAACTTTTTCAAGGCCCTGAGTTTCGCCAAGGCGCTGGTCGTCAAAGGCACCCAGCCCGACAGCCTGATTCCTGTCGAGCCGTTCCGGCTGGACGCCAAGGTGGCCGACCAGCCGTCACGGTTTGGCTTCGAGCTACTGATCGACGAGATCATTTACGAGTTCAGCTTCGCGGTGACCCGCAAGGCGATTTTGGAAGAGAAGCTGGTGGCCATCACCAGTACCAGCGAAAAGGTGCTCTACCACCGTCGGGACGGAGAGCCCAACTTCGATGAGTCCCTGGCCAAGGACCAGTTCCTCCAGTTCGCTTTCAAGGGCACCCGGGACAACCAACTCTTCCTGACCAACTCGGTCTCCCAGAAGGTCGACAATTTCCGGCCGGTCTACGACTGGTTCAAGGACACGCTCGAGCTGGTCGCGCCCGATTCCCGCTTCGAACCTTTCGAGCAATTCCTCGACGAGGGGCATCCGCTTTACTCCACCATGAACGAGATGCTGCCGCAGCTCGACACCGGCATCGCGCACCTCGGTGGCGAGGAGATTCCGTTCGAGAATATTCCATTGCCCGAGCCGCTGAAGACCAAGCTGCAGGAAGACGTGAAGGAAGGCATGACCGTTCGTCTGCTGACCGAGCCGATCAACGAACGGTTCGTGGTGACCCGCAAAGGTGGCGAGCTGATCGCCAAGAAGCTGGTGACCTATCATCCGAAAGCGGATGGCACGGAAGCCAAGTTCGAGATCCGTCAGGAGTCGGACGGCTCGCAGCGGGTGATCGATCTGCTGCCCGCGTTTCTTGAGCTCTCGGCCCAGGTCTCGAAGAAGGTCTACGTGATCGACGAGGTCGACCGCAGCCTGCACACGCTGCTGACACGCAGATTGCTCGAAGCGTACCTGGCCAACTGCTCCACGGAAACCAGAACGCAGTTGCTGCTGACCACCCATGACGTGCTGCTCATGGATCAGCAACTCCTGCGCCGTGACGAGATGTGGGTCGCCGAAAGAGATGCCACCGGAGCTTCGAACCTGCTCTCCTTCAGCGAGTACAAGGATGTCCGATACGACAAGGATATCCGTAAGAGCTACCTGCAGGGACGACTGGGTGGAATTCCCCGGATTCTCTTGGGAGGCGCTTTGACCAATCCCTGCCTCACCGAAGAAAGTGAGGGGGATGACTGATGCCGCCGAAGAGACGCAGATTCCAGAGACCCCTCGGCGAGCGTCGCTACCGCAAGCTGTTCGTGATCGCGGTGGAAGGCGTTAAGACCGAGCCGCAGTATTTCGCCATCTTCAATGACCAGCAATCGGTGATCCGGGTGAACTGTCTCAAAGGCAGCCACGATAGCTCCCCGCCGCAGGTACTGAAGCGGATGGAAGATCATCTCCGCCAGGAGGAGCTGAGATCCTCCGACGAGGCCTGGATCGTGGTGGACAAGGATCAGTGGACCGACGAACAGTTGGACCAGCTTCATGCCTGGGCTCAGGCACGCGACAATTACGGCTTCGCCCTGAGCAATCCCAAGTTCGAATACTGGCTGCTGCTCCACTTCGAGGATGGCACCGGCATCGCATCGTCACGGGATTGCGGCGACCGGCTGAAGCGGCACCTTCCCGGTTACGACAAGGGGATCGACGCACGCAAGATCACCCGCGACCGGATCGATGAAGCCATCCGCCGCGCCAGACTGCGCGACAATCCGCCCTGCGCCGACTGGCCACGCGCCCTTGGCGGCACCACGGTTTACAAGCTGGTCGAAAACATTCTCCAGGTCTGAACCCCACCAGTTCGATCCCCAACCATCCAGGACGCTCTCGGGCGTCCTTTTCTTTTGCGGTGGTGCGGTGAACACCGCTGTCCCTTGCGGTGGATGACCACCGCACGCCAAACCCTTGCCAGACAAGGCTTTCATGCCCTTTGCGGTGGATGCGGTGGTAAATCCAGAGGTGTCACCCCCTATGGGCTGAAATATTTTTCGACTCACCGATTCGTCGGCTCCCACAAGATAAATTCCGGCCCAGCGTGAGAGACATTCCCCAAATACCACCGCAACCACCGCACTCTATCTTCTCTATCTTCATAACTATCGAAAAACAATAAACAAACAACGCGCACCCCCCTGCGGTGGGACGAGAAAACCTTCCACCGCACGACCACCGCAGCCACCGCACATATCCACCGCAGATCAGCCGGTTTCTGGAAAAACGTTTAGAGACCTCAAAAAACAGTTACAAAACGGCCTCTCGCTAAAAAAACGATTACAAACGAAAGCGTCGGTCCTCCGTCACCTGGCCATGGGCTCCGGTAAGTAACGGGAAAAGCGATTAACCCGTATTTCTGGAGCCTGAAGCCATGAGCCTTCTGAAAACCATGATCAAGCACACCGCCGGAGGGCAGGACGCCTCGGCCGGATGTGAAATCTCATCATTACCACCGCAACCACCGCAGCCCGCCATCTATGTCTCCACCGGGCTCATCGTTCACGAGATCGAGGACGCCCGCGATTGGCCTGAAGACAGGGAGGTCAACGGCACGCTGTGTCGCCGTCTGTCGCCTGAATACTTTGCCTGGCTACGTTCCCGCATGGTCACCGCCCAAGCCGCGCACAAGGCCGGAAAACTCCCCGAGGATGCCTGGAACACGCTGCGGCAGCGATTCAACGCCCTGCAGGAGCTGGCCCTCCGAGAGTTCGGCAAGGAAAGCCTGCAGGAGGTCCTGCAGTCCTTTTCCCCAAAGAACTATCGGCCACCCGCGCTTCGTTCCGAGCCCCAGGAGAAACCCGTCGAAGTTCCCAGAAAGGACTGGATTTATCCCGGGAACCAAGCTTGGAAATGTAAGCAGCCGGTGACTTCCCAGGCAGTCGCCAAGGTCGACGCCATCCGTGAGGAGGCCATGGCCAAGGGCTGGTCCGAGGCACGCCTCTATCAGAACCAGGGCCGCTTCCGGTTTCCCTGCGGCGAGGACTACGGCCTGGTCTGCTTCGTCGATGGCGATCAGGAGATTGGCGAGGTCACCGAGCGTTTTATTGAAATTATCCACGGGCCGAAGTCCGGGCGTCCCAGCACGCTGCGGTTCTACAACCCGGACGTGCCGCAGCCGTGGATGAAGAAAGTGGAGGATTGAGCCGTGAAGAAAAAGAAACGCTACGCCAACGCCAAGGATGTCCTGCCCGAGGAACTCTTCGAGCAGATCCAGAAGCACTACACCGGAATTCTCTGGGTCCCGGCACCGAGCCGGTTTTACCAGGAGCGCCGCGACCTGGTGCTTGCCCTTCATCTGCAGGGGATCAGCAGCCAGGAGATTTCCAACCTCGCCGGTGTGACCACCCGCCGGGTCAACCAGATCATCGCCGCCGAACGAAAACAGGACCGGGACCGACAGTTGAGCGCCGCTTCCGGTAAGTAACCCCTGAACCGGCGGGAGCGCGTTTGGAGGCTAAATCGGCCTCCCGCCCCGCATCCCGGCTTGGGAAAACAATATTCGGCAGGATTTCCACGTGGCACTGAACAAACCGGACAAAGAGACGCTGGACCGCTGGCACCGCAACGAGGGCAAGACCGAACCGCCCCGGCGCGGGCCTGGTGCGCCCGAGGGCAACCAGAACCGGCTGCGTCACGGCATCTTCGCCGACCGCTGCCTGACGCCGGAAGAGAAGGTCATGTTCGACGCCATCATCGACCGCCTCAACCAGGACTTCGAGTTCAACAAGTCCAGCGACTTCCTGCAGGTGGAGCTGGTGGGCGTCTACTCGGTGAAGCTGGTCCGCGCCCAGATCGAGGGGAACACGGACGCCGCCGAAAAGCTCGACCGGATGATCCGCTGCCACATGAAGGACCTCAAGACCACCAAGATCGCCCGCGAGGGTGAGGAGCCGAAAGGCCCGCAGACCTCTCCGGCGGAATGGGCGGCGGCGCTGCTCGAGAAGGTGGCCGAGGCCGCCAACGCCCCGGGCGCGAAACCCTCCGGCCGCAAGAAACGCGGAAAGAATTGCGGATAACACCATGGAGGGCTTTTCCGATGACCCCGGCACACGGCGACTTGCGGCAGACAGCTTCACCAGGAATTGCGGATAAGACGTGTTCCTTGCACTTTCGGAATCGGCATTCTTCGGCCGCCGATCATCATTTCCACTCCTCTATTTCTTCCTGCAGCTCTCGATACCCGATTGGCATGTGTGCGCATAAGCCGAGCCGCATAAGCCAAGCAGATATTGGCATGTTCACGCCGGGGCTCTCTCACACAACCCAAGTAAATATGGGCATGTCGAGCCCCAGGCAGAACCGGCCAGGCCCCGCAAACAGCCATTTTTTCGGCAGCGGCCCCCACATAAGCCAAGCAGATATTGCCATGTGTGTTCCGCGCCCGGAGCGCACAAGCCAAGCAGTTATAGCGATGTGCGGCCGACAGACAGAAAAGGAGAAATTCCGGTCAATCGATATTTCCCGCTCCGCCCGGGAGGCCGAGAACCATCGTCATGATCATTCATCATCGGCGGATGTGTTCTTCTGCGGGCACTGTCATTCACTGTCTTCGATACTGTCTTCCCCAACGAAAACAGGAGCAGCCGAGGCCGCTCCCATCGTCGGGTCCGGAAGGATCAGAGGCGTTCGAGGGCTTCCTCGAGCTGGCCGTCCACGAGGTGGGTGTAGATCTGGGTGGTGGACACGTCCCGATGCCCCAAGGCCCGCTGCACCACGAGCAGGTCATTGGTCGCGCCGTAGAGGTGGGTGGCGAAGGTATGCCGCAGCCCGTGCGGCGTCAGTTCCTTTTCGATCCCGGCCTTCCGCAGCCAGTGGGCGAGCCGGTTGGCAATCTGCCGCTGGCAGAGTCTGCCGTCCCGGTTCGACAGGAACAGGGCTTCCATTTCCGGACGGCCATGTCGGCGGCGCTCGGCCAGGTAACGGCGCAGCAATGTGCGGAGGTCGGTCTTGATGAACTTGACCTGCGGTACATTCCCCTTGGCCCGCACCCGCAGATGTTTGGCGTCGAGGTCGATGTCATCCATGTCGAGCGCGGCCAGCTCGCCAAGCCTGATCCCGGTGCCCAGCAGCACCTCGATCATGGCGCGGTCGCGCAGAGCGGAGAAGTCGGTCCGTCCCTTGAGTTCCTTGAGCAGTCGTTTCTTTTCGGCGGTGGTCAGGAACACCGGCAGCTTTCTCGGCAGCCGATGCATGCGGATGGACCGGGCCGGATTGTCATCGACCACGCCAGCCTCGGAGGCCCAGGCGAAAAAGGCCCGCACCGCCGCCTTCATCCGATGGAGCGAGGCCGCCGAGCGTGGGCCGCGCCCGCTCTCGGTGACCGCCCCGGCGGAGAACGCCCGGTCGAGGAGCCCGGCCGTGATCGCCCGGCAGATGATGCCCGGGGCCAGCTCATCGGCAACGCGGGCCACCAGGGCAAGGTCCCGGCGGTATGCGGCTATGGTCGCCGGGGAGCGTCCTTCGGCCGACAGGCGGGCACAGAACGCCTCTGTCGCGCCCGTCAGGTCGAGGTCAGCCGTTCGGTTGCTCATCGCTGGACTCCTTCACCCTGCTGTGACCCATGGGTGTGCTCTTGGGCAGCGGCAGCTCCTCGATGCGCCCCGATTCCCTGGCCCATACCATCATCATGCGGAACACCCGGACGGTCTTGGCGACGGTGCGTTCAGCCCGCTCCTTGCCGTCGGGGAGTTTGAGCAGCAGATCCGACTTGTAGAACTTGCCGACCTGGGGAAGCCGGATCTCGGTGAGCTGGCGATCCGCCCCAAAGAAGACCTCCACTACATCGAGGTCCTTCCGGTAGGTGTAAAGGGTCCGCTCTTTCTTTCCGGATTCCCGCAGGTGGCCGATGAAAGCCTCGGCGGCTTGATGCACGGTGCATTCGGTCATGTCGATGTCTCCTTTGTCGGTGGCCCGGTGTGTTCAGGACAGGAACTCGTCCAGCTCCCGCAGCAGTTCCTCGACGTGACCGAGGGAGCCGACGCTCGCCCAGGTGATGTCCGGCTGCTTCGCGTCTGCTTCGAGCTTGCCGCGAATGCCCTCGATCAGCCGGGCGATATTCTCCTGCTTTTCTCGGTACGCCTTGAGTGCCTGCTGGCGGTTTCTGTCGTAGGTCATGGCCTGCCTCCGGTTCCGTTTTCGTGGATGCGGGACCATCCCGCGTCACATCCAATGACGCTTCTATTTCGTTGGAAATCAAGTGTTTGCAGAGATCTTTCTGCATGTGCCCCAAACCCATAACCCAAAGGAGATCAACATGTTGAAGAAGACCCTCGAATGGACCATCCCACTGGCGCTGGCCGGGATCATGACCGGCTGCGCCACCTACCGGCCTCCGGCCCAGATCCAGTCGGCGGTGGCCACCGTCAACCGCCACACGCCCGAGTACGTGACCGAGGCCAACAAGGCGCTGCGCGAGGTCGGCCACCCGGACGCCGAGCGCCTGACCGGAGTCGGTCTGCGCCTGCAGACCGCCGTGGACGCCCTTGACCAGTGGGCCAACGGCTCGAACCGGGAGGCAGGCCAATGAAAGAGATCCTTCAGGAAAACAGCGATGCCGTTCGCCAGGCCGGTGAGGCCCTGGTCGAAATCGGCACCGAACTGGCGGCGGGACGGATCGAGAACGCCCTCGGCCGTCTGGAAGCGGCCCAGCAGCAGTACCGGGCCTGGGCGGAGTTGGACCAGGCCATCATCGACATTCAGGAGGCTGTCCACGACAGGAAGAACACTCTGGCTGTGCAGCAGATCCTGACGGAACTGGTGGGCACCATCCTCGGCAGCGCCTTGAGGACGGGAATGCACTGATGGCGGTAACCGACAAGGAGCGCAAACTTGCGGCGACCCTGAGCGATCCCGTGTTGTGGGGGCAAGCCTACCTCTACAACCGGGATGGCTCAGGCCGCGACTATTGGCCGCATCAGGTGGAGGACCTGCGCTGCCCGGCCAAGAACATCATCCACCTCGACGGCCGGGACGTGGGCAAGTCCATCGTTCTCTCGACCGACGCGCTCCATTACGCCTTCACCACCCGAGGCGGCCAGGGCCTCGTCGCGGCTCCGCACCAGGGGCACCTCGATACCATCATCGAGGAGATCGAGTTCCAGCTCGACACCAACCCGGATCTGATGAACAGCATTGCCCTGACCAAGTACGGCAAGCCCAAGATCCACCGCAAACCCTACTTCAGGCTGGAGTTCACCAACGGTTCGGTTCTCTATTTCCGCCCGGCCGGGGCCTATGGCGACGCCTTCCGGTCCTTGCATGTCGGCCGCGTCTGGGTCGATGAAGGAGCCTGGCTGACCGAACGGGCCTGGAAGGCGCTGCGCCAGTGCCTCAAGGCCGGGGGAACCCTGCGCATCTACTCCACGCCCAACGGCCTGCGCGACACCACCTATTACCGGCTCACCTCGTCGGATCAGTTCCATGTGTTCCGCTGGCCGTCCTGGCTCAATCCCCTGTGGACCGAAGACCGCGAAGCCGAACTGCTGGAGTTCTACGGCGGCCGCGACAGCTCCGGCTGGCAGCACGAGGTGGCCGGTGAACACGGCAAGCCCTCCTACGGGGCCTTCAATGTCGAGCAGTTCAACCTCTGTCGGCAGGATCTGCTGGAGTATCAGAAGATCGTCATCACCGATTCCGAGCTACGCGATTGCGACACCGAGGAAGCGGCCCACGACCGGCTGGAGATGCTGCTCAACCTCACTCCCCGCAGCGGGCAGTTCTGGGTCGGCGGCGACCTGGGCTACACCAACGACCCCACCGAGATCGTCGTATTTCAGGAGATGGAGATCGGCGAGCGGACGCTGCTGAAGATGATCCTGCGCGTGCATCTTGAACACGTTTCCTATCCGCACATCGCCCAGATCATCGCGCTGCTGGAGCGTTACTACACCCCGGCTGGCATCGGCGTGGACAACGGCGGGAACGGTCTGGCGGTGGTTCAGGAATTGCTCACGCTGGACAAGTACAAAGGGCTGGAGCTGGAAGGCAGGCTCAAGGGATACGACTTCGGCGGCATGACCCGGCTGGCGGTGCGAGACGGCAAGGAAATCAAGAAACGGACCAAGGAGCTGATGACCAGCCTCATCAACGGAGCCCTGCAGCGTAAGCAGGTCATTTTCCCCTCGGACGACCTGGAGGTGGAAGACCAGTTCACCACCCACACCTACACCCTGCGGGACGGCAAGATCATCTATTCCAAGGGCAACGACCACATCATCGACGCGGTGCGCTGCGCCATGCTGATCCGGGAGGAAGGCAACCTCGACCCGGTCGGTGAAGAGGTGGTCTCGCTCAAGCCGGTGCTCACCAATCCGGTCTTCATCTGATCGCATCCTCCGACGCTTTCCACCCCGCTCCGGTAAGTAACCGGCATCGAGCCGGATTCGGCCCACACGGGCCGGATGTGCGGCTGTCATGGCCGAAACTACCGAGAGGATCACGTGGAAAGCACCGCCCATCAGGACGAACAACCCGAAAGCCTGGACACCACCGGCTTTGTCATCGCGCCGATGGCAGCAGCGGCCGCGCTCGACTCGGCCGCCTTCGCCAAGGTGAACGCCGCCGAAGCGATTCCGGCCACCTGGGAAGAACGCGCCCGTAAGGCCTGGGAATACTACGTCGAGGAGCCGCTGGTGAAGAACTGCGTCAACTCCTGGCGCACCTTCGCCGTGGGCGACGAGATCAAAATCACCAGCGATGACGAGACCCTCAAGGAGCAGGCCCTGGAGGCCGCCTGGCGGCTGAACGTCTCGCAGTTCATCAAAGACATGGTTCTTCAGCTCCTGGTGAAAGGCGACGCCATCGGCTTCAAACGCTTCACCAAGTCCGGCCAGGACATCGAGGAGCTGGTCTGCGTCAACCCGGTTTCGGTCAAGGTCAAATACGCCCAGGGCGAGCTGATCGAGGCCCGGCAATTTCCCGAGGACACACCCGGCGGCGGCGAATCCATTCCGCTGCCCGTCGAGCAGGTGGTCCACCTCAAATGGGACGCACCGGCCTTCTCGCCCCGAGGCAACTCCCTCGTGCTTCCCGCCTTTCAAGCCATCGAACTGCTGCGCGACTACCGCCGGGCCGAACAGGCCATCGCCAAGCGCTGGGCCACGCCGTTCCGCCTGCTCAAGGTGGGTGGCGCGTTCGGCCAGAAGATGGTGATGCCGGACCAGCGGATGCTCGAACAGGTCCGCGACATGGTCAACAAGATGGACATGAAAAGCGGCCTGGTGGTCCCGTTCTACGTCAACGTCGAAACCCACGGCACCGACGGCCAGGTCCTCAACGTCGAGGACAAGGTCAAGGAGGTGAAGGAAGACATCGTGGTGGCCTTGGGGCTGTCACGCTCGCTGGTGACCGGCGACGGTCCGAACTTCGCCACCGCCTCGGTGAGCATGCAGAAGATGATGGTCATGATCCGCGAGATCAAACAGGCCGCTCGAAAGCTCCTCGACTGGGTGTTCGACGACTGGATGGAACTGAACGGCCACGGCGACAAGAGCATCCAGTTTATCTTCAACGACCTCGACCCCAGCGACGCGGTCGATTTCAAGAAGCTCCTCATCGAACTCTACGACCGCAAACTCATCAGCCGCTCCAGCCTCCAGCTCAAGATGGACCTGGACCCGGACATCGAGGCCGCCAACCGCGAGACCGAACGCAAACAGATCGACCTGATGGACGAGAAACAGGTGAAGCCGGTGGTGGATATGGTCGTCTCCGGCATTCTCAGCGTGCCTCGCGCCCGGAAGATGCTCGGGATTCCGGCCGAGGATAATGAACCCACGGCGGAGGCGGCATTGGTCTGGTCGGGCGACCTGGAGTCCACCGGCATTGCTGCCGTATGCGACGAGTGCAGCCACTTCATTGCTGACACCAACCACTGCCGGGTCCACAACAGCGAGCGCACCTTCGACGCCCCGGCCTGTCGTTTCATCGACCGCCGGGAGCCTCGCTGATGCCATCGGACCTCAAGCAGCGCATCCAAGCGGCCACCCTGAAAAGCCTGACGGCCCGCAACCGCTACAACGACCAGGTCACGGCCCAGCTCACCCAGGCGCTGAAACAGGCCGAAGACGAGGTCGCCCGCGCCATCCTCCAGTACCGCTCCCTCGGCTCCCTGCCGGATAACAAGCTCGCCGCCCTCAAAGGGCTGGAAAAGCTCCAGCTCGAACTCGACGACACCATGAAACGGCTCAAGCGGGAGCAGACCCTGGTCTTTCGCAAGACAACCAAGGACTCCTTCAAGCTCGGCATCCAGCAGGGAATCGGCGAACTCGCCGACGCGGCGCTGCCGTTCTACGCCGACCTCAAAGCCGAAGGCATCGACAAGCTGGCCACCAAGGTGTTCACCATCGTCGACACCAATGCCCTCGACTTCATGGCGCAGTACAACCTCACACTCGCCGGTGACGTTCACCGCGAACTCGCAGACGGCATCAAGCGCACCATCCTGAACGGCGTCGCCACGGGCAAGGGAGCCGACGACATCGTCCGGGACATGGGCAAGGTGATCATCGACAAGGACTCCTTTCGTCAGGCCGGAAGCCGGGTGTTCAGCAAGGCGCAGTACCGCATGGAGATGATCGCCCGCACCGAGGTCCTCCGCGCCCACAACATGGGAAGGCTCAAGTTCCACGAGCGGGTCGGCATCCAGAAGCTGGAATGGCTGGCCATGGAGGATGAACGGATGTGCCCGGTCTGCGGTGGCCTGGACGGCAAGACCTTTCCCATCGACAAGTTCCCCCAGCAACCCGCGCATCCGCACTGCCGCTGCACCAACATCGTGGCGTGGCCGATGACCGTCTGCGGCAGCGAGATGGCCGCGAAGGCCGCCGCACAGGCATCGCAGGGGGACGCCTGCATTCTCCCGCCCCACGTGCTGGAAGGCATGGCCGACGCCCAGGCCAAGGAGAACGCCAAGCTCAAGAGCGCCTTTGAAAACGGCGACATTGCCGACCTCGGCTCGCTGACGGTTAAACAGCTCCAGACCCTGGCGAAACAGAACGGCGTGGCCATTGCCCGGACCAAGGCCGATTTCATCAAGCTGCTCGACCTGGCCGAACCGGGGATCGATCACGGTGACCTGGCCGGAGCGGCGCTCAGCGCCAAGCTCAAGGAACACAAGATCGGCCTGCTGCGGACCAAGGAAGAACTGGTCGAGCTGCTCGGACTGAAACAGGCGGAACTCAAACAGGCCAAGCTGCTCGCAGCCCAGATGGCGAAGATCCCGCCCGCCGAGGGGCTGGAGGGCATGACCGCCCAGCAGCTCAAGGAGATGGCGAAGGAGAACGGCATCTCCCTCAACATGACCAAGCAGGAGACCATCGAGCTGCTGGACAAGCTGGAGCCCGGCGTGGATCACAGCGGCCTGATGGGCAAGGAACTCGCGGCGGCCAAACAGAAGCACGGCATCGGCATCCTCAAGAACAAGCAGCAGCTTGTCGAGGCGCTGATCCGGCTGGCGACCGAGGAAACGCTGAGAAAGTGGATTCTCCGGCAGATCCGGGACCGATAATGAAACCTTGCCGAAAGAGGCTTTGGACCATGAATGGACGGGGAAGGCAGTAGTTGTTCAGTCCTTGTAAGGTCCGAGGAATCGCTCTCCGTTGAAATGAATCAGATGGGAAGGGGCGTCAGCCACCCATACTTCCGTTTCCCAGGCGATTTCTCCAAGATACCGCCCCATGAGAGAACGGTTTGGAAAGGCGGTGACATAGACAAGCCCCGCTTTGGAATTGGCGAAAAGCTGTGACAGTTCCGCATGTCTTTTGCCGTCCACAGGGCCGTGACTGGTAACGGATTCAACGAGTAACAGCCAGTTTCTTTTCGGACAGAACAGAACGACATCGGGCATTTTCCCGTGAGAATCGACACTGATGCCAAGATCGGAGAGCAAAGGCGCATCGAAATATCCCCATTTGTCACCGGTATCGCCAGCATAGATCAGCACGCCGCCGGGAACGAATCGAGGCCCGAACTCCTCAATAATGTCTCGTATCAATTCGCTGTGCTCGCCGGGACTCAGGGTGATCTCCTTGCCCTTGGCGATTTTCACGGGAACCCGATTTTGCTCCCGTTCCATTGCGTAACGCGCCGCAAGGGTTTCGCGGTCGGCAAGGTAGGACGTCAGGTTGTCATGCCACATCGAAGTACCGAAGGAACGTAGCAACTCCAGAACGGTATCTTCGATCTGGTAAACGGCCTTGGGGCTGTTTACAGGCCGGTTGGGTTTGTCTGGATTGTAGAGTGCGATTCCTGCATCCACGAACTGATGCATGGTTTGCCGCCTGACGGTTTCCCGAGTATTTGGGGCGTACTCTTTTTGATAGTGCTCACGCGCCCAATCCATGATGGGCGTTATCCCCATCAACGGTTTTTCAGACTCCTTCCACTTCTTGCCGGGTGTGAGATTCAACAAGGCAAGAAGACAGAGCGCGGAACGTTCGTTCTGCTGCGCCCTCGGCATTCCAAGAGCTACCAGGATATTGATCGCGTCACTGATTTGCTTATGGTTGTTGGTCTGGTTCATTCCGCAATTCTCTCCATTTCTTCGTCGATCATATCCTGAGTCAACTCCCCTTGCTTGATTGCCCATTGTCCGAGTTCAATGAGGGCCTTGCGGCTCGGGTACTTCATAAGTTTAAGATCGGTTGCATTGACTTGTGTGTGGCCGCTGAACCGCCGGAAGTTGTCATCAACAGCCGTTGAATTCAGAAAGACGGAAAGCCCTCTTGCAAGGGCCTCTGTTAGCGGCCCTTTATTGCTATGGAAAACATTGAGGTGATTTTCCAAGCCAAGCTTCTCCACTCCACCAAACACCGCAGGGGCAACAACGCTCGCCACAATTCTCCGCCTTTCTTCTTTTGATGAAAAACGGCGCACCACAGTATAAAAGCCATTCGGATAAAGCCATTTTTGCGTTTCCTTATTGCACAGAATCGCATTGGGCTTTTTCCCTCCTACTATCGGCCATTGCATGGACTGTCCCTTGAAATGACATGGGTACAACAACGGCACTGTTCCGGCTTCAGGCATGGCTTTCAAGTGATCCTTCATGCGAAAATCCACAACCGGACCGGTTGAAACCTGTATGCCAAGTTGCGAAAGCGAGTAGTTAAATGCTTTCGCATCGTCCAGAAAATCAGCTTCCGGTGTCGCCGGGATATGAATAAAAAGTTCTTTGTCATCCTCGCGGACAATTTCTCTGAATTGATAATCGGAAATGAATGTGTCGGAGAATGTATCGTCGGTGGAAGTCGAGACAGTGACACCTTTTTGCAGACCACCTTTTTCAAGCGCCACGATGATATTTTCCTGAAGAACCTTATCTTCCCTAAACGCCTTGTTTCTGGAGCCAAACAGATGAATGCGCCGCACAGCGGCATGTTTCAGCATGAACTCCCGGAATGGACGATAGTACGGTCCATTGCAAAAACTCCTGGGAATGATTGCAACCAGATATCCGCCTTTTTCCAGTAACAGCAAGGACAAGGCAACGAAAGCTGAATACAGGTTAACCGTTTCAATTCCGGCGGTGCGAAGACATGCCCGGTGGCGTGATGCGCTGGAAATCTTTTTATAGGGAGGATTCATAATGCAGTGCGTGTACTTATCCACCTTTTCAGGCCACAGGCTATTAAGCGAAGCCGCCTTCTTTGATGCTTCGGTTATGAAGTCCTCAGCAATAATGCGCCACGCCACCGAACCACCGCTTTTCGCTGCGGTTATTTCGCACAGATCAAGATTCTTCTCCAGATAGGAACGCATTACCGAGTCTATTTCGTAGGCGTCCAAATCAATACGATAGCCGTTTTTACCTTTGCAGAGATGTTCGACAAAAGCGGATGTCAGACTGCCGACACCTGCTCCGGGGTCCAACAGCCGGATATTCTGACTTGATGGGGCGGGAAACAACGAAGCCATAAACGAGGCAACCGTGGCCGGGGTCATATACTGGCCAAAAGCACTTTTGGTTTCCACCTTGAGCTTGCCGTTTGCAATTTTCCTCGAAGCATCCGCCCGAGACAGAAGATTTAGAGGTTCTTTCAATAAAGCTTCAGGCATGTTGAGCCCCCGTTTTTCGTTTGCTTGGTGCGCTCATTTTTTCGTTCATCCACGCATCGATCCGGTCCCGGTCGAACCGCCACTGGGTTCCGATCTTGGAACCGGGCAGCTCGCCTTTCTGGGCCATCTGGTAGAGCTTGCTGCGGCTCATCTTCAGATAACCGGAAAGCTCCTCGATGGTCAGCCATTTGTCTTGTGGTTCCATGTCAGTCACCGCTTTTCTGAATTCTGTAATAAAACATGATAATAGAAAATAACGAATACCAGGCCGATTTTCAAGCCAAATCTCGGCAACTTCCATAAATTTCCCCCCAAGTCCCGTCCGCTGAAATTCGCCGTCACCCTCCGACACATCGCCGACGCTTCCGGTAAGTAACCGCTGAACGCTCCCCGCAGGTCGCGGAGAGCACAGCAAACTGACCGGAGACGTTGATGGAACTGTTCGCCACAGACCTGGAAAGGCTGGCGTTTCTACTGGAGGCCGATGCGGCGCTGACTCTCGATCCCGACACGCTCGGGTCCGAGGCCGCCGAACAGTCCGCTCCTGAAGAGCTCCCTCCCGAGAAGCGCCCCAAGTACATCACCAACTACATCGGCAGTAAGCAGAAGCTCGTCGACTGGATCTGGAAGCATACCCCGGAGGGCACTGGCACGGTGCTGGATGCCTTTTCGGGGTCTGCGGTCGTGGCCTACATGTACAAGACCAAGGGCCTCCAGGTCATCGCCAACGACCGGCTCCGCTACTGCCACCATGCGGCCAAGGCGATCATCGAGAACAACTCGGTTCGCCTGAGCGAGGACGAGATCGAGGCACTCCTGGCCGACAACGCCAAGGCGGGCAGCTTCGTTCAGGACAACTTCAAGGGCATTTTCTTCGCCAAGGGCGTCCATGCGCTGATCGACACCATCCGCGCCAACTGCGACAAGCTCTCCGGCTTCAAGAAAGACATCGCCCTGTTCGGCCTCGGCAAGACCTGCATGAGCGGCAAGGGTGGCTTCGGCCACTTCTCGTCGTCCACCGATTATGGCCGCCGCCAGGACACCCCCGACGAGTTCAAGGATCGCTTGCGCAAGAACCTGCAGCGTATCAACGCCCTGGTTTTCGACAACGACAAGGAGAACAAGGCATACCGGCAGGACATCAACGACCTGCTGCCGAAAGCCAAGGCGGATCTGGCCTACTTCGATCCGCCCTACGCCACCGAGTTTTCGACCACCAACTACGAGCGGGCCTACCACTTCGTGGAGGGGCTCATGACCTATTGGGAAGGGCTCGAAATCAAGGCCGACACCAAGGTCAAGTATTACGAGACCGACCACAAGACCGTCACCAAGGCCAACGCCAACGAGTTCTTCCAGACCTTTCTCGGTAATGCAAAGCACATCCCGCACTGGCTGATCTCCTACCGCGATCACGCCTATCCCAACGAGCAGGAGATGAAGCGGATCATCGGCTCCTTCGGCAAGCAGAGCCGGATGAGGTCCAAGGATCACCACTACGCCATCACCTCCAAGCACGGTGAGGCTTCCAACGCCAAGGAGCGTCTGTTCGTCTGCGCTCCCGGGGCCAAGGCCAGCGCCGAGCGGGAGGAAAAACCCGTTCCGATGGCCGCCGCAGCGAACTTCCACACCAGCATCCCCGTGGACATCCAGCTGGGCGAAGGCGAACGCCTCACGACCGAGGCCATGGATGTCGGCTCGGCGGGCGACCCCCAATTCAGCTTCGTGCTCTGTCGCACCGGCACCAACAAGAACGGCGACCACTTCACCGCCGAGGAGTTGTCCGGTCGGCATATGACGGCCGTGAACAAGAAGGTCGATCTGCAACATTCGCAGGAGTTCAACGACATCGTGGGCGGCATCGTCGCCGCCGACTACCTGGAGGACGACAACGGCGGCCGCGTGGAATGCGTCGGTGAGCTGTACGTCCACGACACCCCGGCCGCCCGGCTGGCCTACAAGCTGATGAAGCGCGGGATCATCTCCCAGGTCTCCATGGAATGCGACTACCAGGAAGGCGAATGTTCGGTCTGCCACAAGCGCTTCCAGAACAAGGCCGACTACTGCACCCACCTGCGCAAATTCAAGGGCCGTGATTTCAACGGCCAACCCGTTTTCGAGATTCTGCACGGCGTCACTTTCACCGGACTGGGACTGCTCGACCGCAAAGGCGCGGACGAGAACGCCAGGATTCTGCAGGTGGCGTCCCTTCAGAGCCAGCCCGACCAATCCCAACCCGAAGGAGATTCCACGATGGAAGACAAAACCAAACCTACCGAAGACCCGGCCGCCAAGACTGAATCTGACGCGGCCAAGAAGAAACCGGCCCAGCAGGAAGGCGATCCTGCCCGCGTTTCCGACCTGGAAAAGGAAAACCGGCAGCTCAAGGCCCAGGTCGCCGAGCTGCAGAAGCGCGTCCAGGAATTGGAAGCCGAACAAAAGGCGGCCGCTTGCCGCTCCCGGGCCAAAAAACTGCTCACCCGGCTGGAGAAGCAGGGGCTCTCCTTTGCGTCCGATGAGGACCGGGAAGCCGAGCTGAAACGCCTGGCCGAACTGTCCGACGAAGCCTTCGCCGCCACCGAAGCCGCTTATGAGCGCCTGCCCAAGTCGGCCAAGGCGGACAAGGACAAGGAAGAGAAACCCGCTGACAGCGACCAGGGCGGCAAGCCCGCCGCCAAGGCATCGACGGAAACCCCGCTGCGCAGCGACGCCGGTGTCAGGCCCCACGATGTGGACGACCGCAAGGTGTCGCTCGAGGACCGTCTGCGCGACGGGTTCATGGCCGCTTACCGCAACCGTGTCGGCGAGGACTCTCCCGAACACTCGCAAATCAACGCATAAGGAGGAAACACCATGTCATTCATCAATCCGTGTCACCGCAGCCTCGCCTATGGCGACGGTCACATCCAGGGCGATGGCCAGCTCGGCCAGGTGGTCCGCGTGGTCGGCGACGACCTGTTCGCCGTCAACACCGATCCCACCAAACGCTCCTTCGGCATCCTGATCAAGGATTACGCCGGTGGCGAAATGCCCGGCATCTATTGTGACGGCGGCGTTTACGAGACCGACGCCTTCGAAGGGACCGTCGTCGCCGGAGACGACCTGAAAGTTTCGGCGAGCGGTCGGCTGACCAACGGCGTCGCGGCCGGAGAGCACGTCGTCGCCCACGCCATTTCCGTACAGAGCGGCGTCCTCAAATTCCGCCTGCTCGTCTAACCCAAGGAGCCAACGCACATGAAAACCAATCAGTTGAAGATCCATTCCCAGGAATACATGGAAACCATGGCGCGGCTCATGAGCGAGGCTCTCGAGTCGCCCGAAGGCATGCGGGCGCTTGCCGCCGCCATCGCCGCGCCCATCGAACAGGAGATCAAGCGCAAGGAGATCTCCTCGCTGCTGCTCACCAAGCACACGTTGCCCAAGGGCGAACGTCCGGTCTACCAGAAGAAACCGACCGTCAAGGCCCACTGGATCAGCAAGGACGGCGACGCCCAGGAGCAGGAGGTGGGCAAGGACGAGGTCGAGTTCCCCACCAACCGCATCCACTCCAACCCGATGGTGGACGTTTCCGTCCTCAAAAACGGCAACATCGGCACGCTGATGGACATTCAGACCAGCGCCGCCGACGCCATCCGCAAGGAGATGGACCGCCGCACCATTTCGGTGCTGTCCTCGGCCATCCCGGCGGCCAACACCATCGAGGTCACCGGCGACCTGCTCACCGAGGATGCACTGAACGAGGCCATCTCGATCATCGAGGATCTGGAGCTGTCGGTGAAGTACATCGTCATGCGCGGCCGCCGTTTCAACGACATGCGCGGCTGGAACCTCGATCCCCAGACCAAGCTCGAGCTGCGTCAGAAGGGCGTCATCAAGAACTACGGCACCGGCGGCATTCTGTTGACGGCCTCCATGCCGCTGGACGAGATCATCATCGTCCCGGATGAAGAGGTCGGAAAGATGCCGGTGCGCGAAAACCTGAAGACGGAGTCCATCGATCAGAAGACCCGCTTCAAGACCGGCTGGTTGGTGTGGTCCGAGATCGGTCAGGGCATTACCCGCCCCGACATCATGGCCAAGGTCAAACTGGTTCCGTAATCCGGGAGGTGACGTGACATGAATCGAATCAAGAACATCCGTCCCGGCGTTCTGGTGATCCCCGACGCCGGGTTGAAGCTCAAACCCGGTCAGGTGGTCGAGGTGGAACGTCTCACCAAGCAGATCCAGGCGGCGCTCAAGAACGGCCGCCTGGCCATGACCGACAAACCGAAGCAGGAACCGCTCGCCTCTCCAGAGCCAGATCAGGACGCGGAACCGGTGGACCTGAGCAAACTCTCCGCCACCGACGCCATCTCCCGGGTCAACGAGGAAGCCAATCCGGAAACCCTCAAAGGCTACATGGACACCGAGAAACGCCGCACGGTGATCGACGCACTCAAGAGCCGTCTGGAGGGTCTGCAAGGTGCTGCTGAGTGACCTGATCGCCGACCTGCGGCTCGACCTGTCCGATCCGGGCGCATCTCTCTTCGAGGATCAGACTCTGGAGAGGTGCGTCCGGAAGGCCGTTTTCCGTGTCGGCCGTGACCTCGACCAATCGCTGACGATCACGGCCGGAGAGATTACCCCCGATCCCACCGGCGAGGTCCGCGAGCTTTTGGTGATCATGGCGCAGATCCACGCCTGCCAGGTCATGCGTTCGGCCACCGCCAACGCCTTCTCCTTTTCCAGCGGCGACAAGCGGGTGGACAAAACCGGCCAGCCCGGCCACTGGGCCAAGCTCGAGGCCGATCTGCTCGCCGACTACCGCCAGCGGCTCACCGAGCTGCGTCCGGACACCCAGCTCGATCAGGAAGCCTACATCCTGACCCCGAGCGGCCTTACGCCGGTCATCTACGAACAAGGGATCGATCTCGATGTTGTTGAATGACCGGGAACGCGCCGAAGCCGTGGCCGACGTCGCCCGGCTGATCCTCTCCTCCGGCCAGACAGCACGCGTCCTGCGCGTGGTTCCCGGCGAGCGGCTCTACGGCACCGACGATGCCGAATACGCGGAGATCTCTGTCATCCCCCTCGAACTGAACGAAACCCCGCCGGAGGAGCTGAGCGGCAAGATCGACGCGCTCGCCTGCGTCCTTCCAGATGCCGATGTCCGGGGTGAAGACCGCCTGGCCACCGACAGGGAAACCTATCGCATACAGAGTGTGGAGGAAGAACACTTCTTCGGCACCGTCACCCACAAGAACCTGCAACTGGTGAAGCTCAATGGGCGTTAGGCGAACCGGTGACTGGGACAAGGCCCGCGCCAAGCTGACCGCCGGCATGGGGCCGCGCCTGGCCACGGCCCTGCGTCAGGCCACGATCCGCAACGCCCTTTTTCTCGTGCGCGAGATCCAGCGGGGGATTCGCTCCCAGGCCCCGGGCGGACAGGCCTTCGTGAAGCTCGCCGAGAGCACCATCGAGCGCAAAGGTTCCAGCAAGGCGCTCATCGACACCGGCTTTCTCGTCAACGCTATCACCCAGAAGATCATGGCCGACAAGGCGTTCGTCGGACTGCTGCGCGGCACCGTCAACAAGGACGGTGAAGACATGGTGAACATCGGTGCCGTCATGGAGTACGGGGCCACCATCAAACATCCCAACGGCGCGACCATCGTCATCCCCGCCAGACCCTTTCTGCATCCGGTGATGGAGAAGTACCGCGAGCAAATCCTCCAGAACTATCGCGAGGCGATCCGCTCCGCGCTTTGAGCCTCCGACACATCCCCAGCGCTTCCGGTAAGTAACCAGGCAGAAAACGGAGGCGTCCCTTGAGCACGATACAGACCGTCACAGAAACCCTGATCCGCCTGGCCAAGCAGGCCATCCACCCGGACACCGTGCTGGTGTTCCCGGATGACCTGTTCGAGGTCCAGCGCACACCCAGCGTCATCCTCCAGGGGCCGAAGCTGGCGGAAGACCGCTTCCGTCGCAGCCAGAGCCGCCTGTTCGAGAAGAATGTCGCGGAGCTGAGTTTCGAGGAGTGCCGGTTTCCCCGGCTCTATCACCTCGATTTCGATCTGGTGGTGACCGTGGATCGGGAGGCCGAACTGCTCGGTTTTCAAGAATCTGTGTCGCGGTTCCTTCAGCTTCACCCGGAGATCGCCATCACCGACCAGGGCAGCCTGAACCTCACCGAACTGGTTCCTCTGGGCGGTCTGGCCCGGGTGAACCTCTCCAATCTCCGGCAGAGCTCCGGACGCATCCGCATCGAATCCTGCCCGGTGTACGACGGCGACCTGCGCGACGGTCGGCTGATTCGGGACCGGACCTTCCAGTTTCACGGCGACGTGACAGAGCAACGAACCATTCAACCGTAAAGGAGAACAACCGTGATCGAGATCAGAAATCTGCAGTTCCAACCCCTGACGTTCAACCTCTCCGGCCAGGGAACCCTCCACCTCGGACCGCGAGAACGCAAGAGCATCGCCCGCAAGGACCTCTCCGCCGAAATCCAGACCGCCGGAAAACGCGGCCTGGTGCGCATCACCGACCTGACCGGCGGCGCGGAACCGGAGCCGGAAAAGCCCATGGCGACCGAGGACGCCGGAACCGATGAGGCCAAGACCACCAGCAAGCGGAGGAAATAACCATGCCGACCTATCTATCGCCCGGGATTTACACCCGGGAAACGGACTTCAGTTTCTATGTGAAGCAGATCTCGACCTCGTCGGCCGCCATGGTCGGGGTGGCCGAGAAAGGTCCGATCAACAAGCCCGTGCTGGTGACGAGCTGGGAACAGTTCATCAACCGTTTCGGCTCCTACATCAATGAAAGTTATCTGGCCTACGCCGCCCGGGCGTTTTTCGACAACGGCGGCTCGGTCCTCTACGTCACCCGCATCGCCCATCTCACCGATCCCACCGACCGGGACACCCTGTCGGCGCTCAAGTCATCCGTCGTCCTGCAGAACCGGGAGGCGACGCCCGCCGACGCCCTGCGGATCGAGGCCGTGAACGAAGGCGTCTGGGGCGACCGGCTCTCCGTCTCCATCGAGGATGGCTCCCTTGACCCGGCCAACCATTTCAACCTGGTGGTCCGGCATAAAGGCGATGTGGTCGAGGTGTTCAAGGATCTGAGCATGGACGAGACGCTGCCGAACCATGTGGAACTGGCGATCAACGACCGCTCGGATTTCATCCTGATCCAGGATCTGGCCGCAGCAACGGGAACGCCCGGCGACCGTCCGGCATTGGGCGTGTTCGCCCTCAGCGGCGGCGACAACGGGCTGACCGATCTGGCCGATGCCGATTTCATCGGCGATCCCTCGCAGCATACCGGCCTCTATGGCTTTGACGAGATCGACGCCCTGAACCTGCTGATGGTCCCCGGCGTCACCACGGTGCCGGTCATCAACGCCGGAATCGCCTATGCCGAGGGGCGCAAGGATCTGCTGTTCATCGCCGACACGCCCATGCACCTGGAGCCGCTCGAAGCGGTCGACTTCCGCAAGGGACAAGGGATGTACAGCCACGCGGCATTCAACTCCTCCTACGCGGCGCTCTACTACCCCTGGCTGGAGATCAGCGATCCGGTCAACTCGCGCAAGAAGCTGGTGCCGCCCTGCGGCGCGGTGGCGGGCTGCATCGCCCGCAGCGACCAGAAGACCAACGTCTGGAACGCGCCCGCCGGTATCGACCGTGGCCGCATCTTCAACACGCTCTCCCTGGCCTACAAGACCAGCCGTGGCGAACGCGATGTGCTCTATCCCGAAGGGGTCAACGTCATCGCCGTGTTCCCCGACACCGGCATCAACATCTGGGGCCAGAAGACGCTGCAAAGCCAGCCCTCGGCCGTGGACCGCATCAACGTCCGCCGCCTGATGATGTTCATGGAGGAAGCCATCTCGGAATCCTCCCGCTTCGTGGTGTTCGAGCCGAACCATCCCCAGACCTGGCGTGCCCTCGGCCGCCTGATCAATCCCTTCCTGCAGGACATCAAGGACAAGGGTGGCCTGTACGACTTCGCCTTCCAGTGCGACGAGGAGACCAATACCCCGGCGGTCATCGACCGCAACGAAATGGTGGCCCGCGTGTTCGTCAAGCCGACCAAGACGGCGGAGTTCATCGAGCTGAACTTCATCCTGACCAGCACCGGCGCGGACTTCAAAGAAATCATCTAACGGGAGAACACGGCTATGAGAAGCGGAAACATGCCCAAGAGCCTTTACCAGAACTGGCAGTTCGCCATCGAGGTAAACGGCTTCGACGTGGCCCTGTTCCACAAGGGACAGGAGCCCAAAACAGAATTCGAGGAAGTGGCCTTTGCCCCGGCTGGTTCGATGTTCGACCAGAAGGTGGCGGGCCGGGTCAAGTTCGAGGACATCACCCTCGAGAAAGGCACCCTGCAGGACGGCTCCGACGAGGCGGCCCGCGAATGGATCAAGAAACAGGTGGACGTGAACGCCGTCACCGGCGGCCTTCCGGCCGACTACATGCGCGACATCGACGTTGTCCGCTACGACCGCACCGGCAACGAGACCCGCCGCTGGACCCTGCACGGGGCCTGGGTGAAGGCGCTCGAATACGACGAGCTCGAGGGCGGCAACACCGAGAACACCATCGAGAAGCTCACCATCTGCTTCCAATACTGGACCTAAACCGGAGGATCGACCATGTACAGCTTTGAACTGCCAAGCGGCACTGAACTCGAGCTCCGGGAAATGACCGGGGCCGAGGAAGAACTGCTCACCAACCAGCGCCTGATCCGCTCCGGAGAGGCGATCAACCAGGTGCTTCGCAACTGTTTCGTCCGGCTGGGCGAGAAGACCGACCCCGATCTTTCCGAGGTGATGAACCTGCTCTCGGGTGACCGGTTGTTCGCCCTGGTCCGCCTGCGCCAGATCTCCCTCGGCGACGAGGTGGAGCTGGAGCTGAGCTGCCCGAACAGCGCCTGCCGCATGACCAACTTCGTGACCATCAATCTCGAGGATCTCAAGGTCACCCCCTACGGCGAGGAGCGAGAGTTCGCGTTCAAGCTGCCCGGCTCGAAGAAAACCGTGCGCTTCGGATATCTCGACGGCCACAAGGAAAAGCGTCTGGCCAGCCTGCGCGAGCCCAACATCACCTCGGCCATGCTCATCCGCGTCCTCGACATCGACGGCAAGGCTCCCTCCAAAAAGAGCCTGGCGGAAATGTCGATGCGCGACCGCAACGCGCTGCGGCAGGAGATGTCGCGGGTCGACGCGGGAATCAACACCTCGGTCGAGACCGAATGCGATGGCTGCGGCACCAAGATCCGTACCCGCCTGGAGGCGGAACCAGCTTTTTTGTTCCCCGGAGTTCGCTTGTAAGCGACGTTTTTTTTCTCGCTTACGGTGGACTGCACTGGGGCTGGTCGGAAACCCGCTCGCTGCCGCTCAGGGTCCGGCGTCAGTTCGTCGAGGCCCTCGAGCGGCAACTTGATTTTGAACGTGAGCAAACGGAACGGCGATAGATGAACGGCGATCTCGGACTGGGCATAGTGGTATCGATGAAGGATGCGTTCTCGCAGAACGCGCAGCGCATCCGTGGTTCCATGATGGACCTCGATTCCACCGTGGCGGATGCCAGCGAGCGGATGACCCGCAACCTGGACCGCATCCAGCAAGGGACCATGATGCTGGGGGCTGGACTGGCCCTGATAGCGGTACCCGCCGCCCTGGTCGCCTCCACCGCCGCGACCCAGAAAGCCCTGGGCGAGCTGGCGTCCCTCGGCGTGCAGGACCTCCGGGCCATCGAGGACGCCGCCGAATCCTTCACTAACCAATGGTCCGGTGCCGACAAGGCCGCCTTCATCACCGCCACCTACGATGTGAAATCGGCCCTGTCCAACCTCAGCGACGAGGCGGTGGGCATCTTCACATCCATGGCCGCCATGACCGCCAAGGCGACCAAGGCCACCACCCAGGAGATGGTCGGCACCTTCACCACGGCCTACGGGATCTTCAAGCCCATCATGGCCGACATGAACGACATGGAATGGGCGACCGCCTTTTCCGGAGCCATGGCGCAGACCGTGGCCTCGTTCAAGACCAACGGCACCCAGATGGCCGACGCCATCAAGAACATCGGCGCGGTGGCGGCGGCGAGCAATATTCCGCTGAACGAGCAGCTCGCCGTGCTCGGCCAGCTCCAGACCACCATGCCCGGCTCAGAGGCTGGCACGCTGTACAAGGCGTTCATCATGAAGGCGGCCGAGGCCGGTGACGAGCTTGGCCTGTCCTTCACCGACACCAGCGGCCGTCTCAAGGGCGTGGTTCCCATCCTGCAGGAGATCAAGCGCCAGTTTCCCGATCTCTCCAACGCCGCCGCCCAGGTGAAGCTGAAGAAGGCCTTCGGCTCCGACGAGGCGGTCAAGTTCCTGCTGCAGATGTCGGCGGGCATGGAGAGCCTCGAAGGCAATATCCAGTCGGTGGGCCGAGCCATGAAGACCGGCACGGCGGTCACCGAACAGATGGCCGACGCCATGAACCAGGACATCGGAGCCCGATTCCTGCTCCTGCGCCAGCAGGTGGCCAACCTCAGCGAAATCCTGGGTCGCACTCTGCTACCGGTGGTCACCCCGATGATCAACGGCGTCTCCCGCCTCATTCTGTTCCTGCAACGCATGGCCAAATCGATGCCGGGCGTGACCCGGGTTGTCCTTGGATTATCCATGGCCCTCGGCACCATTCTGGTCGTGGTCGGAGCCGTCACCGCCGCCGTGGGCATGGTGGGACTCATGCTTCCAGCCATCAAGGCCGGGTTCGTGGCTATCAGCGCCGCGCTCGCCGGGGTGGGTTCGGCGGTTGCGACCTATTTCTTGCCCGTCACCGCGATCATCGCGGGCGTGATCTTGTCGGTGTATCTGCTCAAACGCGCCTGGGAAACCAACTTCGGCGGCATTCAGGAGATCATCACCGGGTCCTGGAACAAGGTCTCGGTGGTCTTCCAGGGGATCAGAGAGCTGGTGGGTTCTCTCAGCGGCGGCGTCGGGCAGATGTCGGCCGAACTGGCCCAGAAGCTAGAATCCGCCGGGCTGTTGGGCTTCGTGGTCACCGTCTTCAAGGCCTATTACCGCGTTCGTGAGGCCATGGCCGGATTGTGGGGCGCGTTCTCCCATGCCTTTGGCCGCATCCGCGCCATCCTCGAACCCACCGTCCGCACCCTGATGAGTGCCTATGCGGCGCTGGCCAGCGCAGTCTTTTCGGTGGTGGAGATCTTCGGCGTGGCCGCCAGCGCCACCGACGGCTCGTCCTGGCGCACCTTCGGCACGGTTATCGGCACCGTCGCCGGTGTGCTTCTGCAGGGGCTGGCATTCGCGCTGAAGATCGTGGCCTGGAACCTGTCGCTCATCGTCCGAGCCCTGGCGGTGGTGGTGCGCAGCGTGGTCTGGGTCGGCAAGGCCATCGTCGGGTCCCTGGTCGGAGCGGCCAAGTTCATCTACAAGTTCCTGTTGCCCGTGCGCATGATCGGCGAGGCCTTCATGGCCGCCGGGAAGATCGTCTATTCCGTCTGGCAGGTGCTGACCGGTGACATCTCCCTGCTGGATGGTCTCAAGGCCATTGGCGGCGCGGTCTACGATTTTCTTGCCACCCCGTTCCGCTGGGCGCGGGATGTGGTGGTCGGTGTCTGGGATTTCATTTCCGGCATCTTCACCTCCTTCGGACGCCTGGTGGCCGACGCCGCCGGACAGATCCGCCAGGCGATTCTGAATCTGCCGATCATCAGCACACTGCGTGAGCTGTTTGCCACCGTGCGCTCCTTCTTCGCCGGGGACACCACCTTCTTCGAGGCGGGCAAAAAGCTGCTGATCGCCCTGGGCGAAGGGATCTGGTCGGCGGTGACCTATCCCTTCACCATGCTCAAGAACGCCCTGGGCAAGCTGCGCAATCTGCTGCCGTTCTCCGATGCCCGCGAGGGACCACTCGCCAGCCTGACCGCCTCCGGTTCCGCGCTGCTCAAGACTCTCGCCGACGGCATGAGCCTTACCCAGTCGCTGCCCGCAAAAGTGTTCGGCTTCGCCGCTCGCGGGATTCTCTCGGCCGCTGCGGGAGCCTGGCAGCAGATCAAGACGGCGGGCGGAAACCTCATGGACGCCGCCTCGGCTCCTTTCCGGATGGCTGGAAAACTCTGGGATGGGTTGACCTCCGGGGCTCAAACCGTCGCGGCCAAGGCCGGTGCCATATTCGGCGGTCTCAAGCAATCCCTGTTTGGCGACACGCCCGTACTGGCGCTCAAACCGCCCCAGGTCAATGCCTGGGATGCGCTGGCCACGGGAGCCGTCAATCTCCGCGACCGGATCGTTGCCACTCTGTCTGCCGTCCCCGGGGCTGTGGGCCGAATCTTTGCCAGTGCCGGTACCGAGGGGCAATCCCTCTGGCAAAGGCTTTCCAGCGGCGCGAGCGCGGGCATTCAGGCGATCAAGGATCGCAGCGCCGGGATCGCCAACGGTTTGCTCTCCTCCGCTCGCGCCATGCTGGGAGTCCAAGTACCGGTCCCGCAGGTGGCCGAGCAGAAGCAACCGCTCAAGACCGCGCAGCCCGCCGAATCGATTGGGCAACGCATCATCGAAAGAGTGCTCAGTCTCGTTCCGCGTCTGGACGAACGCCTGGTGCCCAAGGCCCTGAGCGCCATGCTGATGCTCCAGCCAGTCATGGCCACGGCCGCACCACCCCCACAATCGATGAACGGCACCGTGCAGACCGTCGCGGCGGCCGTCGAGCCGGTAAGTAAGAGCTACATCCAGCCGTTTGCGGTGGAACCGGCACCGGAAATCGGAAGTGCTTCTCTGGCTCCGGCCGGGATTGAACGGCCCAAGACGGCCGCGCCGACTCTGATAGCGAAGCCCCTGCAATCCGGACTCGCCGAGACGGTGCCTTCCGAACGGTTGATTACTCCGCCCCGCACCGCTCCAGCGACACCCCAGCGCGGAGAGGAAGCCGGTCCGGGGCTGCGCGAACTGCTGGAATCGCTGCTCTCGCGCCTCGATGGCCTGGCCGACCGACCGGTGGAACTGAGCGTGACCACCAACATCGATGGCCGGAAGGTGGCCGAGGCCGTCTACAAGGATCTTCGGGAGCGGAAGATCAGAAACTACGAAACACTTTGAGAGGACCGATGAAACGCATCTTTGTCTGCAGCCCGTTCGCGGGTGACATAGCCCGAAACGTGAAGGTCGCCGAGGCGCTTTGCCGACGGGTCATGAGAAACGGTCACGCGCCGTTCGCGCCGCACCTGTTGTATCCAACCTTTACCGATGACAGCGTTCCCGAGCAGCGGGAGACTGGCATCTCCTGCGGCCTGGCCTACATGGAATGTTGCGACGAGGTGTGGGCGTTCACCGGCAACGGCATTTCCAGCGGCATGCGGCGGGAACTCGACCGGGCCGGACAACTGGGCAAGCCGATCCTCGAGATCGCCGAGGTGTAAGGAATGGCCTGGGATCAACAGCCCATCAAGGGATATCTGGTGGACGCCGACACGGGGGAGCGGCTCGAATTCCAGTACAACCCCAACTCCATCAGCGACGAGAAGTCGACCGACTACGCGACGATCAAGATCCCCGGCATGAGCCACCCGCGCTACCAGTACGTCGCCGGGGAACCGCGCCGGATCGCCTTCAAAGTCGAGCTGTTCAAGGGGCCGGTCAAACAGAAGGTCGACTGGCTCCGCTCGCTGCAATATCCGGAACACGCCGGAACCATGCTCAAGAACGCGCCGCACCGTGTGCTGCTCATTTTCGGCGATCTCTACCCTGGCGTGACCTGCATCGTCCGGCAGGTGAAGGCGCGTTTCTTCGGCCTGTTCGACCGGGACAACCTGCTGCCGCAACGCGCCGAGGTGGACATCGTCCTCGAGGAATATGTGGACCGCTCCATCAACTGGTCGGAGGTGCGCTCATGATCAGCCGTGATTCCCGATACGCCCGCTGCCTTCTCTACCGGGACAGCGACGGCATTTCCCTCGGCATGCGCCAGCGCATCGACGCTACTCCCAGACACGACGACCGCCTACACACCGTGGTCGAGGGCGACCGCCTGGATCTGCTGGCGCACCGCTATCTGGGTGACGCCAGGCTCTGGTGGATCATCTGCGACTACAACGACCTCTTTTTCCCGTTGGCGCTCGAGCCGGGTCTGGCGCTGCGCATTCCCTCCCGCGAACACGTCCAGATGCGCCTGCTCGACTGAAGCGTCCGACACCTCGCCATGCCTTCCGGTAAGTAAGCAGGGAACTGCGAACTACCGGAGAGACGCATGGATCTGGATACCTTCAAGCCGACATTTCTGATTCAGATCGAGGGGCAAGACCTCTCGAAGGACATCACCCAGGAGATCACCTCGTTCGTTTTCACCGACAACGAGGAGGAGTTGGATGTCCTCGAACTGTCGGTGACCGACCGCAACCTGCAGTTCGTCGACGATCCGCTGTTCCAGGAAGGCAACGAGATCGTGGCCCGCTTCGGCTACGTGGGGAACCTCTCTCCGCGCAAGAAAGCGGTCATCAAGGACATCGATTACGACTTCCCGGAAAACGGCGATCCGACCATCCGCATCAAGGCCTACGACAAGGGCTTCAAACTCGCGGGCAAGGAAAACCAGAAGGTCTGGCAAAAACCTGCTCCCGGCATCCTCTATTCGGAAATCGCCGAACAAGTCGCCGCCGCCAACGGCCTCACGCCGGTGGTCACGGCCACCAAGGGGACCCATCTCCGCGTCACCCAGAGCAACATCTCGGACGCCCAGTTCCTCAAGGAGCTGGCGGAAAAGGCCCGCGACCGCGATGGCGACGGCGTCAGCGGCTATGTCTTCTACATCCAGGACGACGAACTCCATTTCCATCCCCGCGAACTCGACCAAACGCCGCTGCTGACCCTCGAATATTTCACCGACACCAAGGGCCTGCTGCGCTCGTTCCGCCCCAGCACCCAATCCCAGGGAGCCAAGGGCGCGGGTGTCGAGACCAAGACGGTCGGCGTCGACCCGCGCAAGAAGGACGTAGTCGAGCACAAGGCCAACAACGCCACCACGCCCGAGCGGACGGCCCTGGGCAAGCAGACCTATCTGGTCGACGGCAACACCGGCGAAGGCAGCTTCAAGGAACAGGAGACGGGGCAGATCGTGCCCTGCTTCGACCGTTCCGAAGGCTTTCACGAAGAGCCGCGCCAGGAGCCCGCCCAGGACAGCGCCGAAGGCAAGTTCCGCGAGGCCGAGCTGCGCCAGGTCGAGGCGGACGCCGCCACCATTGGCATTCCCCAGCTACGCGCCAAGAAAAACGTCGAGATCAAGGGCGTGGGCCAGAAGTTTTCCGGCATCTATTACTGCCACTCGGTGCGCCACAGCATCAGCGGCGCTGGCTATCTCTGCGAACTCAAACTCAAGAAGAACGCCCTCGGCAAGGGAGCGGGCGACAAGTCCGCCGAGTCCCAGGGCAAACCCAACGACAAGGAGGCCCCGCCCACGCCGCAAAACGAGCCGCCAGCCATGGTGACCATCGACGCGGATTCCGGCGCGGTCACACAAGGAGGCGGCAATGGGTGATCTCAGCAAGAATTTCAACCGTTCGGAATTCGCCTGCAAGGGCAAAAACTGCTGCGGCCATTCGGCTGCGGTCCATCCCGACCTGGTCGACGCCCTGCAGGCCTTGCGCGACCGCATCGGCAAACCGCTGTCCATCACCAGCGGCTTCCGCTGTAACCGGCACAACAAGGCGGTGGGCGGCGCAGAGCAGAGTTTCCACACGCTGGGCATGGCGGCCGACGTGAGCTGTCCCGCAGGCGTTTCGCCCGAGGAATTGGCGGTCATCGCCGAGGAGATTCCACTCTTCCGCGAAGGCGGCATCGGCGTCTATGCCTCCTGGGTCCATCTCGACGTGCGCCAGTCGGGCAAGGCGAGGTGGCGGTCATGAGCGCCCAAACCAAGACCCTGTTTTCCGGCACTGCACTGGGGCTCTCCGGGCCGCTTCGGGTGGAGATCCTGCCCAATGGAATGACCGCGAGGCTGACCCAGCCGTTCCGTGTCCGCACCGGCGCTGGCCGCATCATCGAAGTGCCCGCCGGGTTCGAGACCGACTTCGCCTCGGTGCCGCGCCTGTTCTGGCGCGTGGTGCCGCCCTGGGGACGATATTCCCCGGCGGCCGTCGTTCACGACTATCTCTACCACACCGGCAAGGTTTCGCGGCTTGCGGCCGACCGCGTCTTTCTCGAACTGATGGCGGCCCTGGGCGTGCCTCTGTGGAAACGCCAGGTCATGTATTGGGCGGTTCGCCTCGGCGGCTGGCTGGCCTGGAACGCCAGTCGAAAACGGGAGGCGGAGCATGCTTGAAACCCGCGACCGTCAATCCGAGGAGCGCTACCGCAACCGCTGGTACGGCAAGTACCGGGCCTTCGTGCGCGACAACAACGACCCCGAACGCCTTGGCCGGGTCCGCCTGGAAATCCCCGCCGTGCTCGGCAGCGGGCGGGAGAACTGGTCCGAATGGGCCGCGCCCTGTTTCCCCTACGGCGGCAACGACGACACCGGCATGTTCCTGGTCCCCGAGGAAGGGGCCTCGGTCTGGGCCGAGTTCGAGGGCGGCGTCGTCCAGTATCCGATCTGGACCGGGGTCTGGCTGGCCAGGAGCAATCCCGGCGAGCAACCCGAGGAATCCAAGCGCACCTGCGCGAATGCCTTCTGCCATGACTGCGAGGACAAGGTCGAGCATCAGGCCAACCGGCACGACGATCTCGAACACAAGAAGTACCACGGCCATCCGCCGTATTACTGCCCGCGCCTGAAGGTCCTGCTCAAGACCGAGACCGGCCACACCATTCTGGCCGATGACCGCGACGGCGACGAGCTGCTGCGGATCATCGACCGCGCCGGGCAGATCCTCACCATGGAAGGGAAGGTGAAGCCGGAAATGCAGAGCGGCAACACCCTGCGCCGAGGCACGAAGGACGCCGAGAAAGGCGACCAGCTCGACATCGCCTCGCAGATCGTCGGCTCCCGCGCCCGCATCCAGCTCACCGACCTCTGCCGCCAGCAGGTGATCCTCGAAGCCTGGCAAGACAAGGAGAAGGTCCACATCCTTTCGTGCGACAAGGGCCGCTCCCGCTGGCAGAAGATCCTCATCGACACCACCAAGGGCCGGGAGAAGGTTCACATCTGGGGACTCAACGGTACCCAGGAAATCCTCGTCGATTCCACCGCCGCCGCCGAACAGATCCGCCTCACCGACAAGGCCGGTCAGGTGGTGCGCATGAACGCCGCGCCAGGCCAGGAAAGCATCAGCGCCACCGACAAGTCCGGCAGCCTCGTGTTTATGGATGGGGTGGCCGGAAACATCATCATTCGCTCGACGAACACTGTCTTGATCAACACCTGAAGGAAGCATCGCATGGGAGAAAGAACAACAACGCCCCCCGGACTCTCGGCCAGCGAGGAATTGCTGGCCCGGACCTTCGATCATTGGCGGGAGGAATTCCGCAGCATCCTCGAAAACCATCGCCGGGAAATCCAGGACCGCCTCGAGAAGATCGAGCGTGAAATCGAGAAGAAATCGGACAAGGAAAACGTCGAGGTGCTGGTTCGCTCGATCTATTCCGATCTGCACCGGCACGCCGAGGAGATCGACCGGCTGCATGCCCGGGTCGGCTCCAAGATGGGGACCGAGACCATGTGGAAGATCGTCGGTCTGGTGTTGACCATCGGCAGCACCATCGGCGGACTCGTCGGCTTTCTGATCCATCTGCTGCTGAAGGTGAACCCATGAGCTCCCAGGCGCGACTTGGCGACATCAGCAGTCACGGCGGCGTCATCATCACCGGGGCCAGTCGGACGCTGGACAACGGCATGCCGGTGGCCCGCATGGGGGACCTTCACGTCTGTCCCATACCGGGGCATGGCGTGACGCCCATCGTGACCGGCAGCTTCGACACCATCACCGAAGGATTGCCCAACGCCCGCATCGGCGACATCACCGCCTGCGGAGCCATCATCGTCACCGGCAGTCCCGACACCATCGACAACTGAGGGGGACGACATGAACAATCTCGAACAACCGCAGGAACCGCACTACTGGGATGTCTTCCCGAAGCTGATCCGGGTCTCGCGAACCCCATTCGTCCAGCGCATTCCGCTCTCGATCCGTGGTCTGCCAGAAGCGCCGGTGTTCGAATCGTCCAATCCCGACGTGGCCAGTGTCGATGAAGACGGCAATGTCGAATGCGGCTTCGTTCCCGGAGCGGCCATGATCCTGGTCTGGGATTCGCCCGAGCGGCTCAGCCTGCGGCACGTTCAGGTCGAGGTCTATGGCGGCGGCGTCTCCGCACCGCTGGAGGTACCTTCATGACGGATACCCCGCCGCCCTTCAGCCACTGGGAGGTACAGCCTCGCTCCATCCGCCTCTCCGCTGGCGAATTCGAGCAACGGGTTCCGCTCTCCCTGCGCGGCGACGTTGACGCCCCGGTCTTTGCCTCCAGCAACCCGGAGGTCGCGGAGATCGGTCAGGATGGCGTCATTCGCTGTGGCTGGACCATCGGCAACGCCGTGCTCATGGTCTGGCGATCCTCGGCCCGGGACAGCCTTCGCCATGTTCTGCTGGAGGTCCGCGATCCGTCCTGGTTCGCCGACCATCCGGACTTTGCCAGCGGAGCCACGGTCTTCCTCAGCGGCATGGTGGTCAACGCCCTCAATACCAGCGGTGTCGGCAACGCGCTGATCGAATTCCGCCGCTCGGAAACCGGCCCGGCTGCGTACCAGACCTTCGCCAACGCCTATGGCGGGTTCGAGCTGTCCGTACCCGAGGGGTTCTATTACGTGGAGGTCACCGCGCCGGGATACATCGCCTGGCACGGCTGGGTGAACGCCGACCCCAACACCTCCGGCGACATCCAGATCGTTCTCTCGCCCGAGCTCGACGGCCAGGTCGCCCGCATCGTGTTGCAGTGGGGCCTGAACCCCAGGGATCTCGATTCCCATCTCACCGGACCGACGCCATCGGGCGGCCGCTTCCATGTGTTCTATTCCCACACCATCGAAAACGAGGCTGCGGAATTGGACGTGGACGACACCAGTTCCTACGGGCCGGAGACCATCACCATCCATCGGCTCATCCCCGGTGTCTACCGCTACGCAGTCCACGACTACACCAACCGCAACGCCAATCCGAGCACCGGCCTGGCGCAGTCCGGAGCATCGGTGAAGGTGTTCTTGAGCGATGGCCGTGAGCAGACCTTCAACGTTCCCAACGCCCCCGGCACGGTCTGGACCGTGTTCGAAATCGACGGCGCGGCCGGAACAGTGACGGCGGTCAACGCCATGAGCTATCAATCCCAACCCGCCAATGTCGGCATGTAATGGAGGTTATCCATGATTTCCGAAGAACCCTCCGAATTGCAGGCCACTATCGAGCAGACCGATTCCGGCGAACAGCAGTATGTTTTACGGGCGCTCTGCGATCACCTGTCCGGCATCCGTGAAGAGCTTTCCGGCATCCGCACGCTGCTGGAAGCCGGTCACGCCGCTTCGGAGGCGATGCGCGGCCAGGCCCAGGCCTATCTGGAGGCCCAGCAGGCCAGGACCCAGGAGTACCTGGACCAGGTTCAGATCGAGCCGGAGCCCGATTTCTATCCCTTCGTCGAACTACCAGCGGGCACCGAGCCCCGGGATCTGCCGGACGGCAACCGGCTCTTCACCTTGCCCGACGGCATGATTCTGCGGACCACTGACGATCAGCGAATCTGCGTCATCGACGCCGGGGAGCAGCAGGTCGTCACCCCCGGACCCGGCACGGCCGTCGAGGTCGCCCCGGGACGCCTTTACACCCTGGTCGAGTCCTATCTGAGCGCGACCCAGGAGGCAGCCGGTATCAGCGGACTGCCTGCCGGGACCGAGCCGACCGCCATGGGCGCGGAACGCTTCGCGGTGGTTCTGCCCGATGGCATCCGTCTCGACGTCGATCACCGGGAGCGGTTCATCACCCTGATCAACCCGGCCGGACCAATCGACATCATCGGCATCGGCCGCATCGAGGGCATCGGCGAAACCATCGCCGTCCGTCTGCTCTCCGGCGGAGCCAAGGGATTCCAGTGCGGCCAGTCCGGCCACGGCGGGCTGATCGAGGCGGACGGAACCATCCACCTTGGGCTCAAGCGCGGTCTGGATCTGGTGATCCGGTTCCAGGGAGAAGCCGTCGATGACAGCGCACCGGAAAATGGCTGCGCCGGTCAATGCGGCCTCGACTGCGAGGAGCGTGCCTGATGAGCTACGACTTTCTCGGCAAGGGGCTGCGTTACCCGTTCCGGTTTCAGTCGGTATCCGGCGGCACCCAGATCTCGGCCGCCACCTCGCGGGAGCACGAACATATCCGCGAAAGCATCCTGCAGATCCTCGGCACCCGGATCGGCGAACGGTTCATGAATCCGGAGTTCGGCTCCAGGCTGAAGGATCTGGTGTTCGAACAGAACGACGAGGTGCTCAAGGGCCTGCTGCGTCATTACGTGATCGACGCCATCAAGCGCTGGGAAAAGCGGGTGATCATCACGGAGGTGCGCTTCGACGACCGACCGCTGAACATCGACGGCAACCTGCTGCTGGTGCATATCGCCTACCGGGTGATCCAGAGCCAGGTGGACGGCAACCTGGTCTATCCCTTCTACAGAGAAGACCCGAACAATCCCGCGCCCAGCTATCCCCAGCCGGAACCCGAGCCGGAACCGCCGCCGGTGCGCAGCGTGCGCCTGTCACCGGACGTGCGCTCGCTGTTCAATCTGCTCTGGTTCGACGCAGCCGAGATGAGCCCCGATCCGGACGATTCCTTCATCTGGCCAGCCGGGGAATACGAAGTCGCCTACATCGCGGGAGCCTTTCAGGACCGCAACGGCAAATGGATCGTTAGCGATCCGGGTGACAATCACGGCCATTACCTGGTTTTCGAGGGAGCGCCTGAAACGGAAGCGCCCCAGGCCGAGCATGCCCTCTATCTGGCTGCGAGCGGTCTGGGCTTCAACACCCAGAGCCAGGCGGAAGACAACGCCGCTGGCACCGTTCACCGGATCACCACGTCGGAGTCTGGTCGCATCGGCCTGTTCTATTTCGAGGGCAAGAAGGAATCCCACTACCTCAACAACACCTCCGGACAGCCCAATCCCGTCTGGCAACTGCGCGGCCCGCTCTGAGGCATCCCGCCTCCGACACATCCAGGCCCCTTCCGGTAAGTAACCGGCGTGGCGAGAGCATCAGGCGCTCTCGCATAACCGCCGAAAACCGGAGAGACCATGGGCCGCGCAAGCATCGGATATATCAACAAGGATTACGAATCGATCCGCCAGGAGCTGTTGGCGAAGATTCCGCAGCTCACCGACCGCTGGACCGATTTCAACCACTCCGATCTCGGCGTCGTCCTGCTCGATCTGTTCTGCGGCGTGGGCGACATGCTGGCCTACTACCTGGACGCCCAGGCGGCGGAGGCCTTTCTGCCCACGGCCCGCCAGCGCCAGAACGTCATCAACCTCTGCAAGCTCATCGGCTACCGGCTGGATTCGCCGGTGGCCTCCACCACCACGCTGCGTTTTCGGCTCTCCGCCCCCCTCGGCAAGGACCTGACCATTCCGGCGGGAACGGCCTGCCGCGCCTTGCTGAATGACGGCGAGGCGGATTTCGAGACGGTTGAGGACGGCCTGATCCCGCGAGGTGTGCTCTCGGTAGACATCCCGGCCCGTCAAGGCGTGCGCCGCACCGAGATCTTCACATCGACGGGGCTGCCATTCCAGCGCATCCGCCTGACCGGCGACGTCATCGCCCAGGGCACCATCACCGTTACGGTGGGGGACGACGCATGGAGCGAGGTCGATCATTTTCAGGACAGCCTGGCCGACAGCCGCCATTTCATGGCCGACCTGGATGAGCTCGACATCTCTACCCTGATTTTCGGCGACGGGCAAAGTGGCGCTGTACCTGCTCAGGGAAGCGCCATCACCGTCAGCTATCTGCAGACCATCGGAGACCAGGGCAATCTCGGTCCGAACCGGATCACCCAACTGCTGAGCCCGGTCTACCTCGACGGCGGCCAGGTCTCCCTGACCGTCACCAATCCTGTTCCCGCCACTGGCGGCGCTTCGCGGGAAGCCCTCGAACACGCCCGCCGACAGGCACCGGCGGAGCTGCGCAGTCTCTGGAAAGCCGTCACCCTGGAGGATTACCAGGCCCTCGCCGAAGGTTACCCCGGCGTCTCCAAGGCCAAGGTGCTCGACACCAATGCCTGCCAGAACATCCGCTATTACAACGTCCAACTGGCCATCGCCCCCAACGGCGGCGGAATACCCTCGGCGCTGCTCAAGCGGGACCTCGCGGAGTTTCTCGAGCGCCGCAAGGTCATCACGGTCGAGATCAATCTGTTCGATCCGATCTACCGCCCCGTTTCCATCGACGCCGAGGTCTACGTCTGGCTCGGTGAACCGCTGGAAAACGTGCGAAGCCGCATCGAAGCCGCCCTCACTGATTTCTTTTCCTTCGACCAGGTCTCTTTCGGTCAGACCATTCACTTCTCCGACCTGGTGGCCCTGATCGACGGCGTGCGCGGCGTCAGCCACATGCATCTGTACGCGCCCCAGCAGGACATCGAGCTGCGCCACGGCGAAATCCCGGTTCTCGGCAGCGTCAACCTCGATCTGCGGAGGGCCGGTTGATGTCGGATTGGTTCAAGGACAATCTGCTCGGACTGCTGCCGCCGCTTTACGAGCACAACGACGAGGCCGGTGACCTGCGCACCTTTCTGAGCCTTCCCGCCGGAACGTTCGACGAGCTCAAGCAGGCCATCGACGACTTCCCGACCATCTTCGACGTCGACCACTGCGACGAACGCTTCCTGCCGCTGCTGGCGAGAATCGTCGGCCTCGAAGTGGACGGCACCTGTTCGCCGGACTGCCAGCGCCGCCGTGTGCGGGAGGCGGTCGAGATCTATCGCCGCAAGGGCACTATCCCGGCCATCGAACGCGACTTCGACTCGCTCGGATGGCAGGGGGAACTGCAGGAGACCTTCCGCTCGGCTCTTCGTCTCAATGCTCGTTCCAGACTCAGCAAAGCCAAGCTGGCCGGGCTGGTGTTCAGCCTCGGCGTGTTTCGCGTGCTGTGTCTCAACCAGACCGAGGGGCTGCGCGATGCCCTGGTGTTTCACCACCCGGCGGGCACGCGCTGTTTCTGGCTCCAGTTCCTCCTGGAATGGATCGAAGGCGGCGCGATGCTCGACTTCGGGCATGCCAACGCCGTGCGCCGGATCGTATTGGCGTTTCTCGACGAGACCTTCGTCCTCGGACGTTCCTCGCTCGGTTCCTGTCGTCACCTGACCAATAAGCAGAGGGCCTGGGAGCTGCTGCAGCTCACCAGCACCACGGAGATGATCCCGGAGATCGACCGGGCCGCCGTGAAGGTCTCCCGTTTTCACGGCCGCCAGAACCGGATGCGCCTGAACCACAAGGCCCTCAACGACTGGCGGCTGCCGTACACCCGTGTCGGCGAGGATCGGGTTTCCTTCTGCACGCCCATCTACACCGGCCGCGACTTCGAAGGGGATATGCTGGAAAGCGGCTTCGGGCTGGGCGAGAGCCATCTCAACCGCAAGCCGCTGACCCATGGCGAGACCGCGCTGCGCTACTGCTTTCGGCAGAAGGACTTCTTTTTCGACACGCAGGCGGAACCGGTCGAGCGGGCGGAGGCCAAGTACGACCTGCGCCTGCCCTTGGAATCCCGACACCGCCGCTGCTTCCAGCTCGGCCGCGCCAGGCTCAACGCCGGTCTTGACCTCACCGCCAACCAGGGCGGCATCAGCAATCTGTTGCTCGCCTCCACCGCTGGCTGCGACGCGGACGTCACCTTGGCCGTCGACCGGATCGACCGATGGCGGCGGAGAGGGCCTGTGTTCCGGCTCAACGCGAACACCCTGAACACCCGGTATCTGAGCAATGCGAATCTGACCGGCGAACGGGCTTCGCTTGAAGTCTACGTGGACACAGGCTCTCTCCAGCGCCATCGGGTCGAGACCATGAAGCTGGGCGCAAGCCCGCTCAATACCACCGGCCTGCGCCTTTCCGTGGATCGGACCCGCCCCATGCGCGTCAGCCGCATGCGCCTCAACCAGGCCGGATTCCGCTGGTCGCGGCCTTCCTATCGTTGGCTGTTCCGTCAGCAGGATCTGCACGCGCCGACGCAGGCCGGGTTCGATGCCGCCACCAACAACTATCGCGCCACCCAGTGGCCCACCTGAAGGAGAACCCATGGCGATTCATCTCTATCTTGACGAAGCGCTGACCCAGCAGATTTCCGAGGGGGATTTCAGCCGCCCCGAGGCCGAGAGCTACAACGGCACCGACGGCGACATCAAGGATCGGAAACTCTACGTCGCCAACGAGCAGACGAGCCTTGCCTCGGCCATCGACGCGGCGCAGACATCCATCGCCCTTGCCGAACCGCGCTTTGCCGACGGCGAACTGATCATCATCGACGGGGAGCAGATGCTCGTCGAAAGCGGCGGCGGCACCGCCAATCTCACCGTGCAGCGGGGCGTGGCCAACACCGCTCCGGCCGCGCACGACGCCGGAACGACCGTCTATTCAGGCTACGACTACACCGGGCTGGTGCTCGATCCCATCGATGAAAACGGCACCGACGAAGCGGTCTGGTACCGCCTGGCCCTGACCCAGGCCGAACTCGACACCGCCACCCAGGGCGCACCGCTGAATCTCGGCGACAAGGCCTTCCAGCAGACGCTGTCTTTCTGGCGGCGCTGCACCGTGCTCCCGGGGACGCCGGTGCAGAACAAACTCGACATCAAGCTGCGCCTGACCGGCACGGAAAACCCAATTCTCTAAGGAGGCCGCCATGGCATACCACAGCATTCAAGGACTCGCCCACGGTCGGCTCGACCTGCTCAATCAACTGCGGACCTTCCTGGTGTCCACCACCGGCTGGACCCTGCACGACGACCAGTCGGCCGACCCGCAGCCGTTTTTCGTCTTCAAGTCGCATGGGGAATCCGGAGCCGAGGACGTTTATCTACAGTTCCGTATCAGCACCACCTCCGGGCGGATTCACGTCGCCGCATTCCAGTATTGGAACGCGACCGCCCACACAGGCATCAACGAGGCTTCGCACACCAGTTACACCTACCTGCGGGTGGAGGACAGCGCCGACTTCATCTTCTGGCTGTTCGCCGATCTGGACCACGTCTTCGTGGTGACCAAGCTCGTCTCTACCTACTACGGCCATTACAGCGGCTTGCTGAAACGCTTCTGGTCCGGGGCCATCGCGCTCACGCAGGCGGCGGTCACCTCCGGAAGCGGCGTGGTGCTTCAGGTCAACGACGCCACCGTAGTCACACCCGGACAAGACTATGTGATCAAGGACGACGCGGGCATCGAACGCGTGCGGGTGAGCGCCATCGACACCGCAGCCACGCCGAACACCATTACTGTGGAGGTCCTCGTTCGGGATTACGCCTCGGGGGCAAAGATCGGCGAGGACCCGCAGCCGGTCATCAACAGTTACTACAACGCGCCGGGCACCTTCTACGCCGTGAACAAGTTCGACGGCTGGACCTCCGCCTCCGGCCAGCAGGGGCGCTGCGGCGCGGCCAACGGCGGTCTCCAGGGCGAGACCGATCCAGAGATGCGCTACGGCACCACCATCCTCTTTCCCTGGCTCGCCTCGATGTCCGGTTCCGCTGCCTACCAGGAACTGCGCGGCGAACTCATCGAGATCTTCTCCGTGGGCGGCGGCAACGTCGCCTCGGAAGACACCATTCAAATCGGAGCTGACAGCTACCGCGTGTTCAACCTGACCACCGGCGGCTGGTGCGCGGTGAAGGAGTAAAGCCATGGCAACGCATAGCGGAAAGCTCAAACCCATCAGCACGATCACCGGCCAGCGTCGTCCGGAAACGCTTATGTCCATGAACCGGGGCCAGGCGCTCAAGCTCAGCGGGAGGATTCGCCGTGGCCGTGCATAAGGGACAACTGGCATTCATCACCACCCGCAGAGGCACGCGGCGGCCGGAACTGCTCGCCATTGGAGCGGCGCAACCTGGAGCGCTTTTCGAACTGTTTTCCGGGGCACCGGCCAGGCGCACGGTGATGGTCCGGGCCGACAGCGCAATGCGGGTCGCCCATCGGCTTGAACGTCAATCCGACCTCGCACTTCGCGTGAACAACCGCCTGAACCGGAGCGCCGACCTGTGGCTCGTCGTCCATGGCCGTCTGGGCGTCGATGCCGACGCGGCGGTGCGGGTGACGCGCCCCTGGCTGCGGAGCATCGACACCAGCGTCCGGACGTCCGGCGCACACATCAGCCTATCCAACACCGTTCAGCGCATCGCGATCCCGGCCGGGCTGCTGGCCGACACGCGCCAGATCCTGTTCGCGGTGCTCATCGATCAAGACCACGAAATTCAGACCTAAAGGAGAACAGCAATGGCACTGGGACTCATCGTCAAAACCGGCCGGATACTGACGGCCAAACTCCTCCTCGGCCAGGCCGTGGACGGCATCACCCACTGCGCCATCGGCGACGGGGATGCCAGCTTCAGCGACCCGCAGAATCCGCCCGCGCCGGACATCGGTCAGACCGGGCTCAGAAACGAACGCGCCCGCAAGCGCTACTACAAGCGGACTTTCCTCAAGGAGGACGCCGAAGGGGCGCTGCTGGTCAACGGCGTGCGCTACCTCGAAACCGGCGAGGAGACCAACACCATCGGCATTTTCTTCCGCTTCGACGAGGCAGAGGCCAACGGCATCACCATCCGCGAATACGGCTTCTTCGGCGGCGACGTGCAGTACGTGCAAAGCGTCACCGGGGATCTCGCCATGGGAGGCGTGTTCCATCAGGACACCAACCCGACCGGCGAGTTGCTGCGTCCGGGCTACCTGTACGAGGTGAAGAACATTCCCGACTTCAACAAGATTTCCGACACCCGCGTGGAGCTGGTCGGGATCATCAAGATCTAACTGGAGGATTCAAACATGAGCATCTCACGCGAGACATTCGACCCGACCAAGAACTACAAGCGCATCCGCTACCATCAGGATCGCGACCTGCTGGATTCCGAACTCAACGAGCAGCAGGACATCATCAACCTGGAGCGGCGCAAGATCGCCGACATCCTGTTCAAGGAAGGCTCCATCATCATGGGCCTCGAGGTCAGCGCGGCCGCCAACGTCCTGACCATGGCCCCGGGCGTGGTCTACATCGACGGCCATCTGGAACAGGTGAGCGGCGCGACCCTGACCTATGATCCGGCCACCACCAGCGGGGCCGATTACGTCTATGTGGAGCTGCTGAAGTACAACTACGGCTACACCCAGGACCCGGCCCTGATCAATCCGGCCACCGGCGAGCCCACCGCCGAACGGGAAAAATGGGTTCTTTCTCTCAAGGCGACGGATACCAGCGGCCAGACGCTGCCCAACAACGTGGCCGAGCGCCGGGTGATCCCGATCTACAAGTTCGACCGGGAGAGCGGCGATGTCACGCCCACGGTGCAGGAGAAGTCCAACCTCTACCTGCGGGATCTGCTGGGCACGCTGCCGGGCAGCCGGATCACCGTCTCCTCGATCACCGAGGACCAGCTCTCCTTCGCCGCCGCCGAAGGGCTCAATTCCCTGATTCAGAATCTGGCCGAGCGCACCTTCGACCAGGCCGGAAGCTATCTGGTGCGGGGCTTCGACACCTTCATCGGCGGCGTCGACGACGACAGCGTGGAGGCGATCACCAACGCCGGACGCGCCTACATCCAGGGCTTCCGGCATCAGCGCGATCTGCCCACTTCGACCCTGGTGCCCAAATCCATCGCCACCAAGTCGGTGCGCGGGGAGCAGAAGACCTTCGACATCAACAAGCACCGCTATCCGGTCAACTCCACGCCGCTCAAGGAGACGACCCAGGTGGAGGCCATCGTCGAGATTACCCGCAACGTCACTCGCGGCTCGGTGGGCGGCGGCGAAGACCTGCTCGACCCCAATCCCGTGGTGGACATCCTCGAGGTCAGCCAAGGGGCGACCATCTTCCAGGAGGGCGTGGACTGGCAACAGTCGGGCAACCATGTCGACTGGCTCGGCTCCGGCAACGAACCGGCCATCGGCACCACCTACACGGTGCGCTGGACCTACACCAAGCAGATGGTCAAGGGCACCGACTACGTGGACAGCGGCTGGTTCGGGCAGGCCAACCATCCGGCGGCCGGAAACTACTTCTATCTGGTGACTGCCTACAACGCCACCGGCGAGACGGCCTTCAACGCCGCTGCGGTCATCGCCCGGGCAACCGCCGCCGGGGAGATGAACAAGCTCTCCTGGCTGCCGGTCAGCGGCGCGACTGGCTATCGCGTCTACCGGGCCGCCACCAACGGCGCACGCACCGACTACAAGCGCCTGATGGAACTGGGCAGCGAGGCGCTATCCTACGTCGACGACGGCGTCGAGGAGATCGGCACCGTTTCGCCTCCGGCCACCAACACCGCCGGGCTCACCATGTCGCCAGTGCAGCTCGAGCTGGGTAACCTCAACGTGATCAATTTCGGGCGCGGCAGCCTCGGCGATCAGCCGGTGAACGGCTCCAACTGCAGCCTGGACTACGACTATTACCTCGGCCGCCGCGACATCGTTTACGCCACCACCACCGAGATCAAACGGCTGGAAGGGGCTCCGGCGGATTTTCCGAAGCTGCCCATCGTGCCGGAAAACGCCCTGGGGCTGTGCAGCATCGACTGCCCGCCCAACTCCACCGACATGGAGATCCGCAACTTCGGCCTGACCCGCATCACCATGGACCAGATCCACGACATCATCCAAGACGTCGAGGACCTGAAGTACAACGACGCCCAGTACCAGATGAACAACGAGCTGCAGAACCGGGACGCCCAGACCAAGAAAGGCATCTACTCGGACGACTTCTCGAACACCGCCCAGTCAGACATCTACCACGCCGAATGGGACGCCCGAGTCAACGAGATCGCCCGTTTCGTCGCGCCGGACCGCATTCCTCACTCCACGGTGCTCTCGGTCGATCAGGCGGGCAGCAACGCGAGCTTCTTCGGCAGCCTGGCACTGCTGCCGGGCAACGAGACCGTGCTGGTGGAACAGAACGACTGGTCCGAGGAGCGGAACATCAACCCCTACGCCGTGTTCGACAAGCCCCCGGCCATGCTGCAGATCACGCCCAACCTCGGGCGGCGCGGCCAGACCGGCATCGCCGTCACCGGCATCAACTTCACCCCGAGCAAATCCGGCATCGTACTGCGCTGCGACGGCCAGGTGATGGCCAGCAACCTGATCAGCGACGAGGCCGGTCGGGTCAGCGCCTCCTTCACCATCCCGACCAACGCCCGCAACGGCAACCGCATCGTGGAGATGGCCGACGGCGTCTACTCGGCCCGGGCCAGCCTGCAGATCAACGATCCGCTGGTCATCACCCGCATCGAGCGCATCATCGAGAACCGCATCATCCGCGTGCCCGTGGTGCAGGTGGTCTGGCGCACCCAGACCATCTTCGTGCCCCGCGATCCGCTGGCCCAGACTTTCAGCTTCACCCAAAACCAGGTGATTTCCAGCATCGGACTGCAGTTCACCGCCAGGGACCCGAGCATTCCGGTCACGGTGCAGATTCGCGGCGTCACCACCGGTCTGCCCAACGGCGTGGTGTTCGCCGAGAAAGTGCTGGCCCCGAACGAGATCAGCCTGAGCGGCGAGACCCGCATTCGCTTCGACGACCCGTTCTACGCCGAGGCCAACACCAGCTATTCCGTGGTGCTGCTGACCAACAGCACCAATTACAAGGTGCGCACCGCCACCCTGGGCAAGATGGGCCGCTGGGGCATCATCACCCGGCAGACCTATATGGAAGGCGTGCTGCTGGAGAGCTCCAACGCCGAGACCTGGACGCCGCTCAACGGCTCCGACCTGGCGATGAAGATCTACGGCTACAACTTCCAGTCCGAGGGGATGATTCGCTTTCAGCCGATCACCGGCGTGCAGTTCTCCGACATCAACCTCGACGAATACTCGGCCATCCCCCAGGGTACCGGTCTCGACTGGGAATACTCCACCGACGGCGGCGTGACCTGGGACGCCATGGTTCCCGCCGAGGAGGAACGGCTGCCCAACCTCGCCACCCGGGTCCAGATCCGCGTGCGCCTGAGCAGCTCGCTTTCCAACGACACTCCGGCCATCAACTTTCGCGACGTCAACCTGGTGGGCTACCTCAACAAGACCACCGGGGCCTACCTGACCCGCGAGAACGAGCTGACCCAGGGTGTGGAATCGACCAAAGCCTATGTGCAGATGCAGATCCCCAGTGGCACCACCCTGCAATGGTTCGCCAGCAACGACGGCGGCCTGACCTGGGAGGCGATGACCATCCAGGACACCCGGCCCATCGACGAGAACTGGACCGAGTACACCCTGGTGCGCACCTTCACCGACAACACCGGCAACAAGGTGCGCTACAAAGCCGAGATGACCGGCACGCCGCTGATCTACCCGCGCATCCATTCGCTGGGCGCGACCCTGAGCTAAGGAGGCACGGCCATGATCGTTCGACGCAAAGGCGGCCTGACCGAGTTCATTCCCTCGCCGCAGGAGAAGCGCGACGGGCTGATCCGCGACCATGCCCTGGGCCTGCTCGAAAACCTGCACCAGCGCCTGGCGCGGCTGGAACGGGCATCAAAGCTCCCGGCCGACGAAGCGGAGGCCTTCACGGCGCTGCTGGCGCGGATGCGGGCCGACGAGTCGCGCAACCTCGAGCTGCACGCCAGCCTGATCACCGCTGATACCGCCTCCGGCTGACCGGCTCACTGCCACCGCCAACCCAGAAACCCCGGATACGGCCAGCCCGTTCCGGGGTTTCTGCCGCCTGTGCGCCGCCCAATCCGGCCTAGTTCGCAAGTCATTGAAAATAAACGTGTTAAATGTCGGCTTCGGCTGTTCTTCTACTTGATTTGTGTCCGGAAAGAAGCATTCATGGTGTAAGCGGAGGCTAAAAAGCCTTGCCTGACAACGACTTAGAAGCGCCACGAACGACGGAGGCACGCATGAACCTGAAAGAGATCCACTACGGGATCGAGATCGAGACCGTAAAACGCACCCGGGAACAGATCGCCTGGGCCATCCACTCGGTGGTGGGCGGCACGGTCCGCCATGTCGGCATCCCCAGCAGCTATGACCCCTGGGAGGTCGAGGACCTGCGCGGCCGCGTCTGGAAGGTGGTGGGGGACGCCTCCCTGACCAGCGTCCCGGCCCATCTGCGGGCCGAGGTGGTCAGCCCGGTGCTCGGCTACGACGACATCCCGCAACTGCAGGAGGCGGTCCGGGCCATCCGCCGCGCCGGAGGCAAGATCAACAGCCAGTGCGGCATCCACATCCATATCGACGCCGCGCCCTTCGACGGCAGGCACCTGGGTAACCTGGCCAAGATCATCTACAAGCAGGAGCCGCTGATCCTCCACGCCCTCGGCATCAGCCGCGACCGGCTCAACCGCTACACGCGGCCGGTGAGCGACGAGCTGATCCAGCGCATCGAACAGCATCGCCCCCGCACCAAGGACCAGCTCAACCGCATCTGGTACGGCTATCACAACCGCCAGCCCCAGCACTACGACAACAGCCGCTACCACGGGGTCAACCTGCACAACATCTGGTACCGGGGCACGGTGGAGTTCCGCTGGTTCGAGGCGACCCTCCACGCGGGACGGATCAAGGCCTACCTGCAGTTCTGCCTCGCCGTCGCCGCCAAGGCGCTCAACGGTCGGGCCGCCTCCAGCCGCAAGCGGGACTTCGATCCCCAGAGCGCCAAGTACGACTTTCGAGTCTTCCTGCTCCACCTCGGCCTGATCGGCGACGAGTTTAAGACCGCCCGCAAGCATCTGATGGCCAACATGCCCGGCGACGCCGCCTTCAAGAACGGACGGCCTAAACCGGAGGAGGTCCTTCCGGACGAAACCACCACTCACACCAACGAGGCCGGGCAAGTTCCCGGCCTCACTGTTTAAGGAGGGGCTCCATGAAAATTCTGATCCGCTCCACCCGGCTTTCCGGCGAACCGATCCCCGGCAGCGGGGAAACCCTGCAGGCCGCCGACTGCCTCGAAGTTGTCGAGTTGATGCGCGGCCAGACGCCGTTTACCGCCAGCCGAGCGCCCCGGGACTACATGACCGAGGTGCTCTCCGGCATCGAAGGCGGTCCGACCCAGCCGTTGCCGGAGGACGCCGCCGCTGCGGCCGCCGAGTTTCTCACCCGCCTGGCGCGGCACGGCCTGATCGAGTTCCTGCCCGACGACAAGGCCAGCGATCCCTGGCCGGAACGATTCCTCGAAGCCCTGGAAACGGTGCGGCTCTCCGGGCGCACCAACATGCTCGACCACCTGGAGGTGACCCGGCTGACCGCCGAGATGGGCTACCCAGAGGTGGCCGAGTGGCTGACGGGCCACCGGCGCGAGTACGCGGCCTTCGTCCTCGATGGGACAAGACCGCTCGGCAAGAACTTCGGCGGCAAGGAGGACCCGGCTCCATGTGCGGACAAGTAGGCATCATCTTCGGCCGCAAGCGCAGACGGCCGGACGAGCAGGATTACCTGCGCGAGGTCTTCATCCGCATGCTGCTGCACAGCGAGGAGCGCGGCCCGCACGCCTCCGGTCTGGCCTGGCTCAAGATCGACGGCAGCCACCGGATCTTCAAGCGGCCGATGCGGGCGCACGAACTGGTCTACGAGAAGCCGTTCCAGGAGCTGCTCGGGCAGGTCGACAACGAGACCACCATCCTCATGGGCCACACCCGCTGGCGCACCCGGGGCAACGAGTTCAACAACCGCAACAACCATCCCATCCGGGCCGGGATCGTCATCGGTACCCACAACGGCACCATCTACAACGCCGATTATCTGTTCCGCCGTCTCGGGCTGCCGCGCTTCGCCGAAGTGGACAGCGAGCTGATCTTCCGCCTGGCCGACCGCTTCGCGCCCGAAGGCCCCATCGACCAGGAGGGCCTGAAGAAGGCGCTCGCCCTCTGTCGCGGCCAGATGAGCGCCGTGCTGGCCTCGCGGCTCGACCCCGGCACCATCACCGTGCTCAAGGGCAACAAACCGCTCTGCCTGCGCATCCACCGCCAGCACCGGGTGGTGCTCTACGCCTCGGAGCCAGCCTTCATCGACTTTGCCGTGGACTTTGATCCGGGCTGGCGCGAGCTGGAGGTGCCGCCCATGACCATGCTCACCATCCGCCACAAGGATGTGCGGGCCATCGAAAACAGCGAATTCCGCTTCATACCCCAGGAGCGCAAAGGGACACTGCCCGAAGGAGTGAATGCATGAACATTGGAGAACCATCAAAGCTGAACACAAATCCGGAAGACAGTCCCGAGACCATCCTCCGGCTCTTCGTCTACGGCACCCTGAAACGGGGCTATTGGAACCATCAGCGCTTCTGCGCCCAGGCCCGCAGCATCGAACAGGCCGTGGTCTGGGGCAGGCTCTACCATCTCCACGCCGGGTTCCCGGCCATCGAGGTGCCGGAAGGCCTGATCCTGGCCCGGGGCAGTGTTGATCCATTGGCCGACGCCCGCAGACAGCAGGAGATCGGCACGCCGTGCTTCGGACGCCCGACCGGCGACTGGAATCTGATCCACGGAGAGCTGGTGACCTTCACCGACCCGCAACGCGACCTGCCGCCCATCGACCGGCTGGAAGGCTTCCGGCCCGGCGGGCACAGCATGTACCAGCGGGTGATGGTGGCGGTGCTATGCGGTCGCACCTCGATTCCAGCCTGGACCTATTGGATTCCATGCCCGCCTTACGCGGAAAGAGTCGCCAGTGGCCAGTGGTTACGCCCGTGAACCGATCTTTGCGGCCTTATCCGGATTATTGGTTTTCCGCTTGACACAAGGAGCCAACGCGCGTATTGGTTAGAATATAACGTCATAAAATGAACATGCCGTCACGTTTTTAAATGTTCTATGCTGCCAAGGAAACGGAGGTCAGGCAATGCAAGATGAGAAGCTCCCACGTCGGGAAAGAGAAAAACGCAGACATCGTCGGCAGATGCTTGCCGCTGCACTCGAGCTTTTCTCGAAGAAAGGATACCACAACGTATCCATGCACGAGATTGCAGAAAGAGCAGAGTTTGCCATCGGAACGCTTTACAAATTCTTCAAGAACAAGGAGCACCTCTACAAGACCCTCATGATGGAAAAGGCAGCGGAATATCATCATACCCTGAGCGGAGTCCTTTCGAGGGAAGGTGACGTCCTGACTATTCTCAAAGACTACATTTCCGCTAAAGCGGGGATCTTTGCCGATGACGTTGCCACGTTGCGGCTCTATTTTGCTGAAACGCGGGGTGCGAGTTTCAACATCAAGGCCGGTCTCGATCAGGACATTCGCAAGCTTTATGACGAACTGGTAGAGCAACTGGCTTCGACACTGGAAAAAGGTATTCGCAAAAACGTGCTTCGCGATCTGAACCCCTACTATATGGCCGTGGCCCTGGAGGGAATCACCAACGCTTTTCTCTTCTGTTGGCTGGAAGATCCGGAACGGCATTCATACAAGGCGAATGCCCCGGTGATCAGTGACATGTTTCTCAAAGGGGTGATGGCCGAATGAAAAAAGCCTTAAGGATAACAGCTCGCACCATGGTTATGCTTCTGGTGGGAGGTGGATTGCTGCTGACAGCGGGTTGTATTTCTATTAGCGCTGCCGCCGAGCCGTTGCACGGCCATTCCGATGCAATCGCCGAAAAATCGCCGGAAATAGAAGGCAATCGTCCCTCTGCTCCCGTTGAGGAGCTTCGCAAGCTCGAAAAGGATGGCAATATACACCTTTCGTTAAGCGATTGCCTGAAAATAGCGTTGCAACAGAATTACGATATCCGCCTTACACGGGAAGCCCTGACTCAAGCCAATACAAAGATAACTCAGGCCAGATCGGCTATGCTCCCATTTTTGGGGGCGGAGGCTTCCTATACACGACTGGACGAGGAGTTGAGTTTTGCAATGGGACCGCAATCATTGACCTTCATGGATCGTGATCAATACAAGGCGGGGCTCGTCATCCGGCAGCCCATTTTCACGGGAGGGCGATTGAATGCGGCGCGCAAGGCATCCCAGTATTCACGAGACGCTCAAGCTCAAGAGAACAGGGCCGTTGAAGAGGAAGTCGTTTTCCAGGTTACACGCGCTTATCGGACCGCACAGTTGGCCGAAGCGTTTCAAGGTGTTGCCGTGGAGGCCGTCGATCTTCTCAATGTGCATGAACATGACGTGGCGATTCTGGTGGAGAAAGGGGCGAATCCGGAAATTGACCTGCTTCGCACCCGAACGGAACTTGCCAATGCCCGCAAAGATCTGAATGGCGCTGACAACGCCGTCGACCTGGCATATTCTGCACTTAAGAACTTGCTGAGCATGCCCCTTGAAGAATCAGTCCGTTTGACGGAAGCCTTGGTGCGGTCGCCCGGGCCGGGGGCGGATCTTTCGTCTCTCACCGAGTTGGCCCTTTCGCAACGTCCCGAACTGTCTGCAATGGATTCCAAAATGGCAGCTGCGGAGCAGGCGCTTAAAGCGGCCAGGGGAGAATACCTGCCTACCATTGCCCTGGAAGGGCGTTACGAATATATGGAAGGCGATTTTCGGGATCTGGAAGGCGGAGAGCATTGGACGGTTGGAATAGGGGCGCAGTTTCCCCTCTGGAATTGGGGGAAAACCGCTGCCAAGGTCAGAGAGGCGGGATCGCAACGGGCTCAGGTAAAAATCCAGCGAGATAAAACGACAGATCGCATTCGTCTTGAAGTGCGCCAAGCCTTCCTGGACCTCGGAAAAGCAGAAAAGAATATCGATGCGGCTGAGAGTGCACTGAAGACAGCCAGGGAGGCTTACCGCCTGGCAAGAGCCAGCTACCGGGCAGGAGAAGGCACAAATACCGACGTGCTGGACGTTCGTACGGCCTTAAGTCGAGCTGAAGCGAATCACACACAGGCTCTTTTTGATTACAACGTTGCCCTTGCCGCCCTTCATCGAGCGGTGGGCGTAATGGTGATAGAGCCGCCTGATATCAAGGAAAAGGAGTCTGCCGAATGAGACGAAGAGGAGTCTATATATCCATTGCTATTGCGGCTGCTGTTATTGCGTTCTTGGCTGTCCAAGTTTCCAGGAAGCAATGGCAAAAAGATGAAGATCCGAACGCGGCGGGCAAGGCGTTGCCTGTCACAATCGCATCTGTTGTCCCGCACGAATTCGCTGATGAAATCAGCGCCGTCGGCACCTTGAAAGCCCGAGACACGAGTCCGCTAAGCCCCAAGGTGGCAGGAACGGTGAGCCGGGTTCTGGTTGATATCGGTGAGCGCGTCAATGCCGGTGAGGTCGTTATAAAACTGGACAGAACAAACTATGATCTCGGCGTCAAGCAGGCCCGGGCGGCGCTAGCAGCTGCGGAAGCAGCAGTTCCGCAGGCTGAAGCCCATTTTGAACAGGCCGAGAAAGAATACCGACGCGCAATCGAACTGCTGAAGGAAAAAGTGATTCCGCAAAGTCGCTTTGATGCATCAGAAGCGGCCTTTAAAAGCGCCAAGGAAGCGGTGTTCTACGCCCGAGCACAGAGGGACCAGGCAAAGGCCGCCTTGGAGACAGCGCTGGAACATCTCAAGGATGCAGATATCCGATCGCCTATCGGCGGCGCTGTCGTGGAGAGAAATGTGGAAATCGGTCAGGCGGTCGCTCCCGGCGGCCGACTTCTGCTAATCGTGGACCAAACATCTCTGAACCTGGATGTCGATTTGCCGGAAGCAGACATTGGCCGGATTGTCGTTGGAACTGTTGCGCTGATCACGACAGACGCCTTCCCGGGACATGAGTATTCAGGGAAAGTAACCGTTATCAATCCATTGGTGGACCGAAAGACGCGTACTTTCCGCATGAGAATCGAGGTGCCGAATCCGTCCGGGAAGTTGGTGGACGGAATGTATGCCAGGGTGAAGCTTTCGGCAGAGAAAAGAAGGTCCCTTGCCGTTCCCCGTGAAACCTTGCAACGCCTCCCCGGCAGCGGCACCTATTACGTTTTTGTGGTGGAAGGAAATAAGGCCCATAAGCGAACGGTCGAAATTAGGGCCATGGATGACCAATTTGCCGAAGTGATGGGCGGCTTGGTTGAGAATGACAAAGTGGTCACCAGCGGAGCGGGACGTTTACAGTCAGGCATGGAGGTAAGCGTGCAAGATATTTTGAACAAGAATGGGACGGATAACTCTGGGGGACAACTTTTCAAGAAGAACGGCGGTGAACATGTCGGACGATAGCTCAGGTTTTCCGAAAAATATCGGCCTGGCTCTGGGTAGCGGCTCCGCACGGGGATGGTCTCATATCGGTGTATTGCAGGCACTAGCTGAGGCAGGAATAGAAATCAGGTACGTCGCCGGCACCAGCATTGGTTCGTTGGTAGGGGCCGCATGTGCCCTTGGCAAAATGGATGTGCTGGAAAATTTTGCCCGTCAGCTCGACTGGAAACAGATTGTTTCCTTCCTGGATGTAACTTTTCCGAGGTCGGGACTCATTGATGGAAAGAAGATCAGCGATTTCTTTCGTTCTCATGTTCGAGAAATGAACATTGAAGAATTACCTCTCCGCTATTGCGCGGTTGCCACCGACCTGGCCACGGGTCGTGAGGTCGTGTTGAACAAAGGGGACCTCATAGAGGCAATCCGCGCGAGCATCTCGGTTCCGGGCATTTTCACGCCGGTCAGGAAAAACGGCGGCTTTCTGGTGGATGGAGGGCTGGTCAACCCCGTGCCGGTGAGCGCTGTCAGGAAAATGGGAGCGGATTACGTCATCGCTGTTGATTTGAACCATGACATTATCGACAAAAGGAGTACCGCCGGCATCGCTCCGGTTGATTCATCGGTGGCAGGTATGGTTGTTCAGCCCCAGCCCGCAGAATGGAGAATCGCGCAGGATCTGACCAACAGGCTCAGCGAATTCGGTTCGCCCGCGTTATCGCAAGTGCGCCAGTGGCTGCAAAGGGACCCCGTGCCAAATATCTTTGATGTGTTGACGACTGCAATCAATATTATGGAAGTGCAGATCACCGCAACAAGATTGGCAACCGATCCGCCCGATCTGCTGATTCGGCCGAAGCTGGGGGATGTTCGTTTTCTCGAATTCCATCGGGCCGAGGAGGCCATTGCCGAGGGGTACCGAGAAGCCATGGTGCAGCTCAAAGAAAGATGGAAGTGTGCCGCCAAAAGAGATTTGCCAGGAGGTTTTTTACCGGGGAGGACGGAAGATGGGAATTAATATTTGTCAGTTACAAGAAAAACGCCTCGTTGATCGTCTGCGTTCTCTGAGGGTCAAAGGAGAAGTGATCGAGAAAAAAAGAATGGAATCATTCAGTGGACGGCCCGAAAGGAAGATTGTCGTTGTCAAGTTCAAGAACAGGATAATTGAAACAAACCTTGATGACGCAGAATTCGAACGGACTGAGATCGGGGAACGGATTTGGTTCTCTCCTCCGGTCCCTGATCGTGATCCGTGCACTTGCCATCTATTCGTCTGGCTGATTGTTGGAATCACATCTGGGGCACTGGCAATCTGGGCCATCACAACCCATTTTCCTGGAAAAACCGCCGCTATCCTTTCTCTTGTCGCAGCAGGTTGGATCAGCGTTATTGCCTGGGCCAGGATATGTTCGCACGAGCAAAGCAAATGCCTTCGGGACCTTAAGACGGAAGTCGACTTTTTTGAAGCTGACGGTGACGACAAGCAAGGGGAACAGAAATGAAATTACCGGAGATATCCGTCCGCAGGCCGGTCACGACCGTTATGGTTTTCGCTGCCATTACATTGCTGGGTTGCGTGGCTTTTTTCAGGCTCAACCTCGACTTGTTGCCGGATATTGAACCTCCGGCCGTGAGTGTCATCACACCCTATCCGGGGGCTTCCGCCACGGATGTTGAGTCGGAGGTGACCAAGTACCTGGAAGACCAGCTTTCCACCACACCGAATCTCGACCGGCTGGAGTCAAAGTCCAAAGACAACATCGCCATCGTCAATTGCATATTCAACTGGGGCACCGACCTGGATGTTGCGGTCAACGATATCCGGGAGAAGATCGATCTTGCCAAGCCGGACCTTGCCGATGGAGCGGAAGACCCCTTTATCTTCAAGTTCAGCAGTTCCATGGTGCCGGTGCTCATCATGACGGTGACGGCGGAAGAAAGCAGTCCCGATCTTTACAGAATTGTGGACAAGCAGATCGCCGATCCGTTGAAGCGTGTGCCCGGCGTGGGCGCTGTCGTCTATATCGGCGGTCAGGAAAGACAGATCAATGTGCATTTCGACCGCGAAGCAATAGATGCTTATCACATTTCCGTCCAGCAGATCAGAAATGTTCTCGCCGCTGAAAACCTGAACCTTCCGGTGGGCACCGTCAAGATCGGGAGGAATGAACTCCAGATCAGAGTGGCGGGGCGCTATCGGGATGCAGCGGAAATCGCAAATACGGTGATCGGAAGCAACGGCGACGCGCTTGTGCGGCTCAGAGACGTGGCCACGGTCACCGATGCCTTTGAGGAGCCGCAGGAGTGGGCGCGTTCCGGCAAGCTTCCTGCGATTGCCTTGATTATTCAGAAGCAGTCCGGGACCAACACCGTCAACGTGATCGAAGCCATAAAAGATCGCCTCAAGACACTGAAGACCGAAGTGCCGGCGGATATCGAAATCCACGGGATTCTGGATAACTCAGATCACATTTATGCGATGATCAATAGTTTGACCGAAGCCGCCGTCGTCGGAGGCCTTTTGGTCATTGTCGTCTGTTTCCTGTTTCTCCGGCGGTTTCGCACCAGCCTGGTCGTCTCAATGGCAATTCCTTTTTCGATTATCGTCGCCTTTATCGGCCTCTTCGTCATGGATTATACCATCAACGTCATTTCCATGATGAGTCTTGCCATTGCTGTGGGAATGGTGGTGGACGATGCCATCGTCGTACTTGAAAACATCGTGCGGCATGTGGACGATGGCAAGCCTCCGCAGTTGGCCGCCGTGGAGGGAACATCCGAAGTGGGTATGGCGGTAGCCGCGTCAACATTGACCATTGTAGCTGTCTTCGCCCCTCTTCTCTTAGTGAAAGGGATCGCCGGCATCATCTTTGGTCAGTTGGCGTTCATGATCTTGATTACGATTCTGGCCTCGCTTTTCATTTCATTGACGTTGACCCCCATGGCTGCTTCCCGTTTGCTCCGTTCACGGGATCAAAGAAAGCTCAATCCGGTATTTGTATGGAGCGAGCGTTTGCTGAATGGAATCGAAGCCGGTTATTCTCACGTCCTGGGATGGGGACTAAGGCACCGTAACATTTTGCTTTCACTTATAGTTATTGTATTTATCGGCAGTCTGGCACTGATTCCTTTGGTCGGTACGGAATTTTTCCCCGAAGTGGATTCGGGGGAAGTGGAGGTGGTCCTGGAGATGGCGCAGGGCACCCGAGTGGAGGTCACGGCCGGAACCACGGAAGAAATGCTCAACGCGGTGAACGCCATTCCGGAAATGGAAGCCTCCTATGCCCTGGCAGGTCAGACCAAGAAAGGATTTTTAACAGCCCTCGGTTTTGAAGAGGGAACCGGCATCGGTCGCATCGGAGGGCGTCTCATTGATAAAAAAGAACGGAGTCGCCATGCCAAGGAGGTCGCTTCGGAGCTTCGTGAGCAGGTCATAAAACTGCCGGGCGTTGAGAATTTTTCCGCCAGCGCCGTAAGCGTCATCCAAAAGGCGTTCCTGGGAGGCGGCCGGCCTATCAGCATCGATATTCTGGGCCATGATATCGAGACGACCGACAAAGCCGCCGCAAAGATCCAGCGCATCGTGGAAACCACACCCGGCGCAGTGGATGTCTCTGTCAGCAGAAAGAGACCACGGCCGGAAGTGCGGATTTGTCTTGACCGGGATAAGGCGGCATCCCTGGGATTGAATGTGGCGCTTGTCGCCGACGCATTGAGGACCAACTACTATGGATTCGATGATACGAAGTTCCGGGAGGCGGGTGACGACTTCGACATCGAGTTGCGACTGAAAAAAGACCAGCGGGAAACGATTCGTGAAATCGGGGAAACCCCCATCACCACCCTGACCGGTCAGACCATTAAGCTCCGGAACGTCGCGTCTGTTCGGGAAACCTTTGGGCCCGTGGAGATCGACCGGAAAAACAGGACCCGCGTCACAAAGGTTCAGGCGGGCGTCCAGGGCAGGGTTCTGGGGGATGTGGTACGGGATGTTCGAGAAAAGATGGCCTCTCTTGACCTGCCTCCCGGCGTTTCCATCGAATGGGGCGGGGAGGTGGAGGAACAGCGAAAAGCGTTCCGCGACCTGACCCTCCTTTTGATTCTGGGAATAGTCCTTGTCTACATGGTCATGGCAGGGGAGTTCGAGGATTTCGTTGATCCATTCATCATCATGTTTTCGGTTCCTTTCGCCTTCGCCGGAGTGATATGGGCCTTCGTTGCCACGGCCACTCCGCTCAACCTGATGAGCTTCATCGGGGTAATCATGCTCATGGGCATTGTTGTAAAGAACGCCATTGTGCTCGTGGATTATACCAAGCAACTGAGAGCAGGTGGGATGACGCTAAACGAAGCGGTGGTCACGGGCGGAAAAACACGCCTGAGGCCGGTGCTCATGACGAGTTTGACCACCATATTCGGCATGGTCCCATTAGCCCTTTCCAGAGGGGAAGGCTCTGAAATATGGAATGCACTGGGCATCACGGTCATTGGGGGACTGTCGGTCAGCGGCCTTGTGACATTGATTCTGGTGCCGCTAATGTATTCGCTGGTTCACCGGGGTAAAGCAAAATGACGGCCGATGTTGTAAACTTCTTCTTTTCTTTCTCCTTTTTTTCCATTCTTGGATGGATGCTGGAGGTCTCCTATCGTTCCGTGCGTGACAAGCGGTTCGTCAATCCCGGCCTCCTGAAGGGGCCGTATCTCATCCTTTACGGTGCCGGCGCAGTGATGCTTATGGCAGCGGTTTCATTGCTGCAGGAATCCAATTGGGGAACCAAGGCCTTCGCTTATTTCATAATCACAACCGGACTCGAATTCGGCTCCGGATTGGTTGCTCAATACTTTTTCCAGATCCGTCTGTGGGACTATTCGGACCAAAGATTTAATTACAGGGGGCACATCTGTCTAAAATTCTCCCTGTACTGGATACTGCTGGCCTTCGCTTTTGAATATGCCGTTTTGCCCCCCTATCAAAGCATGCTCGTCCTGCTTTCACCGGTCTTCAAGTGGATAGTGGCCGGAGCAACGATCTCAATCATGTCGATGGATTTCCTGGCGGTTGCAGCCGGGCGTTTCCTCCGCCTGACGCCGGAAGAGAAAACTCTGATGGAGGCGGAATTCGTCAACACGGCAAGGCCGCTTCTCGATCTGCCGGAGGTTGCAAAACTGGCGCAGTATAACCATCACAGGGGGAAAACCCGATTGGATCATGTGGAGGAGGTGGCCTGCCTGAGCTTTCGCTGGGGAAAAAGACTTTCCCTTGACACCCGGGCGATTATCCGGGGTGCGTTGCTGCACGATCTTTTCTACTATGACTGGCTGCATGACGGACCCAGGCTGCACGGTTTCCGGCACCATACTATCGCTCTTGAGAACGCCCGCAGCATCACCGGTCTTACCGAAAAAGAAGCGGATATTATTAAAAAACACATGTGGCCGCTTACTGTTATACCGCCGCGCCATATGGAATCGCTGGTGGTTTCTCTGGTGGATACCTTTTGCTCTGCAAGGGACTATCTGAGCATGAAGAAACAAGACAAACCCACAGAGGCGGCCTCCCGTTGCGTTCATCCGGAACCGGGAGATGAAAAAAGATGAAGAACCATGCAGAAAGTCTCTATTTTGCCGGGATCGATATCGGTTCAACTACAGCCAAGGCGGTTATCCTGGATAAAGAGGGTGGCATGGTATTTTTCCGCTACTGTCGTCATCAGGGCAAAACAGTGGAAACAACACGGCGTATTTTCAATGACGCCCTTGAGAAACTTGGCGACGTGGAGCTTGATTTGGCGGTTACCGGATCGGCGGGGATGGGTGCGGCCGAATTCTTCGGCCTGCCGTTCGTGCAGGAAGTGGTGGCCTCCGCGCACGTCATCGAAAAGTTTTTCCCCGAAGCCAGGACATTTATCGAAATCGGCGGAGAAGACTCCAAAATAATATTCTTTGACGGCAGTGGCCGCCCCGATATCCGGATGAACGGAAGTTGCGCCGGCGGGACCGGTGCTTTTATCGATCAAATGGCGGTTCTCCTGGGTGTTGATGTAGCGGAACTGAACGTTCTGGCCGGAAAAGCCACGAATATTTATCCGATTGCGTCGCGGTGCGGCGTTTTCGCCAAAACCGACATCCAGGCCCTGCTGAGCCGCCATGTATCCAGGGAAGATGTGGCGGCTTCCATATTTCATTCGGTCGCCCTTCAGGTGATAACCGCCTTGTCCCGTGGACGGGAGATGGAAAGAAAAATACTGATCGGAGGCGGGCCGCTGACATTTTATCCAATCCTGCGGAAAGCCTTTGCAAATCTGCTCGGCATTGAGCATCCGGATGACCTGGTACTTCCGGATCATCCGGAACTGCTTCCCGCCATGGGAGCGGCCATGGTGCGCAATGGCAAACCATGTCGGGGCCGGATCAGCAATTTTTTATCCATGTCCGAGAGAGGTGTCAGCCGTGCAACCAACAGCGGCACCAAAAGGCTGCCCCCCCTGTTTGCAAGCAATTACGAATTTGAAATATGGCAAAAAAGGCATGAGCGAAATTTGGTTCCCAGGATTGACCTGCCTGAGGCAAAAGGAAAAGATCTTTTTTTAGGTGTGGATTCGGGGTCAACCACCACCAAGATCGTCCTTGTCGATGAGAAAGGCAAACTGGTTCTGAGCTATTACGGCCCCAACAACGGCGATCCCATCCAGGCGGTAAAAAAGGGACTGGCTGAATTCAGAAAAAAGTTTGTTTCTGCCGGCTTTGCCCCGCGGATCACCAGAACGGCGGCCACCGGCTATGGTGAAAGTCTCATAAGAACCGCCTTCGGGTTGGACGACGGCCTGGTTGAGACCATGGCGCATTACCGGGCGGCGCGGCGCTTTGAGCCGGATGTATCCTTTATTCTGGATATCGGCGGGCAGGACATGAAGGCGATCTATATTCATGACAACGCCGTGGCTGAAATTCAGATCAATGAGGCCTGCTCATCGGGATGTGGTTCCTTTATTGAGACGTTTGCCCGTTCGCTAGGGTATAGTGTCCAGGAATTCGCAGAGATTGCATGCGATAGCAAATCACCTTTTGATCTGGGAACCCGCTGCACCATCTTCATGAACTCCAAAGTGAAGCAGGCCCTTCGGGAAGGGGCGACGGTCGGCGACATTTCGGCAGGTTTGGCGTATTCGGTTATCAAAAATGCTCTGTACAAAGTGCTGAAGCTGAAGGACGTCGATGTCCTGGGGGACAAAATCGTAGTTCAGGGCGGAACATTTCGAAATCCAGCCGTATTACGCGCCTTGGAGGTGCTTCTGAACAAGGAGGTTATGAGACCGGATATTTCCGAGCTGATGGGAGCCTACGGTGCGGCCCTGACAGCCCTTGCCAATCATCGTGCGCATGTTGTGGCGGCCGTTGCTCCGCAGCAAGAAGCGCTGAAAGGTCCGGATCGGCCGGGACGGGAGACCGACGACCTGGTTTTTGAGAAATTGGTGATGGGAAGTGGTTTTTCAAAAAAGGAAATCCGCTGCCGGGGATGTGAAAACCAGTGCAGGGTTTTGAAGCTGACTTTCAGCAACGGAAACCATTTTTATACAGGGAACCGATGCGAGCGGCGCTTCAGCAACAATCCGGATGCTCAACGCAAAGGAAGGAACCTGATTGATGATCAGATAAGGCTCCTGTTTGAGCGAAACACGGAACCCGAAGGCGAACCGATTTTCACCTACGGTATCCCCCGCTGCCTGAACATGTATGAAAACTTTCCCTTTTGGTGCGCCTTTTTGACCACATGCGGCTTCAGGGTGGTTCTCTCGTCCGAGTCCAATTTCCAATTATATGAAAAGGGGTCTTCCACTGTCATGTCGGAAAACATCTGTTTCCCCGCCAAACTTGCCCATGGGCATATTTTCGATCTTGCCGGGAAAGACATCGACAGGCTGTTCTATCCGACCGTCGTCTATGAGGAAGAAGAATACGCAGATGCCTTAAACAGTTATAATTGCCCGGTGGTTACCGGATATCCCGATCTATTGAAGAGTGCTGTCAATCCAGAGAAAAAATTCAAAATCCCCCTGGACAATCCATCTGTCAGCTTTAAGGATTTCGGTTTGCTGAAAGATCAGCTTTATCTGTTCTTCAGGCGGTTTGGAATCAATTACCGCACGATATCGGAAGGGGTTGAAAAGGGCGTCAAGGCGCAATCGAATTACAAGACGGAACTCAGGTCCATGGCGAAAACGCTGCTGGTCAGGTCGGAGGCCGAGAGACGGACAACCGTTGTCCTCTGCGGCCGACCCTACCATGCAGACCCGCTTGTCAACCACGGTGTTCCGGATGTATTGACGGAACTCGGCGTGGACGTCGTCAGTGAAACCGCGCTTCCCCTGAATGCAGATACCGTCGCTCTGGAAGATGTCAATGTCCTGACCCAGTGGAGCTATGCCAACAGGCTGTACGCAGCGGCAAGGTGGGTAACAAACACGGCGAATGCCCAAATGGTTCAGTTGACCTCTTTCGGCTGTGGGCCGGATGCGATTTCGGCCGATGAGGTCAAAGAAATTCTGCGCCATGGCGGGAAGATTCATACCTTGATCAAAATGGATGAAATCGTCAACGTGGGCGCCGTCAGGATCAGACTGCGCTCCATGCTGGAAGCGGTGAAGGAAAAGAACGGCAAAACGAGAGCCGTAGGGGGCGGCACAATGCAAACGGGCCGGGCGGTTGTGGGCAAGTCCGGAAAGAGAACCCTGATCGCCCCCTATTTTTCACCCTTCTATTCACCGCTGGTCCCGTCGGCTTTCAGGCCCTTCGGTCACCGGGTTGAAGTCCTTCCGCCCCAGGACAGGGAGTCGGTTGAATGGGGACTTAAAACCATCAACAACGATATGTGCTACCCCTCTGTCCTGGTAGCCGGCGACATTATCAAGGCATTTCAATCAGGCAGGTACGATCCTGAAAAAACCGCTGTCGTCATGACCCAAACCGGCGGTCAATGCCGGGCATCCTCTTACGTGTCGCTTATCAAAAAAGCACTGGCCGCCGCCGGCCTGGATGAGGTTCCGATAATCGCTATATCCAATGAGGAAATCAATGCACAACCGTGGTTTAAAATAGATAAAATGGGGCTGATAAAACGGATGGGCTTGGGAATTATTTTCGCCGATCCCCTGGCCAGGATGTATTTATCAACAATGGTCAGGGAAAAGGTGCCCGGGACATCCAAGAACCTGCATGAAAAATATCTCTTTGAAATGGAAACAGGTATCGAGAATGCAGATTATTATTATCTTCTCAATCTTCTGAAAAGGGCCGTGGCGGACTTCAACCGGGTTGAGATCAACGACAAGACTGTCCCAAGAGTCGGGATCGTTGGAGAAATCTTCGTTAAATATAACTTCTTCTCCAACGGAAATATCATCGACTGGCTGTCCGGCCAGGGGGTGGAAGTGGTTCTTCCTCCTATACAGAATTTTTTCGCCCAGCGCTTTATCAATGAGACCTACGACCAAAAGGCCTTTTTTAAACGTTCTTTGGCGGATCGTATCAAGTACAGGCTGCTGGAGATATACTCAAATTACCATGTCGGCCAAATCGAGCGGATTATGCAGGGATTTCGTTTTTACAGAAAGGCTCATGACTTAAGAAAACTGGCGGCGATAACCGGCGAGGTAGTCAGTTTGGCCAATCAGTTTGGCGAAGGATGGCTTCTTACGGCTGAAATGATCGCCATGCTCAATGAAGGAATCGACAACATCGTCTGTCTCCAGCCCTTCGGCTGCATTGCCAACCACATCACCGGGCGGGGCATGGAAAACAAACTCAGGGAGATGTTTCCTCATCTGAACCTACTTTCACTGGACATGGATGCAGGGGCAAGCGAGGTCAACATGATGAACCGCCTCCATTTTATGGTGACAGCCGCACGGGAAGAGGTGGACCGCGAGGTGGGAACACAGCCGGCGCAGAAGACCGCTCGAAGATTTGCCATTCCCGATGCATGGCCGCGCGAACTGGATTCTTTCAACGCCTACACGTCTTTGGAGGTCGAAAAATGGAGGGCCTGGGCGTCCAACCTGGGACTGTGGGAGAAGACGCGGCAGATGAAGCGCTGGGTCGGCATGTAACCTGCAGCATTGCTGAATTTGACGGTCAGAAGGCAGAGGGCATAACCCTCCGCTCGTCAAACGAGAAGCAGGATGCCGTCGATGCCGGGCGCAAGATCAGCCAGAATCAAGGCACCGAGTTCTACATCCACGGCAAGGATGGAAAGATCCAGAACGTGGAAAGCTCATCTTTTCCGAGATCACCTGGCTTTGCTCCACACGAGCGGCGGAGCTCCAGTCCCATTGGCAGACGGAGTACCCGGAGATCGATATCGCTTCAGCGAAAATCTGGCTCTTCGAGAGGGATAGCTACAGCCCCGAGACCTACTTTGTACTGCCAGTGCATTGCTGGCTTGAGAATTACTATCGCCCCATGCAGGGCCGTTTTGATGCGTTCCTTGAGCGGCATGGCCACAGCGACCAGGCCAAGGCTGTCGTCTATGCCGAACGGAACGAAATTGCCCTTTAGCAAATGCGTTGCGACGTCGAACGCTCGTCTGAGGAAATCGAAGTGGCCGTTCAGGAAATCCGCTTGATTTTTCCTTACCGGCCCTTTATTTTAGGATGTTCGGTTAAAATAAAATAAAGACGAATCTTATTTTAGGTTCGAGGCAGGCAGGATGAAGCGAGAACTCCAAGGCAGATACGTGACCATATCGACGGTGGGTGAGAAGGCCCAGGCCTTCGTGCCCGCGCCGCTGCCGCCACGTCCACCCATCGACTGGACGCCGGAGCTGCGCAGCAAGTTCGACCAGGCGTTGCTCGCGCTCGGGCGGCTGGATAGCGTTTCGACCCCGCTGCCGGACACCTCGCTGTTCCTCTACATGTATGTTCGCAAGGAAGCGGTGCTTTCTTCCATGATTGAGGGAACCCAGTCGTCGCTGTCCGACCTGCTGCTGTTCGAGCTGGATCAGGAACCCGGCGTGCCGCTGGATGACGTGCGGGAGGTCAGCAACTATGTTGCGGCCCTTGACCATGGTCTGCGCCTGCTGGAGGAGGGGCTGCCACTGTCGCTGCGGCTGTTCCGCGAGATTCATGGTGTGCTGCTGACCAAGGGGCGTGGCAGCAATCAGACCCCGGGGGAGTTTCGTCGCAGCCAGAACTGGATCGGCGGCACCCGGCCGGGCAATGCGGCTTTCGTTCCGCCTCCGGCCGAAGAGGTACTGGAGTGCATGAGCAAGCTGGAGCTCTTCCTCCATGACCAGCCGGAGCCGACCCCGGTGCTGCTCAAGGCGGCGCTGGCCCATGTGCAGTTCGAGACGATCCACCCGTTTCTGGACGGTAACGGCCGTCTCGGTCGTCTGCTGATTGCGCTGCTTTTGTGCGAGCAGAAGGTGCTGCGGGAGCCGATGCTCTACCTCAGCCTCTATTTCAAAACACATCGCCAGTACTACTACGAGCTGCTCAACAACGTGCGTATGACAGGTGACTGGGAAGCCTGGCTCGACTTCTTCTCCGAGGCGGTGATCGTCACCGCCACCCAGGCGGTGGAAACGGCGCAGCAACTTCTCGACCTTTCGAACCAGGACCGCGACAAGATCAGCGGTCTCGGCCGGGCGGCTGCATCCACGCTGCAGATTCACCGGGCGCTGATGGAGCATCCCATCGCCACCTCAGGCTCGCTGGTGGAGAAAACCGGCATCACCCCAACGACCGTCAACAAGGCGCTCGGTCATCTGGAGCAGCTCGGCATCGTCAAGGAGTTGACCGCCCAGAAACGCAACCGCCTGTTCAGCTATGCGGGCTATATCGAGATCATGAGTCGCGGCACGGAACTGCCGGGCAGGTAGGTCAATTCGATTCGGTTATGGGAACCGAACCGGCGTCCGAAAACCGGATTCGAAGTTGTTGCGGCTCGACGCCAGGTATCCGTTTTTACTGCAAACCCGTCACCCTCGTCCGGTGCCGGGAAATCAGGGTAGAAAATCGTTTCTCTGGTCTGGTTGGCGGAAAATGGTTGTGTGAGATGACTTCGGCGCATATTATCAAGGCGTTACGAGGAGCGCGGGCTTTGAGACTGTTTTGCGGTAGGTCGGCGTTCCCTCCACCACCATATTTTCTTAAGAAAAAAGGGTTCATCCGGTTCAAGCGTACTTTTGACAAAATGAAAGGACATGGCGTCCAACCGTTGGAAGCATCACCAACCAGCGGAGGGAGTAATCGCCATGTCCACGAGTTTCATCTACCACACGTTCGGCCTGCGAGGCTACGACTACGTTCGGCAGGATTTCATCGCAGGCAACATCATCCTGAAAGTGCAGCCCCAGGATGAGTTGATTCGTTGCCCTTGCTGCCATTCCAGAAACATCATTCGCCACGGCTTTGCCGAAAGATGGGTTCAGACTGTGCCCATCGGTTTCAAGCCCGTCTGGCTGGTCATTCCCGTCCAACGGGTAGGATGTCGCAATTGCGGCGTCATTCGCTTGATCGACATTCAGATCGCCGAGCCCAGGCGCTGGTATACGAAAGCGTTTGAACGATATGCTCTCGCCCTGGCAAAAAAGATGACGATTCAGGATGTTGCCGACCTGCTGGGCGTTGGTTGGGACACCATCAAATCGATCTTCAAGCGTTATCTGTTTCGCCGTTTTTCAAGACCCAGCCTGGGAAAGATCAAGTATATCGCCATCGACGAAATCAGCGTCCGCAAAGGGCAAAAGTACCTCACGCTGGTCATGGACCTCGAAAGTGGCGCTGTCGTCTTTGTTGGCGAAGGACGAAGCCGAGAAACGCTGATCCCGTTTTGGGGACGTCTCAAGAAGACAAAAGCCAAGATTGCGGCTGTGGCGACGGATATGAATGCCGGCTACATCCGCGCTGTCATGGAGAACCTGCCAAATGCGGCGATCGTGTTTGACCGGTTTCATGTGGTCAAGCTGATGAATGAAAAGATCACACAGATACGCCGCCAGATCTTTCGGGAACTCACCTCTCCACTTGAAAGAAAGGCGGTCAAAGGGACTCGGTGGATTCTGCTGAAAAACCCGGAAAATTTGGATGAAAGCCGCGATGAAAAGGAGCGCTTGGATGAAGCGTTGCGGCTGAACAAACCTTTGGCGACAGCCTACTATCTGAAAGAGGATTTGCGACAACTCTGGTCCCAGCCGAACAAGGCGACGGCAGAGAAGGTCATCAACGACTGGATCGCCAGGGCCGAAGCCTCGGAGATACGCCCTTTGCGGGTCATGGCGAGGACGCTTGCCACATATCGTTTCGGCATCCTCGCTTACTACGATCACCCCATCTCATCAGGCCCAATCGAAGGGGCGAACAACAAGATCAAGACGCTAGACAGTGTCGTCACGAGATTGAAGCCCACAAAAAGACGCATCTGATGTGAACTGCGGCGAGAAACGATGCTGTGTTCTTTACCTAGCGAGTTGCAACGCCGCGCCATTGTTTCAGATAAAGGAAAGCATTTTCAAGTCATGCTAACGACCAGGTCTGGTTTAAAATCAGATTCAAGGATTTTCTATTGGAATGCGTCAATCGCATTCACTGCTTGGGATTTCATCTGTGCATGACTTGATGTTTCGAAAAAGTCATGGGCACGTGTGATTCTTAAGAGAGAAGAAAAACTCGATAAAACGACTGGTTAGTCAACAGAGAAAGGTCTGTTGAAGGGGGTTTCCTTGGGGTGACGCTTTCCCCTGTTCCTCGGCTCGGCAGGAAGCCGCTTGCCGAAAGCCTGGACGAACGGTCTTGTTTGCGAAAGAAAGCCCCTGAACATCATCTGCTCAGGGGCTTTTGTTGTTATGGACGGTGGGATCAGTCGCCGATGAACATCAACGAGAGTTCGGGGATGTAGGTCACGGCGAGCAGGACGAGGATCATCAGGCCGAGGATCGGGAGAATCTGCTTGGATACCTCCGCCAGTTTCACCTTGGCGACGCTGGAGGCCACGAACAGGTTGACGCCGACGGGCGGTGTCGCAAAGCCGATGGCGAGGTTGACGACCATGATGATGCCGAAGTGCACCGGATCGACGCCGACCTTGGTGACGATGGGCAGCAGGATCGGGACCAGGATGACGATGGCGGCCAGAGCCTCCATGAAGGTGCCGATGATGAGCAGCAGGACGTTGATGAGCAGCAGGATGAGAATCTTGTTCTCGGTGACGCCCAGGATGAAGGCCGCGATTTTGGCGGGCACCTGCTCGACGGTCATGACGTAGCCGAACACGGTGGCCATGGCCATGAGGATGATGACGATCGCCGAAGTCGAGCAGACTTCCATGAAGGCGCCGACGATGTTGCTCATGTTCAATCCCTTGTACACGAACAGGCCGACAAAGAGACCGTAGAAGGCAGCCACGGCCGCGGCTTCGGTGGGAGTCATCAGGCCGCCGTAAATGCCGCCGAGGACGATGACCGGAACCATCAGAGCGAGTTTCGCATCCCAGAAGGCCTTGGCGATGGACTTGGGGGAACGTTCCTTGGCTTCGCCCATCCAGCCCTTCTTTTTGGAATACCAGTAGCTGAAGGACATCAGGACCAGGCCCGTCAGGAGGCCGGGGATGACGCCCGCGATGAAGAGCTTGCCGATGGAGCTCTGGGAGGCGACGCCGTAGATGACGAACGGGTTGGAGGGCGGGATCATCACGCCGATGGCTCCTGCGGCGGCGACGATGGCGCAGGCGAAGAACTTGTCGTAGCCGCGTTCGATCATGGCCGGAATGGTCAGGGAGCCGATGGCGGCAACGGTTGCGGGGCCGGAGCCGGAGATGGCCGCGAAGAACATGCAGGTCGCGATGGTGGCCAGGGCCATGCCGCCGGGCAGTGAGCCGAGCATTTCGTCGGCCAGCGTCAGCAGCCTGGTGGACAGGCCGCCCGATCCCATGAAGATGCCCGCCGCGATGAAGAACGGGATCGCCATGATGGGGAAGGAATCGATGGAGGTGAAGGAGACCTGCGCGATGTAGTCCACGGGCAGGGTGCCGGATCCGACCAGGGTAACGAGCGAGGCCAGGCCGAGGCTGATGCCGATGGGCACGCCGACCACCAGGAAGATGGCGAAGTAGCCGAAGAGAATGGTGGTGGAGGCCAGGTCGATGCCGAACAGGACCGGGGCGAAGATGGCTGCGGTAATTGCAACGGCGAAGATGCCGGACTTGATGCCCGCCGATTTGATTTCCTTCCAGATGTCCTGCACCAGCCTGAGGCTCATCAGACCGAAGCCGATGGGCAGGATCAAATAGGGGAGATAATATGGAATCTGGAGCGCCGGGGCGATCTGCGGGAAGCGGATCTGGAACCGGACGAGGTCGGTGCCCATGACGAGGACCACAACGCCCAGGACCAAATAACAGAGATCGTTGACGATCCAGAACGTAGGTTGCCATTTGGCGGGCAGCCTGTCGTAGACGAAGTCCACGCGAATATTTTCACGGTTCTTGATGGCGATGGACGCCGCCAGGTAGGATATCCAGATGAATATGAACCGGGCGAGCTCCTCGGTCCAGACGGCGGAGCCGGCACCGTCGGTGAACTGGGTGATGACGTAGCGGTAGAAGGTCTGGAACGTGATTATCAGAATGATGGCCAGAAGCCCGGCGAACAGAAAGGGCTTCTCGATATTTTCGTTGAGCCATCCGAGAAGTCCGCCCTTGCTCGCTTCCACGGTGGCTTGAGATGTCGGCATTACGTTTTCCATGAGATATTCCTTATGTCTGTCGAGGATTCAGCCTACTGCTGGATTTCCTGGACCATGGTGAAAAGTTCGGCGGGAATCTTCGCGGTAAACAGATCCCAGACAGGACGGGTTCTGGCCTTGTATTCGGCCAGCTCCTCGGGAGTGAGCTTGTGGATCTTGATCCCTTCGTCGAGGAACTTCTGTTCCGCCTTCTTTTCGAGCGCGGCCGTGATGGAGCGCTGGTAGATGAGAGCCTCGTCGGCGGCTTCCTTGATGATTTTCTTGGCCTCGACGGGAAGCGCTTTCCAATAGTCCTTGTTCACCATGAGAATATGCATGGAATAGTTGTGGCGGGAGTCGACGGCATAACGGATGACCTCGTCATGCTTGGAGTCGCTCAGGAGCGAGAAGGTGTTGCCCTCGGCGTCGACGGTGCCCTGCTGCATGGCGGTGTATGTTTCGCCCCAGGCGATGGGGGTCGGGCTCATGCCGAGCGCCTTGGCGACTTCGATTTCAACCGGAGAAGCCGTGACGCGGACCTTGAGTTTCTTGAGGGTGTCGACCGAGGAAATAGGCTGGCCGGTGGTCACGAAGTTGCGGTAGCCGTATTCGCTGAACATGATCGGCTTGAGGTTGATTTCTTCGGCGAGCCTGTCGAAGAAGGAGCCCAGGGAACCGTTGTCCAGGGCGTCGTAAATCTTCTGCTGGTACTTGATGTCCGTGATGTAGGGCAGGTCGAAGATCATGAAATAGGGCGAGAAGTTGGCCATGTTCGGCGAGGAGCTGGAAGCCATCTCCAGCGAGCCGCGCTGCACGGACTCCATGGCCACGCGGTCGCTGCCCAACATGCTGCTGCCGTAAACTTCGACAACGATCTTGCCGCCGGATTTTTTGTTAACCAATTCCGCAAATTTCTCGTAGCCGAGCGTGACGTTGTTCCCCGGGGCCATGGGGTGGGCCAGACGGATTTTGATGACGTCGCTGTCGCTGTGTCTGCCCAGCTTACACCCGGTTACGAGGAGCAGGAGACAGGCGAAGATGATTCCCCGTTTGATTGTGTTAGTGTTAAACACTATTCCCCCAATATTATAAGATGCTGAAAGGACTATTAAAAGCCACTGCCTGTCTCTAATTCAGCAAATGATGTGCCACCTTTTTTGGGGCAATCCCGAATGTGAAATTTGTCCTGACCGGGCAGAAACCTTTGAATCGGAATACCACAAAAATACGGACTAAACCTCGGAAGGACGCGGGAATGAGCCAAATCCAAACGTGAAAGAAAGAACAAGGTCGACTTGTAACGGAGCAGAACTACCAACATCCACGGAACGTTGCAAACCTGCATTTCAGGGCTGCGAACTCAAGAATTTGCCATGCTATTATGCTGAAATTAATTGATAAACTAAAAACGATGCAAAACGGCAACGCGATGCAATTATGCATCGTCCAGAGGGGCGAAATTGAGATCGTCCATGAGTTTTTTTCTTGAATTGGGCCCGATTATTCGTATCGAGGGAGATAAAAGGGGCTTGTGGGGATGAATTTCAGTGCGGGGAGCGGTGCAGTAAAAAATGCCTTGGCCGATGACCGGCCAAGGCATTGGGTGAAGCTGTTCGTACAGCCTCGTAAAGACCGTTGTTCCGGCCGATTACAGGCCAAGGAGTCTGGCGGCGTTGCCGTACATGACCTTTTCGCGGACATCGTCCTCAAAGGGCAGGGCGGCGTACTTTTCCAACTGTTCGCGGTAGTCGATGAAGGGGTGGGCGCTGGCGAACATGATCTTGTCGCTGATGAGGTTGTTGGCGGCCTCGACGTAGGCGGAAGCCATGGGCCACAGCTCGTACTCGGAAAATTCAAGATACACGTTCTTGTTGCGCTGGGCCACGATGAGGGATTCGTTGACCCAGGGGTAGCCGCCGTGGCTCATGATGATCTTCAGCTCGGGGAAGTCGCGGGCGACGAAGTCGATGTAGCGCGGGGCTACGTGGTCGATGACCGCGCCGGGAACGAAGCTGGCGGTGCCGGTGGTCATGATGATGGGGATGTCCAGCTCGCAGCACTTGGCATAGACGGGGTAGTATTTGGCGTCGTTGGCGTAGATCTTGGCCAGGTACGGGTCGATCGCCGCGCCGCAGATGGTCTCGTTTTCGGTCACGGCCTGCTGAAGGTCGCGGATGGCGGCCATGCCCTTGTGCGGGTCAATGCCCCAGAATCCCAAGTACTTTTCGGGCGCCTTGGTGCAAAAATCCAGGAGGGAGCCGTTGCCGTTGGCCATGGAGGCGTATGTGGTCTCGCAGTCGCGTCCCGTGATGACGGCCTTGACGACGTTATTCTTGTTCAGCCCTTCGATGATCTTGTCGAACGGCTCGGGCTTCTGCTCGTGGAAGTCGATGGCTTCGCACAGATCCTTGAACATAGCGCTGTTGGCGATGCCGTTGATTACTTCGGGGGTATTGGGCCTGAACCTGAAATCGATAACCTTCATTTCAAAAACTCCTTATGGTTGGGTGCGCCGTTGCGCAGACACCCGATAAGCAAGGTCCATACCATCGCGTGCGATGGCCGAAGACTTCGGCGTTGCCTGTTCAGTCGAAAAATGGCAGGCAATTTGCTTTGTGAGATCCAATGTCTGAAATAGCTTATTTTTGCGCGGCCTGGTTCGTCGCAGGCGCGGTCAACAACCTCGCCGGATTCGGCGCGGCCATGGTGGCGATCCCTCTCGTTACCATCTTTTTGCCCATGGAAACAGCGGTGGTCAGCGCGATGCCGATCATCGTCATGCTCAACATACAGATGGCGTGGGCGTATCGGCGGCATATCCCCTGGCCCGCCATGCCTTACGTGCTGGCGGGCGGCGTCGCCGGGGTTGCGGCCGGGCTCGCCCTCATGCGGGCCATGCCCGACGAGTGGCTTCGGCTGGCCATGGGCGTGTTTCTCGTGATCTACGGTCTGGACTCGCTGTTTCGCCGCCGCGTGATCGCCCGGGGGCGGGCGTATGACCGCTGGGGAGCCGTGGCGGGCTTCTTCTCGACCATGCTCGGCGCGCTGTTCAGCTTCAACGGCCCGCCGCTGGCGGTGTATGTCTCCATGGGCGATTGGGAGCAGAAGACGGCCAAGGGGCTGTTGGGGGTCTGCTTCATCCTTTCCGGCGTCACCATTCTGGGCGGGCAGATAGCGGCGGGACTTGAGACCTGGGAGACCCTGCGTTATTCCGCATTGGGAGCGCCCGCCGTCCTGGCGGGCGGCGGCCTGGGGATTTTGGCGTCACGTTTCGCTTCCCAGGCGGTGTACCGCGGTATTATGCTGGCGGTGATAATGGCTGCCGGGCTGTCGGTGGTCTACTCCAGCATCTGACGGGATCGCCGGATGTTGGATAACAAAGGACATGGAATGAGCAACGAACCGGTGAAGCGTTCGAGACGCATCGCACCCAAGAATAAATATCTTATCTCCAGCTATCTCTGCCAGGTGTTCGACACCATGCGGGACGGGCTCTACATCACGGACAGCAAGGGCGAGACCCTGACCGTCAACGAGATGTACGAGAACCTGACCGGGCTGAAGGCGGAGGATATCGTCGGCAGGTATGTGAAGGACCTGGTTCAGAGCGGGGTCTTCGACCTTGCCCTGAACTCCAAGGTGGTGAAGACGAAAAAGTCGGCCACGGCCGTGCAGATGACCAGCAAGGGACGAAAGGTCGTGCTCATGGCCCATCCCATCTTCGACTATGACGAGGATGTGGAGCTTGTGGTCACCTTTGTCCGCGACATCGCGCTTATTTCCCAGCTCAAGGAGCAGGTGGTCGCCCAGAAGCAGCTCATCGACAAGTACAAGCAGGAAATCAAGCAGCACAACGACAGCCTGTACCAGCCGACGAGTCCCGCCATGGTCGATCTGTACGACCAGATTCAGCGGGTGGCCAGGACCGACGCCAGCATCCTGTTTCTCGGCGAGACGGGCGTGGGCAAGGGCGTCATGGCGCACGAGGTGCACGACCAGAGCAGCCGCAAGGGCCAGCCGTTTCTCAAGGTCGATTGCACGTCCATACCGGAAAATCTCATTGAATCCGAATTGTTCGGCTACGCGCCTGGCGCGTTCTCCGGGGCGGATTCCCGGGGCAAGCCCGGCATGTTCGAGGTGGCCGACAAGGGCACCCTGTTTCTCGACGAAATTGGGGAACTGCCGCTGTCCATGCAGAGCAAGCTGCTTCGCGTGCTTCAGAACAGTGAAATACAGCGCGTTGGCGCGACCAAGGCGCGCAACATCGACGTGCGTATCATCGCCGCCACCAACAGGGACCTGGAGGAAGAGGTCCGGCAGGGCCGTTTTCGTAGCGATCTGTTTTACCGGCTGCACGTCGCGGTCCTGCGGATTCCCCCGTTGCGGGAGCGGGGCGAGGATATCCACGCCATGCTTCACTTTTTCCGGAAGCAGTTCAATGCCAAGTACAAGCGGAACCTGAAGCTGTCCGCCAAGGCCGAAGAGGCCATGCTGAACTATCGCTGGGACGGCAACATCCGCGAAATGGAAAACCTCATGCACAGTCTCGCCGTGACCACGCACGACGAGCGGGTGGAGTTGCGCCATCTCCCGGTCAGGATGCTCAACGGGTCCTCGCTGCAATGCGAGACGGGCCGGATCGGTTTCGATTTCGAGCACGCCGAAGGCAAGGACCTCAAGACGATCATGGCCGAGATCGAGGCCAAGTACCTCCAGCACGCCATCGAGCGGTATGGTTCCACCACCCGGGCCGCCGAAAAGCTCAAGGTCAACAGGACCACCATCTTCCGCAAGCTCAAGAAGGCTGGAATCGATAGCGACGGTATGCCCAGTTAGTGTTTCCAAAAGCCTGAAGATGCCATTTCGAGAGTCGTCCCGTAGTCGGGATGGCTCTTTTTTTATGTGGGATGACGAGTTGTTGTGCAGATTTGCATCGCGATGCAAATCTGCATCGTATTTATATCATGCTGAAACAAAAGGAATTTTTGCTTTGTCTGGTCGTACGATGCAAAAGTGCATCGTGCAGCGATGGAGCAAACCGCATGGGGCTAGGAGGATAAAGAGGGCTTTTTCTAATTAAAGGTTGTATTCCGGATAGTTATGAGATTTTTCGTTGTTTTGGGAAAAATGGCACACCGTTTGCCATTAGGAAGTCATCGCCTGAGGGCGAAGGGTTGCACCAGAGCTTTCCCGTTGCGAAGGCACCCACATAGAACACACATGTTAAGGAGTATGATCAATGTTGAATGTGAACTGCTGCGAGGTCATGACCCCGCAAGAACGGCGCCTGCAGGATCGTATTGAGGGCAAAGAGGACAAGTATCGCAAGACTCACGCCCGTGTCTTCAAGATTCTTGACCGCATTGAAAACCAGAAGCCGCAGATCGACGTCGAGCGTGCCCTGTACTTCACCCAGTCCATGGAGAAGACCGAAGGCGAACCGCTGATTCTCCGCTGGGCCAAGGCCATGGAGCATGTCGCCGCGAATATCACCGTCTACATCGATGACGATCAGTTGCTGGCAGGCCGCGCCGGTTACCAGGGCCGCTACGGCATCCTGTACCCCGAGCTGGACGGCGACTTCCTCGACATGGCCGTCGAAGAGCTGCCCAAGCGCAAGGGCTCCCCGTTCTCCATCACCGAGAAGGACGCCCGCATCGTCGTCGAGCAGATCGCTCCCTACTGGAAGGGCAAGACCTACCACGAAGCCTTGAACATCGCGCTGCCCGAAGAAATTCACAAGTTGACCTACGATGATCCCGATGGCCTGCAGTCCCGCTTCATCGTCAACGAGACCTCTTCCTTCCGTTCCTCCCTGCAGTGGGTGCACGACTACGAGAAGATCCTGAAGCGCGGTTTCGGCGGCATCCGCGACGAGGCCCAGGAGCACCTGGATGCCTTGGATCCGCTGTCCCCCGTTGACAACGCCGAGAAGAAGCCCTTCTACGAAGCCATTGTCCGCGTCTGCAACGCCGTCATCCTGTGGGCCAACCGTCACGCCGATCTGGCCGAGAAGATGGCTGCCGAAGAGTCCGACCCGACCCGCAAGGCCGAGCTGGAGACCATGGCCGCCAACTGCCGCCGCGTGCCCGAATTCCCGGCCCGCAACTTCCACGAGGCAGTTCAGTCCCAGTGGATCACCCAGATGTTCTCCCGCATCGAGCAGAAGACCGGCACCATCATCTCCAACGGCCGCATGGACCAGTACTTCTACCCCTACTACCAGCAGGACGTCGAAGCCGGCATCCTGAGCGACGAAAAGGCCATTGAGCTGATCGAGTGCATGTACGTCGGCATGGCCCAGTTCATCGACCTCTACATCTCCCCCCAAGGCGGCGCTTTCAACGAAGGTTACGCCCACTGGGAAGCCGTCACCGTCGGCGGCCAGACCAGGGAAGGCGTCGACGCCACCAACGAGCTGTCGTACCTGTTCCTGCGGTCCAAGCGCGAGTTCCCGCATCACTACCCGGACCTCGCCGCCCGTATTCATGCCCGGTCCCCCGAGCGTTTCCTCGCCGAAATCGCCGAGACCATCAAGGAAGGCTCCGGTTTCCCGAAGCTCATCAACGATGAAGAGGTCATCCCGCTGCACCTGTCCAAGGGCGCCAAGTTCGAGGAGATCTTTGACTACGCCGTGTCCGGCTGCGCCGAGATCCGTATGCCGAACCGCGACACCTACACCTCGGGCAACGCCTACATCAACTTCGCTGCCGCTCTGGAAATGACCATGTACAATGGCCGGATGCAGAAGCACGGCGATGAGCTGCTGACCTTCGAAAGCGGCGATCCGACCTCCTTCAAGACCTGGGATGAGTTCTTCGACGCCTACAAGGCGCAGCAGGTCTACTTCCTGAAGACCGCCTTCACCCAGCAGTACCATGTCATCAACAACCGCAAAAACCACTTCGCGACTCCGTTCGGTTCCGCCATGCACGACCTGTGCATGAAGCACGCCGTGGACCTTCACCAGCCGCACGTGCCGGAAGGCATCGACCTCGGCTATTTCGAGTTCATGGGCATCGGTACCGTTGTCGACTCCCTGTCCGCCATCAAGAAGCTGGTCTTCGAGGACAAGAAGCTGACCATGGAAGAAGTGCTGGAGGCCTGCCGCAACAACTTCGAGGGCAAGGAAGACGTCCGCGCCATGCTGCAGAACGTACCTTGCTTCGGCAACAACGACCCCTACGCCGATTCCATCGCCAGGGAGCTGGACCACATCTGCGTGGACTTCGCCAACAAGTACCAGCAGGAGCTGGGCGTGCATCTGGACGTCCGCTACGTGCCGTTCACTTCCCACGTTCCCTTCGGCAGAGTCGTTTCCGCGACCCCGAATGGACGTCAGGCCTGGACTCCGCTGTCCGACGGCTCCTCCGCCTCCCACGGTGCGGACAAGAACGGCCCGACCGCTGTCATGTTGTCCAACTACACCACCAAGAACTTCAACTACCGTGAGCGCGCCGCGCGCCTGGTGAACATCAAGTTCACTCCGAAGTGCGTCGAGGGCCCCGAGGGCACCAAGAAGCTCGTGGACTTCATCCGCACCTTCTGCGACCTGCGCCTGTGGCACATCCAGTTCAACGTAATCAACGCCGAGACCCTGAAGGCCGCACAGCGGGAACCGGAGAAGTATCGTAACCTGATCGTCCGTATCGCCGGTTACTCCGCATACTTCTGCGACCTGTCCAAGGACCTGCAGGACGACCTGATTCGCCGGACCGCTCACGAGACCCTCTAGCGAGCATAACAAGGCCTCCTACCTTGATAAAAACGAAGAGGGCGGCCCATTGGGCCGCCCTCGTCACCTTTCCAGCCGCCAAAGCCAAAAAGGATAAAAAATGAGCTCCCTTCTCGACAAGAAAGTTGCGGGTACCGTTTTCTCCATCCAGAAGTATTCGGTTCACGATGGTCCCGGTATCCGCACCATCGTCTTCCTCAAGGGGTGTCCCCTCCGCTGCAAATGGTGCAGCAATCCCGAATCACAGATGCCGCAACCCGAGCTCGCCTACAACCGGAACAAGTGTCTGGGCCTCGAAAAGTGCGTTCGTTGCAGCGAGGTCTGCGGTGCGTGCGCCATCACGGAAGGCGAGGACGGCAAGATCGACATCGAACGCGACATCTGCACCGGCTGCCTGCACTGCACCGAGGCCTGCCCGGCGGGCGCACTTATTACCTACGGCGAAGAGACGACCGTGGACACGGCCCTCAAGCGCGTGGAAGAGGACGAGATGTTCTATGCGCGTTCCGGCGGCGGGCTGACCTTGTCCGGCGGTGAGCCGTTCCAGCAGCACGAATTCGCCACCGCCTTGCTGCGCGAGGCGCGCAACCGCCATCTCAATACCGCTGTCGAGTCCTGCGGCGCGGCGCGTTACGAGAATTTCAAGGAAGCGCTCCAGTACGTCAATACGCTGATGTTCGACGTCAAGTCGATGAACTCCGAAAAGCACAAGGAGTTCACCTCCCAGCCCAATGAGCGCATCTTGCGGAATCTCCGGCAGATCCGCGAGGACTATCCGACCCTGAATATCCGCGTGCGGACCCCGGTCATTCCCGGCTTCAACGACACCGAGGAAGACATCGCCGCGGTCATAGCGTTTCTCAAGACCCTTCCCGGGGACAAGGTCGAGTACGAAATTCTCGAATATCACCGGATGGGCCAGCCCAAATACGAAAATACGGGCCGCGAGTATCCGTTGCCCACCGATCTCGTTCTTGATCCCGCGGTCTTTGCCCGGCTCAAGAAGCTGGTCGACGAATACAACAACTAGCGAACCAGACCTCCTCCCGAGGTACAGGAAGCGCCCGGTCCCCTTAACCGGGCGTTTCCGCGTTTTTCACGGGACCGGCAAAGGTGGCGCCGTTCCCGGCGAACGCGAAAGGCTTGGAAGGATATCCTTCCAAGCCTTTTCTTGTGGGGTCGGGTTGAGGTGGTGGCCCGATCCCGGGGGCGGCCGCCGAGGTCCGGTGAGGCGGCGCAGGGGTGCGAGGGGTTATTTCGTCAAGGCTGCCGCGTAGGGATCGGCCCCGGCGGAGGCCACCTTGGCGGCCAGGGCGGAGGGACCGTCAAAGCGGCCGAGGTCCTTGATGCAAATCAATTTGTCGTTCATGTCCATCTGGGCGAGCTTCCAGGACATTTTGACGCGGGAGATGTAGAAGAGCGGGTTGCTCTTGCCGCCGGAAGGGGAGCGGTCCGCGCTTGTCACGCCGGTAAAGGACTCGGATTTGGCCCAGTCGAAACCGAGAAACACGCCGTCGCAGACGTCTTTCTGTTTGTTCACACGCATGGCGATGAGCACCGGAGCCGCGCCGCCGTCGGCCAATTTCGCGGCCTTGTCGGGCACGAGCATGGAGTATGCGCCGTGCTTGCCCATGGTCGCTCCAAAGGCGGATTGCAGGGCGTCCATGGCGCAGATCGGTGGGGCGCCGACAAACACGTAGGCGTCGCCGGGGCCGAGCGGCAGGTTTCGGTCGAGATACGCCTTGGCGATGAATCCGGCGTTCAGGCCGGGACAGAAATGGTCGTGCAGTTCCGCGCCCTTGAGCATGGGCCACGGCGCGTCCTCGGCCCACGCCAGGGAGATGGAGGCGACCGAGAACAGCCGGTTGCCGATGAGGCCTTTGCCCGCTTCGGTCCATCCTTCGGGTTGGAACAGGGATTCCGGGGCCAGGTTGAGCCGCTGGCTCTCGAATCCGTCACGGTCCAGCTTGACGAAGACGGCCGCCATGTTGTCCTTGCGGAAAACCGAGAACCAGAGCGGCTCGGCGCATGAGGTGTTTACCAGGAGCAGGGTCCGGGTCCCGGGCGTCCGGCCGGTCGCCATCGCGATCACATCCAGGAACGGTTCGGTGGAGGCTCCGTCCGCCTGGCCGTATCCCGCATTGGTCAGCACCATGAATCCCGGCGTGCCGGGTGTGACGGCAAGGGTTTGCATGGCGTTTTTGAGGGCCGTGTCCGCCGCTTCCATGCGCGGGGTCCATGCCGTGCCGAAATCGGCGGCCATGGCTGGGGAGGATGTCAGCAGAAGTAGAATGAGCGATGTCGTGAAGAATAGATAGATTTTTTTCATACCTCTAACAACCATACTTTTAAAAGGTTAGTATGCGGCACGTGTATAACTTTTTAAAAAACGTAGCAAGCACAAATCGCAAACAGACAAGGTGGACGCGTCTTGGGCGAGGGATTGGAAGAGGCGAGGGAAAAGGAAAAGGCCCGGAAGGATATCCTTCCGGGCCTTGTTTTCGTGCGGTGAAGAGGCGGTGGCCTGTGGTGGAGGGGCTGGCGGCCCCGCGCGCTATCGGGACGCGATGTCGCTGATGGTCTGGAGCGCCTTGCCCCGGTCCTGGGCCAGCTTCTTCCACTTTTTCTTTTCCTTCTTGAGGGCTTCGATGGTGTGCAGGAGGTCCTGCACGGTTCGGGCGGGGTAGCCGTGCGCGGCACGGTTGCCCAACCGCAATTGCTCGTCGTTGTGCTGCCTGATGGAGGCGAGCTGGTTCGCGTCGAGTATCATCGATGGCCCGTAAGACCCTTAAGCGGGCTGGCAGAAGGTTTGCTGGGAGTATTCGATGCGGTCCTTGTACTCTTCCTGCTTGCCCTTGTTCCAGCGGCCCACGGGACGGTAGTAGCCTACCACGCGGGTGTAGACCTCGGTTTCCTTGTCGCAGGTCGGGCAGTGGAAATGCTCGCCGTAAAGGTAGCCGTGGTCTTCGCAGACGGAGAAGGTCGGCGTGACCGAGATGTATGGAATCTTGGTCTTGCTCATGGCCTTGAGCAGGAAGTTCTTCACGCTTTCCTCGTTCGGGGCAGCTTCGCCCAGGAAGGTGTGGAAGACCGTGCCGCCGTTGTACAGGGTCTGCAACTCGTTCTGGTGCTCCAGGGCGAAGAAGACGTCGGAGCTGATGCCCACGGGCAGCAGGGTGGAGTTGGTGTAGTACGGGGTCTCGTCGCCGGAGGTGTAGATGTCGGCGTAGAGGTCGCGGTCGATCTTGGCCAGGCGGTAGCAGGTGCCCTCGCCGGGAGTGGCTTCCAGATTGTAGAGGTTGCCGGTCTCTTCCTGGAATTCGACCACCAGTCCGCGCAGAAGCTGGAGCGTCCGCTGCATGAGCTGGGAACCGGACCGGGTGTCCAACCCCTTGCCGAGCAGGTTCATGCACGCTTCATGGCCGCCGATGAGCCCGATGGTCGAGAAGTGGCCCTTGAAGCCGTTCTTGAGATAGCGGCGGGAGAACGGGAACATGCCCGCGTCCAGGTTCTTCTGGACCACCTTGCGCTTGAACTCCAGGGACTCCGAGGCCAGCCGGGCGTACTCGGTGACAAGGTCCATGAAGTCTTCCTCGTTGTGGGCCAGGTAGGCCAGCTTGGGCAGGTTCAGGGTGACCACGCCCACGGAGCCGGTCAGATCGCCCGCGCCGAAGAGCCCGCCGGTCTTCTTGCGGATTTCGCGCAGGTCCATCTGCAGTCGGCAGCACATGGAACGCACGTCCTCGGGGTTGAGGTCCGAGTTGATGAAGTTCTGGAAGTAGGGCGCGCCGTACTTGGCGGTCATCTTGAGCAGCAGTTCGCCTTCCTTGGAGTCCCAGGGGAAATCCTTGGTCACGTTGTACGTGGGGATGGGGAAGGAGAAGATGCGGCCGTCCGCGTCGCCTTCGAGCATGACCTCCAGGAACGCCCGGTTAATCATGGCCATTTCCTCGGCGTATTCGCCGTAGGTGGAGTCCTGCAGCTTGCCGCCGATGATGACCGCTTCCTTGGCGATGTGCGAGGGCGGCACGAAGTCGAAGGTGAAGTTGGTGAACGGCGACTGCCCGCCCCAGCGGGAGGTGGCGTTGAGGTTGTGGAGCATCTTCTGGATCTGCTGCTTGACGTCGTGGTAGCTCAGGCCGTCGTTGCGGATGAACGGGGCCAGGTAGGTGTCCACGTTGTTGAACGCCTGTGCGCCGGCCCATTCGTTTTGGAGCGTGCCGAGGAAGTTGACCATCTGGCCGCAGGCCGCGTCGAAGTGCTTGGCCGGGGTGGACGAGCATCGGTCGCGCAGGTTGAATCCTTCGAGCAGCAGGTCGCGCAGGGACCAGCCGGAGCAGTATCCGGCCAGGCCGAAGGAGAGGTCATGGATATGGAAGTAGCCGTGGGTATGCGCCAGGCGCACTTCTTCGGGGTACTTCTCAAGCATGTAGCGGGCCTGGACGGAACCGGCCATGTGCAGAATCAGTCCCTGGAAGGAGTGGGTCATGTTGGAATTTTCATTGACCCGCCAGTCGAGGTTCTCCAGGTAGCTGTCGGTCACTCCGGCGATGTCCAGGAACGCTTCGTTCTGGGAGCGCAGTTCGCGTCTTTTTTCGCGGTAGATGATATACCGCTCGGCCACCTTGTAGAGGCGGGCCTCCATGAGGACTTCCTGAACCATGTCCTGAACCTGTTCCTGTTCAGGCATGTCCACGTCCTTGAGTTTCTTTTCCACTTTTCCGGCCAGTCTGTCGGCAAGCAGCGGGTCCTTGATGCCGCTTCCCTGAAGGGCCTTGAAAATGGCACCGCCGATCCGTTTTGTGGACCAGGTCTCGATGCATCCGTCTCGTTTGAGGATTTTGCTGGGCATGTATGTCTCTTGCAGGCGACGCGGAAAAACGCGCGGCACGGCTGCGCTGCGGTAAAAACCGCCTGCATTGGCCGCCGATGAACGGTCTCGCGGCAGCACCGCTGGACCCGGCGACGGTTGTCGGGTGTAAACTTTCTTGTCCGCATACGGTTTCCGCGAACCGCAACCGGCAGGAAACGCTTCAGGCAGGTCTTCTGGCTCTCCCCGCCCGGCCCGCCTTCCCGCCTCTCGGCAGTGGCTCGTTGGACCGGACCTTCTTACGGGGATCACAGCGGCGGGACCGCTCCGGTTTTTCACCGGATTCCCTGTTATGGCGCAATGGCCACCTGAAGGACATCTGAAGGCTCGGAGACTAGCCGAAGCCCCGGCGAAGCGCAAGAGCGGATTCGCCGGGGCTTTGTCCCAGAATCAGCCGCAGAGCTCAGGAAGATCGGTCAGGATGTCCAGGCAGACGTCGGCATTGTTGAGTGAATACAGATGGATGCCCGGTGCGCCGAGTTCCAGTAATTCCCTGATTTGGCGCCGGGCGATTTCGATTCCCTTACGGCGCACGGCCGCATCGCCCCCGCTCTCGTTGGCCTCCTGCAATTCGAGGTAGAGCTTGAGCGGAATGTTCGCTCCGCACAGGGCGAGGATGCGGTTGAGGGACTGCATGTTCAGGACCGGGAGCACGCCCGGGACGATGGGATTGCGGATGCCTCTGGTCTCCAGCCTGCGGACCAGGTCGCGGTACCGGCGCACGTCGAAGAATAATTGGGTCACGGCAAAGTCCGAGCCTGCGTTGAATTTGTGGCAGGTCCACCGGAGATCGTCGTCGATGGACGGGGATTCGGGGTGGGCGTCGGGGTAGCAGGCCGTGGCCACGCCGATTTCCGGCCATCCCTCCTTGACGAATTCGACCAGGTCCGAGGCGTGGCGGAACTCCTTCCAGACGTCGTCTCCGCCGTTGCCGGGCATGTCGCCGCGCAGGGCCAGGACATTGTTGATGCCCGCGTCCCTCAGGCGGTCGAGGTAGTCGGCGATGCCCTTTTTTTCGGCTCCGACGCAGGTAAGGTGAGCCATGGTCTCAAGGCCGAAACGGCGGTGCACGTCCGCGGCGATTTCCAGCGTGTTGTCCTGGAATGTGCCTCCGGCCCCGTAGGTGACGGAGACGAACAGGGGATCAAGCCCGGCCAGCCTGTCCACCTGGCTGAAGAAGCGGGGCCATTGCTCCCGTTCCTTGGGAGGAAAGAATTCAAGGGAGAGAAATCGGTCCGTGTTCCGTATGCGGTCGATGATCTTCATTGCGTATCCTTGTTCCATGGGGGAGGCGCGGCTCCGGCCCGTTTGGGGTTTGGTGTACTCTGCGTATTCCGGCAGCTCCTGCGCGGCGGGATTTTGTCGTTTGTGGTTGCCTCAATATCAATATATCAAGATTCATTGATATACAAAGGCGTGCAGCTTGGCAAGCCCCTGTTTGCATTTTGATTCCGATTGGGAGAGGGGCAGAGGGATAAGCTCATCGCAACGGGAAGAGCGAGCCCGCGAATGCTGTACCGGAGTGGTTGGGCCGATGGGGCGGCCGCATCTTTTTTGGTCTTGAGTGAAATTTAGGGCTTGATTTGAAAATGAAAATGAGTTTCGTTATTGTCTATGTCGATATCCGCTGAGCAGTTTTTTCTGAACTATCTTGAAGAGACGGGGTTGAACATGACCCCGCAGCGCATGTCCATCGTCCAGACATTCCTGGAAGCGGAGGGACATTTTTCCGCAGATCGCCTGTGCGAGCTTGTCCGGGAAAAGGCTCCCGAGATCGGTCAGGCCACCGTCTACCGCACGCTGAAGCTGCTCATCGAGTCCGGCCTCGCGGACACCATCGACGGCCCGGACGGGGGGGGGCTGTACGAGCGCGCCTACGGCAGGGCGCATCACGATCATCTCATGTGCCTCAAGTGCAAGCGGAAGGTCGAGATATTCGATCCGGTCATAGAGGAGCGGCAGGAGCAGATAGCCCGGGAACACGGCTTCACCCTCACCCGGCACAGGATGTATCTCTACGGCCTGTGCCCGGATTGCGCATCCGACGACTAGGCCAGTCCGGCCCGGATGAAGAAAGGCCCCGGAGCGAGATGTCTCCGGGGCCTTTCTTTCGGTTTATTCCTTTCGCCGTTCCCTATCCTTCTCCGTATCCACCGGGACCGTCCCGGAATTTTCCCCGTCGTCCCCCTCGTAGTTGGGGAACATGGAGCGCAGGCCGCGTTGCAGAAAATTCTTTGCACCGTACTTGCTGTTGATTCCTCGTCTGTACGTCATTTCTAAAACCTCCGTTTGTCGTTCTTCGATTCCGGCGAGGCCGGTCGGCCCATGCGTTCGGCGCAGTCCGGGCACAGGCCGTAGAGGGTGTTCTGGTAGCGGAAGAGCGTGAAGCCCTGTTGCCGCGCAGTCTCCTGTTGCAGGCATTCGAGATAGGGATTCCTGACCGGGACGGTCTTGCCGCACTGTTCGCAGATCATCCGGCAGGATTGATCCCCCATGGGTTCGTAACAGGTGCCGCCGTCACTGCGGTGGATGCATCGGGCAATGCCCGCGTTGTGAAGGTGCTTGACTGTCCGGTACACGGTCGACCGGCTGATGGTTTTGTCCAGTTCCTGCACTCCCCTGAGCAATCCTTCGGGGTTCAACTGTCCAACGTCACTCATGAAATATTTGAAAATCAACAGCCTCTGCCGGGTCAGCTTGAGGTTGTTGAGGGACAGGTATTTTTTGAACGACTTGAGTGCTTCCTGCATTTTTCCCGGTTCGCTATCCCCCTGTGGAAGGGGTGTCTGTTGTGCAATTGACTTTCAGTCTCAATTGACCCGCCTAAAGAGCCATTTAACTGCCGGTTGTTGAGACAGTGTTTCAACACATTGTTTTTGTTGACCATGATCCCCTCAAGGCATATCACTGATACCGAAATTCATTATCAATTGCAACCATTGGTTGCAGAAAAAAGGTGGAGAAATGGCAGCAGGCAGAAGGCTCAAGTCTTTGGCGGAAGGGGAAAACGGCTTGATCGTCGCCGTGGACGCCGGTGTCAGGGCGAGGACCAGGCTGGAGTCGCTGGGGATCATACCCGGCGTGGAGGTCGACGTGCTCAGTAACGGGTTCGGCCCCATGCTCGTAAGCGTGGGGGAAAGCCGCGTCATGGTGGAACGGGGCATCGCCGAGAAGGTGGTCGTCGCCTGAGGGCGCGCCGCCGCAACCATCGATAACGGAGGGGAAATCATGACATTGAATGAACTTACGCCCGGGACGGCCTGTTCCATGGCCGACCTGACCGCCGACGGCCCGCTCGGGCAGCGGCTGATGGATCTCGGTTTTTATCCCGGAGCGCGGATAGAGATCGTGCGCAACGCGCCCCTGGTGGACCCCGTGGAGCTCAGGCTCGACGGCTACCATGTCTCCATCCGGCACAGCGAGGCCAAGCACATCGAGGTGGAGCTGTAATGGGATCACGGAATTTGTTGGTCGCCCTGGCGGGGCAGCCGAACTGCGGTAAGTCGACGGTCTTCAACCTGCTCACCGGGGCGCGGCAGCACGTCGCCAACTATCCCGGCGTGACCGTTGAAAAGAAGACCGGCGCCTATGCCGACGAAGGCCGCCGCGTGGAGTTGGTCGACCTTCCCGGCACTTACAGCCTGACGTCGTACTCCCTGGAGGAGCGCGTGGCCCGCGATTTTCTGCTCGGGGACAATCCCGACGTGGTTATCGACGTGGCCGATGCCTCGAATCTCAAGCGGAACCTGTATCTTCTGGTTCAGTTGTTGGAGATGGAGGCTCCCGTCATCCTCAACCTGAATATGATGGACGTGGCCGAACGGCGGGGGCAGACGATCGACATCGCCGGGTTGCGGGAAATTCTCGGTGTTCCGGTGGTTCCTACCAAGGCCAAGAAGGGCGAGGGCCGGGAGGCATTGCGAGAGGCGATCCGGTCCCTGGCCGACGCGCCGTCGCGCGAACACACTTTTCGCCTCGATTACGGCCCCATGGAGCGGTATATCGCCGAGTTGGAAGAGAAGTTGCGCGAAGACCCCGTTCTCAGCATACGGTATCCGGTCCGCTGGTTTGCCATCAAGCTGTTGGAGAATGACGAGGGGGCGGCGGAACTGCTCGCCGCTTCGCATCCCGAAGCCGACCTGGTCATGACGCTGGCCGAGTCCTGCCGGGAGCGGTTCCGGGAGGAAGCGGGCAACGCCGCGGAACGGCACATCGCCTTTACCCGGCACGGCCTGTGCGCCCGCATGGCCGGTCGGACCGTAACCATCCCAACCGATAACAGGCGGTCCCTGTCCGACCTCGCCGACAGGTATGTCTGCAACCGATTTCTCGGGCCGGTAATTTTGGTGGCCATTCTCATGGTTCTCTATCAGGTGGCCATCGTGTTCGGGAACTGGCTGGCGCTCCAGGTCTGGCCCTTGTGGGGCGCTTTGGAAAATTTTGCGGCGGACGTCCTGCCTGCGGCGGGGTTCATCGATGATCCGCTTTTGCGCGCGCTGGGGCTGTGGGTGGTCAAATCCACCACGGCCATCCTCAATTATCTGCCGATCTTCCTGTTGCTGTTCGCCCTTATCGCCGTTTTGGAGGACAGCGGGTACATGCCGCGTATGGCCTTCATCCTCGACCGGCTGTTCCGCCGCTTCGGGCTGCATGGCCAGTCCACGCTGCCTATGATTCTCGGCGGCGTGTACGTGGGCGGCTGCGCCATCCCCGGAGTCATGGCCACCAAGGCCATCCCGGACGAGCGGGCGCGCCTGGCAACGATTATGATCGTGCCCATGATGAACTGCCTGGCCAAGGTGCCCTTGTACCTTATCCTCATCGGCGCGTATTTCGCGGATACCGGCGGGTTCGCCATGTTCTTCATCGCCACGGTGACGCTGTTCATGGCCCTGCCCGTGGCCAAGCTGCTGACTTTGACCGTGCTCAGGAAGCAGCCGAGCGCGCCGTTCATCATGGAGATGCCCCCGTACCATCTGCCCACCGTCACCGGCGTGATGCGCCGGGCCTTCGAGCGCGTCTGGCTCTTCCTCAAGAAGATCGTCACCGTGGTCGCGGCAGTGGCCGTGGTGGTCTTCGTGCTCATCAATTATCCGGGCCTGACCGAGAATCGCCGGGCGCATTATCAGGCGATGCAGGACAAGTCCCTGGACGCCTTCATGTCGGCGGTGGACAAGACCGGGTACCAGGGGCGGATCAGCCGTGACGACGTGTTATCCATCATTCTCTTCAATGAATCCCTCAAGCGCGCCAAGCAGGGCGTCACGGACCAGGCCGAGTCCAACGTCATCAACGCCCGTTTCGAGGCCGACAATCCGGTTTACTACGCCGTGGTCAAACGCGTGGGCAAGGACGGAAAGGCCCTGAACCGGGCGCTCAAGAAGGTCGATCGGGTACGCAAGAAAGTGCGCCGCGAGGCCCGGGCCGAGCGGTTCGAAACCAGCTTCCTCGGCATCATGGGCAGGGCGCTTGAACCCGTCACCCAGTGGGCCGGATTCAACTGGCGCATCAATATCGCCCTGCTTTCCGCCTTCGCGGCCAAGGAAAATTCCGCGGCCACCCTCGGCTCCATCTACGGCATCGACGGCGGCCAGTCCGTGCAGGAGTCCATGAAGGCGGGCGAGGCCGGATTCACGGCCCTGCACGCCCTGGCCCTGATGCTCTTCATGGCCTTGTATCCACCCTGCGTGCCGACCTCGATCATGGTCCGTCACCAGTCGAACTCGACCAAGTGGATGCTTTTCTCCATAGCCTACCAGACCTTGCTTGGCCTGTTCGTGGCCAGCCTGGTCTTTACCGGCGGGAAGATTCTGGGGTTGAGCGGGTTCCAGACCATGTGGGCCTTCTATGGCCTGTGCGTGGCCGCAACCCTGGTCATGGCCCTGATCCCCACGCCGGAAGAAACGGAAGTGGCCCCTCTCATCAACGCATCGTGCAAGGAACATTGCTCTTAAGGAGGAGTATATAATGAAAAAACTAATGATCGTATTGACCTTGGCCGCCATGACGGCATTCGCCGGACAGGCCTTCGCGCACAGCCCGCTTATGAGCTGCTTTGACAACGGAGACGGAACCATCACTTGCGAGGGCGGATTCTCCGACGGCTCGTCCGCTTCCGGCGTGAGCATCCACGTCACCGACGGCGACGGCAAAAGCGTGCTGGAGACGAAAATGAACGAGGATAGCGAGTGCACTTTCGACAAGCCCGAGGCCGCGTACTCGGTGATGTTCGACGCCGGGGAGGGCCATCAGGTCAAGATCGACGGCGCGGACATCGTAGAATAGGGAAATCGGGCGCAGGTCGGCGTCGGGCCGGTCCGCGCCTTTTAAAAAACGCAACATCGATAATAAGAGTCAATTTCAAAGTGAGGAGCATTTGATGAAAAAACGTTTCCTTCCCCTGCTGGCAGCCCTGAGCGTGCTGATGATTTCCGGCACCGCCCTGGCCCATTTCATGGTCGTGTACACCCCCGAGATAGCTCTCGACGCCGGACAGGATGTGGACATGCGCATCGTCTTCACCCACCCGGCCGAGGCCGGACACACCATGGACATGGGCGGCGTGGAGGAATTCTACGTCATGAAGCAGCGCGGTGATGCGGCCGCAAAGAAGGTTGACCTCATGCAGTACGTCAAGGAGATCGACTGGAAGAATCCCGAGTCCGCCAACAAGGCCTTTTCCGCGCTCATTCCCAAAAAGGAAATGCGTTCCATGGGCGACTACGTCTTCATCATGAAGCCGGGCTACTACATGGAGGAAGAAGAGGGTGTCTACATGCAGCAGATCACCAAGCTGATCCTCAACGTGGGCGGCATTCCCGGCAATTGGGCCGAGCCCGTGGGCCTGCCCTGCGAGATCGTCCCCCTTATCAAGCCCTATGCGGTGTGGACCGGCAACGTCTTCAAGGCGCAGGTCCTGTCCGACGGGAAGCCCGTGGCCAACGCGGAAGTGGAAGTCGAGTACATGAGCCACATGCCCGACCTGAAGGCCAATGCCATGCCCGCTGAATCCTCCGTGAAATATCCGCACGACAGCTTCGTCACCCAGACCATCTTCACGGATGCCAACGGCTACATCACCTTCGGCATTCCCAAGGCGGGCTGGTGGGGCTTTGCCGCCCTGGGCGTCGGCCCGGACAAGGAATACAAGGGCAAGGAGCTCAGCCAGGACGCCGTGATCTGGGTCAAGGCCGAGGATATGAAATAGGTCCCGCTCTCACTTGATCCCGGATGAGTCCTTCCACGGGCGCGGCGGCGGAGTCCGCCGCCGCGCCCCAAGTGACCGAAAGCCGGGTCGCGCCGGTTTGCGTCGAATTTGGGGGACGCGACCCGATGAAGTAGCATCCCCGCGCGTTTCGAAATCGATCTGGAGGAAATCATGGATACCGTCATTGCCGTCGTCATCATAGCCGCCGCCGTTCTTTTCGTTCTCGTCAAGGTGCGCAAGCAAATCAAGGCCAAGGGCGGGTGCGGCTGCGGCTGCCCCGGTGACTGCGCGGCCAAGAGGGACGCCGGTTCCTCCTGCGGGAATGATGCCCGGCGTTCCCTCGACCAATAGGTGGAAAAAGATGAGAGCGTTCAATCTCCGGTCATTCTTCCCGGCCCTGTTCATTTCCGTTTCGGTTGGTTTGCCGTATATCAAGGTACACCTGTCAACGCGCATGATTCATTTCCTTTCCGCGAACTGTATGCGGGCCTTTGCCGAGGCCGCAACGCGGTGCGCCCGCTTTTCGGCAACCTCAACACAGTAAGGAAATCATCATGAGCAAGGTTCTGATCGTTTACGGCTCCACCACCGGCAACACCGAGAGCGTCTCCGACGCCATCGCGAAATTCTTTGAAAATAACGGGTTGAACGTGGAAATTCGGAATGCGGCCGATGTGGCGGTGGAGAATATGGCCGATGGGTTCGACGCCGTTCTCCTCGGTTCCTCGACCTGGGGGGACGACGAAATCGAGCTTCAGGACGATTTCGTTCAGGTCTACGACAACCTCGACAAGGCCGGACTGGGCGGCAGAAAGGTCGCGGTGTTCGGCTGCGGTGACTCTTCCTATGAGCATTTTTGCGGTGCGGTCGACGCCCTTGAGGAAAGGGCCGGGGAACTCGGCGCCGACATTATCGGCGATACTCTGAAAATCGATGGCGATCCCGATTTGAACGAAGCCGCGGCCTGGGCCGAAACCATCCTGGCGAAGCTGTAGGCTCGGGCCAGGCCCGACGGTCCCGGCTTTCACCTTCCTCGCCGGGGCCGTCCTTTCCTCCCTCGGGAACCGCCAGAATGAAGCGTCCGCGCGCTTGGTTCCAAGGGCTCGGCGCAAAAAAAGAAGGGGCCGGGACGATCCGTCCCGGCCCCTTCATGTTGTCTACGGGGTTGGGCTACTCGGTTTCGCCCCAGGTCTTTGCGCTTCGCTCCACCTTTTTGCGGACCTGCCGCCAGGCTCCGTCCACGGAGAACATGGACTCGGGCAGGGCGGCCAGCATCTTCTCGTACAGTTCCAGGGAAACCGTAAAGGTCATCTCGTCGGTCTTCATGAATTTTCTGGCCGACGGGTCCAGGCCGCCGAGGACGGCTTTTTCCTGGCCCCGCTCCTTGTAGTAGAGAGGCCAGCCGACCATGCTGGTGCAGCCCGCCCCGAAGGGGGAGACCACGCATTCCATGTCGCCCGTGGTGAAGACCGTGTGGGTGAAGAGGCCGGTAAGGACCTCGGGCCGGGCGAAGAAGATGACGAATTCCGGCTTGTCGTCCTCGGTGAATTGCGACAGCGGCTTGAACACGCAGTATTTGGCCGGAGCCTCGCGCGGGTCCACCCTGAGCATGAACTCCCGCATGGCGTCGGGGTTGGGCATGTACCGCTCGCCGTGTACGGGAGAGCCCTCGTAGCCGGTGGACACGTAATGCTCGATGAACCTGAGGTGAGGTTTCATCATCGAACAGTAGTACGCGCCGCCCATGCAGCCGTATTCCTCCGGGGAGATGAATGCCGCCCCGTGTTTCTTCCTGGCCAGCCAGATATTGCCCATGACGCAGGAAAAGGTCTTCAAGACCGCCTGGAAGTCCAGTTCGCGGCGGTCCTCCAGTTCGCGCGATATGGGCGCGCCCGTTTTTGGACCGAAGGCGTTTTCCGGTTTGGCGTCGGTGTAGTGGATTCCGAACGGTTCTTCGTTCAGGCCGAGGTGGTCCAGGAAGGCGGCGGTGCCGTCGAGTACTGATTGCAGAGACATGGTCGATCCTCCTTTGCGTGGTTGCCGAAATTCACCTGCCGCGCGCCGGGCGGCGCACGAAACGAAATATGCCTGTCGGACAGGAACCTTGTTGCGGGAACGTCCGTCCGCGCCGGGAAAAAAACGGCCCGGGAGGCCAACCCCTAGGCCGTTGTCGGATACGGTCGTGTCGGGCGGGGTTACCCGATCAGCTCGCGGACCGCCTTGAGGGCGGCCTCGTAATCGGGTTCCTCGGTGACTTCGCTGACGTATTGGACGTAGGCGATCTTGCCGTCTTTGCCCACAACGAAGACGGCGCGGGCCAGAAGACGGAGCTCCTTGATGAGCGTGCCCCAGTTCTCGCCGAAGGACGCCTGGGCGTGGTCGGACAGGGTCTGCACGGCCTCGATTCCGGCCGCGCCGCACCAGCGGGCCTGGGCAAAGGGCAGGTCCATGCTGATGGTCAGTATCTTCACGTCATCGCCCAGGCCCGAGGCTTCATTGTTGAAGCGGCGGGTCTCCACGTCGCAGACCGGGGTGTCCAGGGAGGGCACCGAGGCGATGACGAGCACCTTGCCGGAGAAGTCGGCCAGGGTGGCGGGGGTAAGGTCGTTGGCGGCCACGGTAAAGTCGGGGGCGGTGTCGCCGACTTTGATTTCAGGCCCCACCAGGGTCAGCGGGTTTCCTTCAATGGTTATGATTCCGGTTCGTTCAACCATGATATGGCTCCTTTCACTAATGTGGGTTAGGCGTTTTGAGTAAACTAAGTATTCACGATCGGCTGTAAAGGATCAACCGATAATTACTATCGGACTTCAGAAGGCGCGGCCGGGACGCACGGGGATGTCGGCTTGCCCGCAAAGGAACGGGTTGAGGGGACTCCTTTCTGTTTTTCTCAGGTGAGAACAGGTGGTTGGCCGTCCGGTATGGTGTGGCGTCCCGGAGTGTAAGGGGGGCCGACAACATGTCGGGAAAAATGACATTTTTAGCGCTGGAATTGAGCACAAAACACAGTCCCTGCACTGTTGGCAAGGACCTTTGTTAAGCTGTGGCGGGTCCTAAGTGGAAATAATAATGAATCGCACATCCCAATGGTGCTTTTGGCTTTTCTTTTGCTTTCGGCATCGCGGGTCATGGTAGTGGGGATTTTGTTTTCTGGTGAAGTTGATCGTGCCGGTGGCTTCATGGATTGCAATTAGCGCAATCGGCGGATCGCCCGGTTGATTTCGTGTGATCCGGCTGTAGGTTATCGGTACCGTTTTTTTTTTCGGAAAGTCTTGAAAAAAAGTCTGAGGGGGGTATCTTTAAGGTGAGTTCGTGTGTTTTTTTGACTCCGGGGCGGGGCTTATCTCGAAAAATGGAGTCTGATAAATTTTCTGTGGACAGGTAAAATACGCTTATGTATAGAATACAATACTTTTGTTCAGGTTTTCGGCCGGTCGTTTGATTCGCCAACAGGCCGGACAGGGAGTGCCAGAGTGGAGCCTTCCGTAGGGAAAATACTGCTGATCGACGACGATCCGTTTCAGTGCGCCGCCATCGAGTCCATCATTAAGAAGATGGGTTACGATTGCCACTGTGTGTATTCCGGAATAGAAGGATTCACTCTGCTCAAAACCAGCCATTTCGATATTATTTTCCTCGATCTCAATCTGCATGAAGGAAGCGGGCTAATGCATATCCCGCGTCTGACCGAGCTGAACCCGGAAGTGGACATAGTCATGCTTACCGGGGAGTCGGATTCCGACTGTATTTCCGAGGCGTTTGCCGCCGGGGTCAAGGACTATCTGGTCAAGCCCATCAAGGAGGAGCGTTTCCGGACGGTCATCCAGAACCTGCTTCGGCACAAGGCCCACCAGAAGAATGAGGCCGGCTCCCTCGTCCGCGAGGAAATCATCGGTGACAGCACGGCTCTAAATGAGTGCCTCGAACGGCTGGCCATCGCCGCAAAAGCCAGCGGAAACGTGCTCATCACCGGAGAGACCGGGACGGGAAAGGAGCTTTTTGCCCGCGCGCTGCACATCAACAGCGACCGCAAGGACAATCGGTATATCGTGGTGGATTGCACCAATCTGCCCTCGACCCTGGCGGAAAGTCTGCTCTTCGGGCACGCCAAGGGGTCCTTCACCGGGGCCGATCAGGACCGTAAGGGGCTGTTTCACCTAGCCCATGGCGGTACGCTTTTCCTGGACGAAATCGGCGACCTCGACCTGGGCATCCAGAAGTCCCTGCTTCGGGTCCTGCAGGAAAAGACGTTCCGTCCGCTCAGCTCCAGCAAGGAGGTCTACAGCGACTTCCGGCTGGTGGCGGCAACTAATCGGAACCTTGAGGAAATGGTGGAGCGCGGCGAGTTTCGCAGCGACCTCTATTACCGGCTTCAGACGAATATCATCGAATTGCCGCCCCTGCGAGAACGCGACGGCGATGTTGAGCTGTTGACCCGCCATTATCTTCCGATTCTCTGCAACGAGAACGATATGGAAGAGAAGGAAGTGGACCCCCAGTTCATCGATACCCTGCAACTCTACGACTGGCCCGGCAATGTTCGCGAGCTGGTCAATGTCCTTCATGTCTCGCTCCAGAAGGCCCGTTTCTCCAATTATTTGAATATCTATCATCTCCCCCAACAACTGCGTATGCGACGGGTGTTTGAGGATATGGGAGAAAATGAGGAATCGGTTCAGGAATGTCCGGTCGCGCCGTCGCCGTATTATCTGCCCTCGGCTCCGGAAGAGTTTCCGGCCATGAAGGCGGCTCGGCAGGAAGCCGTGGACGCCATGGAACAGGCGTATCTTCATCGGCTGGTCCAGTTGAGCGACGCTTCCGTCGCCATGGCGTGCAAGCTTTCCGGCCTGTCCAGGGCCCGGCTCTACGAATTGTTGAGCAAGCACAATCTCTCCCTCAAAAAAAGCTGACGGGATTCCCTTGGCCCTCCTTTATTTATTATCGCTCGCCGTGCTTTTGTGGCGCGGATTTTGCTTTTGAATTGGCATGTACAGTTACAGGACCAGCAAGCGTATGCATGTGGCCGTGAAGGACGGAGCGGCCCTCAGGGAGATCATTGATCGGCTTGCGCTCGCCCTCGAAGGCGACGCATTTGTGGAGACTGCGGATTTCCAGGAAAGACGCAGTGTTCCGCGAAAGCCGTTCATGGCCCCCGGTCTCGTTCAGGTACAGAAGGCCAGCGGTGAGATCATGGCCTTCCCGGTCGAGATCAGGAACATCTCCTTGAAGGGAATGCTTCTGGAATTTGCGGACAAGGGACATGTCTTTGCCGGTATGCTCAAACAGATCGAAGGATTGAGCGTGACCTTCATGATCGAGGCGTCCGTGGTGACCTTGGAGTGTCTTCCGCGGCGTATCGTTCTGGACGACCCGGTTGAGGTCGGCGTGGAGGTCTCCGGCGATGGCGAGAACTCCCCGGACATCCAGCGCTTTCTCATGTAAGGGCGTTCGTCCGCCTTTTTTGTTTCCCGCCCGCTTTGCAGGCGTCAGGTACGCCCGCGTCTATGTTTCGCGTTCCCCGCGCTCAATTTCCTTGCCTTTCCGAAAGCGGCGAAATGCCATCCACCGTAGCCCTTGTGTCACCCTTTGTCGGATTTCGGGACACTTCCGTCCGGCCTTCGAGCCAGCATGACGCTTGTTCATGCCGCGGAAAACGGCGGAGGCATTTTCCTTTTTGGGGCAGTGTGGTCCGGGTTGTTTTCGTAGTTCACTAGTATGATGCAACTAATTCCGAGCGGATTGAGTTAGGCATTCCACCGGCATTTTTATTGTCCGGACCAAAAGAAAAACACGGGCTTCAAACGGGTTTTTTACGGTATGTTTATTGCAAAAAAATCTAAAATTGTTGCGACATTGGAAGGGGGCTCCGGGGTGGGACCGCCCCGCACACTGCAAGTTAGGTCAAGGTAGTTGAAATGATGTCTGATTTGGTAAAAGTGTGTTTCGACATGAATCGGGAGAGTTTTCAGGCACTCAAGCGCATGGCTCGTGAGGAAGGCGTTGATTGTTCCCAGTATGTTTCACAAATGGTTGAAGGGTGCTTGAAGGATTTCGTGAGTCGGGATTGGACTCTGAACGGTAAGGATCGACGGAGGCATCCCCGGGTGGATGTGTCAATTCCGGCGATATCTTGCGTAAAGTTTTCCGACAGGGAAATGCGCAGCTACCCCGTCGTGGTGGATGACATTTCCCGGGGCGGCTTGCGGATTTCTTTCCGGGATGTTTCCCCGGAAATAGGCGAGAAGTTGGCTGATTCTTTGTATTTCGAGGTTTTTTTCACCGTTCCGGAGTTGTCCCAGACGGTATCGTTCTACTGTAAACGGCTACGTTACAAGGTTGATCGGGACATGACGATGGTCGGCGTATTCGAAGGGAACAACTCGGAAATGGCTTCAATGGTTGACGCCATGCTGCAAAGCTATATTGCGTAGACAACTTTTCTTTGCCTGTGCTATATGGGGAACAATGCCACAAAAAGAAAAAGGCGAAAACAATTTGCAGAACGGTGTAGAACGCCGCAGAACCCTGCGTATCCGAAGGTCTTCTCTGATCGACAGCAAATTGGATGGACTGGAGAAACCCAGTATCAAGATTGCTGAAACCAAGGAAGAGTTGGAGCAGGCTTTCAGAACGGTTTACTCCGTTTATCGTGGGACGAATTATATCGCCGAGGACCATCCCTCGGAGATGTCTTTCAACGTGTTCAGCCTTCTTCCCAGCACCTGCGCCTTCATCTTCAAGGAATACCTGACTGTTATCTCGACCATGTCTTTTTATATCGACAGCGACGTGTTCGGTCTGCCAATGGACGAGCTGTATAAGGATGAGATAGACGCTCTGCGCGCCCAAGGACGGAAGGTCGCCGAAATCGGCGCTTTGGCGACGCCGCGGCGTCGGCGTTGGTCCAATCTGGTCGTCTATCTGTCGAAGGCCCTTTTCAATTACGCGCATTTGACGGGCGTGGACGACATGTGCATCATGGTCAATCCCAAGCACGTGCGTTTTTACAAGGATATTTTTCTGTTCGAAGATTTTGGAGAAGAGCGTTGGTACAAGGGCGTGAACGCCCCTGCCGTGGCGTTGCGCATCTCTTTCCGCGATTACAACGAAGCCATGTTCGAGGCTTACGGCCAGTCCGATTTCGATACGAACCTCTATGGTTTCTTCACGCGGGTCAATAATTCGATTCTCGCGCCGCATCTCCTTCAGCCGGTGGAAAGGAACAAGCCCCTGAGTCCGGAAAACCTGCGCTACTTCCTGTCGTTGCGTCCGGAAATACTGGACGGCTTGACGGCCGAGCAGCTCGATCAGTTCAAGCTCCTGTACCATGAGGCATTTTACGCATAGGGCCTGATGCCGACCGATTCCCTCCCCTCCGAAAAGGATTTTTTTGTGGATACTTCCGAATTGCGACATAAGCTCGATGTGTTTCACGTCGCTTCGCACAATACCTACCAAGAGGCCGCCTTTTGTCGAAATCTCGGTCTGCTCGACGCCAACGAACAGAACCGGCTGCAACGCTCCGTTGTTGCCGTTGCCGGTCTGGGCGGCGTGGGCGGAGGGCATTTGATTACCCTGGCCCGAAGCGGCGTGGGTGGTTTCAGGCTGGCCGATTTCGACCGCTTCGACACGGTCAACGTCAACCGCCAGTACGGGGCGACGGTTTCCGCTTTTGGGCGGGAAAAACTGCGTGTCATGAAGGAAAACGCCCTTGAGGTGAATCCGCACCTGTCGCTGGAGATCTTCGAGGAAGGCGTGACCGAGGCCAACGTGGACGCCTTCCTGGACGGTGCGGACCTGGTTCTGGACGGCTTGGACTTTTTCGTTTTCGAAGTGCGGCGGATGGTCTTCAAGAAGGCTCTGGAAAAGGGCATCCCGGTCATAACCGCTGGTCCCATGGGGTTCAGCTCGGCCTTGCTGGTCTTCACCCCGGACGGCATGGGCTTCGATGAATATTTCGACATCCGGGAGGAGGACACCTACATCGAGCGGATTCTCAAGTTCGCCATGGGCCTGTCTCCCCGGGCCACCCACTTCCGTTACGTTGACATGGACTTCGTGAATCTCCTGGAAAAGCGCGGGCCGTCCCTGGGCTGCGCTTGCCAGCTCTGTGCCTCGTTGGCCGTGACCGAGGCGTTGCGTCTGCTGCTGGGCCGCAAGGGCGTGAAGCCGGTCCCGCATTACCTCCAGTTCGATCCCTACGTCCGCAAGCTTGTCCGGGGACGGTTGCGCATGGGCAACCGCAATCCCATTCAACGGTTGAAGCTGTGGATATCCAGGAATTATCTGTTGGACCGGAACAAGATCATCGGGCCGGTCACGCCTCCTCAGCCCGACCTCGCCGCCGACGGCCCGGCCGCCGTGCGCGAGTACGTGATTCGGGCGGGGATGCAGGCTCCCTCCGGCGATAATTGCCAGCCGTGGCGGTTCTCGGACGAAGACGGGCGGATATCCCTCCTGCTCGACAAGGGCGTGGACGAGAGTTTTTTCAACGTCCGACAGGCCGCTTCCATTGTGGCCTGCGGCGCGGCCATGGAGAACATGACCCTGGCGGCGCAGGCCTGCGGACTCGTTCCGGAGGTGGAGATGGCCCCCGAGGACGGCCCGGGCGTGACGCGTCTTGCCACGCTTTCCCTGAAGGAAGGGCGGGACGTCCGCGAACCCGTGCTGCACGACGCCATCTGGCAGCGATGCACCAATCGGAAATTCTACCGCAAAACGCCGGTTTCCGACGGTGTGTGGGAGCATGTCCAGGAGGCCGTGGAGCGGTTCCCCGGCGTCAGGCTGCAATGGATTTCCGGGGCCGACAGCCTGAAAACGTTCGCCGGGTCCGTGTGCCTCGCCGACCGCATCCGCACCGAGCATCGCGGGCTCCATGAGCATCTGAACGCCATGATCCGCTTTACCCGAAAGGACGCCGAGGAGACCCGGGACGGGTTGCCGCTCGATAACCTTGAGGCCGGACGGATGGGTAACCTGTTCCTCAAGGGAACCAGGCCGTGGCCGGTCATGAACACTCTCAACGCCCTGGGCGCGGCGCGCGGCGTGGCCGCGCATTCGGCCAAGGGCATTCGCTGTTCGGGAGGCGTTGGGCTTGTCAGCGCGCAATCGTCGGACATCGAGTCGCTTTTCATGGCGGGCAGGGCGCTGGAGCGGGCCTGGCTGACCTTCACCCATTATGGCATACGGTTCCAGCCTGCGGCGGCTCCCGCGCTCTTTCGGCTGCGCTGGCTATTGGAAGGGGAGGAGTCTTTTTCCCCGGCGCATCGGAAACTGCTGGGCCGCTCATGGACCGCGGTCGAGGAATGTTTCCCCGGCTTCCTGGGCGGCTACCCGGTGCTTTTCTTTCGGGTTGGCTTCGGCCCGCACATCAAATACGGGACCTACCGCAAGCCGTTGTCGTCCTTCAAGACGGACTGAGGCGGCCCTGCGCGGCTGGATCAAATCCCTCGCGAAATGTTTGAAAGGGGTCACGGTTGACGTGGCCCCTTTTCTTTTGCCGTTTGCGAGGGGCGAGGGAAGATAAAACCGTCAGGGATATTTGATTCTTACCAGAAAAGCCATTGCCCCGTGGAGAGGACGTAGATGCCGAGCAGAAGATTGGTGACTCCATGCGACAGGGTGCACTGCATGATGCTGCGGGTGCGCATGTACAGGAAGTTGTAGGCGACGCCCGCCATGATTCCGGCCAGCCACAGGTGGTGCTCCAGCCCGAACAGTATGGCCGTGGATACAAAGGTGAAGACGGTGAAGGTGCCATGCCGGACGGCCGTGAAATTCTTGTCCACAAGGTAACGGGCCAGGAAGGAGCGCCAGAAGAGTTCCTCCATGATCGGAACGATCACGGCGGCTCCGAAGATTCGGGCGGCGATCATGGGCAGACGCATGTTGCCGAACGTGTTGGGGTCGAATCCCTGCGGATCGCCCGTTGTGGCGAAGGGGTGATCGAGGTTGATCCACAGGATGAACACGACGGCGCCCAGCCCGATGCTCAAGGCCGTGTGGCCGATGTTGCCCAGGTCCGCGAGACGCATCTCGTCGTACCATTTGCGAAGCAGGAGCAGGGCCAGGGCGACAAGACCGATCTTGAGCGGGTAGAGGGCGGCCCCGGTCTGGGCGGAAATTTCGAACAGGCCCGAACGCGAACCGATTTCCGGAACGGCGATGAAGGCCATATACAGACAGAACGGCAGGATGCGAGCGAGAAGCGGCGTCATGGCGAATCCGGGTTAGTCGCTGACGATGGAGGAGAATTCGGACCCGGCGGCCTTGTCCGTCAGGATGAAAACGTCGCCGGTCAGTCCCGTCACCATACCCTCTCTGGGCTCCAGCGCGATGATGACTTCGAGCACGATTTTGTCGACTTTTTCGCCGGGCGTCCGCGGCGGGATGTCGGTCAACTGCATGGTGCCCGCCTTGCGCAGCACTCGCCCCTTGATCCGTTCGTCCCCGAACGCCTCGCTGGTGAAGAACGCCTCCTGTCCGGCGTGGACATAGGTTACGAACTTCTTGTCCAGTTCGGCCCGGACGTTGAAGCGGCTGACGTCGGCCACGGTCATGACCGGCGTGTCCAGGAATATCGACACATGCTCACCCGGGAGCCGGTGCCGTTTCAGGACGATGCCGTCTATGGGCGAGCGGAGCACGGTCTGATCGAGCTGAGCTTCCGCTTCAAGGGAGCTCTGGACGGCGGCCTGGTATTCGGCCCAGGCCATGAGGATGTCTTCCTTGCGCGATTGGTTCCGGGTGATGAGCATCCGCTGGACGGCTTCCTCGTATTGCTTTTCCGCCACCAGGAAGTCCTTGGCCGCCCGGTCGACTTCTTCCTTGGCGATGAGCTTTTTGGAGAGCAGCTCCTTTCGCCGGTTCATCTCGTTTCGGGCGTTGACCATGACCGATTTGGTCCGCTGGACCACGGACTGAGCCTCGCTTTTTTCTTCCTTGCGCGCACCGGCCACCAGCTTGTCGTAGTATGCCTTCTTGGCCTGGGCGGAAGCCTTGGCCGTGGCAAGTCTGGCCACGTACTGGTCGTCGCGCAGAAAGGCAAGGGGCTGTCCCTTGGAGATGCGTTCGTCCTCCTCGACAGGCACTGATTCGATCACTCCGCCAATTTCGAACGACAATTCGCGTTCCTCGCTGGCCGGTTCGACGCGGCCATAGGCCGCAACCCAGGGGGCGCTGTCGTTAAGGGGCGGGGTCGCGGCCATATTCGAGGTGGAGTCGCTGATGTCGGGCAGGTAGTCCGAGAGCCACTGCGGCGACTCGTGGACCACGAAGACCGAGGCGGCGATGGTTACAGCCAGAAGCAGCAATACTATTCTCATGATTTCCTCTCGGGAGCCTTTGCCCCGTTATGGGGCTGTGGGTACAGTCGGCCGTCCTCGATGGTCACGATGCGGTCGGCGAAGTCCACGGTCCTCGGGTCGTGCGTTACGACGACCACCGCGCGGTCTCCCCGTTTCGCCAGGGAATGCATAAGGTCCATGACCTGCTGGCCGTTGACGGAGTCCAACGCGGCCGTGGGCTCGTCCGCAAGAATGACTTTGGGCGATCCGGCCAGGGCGCGGGCGATGGCCAGTCGCTGTTTCTGTCCGCCGCTCATGGTGGCGGGCTTGACCGCGGCCTTGTCATCCAGCCCCACGTCGGTCAGGGTCGCCATGGCCATTTCCCTTGCCTGGCTGCGGGAGTAGCCCCGCAGGTCCAGGGCGACCATGACGTTTTCCAGGACGTTGAGGGTGGGGAATAAATTGTATTCCTGAAAGATGTATCCGATGTTGTCGAGCCGGATTTTGCTCAGGTCCTGCTGCGAGAGGCCGGAGATGTCCCGGCCCGCAACGCTCAGGGAGCCGGAGGTGGGCTTGAGGATGCAGCCCATGATGGACAGCAGGGTGGTCTTGCCGCTGCCCGAGGGGCCCATGAGCATGAGCACCTCGCCCTGGACTACGTTGAGAGTGGCGTTGCGCAGGGCATATTCCTGATTGCCTTCGGGGCCGTAAGCCTTGGAGATGTCGCGCAGTTCTATGGCTGTTTTCGCTGTCATTCTATCTCCCCTTGAAGACCAGGATCGGGTCGAGGGTCATGACCTTGCGGATGGAGATCAGCGCGGAGCCGATGCACATGAACAACGTGAGAAAGAACATGCCGCCGGCCAGCAGTGGCGGGATAACGATGGCCGTGGCGGAAAAGTCGCTGAACCGGGAAACCATGATTGAAATGGCGATGCCGAAGCCGTAGCCCAGCACGGCGCTCAGGGATGCCTGGGCGAGCAGGATGCTATATATATATGAATTGGGCGCGCCCATGGCCTTGAGGGTGGCGAATTCAGAGATGTGGTCCAGGGTGGTGGCGTAGAGGGTCTGGGCGACGATGACCGTGCCGACCACCATGCCGAGGAACGCGGCGATAAGGATGCCCGCGCCCGCGCCGGTGTTGAACATCCAGTATTCTTGGGTCTTCCAACTGAATTCCGGGGTGGTGTAGGCGTCCACGTCCTGCACGTTGGCGCGGATGGCGTCGCGCAGCGCCTCCGGGGAGACTCCCTTGTCCGCTTTTACCAGAATGTAAGTGAATTCACCGGGTTTCAGGTTCGAAACACGCCAGGCCGTGTCCAGGGACGCGAACACAAAGGGCGATGTGGTGAAGGATCGGATGCCCTGGGTGAATCCGACCACGCGCGCCCGTTTGTCGTTGATCTCAACGACCTCCCCCTGTCTCGGAACGCCGAGTTTATCCACATAGAGCTGGTCCGGGATGATTCCGTCCCGCAGGTCCAGAAGATCGGTGGAGCCTACCACCATTCCCCATGGCCCGCCCATGCCCTTGGCCGGTTCGAAGCCGACGATCTGGATGGACTCCTGGCCGCCGTCCGGCCGTTTCCAGTTCGCGAACTGGGTGATGAACTTCGAGGCCGAGGCCACGCCGGGAACCGACAGCGTGTCGTAGTACTTGCTCTCCTTGAGGGGCAAGGCGATGTCGAAGTTTTTTACCCCTGGAGACGTGACCCAGACATCGGCCCCTGAGTGGTCGATGACCGAGGAGATGGTGATGGTAAAGCCGAGAAACAGCCCCACCTGGATGGTGATGAGGACCACGGAAAAGACGATGCCGGTCAGGGTGACGACCAGGCGAAGCTTGTCGTGGAAAAGGTTTTGGCAGGCAATGGTGGCGATCATGGCAATTTGTTCGTTCTCCGATAAGTAAATCCGTTAGCAAATTTCGGGCCGGGGTGCCAACCGGAAAGATGTTCCTTATCCGTTCCGCGAGCGCCTCATGAATCGATTTCGTGAAAGATATGCGCAACGGACGTCTTGATGCGTGGTCTCCGAAGAAAGGAGCGGAAAAAAGGCCCTTGGAACGTCAAATAGTCCGGCAAAACCGGACATTTTAATTTTACAAAGTGTATCATGTTGGAATCGTGGATATTTATTGTGGATTTAATGATATCCGCAACGGTGGATAGAAACGGTCTATCGAAAACTGCAAATCTAATAGACGGAATCATCAATACGCTGGAACAGCAAGTTTGGTGGAGCAAATCAGGATGGAGGCCTGTGGAAAACTTTTTAGGGTTTTTCTAGAGATAAACGCCGGTTGCGTCTTCCGAATATTAAGCTCCCGTCGACCTAATTTCACCAGGATAAAAAAGTCCGATTAAACCAGACAAATTGCTGTCCGAAGGGGGGTACGCTTGAGGGGTGAACATTACAACTTGTTGATTTTATGGGAACTATTTGTCTGAAATAACGCTGGCATGATTCTGGCTATTTGTAGGGCTGCTGAATACGGAAACGAAGCATCATTCTGGGAGGATGCCGTGAAACTCACAAGATTCCTGTATCTGACTTTGATTATAGTCCTTCTCGCTGGCTGCGGTAACAACGACATCGACAAAATGTTGGGCGAGGGCGAGCAATATCGTGACAGCGGCAATTATTCCGGCGCCATTGTCATTTACAAAACCATCCTTGAAAAGGATCCCAATCAGTTGCAAGCCCGTCTTGGGCTGGCGCAGTCCTACCTGGCCACCGGCAAGCTGGATCAGGCCCGCAAGAATTTCGACAAGTATAAGCTCCAGAATCCTTATGACAAGGAATTGAACTACGATCTGGCCCGCCTCGAAAGGTTGTCCAAGAACCGCTCCAAGGCTTTGGAGCTTGTTGAGGCCTATTGTTCGGCCAACCCCAAATCCGTGGACGGCGCTTTGCTTTACGGCAGGCTGCTGCTTGAGGATTCCGATACCGAGGGGGCCGAGAAGTGGTTCAACAAGGCCGTCGAGCTTTCCCCTGACAACAGCGAGGCCCACATCGGGCTGGCCAGGGTTTACAGGGCGCAAGGACGCATCGCCGCCGCCGACAAGGCCATCGCCGATGTGCTGGCCAAGGACCCGACCAACCGCGAAGCCCTTTATCTGCGGGCTTCCAGCGAATTGGAGCGGGGTGACAAGGAGGCCTATCGCGCGACATTCACTTATATCAGCGACTCCCATCCTTCCGACGTTTATGCGAAATACATCAAGGCCCAATCCCTGCTTGAGCAGCAGGAGTACGGCAAGGCCGCGGAGCTGGCCAAGCAGCTCAACGCCATGGCCCCGAATCTGCCCTACGGACAGAAAGTCACCGGGATGTCCATGTATCTTCAGAAGCAGTACCAGGAGGCCATCAACGCTTTTCACAAGGCCGTGACCCTCGCTTCCGACCCCGAGTCCCATTTCTTCCTGGGGTTGAGCTATTACGCAGTGGGCGATCTGGAAACGGCGATCAGCCATTTGCGGGTGGCCGCGGACGGCCCTGGCAATTTCCTCAAGGCGCGGGAGATGATCTCCATGATCCTGCTCCAGCAGCACAGGGTCGACGAATCCATGGCCGAGGCCCGCAAGGTGCTTGAGAAGGACGCGGACAACGTCGTAGCCCGGATGACCCTGGGCGACGCCCTGACCATGAAGGGCGAAAGAGAAAAGGCCATCGAGCAATACGAGGCCGTGGCCAAGAGCCGTCCGAGCGACAGCGGCACCCTCCTCAAGATGGGAGCGCTCAACTATTCCCTCGGCAACGTGGAAGAGGCCGAGACCGATCTGACCCGTGCCGTGGCCGCTTCCCCGGATTCCATCCGGCCCATGATTATTCTTTCCGCATTCTACATGAAAAACGGCGAGAAGGGGCTGGCGCGCAGCACGCTTGAGAGCGGCCTGAGCGGCAACAAGAACGACTCCGTGCTCTATTTCCTGCTCGCGCGGGTGGCCCTTTCCGACAACGATGTGGAAAAGGCCCGGGAATATCTCGGCAAATCCAAGGAAAGCAACCCGGACAATCCGGACCCGTATCTGACGCTCGCGGCACTTGATCTGGCCCAGAAGAAGCCCGAGGGAGCGCTCAACGAATATTCGACTTTCGTGGACCGTCATCCCGATTTCGTCCGCGCCTGGTTGGGCAAGGCCCTCGTGCTGCAACTGCTCAACCGCCAGGACGAGGCCGAAGCGACCTTCAAGGAGGCGCTCAAGACCGACGCCCCCGAGGCGTACCTCGGTTACGCCGAGAGTCTGACCCGCAAGGGCAGGGCGGAAGAAGGTCTGGCCATTCTCAAGCAGGGAAGCGAAAAGCTGCCGTTCAATATCAATATCGAACGGGCAAAGGCGCAGATACTCCTGTCCATGAAGCGGTATGACGAAGTCCTGCTCCTCTGCGACCAGTTGGAGAAGCAGAACAAGAGCGCGGCTCTCGGCCTTCGCACCCGCACTTACATGCTCAAAGGCGACTACGACAAGGCCGTGGGCTCGGCCAGAGATATTATTGAAATATATCCTGGTGAACCGATGGGATACATAACTCTGGCCGACATCTACGCCACCAAGGGCGACAAGACCAACCAACTGGCTGTCCTGGAAGAGGGACGGTCCCGTTGCGAAGCGAATTCGAGCCTCATGGTGGCCATAGGCAACTACTACCTCGCCGCCGGGGAGACCAAGAAGGCGCTGACCTACATCGACGCGGCCATCAAGCGCGACGAGAACAACTACGTGGCCCGGACCGTCAGGGGCGACATCTGTGTCCTGCTGGGCAGGGACAAGGACGCGGCCGTGAGCTACAACAACGCGTTGCGCCTGTCCCAGCGCTACGTCCCGGCCCTGAACAATCTGGCCATGCTCTACCTGAAAAACCCCAAGACCCGGCTTGAAGCCCTGCGTCTGGGTTACACCGCCTACATGCAGCGTCCGGGCGATCCCGCAGTCCTCGATACCTTCGGGTACTCCCTGGCCGTCAACGGACGGCTCGACGAGGCCGTGCAGGTTTTGGAAAAGGCCCTGGAGGTCGCCGGATCGAATCCGGACATCGAATACCATCTCGGTTACGCCTACAAGGCGGCCGGGAAAAATGACAAGGCACTGCCCTTGTTGGAAAAAGTAGCCAATTGCCCCGACTGCGCCAATGCGGCCGAGGCCAAGAAGCTCCTGGCCGCCATCATGGGCGAATAGCCGGGGACGAGAGAGGAGAGAGACATGGTAGCCATTGCATCCGTCAGAGTCTTCAAGGACCTTCTGCTGCTGGTGTTGGCGATGTTTCTGTGCTCGGTGGTACTGTTCAACGAGCCGTCTGAAATGCTTGCCCTGTTCGAAGGCCGTCCCGCCGACGTATTCGTGTTGATGGGAATTATCCTGGCCTCGTTCCTGGTTGTCCATATTATAGTCCATTATCTGGCGCCTTCACGGAACGCCGGGGTCCTGGGGCTGGTCATCAGCCTGATAGTGGCTTCGAACATGACCTTCTTCATCTACTGGCAGACCGATTTGTTCGTGCGCCTGGAGGAGATGATTCCGGTCCTGTTGTGCCTCTTCGGCCTCAACCACACCCTGTGGCTCCTGTTTATCGCCAATTGGCGGAAAATTCCGGGGCTGGTGCACAGGGTCGTCATCGTGGGCAACGGCCAACTGGCCGAGGACATGAAGCTGCTGGCCGTCCAGTCGGGCGGGCGTTATGAGTTCAAGGACTACGTGGAATGCCTTTCCGGCGAGTTCGCGGACCCCGTGGCGCAGGTGGAGAACCCCACCAACAGGATTCTGGAGGCCGCCCAGCGGGCCAAGGCGAGCAAAATCGTGGTTTCCCTGACCGAACGTCGGGAAGCCTTCCCGTTGCAGGAAATTCTCAACTGCAAGCTGAGCGGCATCGAGGTCCTTGAGGCCCCGGAATTCTACGAGCGGGTCAACCGGAAGCTGATGCTTGAGAAAATCACCCCGAGCTGGTTCATTTTCGCCAAGGGGTTCAAGATCATCGGCATCCGCCGTTTCATCAAGCGGGCCCTGGATATTCTCCTGTCCCTGACGGGCATCATCATCGTGTCCCCCATCCTGCCCCTGGTCATGATCGGCATCAAGCTGGATTCCCCCGGCCCTGTGCTGTTCAAGCAGATTCGCGTGGGCAAGGGCGACAAGGATTTCATCATCTACAAGTTCCGCAGTATGCGCCAGGACGCCGAGAAGGGGTCCGGTGCTGTCTGGGCCATGGAGAATGACAATCGCGTGACCCGGTTCGGCCGCTTCCTGAGGAAGTCCCGCATCGACGAGATTCCGCAGCTCTTCAATGTGCTCATGGGCAGCATGAGTCTGGTGGGTCCCCGCCCGGAACGTCCCGAGTTCGTGCACGAGCTCAAGAAGATCGTGCCCTATTACGCGGAGCGGCACTTCGTGAAGCCGGGCATCACCGGTTGGGCGCAGGTTTGTTACCCGTATGGAGCCTCGGTGCAAGACGCGTTCGAAAAACTGCGCTATGACATGTACTACATCAAGAATTATTCCCTGTGGTTTGATTTCAAGATCATGTTCAAGACCATCTCGGTCATGCTGAACAAAATGGGGCGTTAGGGAATATCCATCAAGGAAGGAACGAGGAGATCATCGTGAAAAAGCTGTTGTTGGTTATGCTGTTCGTGTTGTGCGTGCCCGTTCTGGCCCAGGCGGAAGATTACGTCGTGGGCGAGGGAGATACCCTGGCCGTGCACGTCTGGGGCGAGGAGGAACTGAGGACCACCGTTATCGTCCGCCCCGACGGAAAGATGTCCATGCCCGGCATCGACGATGTCGTGGCCGCCGGGAAGACCCTCCCTCAACTGAAAACGGAACTTACCAAGCTGCTCTCTCAACTGGTCAAGGATCCCATCGTCAACGTCTCCCTGCTCAAAAGCGTCAACAGCCGCGTTTACGTGGTCGGCGGCGGCGTTCAGCCCCAGGTCTACGACATGATGCAGCGCACGACCCTGCTGCATGTGCTCGCCTCGGTGGGTTCCCTGGACGGAGCGGATTTGTCCAAGGGGTACGTCTACCGCAACGGCAAAAAAATCATGTCCGATTTTTCCGGACTGTTCAGCAAGGGCGAGTTCGACAAGGATATCCAGCTTGAGCCCGGCGACATGATTTTCCTGCCCGTGAAATACGACCGCAACGTCTTTGTCATCGGCGCTGTGAACGAGCCCAAGGCGATCTTCTTCCACGAAGGCTTCACTGTCCTGGACGCCCTGCTTCAGGCGGGCAGCTTCAGCAAGTACGCCGACGAGAACGAAATCGTCATCATCCGTAAGGAAGGCGACAAGCAGGTCTCCATTCCGGTCAAGACCAAGGACCTTATCAAAAAGGGCGACCTTACCCAGAACGTGCTGTTGCAGGCGGGGGATTACATCGTCGCCAGCGAAAGCTTCTTCTAGGCGGAGCCGATGGCGGACAACAAATACGATATCGCGGGTCAAGACGCCTCATTTGACGCCAGGCGCTACCTCCGCCTGGTGGGGGAGCGCAAGGGCCTGTTCGTTTCCATCGCGCTGTTGGTCATGTTCGCGGCCGTGGTGATAAGTTACGTGCTGCCCCGGAAGTACGAGGCCAGGAGCATCGTCTTCATTGAGCAGAACGTCATCAGCGACCTCGTCAAGGGCATCGCGGTCACGCCGTCCATGGACACCAAGATCAAAGCCATCAAGGTGACAATGCTCAGCCGGAACATGTTGTCCCAGGTCATCAAGGCCCTGGATCTCGATGTCAGTCTCAGGAACAGCGTTTCCCTGGACGAGTTGATCAAGAGCTTGCGCGGCCGGATCGCCATCGGGCTCGACGAAAAGCGCGGCGTGTTCGATATCCGGTTCGCGGACAGCGACCCCGTGCTCGCCAGGGATGTGGTGAACACCCTGACCCGCGTTTACATCGAGGAGAGCGTTTCCACCAAGCGCAAGGAGTCCTTCGAGGCGACCCGGTTCCTGGCCGATCAGATCGAGGTCTTCAAGAAGCGTATCGACGAGGCCAGAAAGGACATTGAGGACTTCAACATTGCCTCGGGCAAGGTCCTGGCCTCCAACGAATACGTTGTCAGAAATCAGATCGAAAAGGCCCAGGAGCAGATCAAGGAAATCCAGATTCAGATCAACGCCCTGGAAGCCTCGCGCAAGGTTCTTCTCAGCAATTCGCCGTCCCGGGCCCGGCTTAGGGAGCAGGAGCAGGTCAGGAGTCAGATGCTGGCCCGCTATACTAAAAATCACCCGAGGGTGAAGCAGTTGGAGAGCGCCATTGCCGAAACTCGGCGGCAGATCAGGGAAGAGGGCAGCGATGAGTTGTCCATCATTTACAGCTCGCCGGAATATCAGAACGTCAAGGTGCATATCCAGTCCCTTGAAACCCAGAAAAAGAATCTTGAGGAAGACATCGCCCAGAACAGGGCGATTCTGGACCAGATTCCCCGGGCCCAGGCGCAGTTGCAGGAGCTCAAGCGCAAGGAACAGAACGAGGTCATCATCTACGAGAAGCTGGTCTCCCGCTACGGGCAGTCCGAGGTTTCCAAGGAAATGGAATTGCAGGACAAGGCGGTTTCCTTCCGGGTTCTGGACCCGGCGGTGGTGCCGACCATCCCGTCCAGCCCCAATCGCCCCCTGATTATGCTCGCGGGCATCGCCATCGGGTTCGGCGCCGCTTTCGGAGTGGTCTTCCTGTTGGATATCATCGACCCGTCCATCAAGAACGTGGATGACTTGCGCGAGTTCGGCATTCCCGTGCTTGCGGTCATTCCCAAGCTCAAGAACGTCGAAGAGGAACGCAAGGCCTCCAGGCGCGGCCTCCGGGTCTACCTGATCGGGGCGCTGGGTCTTCTGATAGTCCTGATGTTTCTCGGCATGGAGTTTATGGGTGTCGGCCTTGTCGACAAGGTTATCGAGAAGGCCATGGCCGCCGTGCACCAATGGAGGATATAAGTTATGAGTAGAATAGAGGATGCATTGAAAAAAGCCTCGGCAAAGAGGAGCGAGAAGTTGCGGCCCGAGTCGGCCGGGACCGCTGCTCCCGCCGAAACGAAAATCCCGGGTGTCGATTCTGCGCAGGCCTCTTTTCTTGAGACGGCCGCCATGCAGACGGAAGCCTTCGAGCGGGCCAGGGGACAGCGTATGCTGGTCTCCATGAACGAACCTGTTTCGCTGGCTGCCGAGGAGTTCCGCAAGCTCAAGCAGAGTCTGGTCCGCAAGACCAAGCGCAGCGGATTCCAGAACACCCTGCTCGTGACCAGCGGAACGGTCGGCGAGGGAAAGAGTGTGACCGCCGTGAATCTGGCCATCAGCCTTGCCCAGGAATTTGATCACACCGTGCTGTTGGTGGATGCCGACATCCGCTCCCCGAGCTGCCACGAGCTGCTCTGCATGGAGAACGGCTACGGCCTGTCCGACTGCCTTATCGAGGGCGCTCCCATCAGTAAGGGGATGGTCAAGACCGGCATCGGCAAGCTTTCGTTCCTGTCCGCCGGATCGCCCGTGCCCAATGTGGGCGAGTTGCTGGCCTCCAAGCGGATGCATGAGACCCTGTCCGAGATGAAGAACCGTTATGCCGACCGCTACATCATCATCGACTCGCCGCCGGTGCTTCCTTTTGCCGAATCGCGCAACCTGAGCCGCATGGCCGACGGCGTGGTGCTGGTCATCAAGGAAGGGCAGGCGTCCCAGGCCGACCTGCGGGACACCATTGAGGCGCTTCAGGGCTCCAATATCCTCGGCGCGGTCTACACCCAGGCCAGCCGGGCGACCCGGGGCCTTAGCGCGGAAGCGTACATGAAATACAAATATTATCACCACGCCAGGTAGCCCGGGCCTGGACAGGAATACAATGTACGAGAAGTTCTTCAAATTCGGCTCCAAGCCGTTCGACCTCCTGCCGAACCCGGACCTGCTGTTCATGAGCAGGACCCATGGCAAGGCGTTGTCGTATCTTCGGTACGGCATCGAGGAGCGCGCGGGGTTCATCCTGCTCACGGGCGAAGTCGGGGCGGGAAAGACCACGTTGATCCGGCTGCTGATGAAGGACCACATGGACAAGGTGACACTGTCCAAGGTCACCAACACCAAGGTGGACTCCCATCAGTTGCTGACCATGATTAACGACGACTTCGGGCTGGAGACCGAGGGACGGTCCAAGGCTGCCCTGGTGCGGGAGCTTAACGAATTTCTCATTGATCAATACGCGTTGGGCCAGCGTTGCGTTTTGATAATCGACGAGGCCCAGAACCTGTGCGCCGAACTCCTCGAAGAGGTGCGGATGCTCTCCAATCTGGAGACTGACGGCGGCAAGCTGTTGCAGATCATCCTCGCCGGCCAGCCTGAACTCAAGGAGACCCTCAACAGCCATACCCTGTTGCAGTTGCGTCAGCGCATCCAGATCGGCTGCCATCTTTCCCCGTTGAAGACGGAGGAGGTCCGGGACTATATCCTCTACAGGATGGAGTGCGCGGGCAACCGGGACGCGGTGCAGTTTTCCGACGAAGCCTTCGCCCGCATCAGTGAGCAGACCCGGGGTGTTCCGAGGCTCATCAACATTCTGTGCGACTACCTGCTTATCGACGCCTACGCCGCCGAGCGCCGCGAGATCGGAGAGCAGGATGTTGCCGAGATCGTCGATGAGCTGGACTTCGAGCGCCAGTACTGGCCGGAGAAAAAGACGGAGAGATCTGTGGGCGGCACGGTTCAGAGCCGCGCCCGGGCCTTGCCCGGCCAGGCGCAGAAAGTGTTGCGCGCCATTCGCGGTCTGGAAGACCGTCTGGACTATCTTGAGCGGCAGAGTTCGCGCGATCTGCCGTCGACCATGGCCGGTCTTCTTGACCGCATCGAGGAGTTGGAGAGGCAGGTCGTTTATCAGAAACAGCAATTTGAGACTTTGCGGCTTATGCAGCAGACCGGGGCTATGGCGAGTCGAATCGTCCCCCCGGCCGAGCCTGTCGTGAAGCCGGAACCGCCGCGGAAAAAGAGCTGGGCCTATAGATTCTTGTTCGGAGGAGAGTGAATTATGTCTCCGAGCACTTGCAAATATTTGATGTTGAAAGTAAAGCAGGGAATATCTGGATGGGGTTTTCTTCGTTTTGACGTAACCTGCAGGACTTTACCCGGACTCCAAGATGACATCATTCCTCCCGAAAATGCTGGCGGCCGTATTGCTTGCGGCTTGTCTGTGTCCGGCGGCGTCCGCTGCCGGACTGACCTTCCAGCCTCGCGTGACGGTCACCGGCGAGTACAACGACAATGTGGAGGAGGTCGACGGCGGTGCGGGCGATTGGGTTGCAATCGTCAAGCCCGGTCTGAGCCTGCTTTACGAACACAGCCGCGTGCTTTTGGACGTTTCCTACGACTTCGAGCACAAGCGGTATGCCAACCAGGTCCTGTCGGACGAGTACAACAACTACCTCACGTCGAGTCTGGCCGTGGAGGCCATCAAAGACCTGTTCTACGTCGACATCAGCGACAATTATCAGATGGTCTACCAGAATGTGGAACGTGGCGAAGTTCCGGAAGGCGATACCAGCAACGGCACCACGGATCAGAACATCTTTTCGTTCAAGCCGTATTTCAGTTTTCCCCTGCAGGAGCGGACGACCTTAACGACGGGCGCGCAATTCAAGGACATTTGGTATTCGGAAGAAGACAACGTGGACAAGCGGGTCTATTCGCTCTTCGCCGACGTGAATCACGAATTGACCGAAAGGTTCTCCATGACGCTCGGCGTCGGGTACGACAAGCAGGACCCCCGGTTCGAGGAAGGCGGGTTCAATCGCTACAGCACCACTCTAGGGGCCATGTACTCCTACGCGGAAGGCTCTTTCGTGGAGGCGAGCATCTCGCCCACATACACGGATTATGTGCTGACCCGGGCCACGGACAAGCAGTATGTGCCGTATTCCCTGAGCATAACCCACGCCTTTTCCAACCGGTTGACCGGCATCGTGTACACCGAAATGGACTTTGCCGAGGATCCGACGTCGTCCGTAACCAAGAACGAGTTCAGGCACGGCGTCGAGATTGACCGCGAATACGCGCGGGGTCACTTCGCCGTCGCGCTGGAATACAGGGATTATGAGTCGGAAAACAGGACCAGCAGGACGACCTACTGGCGGCCAAGCATAAAAGGAGGGCATCAGCTCACGGAACGGTTGGGATTCAACTACAATGTCTACATGGATTTGGACACGAATCCGGACAGCGACAAGTATTTGTTCGCGTTGACCAGCCTTCGCTACGAGCTCTCGGAACAGTTTAGCTGTAGTCTCAATTATCGATTCAAGGACAACGACGCCGAACGGTCGGAGGACGACTACATATCCAACACCGTGGGCCTGTCCGTGTCCTGGGTGTATTGATGACTGAGAAGAGAGGGAGGTAACGAAGGTGACATAGACATAGCAATCAGCCTGATCCCGGCCACTGTATTCCGGAGACAAGGAACGACCACACGTTTGCAAAGATTTGCGGCAGGGCATGTGCCCGCCAGACCGGCTTCGGCCGGAGCCGAAGTCCCGGACAACAAGGTGAGGTCGGTGGCGAGCAAGTGCCGATCGTTCGAAATACGCAGAGGATCGAGCACTTTTTTTGTGCGAAATGAACGGGCTATCCCGAGGATCAGGTGATTGGAATATGACGACATTACGGGACACATTGGGCAGGTACGGATGGTGGCTCCTGGCCGTGCCGTTGGTTTTGGGAGCGGCCTATGCGCCGGTTCTCCAGCGGCTGGTCGCCAACTGGTACCTTGACGACAACTACTCGCACGGCTTCCTCATCCCGATCATCGCCGGTTGGTTCGTGTGGCGGGATTGGGACAATTTGAAGGCGGTCGAAGTCAAGCCGTCCAGCTGGGGGCTTTTGGTCATCCTGCTGGGATTGGTTCAGTTCGCTTTCGCCTGGCTCGCCACGGAACTGTTCAACATGCGCCTGTCGCTGATCGTGGTCCTGGCCGGGTGTGTGCTCTATCTTTTCGGCGTAGGCGTTTTCAAGCGGCTTCGCCTGCCCATCGGGTACCTGGTCCTCATGGTGCCGCTTCCCTATATTCTCTACGACGCACTGGCATTTCCGCTCAAGCTGTTCGTGGCCAAGGTGTCCGTGGGCGTTCTCAAGCTGATGGGCTACGCCGTGTGGCGGGAGGGCAACATCATCGCCTTCCCGAACATCGTGCTTGAGGTGGCCGACGCGTGCAGCGGGCTGCGTTCGCTCGTTTCCCTTATCGCATTGGCCGTGACCTTGGCCTTTCTGACGCTCAAATCGCCTTGGACACGGCTTTTGCTCGTGATCTCGGCCATTCCGTTCGCGGTCCTCACCAACATTATTCGCGTGGTCGCCACCGGTCAGTTGGCGCACCATTACGGACAAGCCGCAGCCGAGGGATTCTTCCATGAATTCGCCGGGCTGGCAGTATTCTGCATGGCCATGTTCTTCCTCGGCGGAACTTGCTTCCTGCTCAGGCTCTGGGAGAAACGTCATGAAGCGTAGAATTTTCATCATCTGCCTCCTGGTTCTGTGCGCCGGGGCCTTTGTCAATCTGCATAGCGATGTGGCCGTGCCCTTGAGTCGACCCTTGGGCGAGTTTCCGGTCAAGGTCGGCCAGTGGCGCATGGTCCATGAGTGGCGGTATGCCCAGGGCATCCTCGAAGTCCTTCAGGCCACGGGCTATGTGTCCAGGCAGTACAGGGACGAACAGGGCCGGGTGGTTGAGCTGTATCTCGGCTATCACGACGGCGGGCCGGATGCCGGTCCCATCCACTCCCCCCGCAATTGTCTGCCCGGCGGCGGCTGGTTGCAACGGTTCGAAAAGATCGTCGGGATCGATTTGGGCGGCCGGAGCATGAAGGCGGTCCAGGCCGCCTACGACAAGAGCGAGTCGACCGTGACCATGCTCTATTGGTTCCAGGTTTGCGGCAAGATTGTGACCAACGAATACGCCCTCAAGATCGAGGAGATCATAGGGTCCATAACCAGCCGCAGGCGGGACAGCGCGTTTATTCGCCTGTCCACGGAGATTCCCGACGAGAACGGCGGGGCGGAGCGGACGCTGCAACGTTTCGCCGAGGACTTCTACCCTGTGATCGAGGCGTTCCTGCCTGCGCCCACAGGGGGGAGATAGGCCATGACGGTTATGATGGTAAGTCAGATGCTGGTGGCGGTCCTGCTGGTCCTCTATCCGGTATATGGTCTGGTGCGGAACGGGGTTTCCCTGTCGCGGTTGACCCTGACCCTTGCCTTGTGGTCGTTTGCGGCCTTGAACATCCTGGACTACCTCGCGCTTGAACACGCGACCGAATACATGGTCTACAAGCGCCCGGCCCTGTGGGTTGAGGCGGCCCTGTGCCCCGTGCTCCTGTTCTTCAGCCAGTCCTACAACCGGGAATTTTCCTTCAAGCGGGTGCCGATCATTCACAAGGCGTTGATGATCCTTTCCTTCATTCCCGCCGTCATGACCGTCATTTTTCCGGCCTCCCGGTTCTTCTATTCCCCGGATTTCGAGATGGACAGGGTCCTGTTCCTGGAACCCGTGGCCTTTTTCTTCTATCTCCAGATTCTCCTGCTGATGGCCGTAAGCCTCTTCAACCTGGAGGTGACGGTTACCAGCGCGCGCCACGGCATCAAGTGGAAGATCAAGTTCGCCATCCTTGGAGCCGGGGCGATTATCGCCACCTACATGCTCTACTTCAGCCAGAGTCTGGCGTTGCGCTCCCTGGACATGGATTACCAACTCCAGCGCGCCTGGGGCGCGGGGCTCGGTGTGCTTCTGATTATGTATTCCGAGCTGAGCCGGGGCAGTGATGAGCATATCGTCATATCGCGTCAGCTCGCCTTCCGTTCCTTCGTGTTCATGTTTTTCGCCCTTTTTCTTCTGGGCGTGGGCGTTGTTGGCGAGGGAATCAAGCTCTTCGGCAGCGATTTCAGCACGGTGGCCTTCATGGGCGTGGCGTTTCTCGGCGGCCTGGCCCTGATCGCCTGTATGCTGTCCGAGAGCCTTCGCCGGAAGGTCCGGCTGTTCATCCAGCGCCATTTCTACGGCGACAAGTACGACTACCGCGACGAGTGGAAGAAGTTCACCAACCGCGTCATCAACGCCGGTACCCGTGAAGAGTTGTACCGCAACATCTTGATTTTCTATTGCGAGATTTTCGGTGTCGGCAACGGCGCCATGTTCCTGCAGGGCCGCCACAGCCGGGATTATTCGCCGGTTCTGCTGCACGAGATGGACGAAACCAGGCTGACCCTGTCGCACAAGTCCTTGCTGATGGCCACGCTTGCCGAGAATGCCGGTCTCCTGGACCTCAAGGAGCGGCCGATCGAATGCGAGGAGGAGGAGGTGGCCGCCTTCCTCAAGGATCGGAAGATCCGTTTCATCCTGCCGATCATGAGCAACGACGTCCTGCACGGTCTTATCCTGCTTGGATCCCCCATCAATCCGCTTGAGCGGTACGATGTGGAGGATAGGGAGTTGATGGAGACCTTGGCGGGCCAGGTGGCCGCCCTTGTCGTGAATATCCGCCTGGGCGACGAGTTGGCCGAAGCCCGCGATATGGAGGGGTTCGGCCGGGTGGCGGCCTTTGTCCTCCACGATCTCAAGAATCAGGTCTACCCCCTTTCCCTGCTGGCCGAGAACGCCCGCGAATTCATCGACGACAAGGAGTTCCAGGAGGACATGCTCGATTCCCTGGGCAACATCGTCACCCGGATGAACGAGCTTATCGCGCAACTGACCAACATCCCCAAGAACGACTCCCTCAGGCTTGAGGTGATCGATCTTCTCGATCTGGCCAGGGACGCCGCCAGGGAAGTGCCCGACGCGGAGATCGAATTCAAGGGCAACGGGGTCAAGGCGAAAGTGGACGTGGAGCAGATGCGCAAGGTCGCCCTCAATCTTTTTCTCAATGCTCTTGAAGCCGGGGAGAGCAACAAGTTCACGGTTCAGGCGGAGTACGACAACGGGCCTGTTTTCCGGGTCATCGACAACGGGCGCGGCATTAACGAGGACATCCTCAAGGAGGGCCTCTTCGTGCCCTTCAAAACCACGAAGAAGAAGGGCATGGGGATCGGCTTGTACCAGAGCAAGCGAATCGTCGAGGCCCACGGTGGCGGTCTTTACGCCACGGCGGGCGATGCAGGCGGGGCGGTATTCAGCGTGGTGCTGCCCGATCCGTCCGGCGACAACGTCTAAGCGGCGATCAGCCATAATACATTATGCAGAAATTACTCATCATAGACGACAACGAGGAAGTTCGCCGCCAGCTCAAGTGGGGGCTGTCGCGCTCCAACTACGAACTGCTTTTCGGCTGTGACGGCGTCGAGGGCCTGGCCCTGTTCGAGAAGCACCGTCCGCCCGTGGTCACTTTGGACCTTGGGTTGCCGCCCAACGAGAACGGCGTGGAGGAAGGGTTGCGGGTTCTGGGCGAAATCCTGCGTATCGACCCCCTGGTCAAGGTCATCGTCATCACCGGCAACGAGGAGCATGACGCCGCGCTCAAGGCCGTGCAGCTCGGGGCCTACGACTATTACAAGAAGCCCATCGACCTCAACGAACTCAAGGTCATCGTCGAGCGGGCCATGTACCTGAAGACCCTGGAGACCGAGAACCTGAATCTCCGCCAGCAGTCGGTCAACGAACTGGGCATCGTCGGCGAGTGCTCCGGCATCCGCCAGGTGTTCACCCAGATCGAGCGGGTGGCCGCATCCGACGTGCCCGTGCTCATCACCGGGGAGTCCGGCACCGGCAAGGAACTGGTGGCCCGCGCCATTCACAGGAAGAGTTTGCGTGCCGAAAAGGAAATGGTCTGCATCAACTGCGGAGCCATTCCGGAGAACCTGCTCGAATCCGAGCTGTTCGGCCACGAGAAGGGGGCCTTCACCGGGGCGAACAAGACGGTCAAGGGCAAGGTGGAATACGCGGACAAGGGCACCCTCTTTCTTGACGAGGTGGGGGAAATGCCCATGCAGCTTCAGGTCAAGCTGCTGCGCTTCCTGCAGGAGATGGTCATTACCCGGGTGGGCGGCCGCAAGGAGATCGGCGTGGACGTTCGCATCATCACGGCCACCAACATCGACATCAACGAGGCCATGGCCAACGGGACCCTTCGCGAGGACCTCTTCTACCGCATAGGGGTGATGAACATCGCCCTGCCTCCACTTCGGGAGCGCGGCGACGACATTGAGCTGCTGGCCAACTATTTCAACAAGAGCGTCAACATCGGTCCCCGCAAGGATTTCAAGAGCTTCAGCCGCAAGGCCATGGAGTGCATCCGCGGCTACGACTGGCCGGGCAACATCCGAGAGTTGGAAAACCGGGTCAAGCGGGCGGTAATCATGGCCAACGGCCCCGAGATTACCCCCGAGGATCTGGGCTTGAGCCCGGACGAGGCCGCACGCGTCAGGCAGCGGTCGGACGATATCTCCCTCAAGGAAGCGCGCTCCCTGCTGGAGCGGGACATGGTGGAATCCGCCTTGAACCGACATTCCGGCAACGTGGCAAAGGCCGCGGGCGCGCTCGGGGTGAGCCGTCCGACCCTGTACGATTTGATGAAACGGCACAACCTCAGGGGCGATTAGGCGGCGACGCGCATACGGCCGCCGTCCGGGCGGGTGCGATGCCATCCGCTTGAGGACAAGAGCAGACGCAAGGTCGATTGAAGGGAAGGAGATAGGAACTATGTGCGGAATCGCGAGTTTTTTGAGCAACAGGCTGTGGCTGCACGTGCCGGACGTGCCCTGGCTCGCCGACCTTGAAGCCTCCTTTGGCGCGGTCCGGGAAAGCGGCGATCTATTCGACGCCGCCAAGCCGCTGGATGAGCTGGCGGAGCGGTTCTACGACCTCATGTCCTTTGGGCTGCACATGCGGCTCGTGAGCGATCCCGAGGCGTTGCGGGCGCTTTCGTCCATCCGGGACACCATCCGGAATCTGCGCAACGCGGCTGCCGTGAAGCTGGAGCAGGGACCGCGCACCGACGAGCTCGAAGGGTTGCGCGAGACCCTGGACGACTATTTGTGGCAGATCGAGCAGGAGGTCCTGGTCAACAGGGACCGCACCCTGTCGCTCATGCCCGGCGACTTGGCCGACGCACCGGACGCCCGCGACCGGCATTTCCTGGCCTGGGGAGCCGAGCAGGTCCTCCAGTCCATCGACAAGCTCGAAGTGCGCGGCCGCGACTCGTCGGGCGTGGCCCTGGCCTTTATCCTGCCCGAGGGCGCGGACCCGGAGCTGGCCCTGACCGCCGAGCAGAAGCAGGAGCTGGCGGACCGCTGCTCCATCGGCAACGCCGACACCCGGCAGGTGCTGGTGCGCAAGCTCGCCGACGGCCGGACCGCCTGCCGCTTCCTCTACAAGGTGGCCCAGCTCGTGGGCCAGCTCGGGGACAACGGCGCGGCCCTGCGCGACTTCATCCGGCGCGACGACCTGCTCTGGACCATGTCCGAGGGGTTGCAGACCCTGAATATCATCGCCCACACCCGCTGGGCGTCCAACGGCATCATTTCCGTGCCCAACTGCCACCCCGTGGACGGGCTGGTCGAGGGCGACATGTCCACCGGGCTGGAAAAGACCATGTTCGTGCTCAACGGCGACGTGGACAACTACCGCACCCTGGTCGAGGAGTCGGTCCTGGCCAAGGGCGCGCTCATTCCGCCCGCCATCTCCACGGACGCCAAGATCCTGCCCGTGCTTTTTCACTTGGGCGTGGAGAACAAGGGCGACGCCGAGGAGCGGTTCCGCAACGTGCTCAGGCGGTGCGATGGCTCCCTGGCCGTGGTCATGCAGAACCTCAATGATTTCGACTCCCAGTTCCTGGCCCAAAAGGGGTCGGGCCAATCCTTCTACATCGGCAGGACCCGGGACGGCTGGCTGGTGGCGAGCGAGGCCTACGGCATGGCCGCCCGCGCCCGCTCCTCCTTCCCCGTGGCCGTGCACAGGCAGGGCGGCGTATCCGTGGTCCTCAAAGACACCGACCCCGAGAACGCCATCCCCGTGGCCCGGTACCTGGACAACGGCGAGCCCGTCGAGCTGGCCGAGGAAAAGATCGAGATTTTCTCCCGGGACATCTTCCGGGGCGAGTTCACCCACTACATCGAGAAGGAAATCCACGAGGCCCCGGACTCGGTGCGCAACACCCTGCACGGGAAATATCTCAAGAAGAACGGCGGGGTGGAATTCCTGCCCGAGGGATTCGGGCACGGCCCGGCCCTGGTAGAACGGTTTCGCGACACCGAGCATCCCATCCGCCGGATAATCTGCGTGGGCCAGGGCACGGCCGCCGTGGCCGCCATGGCCGTGGCCCAACTCCTGCGGCGCACCCTGTCGGGCACGGGCATATCCATCGAGCCGTACACCGGCTCGGAGCTGATCGGATTCATGGGCGAAGAGCGCATGGACGACGCGTTCCTGATCCCTGTGTCGCAGTCGGGCACCACCACGGACACCAACCGGGTGGTGGACCTTTGCCGCGACCGGGGCGCGTGGGTCAACTGCATCGTCAACCGGCGCAACTCGCCGCTGGTGCAGAAGTCCGACTCGTACATCTACACCTCCAACGGCCGCGACGTGGAGATGGCAGTTGCCTCGACCAAGGCGTTCTATTCCCAGATCGCGGCGGGCAAGCTGCTGTCCCTGTGGCTGGCCGACATCCTCGGCACCCTGGACCGGCCCGCCATTCTCGGCGAGATCGAGTCGCTGGAGAATTTGCCCGGCCGCATCGACCGGGTGCTGGAGACCAAGGAGGCCATCGCCGAGGTGGCGAGGAAATTCGCGCCCGTGCACCGCTATTGGGCGCTGGTCGGCAACGGCTCCAACTGCGTGGCCGCCCAGGAAGTGCGCATCAAGCTCTCGGAATTGTGCTATAAATCCATCCCGTGCGACGTCACCGAGGACAAGAAGCACATCGACCTGTCCACCGAGCCGCTGACCCTGGTCATGGCCTCCGACCTGCCCGAAATGGTGGTCACGGACACGGTCAAGGAGACCACGATCTTCAAGGCGCACAACGGCTCGCCCATCGTGTTCTGCGCCGAAGACGAGGACCGTTTCGACGCCGTGGCCGAGGCGACCATCAAGGTGCCCCGCGTGGGCGGCGGCCTGGATTTCGTGCTGGAGACCGTGGCCGGCCACTGGTGGGGCGTGTCGGCGGCCAAGGCCATCGACGCCCATGCCGAGCCCTTTCGCCAGGCCCGCGCCCTCATTGCGGAGATGCTTGAGGACACGGCCCGGTTCGACCGGGGCAAGCTCCTGGTGTCGCTGAACAAATGCAACGAGCGGATCGCCTCCGGGGCGACGGATTCGGCCCTGCCCGCCCGCGTGGCCTCGTCCCTGGCAAACTATATGCTCTGGCTGGTCAACCAGTCCGAGGCCATCTGCGCCACCGAAGCGCGCCTGGCCGACATCCTTACGGTCCTCAACAAGGCCATCGAGGAAATGACCCGCCCCATCGACACCATCCGCCACCAGGCAAAAACCGTCACCGTCGGCATCTCCAGGCCGCAGGGGTAGACCCATGAATGGCTTGCACGGCACCAACAGCATACATCGATCGGACGGCCGCCCAGCGGAGGGCGCGTTCGCGTCGTTTGTTCAGGCGGGATATCGCGTGGTCTTATCGAGACAGGGAGCCGGAAAGCGCCCGAGCCTTTGCGGCCTCGGCAGGGAGATACGGTCATGAAGAATCGGATCGCCAACGCACTTACCGTGGACGTGGAAGACTATTTCCAGGTCAGTGCCTTTGAGCACTGCATCGACCGTGCGTCGTGGGATTCCATGGAATTGCGCGTGGAAAACAACGTGGCCCGAATTCTGGACCTCTTTGATGAATTCGGGGCCAAGGGGACGTTCTTTACCCTGGGGTGGATCGCGGAGCGCGCGCCCGGTCTGGTCCGGCGCATCGCCGACCGTGGGCATGACATCGCCTGCCACGGCTACGGGCACCAGCTTGTCTACGATATCGGGCCGGATCGGTTTCGCGAGGATATCCGCCGCGCCAAGGCGATTCTGGAAGACCAGTCCGGCAAATCCGTGACGGGCTACCGCGCGCCGAGCTACTCCATCGTCGATCGGTCCCTGTGGGCGTTGGATATTCTCATTGAGGAGGGGTTCGCCTACGATTCCTCCATCTTCCCCATCTTCCACGACCGCTACGGCATTCCCGACGCCCCGCGCTTTCCGCATGACATCGAGCGGGAGAACGGCGCGATCCGGGAGTTTCCGCTGACCACAAAATTCTTTTCCGCCTTCGGCAAGGAGATGAATTTCCCGGTGGCCGGGGGAGGCTACCTTCGCCTGTTTCCGGTGAGCCTCATCAGACGGGCCTTCAAGTCCATCAACTCGGACGGCAACCCGGTTGTTCTCTATTTCCACCCATGGGAGATCGATCCGGGCCAACCCCGCATCGCGAATACGGGATGGAAATCCCGCTTCCGGCATTACGTGAATCTGGACAAGACGGAGTCCAAGCTGCGCACTCTGCTCGGCTCGTTCCGTTTTGCCCCCATGGCCACGGTATTGGGCGTGGACGGAGGCGGCCATGGCGTCTAACGGCATACGGGTTTCCTTCGCCGATCTTTCCGCTCCGGCGGATGCGGTTGCCTGGAACGCGTTTGTCGACGCGACGGACGGGGCCGCCAACTACCATCGGTCAGGCTGGCTCGGCGTTGTCGAGAAGACCTTCGGCCATGCCCCGCAGCCGTTGTGGGCGCGGGACGACGCCGGTGCGGTGCTCGGCATCCTGCCCATCGTGCTCATGCGGAGCCGTCTTTTCGGGACCTTCCTCACCTCGCTTCCCTTCTTTAATTTCGGAGGTGTTCTTGCGGATGACCCGGCCGCGTCGAGCGCGCTGATCGAGCGGGCCGGGGAACTTGTTCGCGAGTGCGGTGCGCAGTTCCTCGAATTGCGCCACATCGGCGCGGTGGCGGAGGGGCTGCCTTCCAAGACGCACAAGGTGACCATGCGCCTGGATCTCTCCCCCGGGACGGAAGCGCTTTGGGAGGGCTTCAAGGCCAAGGTGCGCAACCAGGTCCGGAAGGCCAGGAAGTCCGGGCTGACCGTCGCAACCGGGCGGCACGAGCTGCTGGACGATTTTTATGCCGTCTTCGCCCGCAACATGCGCGATCTGGGAACGCCGGTGTACTCGAAAAAATTGTTCGAGAACGTGCTGGACGCGTTCCCGGAATCCACCCGGCTGTTCACGGTCAACCATGCGGACGGCTGCGTGGCCGCCGGTCTCGGCACCTGGTATCGGTCCGTCTTCGAAATTCCGTGGGCGTCGTCCATTCGGGACTACAATTCCCTTTGCCCCAATAATCTCCTTTACTGGACTCTTATCGAACACGCCTGCGGGGAAGGGTGCGAGACTTTCGACTTCGGCCGTTCCACGCCGGAAAAGGGCACCTTCCGGTTCAAGAAGCAATGGGGCGCCCAGCCGGTGCAGCTCAACTGGCAATATCTCATGCCGAACGGCGGCGAACTGCCCGAGATGAACCCGGAGAACTCCAAATTCCAGCTTGCCATCCGCGTCTGGCAAAAGCTGCCTGTGCCTTTGACCAAACTCATCGGGCCGCCCATCGTGAGGAACATCCCATGACGTTGCGCGCCCTGGCTCCTTCCGGCGTCCCCTTTTCCCTGAGCGATATCGTTCATGGCCTGCTGGCGGCCATGGGCGGCGAGCGGAGCATGGCCCGTTTCCGGGATCAGGTGGCCGACCGCTTCGGCAAGCGGCACGTCCGGTTCTTTTCTTCGGGCCGGGGAGCGGTCAGCGCGGCGCTCAACGCGCTGCACACGCGGTTTCCGGCTCGCGACGAGGTCGTGATTCCGGCCTACACCAGTTTTTCGGTGGCTTCCGCCGTGGTCCACGCCGGGTTCAAGGTCCGCCTCTACGACGTGGACCCGGAAACGCTTGGTCCTGATGCACAGAGCTTGAAGCGTGCCCTGAGCGACAGGTCGTTGTGCCTCATGGTTTGCCACCTTTTCGGCTGCCCCGCCGACATGGACACGGCCCGGACGATGGCCGGGGAACATGGCGTGCCGCTGTTCGACGATGCGGCCCAGGCCATGGGCGCGGCCTGGAAGGGCAGACTGGCCGGAACGTTCGGCGACATCGGTTTGTTCAGCCTGAGCCGGGGCAAGAATATTTCCGCCGTGGACGGGGGCATTCTGGTCACGAACGAGGATTGGCTCGCCGAGGCGTTGGACGCCCTGGCCCCCGAGCCGCCGTCCGCAAAGGAAAAGGTCAAGCTTTGGCTGACGGCCCTGGCCCTGTGCTTTCTCCTGCATCCCCGCCTGTACTGGATTCCCAACAGCCTGCCGTTCCTGAAGCTGGGCGAGTCCCATTTCGATCCCGATTTCGGGGTGGCCGCATTGACGCCTTTCCAGGCCGGGTTGGGAATACGGATGCTGCGCCGCCTGGACCGCATTAACGCCGGGCGCAGGCGTGTCGCCGTCCAATGGATGAACGCTCTGAAGGGGAGGAAATTCCCCAGCCTGCCGGAAGGCGGCGATTCAGTATGGCTCCGGCTTCCGCTGCTGGACAGCGGGGCGGGCGAGGTCATGAAGGAGTACGGCGTGGTTCCTTCCTATCCAAGCGGGCTGCACGAGATAGAGGCGTTGCGGCCGCATCTGGCCGGAAGCGGATCGTATCCCGGCGCGGAGCGTCTTGCGCGGTCGTTGGTAACCCTGCCGACCCAGGGATACGTCACGGAACAGGACATCGAACATGTCGCCCGCGTGTTGGGCGGGGGGACTGCGTGATGGAATCCGTTTTCTGGTGGTGCCTGGCGGCTCTGGTCTATGCCTTCGCGGGGTATCCCCTCGCGTTGCTTCTACTTGCCCGGCTGCGCTCCCGGCGCGCCGTCGTCGGCGGGGACGGCCTGCCGAGCGTGACCATGATTCTGTCCGCTTTCAATGAGGAGGGGGTCGTCGCCGAGAAGATCAGGAATTTCCTCGACCTTGAGTATCCTCCCGAGAAGATGGATTTCATCATCGTTTCGGACGGCAGTTCGGACAGGACCGCGGAAATCGTCGGCGGGTTCGTTGGCGAGCGGGTGCGTCTGCTGGTCCAGGAAACGAATCAGGGCAAGACGGCCGCGCTCAACCGGGCCGTCGGCGAGACCGGCAGCGATATCCTCGTCTTCACGGACGCCAACTCCATGTTCGACAGGGACGCGGTCATGAAACTGGCCGGACGATTTGCCGACCCCGAGGTCGGGCTGGTCAGCGGACATTCCGAGTACATCGGGAAGAACGGCGAGTCCGGCAGCGGTGCGTACCGCCGCTACGAGGACCGCCTGAAGGAACTGGAAGGCTCCCTTTGGGGCGTGGTGGGCGCGGATGGAGCCATATACGCCATGCGCCGTTCCCTGTACCGGCCGATGCGTCCGGAACACATCAACGATTTTCTCCATCCCATCCAGGTCGTCATGGATGGGTACGCGGCCGTGCAGGAGCAGGGCGCCATCTGCCGCGAGCCCGTGGACGAGGTCGGTCCGGGAGAACTGAAGCGGCAGACCCGCATCATGACCCAGTCATGGATCATCGTCTTTTCGCAACTGCCCAAGCTCGTGAAGGCGGGCTGCATCGGTTTCCTGTGGCAGCTCTTTTCCCACAAGATTTTGCGCTGGCTGACCCTGCCGCTCATGGCGCTGCTTCTGGCGGCGAACCTGTGCATTCTGGGCGGGGGGGCCTTCTATGTCCTGTCCCTTGCCGGGCAGATGCTCTTCTACGCCGCGGCCTATGCCTACCGCCGGACTGACGGCGGCATCAGGCAGTTGCCGTATTCCTTCCTCCTGCTCCATCTGAGCGCGGTCATCGGCCTGATCCAGTATTTCAAGGGCGAAAAATACATTTCCTGGAAGCCGAGGGCGTCCTGATGCTCAGTGCCGTCCACAGCCCCCGCATCGGCCTCATGCCGAATATAGCCATTTACCTGCTGATGCTCGTCTTTGTCGGGAATCTTCCCGCCTTCAGCTCGATTTTCGCCTTCCGAGGGCTAGGGTTCATCGCCGCGGCCGTGGGTCTCCTCGCCGTGGCCGTATCCCCGCAGCGGCAATCCTTCGCCGACATGTTCAGGGAAGTGCCCGTGTTCAAGTTCATTCTGGGCCTGATGGCGATGGTCTATCTTTCGGTGCCGTTGAGCGTCTGGGTGGGCGGGGCGCTCAGCATGGCCAAGACCTATCTCTATACCATCGCGTTTTTCTTTCCGCTGGTCATCCTCGCCAAGGGTGAAAACGGATTGCGCATTTTGCTCAACAGCGGCCTGCTGGTCTTCACCCTGCTCGCGTTCGGCCTGGTGCTGAATCACGGTCAGGGACGGGCCATGATCCAGGGCTCCCTCTATGATTCCAATGACGTGGCCTACGTGTTGCTCTCGCTCATGCCGCTGTTGTTCTATTATCTGCATTCCTTGCGGATTCCGGTCGTCAAATGGGCCGGCTATCTCGTTATCCTGGCGGGGGTATTGGGGCTGGGGCTGACCGAATCACGAGGCGGCGTCGTCGCCTTCGTGGCGGTCTTCATCGTGTTTCTGCGTTTTGAAAAAGTGAGCTTCAAGCTGATTCTGTCCGGGGCGTTCATCGGGCTGATCGCTCTCTACTTCCTGCCCGGGGCGTTCTGGGAGCGGATGGCGACGCTGACGGACCTTTCTTCCGATTACAATATGCAAAGTGAATTCGGAAGGATAGCCATATGGGAACACGGCCTCGAAATGTTCTACACGAATCTCCTCACCGGAGTGGGCGTAGGTCAGTTCTCGGCGGGCAGCGGCATGAGCGGAGCCGTATTCATGACGGCGCACAACTCCGTCATCCAGATTGCGGCGGAGCTGGGGCTCATCGGCCTCGTCTGCTACCTCGTCATGGTCCTGTATCCGTTGCGGACCTTGAAAAGGCGGATCAAGGACCCGGCCATGAAGGCGCGGCCTCACTACTCGCTCTACAAGGGGCTGTACATTTCCTTTGTCGGCCAGTTCTGCGGAAGCCAGTTCATTTCCGCCGGATATTTCAAGAGCCTCTATTATCTGTTGGCGGTATATATCGTCCTTGCCCTGATCGATGCGGCGTATGACGCGGAGAGTGTCGCGGAAACGGTTGAGCCCGTTGCCGATGCGGTATCCGATGAGTCCGATGAGGGGAAGAAACGGAAGTACAAAATCAAGAAAAAACGTACATACACGTTGGTGGACAAGAAGCATTAGGAGGAAGTTATGGACGCTGCTAACAATCATGCGAGTGCACGCCTTGCCTGGACGATCCGCTGTTTCGTCCTGATCGTGGCATGGGCGGTGTCTTCGGTTTCCGCCGATGCCGCGAGCCAGGGATTCAGCCCGCGCGGGCCTGGCGGGGCGGGCGGCGTATATGGCCCCTCTTTTTCGTCGTATCAAAAGGGCCTGGTTTTGCTCGGCTCCGACATGGGAACGGCTTTTCGCTCCACCGACGGCGGCGCTTCCTGGGAGATGATTCATCGGAAATTCGGTCCGAATTTTATGCAGTTCTCTCCTCCTGCCGCATTTTTCAAGGACGCCACCTTTTGGATATTCAAGTTCAGGCGGCTACGGGTGAGCCGGGACCAGGGCGTCAACTGGCAGACCGTGAAGAATGCGCCCTGGAAAAAGGAAAGAGTGCTTCATCTCGGCGCATTGCCGGGGAATCCGAATGTCCTGCTGGTCGGTACGAAGAAAACCGTCTGGCGTTCCACCGACATGGGAAAGAGCTTCGACAAGGTGTTGGATGTCCCGGTTTCGGAGTTCGTTGCCCTTGGGGATGTCGTTTACGCCTTGGCCGGGAACAAGGAACTCATGATGAGCAAGGACCGGGGCAAGACCTGGACGTCGCGGCCCATGAATATCGGAGACGGGGAGAAGCAGGACGTGTTCAGCCTGGCGGGAGGACAGTCGCCGGATGGTCCGGTTCTGTTCGCCGCCATCCGGAAACGGGGCGTCTTTCGTTCGAAAGACGAGGGCGCTTCATGGGAGCATGTGCGCAGGTACAAGGGAGAAAAGCTCCTTCTCATGGACCCGAAGCAGGCCAGTGTGGTCTACGCGGTTCAGACCGGGTCCAACGTGAACAAGGAAGTGTTGCGCTCCGTCGACGGCGGCGACACATGGGAGAATACATTCAGGCTGAAGGTCGTCTGGGAAAAGGATCGTTTCAAGGATTACAACGTGGAGCCGTCCTGGGCGCAGACAGAGTTGATGTGGGGTTACTACATCACCAACTTCGGGCTGGGCATGGACCCGTTCGATTCCCGGCATCTCATTTTGACGACCCAGGGCGACATGTATGAGACCCGTGACGGCGGCGACACCTGGCAACCCATCATCAATACGGTTCTGCCTCCCGAAGAGGGCGAGACCGCTCCGCGATATGCCTCCACGGGCCTGGAAGTCACCAGTTGCTGGCAGTATTATTTCGATCCGTTCGACAAGAACGTCCATTACGGAGCCTATTCGGATATCGGGTTCCTGCGTTCCGACGACGCGGGCAAGACGTGGAGTTGGGCCGCGAAGGGGTGCCCCTGGCGCAACACCTATTACCAGATCGCCCTCGACCCGGACGTTCCCGGCCGCATCTTCGCCGCCACGAGTAAACGTCACGACATCCCGCATGACATGGCCCTGGCCATAACCCGGCCGAGCGCATCCACACATCAGGGCGGAGTGGTCGTCAGTGACGACAGGGGCCGCAACTGGACCGTTCCCTACGCTCCGGGCAAGAGCGGCGGCCTGCCCAAGCTCGCCTGCACCGCCATCGCCCTTGATCCCAAGTCGCCCAAGGACAGCCGGACGCTGTACGCCGGTTTGTTCGGCGAAAACGAGTTGGCGGGCGTGTTCCGTTCGGACGACGGCGGCAAGACCTGGGCCAAAAAGAGCCGGGGATTGGGCGTGGTCCCCAACATGCACGTGTTGCGGCTGGCCATTCATCCCGAGAGCGGCAACATATACTGCCTCATCACCGGCCTCAGGAAGAAAGGGGCCGTGTACAAGATTCCCGGCGGAGTCTGGAAGTCCACGGACAAGGGCGAGAACTGGCAGTATATCTCCGCCGAATCCGATCTCAACTGGCACGCCACGTCCCTGTACCTGAATCCGGAGAACGAGGACGAGATTTACGTGACGGCCACATCCCCGGCGGGCCGCTGGATGACGGGCGGGCTCTACCGGACGCGGAACGGCGGTTCGTCCTGGGAGCACATCCTCACGGACAAGCAGATCGGCAAGGCCGCCGGAGGAGACTCCTGGGACCACACCATGAGCTTCGCCGTCCATCCCGACGATCCCGACCTGCTCTACGTGGGCACCACCCACCACGGCCTTCTTTACAGCCGGGACGGCGGGAGCAGTTGGAAGAGTTTCGAGTCGTTTCCCTTCAATACCATCCAGTCCGTTACCGTGGACCCGGACGATCACGACAGGATGATCGTCACGACCTTCGGCGGCGGGATATGGGAAGGCCCGAGCCGTCCTTAAGGGCTTTGGGAGAACATGATGATAAGCGGACGGGATTTCGTGGTATTTTCAGACGACTGGGGGAGACATCCCTTCAGTTGTCAGCATCTCATGAATGTTTTCCTCAAGGGAAACAGGATGCTTTGGGTAAATACCATAGGCCTGCGCAACCCGACCATTTCCATCTATGACGCCAGACGCATCGCGGAAAAGGCCATGGGTTGGCTGGGCCGGGGCGATGGTGGGGACGATCTTGTCCTGCCTGAAAACCTGACCGTGATTTCGCCCTTCATGGTTCCCTGGAATCAGTTCGGCATTCTCAGAGCCTTCAACAGACGCCAGGTTGTGTCCTCGGTGCGGAGCGCCATGGAGGAGCTGGAGTTCGACTCGCCCCTCGTGGTGGCCACCGTGCCCAATGCGGCGGACTACATAGGCCGGCTCGGCGAGCGGCTGTTCGTCTACTATTGCGTGGACGAGTTCAGCGAATGGCCCGGGGTCAACGGCGAGTTGGTGAAAGACCTCGAAAGGACGATGTTGTCCGGGGTGGACATGGTTGCCGCCGTGTCCGACCGGCTGGCCGCGAACAAGAAGGCCGCCAACGGGCCGACCCACCTGCTGACCCATGGCGTGGACATCGGACATTTTGGGCAGGCCTCCAGTGCAGAGCCCGCGGAGATGTTCAGGGACCTGCCCGGGCCGGTGATCGGCTATTTCGGCCTGATCGACGAACGCACCGACCAGGACCTGCTGGTCGCGCTCATGGAGCGGTTCCCGGAGTCGTCCCTGGTGCTCATCGGCAACACCAAGGTCTCGTTGGGACGTTTGGAGCAATTCGACAATTTTCACCACGTTCCGCCGGTGCCCTATGAGGTCCTGCCCCGGTACATCGCGGGGTTCGATGTGGCGATCATTCCGTATCTCGTCAATGAATTGTCAAATAATATCAACCCGCTCAAGCTCAAGGAGTATATGGCCTCCGGCGTGCCGATCGTTTCCACGCCACTGCCCGAGGTCGTCAAATTCGACGGCTTTATCCGTACGGCTTCGACCTCGGCTTCGTTCACCGAGGCCGTGGCGTCGGCGTTGACCGACGGCGGGCGGGACGTTTCGGCGGCCCTCGTCGGGGAGTCCTGGGCGGATAAGGCGGAACTCCTGTCCGGTTGGATGGCCCAACGTCTGGAGGAGAAGTCGGCTGTCATGTCTGATGAAACCGTATGCAAGCCCGTGTCGGAACCCGGCAAGCGGGATGGAGAATAAATGACTGTCCTCAAGTATATTTTCGGAAGCTCCCTTTTGCGAAACGCTTCCTATTTCCTGACGATCGCCACGGGCCTTATCGTGACGCCCATCCTGGTGCGCTCGTTGGGGAGCGAGGACTACGCCAAATGGGTGCTGATAAACACGCTGCTCATTTACTTCATGGCGTTCGATTTCGGCTACTCCTCCAGCGTTGCCCGCTACGTTTCACGCAAATACGAGGAGTGGGGGGAAGGGAGCGCGCAGCGGTGCATCACCACGGCATTTTACGCTTTGTGCGGCGCTCTGTGCGTCTCGCTTCTGCTCATAGCCGTGGGCTATACTTTCCTGGAGGAGCGGTTTTTTTCCGGTATGCCGCCCGAGCTTATCGTGTCGGTCCTCTTTCTGCTCCTCTGCTATTCGACCATAATTCCCTTGCGCGTATTCCATGGCGTTTTGCGCTCGCAGTTGAAGTGGAACACCATTTCGCTGATCGTCATGACCAAGTCGGTGTGCATGAATATCATCATCGTTATCATGGTGCTCAACGACTACGGGCTCTATTCCGTCATCTTCCCCAACGCGGCCTTCGTCATTCTCGAATACCTGGCGTATTTTTATTTCGCCAAGCGGTCCTACAAGTTCTCGTTGAGTCCCAAGGGGTTCGACCTTCGCGTGTTGAAGTCGCTTTCCTCCTACAGCATCTCTTTTTTCCTGATTCAGGTCTCCAACATGTTCGGCAGGCGGATGCAGGCGTTCTTCATCGCCCTGTACATCAGCCTCCCGGCGGTCACGATCTATACGATCGGCTTGCAGATGCTCAAGTATTACGAGGAGCTGATGTGCAGCACCTTTGATGTCCTGGCTCCCTATTTCAGCCGCCATGAGCAGGATTCGCAGCGGATGATCTCGGATTACCTGACCATCTCCGCCCATTGCTTTTCCGTGGCCGCATTCGGCGGATACATGGTGTGGGCGTATGCGAAGCCGTTCCTCTATTATTGGATCGGGCCGGAGCTGCTTCCCTCGACGGCGGTTATCAGCGCACTGGTGATTCCCTTTGTCCTCAGGACGGCGCACATCCCGAGCCGGGAGCTTCTCTACGGGACGTCCAATCATAACTTCATGGTGCCGTTGAACGTCCTTTCGTTCGCCGTCAATCTCGCTCTGCTGTTCTTCCTGGTGAAGCCGTTCGGCATGGCGGGTGTCCTGTGGGCCATGGGCAGCACCATGCTGTTCTTCCGGGTGGGCGTGTTCATGTATTTCCTGTTCAGGAAAATGCGCATCCCGGTCGGGAAGTATTTTTATAACGTCTACGCCAAACCGCTGGTGGTTTTTATGCTGCCCCAGTTTTTGGTACACTATTTTGTCTACCCGCGTTTCGACGTGTTTTCACCGGAACTCGGGTTCGTGTTCGCGCTCAGCATCGTCCTGTTCAGCGTGACTTTCTATGCCGTCGTGCGGAAGGAGTTGCGCGAGCCCGAAGCCCCTGCGGAGCAGGGCTAGGCGGGCAAGGTTTTGGCAATGGTTTATCGTAAGGGAATCGCGGGCGGAGCGTCGCGCGGCGAAAGCGGCGGTCAGTCGGATTCCCGAGAGTTGGTTCGGAAGATTGAACGGGGTGAATATGAGTCGTTGTTCGGGTAAGGAACATGGGTTGCCGCCGGCTTTGGTAACCTCCGCCCAGAGCCGGGTGGGATATACCGTGGCGCGGCAATTGGCCAAGGCCGGAATCCCCGTGATCGTCGGGTCCGGTTCGGAAAACGTCATGGCCATGCAGTCCCGGCATGTGTGCGGCTCGTTTGTCCATCCCTCGCCGTTCAAGGACGAGGACGGCTTCGTGCAGTGCCTTCTGGAAACTGCCGACAAGTACTCCGCGAAAGTGCTGATGCCCATGCTGGAGGAGACCTTTCTGGTGGCCAAGGCGGCCGGGAGGCTGCGCGAGCGGTTCGCCATCGCCATGCCCAGCTATGAAACGCTGTTGAACGTGCACGACAAGTATCGGCTCGGCCTGCTGGCCGAAGAGATAGGCGTGCCCACGCCGAGGCTGGCGTCCTTCGAGCAGATTGCGGCGGATCGTTCCCTGCTGGACGCTTTTCGGTTCCCGGTCCTGGTCAAGCCCCGGCAGGGCGGCGGCGGGTGGGCGGTCAACGAGTTCGCGACCCCGGCGTCCGTGTTCGAAATCCTCGAAAGGCGGCAGTATCTCGATCTGCCCCTGGAACGCTTTTTCGTGCAGGAAAAGATCAAGGGGTCGGGAATCGGGCTGGCCATGCTCTACGGCAAGGGGACCTGCATGGCCTCCATAGGCTATCGCCAGGTCCGCACGTACCCGGTGCCGTTCGGCCAGCCGACCTATCGGGCCAGCGTCCACCATCCCGAGAGCGAGCGTCATCTCAGGACGCTGCTCGACCACCTAGAGTGGGACGGCGTCTGCCAGGCGGATTTCCTGATTTCCAGGGAAGATGGGACTCCGTATCTCATCGACGTCAACCCCCGGTATTGGGGGTCCGTCGGGCACAGCATCGCCGCCGGGGTCAACATCCCCGTCATGCATTACCGCCTGGCCCTGGGATTGCCGTGCGAGCCAGTGGCCGGGTTCGATGTGGACGCCCGGTCGCGCTGGCTCGGCGGGGATATCATGTCCTTTGCGGGCAGTTACCGTCTGGCCGAGAACAAGCTCGCCTTCGTCAAGGATTTCCTGTTTACCCGGTCCGCATACTGCGACGACTTCTCGTTCGACGATCCGGTCCCGTTCTTCCGATGGGGATGGGACAAGCTCCGGCGCAAGGGGCATGGCGACGCGATGGAGGGAATTTGGAAGTGACGAAGCAAGAGAGGCGTCCCGCCGTTTCCATGTTCATGGCTTCCTCCATTCTCGGCGGTCCCGGAAAGGGGTTGATCCAGTTCTTTCGATGCGGCGGGAGTGAGCTTTCCCGCCCCACGGTCGTCGGATTCGACATTGAGGGAAAGACGGGCGGTTGCGAGTTCGACGACCGGATGCGCGAGTCCGATGTCCGCTTCGAGCTGCTCCGGCAGACCCGGCGGTTCGATTGGGGCCTGGTCGGACAGGCGCGGCAGATCGTGGAGAACACGCAGTCGGATATCCTGCAATCGCATGGCTACAAGCCCCACGTGCTGTGCCTGATCCTGAAATGGTTGACTGGACGGCCCTGGGTCGCCTTCGTGCACGGTTGGACCTCCGAGGACTGGCGGATGCGATGCTACAACATCCTGGAAAAAATCATCGTTCGTTTCGCCGATTCCGTCATTCCCGTATCGGAGTCACTGGCGGAGCGGCTCGGGATGCGTTCGCACCGCAAGGTCACGGTCATCCCCAATGCCGTCGATCCCGACGATTATGACCTGGACAACATCGCCCGCGATCTGCGGAAGGAATACGGCGTGGCCGAGGACGAGGTACTGCTCGGGGTTATCGGGCGGATGAGCCCGGAAAAGGGGCAGACGTATTTTCTGAAAGGGCTGAAACAGGCTCGGAACAGCCTGGGCAAGGTCAAGGCGCTTCTGGTCGGCGACGGCCAGGACAGGGCCGATCTGGAGCGTCTCGTCGCGGAGCTGTCCCTTGAGGATGCGGTGACGTTCACCGGGTACACCCGTGACGTCGCCTCCGTGTACAGTGCCATCGACTGCCTTGTCCTCCCGTCCTTGAGCGAGGGGATGCCCAACGTGGCGCTTGAGGCCATGTTGTTCGGCAAGCCGGTGCTGGCGACCCGGGTGGGCGGCACGCCGGAAGTCGTTCTCGACGGAAAAACCGGCATCCTGGTCCGGTCCGGGGATGCCGGGGCGTTGGCCGACGGCCTTGTGCGCATGTGCGGGAACCGTGACAGAATGAAAGCTTTCGGCGAGGCGGGCGCGCGCAGGGTGCGCGAGTCCTTTTCGCCTTATGAACGCGTAAAGCGAATAGTGTCGGTATATAAAACTCTTGTGTAAAGAGGAGTCTTTTTTATGGGTTATGCAACGTTTCGCCGAGCAGTCAAGGAACAGAAAAATCCGTTTTACAAGCTGCTTTACAAGATAGCCGTCAGGGTGCGCCGGATTTCCGTGCCGGTCATCAAGCCCTTTCACAATTTCCTCTATCACGAATGGTTGTTCAGGAGGGGGCTGTGGCACAATTTCTGGCGCGTGGTGTACTACGAGCCGATGTTCAAATCCCAATGCGTCGAAGTCGGCCCGGGGTTCCGCATGGAATATGCCGGAAACGGGTCGACCACCGTGGGCGGCCAGGTCGACATCTATTTCGGGAAAAACATCCGCATGTTCGACAACACCTGGATTCAGGGCGTGCCGATCGGCGGGCGGTCCGTGCTGAAAGTGGGGGACGACAGCTACCTTTCGCCCATGACCCGCATCATCGTGGCCGAACGGGTGGAGATCGGGTGCAGGTGCCTCGTGGCGGCCAAGTTCATCGCGGACAATTCCGGCCACCCCATCTCCGATGTCATGGGCCGCATGGTCTCGGGAGGCGGCCTGCCGTCGCCCGGGAGCATCAAGCCGGTGAAGGTCGGCGACTTCTGCCTGCTTGGCACCCAGACGATTATTTATCCCGGAACCGTGATCGGGGACGGGGTCGTGGCCCAGATCGGGACGCATCTCAAGGGGAACATTCCGCCCTTCACCCTGGTGGGCGGCAATCCCATGCGCATTCTCGGCAAGCTGCCCATCCCCGAGGAAATCAGCGAAATTGTCGGTGAAGAGCGGTATCAGGGCTATCTCAAGGCCCACGAGGACCTGGAAATCTAGGCCGGGAATCCGGCATCGGACATGGAGAGGGGAGCTATGCTTCGCGTCATGGAAGTCATATTCACGTTGAGCCACGGCGGCGCCGAACGGCTCGCCATGACCATTCTTGACGGTACGCGGGACCGCGTCGAGGGGATGGTCTGCGGCGTGTTCGGCGACGGCGGCCCCTTGGAGCCCGCGCTCGATGAGATGGGATTGCGCCATGTCAGCCTCGACGCCTTACGCAGGGGCAAGCTCGGAACCTGGCGGGAGCTGTACCGGCTCTTTCGTCAGGAGCGGGTCGACATCGTCCACGTTCAAGCCGGTTATCTGCTGCTCTACGCCTTCATCCCGGCCCGTCTGGCCGGAGCCAAGGTCGTGTACACGGAGCACGCGAAGCACTCCATTCAGACCAAGCCGGGGGTGCGGCGGGTCATCAGGCTGGCCGCTCCCTTCCTGAGCCGCATCACCACTGTTTCGAACAACCTGAAAGCCTTTTTCATGGACTCCCTGGGCCAGCCCGAACATCGGCTGGAAGTCATTCCCAACGGGGTGGACACCGCGTTGTTCACAGCGGCCGGGCGATCCGTGCGCGGCAGCGGGATTCCGGATGACGGACGGCTGGTATTCGGCTCCGTGGCCCGGATGACGGAGGCCAAGGACCACGGCAATCTGCTTCGGGCGTTTCGCCGGGTCAGGGACGGGCGCGATGGCGTCCTGCTGGCCCTGGTCGGCGACGGCGAGACGCGGGAGGAGGTCGAGAGGATGATCGACGAACTCGATCTGCGCGATTCCGTGCTGATGTTGGGCCGCCGCGATGACATCCCCGCCTGGCTGCGCGCCATGGACGTGTTTGTGCTGCCCTCCCGGAGAGAGGGCGCGCCCGTGTCCGTTCTTGAAGCCATGGCCTGCGGCGTTCCCGTGGTGGCCACGGACGTGGGCGGAGTTTCGGAGATCCTCGTGGACGGCGAGAACGGCCGGGTGGTGCAGCCGGAGGACCACGAGGCGTTGGCCGGGGCCATGCTTTGGATGATGGACAATCCCGAGGCCCGGGAGCGATTCGCCGAAGCGGGGCCGAAAAGCGTCGCCGGGCGGTACAGCAATCACGCAATGTGTTCCAGTTACTTGAACCTTTATGAGAAGGTGATGTCATGAGAGGAGTGATCTGCAAGTTCTTGCAAACGCTGCGCAAGGACAGGCGCTACGAGTATTTCGACGCGGCGAGTGAATTGCAGTGGAAAGGCACCGGCGAGCTGCGCGCACTCCAGTGGGAGAGTCTGAAGGAACTGTTCGGACATGCCTACAGGACCACGAGATATTACCGGGAGATCATGGAAGGCGTCGGCCTGACCCCCGCGGATATCAGGGGGTTCGACGACTACGCCCGGTTGCCGATTCTGACCAAGGACATCGTCCGCACGAGAGGGGACGATCTCATCTCCTACGCCTTCGACAAGGCGTCGCTCAGGCGCAACAGCAGCGGTGGCTCCACCGGCGAGCCGGTGTCCTTTTATCAGAACGCGGAGTTGTGGGACAAAATGAACGGGACCATGATGCTGGCCCAGACCTTCATGGGCTGGAAACCCGGCGACATGGCCGTCCGCATCTGGGGCAATCCCCAGGAATTCCGCCGGAAGCCGAGCGGGTTGAGCAAGCTGAAGTCCCGGATTTCAGGCACGATCAACCTGAACGCATACGAGTACAACCGGGCGACGCTGGGCGAATGGGCCGGGATTATCGGCGGCTTCTCCCGGGTCTTCATTTACGGCTACCCTTCGGTGCTGACGGACCTGGCCAACTACCTGATCGAGGAGAATATCAGTCTGCCCGGGGTCAAGGGCGTCATGACCTCGGCCGAAAAAATGCACGACTGGCAGCGGGAGCTTTTCGCCAAGGCGTTTTCCTGCCGGATTTTCGACCAGTACGGCAGCCGCGAGATTCCCGGCATCGCCTCCGAATGCGAACACGGCAACATGCACCTGCTGACTCATGCGGCGTACACCGAGTTCCTGCCGGACCCGGAAACGGGAACCTTCAGAATCATAGCCACTTCGCTGGCGAACGCGGGGATGCCGTTTCTGCGTTACGACATAGGGGATTACGGCGCGCCCATGGAAGGCGTCTGCCCCTGCGGACGGGGATTCCCGTTGATGAAGATGGACATCGGGCGCGTCTACGACAGGTTCATCACCCCGGAAGGCAACGCCATACACGGAACCTATTTCGTCCGGCTCCTGGCCGTGGTAAAGGGCGTGTCCGCCTTTCAGTACCGACAGACCGAGCGGAGCCGGATTGATCTGCATATTGTTCGGGGGCAAGGATTTTCCGAGGAGAGCGCGGCAACCGTCAACGGCCTGGAGGAACGGATCAGGCGCGACGTGTCCCCCGCCTTTTCCCTCGATGTCCGGTATGTCGACGACATACCGAAAACCGTGGGCGGCAAACACCGCTATATCGTCTGCGAGGTCGAAAGCTGATGTCGAGAGAAGTGCCGTGCATCATGTATCACACCGTGGGCATCCCCAAGCCGGATTGGGTGTGGAGTTTCCTGACCATGCCCTTCGAGACGTTCGACCACGAAATGCGCGTTCTCAAGAAGTGCGGCTACCGGACCCTGTCCAGCGCCGAGTTCCTGGAATGCCACAGGACCGGCGAGTTTCCGGACAAGGCCGTCTACCTGACCTTTGACGACGGGTACCTCGACAACTGGGTCTTTGCCGCGCCCATCCTGGAGAAATACGGCTTTTGCGGCACGATCTTCGTCAACCCGGATTTCGTCGATCCCTCCATGGGCCTGCGGCCGCGCTACGACGAACGGCCCGTGGACGAACTGGAGCTTTACGGCTTCCTCAACTGGGACGAGATGCGGGAGATGGAGCGGCGTGGGTGCATGGAAATCCAGTCGCACGCCATGACCCACACCTGGTATTTCTCCTCCCCGGAGATCGTGGATTTCCATCATCCGGGGGACGACTACGTCTGGATGGATTGGAACGACAGGCCGGAGAAGAAGTATGGGTATCTTGGCGCGGACGCCTACAGGGGCAATTGGGGAGCGCCTGTCTATGCACACCGCAAGTCCCTGAGCGGCCCGGTGTACACCCCGGACCCGTCCGTCCGCGAGGGGCTGATCGCCTTTGCCGCGGAACAGGGCGAGGGCTTTTTCGACCGCGCCGACTGGCGTGAAGCGCTAGGGGGCAAGGCCGATGAGCTTCAGGCCACGGCCGGAGAAGGCCGCCTGGAGACCGATGCGGAGTACCTCGAAAGGGTCCGGTGGGAGCTTACGGAGTCCAAACGGGTCCTGGAGCGGGAGCTTGGCAAGAGCGTGGACGTATTCTGCTGGCCGGGCGGCGGATATTCCGACGAGGCCGAGGCCATCGCCGCTTCGCTGTACAAGGGCGTCACCGTCGGGTCCGCCAAGCGTGACCAGGGCGGTTGGGATGAACACGGCAGCTTCAAGATCGCCCGCATCGGCGCGCAGTCGCTTTTTTTCGAGGACGGCTCCATCATTTATCCGGGCGGTTGGTACACCTGCCTGTTTCTCAGGGAATATCAGGGCGACGGCGTGGCCCGTTTCATCCGGCAGGTCTACAAGGCCGCGCTGTTGCTGAAGAAGAAAATGGCCCGTTGAATGGGCGGAGGAATACATGAAGGCATTGATTAAAAAATCCTGCAGGGGAGCGGCGCTCGCGGTGGCCTCGCCGTTTGCGCTCCTGGCGCATGTCGGCAAACGGGCGGGGTCGTCGGGTATGTACCTCGGCTGTGCGCAGTTCTTGAGTTTGTTGCCCGGAGCGGTGGGCGGATATATTCGCAGCGCGTACTACAGGCTGACGCTTCCCCGGTTCGGCAAGAACTCCGAGGTTTGCATGGGAGCCGTCATCACCAAGATGGAAACGCGCGTGGGCGACTGGTGCGGGATCGGCCCGTTTACGACCATCGGGCTGGCCGAGCTGGAAGACAAGGCCGTCGTCGCAGGCGGGTGCTCCATCCTTTCCGGCGGGCGGATGCACAATTTTTCCGATCCTAACAAGGGTGCCCTGGAGTCCTCGGGGGGCATCTACAAGCGGGTGCGGATCGGGGAAAAGAGTTTTGTGGGAGATCGGAGCGTGGTCATGGCCGACATCGGCAGGCAAACCATTGTCGGAGCGGGCAGCGTGGTCGCCAAGGAGATCGGCGACCTTGTCGTGGCCGTGGGTAATCCGGCGCGCGTCATCAAGAAAAGGGAAGAGGCCGTCGACTGATCGCGGTCGTTCGGGGCGGACAGTGATGAAGTGATTCCGGCAAGAGCGCGTTGATAGAGCAAGGAGACAGGGACGGGTTATGGATATAGTGATCGCTACCGAGAAGGACAGGGCCGACTGGAACGACTTTCTCGCCCGCTGCCCCAACGGCAATTTGCGGCAGACATTTGCCTGGGGCCGGATCAAGGCCAAGGCCGGTTGGGAGCCCATTCCCCTGATGGCGAAGGCGGGCGGAGAGGTCCGGGCGGCGATGCTTATCCTGAAAAAGCGGCTGCCTCTGGGATTCTCGCTGTTGTACGCCTGCCGGGGGCCCGTGCTGGCCTGGGACGACGTCGAGGCCGTGCAGGCGCTTTTCGAATGGGTGCGGCGAAACGCCGGGAGCCACAAGGCCGTCATGCTCAGGATAGACCCGGAACCGGGGGACGAAGCCCTGATGGCCCGTCGACTGGCCGACGTAGGCTTCATTGAGCTGGACGTGCCGTATACCGGCTGGAACCGGACGCGGTACGAGATTCGCCTGGCCCTGAAGCCGGAGGAGACCATTGACGATCTGTTCCGTTCATTCCGGAGGACCCACCGCCAGAATATCGCGTCGGCGGGCAAAAAGGGCGTGACGCTGGAGATCGGCTACAAGGACGGCGATGACCGCATATTCTTCGATCTGATGCAGCAGTTGGAATCCAACAAGCACGCGCTTTACCACAGCTTCGAGTATTACTCAGGCACGATCGCCGAATTGCTGGCCGACGGCAGCGGGGAAATCCTGAAGGCCGTGTACGACGGCAAGGTTATCGGCGTGCTGATCCTCAACCTGGTGGGCGACCGTTGCTGGGCCGTGTACCAGGCCAATGATTACGACTACCGCAAGCTGATGCCGAACAAGTTCGTACTCTGGGAGGGCATCAAGTACGCCAAGGAAAAGGGGTGCGTCTTCTTCGACATGGGGGCCACCCAGGGGCGCGCCTTCAATCCCGATTCGGCTCTGGACGGTTACAAGATGGCGTATCGCCCCGATGTGGTGGCGTTCCCGCCCTATTACGACCTGCCGCTCAACCGTCTGCTGTATCGCTGCTTTTCCCTTATGGAATTCAAGTTGATACCTCGCCTCTACGACCTGCGCCGCAAGTGGGAGAACATGAAGAAGAAGTTCGGTTCCTGACGGGCTAGGGCGACAGCCAGCGCGTGTACCTGTTCGTCCGGAGCAGCCATGCGAGCGCCAGCGAGGCGAGAGAGCAGACGATGAACACGAAGAGGCCGAAAACAAGCGGGGGAAGCCGCAGGTAGCTTTCCAGCTTGTCGAATCGGAAGAGCCAGATGAACAGGGGGTGTGAGAGGTAGATGCCGAAACCGCACAGGGCGATTTTCGTCACCGCATTATGAAGCGCGGTGTTCGTGATGCGGATTTTCCCGGCGATGAAGTAAGCGGCGAGAACCATCGGAAGCTGCTGGATGAAGCTGTACCGCATGGTGGACGTCACCATGCCGCAACTCCCCGTGGCGGCGACGATGTCCCGGGCGGAGATGAAGTTGTAGGCGAAACCGCAAACCCCGAGCGCCAGGAGAGGATATTTGTATCTCCCTCCGAAGGAATACATGAAGGTGCCGAGATAAAAATAGAAGACATATACGGGTATCCTGCCGATATGGCCGAGATTCATGAACATCTGGCTCGCAAACAGCAGGATGCCGGACAGCAGCAGGAAGGTGCGGCTGTCGAAGATGCGGAAGCGGTTTTTCAGGAGTACGACGAGAGGAGCCGCAAGGATTATCAGTATGAAGTCGTACATGAACCACAGGTGGTAGTAGGACATTTTGTACGGAATCTGGGAGAAGGTAGCGGCAACCGTGGCCCAATTCGTTTCCCAGGACACGTTCGACGTGCCCCGGATGAAACAGAATATGGCGGACCACGCCAGAAACGGCGGCAGGATTTTCCAGGCGCGGTGACGGTAATAGGCCGGGAGGTCCCTGACGGTGAACGTCTTCGGGATCAGGACCCCGCTCAGCAGAAAGAATATGAGCACGGGCCAGCGAAGGGCGGAAAAGACCGCGAGGTGGGTATTCCAATAGGCCGCCGGGGCATTGCCGCAGGCGAAAACAACGGTCTGAATACTGTGAAGGAGGACGACGCCGCCCATGCAGACACAGCGCAGCAGGTCAATACCGGCATCTCTTTCGGACAATGTTTTGTCGGACACTCCGTCTCCTTTTTCGCGGTCAGCCTTTACTGGCGTGAGGCTAGCACAACCACTTGGGGAAAAAAATAATAAAAAATTTACGGCAGCCGCGACCGGCCGCATCGGCGGTCCCAACGGCATGGAATAGGCAGGACGGAATCGGAAGGGCACGCGTCGGACCGGAAAGGCGGCGCGAGAACAACGCAACAGGCAGTCACCGCCCTTGATGGGCTTTGGAGAGTAGACACATGCCCGCATCGCTTATTGTTGGGTTGGATAAAGGTCGGCTTCAAACCGGTCTCGATGGCAGGGCGTCCAAAGGGGCCGATCCTTCGGGGCGGCTGACGGTGTCCTCGGCCTCTGGTCCCCATTGGGCGGTTCACTCCGGGTGCAGCGATAAATGCGCGCTCGGCGAAACCCGGATATACGAAGACGATCGGTATGCCGCCTGTTACGCCGGGGCGTTGATCGATCGGACCGTCATCCCGTGGCGCGAAATTCTGGACGGCCTCGAAACGGGCCGCGACGGGGTGTTCGAAACGCTCCAGGCCAACCATGCCGTGATGGTGTACAGCAAGGAAGAGCACGCCGTGTACCTCGTGTCGGACAAGTTCGGCCAGCATTCCCTGTTCATGGGCGTCCTCGAAGGCCGTTTCATCGCGTCCACGTCCATCCTCACTTTCCTGCATGTGCTGGACGCGCCGGAGCTCGATCCGGCCTGGCTGCACGATTTCTTTTTTTTCAACTATCCGCTGGGGACCACGGCCCAGCTTAAGGGCGTGGAGCGCGTGGGGCCCGGCCGCGTGGTGCGCATCGATCTTGCGACCGGCAGGCGCGAGGGACGGCGATACGCCCCGCAGCTTGAGCGGAAACGGTCGGCCATGACCATGCGCGAGGCCCAGGCCCGCGCGTTCGAGACCTTCAGCGAGCGGTTTCCGCATTACTACGACAACATCCTGCCCGGCGGGTGCGGCGTGGGCGTGACGGGAGGCTTCGACGCGCGCATCGTGGCGTCCTACATGCCCGAGGACGTTTCCGCTCATCTCTACACCTACGGCATCGAGGGATGCTCGGACATGGTGAACGGAAAGAAAGTGGCGGGGAGGCTCGGGCTCAGGCACCACGCCTTCGCGTTCGGCTCCATGGGCGAACAGGAATTGCGGGATCTGGCGGCCGACACCGTCTACTATTCTGGCGGGACCCTCAACGCCTTGCGGGCCACCCTGGCCAAGGTCTACCGCCACCTGACCGGGGCCGGGCTCGGCATTATCCTGACCGGCGTGTCCAGCGGGCATTTTTTTCGCGGCGTATTTTCCACGCCACAGGTGCTTTCGGACGCCACCGTCCAGCTCATCCGGGACCCGGGGTACACGCCGACCCCGTTCTATGCCGAGCTTTTCCGCGACGGGGACGCTCTGCTTGATTCCTTCGAAGCGAAGCGTCGCCATCTGCTGGAGGGACTCGGCTGGGCACATATGCCCGTGGAAGAGCGGCACATGAGCTTCATGCACTACGAGCAGGCCCCCAAGTATTTCGGGGGCGAATTGGTTTTTGCCGAGAGTTTCGGCCATATGCGCTCTCCTTTCTGGGATGCCCGCATCCGCGAGCTTTCCCACGAGATACCGCTCAGCACGCTCTACAACTCCCTCTTCCTGGGCCGGGGCTCGACCCCCTGGGAGTCCAAGGCCATGCTGGGTTACATCCTTGCCCATGGCAGGCTGAAGCATCTGAACGTGGATGGTATGCCGCCGAAATACTGGGCGGCCGGAACGAAGCTGGGGTATTACGTCGGCAAGGCCATTCACCAGGGGCCGGAGAAGCTCGCCCGCAAACTGTTCCCGAAAACCGGCGGCCGCGTGCCCTTGGAGGATTGGGGTGCCTGGGTGCGGAAGGCTTTTCTGCCGAACCTTCGCGGGACCATGGCCGATTCACCTCTGGCCCGTTACATCAATCCGGAAAAGGCCGAACTCATCCTCGAAGGGGACATGAACGATCCCATGACCATGCACTGGACCGGCAAGCTGCTTACCGCGTCCCTGGCGCTTGATCTGGTTGAAAAGCGGATGCCGCATTTCGCGGCGTGACGTCCCTTACGAGGCCCGTCCGCCCTTGATCCTTTTCAACAGGTTGAAGAGGGCGGGCCATTTGCGCACCAGGGGGCGTATGTCCAGGATGGTCGCCACCCTGTAGCAGAAACGTCCCAGCGGCGGTACGCGGTGGGCCATCCCGTGGGACATGGCTATCCGGCACGGGTTGCAGGTGCCGCAGGCTTCCCCCAGGAAATTCGGCCTGTGGCAGAACCAGGACATCTCCAGGATATCCAGGAAGTCGTGTTGTTGCGCTATTTCCTTCATGTCCACCTTGGTCAGGGTGACGATGGGGAAGGTGAACATGCCGAATACCGCGAATTCGTGCTCATGGCCTTCGCGTTCGGCCACGCGCCGCATTCCGTCCTGCCCCTCCTCAAGCAACGTGTGGACGGTCGCGTAGCATCCGACCGGCTGCCCGAAGTCGTTTTCAATGCATATCTCGGCATTCTCGATGCCGAACTGCTTGGTGGCCCTTGCGAGCCATTCGTATTGGCCGCCGAAATGAATTTTTTTCACCAGCTTTTCCGCATGGTCTGCGAGTTCGGGGTCGGGTTTGACGTCGGTGCGGTCGTACATGATGGTCGGCAACAGGTATTCCTCGGCTTCGGGAAATCTGGCCAGGACCGCGTTCTTTATCTTGGCCATGGCCTGGAGTTCCTGAGGCAGGGACCATCTTTCCGGATCGAGAATGTATATGGGCTGAACCGGACGCTTTTCGATAAGCAGCAATTGGAGCAGTCTGAAGGTCGAGTCCCAGCCGCCGGTGTTGAGCAGATTCGCAGGCATGGTTTTCATCGCGTATCCCGTCCTGTGGGTGGATTGTCAAAAGGAACGGATGCCGGAGGTCATTCCCGGCAACCTGTGGCTTGAGCAAATCGGCATGACAATGTTCTTTCCGTCTTCGTCGCCTTGCGGGCCGTTCTCGCGTTTCATGGCCGAGATCGAACCCGGTATTCGGCTTCGTTCATGTTTTCCGTTTTGTTTACTCGTCAGCGTATCCCCTGGGGTTTTTCGACTGCCAGTTCCAGGTGTCGCGGACCATGTCCTTTATGCCGTGCGTCGCTTTCCAGCCGAGTTCGCGTCTGGCCTTGTCCGTGGAGGCGTAGTTGGCGGCCACGTCGCCCGGACGCCGGGCCACGATCTCGTAGGGGATGGGCACGTTGTTGACCCGTTCGAAGGCGCTGACCAGCTCCAGCACGCTGCATCCCTTGCCCGTGCCCAGGTTGTGGACCATGTAGCCGGGGTCCTCTTCGAGTTTGCGCAGGGCGGCCACGTGACCGCGCGCCAGGTCCACAACGTGGATGAAGTCGCGCACGCCGGTGCCGTCCGGGGTGTCGTAGTCGTCGCCGAAGACGTGGAGCTTTTCGAGCCGTCCAACGGCCACCTGGGAGATGTACGGCATGAGGTTGTTGGGGGTGTCCGACGGGTCTTCGCCGATGAGTCCCGAGGGGTGCGCCCCCACCGGGTTGAAATAGCGCAGGATGGACACGTTCCAGTCCGGCTCGGCCGCGTGGAGGTCCTTGAGGATTTCCTCGATGTACAGCTTGGTGCGGCCGTAGGGGTTGTAGGCGCAGGTCGGGGTCTCTTCGGTCAGGGGAAGCTTGTCGGAAAGGCCGTAAACCGTGGCCGAGGAGCTGAAGACGATATTCTTCGCCCTGCCTGCCGCGCCCATGACCTTGCACAGGTTGATGAGGCTGAGCAGGTTGTTTTCGTAGTACATGAGCGGCTTTTCCACGGATTCGCCCACGGCCTTGTGCCCGGCGAAGTGGATGGCCGCTTCGATGGATTCCTCCCGGAACAGGGCCTCCACCTCGTCCAGGCGGCAGAAGTCCATGCGGTGCACCGGAATGGACCGGCCCGTGATGGCCTCCACCCGCTCCATGGCCATCGGCGAACTGTTGCTGAAATTATCCGCGCAGATCACTTCATATCCGGCGGCCAGCAGTTCGATGCAAGTATGGGTGCCGATGTACCCTGCGCCTCCCGAGACCAGAACCTTCTTAATCTTCATGGGGAATCCTCGCGTTCCTTATCCGGTCCTGCGGCCGGATGCATTTGTCTTTCCGGCCCGCCTGGGCCTAAAATTCCAGCGGGTATACATTCAGCGAATAGGCGGCTTTTGTCCAGTCAAAAGGGCGTTTGGGCTGTTTCGTCACGCTTTGGACACCGCTGGCGGGAGCGGGCGGCCCCGGCTGGACAACCTCGGCGATCCGTCTTACCCCGAAGTCAGTGCCGGGGGCAGGCCGCGTGCCAAGGACCCTGCATGTCCTGCAATTGTCGATTGCGGCCCGTCACCGGCGGCCCGTTGTCCAACCATCTGTCCGGAGAAGAAATATGCCTTTGCAGAGCACGAACCCAATGACCGGCGAGGTCATCGAGACTTTTGAGGAATGGACGCCCGAACGGACGGCCGCCGTTGTGCGGTCCGTGGCCGTGGGCTACGAGACCTGGAAGAACACCGATTTTGCCCGGCGCGCAGAATGCCTGGTCAGCCTGGCGGGCGTGCTGCGGAGCAGGGCCGACGAGTTCGCCTCGGTCATGGCTGAGGAGATGGGCAAGCCCGTGAGTTTCGGTCGGGCCGAGGTCCTCAAGTGCGCGGCCGTGTGCGAGCATTACGCGGAGCGCGGCGGGGCCATGCTCGCGCCCGAGCCTGTTTCCGGCTGCGGCCGGGAAGCTTTCGTGGACTTCGCGCCCATGGGCACCGTCCTCGCGGTCATGCCTTGGAATTTTCCCTTCTGGCAGGTCCTGCGCGTGGCCGCGCCCACGCTCATGGCAGGCAACACCCTGGTGTTGAAGCACGCCTCCAACGTGCCCCGGTGCGCACTGGCCATTGAGTCCGCTTTCCGTGAATCGGCCTTTCCCGACAACGTGTTCGGCACCCTGCTCATCGGCGCGGGCCAGGTGGAGTCCGTTCTGGACTTCGATTCCATCGTCGGCGTGAGCCTCACCGGCAGCGAAGGGGCCGGGAGCAAGGTCGCGGCCGCTGCGGGCGCGCGTCTCAAGAAATGCGTCATGGAGCTGGGCGGCAGCGACCCCTTCGTGGTTTTGGCCGATGCGGACGTCCGAAAGGCCGCCGGTGTAGGCGCGTTGTCCCGTTGCGCCAACGCGGGCCAGACCTGCATCGCGGCGAAGCGGTTCATCGTGCACGACGCGGTGTACGACGAGTTCGTCGAGGCCCTTGGCGCGGAGATGGACGCGCTCAAGATGGGCGATCCCATGGCGGAGGACACCGTGATCGGCCCCATGTCCTCGTTCGGCCTGCGTGCCGACCTGCAAAGCCAGGTGGAGCGGTGCGCGGCTGCGGGCGGAAGAGTCGTGAAGGGCGGGAATCCGTCCGAGGACGGCGGGGCCTTCTACCCCCCGACTATCATTGTGGATGCGCCTTTTGACGCGCCGGTCTGCCGCGAGGAGTTGTTCGGTCCTGTGGCCCTGGTTTTCCGGGCAACGGACGAGGAGAGCGCCATAGCCATGGCCAACGACACCCCGTTCGGACTGGGCGGCTCTGTGTGGACCCGGGACGAGGCGCGGGGGCTGGAGCTGGCCCGTCGCATCGAGGCCGGGGCCGTGGTGGTCAACGGGCTGGTGCGCAGCGACCCGCTCATGCCGTTCGGCGGCATCAGGCGGTCCGGCTTCGGCCGCGAGCTTTCCTCCTTCGGCATCCGTGAATTCGTGAACATCAAGTCGATCATCCGCGATTAGTTTGGCGCGGAAACGAAATGAAAAGACCCGGCCAGTGATGACTGGCCGGGCCTTTGTGTTTGATTCGGGTGAGGCTAATCCTGTCCGGTGATGACGAATCCCTGCGGGGCCAACCCGGTGGAGGAGGAAGTGCCCGCGATGCGGGAGAGGTAGGTGTCGCCCAGGTTGCCGATGTGGTCCTTGACGGCGTCGAAGTAGTTGAAATGGGCCTGCTCCTCGTCGATGATCGTTTCGAGCAGCTTCACGCTGATGGAGTCGCCGTTTTCGCGGCAGACCAGGAGGAACTGGTTGTAGACGTCGATGGTGTCGTCTTCCTCGCCCGCGTCGTAGCGGTAGATGACGTCGATTTTCTGTCCCTTGGCCACGGGTTTGGAGAGGTGGTCCGTGGGCTCGCCGCCCAGCTCCTTGACCCGTTCGGCGAAGGCTTCGGCGTGGCGCATCTCGTCGATGGCGATGAGCTTCATCTTGGCGGCCAGCTCGCCGTAATCCATGTCGTCCAGGTTGTAGTGCTGGTTCATGTATTGGTGAATGGCCTGCAACTCCATTGAACGTGCTTTGTTCAGGACTTCGATGACTTTTTGACGCCGTTCTTCCTTGGTGGACATGTCTTTTTCTCCTTTGGTTTTTCAAGCGCGATTCGGACGGGCCTGACGGCCGGTTGCCCGCGTTGTCACATTGTTGCAAATGTTGTCACGGACGGCATACACTCATAGGCGAAAAAATAACTACCGGCACGGTTTCAGTCAAGGCGGCGCGGGCGATTCCCTGCACCCTCATGCCGAGGCCGCCGCTTGTCGCCGGTATTGGCTGGTGCTAGAAATTGCTATGTGGCCGCCGACAGGCGCGGCCGGACCCGCAAACAGTCCGGAGATGATATGGACAGGATCAAGAATATCGCGGTGGTCGCTCACGACAACTGCAAGGACGAATTGCTCGATTTCATAGACTGCAACCGCGAGGCCATCGTCAGGCACAACCTGATCGCCACGGGGACCACGGGACGGCTGGTGGAGTCGCTGCTGTCCGAGGGCGGAGCCGGCGCGGGAGAGCACAAGCGCGTCCAGCGGCTCAAGTCCGGCCCGTTGGGCGGCGACCAGCAGCTCGGAGCCATGATAAGCGACGGCAAGGTGGACATCCTCATTTTCTTTTGGGACCCCATGGAGCCGCAGCCCCACGACGTGGACGTCAAGGCGCTGCTTCGCCTCGCCGTGCTCTACAACATTCCCACCGCCAGCAACCGCTCCTCGGCCGAATTCCTGATTTCGTCGGCCTTTTTCGATCATGAGTTCAGCATCAAACCGGGCCGTTTCTTCGAGTATGCCGACAGGCATTTGAAATAGGCCTGAACGGCCGGACCGCTTCATGCAAAAAAGGAAACTACCCATTTAACTTTCTGAAGTGTAAAATCAGGCGTTGAAAGCCGCTTTGCGGCAATCGTCGGGTGATTTCGCCTCCGGCGGGCAAGGGCTCGCACCCTTACATCCCCTGTAAGCGCTTTCGGCGCGGTTTTTTTCGCTTCGTGGCGTTCTGTCGCGAAAGCGGGGAGTTTAATGATATAGGTCTCCAAAAAAAGGGCTCCCGAGATAATCTCGGGAGCCCTTTCGTTTCTTGGGTGCGCGGAGCGATTAGAGGAAGAGATACACCGCCGTCAGTCCGGCAATGGACATGGTGATGGTGTAGGGCAGGGCCAGCAGGACCATCCGTCCGTAAGAGAGGCGGATAACCGGGGCCAGTGCGCTGGTCAGCAGGAACAGGAACGCGGCCTGGCCGTTCGGGGTGGCCACGGACGGGATGTTGGTTCCGGTGTTGATGGCGACGGCCAGCTTGTCGAAGTGCTCCATGGTCGAGCGGACGAGTTCCGCGGTGCCCTGCGGCAGCGTGGCGATGACGTCGGCCCGCGCCACGTGGGGATCCGTCAGCTTGGCCATGAGGGCTTGGCCGGTCATGCCGATGTTCGGGATGGCGTCCAGGACGTGGATGAAGTGCAGCTTGGTTTCGGAGATGTACACCGTGGCGACGAAGACGTTGTCCGAGATGGAGGAGAGCAGGCCGTTGGCGATGAAGTAGGCCACCAACTGGTTTTGTCCCTTCATGCTCAGCACGTATCCGATGATCGGCGCGAAGAGTCCCTGGCTGTGGATGACCGCGACCACGGAGAAGAAGACCACCAGCAGAGCGGTGAACGGCAGGGCCTCCTCGAAGGCGTGGCCGAGCTGATGCTCCTCGGTGATGCCGGTGAAGGCGGTCAGGAGGATGATGACCGACAGGCCGATGAGGCCGACCGCAGCGAGGTGGAAGGCCAGGGCGCAGATGAGCCACAGGCCGGTGAGGGCCTGGAGGACCAGCTTGACCTTGCCCTTGTCGCCCTGTTTCTGCTCCATTTGGATGGCGGTCTCCAGCAGGAAGGAGCGGATGTTGCCGGGCAGTTGGTACCCGTAGCCGAAGAGGTGGAACTGCTCAACGGCGAGGCAGGTCAGCAGGCCCACAAACAGGACCGGGATGGTCACGGGCATGGCGTGCAGGAAGAACGGGATGAAGTGCCAGCCCATTTCCGCGCCGACCAGCAGGTTCTGCGGCTCGCCGACCAGGGTGCACACGCCGCCAAGGGCGGTGCCCACCGCGCCGTGCATCATCAGGTTGCGCAGGAAGCCCCTGAACTGGAGCAGCTCCTCGCGGTTGGTGTCCTTGATGCTGTCGTCGGAGATCAGGTCATGGGAGGGAGCGTTGTCCTGGCCGGACACGAACCTGTGATAGACGTTGTAGAACCCGTAGGCCACGGCCATGATGACGGCGGTGACGGTCAGGGCGTCCAGGAAGGCGGACAGGAATGCGCCCGCCAGGCAGAACAGGAGTGCGATGGCCTTCTTGGAGCGCACCCGCACCAGAATGCGGGTGAAGGTGAACTGCAAGAAGTCCTTCATGAAGTAGATGCCGGCGACCATGAAGATCAGCAGAAGGATGACTTCGAAGTTCTTCAGGGCTTCGTGGTATACCGTTTCAGGCGTGGTCAGGCCCATTATCACTGCTTCCAGGGCGAGCAGGCCGCCTGCCGGGAGCGGGTAGCATTTCAGGGCCATGGCCAGGGTGAAGATGAATTCGGCGATGAGTGCCCAGCCTGCGACGAACGGGCCGACTGTCAGCATGAGCACGGGGTTGAGTACGAGGAATCCGATGATGGTAAGTTTGTACCATCCAGGGGCGTTTCCGAGGAAGGTTTCGACAAAGGTTTTTGACAACGGTGTCTTCATGCGATTCTCTCCTTCAATACGGCGAAAACGCCCCTGATGGCCATTTTTACGGATGGAAATCCGTTTGGGCCGAGGCGTAGCGTCGATGAAAAAAATCTTTTGTGGCTAGGGGGTTGTGTGAGTAATTCCTCATTTGACCGGAAAAAGGCGCCGGTAACGATTACCGGCGCCCCGTCGGCGATTAATAGAATAGCATTAAGCCGGATACCATGACAACCATGTAGAGCAAGGTCATTCCGGCCCCGCTCTTGACGTAGTCGATGGTGCGGTATCCGCCCGGGCGCATGATGAGCGCGTTGACCTGGTGGGTCGGCAGGATGAAGGTGTTGGACGCGGCCACGGCCACGGTCAATGCCGCCACCCTCGGGTCCACGCCCGCGTTGAGGGCCATGTTCATGGACAGCGGGACGAGGAGCACGGTCGCGCCCACATTGGAGGCCACCAGGGTGAAGAAGGATGTCAGGACGCCGATGACCGTGAGCAGGACCAGAGCGGTCGGCGTGCCGAGGGCCGCCATGATGGTGTCCGCGATGAATTTGGCCGCGCCCGTGTTTTCGAAGGCCATGCCCAGCGGAATGAGTCCGCCGAGCAGGAAGACGGTCATCCAGTCCACGGATTGATACGCCTCGTCGATGGTCAGGACCTTGGTCAGGACCATGCCCAGCGCGCCGGTCAGGAGCGCGATGGAGAGTTGGACGTGGAAGCCGAGGATCATGGCCAGGGCCACGGCCAGCCAGAGCACGGCCAGCCACGCCTTGTCCGTGCGCAGCAGTTCTCCCTTCACGGTTTCGGTAAAGACCAGGTCGGGCAGCCCCTTGAGCAGGTGGAACATCTCCCATCGGCCGTGCAGGAGTAGGGCGTCACCAGATTCGATGATGATTTCGGACAGGCCGCTGACGAAGATCTTGTCGCCCCGGAAGATGGCCAGGGGCGAGACCTGGAACCGTTCGCGGATGCGCAGCTCGGCGAGGGTGTTGCCCATGAACTCGGAGCGGGGTGTGACGATGCCCTCCATGATGCCCGCATTGTTGGGGGAGAGTTCCTCGGCGAAGGTGGTCAGTTCCGGGCGCAGTTCCCAGCCGAGGTCTCGGGCCATGATCTCCACGAATTCGCTTGGCCCCACGACCACGATTTCGTCGCCGGGCCGGATGGTCTCGTCGGGCGAAGGCGCGAAGATGTGCTGTTTGCCGTTTCCCCGGCAGATGGCCACCAGCGTGCAAAAGTAGATGGGCCGGATGTCGAGGGACTTGAGCGGGGCGTCGTTTGTCCAGTCGGCGGGCACGGCCAGTTCGTACAGGGAGCCGATGTTGTTATAGGTGCCCGTGAGGACGGAGGACATGGGACCGGAGCTTTCTTCGGACGAGCGGGCTGGCAGGATGAAGCGGCCGAACAGGATGAAGTAGAGCAGGGCCGCGGCCACCAGGAGCAATCCGAGCGGGGTGACGCCGAACAGGTGGAACGCTTCGTATTTGTGACCGCCCACGATCATCAGGTCGTTGAGCAGGATGAGCGGGCTGGAGCCAACCAGGGTCAGGCAGCCGCCGATGATGGCGCAGAACCCCATGGGCATGAGCAGCCGTCCCACCGGGACGCCGGTTTGGTTGCCGATGCGCTTGGCGGCGGGCAGGAAGAGGGCCGCCGCCCCGATGTTCTGCATGAAGCCGGAGATGACGGCCACGGTTCCGGCGATCAGGGTCATGATGCGCGATTCGCTTTTGCCCGCGAAGCGCAGGATGACCCGGGCCATGGTGTTCATCACGCCGGTCTTGTCGAGCCCGGCGCCGATGATGATGACCGCGATGATGGACACCACGGCGTTGCTGCTCAGGCCGCTGATGGCCTGTTGCGGGGTGACCAGTCCGAGCAGCGGCAACAGCACCATCATGATGATGCCGACCACGTCGACTCGGACCCATTCGAATATGAAAAGCAGTATGGCAAGCAGCAGTACGGCCAAAACCGTAATGATCTCTGGGGTCATGTGCGTCCTTGGGGGTAGTAGCTGGACGGTTGCCGTCCCGGACGGGCCTATTTCGTCCGCAGCACGGCCCTGGTGTAGACTGGGATGCGGCTTCTGTTCTTGCAGACGGCTGCGGAGTCGTCCATCACGTAACGGAAGCCGGGGTCCTGTTCATGCATGTGGGCGACGACGGCGCTCTCGTCTCCCTGGCGGACTTCATGGCGGAAGCAGAGGCCCGCGTCGGAAGCCTTATGGCTGAAATACTCGATGTCGCGTTCGGCCTGACTGCGGAATCCCTCGAAGTCCCAGCCGGACTCGTCGATGTTCACGGCGACCAGGGAGCTGTGGGTCTTGCGCGCCATGTTCACGGCATAGTCGGCGATGCTGTGCGAGAATTTCCGATCCTTGCAGACCACGAGAATCTTGTATTGCGTTTTTTCCCCGCAGGCGGTTGGGGCGGTTGGGGCGGTGGCCGTGGTCGTGACGGTCCTGGTTGCTTCGTGAGCGCGGCGGCTTTTTCTGAGGCCTTTCAGGAACGTCACCAGCGGAGAGCCCGCCGATTCCTCCTGAAGATGAAGCTCATGGCAGACGACCCACGTACCCACGCTGCACGTGTTGCAGTTTGCCGCCGCCTGGGCCGCATAATGCTTGTCCACCATCTGTTTGACCGCACTGAAGAGAGACATTTATCGTTCCTTGCTGATTTTTGGGTTGAGAATTGTTTGTGCGTACCTACCTGGACAGGCAATATCAAAAGATATGCCAAGGGATTTTTGTCGGTTAATACGCTGAAAAATAAGGATTAAAAATATGATGCCGCTTGCTCGCCTTTTTCTGGTGATGCAAAAAGCAACAGTTGTCTCTTGAATTGGCTTTCGGATGGAGCAAAATGGCGCGGTACAGCCGTTTTCATGGTGGTGATGCAGTTTGCAACGGTATCTGTGCCCAGGTCGCCGGTTTGGGGCGAAGTCAGGGGGAAATGCTGGGCGACGAGCCCGTTGTTCCGCCTTTTTATGCGGGTGTATTACGGGGCGGACGTGGCGGACAGCCGCATGGAGGGCCTGGCCGGATGGGGGCAGAGATTCTTTCCGGGCTTGTCTTCGAGATTTGAGGGTGCGTTGCAAATTGCAACCTTAACAAGTCGGATTCACCATGTTAGGTAAATATTATAAGACCATAAGGCGTCGACGCCTGAGCGGGCACCGTCTTTCCTTTCAACTCCTCAGCAGGAGGCAACGGTCATGGGCTGGTTCGGCAAACGAAGGTCTTCCACTCCCGCAGAGGAGACGCCCGTTAGGGTGGAACCCCTTGAGGCGCGTTCCGCGTCGCCAGCGGAGCATAAGCCCCTGCGCGAGCAGGTGGAGGGCGCAGGGCTTCCACCCGAGATTCTGGATGCCGCCACGGCCGAGTGCGACCGTATGGACGGTCTGGACCCGGCTTCGCCCGAATACTCCATCAGCCTGAATTTTCTTGAAGTCATTCTGTCGCTCCCGTGGAACACGGCGACCAGCGACAACCTGGACATCGTCCGGGCGGAAGAAATCCTCAATGCCCGCCATTACGGATTGCATCGCGTCAAGGACCGCGTCCTGGAATTCCTCGCGGTCAAGAGCCTGTGCGCCCGACGCAATCCGCGCATTCTGCTCGTGGACGACGAGGTCATCGCCCGCGAAAACCTGACCATAGTGTTCAAGGCGGACGGCTACGAGGTCGAGGCCGTGGGCAACGGGCTTGAGGCCGTGGCCGCCATGGAGCGCGAACCGGCCAACATCGTGGTCTCGGACCTCAAGATGGACGGCATGGACGGCATGGAACTGCTCCAGGTCCTGCGCAAGCGGTGGCCGGACACCAAGGTCGTCATGATTACGGGCTACGCCACGGTGAAGACCGCGGTGGACGCCATGCGCCAGGGCGCGGACCAGTATCTCGGCAAGCCGGTCAATCTGACCACGCTGCGCCGGTACGTGGCCGAACTGTGGGAGCAGAGCCTTCGGGCCAGGCATCTGCGCGGCTTCGTGCTCTGCTTTACGGGGCCTCCGGGCATGGGCAAGACCTCCATCGGCAAGGCCGTGGCCGAGGCCCTGGGCCGCAAGTTCATTCATCTTTCCCTGGCCGGACTGCGCGACGAGGCCGAGTTGCGCGGACACCGGCGGACCTATGTGGGAGCCATGCCGGGCCGGATCATTCAGGGGCTGCGCAAGGCGGGCACCCGCAATCCGGTGATCCTGCTCGATGAGGTGGACAAGGCGGTTCGGGATTTTCAGGGCGATGCCGTTTCCGTCCTGCTCGAAATGCTCGACGCAGAGCAGAACACGGCCTTTGTGGACCATTACCTTGGTCTGCCTTTCGATCTTTCCAATGTCCTTTTCATTTGCACGGCCAACGGTGTGGACCGGCTTCCGGCTCCGTTGCGCGACCGGCTGGAGATCATCGAGTTCCCCAGCTACACGCCGGGCGAGAAGTTGCAGATCGCAACCCGTCATCTCATTCCCGAACTCCTGAATCAGCACGGCCTGGATGACAGGCTGGTGACCGTTCCCGCCGCGACAGCGGCCCGGCTGATTTCCGGCTACGCCCGCGAATCCGGCCTGCGCGGTTTGCGCCAGCAGATCGCCTCCCTCTGCCGTAAGCTGGCCAAGCGCGTTCTGATCGAGGGCGAGGACGCGGTCACGGTGGATGAAGCCATGCTTCAGGATCTTCTTGGCGCGCCGACTCACTCCTTCGCGTCGGCCAGAACCACGCCCCGCGTGGGACTGGCCGCCAGCCTGGCCTGGACCGAGGACGGCGGCGAGATAATCTTCGTGGAGGCGGCCCGTATGCGGGGCAGCAAGCAGCTCATTCTGACCGGCTCACTGGGCGAGGTCCTGCGCGAGTCGGCCAGGACCGCGTTGAGTTTTTGCCGCAGCCGTGCCGAGACCTTCGGCATCGACCCGGAGTTTTATGCGGCCTCGGACATTCACGTGCACATCCCGGCGGGCGCGATTTCCAAGGAAGGCCCGTCGGCGGGCGTGGCCATCACCCTCGCGCTCATTTCCCTGCTCACCGGGCGGGCCGTGCGCCGGGACGTGGCCTCGACCGGCGAGCTGTCGCTGCTGGGCGAGGTCCTGCCCGTGGGCGGCATCCGCGAAAAGCTCATGGCCGCGCGCGGCGCGGGCATGTCCGTGGTCATCCTGCCGCAGGGGTGCGAGGCCAGGGTGGGATCGGTCGAGGAAGAGGTGGTCGAGGGGCTGGATATCCGGTTCGTGACGACCATGGAGGAGGCCGCGGCCATCGCCCTGTGCGAAGCGGCTATTCCAGCCGGAAACGCTTGATCTTGCGCCACAGCGAAACGCGGTCGATGCCCAGGACGCGCGCGGCCTGCGTCTTGTTTCCGGCCGACGCGGCCAACGCTTTTTTGATGCAGGCCTTTTCCATGTCCTCCAGGGTGGGAAGCGGCGCCTTGACCTCGGTTTCGGCGATTTCGTCGGGCAAAAGCTCCGGGGTGAAGACCGCGCCCTGGCCGAGAGCCAGTGCCCGCTGGACGACGTTTTCCAGCTCGCGCACGTTGCCGGGGAATGGGTAGGACGTGAGGATGTCCAGGGTTTCCTGGGCGATGGCCTTGACGGTCTGCCCCGGTTGACGGTGCTTTTCCAGGAAATGGCCGACCAGGAGCGGGATGTCCTCGCGATGCTCCCTGAGCGGCGGGGCATACAGGGTGACCACGTTCAGCCGGTAGTAGAGGTCCTGCCGGAACTCCCCCTTTTCCACCAGTTCGTGCAGGTCGCAGTTGGTGGCCGCGATGACCCGGATGTCCACGGGAATTTCCCTGGTGCCGCCCACGCGCAGGAAGTTGCGCTCCTGGAGCACCCTGAGCAGCTTGACCTGCATGTTCAGGGGCAGCTCGCCTATCTCGTCAAAAAATACCGTTCCGCCGTCCGCTGCTTCGAGGATGCCCTTCTGGCTTCGGTTGGCCCCTGTGAACGCTCCCTTCTCGTGACCGAATAGTTCCTTGTCCATAAGCTCGGCGGTGAAGGTGCCGCAGTTGATGGCCATGAACCGTTCGTGGGAGCGGGGGGAGAGCATGTGGATGCCCCTCGCCACCAGCTCCTTGCCGGTGCCGGTCTCGCCTTGGATGAGCACGTTGCAGTTCATCTGGGCCAACTGCCGGACATCCTTCTTGAGCTGGACGAAAATGTCGCTTTGCCCCACCAGGGGCAGGTCGCGTTTGCCCTCGGCGACGATCTCCCTGAGCCGCAGGACTTCCTGGGACAGGGCATGCTGTTTCAGAGCGCGTTCCACCTGCAATCGCAGCTCGTCGAGCTTGAGGGGCTTGGCGATGTAGGAGTGGGCGCCCTTCTGCATGGCCTTGACCGCGTTGGCCACGGTGGCGTGGCCCGTGACAACGATGACTGTGGTCGGGGAGTGGTGCGCGCGGATGAGCTCCAGCAGCCGGATGCCGTCCATTCCCGGCAGCATCAGGTCGGTGACGACCAGGTCGAAATCCTTTTTGTCCATCTCTCGGAGTGCTTCCTCGGCCGAAGCCAGGGCCGTGACGTCATAGCCGCTTCCGGTCAGGACGTGGGTAAGGTTTTCCCGCGCGATGCGTTCGTCCTCGACCACCAGTATGGACGCGTCGGTCATGCAGTCTCCTCGGGTTCAAGGGGCAGGGTGATGATGAACGAAGTGCCCTTGCCCGGTGCGGAGTCCACGCGGATGGAACCTCGGTGCTCTTCAATGATGCCGTAGACGATGTAGAGGCCGAGGCCCGTGCCCTGGCCCACTTCCTTGGTGGAGAAGAACGGGTCGAAGATACGTTGCAGGGTCGTCGGGTCCATGCCCGGACCGTTATCGGAAATGGTCAGGATCTTGTGGCCCGGCTCTCGCGCGGCCCGGATGCGGATGGTTCCTTCCGCGTCGCCGATGGCCTGTACGGAGTTGATGATGAGGTTGAGCAGGGCTTCCTGGAAACGCTGTCGGTCAAGGAAAAGCGTCATGTCGTCCGGCACGTCGATGTCCACGGAGATGTGCGCCCCGATCTGGCTTGAAACCAGGCGCACGGCGCTCCAGAGCAGGTCGCTGAGATTGCACGGGCCGGGGTGGAAATCCTTGTGCCGGGAAAATTCGAGCATCCCCTTGACGATGTCGCGGGCGCGCAGGGTCTCCTGGCTGATGTTGCGCATCATCTTGTCCGCGAAGGGGTCCTTGCCCCCGGTCTCCTCGGCCAGAATCTGAACCGAGGTGGAGATGTTATTCAGGGGATTGTTGAGCTGGTGGGCAATGCCCGAGGCGAGGGTGCCGATGGAGGAGAGCTTCTGGGCCTGCACCAGTTGGGTCTGGCGTTTCTTGAGTTCCTCCACCATGGAGTTGAGGGCCACGAAGACCTGTTGAATCTCGTCGCCATGCCCATGGACCTCCAAAGGGGAGAAGTTGCCCCTGGCGATGCGCCGCGTGGCTTCCTGCACCTGGCGAAGCGGCCCGAGGATGGCCTTGGACACGAAGAGAACCAGGGTCAGGACCACAACGGCCACGGCGGCCATGGAGATGAACAGGGTCATGCGCAGCCGCTGGTTGATGTCCAGGATGTTGCCGCGTTCCAGCTCGGCTATGGCCTTGGAATGCTTCACCAGGTTTTGTCCGGTTTCGCGCAGGGCCTGTGCCTCCGGGCTGTTTTCGCCGATTCCCGGCGGGGCTGTGTCGAGTTCGACGAGCAGCTCGCCGTATCGCGCCAGATTCAGCTCCAGCTCGGCGTCGTGATGTTCGCCGTGGAGCGCGGCGATGCCGCCTGACAGCTTGTCGAGGATGGTCCCGGCGAGGTTGAGATTCTTGCGGCCCACAGAAAAGAGGTCGTTGTCCCGGTAGAGAAAGAAGTTTTTCTCCTCGCGCCGGATTTCCAGGATGAGATTGCGCAGGTCGTCGGCCCGCTCCACCAGAAGGACCGCCTCTTGGAGCCTGTCCAAGGTGGACAGGGAAAGCAGGGCGATGGTCCCGAATGCCAGAGTGAAGATGGCGATGCCGAGTATGATGGTTTGTCTGAGGTTGGGTCTGACCATGCCAGGTCCCTTCATCCGCATGGTGTGCATGGGATAAGGAATATGCTTCGTGCCGCGAAAAGGCAAGCGGGGCGCGGCCCCGGACGGACAGGCGCACGGCGGGCGATGTGGAAAGGCAGTACTCAGGGTCAGTAGTTGACAGTGCAACTAATTGGCGCGTAGTCCCTAAGTTGCGGTACTGACCGGTCAGTTCTGCTGCGGTTTCCCGGCGGTGCCGCAGGGACCGGACTTTTCCCGGCACCCCGCAAGACAACGGAAGGTCTTCCCATGAAAAAAGACAGCGATAAGGAACAGCGCATTCTGGATACGGCGGCCGAGCTGTTTTCCAGGCAGCCCTTTCACAAGGTGCTCCTGAGCGACGTCGCGCGCGTGGCTGCGGTGGGCAAGGGGACTCTGTATCTGTATTTCAAGAGCAAGGACGACCTATATTTCGCGGTCCTTTTCAAAGAGTTCTCCACGTTGGTCGAGACCATGAAGCGGTTTCTGGACGGGAGCGACCTCCCGCCCGACAGAGCGCTCGCCGGGGTGATCCGCATCCTGGCCGAGCACTGTTTCGCCCGTTCCCTGCACTTGGAACTCATGGGGCCCGTGATTACCTGCCCGGTGACCGAGCAGTGGAAGCGCAAACGGGCCGAGCTGTGGACGCTGCTGGAGGATGTCGTCCGGTGCGGCGTCGAGAGTGGGCAGTTTCGCGACGAGGGCCCCGCCATGACGGCCCGGTATGTTTCCGGACTGGTCCGGGCGGTCTGCCTGTTCGCTCCTACGGGCGCGGACCCGGAGGAAGTGTGTCTTCACGCCGAGCAGTTCGTCCTGCGCGGCCTCGGCGTGAAGGAATGAATAAGCGGCGGATGTCGCCCGGTCGCCCGGGATACCGCAAGAATGCAATACGCCATGAATTTTGAGGGAAATCCATGAGTCACGAAAATAGTAACGGCAAGGCCCCTGCCGGGCCGAGGAAATTGATCTGTCGGTTTCGGGGAGCTGCTTCCCGAAAGGTTCTGTTTATTCTGGTCCCTGCGGTTGTGGCGTTGGGGATGGTCTTGGGCTATCCCATGTATTTGCGGATCATGTCGCACGAGTCCACGGATGACGCTTTTGTGGAGGCCCATGTCGTTTCCATGAGTCCGCGCGTGGCCGGGCATGTGGCGCGGGTGCCGGTGCACGACAATCAGTGGGTGGAGAAGGGGGACCTGTTGGTCGAGGTGGATCCGCGCACCTTCAGGGTTGCCCTGGACATCGCCCTGGCGCGGAAGCAAGCCGCAGACGCGGCCAAGGAGGAGGCCGAGGCCGAGGTCGCGGCCGCCCGCTCCCTGATGGACCAGCGCAACGCGGCCCTGTCCTCGGACAGGGCGTCTCTGGCCCAGGCTCGGGCCGGTGTGGAGGAATACGCCGCGGGCAACACCCGCGACGAGAGCGATTTCAAGCGCATGGGCGAAATGGTCGAGGCGGGCGCGATCAGCCGCCAGGAATACGACCACGCCCGCGCCCAGGCCGCCGTGTCACGGGCCAAGCTTCTGTCCGCCGAAAAGAATATCGATACCCGGTCGGCCCGGATTCGTCAGGCCGAGGCTGCGGCCCAGGCCGCCGAGGACGGGCTTCGCCAGGCGTTGGCTGTGGTCGAGAAACACACGGCCGACGCCCGGGAAGCCGAGGCCGAGGTCTGTCAGGCCCGGCTGAATCTCTCCTATACCCGGATCACCGCCCCGTGCGCCGGTCACGTCACCAAGAAGGCGGTGGAGCCGGGAGCTTACGTGCAGGTGGGCCAAAAGCTTTTGTCGCTGGTCGGGCGGGACGTCTGGGTGGTGGCCAATTTCAAGGAAACCCAGATTGCGTCGATGCGTCCCGGCCAGGCCGTGGACATCGAGGTGGACGCCTATCCCGGTGTGGCCTTCGAGGGACATGTGGAATCCATCCAGCGGGGTACGGGGTCGCGTTTCACCCTGCTGCCGCCCGAGAACGCCAGCGGCAACTTCATCAAGGTGGTCCAGCGGGTGCCGGTGAAGATCGTCCTGGACAGGCCCAACGGGGAGGCCGGACGGCTGCTCGTCCCGGGCATGTCCGTGGTTCCCAGCGTGAACGTGGCCCATTGGGACGGCGTTCACGGGTCTGACGGTGCTGAACGGGCCCGCGAAACCGCGATGCAGTAGCCATGAGCATGTTCAAGAATCCGGAGGAAATGTCTCCGGCCGAGCGGTGGACCATCGCGTTCACGGCCGTGTTCGGCGCGTTTATGGCGGTTATGGACACCAGCGTGGTCAACGTGTCCATGCCGCACATGATGGGCAGCTTCGGCTCGGATATTTCGGCTATCACCTGGGTGGCGACCAGCTATTCCATCGCCGAGATCATCATGGTCACCATGTCCGGCTGGTGGAGCGCGCTCATCGGCCGCAAAACCTACTATCTGGCCTCCTTCGCCCTGTTTACAGCGGGCTCCATCCTGTGCGGCACGGCCACGACCTTCTCCCAGATGATCGTCTACCGAATCATTCAGGGCATTGGCGGCGGGGCGCTTATCCCGGTGTCACAGGCTATCCTGCGCGAGACCTTCCCGCCGTCCCAGCAGGGCATGGCCATGGCCCTGTACGGCATGGGCGTGGTTCTGGCCCCGGCGTTGGGGCCGATCTTCGGCGGTTGGCTGACCGATGCCTGGGGCTGGCCGTGGATATTCTACATCAACGTGCCGGTCTGCGTTCTGGGCATGTTCCTGACAGCGCGTTTCATTCACGATCCGCCGTACCTGCGGCGCGGCATCCAGTCGGTCGACTGGCTCGGCATCGGGTTGCTGACGGTCTGTCTGACCGGAATGCAGGTGGTTCTGGAGCGGGGCAATGACGAGCAATGGTTCCAGTCCCCGCTGATTGTCTGGTGGACCGCCGCCACGCTGGTCACTCTGGCCTTGCTGGTCGTCTGGGAACTGCGCAGCCCGGAGCCTGTGGTCAACTTCCGGGTGCTCAAGGACCGCAATCTGGTGTTGGGCTCGGTCATGGGGCTGGTCTTCGGCATCTCGTTGTTCGGCACCACCTTCGTGCTCCCCCAATTCACCCAGAATATCCTCGGCTATCCGGCCTTCGAGTCCGGCTTGGTCCTGGCCCCGCGCGCCGTGTGTCTGCTTTTGTGCATGCCTTTGGCCGGGTGGGCCTTCCAGCGGGTCGGGGCCAAGCCTCTGGTGATGGGAGGGCTCGCCGTGATCGTATTTTCCTATTACGAGTTGATGCAGCTCAGCACCACGGCCGGGTTTCTGGATATCATTCCGCCTTTGGTCGTCATGGGCATTGGTATGCCGTTCATGTTCGTGCCGCTTTCCACCGTGTCCCTGATTTCCGTTGACCGGAGCATGATGACGGATGCGTCGAGCATCTACACTTTGACCCGCCGGGTGGGCGGCAATATCGGCTACAGCCTGGCCGCCGTGCTCCTGGACCGGGGCGTGGCCGTCCACCGCGTTCATCTGGCCGATCACATTAGCGAGTTGAGCCGCACCACCCAGGATTATCTGGCCCAGTCGGTCCATGCCCTGGTTGCCAAGGGCGTCGGGGCGGTCCAGGCCACGCAACTGGCCCTCGCATTGCTTGAAAAGCAGGTCCTGCGCCAGGCCACCATGCTGGCCTACAACGACATCTCGTTCGTCTTCGGCTGCCTATTCTTCGTGCTGGTGCCCATGGTCTTTTTCCTGCCCGGCCGGACGGCCATTCGGACGCTCACGGGCGGCGGACGGTAGACGGCTTTTCGCGCGTCTCAGCCCTTGCATGAGCCGGGCGCTTTCGATAGGTAACCCCTCATGACACCGGCAATCAACGCGGCCAAGAAGGCCAAGATACAGTACACGGTCCACGAATACGAACACGACCCGGCCGCGCCGTCTTTCGGCGAGGAGGCCGCGGAAAAATTGGGCGTGGCCTCCGAGCGGGTTTTCAAGACCCTGGTGGTGGACGCCGGCGGGCGGCTCGCCGTGGCCGTGGTCCCGGTTCTGCTTAAGCTTGATCTCAAGGCCGCCGCCAAGGCCCTGCACGCCAAGAAGGCGGCCATGGCCGAGGTCAAGGTGGTGGAGCGGACCACGGGCTATGTGGTCGGCGGCGTCAGTCCGCTCGGCCAGAAGAAGCGCCTGGCCACGGTCATCGACGCCTCGGCCGAGGCGTGTGAAACCATCTTCGTCAGCGGCGGTAGAAGGGGCCTCGACATCGAGCTTTCCCCCGCAGACCTGGCCGGTCTTACCGGCGGGGCCTTCGCTCCCATCGCCCGCTAGGCCCATGTCGGGCCGGCCCGGTTCTCCGGGCAAAAAGCGGTTGTCTTCCCGGGCCTCCTTTTCTATTGTGTCCGCCCGGACATGATATGGTGTTCCGGCAAACCTGGAACCAGAGACGCCATGAGCACATCCAGCACGTTATTTCCCGAAGAATCGGACATCCCCGAACCGTTTCGCTTCGACGTCCCACTGGAGACGGCCCCATACCTTCTCGACGGTCGGATCATGCAATGGGACGGCGAGATGGAGCGCGTCGATTCCGTCATCGAAACCGCCGTCGACGGAGTGTACACCCCCAAACATCTGGGTTCCTGCCCCGTGATGGACGAGGCGGCCGGAGCCGCCGCCGTGGCCTCGACCCTGGCTGCATGGGACAACGGCATGGGGCTGTGGCCGACCATGGGCGTGGCCGATCGCATAGGGCACGTGGAGGAGCTTACCCGCCGCATGATCGAGGCGCGCGACGAGATCGCCCGCCTCATGCTCTGGGAGATCGGCAAGCCGTACAGGGAATGCCTCGTGGAGTTCGACCGGACCGTGGAGTACATCCACGACACCATCGACGCGCTCAGAGAGCTGGACCGGGCCTCGTCGCGATTCGTCGAGGAGTCCGGTATTTACGCTCAGATTCGCCGCGCGCCGCTCGGGCCGACCCTGTGCATGGGGCCGTACAACTATCCCCTGAACGAGACCTTCGCCACGCTTATTCCGGCCCTGCTCATGGGTAATCCGGCGATCATCAAGGCTCCGCGCCGCGGCAGGCTCTTTTTCATTCCGCTCTTGAAGGCATTTCGCGATTGTTTTCCCGCAGGCGTAATCAATCTGGTCTTCGGCGGCCGCCATCTCGTCAGGCCGATTCTTGAATCCGGGGCGATAAACGTTCTGGCATTCATCGGTTCGAGCAAGGCGGCCAAAGCCTTGCGCATGATCCATCCCAGTCCCAACCGGCTGCGCTGCATTCTCGGCCTGGGAGCCAAGAACGCCGCCGTGGTCATGGAGTCGGCGGACATGGATCTGGCCGTGTCCGAGGCCGTGTCCGGAAGTCTCGCCTTCAGCGGCCAGCGGTGCACGGCTCTCAAGATTCTCTTTGTTCACGAGAACGTGGTCGACGAGTTCATCCGGCGGTTCAACAAAGGGGTCGCGAAGATGCCTGTGGGGATGCCGTGGGAGGAGGGCGTTCGCATCACGCCGCTGCCCGAACCGGGCAAGATCGAGTATCTGTCCGAACTGGTCGGGGACGCCGTGGCTCACGGCGCAAAGGTCGTCAACCCCGGCGGCGGAGAGGCGGACCGCTCCCTGTTCCACCCGACCGTGCTGTATCCCGTGAACAGCGATATGCGCGTCTATCACGAGGAGCAGTTCGGCCCGGTTGTGCCCATCGTGCCGTTTCGCGACGTGGAAACCCCGGTCCGCTACATCGTCGAGTCCAGCTACGGCCAACAGATGTCCATTTTCAGCGACGATGCGGCCGAGGTTGCCTCGTTGGTGGACCCCATGGTCAACCAGGTCTGCCGGGTGAACGTCAATAGCCTGTGCCAGCGCGGACCGGACATATTTCCCTTCTCCGGGCGCAAGGACTCGGCCGAGGGCACCCTGTCCGTGGATGACGCCTTGAACAGCTTTTCCATCCGCACCCTGGTGGCGGCCAAGGATACCCCGCGCAACAAGTCCCTGCTTTCGGATATCGCCAGCAATCACAAGTCCAATTTCCTGAGCGCGGATTTATCCGCGTAGCTGGAGCGGTTTCGACACCCTCGAAAAGGGGAGAGGCTTGGAAGGGGTTCCCTCCAAGCCTCTCTTTTTTGCGTTTTCCGTCGGACCATCCGGCCCGGTACGGCTAGATCATGCTGTCGTTGCCGGAGTCGATGATGGTCTGGATGAGCGCGTTCAGGTCGTCGCTCGTCGTGATGTCCACCACTTCGTTCACCGCGTCATGCACCGGGGAGACCCCGACCAGGTTGACCGTGATGTACTCGTTTCCGTCGACGTCAGAGAATATCAGGCTGACATCTTCGGTGTTCGAGAGGATATCGACGGTCGTGCCTTCCATGTTGCCGAGCATCAGGCGGTCGTTGTCGCTGAAGTCCGTGATGTTCACCACGGCGTGGTCGTCGCCCAGATAGAGCGGGTCGATGACGATGGCGTCGTTGCCGGACCCGGAGGTAACGGTGTCGCCGTCCGCCGGGAAGAGCACGTCGTTGCCGTGCGTCCCGCCTAGAAAGCCGGGCAGGATGCCGCCCCCGCCCATGACTACGGTGGTGTTCACGTTCAGGGAGACCTCGATGTAGGCGGTATTGGTGCCGCCATGGACGTCGGACACGGTGTACTGGAAGATGTCGATCGCGCTGTGGTCAAGGTTCTGCCAGCCGCCATCGCCATCCACTTCTTCGTGCGGGGCGTACGACCATTGGCCGGTCTCGTAGATCTTCAGCGAGCCGAACTCGCCGTCGATGAGGTGGTAGTTGCCGTTCAGATCTGAGCCCGTGCTCGACGAGTTGTCCGGCATGTTGCTGGAGTCGATGGCGGATACGGAGAGCTCCATGAGGTGCATATCGCCGCCTGCCGCCGCGTCGTCGAAGTCCACATTGTCCACGTCGTGGTCGTTGGCGAGCACGTTGCCTTCCGCGGTGCCGGTGATGGTGTTCTCGCCGCCGGTCACGGTGGTCAGGCTCTCCATGCCGAACGAACCGTTCGGGATAAAGACAATGGTGTCGAAATCGAAGCCGGGGGTGATGTACACCGCGTTGCCCACGTTGGTGAACAGTACCGGCTCGCCGCCGCCCAAGGGGTAGACCCAGGCGTTGACCTGGTTGTTGCCCTGGGCGATGAACTCGATGCTGAACGACTCCTTGGGCTCGTCGAACTCGAAGGTGATCTGCTCGGTGCCGTCCTGATCGTCGACCCTGCGGTCGTCGCTCGTGCCGTTGGTGTAGATGCCCAGGTGCTGGTTGTTGCCCCAGGTGTTGAACTGGACGTCGTCGATCGGGTTGCCCTCGGTATCGAATGCCTCCGCGGTCATGATGTAGCCGGGGCCGTAATAGACCGATCCGGATACGCCGCTCCAGTCGTCGATGACGGTTTCCACGGTATTCGTGATGAATATTTCGTGCGAGCCGTCATGGATGGCCACGGGCGAGTCGTTGGCCCCTGAGATGGTGATGGTCAGGGTTGCCGAGTCGGTCAGCGCGCCGCCGGGCTGGTTGTCGGAGACCACGTAGGTGAACACGTCGGTCACGTCCGGGTCGCCGCTGTTCATCGGGTCGGTCGCGCTCTTGTCCTCCACGTAGTGGTAGGAGCCGTCATCGTTCAGGTACAGGGTGCCGTACTCGCCCTCGATGACGTGGTCCGCCTCGTACAGGTCGCTGGCCCGATCGGGCGGGGTGCCTTCGCCGGAATAGGCGACCGAGGCCACGGTCAGCTCGGGCGCGCCCGCGTCGCCGTGGTCCGCGTTGTCCACGTCCGTGTCGTTGGCCAGCACGTTGCCGGTCACGTCTGCCGGGGCCGCATCGTCAACGGCCTCGGTAAAGGCGTTGTGGTCCACGATGGCCACGGGCGAGTCGTTGGCCCCTGAGATGGTGATGGTCAGGGTTGCCGAGCCGGTCAGCGCGCCGCCGGGCTGGTTGTCGGAGACCACGTAGGTGAACACGTCGGTCACGTCCGGATCGCCGCTGTTCATCGGGTCGGTCGCGCTCTTGTCCTCCACGTAGTGGTAGGAGCCGTCATTGTTCAGGTACAGGGTTCCGTACTCGCCCTCGATGACGTGGTCCGCCTCGTACAGGTCGCTGGCCCGATCGGGCGGGGTGCCTTCGCCGGAATAGGCGACCGAGGCCACGGTCAGCTCGGGCGCGCCCGCGTCGCCGTGGTCAGCGTTGTCCACGTCCGTGTCGTTGTCCAGCACGTTGCCGGTCAAATCGGCCGGAAGCGCATCGTCAACGGCCTCGGTGAACGTGTTGTGGTCCACGGTGGCCACGGGCGAGTCGTTGGCCCCTGAGATGGTGATGGTCAGGGTTGCCGAGCCGGTCAGCGCGCCGCCGGGCTGGTTGTCGGAGACCACGTAGGTGAACACGTCGGTCACGTCCGGGTCGCCGCTGTTCATCGGGTCGGTCGCGCTCTTGTCCTCCACGTAGTGGTAGGAGCCGTCGTTGTTCAGGTACAGGGTTCCGTACTCGCCCTCGATGACGTGGTCCGCCTCGTACAGGTCGCTGGTCCGATCGGGCGGGGTGCCTTCGCCGGAATAGGCGATCGAGGCCACGGTCAGCTCGGGCGCGCCCGCGTCGCCGTGGTCCGCGTTGTCCACGTCCGTGTCGTTGGCCAGCACGTTGCCGGTCACGTCTGCCGGGGCCGCATCGTCAACGGCCTCGGTAAAGGCGTTGTGGTCCACGATGGCCACGGGCGAGTCGTTGGCCCCTGAGATGGTGATGGTCAGGGTTGCCGAGCCGGTCAGCGCGCCGCCGGGCTGGTTGTCGGAGACCACGTAGGTGAACACGTCGGTCACGTCCGGATCGCCGCTGTTCATCGGGTCGGTCGCGCTCTTGTCCTCCACGTAGTGGTAGGAGCCGTCATTGTTCAGGTACAGGGTTCCGTACTCGCCCTCGATGACGTGGTCCGCCTCGTACAGGTCGCTGGCCCGATCGGGCGGGGTGCCTTCGCCGGAATAGGCGACCGAGGCCACGGTCAGCTCGGGCGCGCCCGCGTCGCCGTGGTCAGCGTTGTCCACGTCCGTGTCGTTGTCCAGCACGTTGCCGGTCAAATCGGCCGGAAGCGCATCGTCAACGGCCTCGGTAAAGGCGCCGGAGTCTGCTGTCGCCACCGGGCTGTCGTTTGAGCCGATCACCGGGATGTGCAGGTAGGCATATCCGTACTTTTCACCGTCCCACATGGAGTAGCCGAAGTATTCCACCGGGTTGTCGCCGATGTTAAGCGGATCGGCCTTGGTCTGGTCCAGGGTGTACTCGTAGGAGCCGTCGGCGTTGATGGTCAGGGTGCCGTAGGCTCCCTCGACCGTGAAGTTGCCGCCGCCGCTCGGAGTGTCCTCATACTGATGGGTGCCGTAGCTGTAGATGCTGGTCACGCTCAGCTCGATGAGACCGTCCGGGTCGGTCGGGATAAGGTCCGCGTAGGACGGATCGAGATCCTCGTAGCCCACGTTGTCCACATCGGAGTCGTTGTGCAGGACATTTCCGGAAACCGAGGCGATGCCCGCGACCGCGCCGCCCTGTTCGACGACGTTGTCGGAGGTGTCGTCAAAGGCGTCCGGGGCGTCGTTGGTCCCGGTGATGGTGATGGTCAGGGTGGCGGTGTTGCTCTGGTTGCCGTCGGGATCAACGGCGGTGTAGCTGAATTGCTCCTGGACTTCCTGCCCCTGTCGCAGAGGATCGGCCAGGGTCTCGTCCAATACATAATCATAAGAGCCGTCGCTGAAGACGGTCAACGTGCCGTACAGGCCGTGAACCTGGGTTCCGGCGTCGGTAACCTCGGCCGGGCCGGGATTGTTGCCGGTGAAGTCCGTGCCGGGGAAATCGATGGTGCCGACCGACAGATCGGTCTGGGCGCCATTGGTCTCCGGGTAATCTATGTCGTCATCGTCGTAGTCGTTGAGGAGCAGATTTCCGGAAGCCGTTTCGGGCCGTCCCGGCTCTTCGTTGTTTCTGTCACGGTTCGTGCCGCTTTCCACAACCTCGTTGACGTCGGAAACGGCGACCGGGGAAATCAGGCCCGCTTCCGGCAGGTCCATGTTCGGCGGATCGATGGACGGGAAGAGGTGCGAGCCATATGCGTCGCCTTGGGGGCCGAGGGCGTCCAGTCCGGCGAACAGGCTGCCGGGATCGTCGTTGTATTCGCCCGCGCCCGAACTTGAAGCGGCATCGCCTGCGGCGGTTTCCATGTCGGCTTCCGTCAAGGGCCGATCGCTTTCGAAAGCGAAAAGATACATTCCGCTTTCCACTTGCTGGCCGTCGAGCATTTCCATCATGGGTAGCGCGCCTGCCACGGCCAACGGCAGATAATCCATGAGGACCACCCTGCCGCCGCCTTCAACGGTGATTTCCAGGTTGTTGCCGTTTCCGATGAACTCGGCTTCCGCGAGGTCGAAGTCGAACCGTACCAATGAGTTCGCCGTAAGTTGATACGACGAGGTTTGGCCGGCACCGGGAAGTGAAGCATTAATCACTTGGGTCTGTACGATGCTGGTGTCGGTCATAATTTCTCCTTTAGAGGTATGAAATCCAGTTGCGTTGCCCCCTATCGTTTGGGGCCACTTACATATACGGGTTCAATACTGTTTTCGTTACATAAATATATATCGTAAATTCAATGTGTTTACTTGTGGAAAAAAATACCGTCAGCCTGATGTCCGGCTTGTTCTCCCTGGGGATTGAAAAAACACAATCTTGACCAATTAGGTGTGGAATTGTCCGTGTTTTGCACAGTGTGGTGGGGAAAATTAATTTTGGGGAAGGAGTTTTTTAATATGGGTAAATGAGCGTGTAGTAATTATTATCAACTTGAAATGGTGGATTTTTTGGCTGGTCACATAAAAAATGATTTTTTTTCAGGATAAGGAGCTAAACACGAAACAAAGTCTTGTTTCCGTCGAAAACCGCCATTTTTCGTCGTTTCATTACAGTTGCGTTTTTTCGTCTTCAGATGGCGGCGGGAGGCGGCGGCGAATCGCGTTTGCGGCGGGGGGACAGGGGCGCGGATGCGGGCGGGCGGAGGGGCGGTGCGTCTCTTGCAATGTCCACATTTTTCTTATTGTTTTTGGTGTGTTGGCATTGCCTGCGCAAGCCGTGTTTCGGCTCGGAAAAGGGCGTCGCGGAACCCTCGTTTTTTCTATTTACCAGCCCTGAAAGCAGGTATATTGGAGGAGCATTCTCGGGCGTGAGATCGCGGCCCGGGTGGCCTGCAACATCGGGAGGCTTCATGAGCCTTGCGTGCGAGACGCCAGCCGTCTCCTTTTCTTCCTCGTCCGTTCGCGCCGCGACATTGGACGACCTTCCCTTATTCGAGGCCTGCGAGCGCACCGGGTTCAACGAGAACCGGCGAAGTTCGCGGGCCAGCCTGCGCCGCAGCATCACAAGCCCGTCACAGTTGGCCCTGGTCATCGAGGGCAAGGCCAAACGTCGGAAGCCGGTTCCGGCCGGATGCGCCGTGGTCTTTCAGTACAAGCGCTCCCTGCGCATCTATTCACTGGCCATTCTCAGGGAGCACCGTATGCATGGCCTTGGCGAGTCCCTGGTCCGGCATGTCGTGGAGTTTGCCGTCAGCCACGGGTATGAGCGCGTTTCCCTCGAAGCGGACATGAACAACCCCAAACTGGTCAATTGGTACCGCAAGTTCGGCTTCGAGCCGGTGCGCACCCTGTCGGATTACTACGGACCGGGGGAACCCGCCGTGCGCATGGTCCTGTCGCCTTCGGGCAGGCAGGGGGCGCCCGAGAGCGTGGTCATCGTGGTTGAGGAGCCGGGCAGAATGCGGGATTGCTGTCCCGGAGTGCAATTCTGTTCGGCCACGGATTATCTCGTCGACACCAACTACGCGGACTCCAACAGGTTTCACGTTCTGAACCTGTGTTCCTCGTACAAGACGCATTCCATGGGCTATTACGTCTCTCTGCTGGCTTCGGCCCGCAATCATCGTGTGACTCCTTCTGTCATGACAGTGAAGGACGTGACCACGCCTATGGTTGCCCAAAGCCTGCTCGACGAGCTCAAGGACACCATCAATTCCAGGCAGCTCCCGGGCAAAGGGGAACTTCTGGAGCTGACCATCATCCTTGGACGCACCCCGGACCCATGCCGGGCGGAACTGGCCCGCAAGCTCTTTTCCCTGTTCGCCATCCCGTTTTTCACCATCACCATGGAAGGGCGTGAGGACGGCTGGAAGTTCCGCAAGGTCAAGCTCCTGCACCTTCGCCAGGTGGCGAAGCGGCATCCCGCGCTTCTTCGCAGTGCGCTCGACGCGTTCTGTCTGAAGAAGCGGTACAACAGGCCAAAGCTCAAGAACTACCAGTACGACCTTGCCATTCTGGTGGACACGGCGGAGCCTACGCCCCCGTCCAACGCCATTGCTCTGGAGAAATTCCGCAAGGCCGCCGAGCGGGTGGGATTTTTCGTCGAGTTCATCACCAAGGCGGATCACCGGCGCATCTGCGAGTTCGATGCCCTGTTCATCCGGGAGACCACGGCCATGGACAACCACACCTACGCCATGTCCCGGCACGCCTACACCGAGGGACTGGTGGTGGTGGACGACCCCTGGTCCATCATGCTCTGCTCCAACAAGGTCTACCTCCAGGAGCGGCTGGCCCACGCGGGCGTCGCCCAGCCGCGCGGCTGGCATCTGACGCGCAAGGAGTGCAAGCCCGAGTTTCTACGCTCCCTGCCTCTGCCCCTGGTTTTGAAATTGCCCGAGAGTTCTTTTTCCCTGGGCGTGTTCCGGGTGTCCACCATGGAGGAGCTGGAGGCCAAGCTGGCCGAAATGTTCCGGCACACGGATTTGGTCATCGCCCAGGAGTTTCTGGTCTCGGCGTACGACTGGCGCGTGGGACTTTTGGACAACAAGCCTCTCTTCGCCTGCAAGTATTTCATGGCCAACAACCATTGGCAGATCTACAACTGGCAGGAGCCGGGGCAGGGCGAGGATTTCAGCGGCCGGTCCGAGGCCGTGCCCGTGGACAAGGTCCCGCCTCATATCCTCAAGGCGGCGGTCCAGGCTTCTTCCCTCATCGGAAACGGTCTGTACGGCGTCGATCTCAAGGACATGGGCGGCAAGGCCTGCGTCATCGAGGTCAACGACAATCCAAACGTGGACGCGGACATCGAGGATATTATCCTGGGCGACGAGCTTTACGGGCGCATCATGCGTTCCATCTACAACCGCATCGAGGCCGAGCGGCATCAGGTGCGCTACATCTATTAAAGAGGAATACGTGATCCATCCCCATACCAGGGTCCAGTCCGGGGACCCGGCCATCGGCGTCGGTGTGTTTGCCACCATGCCCATCCCCAGGGGAACCGTGGTGGTGGTCCGCGACAGGTTCGATCTTTGTCTCGACCGCAAAGCGTTTTTCGGTATGCCCGCCTCGTTGCGCGCGGCCATGGAAACCTACATGTATCATGACAAGTGCGGCAATCTGGTCCTGAGCTGGGACCACGCCCGCTACATGAACCACAACTGCCATCCGTCCACCATGATGACCGATTACGGTTTGGAGATCGCGGTGCGCGATATCGACGCGGGCGAGGAGCTGACCACCGAGTACGGCCTGCTCAACGTGCAGGAGCCTTATGCGATCTGCTGCGGCTGCGAAGACTGCCGCAAGCGTCTGCGCCTGGACGACATCGACGTGTACTGCGATTGCTGGGACGCGCGCATCCGCGAAAGCCTTGTCCGCATCCCGCGTGTGGACCAGCCCCTGCTTTCCCTTTTGCTGGGGGAGGCGCGGTTGCGGCTGGACGAGTTTCTGTCGGGCAGGGCCGCCTATTCATCGGTGCGCAACCTGAAATGGCGGGCCGAACCCGCGTGCGTTCAAGTCGGCTAGCTGGTCCAGTCCCGTTTTTTTGTTTCGGGCGGGATGTTTCCGGATGGGAGCGCCCCGCCCTTTACATTCCGGGCGAATATGCGAGGATGGGGAGGAACGGGTCCGCTTAGGCGGGCCTTTATTTAGGAAATCAACCTGGAGCAGACCAGTGACCAAGCAGACGTATGATGTGATAGTAATCGGTTCCGGCCCGGCAGGGGGCATCGTTGCCCGCAAGCTCGGCGACGCCGGGCTCGATGTGGCCGTGGTGGAGAAGGACGGTTGGGGTGGGGCGTGCCCGTTGCGTGGGTGCGAGCCCAAGAAGACCCTGGCCGACACGGCCCACGAAATTCTTCGGGTGCGGGAGAAGGCCGCTCACGGCGTGATAGGGAACGTGCGCGTGGATTGGCCTTCGCTCATGAGCTTCAAGCATTCGGTCATCGATCCCATCTCCGGCATGGTCTTCGACTCCTTTCACGGCCGAGGCGTTACCACGGTCCATGGCGAGGCCCGGTTCACCGGACCGGACTCCGTGGAAGTGGAGGGGCTCGGCAGGCTTTCGGCCCGGCACATTGTCGTGGCGACCGGAGCGGCGCCCCGCAAACTCGGCATTCCCGGCGAGGAACTGCTGTTGACCAGCGACCAGTTCCTGGATTTGGAGACGCTGCCCGAATCCATGCTCTTCATCGGCGGCGGGTTTATTTCCTTTGAATTTGCCTGCATCGCCGCAGCGGCCGGGGGCAAGGCGACCATTTTGCACCGCAGCCGCAGGGTGCTCAAGGGCTTCGACGATGTGTTGAGCCGCAAGCTGATAAAGGCCATGCGCGACCAGGGCGTCGCCGTACACGTGGACCATCCCGTCAAGGCCGTTGAGCCGTTCGAGGACGGCGTGCGCGTGATCGTTTCCGGCCCGGACGACGTGGAGATGTCGTTCGTGGCGGCTTCGGCCGTTTCGGGCACTGGCCGTGTGCCCGATTTGGAAGGTCTCGACCTGGACAAGGCGGACGTTGAGACGGTCAGGGGCGGCATCGTTGTGGACGAGTACATGCGCAGCCCCTCCAATCCGCTGGTTTACGCCGCGGGTGATTGCGTGGAGCCCGGCCATCCCCTGACTCCGGTGGCCGCGTTGCAGGCCGAGACCGTGGTCGGCAACATCCTGAAGGAGGGCTCGGTCAAATCGGACCTGTCCGGAACCGCCGGAGCCGTCTTCACCCATCCGACCCTTGCCTGCGCCGGATTGCTGGAGGAACAGGCGCGCGACCAGGGACTGGAGTTCAAGATATACGAGGGCGACGCCGCCAAGTGGTCCGAGCATCAACGGCTGGGCATGGACCACGCCGGCTACCGCGTCCTGGTGGAGCGGGGAACGGGCCGCATCCTCGGGGCGCATTATCTTGGCGCGCACGCCGAAGAGGTGGCCAACATCTTCGGCATGGCCATTCGTCATGGCCTGACCCGCGATGACCTACTGGCCCAGCCGTGGGCCTATCCCTCCTTCGGCTATGCGGTGAGGTACATGCTGGGATGACGCGCGCCGATACGCCGCCTGCAAGGTTCACAGTGAAGGGTGATGTGGTCGCGGACAACGTCACCGGCCTGGTCTGGCCCCGGATAGCCCAGCCCTCCGAGACCGGGCTGTCCTGGCCCGAGGCGTTCGGGTTCATCGAAACCATGAACCGCGAGAACCTGTTCGGGTATTCGGACTGGCGGTTGCCCAACCGGCGCGAGCTGTATTCCCTGGTGGACCACGCCGAGCGCGAACCGGCCCTGCCGTCGGGCCATCCCTTCGAACGGGTCTGGGCGGGCCGGTGCTGGACATCCACCACGTCGGCCAGGGATCACGCCTATGCCTGGTGGGTGCAGTTCAGCGGCGGACGGATGTTCTTCGGGCGCAAGGCGGACGATGCGGTCGTCTGGCCCGTGCGGGGAACGTCGACGTCCTTGTGGGCCACCGGACAGCGCGACTGCCACGACGTGAACGGGACTTCCGTGGACTGTGCCGGGACCGGCCAGGACGGAGCGTTACGCATGGGGCGCGTCTGGCCCGAACCGAGGTTCGGCGAAGACGGCGGCGATATTCAGGATCGGCTGACCGGCCTTGTCTGGCAAAGACGGGCCGATCTGGCCGGGGGAATGGTGGATCGGGATACGGCCGGGCGGGTCGTGGCCGGGTTGGCCGAACGGACCGGACAGCCCTGGCGGCTGCCCGCCATCATGGAACTGGAGTCGCTGACCGATTGTTCGCGGGCCGATCCGGCCCTGCCTGCGGGACATCCCTTCAAGAACGTGCGCGAAGCCTACTGGTCGTCCACGGACAGCGGGTACGATCCGGAGTGGTCATTTTGTTGCTACATGCACAAGGGCGCTGTGGGCGTGGGGTTCAAGGCGCGCGCAGAGTTTCACGTCTGGGCCGTACGCACGGCCTGATTCCCTACTCCCCGCCGGATAGCGTTTCGTCCGTGCACGCGCCGTCCCGACAATGCGCCATCAGATCGCGCAGCCCTTCGCCCGCCGTGGTGAAATCGAACTGGTCGATGAGCCTGGCCAGCTCGCGGGCATAGGCCGGGGCGCAGGTCGTCAACCGTTCCCGTATGGCGCGGAATTGTTTCTGGGCATCGATGTCATGCCGGTCGAGCAGGGTGAGCAGTTCGGCGAGCTCGGGCAGCATGTTCTGGAGTCCGTCGGGCTCGATTCTGTTCATGTCGCCGTTCGACAGCTCCGGCTCTTCCGGGGGCCGAAGCGTCTCCTTGATGCCTCTTGTCACCTGACGCAGTTCGCGGGTCGTCTCTTCCAGGAGAAATGGCCGGTCGTTTCCGCCGAGGTCCAGGGCCTGCTCAAGTTCCGTCAGCAGGGAATGCAGCCGGTCGGCTCCGATGTTGCCTGCCACGCCTTTGAGGTTGTGTGCCACGGCGCGGCACTCCTCGAATCTCTCGGCCTCGTTGTGGTCCAGCAGTTTTCGCAACAGGCCGTCGCTGTCCTGGGCGAAGTCCATGAGCAGCTTTCGGTAGAGCTTGGCGTTACCCCGCAGTCTTGAAATGGCACGATGCATGTTCAGGCCGGGAATCCGCGGCAGGTCATCCGAAGTGTAGGAGGACGGCGGTGCGTAGTCGGCCTGCGGAGGCGATTCGCCTTCTCGTTCCGGCAGCCATTGGGACAGGGTCCGCATCAGCTCGTCCGGGTCGATGGGCTTGGTCACGTGATCGTTCATGCCTGCCTGGAGGCTCTTCTCCCGGTCGCCCACCAGGGCGTGAGCGGTCATGGCGATGATCGGCAGGGATGTTTTGCCTCCCTCGCGAATGGCCTTGACGGCCTGGAACCCGTCCATGACCGGCATCTGGATATCCATGAGCACCGCGTCGTAGTCCTGGGACAGGGCCATTTCCGCAGCCTCCTCGCCGTTGTTGGCGATGGCCACCTTGATGTTCGCGCTTTCTAGAATCTCCCGGGCCACCTGCTGGTTGATTTCGTTGTCCTCGACCAGGAGGATGTGTGTTCCGAGCAGATTGGCGGGCACTCCGGTCTGATCGGGGCGGGGAGGACGCTTGGGCGTGCTCCCGTCATGGTCGCTGAGGACTTCCATGATGGTGTCGAACAGGATCGAGCGGTTGAACGGCTTGAGCATGAATCCGTCTATGCCGGCCGTCTCGGCCCGGTGGCGGATGGATTCCTGGCCGTAGGCCGTGAGCATGATGATCTTGGGCTTGCGTGTTATGGTCGTGTTCAGGCGGATGTGCCGGGACAGTTTGATGCCGTCCATGTCCGGCATGTTCCAGTCCGTGATGACCAGCTTGATGGGGTCGATCTTGTCCCATTTTTCGATCGCGGTCAGGGCGTCGGTTGCGCAGGACGCCTCGTTTACCTTGAAGGTGAACGATTCAAGAATCTTGCACAGGACCATGCGCGACATCTTGCTGTCGTCCACCACCAGAACTCGCAACCCCTTGATTTCCGATGGATATTCGAAGGATTCGCGCGCGTGGTCGGGTTGCAGCTTGAAGGGGATCGTGCAGGCAAATTCGCTGCCCTTGCCCGGCTCGCTGGTCACGACCATATCGCCGTCCATCATTTCCACCAGCCGTTTGCTGATGGACAGCCCGAGGCCGGTCCCGCCGAATTCCCTGGATATGGAGCCGTCGGCCTGGCTGAACGGTTTGAACAGTCCTTCCATATGCTCAGGGCTGATGCCGATGCCCGTGTCCCGGACGCTGAACCGGATGACGGCCTTGTGCCCGTCCTGTTCCAGAAGCTCGGCCTGGAGGATGACTTCGCCCTTGTCCGTGAACTTGATGGCGTTGTTGGTCAGGTTGAGCAGCACCTGCCCGAGCCGAAGGGCGTCGCCCCTGAGCCGGTTGGGCACCGTGCTGCGGACCATGAGCAGAAATTCGATGCCCTTTTGTTCCGCCGACAAACCGAGCATATTGATGATGTTGTTGAACACGTCGTCCAGAAGAAAGTCCGTCTCCTCAACGGTCAGTCTGCCCGCCTCTATCTTGGAGAAGTCCAGGATATCGTTGATGATTCCGAGCAGGGTGTTGGCCGACAAGGATATTTTGGACAGGTAGTCCGACTGCTTTGCCGTCAGGTCTGTCCGCAGGGCGAGATGGGTCAGGCCGATGACGGCGTTCATGGGCGTGCGGATTTCATGGCTCATGCGGGCGAGAAAGTCGCTTTTGGCCCGGTTCGCTTCTTCCGCCGCGAGCCTGGCGGCCTCAAGTTCTTTGGCATTGCGTTCGCGGGCCGCGATGAAACGTGCCCGGGTCAGGCCGATGAAAACGGACATTAGCAGAATGACGCAGAAGATGACCGTGTAGTGGCGAAGAACTGGCTTGACGCTGCTCCGGATTACGTCGGCCGAAGTGAGGCAGACGACTTTCCATTGGTGGGAGCGGGTCACCCTGACCTCGGAGTCGGTCTTGGGGACGACACTGATGGTGCTCACCGTGAAGATGCCTTCCGGGGAGGTGAACTGGCCGTTGGTCAAGGCTTTTATTTTGGCCCAGGTCCGGGGGTGTTCCGCGCTGAAACAGATGTCCTTCCGCTTGTCGTACATGAAGGCCCAGTTCTTTTCCGGCTGCGGCGAGGCCAGCCAGTAACCGTCTTCGTTGAGGAGGATGGTCGTGCTGTCCAGGGGGTCCTTGCCGTTGTCGAGGCGATCTATGATCCGTTGGCCGAGGTAGTTGAGGATGGCGATGCCGATGCGGCATCCGGTGTCGTCGTAGACAGGGGTGGATACCCGTATCATGGGTTTAAGCGGCAGTTCGATTTTCCCGTTTTCGATGTTCAGATCGAATCGGGATACGTATATCTCACCGTTTTTAAGGGGCAGCGATTCAAGAAAATAATAACGTTTCGATTTGTTTTGAAGCTCGCTTGGAGGAACCGGCGCGGGGTTCCCGTTGTTGTAGTTGACCCGGATCAGCTCCATGCCGTCGTTGTCCAGAAGCCGTAATTGATCGTAGGCCTTGCTAATGGAACTCAGGGTCAGAAGTTCGGTTTCGAGGTCGTGGCGCGTGTTGTTGTCCCGGAATTGCAGGAAACGCTTGGTCTCCACGTGATTGGCCACAAGGTAGAGGTCTATGAACAGGGCCTTGAGGTCCAGGTTGATGCTCTGGGCGACCATTTTGTTGTGGATGGATTCGTTCAGCTTGAGGGATTTTTCGATGGAGTTCGCTTCCTGTCTGTACAGGAAATAAAGACCTGTCCCGGACAGCAAGGTCAGGAAGAGGACAGTCCCCACAAAACTGCGAAGGGCCAGCGAGGTGTCGGAGAAGTGCTTCAGCATGGGGCTCGTTTCCGCGTTGAGTCCTATTGTTTCTGTTTGGAATTACAATATCAGAGATTCTACCCGTCGCGTATTATAATCGCAGCTTTTTCTTGTTTGCCGCAACAGATTTGCATTGTTGACGTTATATAAGGATTCATGTCGTATTTGGTTCAATTATAATTGCCTGTGCATGTTCAAATCGTGAAGATCGCAGACAGGTTGCTGTGGGTAAAATATCGGAGGATATATGCCGGACAGGGGCAAACAAACCGTGCTGGTGGTGGATGACGTACCAGCGAATCTCGATCTGCTCGTGGAGACCCTCAAGGACGAGTATCGGGTCCTGGCCGCGCTCAACGGGCGGGAGGCGTTGAATCTTGTCCGTACGAGCCCGCCGGATATCATTCTTTTGGACGTCATGATGCCCCACATGGACGGCTACACCGTCTGTCGGACGCTGAAGGCGGACCTGCGTTCCCAAAATATCCCGGTCATTTTCGTCACGGCCCGGGATCAGGAGTCGGATCAGACCATGGGGTTCGAGGTTGGCGGCGTGGATTACATTACCAAGCCGGTCAGCCCGGCCGTGGTCCTGGCCCGCGTGCGCACTCATCTCGCCCTGCACAATCAAAGCCTGGATCTGGAGCGCAAGGTAGCCGAGCGTTCCCGCGATCTCTACGAGACCAGGCTGCAGATCATCCGCAGGCTCTGCGTTGCCGCCGAATACAAGGACAGCGAGACAGGCCTGCATATCATCCGCATGAGCGGCTATTGCCGGGTCCTGGCCCTGGCTGCCGGGCTGGACCGGGAGGCCGCTGACCTCCTCTACAGCGCCGCGCCCATGCATGACGTGGGCAAGATCGGCATCCCCGACCACATCCTCACAAAGCCCGAGCGTCTCAATCCCGAAGAGTGGGAAATCATGAAGACCCATACGACCATCGGGGCAAAGATTCTCGGCGAGCACGACAACCGGCTCATGGTCACGGCCCGGCGAATCGCCCTGACGCATCACGAGCGATGGGACGGATCGGGGTATCCAGCCGGGCTGTCAGGAGAGGATATTCCCCTGGAAGGACGCATCGTGGCCCTGGCCGATGTGTTCGACGCGCTGACCTCGATACGGCCATACAAGGCCGCCTGGCCCGTGGACAAGGCGTGGAGCTATATCGGCGAGCAACGGGGCAGGCATTTCGATCCGCGTCTCACGGATCATTTCCTCGACAATCTGGACGCCATTCTCAAGATCAGGGAGAACGTGGGCGACGACGTGCCCGACGAATAGTCGGTCGCGCGGGTCAGGCGTATCGTTTCCGGATTATCTTGAAGAGCGACGGCTTGCGGTCGTATTGATGAATCAGGTGGGCGGCCTGCCCGGAGTCGTTCAGGACTTCCCCCAGTTCGTTCACGGCCGGTTCTCCCCTGGTCTGGGCCAGGGTCAGGATCGGTCCCGCATTATCGAACAGGGTCAGACGGTCGAGGGCGTCCGTGTGGATCAGATGGTTGTGCACCCCCTGATCGTATCCGGCCATGTATTCGCCCGTTGACGGGGGCAGCAGCAGTTCGGTCATTCGCTTCAGGTAGGCGAGCATGGACGCATGGTCCGCCACGGTGGTCCCGGAACAGGACACGGGCCGGTCCGCGATGGCGTCGAGGGCCTCTTCGCCCAGGTGCCCGCGCACCCAACGGGCGTTGAAGGGGCACGAGCCCACCGTGGCCGAGCGGTCCTCAAGGGTGCAGCAGATGCCTTCCGGCCAGGTGTAATCGAATGGGTCGCGCTGGAAGATTACGTCACGCACGTCGGCGATGAGGATGCGGTCGTATCGGTGGGCGCACGACGTCAGGTAATCCAGATACAGAAAGTAACGCAGTCCGTTGCAGGGCACCGCCTCCAGGCCGGGCCGCCGCTCCATGGGCCTAAGTTCGGCACCGTGGGCTCGGATGCGGTCCAGGTCCCGGGTTGTTTCCGACACGAAGAAAACGAGATCGCCCGAATACGCCGCCCTGTTCAGGGAGGCGAGAAACGGGCGAACGTCGCCGTAGTGATAGCCTGCTGCCAGGCCGAGAATCAGGTTTTCGCGGTTCACGGCCTAGTTGCCGGAAGGCTTGCGCTTTCTTCTGCGCCTGCGCCGCTTGGGTCTGGCCTTGGGAGCGCCGTCCTCACCGTCAGCCGGAGCGCTTTCCCGCGCTTCGACGGGCTTGGAAGGCTTGGCGGGCTTGGGAGGCTCGGCGGATTCAGCGGGGTCGGCCGGGCGCTTGCCTTCGGGCTTGGCCGGGCGTTTGCTCTCGGGCTTGGCCGGGCGTTTGCCCTTGGCCTTGGGCGGACGGGACTGTTCCTTGGCCGCCGGGAATTCGTCGGAATCCTCGTCCCGGGCGGGTTTGGCCTGGCGTTGTTCCCTGGGCGCGCTCTCGGGGTTGCGTTTGCGCCCGCCGCGATTGCGGGCGGGCCGTTCGCGCTGCGGTTCGGGGGCGGTGTCGGGCTCGGCGGGCTTGCCGTGCAGTGTGGGCTGGTACAACTCGTCCAGGAGCATGGCCAGCAGGGAAAGGGAGTCCTCATGCTCAGCGTAATTCTTGGCGATGGGCAGGAAGCGGGAGACCCGCTCCTGTTGGAGGTTGGTCAGCTTGCGGAATCTTTTTTCAAGGATGGCGGTCAGCCGTTCCCCGATGATGGCGGTCACATCGTCATCGGTAGGGTCCTTGATCTCTTCAAAGTGAATCTTGAACCGGGAGGCGATGCGCTCCAGTTCGATCCGCTGAATGACGTCCACCAGGGTGATGGCCGTGCCCGTGGCCCCGGCGCGGCCGGTGCGGCCCGCGCGGTGCACGTAGGACTCGGGGTCCTCGGGCGGCTCCATCATGAACACGTGGGACAGCTCCGGGATGTCGATGCCTCGCGCGGCAACGTCAGTGGCCACCAGGAAGCGGAGCTTGCCTTCCTTGATGCGGGTCATGAGCCGCTCGCGCTTGTTCTGGGTCAGGTCCGATGTCAGCCCTTCCGCGTCGAACCCGAACTGGGCCAGCAGGGCGGCGATGAACTCCACGTTCCGCTTGGTGTTGGAGAAAATGATGGCCGAGGAGGGATTTTCCAGTTCGATGAGCTTGATGAGCTTGCGCTCCTTGCCCATGGCCGGAACCTCCACAAACTGGTGGGAGATGGCGGAGACGTTGGTTTCGTCTGATGAAAGGCTCAGAAATTCCGGCTTGTACATGAACTCTTCGGCCAGGCGCAACACGCTGGGCGGGAAGGTGGCCGAGAACATGAAGGCCCCGTCGATGTTGCGGGGCAGATACCGTTTCACCTCGACCATGTCCGGGTAGAAGCCCACGGAGAGCATCCGGTCCGCTTCGTCGAAGATGAGCACGCGCAGGTCGTCGAGGGTCAGGTTGCGGCGCATGAGGTGGTCAAGAATGCGGCCGGGGGTTCCGACAACCAGGTTCGCACCTTCGCGGAAGGCGTCGAGCTGTTCCTTGTAGCCCACGCCGCCGTACACGGCCACCACCTTGAGCTCGTCGCCGGCCAGCATCCGCGCCTCCTGGGCGACCTGTTTGGCGAGTTCGCGGGTGGGAACCATGACCAGAGCCTGGCAGGTGTGCCGTGTCGGGTCGAGCTTTTCCATGAGCGGCAGGACGAATGCGCCGGTTTTGCCGGAGCCGGTCCGGGCCTGGACCATGACGTCCTGATTGTCGAGGAGGAAGGGTATGGCGCGTTCCTGGACCGGCATGAGCTTGTCCCATCCGGCGCGGTCGCAGGCCCGCCGAAGCGTATCGGGCAGGGTTTCGAATGTTATCGGCGCAGGGCCGTTTTCCGGGGTGTCGGTCCCGTTTTCGGGATGCAGATTGTCGTTTTCCATTTTTACCTACTGTGTGATGTGGATTCCGGCCATGGATTATATTCAGAGAGGACCGGAACAAGAAATTCGTTCGTTGCGGGCAACACTATACCGTATTTGCCCGGTTGTACAATGCGGGGCCTCGGGGGTGCCGGGTCAGTGGACGAATTGTTCGTTGAATATTCGCTCTTCCAGGGAGTGATCGGGGTCGAACAGGACCGTGGCGGGGCGGGAGTGGTCTTCGACCACGCGCACCCGTGCCACATCGCGTACCTCGAACGAGTCGGCGGCCGCTCCCACGGGCCTGCGTCCGGGGTCGAGGATGTCGAACACCACTTCGGCAGAGTGGGGCAGGAGCGCGCCGTTCCATCGCCGGGGGCGGAACGGGCTGACCGGGGTTAGGGCCAGGACGTTGGACCCGAGCGGGATGATCGGACCGTGGGCCGACAGGTTGTAGGCTGTCGATCCGGCAGGGGTGGCCACCATGATGCCGTCGCAGACGAGTTTGTCCAGCCGTTCGCGTCCGTTGATGCACACCCGGATGTTGGCCGACTGCTGCGAATAGCGGTGCAGGGCCACCTCGTTGAAGGCCAGGGCCGAGCAGGTCTGCCCCTCGGCGGTGGTCGCGGTCATGACCAGGGGGTTGAGAATGAGCCCCTGGGTCCGGTTGAGCCGTTCCAGGAGCCCGTCCGGCTCGAAACGGTTCATCAGGAAGCCGATGGTGCCCCGGTTCATGCCATAGATGGGGATGCCCGTGTCCATGTAGTCGTGCATGGTCTGGAGCATGAAGCCGTCGCCGCCCAACGCCACCAGGGCGTCGGCTTCGTCGGCCGGGACCAGGTCGTGGCATTCGGCAAGTTGCCTGAGGCCTTCTTGCGCCCTGGGCGAGTTCGAGGCCACGCAGGCGATTTTTTTGATTCTTTTCGGAGTGTTCATTAAGGGGAGAGGCTCCCGACAAGCGGAAAGGAGACGGGGCCCCCGATGGGGCCCCGATGGTTGCTTACAGTCTGGAATCCAGGGGAATGTAGGTCCGGGGCTCGCGACCCGTGTAAATCTGGCGCGGGCGGTGAATCTTGGTGGTGCCGTCCGCGTAGGCCTCGTACCAATGGGCGATCCAGCCGGGCATGCGGCCGATGGCGAACATCACCGTGAACATGTTCACCGGGATGTTCAGGGTGCGCAGGATGATGCCGGAGTAGAAGTCCACATTGGGGTACAGTTTGCGCTCGATGAAGTAGTCGTCGCTCATGGCAGCTTCGGCCAGCTCCAGGGCGATGTCCAGCAGCGGATCGTCGTGGCCCGTGGATTCGAGCATGTCGTGGGCGGCCTTGCGCAGTATCTTGGCGCGGGGGTCGAAGGATTTGTAAATGCGGTGGCCGAAGCCCATGAGCTTGCATTCCTTCCTTTTGACCTTTTCGATGTACTCGGGGATGGACGTCCCGCCCTCGTGAATCTCTTCGAGCATCTGGATGACGCCCGCGTTGGCCCCGCCGTGGAGGCGTCCCCACAGGGCGCAGATTCCGGCCGAGACCGAGGCGAACAGGTTGGCCTCGGTGGACTGGACCATACGCACGGTGGAGCAGGAGCAGTTCTGCTCGTGGTCGGCATGGAGCAGGAAGAAGAGGGTCAGGGCTCTCACCTCGGCGTCCGTGGGCTCGAACTGGCGGTGCGGGATGGAGTGCATCATGTGCAGGAAGTTTCGGCAGTAGGAGAGCTTCGGGTCGGGGTACATGAACGGCAGCCCCTGCGCCTTGCGGTATGACCAGGCCGCGATGGTCCGCACCTTGGAAATGATTTTCGCCGCGGCCCGCAGGAAGTCCTCCTTGGAGGATATCTCCAGCAGATCGGGATGGTAGCAGCCCTGGGCGTTGATGACGGCGGACAGGATGGCCATGGGGTGTCCGGTGGACGGGAATCCTTCGAAGTGGTGCCTCAAGCCTTCGTGCAGCAGTTCCTGTTCGCTCAGGAGGTCGCGGAATTTCTGGCGCTGGGCCCTGGTGGGCAGCTCGCCGAAGATGAGCAGGTAGGCGGTTTCGATGAACGTTCCGTGTGCGGCCAGGTCCTCGATGGGGTAGCCCCGGTAGCGCAGGATGCCGTTTTCGCCGTCCACGAAGGTCACGTTGCTCTTGCACGAGCCGGTGTTGGCGTAACCCGGATCAAAGGTGATGTATCCGGTCTCGCTTCGCAGGGAAGTGATGTCGATGGCGTGTTCGTTCTCGGTGCCGACGATGACGGGCAGCTCGAAGGTCTGGTCGTCGATGATGAGTTTGGCGGTTTTGCCGCAGGCGCATTTGTCGTCTTTGAGCATCTCGTTACCTCTGGAAAATACGTCAAGCCTCCCGACCGTTGTCGGGTTATGAAATAATATTCGGTCGTTTGGCCTGGTTCCGGTCGGCCTTTGGAGGTCAGGCCGTACCATGCGGTGGAAGCTTCCGATCAAGGGTGGATTTACAATCCAGACCGACTATCTATAATAAAGCAGTTGCAGTGTCAAACGTTGAATTGGCAACAATGTCATTAATTCAATTGATTACGGTGTGTTGGTGTCGAAAATTAGTCTGTCTCCGGGGGCTGTGCAAGACCGTTTTGCACGGTTTCACCCCGCAAGCCCATCCCGGGGTTGACTTTCCGGCTTATACCCCTATAGGGTATATGGCGTCGACACCGGAAAGGATGTCCGGTCCGCAAACATCATCAAGACGAGGTTGCAAACCGACATGTCAGAGAAAAAACATGGGCCGGGAACCATAAGCCGTCGCGGGTTCCTCAAGACCCTGGGCGTGGGAGGAGCCGGAGCCCTTATCCCGGCCGCCCCGGTCCTGGCTGCGCAGGAGCGTGTGCCGTCGCCTTCGGACGGCGAACTGGCCACCCTGCTGGATCTGTCCAAATGTATCGGCTGCGGCGCTTGCGTTGAGGCGTGCCGCGAATCCAACGCATCCAAATTCCCGGAGCCGGTAAAGCCGTTCCCGGAGATGCTTCCGTCCCGCCGGGCCAAGCCCGAGGACTGGTCGGACCTGCGCGATGTGGACGACCGTCTGACCCCCTACAATTGGCTTTTTCTGCAAAACGCCGTGGTGGAATACGAGGGAGAGTCCTACGACATCAACATACCTCGGCGGTGTATGCACTGCCAGAATCCCCCCTGCGCCAACCTGTGCCCCTTCGGCGCGGCCAACAAGCAGGTCAACGGCCTGACCCGCATCAGCCCGGACCTGTGCATGGGCGGAGCGAAATGCCGCGCCGTGTGCCCGTGGAACATTCCCCAACGTCAGTCCGGCGTGGGATTGTACCGTCACCTCATGCCGCGTCTGGCGGGCAACGGCGTCATGTACAAATGCGACCGCTGTTATCAGCTCCTGGACAAGGGCGCGCTGCCCGCGTGCATCGAGGTCTGTCCGGAGGACGTTCAGATCATCGGCCCGCGCGACGAGATCGTGGCCAAGGCCAAGGCGATGGCCAAGGAAAAGGGTTGGTTCATCTACGGGCTTGAGGAGAACGGCGGAACCAATACATTGTATTTGTCCCCGGTGCCGTTTGAACTCATCGACCAGGCCATAGACAAGGACTCCGGCCGGGGAACCGGCAAGGGGGCGAAGGCCAAGGGACCCGGCAAGGGCGTGAAGAACGCGCTCGGCCCCGGCAAACCGCATATGGGGCCGGTCGAGGACGTCATGGCCGACGAGACAAAATTGGCCACGGCCGCGCTCGTCGCCCCGGTTGCGGGCATCGCCGCCGGAGTGCTCGGCCTGGGGGCCAAGCTCCTGAACAACGACGGGGAGGACGGCCATGAAGACTAGACCCTATTCCGGCTGGATCACCCGGCTGTTCATTCTGACCGTGGCCTCCCTGACCTTTACCGGGTTCATGCAGATGCCGCTGGCCAAGCGATACGCCCTGACCACCATTCCGGGCATGGCCTGGACCGGCGACTTCTTCCTGGTCCACAAGATTCATTACGTCCTCGGGGCCGTGCTCCTTTTCCTCGCGGCTCTGGTCGCGGTCAATTGGCTCAGGAGCTGGAAGAACAAGCTCGCCCTGACCGGCCTGGGGCTGGCCCGCGTCATCGTGGTCGGCGGCCTGATTCTTTCTGGCGCGCTGCGCGTCTATCGCAACCTTCCCGGCGTGACCCTGGACCCGCTCTACATCGTGACCATCGAGTGGGTGCACCTCTCTCTGGTCATGGTCCTGGGCGTTCTGGCGATCGCCGCCCTGGTCCGCAGAACATCGGCCTACGCCGTGCGAAAATAGTTCCATACACACTCCATTCCCATAGCGGAAAAGGGGGCCTTCGGGTCCCCTTTTCTCGTGCCGTCGTTTTCGGCGACGGCGCAAAGGAAAGGCCCTGACACGATTTTGTGCCGGGGCCTTGTGTTGTTGTGAGGGGCTTCTCTTTTGCGCGGTCTTCTGTACGGAGCGGAAGCTTCCGTGAGAAGGGGAGTGAACGCGCCGTTGCCGCGAGCCGCCTTATTTCAGGATCATGTCGTCCACGGATTGCCGCCATGCCTTGGGATGCAACTGGAGGTCGGGGGTGCGGTGCCCCACGGCGATGAGCATGGGAATCCAGTAGTTGTCCGGGATGTCGAATTCCTTGCGCACGGCCTCGCGGTCGAAGCCGTCCATGGGGTGGGTGTCCAGCCCGTGGGCGCAGGCGGCGAACATGAAGGACATGGCGAACAGGCCCGCGTTCTTGGCGGCAAAGGCCAAGGAAGCGTCCGGGGTGTCGCCGTACAGGGCCTTGGCGGTGTTGATTAACCAGTCGCGCTGTTCCGGTTTGAGGTTGTGCTCGAAGTGGCCTTCCAAGGTGGGGTTGCCTGCCTGCCAGCCCGCGCGGTCGCCCAGAACGATGAGCACCACCGGGGCCTCGGTCACCTTGGGCTGATCGAAGGCCAGGGCCCGCAACGCCGCCTTGCGCGTCGGATCGCGGACGATTTTAATCTTCCACGGCTGGAGGTTGAAGCTGGACGGGGCCTGTCCGGCCTCGGCCAGGACGGTGCGCAGCAGGTCCTCGGGTACGTCCCGGGTGGGGTCGAAAAAGTTGATGGCCCTGCGTCGTTCAAGGATCTCGTTGAATTCCATATGGATATCCTCCGGGTTCAATGTCGTGGAGCGGTTGCCTTTCTTCAATATAACCACTGTCGGGAAAAAGAAAAGGCCGCCAGAAGAAGGCGGCCTTTGATTCGTCGGGGAAAGGGGGGCGGCTAGGGCATCATCGGAGCCATGGGCACCCCTTCGTCAATGTCCAGTCCGCAGATCAGGTTGGCGTTCATCAACGCCTGGCCGGACGCTCCTCGACAAAGGTTGTCGATGGCCGACAGGATAATCAGTCTGCCGGTGCGGGGATCGACCACCAGGCCGATGTCGCAGAAGACCGTGCCGCGCACGAATCGGGTCTCGGGCAACTGGCCCTCGGGCAGCACGCGGACCAGCGGCTTGTCCGAATAGAAGTCGGTATAGACTTGGCGCACCTCCTCCAGGGAGGTCTCGCCCTTGAGCCGGGTGTAGATGGTGGACAGGATGCCCCGGTCGATGGGCAGCAGGTGGGTGTTGAAGGAAACCGTGAGGTCGGTTCCGGCCAGCTTGGAAATTTCCTGCTCGATCTCGGGAGTGTGCCGGTGGGAGGGCAGGCCGTAGGCCTTGAACGAGTCGGCCACCTCGCAGAAGAGGTTGGGCACCTTGGCCCCGCGTCCCGCGCCCGAAGCGCCGGACTTGGCGTCGATGACGATGTCGCCGGTCTCGATGAGCCCTGCGGACAGGGCCGGGGCCAGGCCGAGGATGGAAGAGGTCGGGTAGCAGCCGGGGTTGGCGATGAGCCGCGCGCCCATGATCTTGTCGAGGTACAGCTCGGGCAGGCCGTAAACCGCTTCTCCGAGCAGGTCGGCGCGGGTATGTTCCACCTTGTACCACGCCTCGTAGGTGTCCTTGTCGTCGATGCGGAAATCGGCGGAGAGGTCAACCACCTTCACACCCGCTTCGAGCAGCTCGGCGGCGATCTCCATGGCGGTCTTGTGGGGAACGGCCAGGAAGACCACGTCGCATTCCTCGGCCAGATCGGCCGCGTCGGGCTGGGTGATGACCAGTTCGCCCAGCGGCAGCCGGTTGAGGAAGGGATAGATATCGGCGAGCTTCTTGCCCGCTTCGGACCGGGAGGTGGCCCTGACCAGCTCCATGGAGGAGTGGTGTATCATGAGCCGGGCCAATTCCATGCCGGTGTAGCCGGTGACGCCCACCAGCCCGGCCTTGATGATCTGAGACATTGTCGTTCCCGTTATCTTGTCTTGTTAACGTAAGCCATCCGCAGATTGTACACGATGTCGCACAGCAGTTTCTTTTCTTCGTCGTCCAAGCCGTTGTCGAATTTTTCCTTGAGCATTCCGAGCACGTCGATGGTGTGCTTGGCCAGCTCCTTATTGAACTCGACCTTGCCGGTGCCCGGGTCGGCCGCTTCGCCCAGGGCGACCACGGCCGAGGACGACAGGGAATACAGGAAGGTTGTGAAATTGATGCCCAAGGGGATGCCCTTCATGGGATTTTCTCTACAGGTGTTCTCGGCCATGTTCCTCTCCATGCTGATTGGATGCGGTTGTCACTGACCGATAAGTACGGTCTGGGCAGCCGGTAGTCAATACGCGGGCCGACGGATTGGGGATTCGGTTGTGGCGCAACTATGTGCATTATGTGGAATAAGTAATGTACATGGCATATAAATATCGATAGGGTATGGGCAACTGCGTTTGATGGTGGGAGCTTTTTTATTACAACACAACGTAAGGTTTTTGCGATGGATAACTCTGTGTTGCGTTCCATGACGATCGGTTGCGTTCTTTCCTTTCTTTTCCTTTTTATCGCCGGGTGCACCGGCGAAGACAAAAAAGCCCCGGAGCCGGCGGCCCAGGAGCCGACGCCCATGAAGGTGGTCAAGGCCGAGGTCCGCGATGTGCCCACTTGGGGCGAGTGGGTCGGCCAGATCAGCGCGCATGAAACCGTGGATGTCCGGGCCCGTGTGGCCGGGTTTCTTATCGAGCGGAAATTCGATGAGGGCCGGGCCGTGAAGAAGGGCGACCTGCTCTTCGTCATCGATCCCAAGCCGTTCAAGGAGGAGCTGAAACAGGCCCAGTCCGGTCTGGAATACAACCAGGCCCTGTACGACAAGGCCTCCAAGGATTTGAAGCGGTTCAAGAAGCTTTTCAACGAGGGCGTGGTCAGCCGCGACGAGTTCGAGAGCTATCAGACCCAGGCGGCCACCTATCAGGCCCAGTTGGCCGACAACAAGGCCAAGGTGGAGAACGCCCGGATTCAGCTCGGCTATACCAAGATATATTCCCCCATCAACGGCGTTATCGGCCGTGTGCAGGTGGATGTGGGCAACCTGGTGGGGCAGGGTGAGAACACCCTGCTGGCGACCATTTCCACCACGGACCCGGTTTACGTCAGTTTCAGCGTCAGCGAGAGCGATTACATTCGCGCCATGCGCGACAAGAAGGCGCGGGGGGCCGGAGAGATGCCCATTCGCATGATTCTGGCCGATGGGGGCGAGTACAACCAGCCCGGCAGATTCGACATGGTCGATCCGACCATTGATCCAAAGACCGGCACCCTGGGCATTCGTGTGCTTTTCCCCAATCCCGACAACATGCTCAAGCCGGGCCAGTACGCCAAGGTCCGCGTTCGGGTTTCCAACCATAGCGACGCGGTGGTCGTCCCGGTCCAGGCGATCATGGACGTTCAGGGCATGAAGTCCGTGTTCCTGGTGGACCCGGACGGGACGATCCGGAACCAGCCGGTCAAGCTCGGTTCCGAGTCCATGAATCTGGCCGTGGTCGCAGAGGGCGTCAAGGCCGGGGAGATGCTTCTTTCCGAAGGCATCAACCGGGTCAAGCCGGGCATGAAGATCAAGCCGGTCGTGGTGCCCATGGTGTCCGACGGCACACAGCCCGCCCCCTCCGGGGACGCGGGCGTCGAGGAGGCGCCGGTTCCCTCCGATGGCGGCAAGGCGGCCGGCGCCGGAGCGGAGTAGCCCATGTTCGTCCGCTTTTTCATAGATCGGCCTATTTTCGCGTCGGTGGTGGCCATCATCATTCTGCTGGTGGGCGTCCTTTCCCTGTTCGCCCTGCCCATCGCCCAGTACCCGCAGATATCGCCTCCGTCGGTGTCCGTCCGCGCCACCTATACCGGAGCCGATGCCGAGACCGTGGAGCAGTCCGTGGCCTCGCCCATCGAAGAGCAGGTCAACGGCGCGCAGGACATGATGTACATGAAGTCCATTTCGGCCAATGACGGTTCCATGAGCCTGACCGTGACCTTCGAGCTCGGTCGTGACCTTGAGCTGGCCACCGTGGACGTGCAGAACCGCGTCAATCTGGCCACTCCCCAACTGCCGCAGGAAGTCCGCAACACTGGTATTTCCGTGCGCAAGCAGTCGCCGGAGTTCGTGCTCATCGTGTCCCTGACCTCGGACAGGCCGGAATACGACACTCTTTTCCTCAACAACTACGGCAAGATCAACATTTACGACGCGCTGCGCCGCATCGAGGGCGTCGGCGACGTGAACATGTTCGGCGACCTGGACTACGGTATGCGGCTGTGGCTCGATCCGGACAAGCTGACCTCCTACGGCCTGACGGTCAGCGACGTCATCAACGCCGTGGAGGAGCAGAACACCCAGGCTCCGGCGGGCCAGATCGGTATGCCGCCCACGCCCAGGGACCAGCAGTTTCAGATGACCCTGCGGGTCAAGGGCCGTCTGGCCGATCCCGGGGAGTTCGGCAATATCATTCTCAAGGCCAAGGCCGACGGGTCCACCGTGCGCATCAAGGACGTGGCCCGCGTGGAGCTGGGTGCGAAGAACTATTTCACCTTCGCCCGGCTCAACAACCAGCCCAACGCCTCCATGCTCATCTACCAACTGCCCGGCTCCAACGCCCTTGAGGTGTCCAGACAGGTTCGGGCGACCATGGATGAATTGGCCCATTTCTTCCCCGAGGGCGTTCATTACTCCATTCCCTACGACACCACCCGTTTCGTGAACTCTTCCATCGACGAGGTCATGGACACGTTGTACGAGGCCCTTATCCTTGTCTTCCTCGTGGTCTTCGTTTTCCTGCAAAACTGGCGTACGACCATCATTCCCATGGTCTGCGTGCCAGTCTCGCTGATCGGCACCTTCGCCCTGTTCCCGGTGCTCGGGTTCTCCATCAACACCCTGACCTTGTTCGGCCTGGTGCTGGCCATCGGTATCGTTGTCGACGACGCCATCGTCGTGGTGGAGGCCACCCAGCGCAACATTGACGAGGAGGGCATGTCGCCGAAGGAAGCCACGAAGAAAGCCATGAGCGAGGTCACCGGGCCGATCATCGCGAGTACCCTGGTGCTCATCGCCGTGTTCATTCCCGTGGCCTTCATGGGCGGCATCACCGGCCAGTTGTACAAGCAGTTCGCCCTGACCCTGTCCGTGTCCGTGGCCATCTCGTCGGTCAACGCCCTGACCCTGTCTCCCGCCCTGTCGGCCCTGCTCCTGCGGCCCTACAAACCCATTCGCGGCCCGCTCGGCTGGTTTTTCGACAAGTTCAACGCCGTCTTCGACTGGTGCACCCGCAAGTACAACGCCGCCGTGGCCTCCATGGTCCGGCGCGCCTTCATGGGCGTGCTTGTGGTGGCCGTGCTTATCGGGGCGTGCGGCGGGCTGTTCGCCATCCTGCCGTCAAGCTTTGTGCCCGACGAGGACCAGGGGTACTTCATCATCAACGCATCCCTGCCCGAGGGCGCTTCGCTGGAGCGGTCCGAGGCGGTTATGCGCAAGGTCGAGACGTACCTCAAGGACGCCCCCGGCGTGCACGACTATGTCGTGCTCGGCGGGTTCAACCTCCTGACCGGCGCGTATTCGTCCTATACCTCGGCGGTCTTCGTCGTGCTGGACGACTGGGCGGATCGGACATCGCCGGATCTGTCGCTCGCGTCCATCATGGGCAAGGCGCAAAAGGAGTTCTGGTCCATCCAGGAGGCGGTCATCATGGCCTTTGCGCCGCCGCCCATCCCCGGCCTCTCGTCCACCGGCGGTTTGCAGTTCGAGTTGCAGGACCGTTCCGGCAATTCGGTGTCCGAGCTGGCCGCCGTGACCAAGCAGTACATAGCCGAGGCGTCCAAGCGGCCCGAGGTGGCGAACCTGTTCACCACCTTCAGCGACGGCGTACCGCAGTACTTTGTCGAGATTGACCGCGACAAGGTCAAGAAGCTCGGGGTGCCGATCTCCGACGTCTTCAAGACGTTGCAGACCTACCTCGGCGGCTATTATATTAACGACTTCAACAAGTACGGGCGCACCTACCGCGTCATGGCCCAGGCCGAGTCGCAGTTCCGCACCCGGCTTGAGGATCTCAACAGGTTCTACATGCGCTCCGCCAGCGGGGAGATGGTTCCGCTGTCCACTTTAAGCAGCGCCAAGCGCATCTCCGGTCCGGAGTACGTGCAGCGTTACAACGTGTTCCGCACGGTGGAGATCAACGCAGCCACCCCGGCAGGGTACAGCTCGGGCCAATCCATGGCCGCCATGGAAGAGGTGGCCCGGCAGACCCTGCCCGACGGGTACGGGTTCGATTGGACCGCCATCGCCTATCAGGAGAAGCACGCAGGAGGCCAGACAGGGCTGATCTTCGCCCTGGCCATCGTCATGGTGTTTCTGGTGCTGGCCGCTCAGTACGAGAGCTGGACCACGCCGTTCGCGGTCATCCTCTGCGTACCGCTCGGCATCTTCGGGGCCATGTCGGCCCAGTGGTTGCGCGGACTGGACAACAACGTTTACGCCCAGGTTGGGCTGGTCATGCTCATCGGCCTGGCCGCCAAGAACGCGATCATGATCGTGGAATACGCCAAGGAAAAGCATGATGCGGGCATGTCCCTCATGGAAGCGGCCAAGGCAGCCGCGGCCCTGCGTTTCAGGCCCATTCTCATGACCTCGTTCGCCTTCATCCTCGGCGTCATACCGCTGGTCCGGGCTTCGGGGGCGGGGTCGTCCAGTCGACACGCCCTGGGCACCTCGGTGTTCGGCGGCATGATCGCGGCCACGCTTCTCGGCGTGCTGGTGGTTCCCTCGCTCTATACCGCCGTTCAGGGCGCCGGCTCCCGGCTGGGAGGGCTTTTGCGGCGTGGAGGCATAGCCAACAAGAAGGAATAATCGAATAGTCCGTCAACGACTGTGAATATTAGGCCGCCCTGAGGCGGCCTTTTATTGTTTTTCTTCGGGCTTCTGAAAATAATCCTGTCGAGTTGACGGAAAAGAATAATCTGATACCGTTTCAGTATGGAGAATTGTGACATGGGTTCAACGATCGGTAGGGTTGGAAGGCGGCTGGCAGGCGTCGTGTTGGCTGTTTTGCTCCTGACTGGTCTTACATCTGCACAGGCCTCCGAGCCATTGCGTGTGGTCTATCCGGATTTCTGGCCTTTTTTCACCAGAACCGGGGAAGGGTACATGACCGGCTTTTTCTTCGAGATCGTCAACGAGGCGCTCTGTCGAATGGGGATCGGGGCCAATTGGCGGGAATACCCGTGGAGCCGATGCCAGGTCCTGGTCCAGTTGGGTGAGGCGGACGCCATGATTACCGTGCCCACTGCCGGACGACGGGTCTATACGGTGACGCATTCCGATCCGTTCTACGTGAAACAGCTCAGGGTTTTCACCACCGTGGACAACCCCAGGTTGGCCGAGATCAGTCGAATACATTCCATCGACGATATATTCCGTTTGGGGCTTGTGGTCGTCACGTATCACGGCAACGGTTGGAGCGACGAGCATATTCGCTCTCGGGGCATCAAAACCTATGAATCTCCTCAACTCAAAAACGTATGGCTCATGCTGGCCAATCACCGGGGAGACATCGTCATCGAGTGGCCCATGGCCGCATGGCCTCAGATCAAGGCGGGCGGAGTGACGAACCGCATCGTGGAAACTGGCGTCTCCCTGGAGGGAATGCCCTTCCATTTGCTTATCAACCGCAACAGCCCCTATGCCGACCGGCTTCCGGAATTCAACCAGATAATCAACCAAATGCGCGCCGAGGGCCGTCTCGACGCCATCATCGCCAAGTACGTGGACATCCCGTAGCCCCGAGGTCGGGCCGGAAAAGAAAAGGAAAGCCCCGTTTAGCGGGGCTTTTTTTGCATAGGCATATCTATATTCAACTTAATAATATATTGAACATTTATTTAATATACGATAAAAATTGCAGCAATTCAAACATTAAAGGAGGCCTAGAAAATGAGATACTACGTCAACAAAAATGCGCAACCCACCGGCGAACATGAGGTGCACACGATCTCTTGCCGGTACAAACCGTTGTCGGAAAATTGTATCTACCTCGGAGAGTTCTCGAATTGTCATGACGCGCTCAGGGAGGCCCGCAGGTATTATGACAACGTCGACGGGTGTTATTATTGTTGCAACCAATGCCACACCAAATAGCCCGGCAGGACAATGAGAAAGCCCCGCAACGCGGGGCTCTTTTTTTGTCAATGTCTATGGACGTCGACGGGGTGTCCGGGGCCGGAAGTCGTTAATGCGCTTCGGCCCAGTTTTTTCCCACGCCCAGGTCGACCTTGAGCGGCACGTCCAGCTTGGTCACGTTTTGCATGATCTCTGTCAACCTCGCTCCGGCGGGATCGATGTTCGCGGCCGGGACCTCGATTATGAGCTCATCGTGAACCTGGAGGATCAGCCGGGCCTCAAGTTCCTTGAGCCGCTTGTCCTTGTAGGTCTGGACCATGGCCATCTTGATGATGTCCGCGGCGGAACCCTGAATGATGGTGTTGACGGCCTGACGGCGGGCCTGGGCTGCAAGCTGGTTGTTGCGGGAGTGCAACTCGGGCAGGAGGCGGCGGCGTCCGGCAAGGGTCGTCACGAAGCCGTGCGTCTCGGCGTCCTTGACGATGGTGTCGTAGTACGCCTTGAGGGTCGCCATTTTCTCGAAGTATTTCTCCGTGAATTCCTGAGCCTCTGTCTGTTTGATCTGGAGTTCGCGGGCGAGCTTCTGCACGCCCATGCCGTAGATCAGGCCGAAGTTGATGGTCTTGGCCCCGCGCCGTTCATCGGAGGTCACATCCTTGATGTCCTTGTCATGGATGAGCGCGGCCGTGCGTGCGTGGATGTCCTCGTCGTGACGGAAGGCGTCGATGAGCGCCGGGTCCTGGGAGAAATGGGCCAGGACGCGCAGTTCGATCTGGGAATAGTCAGCCGCGGCCAGCAGGTTGCCGTCCGCCGCGTTGAAGCAGGCGCGCATTCTCGGCCCGTGCACTCCCCGGATGGGGATGTTCTGCAGGTTTGGCTGGGAGCTCGACAGCCTGCCGGTGGCCGTGGAAAGCTGGTTGAAATGGGTGTGCAACCGTCCGTCCGCGCCGACCATCTTGGGAAGCGGCTCCAGGTAGGTGGAGCGCAGCTTTTCGAGCATACGGAATTGGAGCACCGCGTCCACGATGGGATGCTGGTCTCGAATTTTTTCAAGCACCTGGTTGGCCGTGGAGCGCAGACCCGTGGACGTCTTGGACCCGGGCTTGATGCCGAGGCGGTCGAAAAGGACCACGGCGAGCTGTTGGCTTGAGCGGATATTGAATTCCTCGCCAGCCAGTTTGATGATGGTCCGGGTCAATTCGTCGAGCTGGCCGTTCACATCGTCCAGGAAGGACTTGAACTCGTTGGGGTCGATGGAGATGCCTGCCCGTTCCATGGCCGTGAGCACAGGGATGAGCGGCAGTTCCAGTTCACGCATGAGCGTGTTCAGGTGCGCGCCCTCCACCTGGCCCCGGATGCCCGCCATGTAGGCCAGCGCGGCCAGTCCCTGGGACTGCGGGTGCAGTCCGCGAACCGCTTCCGCGAATTCCGGGCGGCCGTCTTGGAACATGGACTGACGGAGACGCGCCCAGGTGTAATTGCGCGCCTCGGGGTCGAGAAGATAGGCGGCCAGGCTCAGGTCGAACCATTGGCTCGACAGGATGTGGCCCCAGGCTTTGTCCGCGCGAAGCAGGTCCTGTACGCTCGGCGTGGCAATGACCGAGGCGTGTTCGATCTTGCGCATCAGCTCTTCGGCCGGCCCCGTGTAGCGGTATTCCTGTCCGTTCAGACCCACGAAAAAGGCGTCGTCCTCAAAGGTCAGCCCCACGTCTTCGCCGCCGAACTCCGGCAGGCCGTCAACGGTTTCCGCCACGTTCACATCCAGCGGTTCAGCGGGCGGTTCGTTGGCGGGCGCGCCGCCGAACAAGGAATATTGTTCGGTCGTTCCTGCGGGCGCTGCCTTGGAAACGGGCTTGGGCGTGGAGGCGAGCGGGGGCTGGCCTGCGCGGCTGCCCGTGTCCTTGGGCAGGATTCGCTGCAACCCGCGCAGCTCGTATTCCTCGAAATAGGCGTTCAGGGCGTCCAGGTCCGGCGGCTGGAGGAGAAACTCGTCCATATCCTGTTCGCAGCAGTTGGTTTTCATGCGCGTCAGGTCCCGGTAGAGAAATACATTGTCCAGCTCGGGTTCCACCTTGGCCCGCAACTTTTCCGGCAGCTTGTCCAGATTGTCGCGAACCTCTTCAAGCGTGGGGCCGGTTGCGGCGAATATCTTGCGCGCCGTCACCGGGCCGACCTTGGGGATGCCGGGGATGTTGTCCGCCGAGTCGCCGATCACGGCCTGGAAGTCCGGCCAGGTGGCCGGTTCCATGCCCTCGGCCTCGCGGAAGGAGTCCAGGGTGTGGATGGTTTCCTTGCGGCCCATCTGGCTGACCATGACGACCCGGTCGTCGAGGCACTGCTTGATGTCCTTGTCGGAGGCCAGGATGATGATCGGCCGGTCCGCCTTGTAGCGGTTGGCCAGAGAGCAGATGCAGTCGTCCGCCTCCACGCCGTTGGTGACCAGCAGCTTGATGCCGAGCAGTTCCACTCCCCGGCGCACGGGCTCCACCTGTTCGGCCAGGGGTTCGGGCATGGCCGGCCGGTTGGCCTTGTATTCGGGATACGCCTCGTTGCGGAAGGTCGGGCCTTTGCCGTCCATGAGAAAGACGATGTGCCCGGGATTTTCGTTCTTGAGCAGGTTCATGAGCACGCGCATGACCGTGTTGATGGCGTTGGTCGGGAACCCGTCCGATCGGGACAGGTCCGCGCGGGCGTAAAAGGCCCGGTAGAGCAAGGCTGTTCCGTCGATGAGGTAAACCGGGTCCTTATCGAAATTGAGGCGTTCTTTTAACGACATAGATATGAGGGGGTAGGGGTTAGATGCGGCGGATAGCGGATTTTCGTCCGTGGCCGAGCCGTTTGAGCATGAAGATTTCCGGGTCCACGCCTTCCAGTTCGGACAGGTCGACCTCGGCCCTGGCGGCCTGCTGGTGTCCACCGGCGGAACCCAGGCCGTTCATGAGCTTCTGGGCCATTGTGCCCATGTCGCGCCGCAGTCCGTCGCCGCGGAAGATGCACACGAGCTTGCCTTCGGCCGTGCCTGAAACCACCACCCAGGGGACATTGTGCACGCGGGTGAAGAAGTCGGCGACAATGACCAGGATGTCCGGGTTGTCCACGTTGCCGCAGTGGGCGAAGAGCCCGTGGCCGATGCGCCGCAGGTTGTAGAAGGCGCGGGAGAAATAGCGCATCCAGTCCAGGTGGAATTCACTGCGGCTGATTCGGTTCATCAGCTTGGAGTCCGCGAATTTGTTCAGGTACTTGAAGGCGGCCATGTCCGCGTCGATGAATTCGCGCTCAAAGGTCTTGGTGTCGCAGCGGATGCCGTACATGAGGGCCGTGGCCAGCAGCTTGGCCGGACGGATTTTCATGTTGTAGAGGTATTCGGTCATCATGGTGCAGACCGCGCCGTATTTGGGGCGGATGTCCACGAATTCGGCCTGGACCAGGTTGTCCTGCTGAATGGGGTGGTGGTCGATGACCACCGAAAAGTCGAACTGCTTGAACTCCGGGTTGTGATGGGGCTGGGAGTCCACCAGGGCGAATTTGTCGTATTGGGCCGCGAGATTGGGGATGAGCTTCTGCGTGGGGATGCGGCAGTACCGGATCATGGACAGGTTGTCGGGCCGCTTGATCTCGTTAATCTGCGCGATGGCCGCGGCGTTGACCCGGCGGGTCATGATCCGTTTCAAGGCCAGCGCCGAACCCAGGGCATCCGGGTCGGCATTGATGAGAATCAGCCAGTTGTCTTCCTTGTTGAACAGGCTGAGGAGTTGGTCGACCTGTTCTTCAAGTTGTCGAAAAAGTGCCACGTATTATCCCTGTTTCAGGGTTAACGGCAGCCCGGCCGCAACCAGAAACGCCTGGTCGGCCTGAACGGCGACAGCTTGGTTGAGCGCGCCGAGGCTCCGCACGAAGGCCCGGACCTGACTGCCCGCAGGCAACGGTCCAAGCCCTGTCTCACAGGAGACGAGTATCAAATCCGTGGAGCCCCAGTTGTTGAGAACTGCTATGAATTCTTCAACTTTTTCCGGCTCACATCCGGCTTCCCTGCAGGAGAACAGCCAATAATCAAGGCTGTCCACCAACACGGCCGGAAATGTCAATTTAGCCTTTTGGAGCGTATGAGGCAAGTCCTCGGCGACTTCCGCCACTTCGATATACGGAGTCCGGCTTTTACGGTGTTTGCGAATTTGTTCGCGGAACTCCATGTCCCGAGCCTTTCCGGTGGCCACGAACAGGGTCGGACCGGAGGCTTGGGCGAGCAGATCGAGGGCAAAATCGGACTTTCCGGATTTGTTGCCGCCGAGTACCAGGGTAATCATTTATTGTTGCTCCATTGCGAAAACCATTGGGCGAAGAGGTCCAAGGAGTCGAACAGCTCCTCTTCGCGGAAGACTTCAAGGGTCAGGGTGATGTCCGAGGTCCGATCTACCAGGTGCCGCAGCAGGACCTGTCCCACCGGGTCCAGCTCGCGCAGGGGCCAGTGGCGCATGTCCCGTTCGGCCCCGTAGACATGCAGCATTCGAACGCGCTCCCAGAGGCCGGGCAGTCGGAGAATGTCGCGCTGTCCGTAAGCCAGGATATGGCCGATGTCCAGGCAGGCGGAGAAGCCGCCCTCGACGACCTCGTCCCATACCGGGGTCAGGCTGCACAGGCCAACGTTCTCGATGAGGAAGCGGGACGGCGGCACGCCTTTGTCCCGCAGTCGGTCCGCCAGGGCCGGGAGCATGTCGGGCGCGGTGGGCGGATGCAGCACGTAGGCATGGGGCGAGACCAGGGCGAGCTTGTCGATCAGCCCGTCGATCTTTTGCCAGACCGTGTCGATGCCCGCTTCCCACGGCAGGTCCAGCGGCATGTGCACGTGCCAGGAACAGGGCAGGTCTGCCAGCCAGGGCGGCAGGTCCTCGTCGGTGTAGGCCAGGCAGGATTCGGTTTCGAAGAACAGCAGCGCGATCTCAGGGAAAAAATCGGCCAGGAACAGGCTGTTTTCGGCCACCCCGGCGGGCAGCACGGCCGAGGGCGCGGCCAGATTGAACGGGAAGCGCACATTCCATTTCTCCTCGACATCGCGCACGGAGGGGAGGTCGGGACGCGCTGATTCGTCTTTGGCCTTTCGGGCCTCGGGCGGGAATCCGTTCGGTTTCCGGGAATTAGAATTTTGGTGCATGGCGTTTGCGGCGCGCCGTCCGGATGGCGGGCGGCGTGGCGGGGTTTGGGCTATGGCCGTGTATAGAGAATTGTTTCAACATCGGTTTCACACCTTGGATGTTTACCGCCGGTTACACCGGCTCGGCGTCTTCGCGTCCCGCAGATCATGCGGAGCGTGAAGGTGTCGCTTCTTTCTCTAGTCGAGCAGGCCGAGCTGCTTTTCCTTGGTCACCTTGCGTGCGGCCAGGGCTGATTTTGTCAGGAGTGCCTCGGGGATTTCCCGCAGATAGCGTGACCTCGGCAGAGACAGGGTCCTGCCGAAGAGCTGTCTTTCCTGGGCGTAGGTGAGATAGAGATTGCGCCGCGCGCGCGTCATACCCACGTACATGAGGCGGCGTTCCTCGTGGAAACGCTGCCCCCGGCCGGGGGTCAGAGTGATTTTTGCGGTGAGGAGGTCCATGCCCGCGAACGGCAGGATGCCTTCCTCGCAGGCGGGCATGAACACGGCTTCGAATTCCAGCCCCTTGGAGGCGTGCAGGGTCATGATCTGGACCTTCTCCGCGGTTCGGCGGACAAGTTCCAGCTCAGTTTGCAACGATACCCAGTTGACCAACCCCTGCCAGCCGCCGCGCCGGTCGAATTCGGCCTTGAGTTCCTTGAACTGGCGGCTGTCCCAGAAAAACTGGTCGAAGGGCGGGGTTTCGTTCAGGTAGGCGGCCAGGCCGACGGGGCCCTTGGCCAGAATGTGATCCGGAATCTCGATGGTGTCTTCCACGCCGGACAGGGTCATGCCCAGGAATTGCTGCGCGGCCTTGAGGATGGCGGCCACGCGCGGTTCCTGCCAGAATCCTTCCAGTTCGGGGGTGGACACGGGCACGCCGGCGCGCTTGAGCGCCTTTTCGATGGTCGGGATGATCTGCTTGAAGCGCACCAGCACGGCGATGTCGCCCGGAGCCATTTCGCCGCCTCCCTCGTTGTCCGCGATGGAGTGGCTGGTGGCCCCGATGAGCCCCTTGATCTTGTCGCTGATCCAGGTGGCCTCATGCAGGGAGTCCGGGGCCTCGAACATGTGCATGGTGGCGGTGATGTCCTTGCGGGCCGTGAGGCGCGGCGAGTCCGGGAAAAGGTTGCCCGCGCCATCAAGGATGGTCTGGCCAGAGCGGTAGTTGTCGGTCAGGGTGATGGATTTGATGTTCGGCCACAGTCCCTTGAGGTGTTCCTCCACATTGCCCACGGCACCCCGGAATCCGTAAATGGACTGCTTGGGGTCGCCGATGAAGAACAGTCCCTCGCCCGCGGTTCCGGCGATGCCCTTGATGACGGCCAGTTGCAGGGGGCTGAGGTCCTGGACCTCGTCCACCAGGACATGGCTGTAGGGCATGTGGAAAGTGGGCGCGCCGCTCTGTTCGAGCATGAACTCCAGCAGGTCGGTATAGTCGACCAGGTCCCAGTGGTTTTTCTGGTTGCCGTAGTTGATGTGCGCCTCGGCCAGATTCTCGGGTAACTCGGTCAGTTGTTCCCGGGCCAGGAGGTACTTGTTCCAATAGTGGTTGAGGTTCCTGCCCGAAAAATCCGGGTTGACCTCGACGAAAAGTTTTTTGGCCGCGTCCTCGGGCACCACGATGGGCGTCTCGGAATAGGCGTGCTTCCAGTAGTCGAAGCACAGGGAATGCAGGGTGCCCGCCTGGGGCATCTCGGCATTTTCGCCGCGAAGGGCGTGCAGCCTGTCGCGCATTTCCTGGGCGGCCCGCTTGGTGAAGGTCAGGGCCAGGATGCGCTTGGGGTTGACGCCTTCGTCCATGAGCCGTTCCACCCGTCCCATGAGGGTCTGGGTCTTGCCCGTGCCGGGACCGGCAAGGACAAGCACCGGGCCGGGGCCCGCGTCGATGGCTTGCCGCTGGCCCTGGTTGTAGGACAGCGGCACGGCCTCGATCTTGGGCCTTGCGACGGCGCGGCAGGGCGTGGTCAGCCCCGGATCGGGCCGGGGTTCGGGACGGGGAATGTGGATCAGTTCGCCCCCGTTCTTGATCTGGGCCCGCTCTTTTTCCGAGAAGACCGAGATGACGCCGAATTCACCGTCGAACCCGGCTTTGCGGATGACCTGCCCGTCGCGCATACGGGTGATGCCTTCGGCCAGGTGGCAGGAAAAGCGGTTGAGATCCTCGGCGGGTGCCCGCTGGAGGATGTCGAGTTCGTTGCCGAACTCCCGAATGAGCTTCATGTAAAGGTGGTTGACCTTCTTGGAGCCCGGACCGACGCCGAGCACCTCGGATAGGATCTCCTTGAGCGGAATGAGCGAGACGAAGCCGGGCGCGCCCGCAGGCTGGACCGGCTCCTCGCGGTCCGCCAGTTCCAGCACGCGGTTGTATACGCCCACGGTCACGGGCTTGCCGCAGACCGGGCAGATGCCGTCGCGGGCGATGGTCTCGTGGGGATCCATGGATACGCCGCATTTGCGGTGGCCGTCCATGTGGTACTTGCCCTCCTCGGGGAAGAATTCGACTGTGCCGAGGAATTTGTTCCCCAGCCCTTCGCCGCGCAGGGCGCGGTAGATGCCTTCATAGGAAATTTCGCCGCGGAACAGGTTGGTTTCCCGGCCGAGCTTTTCGCCGGAGTGGGCGTCGGAGTTGGAGATGAGCCTAATGCGGTCCAGTTCGGACCAAGTCCAGTTCATTTCGGGGTCCGAGGAAAGTCCGGTCTCCATGGCGAATATCTCCTCGGCGTAGTCGCCGAAGCATTCGCGGATGGAATTGAAGCCGGATTTGGAGCCGAACAGGGAGAACCACGGCGTCCAGATGTGGGCCGGGACCAGGAATGCCTGCGAGTGGGTGTCCAGCACCAGGTCCAGAAGATCGCGGGAGTCCAGTCCGAGGATGGGACGGCCATCCGAGGCCAGGTTGCCCACTTCGCCGAGCCTTTCGTTGAATTTGTACACCGCGTCCAGGTTGGGCATGAAGACAAGGTTGTGCACCTTGCGGACCTTGCCGCCGCGCTTGTAGATCGAGCTGATCTCCGTCTGGAGCATGAAACGGGTGCGGCCGGGAATCTCTCCGTCAAAGGTGGGGATTTCCTTTTCCAGCCCGTCGGGCTCCCTGAGGACGAAAAGGCCCTTGCCGTTGTCCTCCAGTTGCTCTTCGATTTCGGCCAGCCATTCGGGGTGGGTGAAGTCGCCCGAGCCAAGGACGGAAAGTCCCTTGAGACGACCCCAGGCAGCCAGGTTCCGGATGGTCAGGTTCTTGCTGGTGGCACGCGAAAAACGGGAATGAATGTGCAGGTCGGCGGTGAATCTTTCCATGGACTGAACAGTATAGGTATCCTCCTATTATTGCAACCCGTCGTCGGCCCAAAATGGGTTGACGATATTGTTTGTTGCAGATACAACTTTTGCCATGAATTTTGACCGTCTGAACCCGAAGGAATCCGTTGGTTTCCTTTCCTGGAAGGCGTCCCGCGTCTTTGCCAACGATCTGGCCGTCCGCTTCGCCGAAGCGGGGGTCAAGATCACGGTGGAGCAGTGGCGCGCCTTGTTGCCCGCGTACAAGATCGACGGGCTGACTCAGGGAAGGCTTTGTGATATGCTCTCCCAGGAAAAAACCGGTGTCAGCCGTCTTGTGGCGGCCCTGGAAAAACATGGCCTCGTACGCCGAGAGCCGGGGGACGACGACCGAAGGGTCAAGTGCATATACATAACCAAGAAGGGCCGTGAACTGGTGGATTTCACCCTGGACATAGTTCTGGAGAGCCGCGCCGCGATAGTCAGGCATGTGGACCCAGAGGACCTCGCCGTGTGCAAGCGGGTTCTGTGGCAGCTCATCGAACCCCACCTGGACGAAGCCTGTTGCATGAGGAACGAATCATGTTGAAATTGGGGGCCGGGGGGCAGAAGTGGCTGAAGGGACTGCATTTGTGCACGGTCGCCTGCTGGGTCGGGGGCGGCATCGCCCCTGATTCTTCTCTATTTTTTCAAGCCGGGCGCGACGGATGGGCGCGAGCTTTACGGCATGAACCGGGCCATCCATCATGTGGACATGGCCGTGGTGGTCGTGCCGGGCGCTTTCGGCTGCCTGCTTACCGGGCTGGCCTATTCCCTGTTCACCGGATTCGGTTTTTTCCGGCACGGCTGGCTGATCTTCAAATGGGTCGTCACGGTTACGGCCATCGTCTTCGGCACAGTCTGCCTCGGTCCCTGGGAGACGGCAATGATGCACATCTCCGGCGAGCTGGGCTTTGATGCGCTGCGTGACGGGGCGTATCTGTATAATCAGAAAATGAATTTCATATGGGGACTCGTCCAGGTTGCGGTCCTGGTCGCCACGATTTTTGTGTTTGTTTTCAAGCCCTGGAAAAACTTACGGAAGAAGAGTGAGTGATGAAGAGATTCCTGAAGAGTGCGGTAGTCTTTTGCCTAGCGGTCCTGCTGGCCGTTCCGGCCCTGGCCCAGGCGCCGGGTGCGAGTCCCGCGTCCCCTGTGGTCACGGCCAAGGTGACCTGCGGCGACATGGCTCCCCATATCGAATTCATCGGCACGGTTTATTTCACGGAAACTTCCAACGTGGCCGCCGAGGTCGAGGGCAAGGTTGTGTCCTTGGACGTGGAGGACGGCCAGCGCGTCGCCAAGGGCGATCCCCTGGTGGTCCTTTCTTCGGACATTCTGGACAGTAGCATCGCCAACGCTCGAGCCCTGGTGGATCAGGCCCAGGCCGACTACGAGCTGGCCAAGCTCGAAAACGAGCGGACCACCAAATTGTTCAAGAGCCGCACCGTGGCCGAGGGCGAATACGACGACAAGCGGCTGTCCGCCCTGTCCGCCGAAAAGAATATGATCGCCGCCCGGGCCATTCTTAACCGGCTGCTCACAGAGCGCGGCAAGAAGACCATCCGCGCGCCCTACGACGGCGTTGTCCTGGAGCGCAGGGCGTTTCGGGGCGACTGGGTCTCCGTGGGCGCCACCGTGGCCGTCATGGCCGCGGACAAGGATTTCGACGTGGTGGTCAACGCCCCGCGTGAGGCCTTCGGCGTGGTCAAGCCTGGCCTGAAGGTGACCGTCAAGGTGGCGGGCCGTGACGTGGAGGGTTCGGTCTTTGCGGCCATTCCCAAGGGCGACGTGGCTACGCGCACCTTTCCGGTCAAGATTCGCGTGCACAACGACGGGTTCCTGGCCGAGGGCATGGAGGCCCGGGTGGTCCTGCCCAAGGGATTGGGCGGAAAGACCCTGATCGTGCCGCGCGACGCGATCATCTCCTCCCGCGGGCAGATGGTCGTCTGGGCCGTGGTGGACGGCAAGGCCGACCCCATGCCCGTGTACGTGGTCGGCTACCGGGGCATGGAGGCCGGGGTTAAGTCCAAGACCCTGCGGGAGGGCATGGACGTGGTCGTCAAGGGCAACGAGCGGCTCCAGCCGCAACAGCCCGTGGCTGCGCAACCCGCCGGGCTGCCCTAGGAGGGATCGTGGATATCGTCGGAACCGCCATACGTAAGCCCGTGGCCGTCCTGGTGGGCGTCATCCTCGTCGTCATGTTCGGCGCGGTGGCTCTGCTCGGCCTGCCGTACCAGCTCTCGCCCAACGTGACCGAGCCGGTCATCACCGTGACCACCACCTGGACCGGGGCCACGCCTTACGAGATGGAGCGCGATGTGGCCGAGGAGCAGGAAAAGGTACTCAAAGGCATCCCCGGCCTGACCGAGATGGAGAGCGCCAACTACAACGCCCGCACCGAACTGACCCTGACTTTCGAGATCGGCACCGAGATCGACAGCGCCCTGCTACGCGTGTCCAATAAGCTCGACGAGGTGCCGGAATACCCGGACGACGTGGACCGGCCGATCATCTCGGCCACGGGCGCGACCACCTCCCCGGTCATCTGGATGGTCCTCGAAACCCTGCCGGGCAACGACAAGGACGTGACCACCTACCGGACGTTCTTCGAAAACGAGGTCCGGCAGTACATCGAGCGCGTCCCGGGCGTGGCCGAGCTGTTCATCGGGGGCGGGCGCGAGGACGAGATGGACGTCATCGTCGATCCAGTCAAGCTCGCTTCCTACAACCTGACCGCCACCGAATTGATCGAGGTGCTCAGGAGCGAGAACGTGTCCGTGTCGGCGGGCACCCTGGGGGTTGGCCGCCGGGACTACCGCATCCGCACCCCCGCCGACTTCAAGACCCCGGAGGACGTCGAGTCCGTGGTCATCTCCTCGTCCGGCCAGTACCGCGTCAACCTGGGCGACGTGGCCACGGTGTCGCGCGGCAACGAGAAGCCCACAGTGGCCATGCGCCACAACGGCAAGACCGGCATGGTCGTGGGCGTGCGCCCCGAGCCGGGCACCAACATCCTGACCATGACCGACAGCGTCCATCAGGTCATCGAGGACCTCAACGCCGGACGCCTGGCCGGGCAGGGCGTGCGTTTCAACTGGGTCTACGACCAGCGGCCGTACATCAACGGCGCCATCGACCTGGTCCAGCGCAACATCCTCATCGGCTCGGTCCTGGCCATCGCAGTCCTGTTCATCTTTCTCCAGTCCGTCAGCTCCACGGTTATCGTGGCCGTGAGCATACCGGTGTCCATTGTGGGCGCGTTCATCATCTTCGCGGCCGTCGGGCGGTCCCTGAACATCGTCTCCATGGCGGGCATCTCGTTCGCCGTGGGCATGCTCGTGGACAACGCCATCGTGGTCCTTGAAAACGTGGACCGCCACAGGCGCATGGGCAAATCGTCGTTCAAGGCCGCCTACGACGGGGCTAGCGAGGTCTGGGGCGCGGTCCTGGCCTCCACCCTGACCACCGTGGCCGTGTTCCTGCCCGTGGTCTTCATGGAGCAGGAGGCCGGGCAGCTGTTCAAGGACATCGCCATCGCCGTGACCTGCGCCATCGTCCTGTCCATGCTCGTGTCCGTCCTGGTTATCCCCATGCTGGCCAACCAGTTCTACCGCATCGCGGACCGCCGCAAACGGCCCGGGGGCGGGGAGGACGGGCCGCGCGCACCGGCCGGGCTGTCCCTGGTCAAGCGGGTGATGGCCCCCCTGACCTTGGTCGGCGGCAAGTCGGCCGACGGGATCATCAACCTGCTCTCCCTGGCCATCGACAACTGGAAGGGGCGGCTGATCACGGTTTTCGCCCTGACCGCCGTGTCCGTGCTCATGGTCGTGACCATGTTCCCGAAGATGGAGTACCTTCCCCAGGGCAACCGCAATCTCATCCTGAACATCCTCATTCCGCCGCCAGGCCTGTCCTTCGAGGAGCGCGACGACATCGGCAAGTACGTCTTCGACCGGGTCAGGCCCCGGTTCCGCAAGGAAGTGGACGGCACTCCCGGCGTGGACGAGCTCTTCTACGTGTCCGCGCCGACCATCAATCTGTTCGGGGCCATTTCCACCCAGGAGCAGAACGCGGGCAAGCTCATCCCCGAGCTCATGGGGATCATCAGATCCATTCCCGGCATGTTCGGCGTGTCGCTCCAGGCGTCCATCTTCGAACAGGGGCTGGGCGAAGGCCGGGTCATCAACGTGGATTTCTCGGGCGAGGACTTGAACCAGCTAGTGTCCGCGGCCGGGGCCATGTTCGGCATGACCATGCAGACCATCCACGGTGCGCAGATCCGGCCCATCCCGTCCCTGGAACTGCTTTACCCCGAGGTGCGCTTCCATCCCTACCGCGACCGGCTCAAGGCCGTGGGGCTGAGTTCGGAAGACCTGGGTACCGCGCTGGACGTCATCCTGGACGGACGCCAGGTGGGCGACTTTAAGGAAGAGGGCAAGAAAAAGATCGACCTGGTGCTCAAGGCCTCGGCCGAGGACGTGGCCACGCCCGAGGAACTGTATTCGCAGCTCGTGGCCACTCCCAAGGGATGGGCCGTGCCGCTGTCGTCGCTGGCCGCCATGGAGAACACCTATGGAGTGACTCAGATCCGCCATCTGGAGAGGCAGCGGACCATCACCCTCCAGGTCACGCCGCCCGTGGACATGCCCCTGCAATCCGCCATGGAGATCATCGAACAGCAACTTTTGCCCCAGGTGGAGCAGACCGGGCTCATGCACGGCGTGTCCGTGCGGTTGTCCGGCGCGGCCGACAAGCTCACCGTGACCCGAGAGGCACTCCAGTGGAACTTCATCCTGGCGCTGGTCATCACCTACCTGCTCATGTCCGCGCTGTTCGAAAATTTTATCTACCCGCTGATCATCATGTTCACCGTACCCCTGGCGGGTGCAGGCGGGTTCATGGGGCTGCGCCTGGAAAATCTGTTCATCGCTCCACAGCCCCTCGACATCCTGACCATGCTCGGGTTCGTCATCCTTATCGGTGTGGTCGTGAACAACGCCATCCTTATCGTCCACCAGTCGCTCGGCAACGTCCGGGAACAAGGCATGGACTACAAGGAAGCAGTGCTCGAAGCCACCCGGACCAGGTTGCGGCCTATTTACATGTCCGCCACCACCTCGGTTTTCGGAATGCTCCCCCTGGCCGTGGCTCCCGGCCCCGGCTCCGAGCTGTATCGCGGCCTGGGAGCGGTGGTTCTGGGCGGGCTGGCCTTGTCCACGGTTTTTACCGTGTTCGTCATTCCGGCTCTGCTCATGTTCGTCATCCCCATGGAGAAGCGGGGCGGCAAGCGCGAAGAAGCCTGATCGCATCCTACAAGCAAACAAACGGCCCGCCATGTTCGTCATGGCGGGCCGTTTTATTTTTGCGGCGATCGCGGATTAATCGTTCGCTCGGGTGGGGTTGTCCAGGACCCGCTCCACCGCGTCCCGGATTCGGGACCGGATTTCGTAATCCGAGATGCGGTCGGAGAGGACGATGGACCCGGCCTGGGCATAGGCGGCCGGGAGCAAATTCAGGGTCAGGGCGTAGATGTCCTGGATGTCGAGGTCCTCGAAAATATAGTCTTCGTAATATTCCTCGATGATCTCCGGGATCAGCGTGGCAACCCGGTTTTCATTGCGGTTCGCTATTTTGGAGACGTCCACCCCGCGTATCTTCAACGTTTTTTTGAGCATGGTCGGCCCTCCCTCGGGGTTCTGCGGTTTTTGTCAGGAGTTGCGGCATGGTAACCCGTATGGCCGTTGCTTGGCAATCGAATGGTATATTTCATGCTACGGATATAGTGAAGCCGTCTTCGTTTTCCCGGTTGAAACCTTTGCGTGGAGAAGCTCCATGTCCACCAAACCTATTGAACAGACTGTACAAGGGTACACGTACAGGCGTTCGAGAAAAACCGTTTCGGACAGCGAATTTCCCCTTGGACCGGAGCAGTCAAAAAACCGGCGGGACGAGGTCGCGTCGTCCGGCGCGGTTATGCGCGGCTATCTTCGCGATCTGCTCTCCTCGGCAACGCCGGACAACAGCCGCGAGTTGGCCTTTGTCGACATCGAAGCCCGGTATGACGATATGCTCAAGACATGGAACGACGAAGTCGAGGCCGATCTCGAAAGTCTGGGCGTGGACACTTCCGCCGCTTTCCGCCTTCACTACGATTCCGCCGGGTCCGCCACCGTAATCGGCGAGCACCCGGACCGGGAGATGATAAATGCCTATTTTTCGGCCAATCCCGACAAGGTCGAGCAACTCGGCCGGACCCTCCAGTTCGGTAAACTCGTCGCCACGGCCAAGAACCGTCTCTCCGAACAGGACATGAACCGAACCCTGTCCACCGACGCCATGGCCTGGTGGTACTCCACCAACATGAATACCCAGGACCTCTTCGCTCCCGGCGGCATAGTCGTCGGTGCCGGTTTCACCCCCTACAAGGGATTGGACATCAGGGTGTAGAAAGGGGGATGCCTCCGGCGGCCGGGGGAAGGGGAAAGGGAAACCCTTTGAAAAGGGCTTTCCCTTTCCCCTTCCCCGGACCCCATCCCCTTTTCCTTCCTAAACTTTTTGGGTCGCTTCGCGTTTGGGTCGCAGGGGGAAGTTCGAAGGTGCCCTTTTTCTGGATCTCCCGAAAATTATGAGCGTGTTCCCCGCGAAGCGGCGCTAAAAAGTTTTGGAGAGTCCAGAGAACCTTTTTCAAAAGGTTCTCTGGCGGGTCCAGGGCAGCGCCCTGGCCGTCGGAGACGCCCGCCGGCGAGGCCTCCCTTCCTGTCGTCCCGTTCGTCGGGCGCAAAAAAACGGGGGCATGTGTCCATGCCCCCGTTGCGGGTCGTGTGGTTGGCCGTGTTTAGGCGCAGTCTTTCAGGTATTGTTCCAGGCGGTTCATGCCTTCCTCGATGTTGGCCATGGAGGTGGCGTAGGAGAAGCGGACGTAGCCTTCCGCGCCTTGTCCGAAGTCGATGCCGGGTGTGACGGCGACATGGGCTTTTTCGAGGATATCGTAGGCCAGTTCCAGGGAGGAGCCGTTGAACTTGGCGGCCTGGTTGCGCATGTTGACGAGGATGTAGAAGGCGCCGGTGGGCTCGTTCTTGACGGGCAGCCCCATGTTGTTGAGGCGTTCGAGCATGTAGACGCGTCGCTTGTTGTAGGTGGCCTTCATGCGTTCGACGTCGGCCCCTGCTTCCTTGAGGGCGGCCAGTCCGCCCCATTGGGCCATGGTGTTGGCCGAGATGAAGAAGTTCTGGCAGAGGTTCCGGAGGGTGCGCATGAAGTTCGGCGGGGAGATGAGGTAGCCGAGCCGCCAGCCGGTCATGGCGTAGAGCTTGGAGAAGCCGTTGAAGACGAATGCGCGGTCCGTGTATTCGAGAATGGAGTGTTCCTTACCTTCGTAGACCAGGCCGTGGTAGATTTCGTCCGAGATGATCCACAGGTCGTGCTCTTCGGCGATTTCCGCGATGGCCTTGAGGCGCTCCTCGGAGAGCAGGGTGCCGGTGGGGTTGGCCGGTGAGTTGATGAGGATGGCCTTGATCCCATCGTTTTCGGCCAGGGCCTTGCGGATGGCGGACACGCGGTACTGGAAGCCGTCGTCCTCGAAGACCGGGACTTTGACGGGTTCGGCTCCTGAGAACAGGATGAAATTGTCGTAGCAGGCGTAGCACGGATCGGACGTGATGACCTTGTCGCCTTTCTGGAGGATCGTGGAGAAGAGGACGAGCATGGCCGGGCTGGTGCCCTGGGTGACGACCATGTTGTCGGGATCGAGGGTCACGCCGTAGCGTTTTTCGTAGTCTTCACAGATGGCTTCGCGCAGTTCGCGGATGCCGAGTGAATGGGTGTAGTGGGTCAGGTTCTCGTCGAGGGCCTTGCAGGCGGCCTTCTTCGCGCATTCGGGGGTGTCGAAGTCGGGTTCGCCCACACACATGCGGATGACGGACTGCCCGGCCCGCTCCATGGCTTCGGCTTTTTCGTTAATCTCCATGGCCAGGAACGGGGCGATGCCGCAGCATCTGTCGGATATGCTCATGTCGCGTCTCTTAAAATAAAACCCCGCCCCTCGCCGATGCAGCAAGAGGCGGGGAAGTTTGTCGAAGTTTAATCTTTTACGCTACTTCCACGATTTCAATATCAAAGACCAGCGTTTCACCGGCCAGGGGGTGGTTGCCGTCCAGGGTCACCGTTTCGGCGTCGAACTCGGTCACACGGACATAGGCGGGCTGGCCGTCCTCGGTGCGGATTTCCAGCATGATTCCCTCTTCCAGTTCCACGTCGGGGGGAAGCTGCTCGCGACGGACCTGGAAGACCAGTTCTGCGCTGGGGGAGCCGTATCCCTCTTCGGGCGGGATTTCCACGGTCACGGTGTCGCCCGCGGACCGGCCTATCACGGCATTCTCGAAACCGGCGATGACCATGCCTTCTCCGAGCTTGAACTCCAGCGGCTCGCGGCCCTGGCTGGAATCGAACTGGCTGCCGTCCTCCTTGAGGGTGCCGGTGTAGTGAACCTTGACGGTGCTGCCTTTCTGCGCAGTCATAGAATCTCCTGGATGGTTGTTGGACCCGGCCTTGGCCGGGTGGATTTCCTCAGTATAGCCTATTTTGACCTAGAAGTCGAAGTTGATGACCTTGCGGACCTCTTCCATGGTCTGCTGGGCATATACACGGGCTTTCGCGTTGCCGGCTTCGAGGATTTCCCGCACCCGTTCGTCGGTGCAGGCGGCGCGGCGTTCGTGCAGGGGGGTGAGGAACTGTTCCAGGGATTTCATGAGCAGCTTCTTGCAGTCCACGCAGCCCCAGGAGGCGTCCTTGCACCCCTTGACGATCTCGGGGAGTTTCTCCGGGTCGGTCATGAGCTTGTGGTAGGGGAAGAGGTTGCAGATTTCGGGATCGCCCGGATCGGACTTGCGCAGCCGGTTTTCGTCGGTCTTCATGCCGCGAACCTTGGGCATGATCTCGTCCATCGGCTCGGAGAGCATGATGGAGTTGCCGTAGCTCTTGGACATCTTGCGTCCGTCCAGGCCGGGCAGGACCGGAGCCTCGGTGAGCATGTCGGCCGGTTCCGGGAACAGTTCGGTGTTGTTCAGGTGGTTGAAGCGGCGCGCGATTTCGCGGGTCAGCTCCAGGTGGGGCAACTGGTCCTTGCCGACGGGCACAGCCAGGGGCTTGTACATGAGAATGTCGACGGACATGAGGACCGGATAGCCGAGAAATCCGTGGGTGTTCAGGTCTTTTTGGGTCAACTGTTCCTTCTGGTCCTTGTACGTGGGGCAGCGTTCGAGCCAGCCCAGCGGGGTGTACATGGACAGAATCAGGTTGAGTTCGGCGTGCTCCTTGATCTGGGACTGCTGGAAGATGGAGCATTTTTCCGGATCCAGTCCGGCGGCCACCCAATCCTTGACCAGGCCGGGAATGAAACCCTTGATGCGGGTGGGATCGGCGTATTCGCTGGTCAGGGCGTGCCAGTCGGCCACGAAGAAATAACAGTCATATTCTTCCTGAAGCTTCAGCCAGTTGTCGATGACGCCGAAGTAGTGGCCGAGGTGAAGGGGACCGGTGGGTCTCATGCCGGAGAGGATTCGTTGTTTTTCGCTCATGATGAAGTGGTCTGCGGTTAGAGGTTAGAGGGGCACACCCAGCAGGGAGCCCAGGCCTCGGACCAGGGGAACGATCACCCGGCCGACGATATCAAGCCCGGTGTATCGGCCGAGCAGGATGATGGCTATGAGGATGATGAACCCGTAGCGGCTCAGCGACATATACTTGTAGGCGGCCCGGGGAGAGAGAAAGTACGCCAGGATGTTGCTGCCGTCCAGCGGCGGGATGGGCAAAAGATTGAAGGCGGCCAGAATGAGGTTCACGAAGACCCCGTAATAGGCGACGGCATAGAGGGCGTTGGCGGGGCTCAGCCCGAACAGCCCCATGAGATGGAACGCGGCGGCGAACGCGGCGGCCAGGATGAAGTTGATGCCCGGCCCGGCCATGGCGGTGAACATCATGCCCTTGCGCGGGTTGCGGAAGTAGCGGGCGTTGACCGGAACGGGTCTCGCCCAGCCGAAATGGACGAAAAAGAACGCCAGGGTGCCGATGGGGTCCAGGTGCTTGAGCGGGTTGAGGGTCAGCCGTCCCTCGGACTTGGCCGTGGGGTCGCCCAGGAGGTAGGCCACATAACCGTGGGCCACTTCGTGGAAGACCAGGGCGATGAGCAGCCCGGGCGCCAGGGTCAGGTATATCTGGATATCCTGTGCGGTGATATTGAACATCTGGTGCGGCTACCATGCAACGGGGTTGGGCGGCAAGCGATTTCAGCCGGGGAACCCGCCGTGTACGGCGGTTTTTACGCGATTTTCGCTTTTGGGGAGAGCCTGGGAAGACCGCTCGGACGCGCCTTGCGCGGCATAGGCTCCCGCGCGGCAAAAAGCCGGACGCCTCCCCCTGCGGGAAGGCGTCGTCTCGGGAAGGAACTCTCGGGGCGTTCGGTTACGCGCCGGCTTTGTTCAGGGCCATCCTTACCTTGTCCTTTAATTCGGTCAGATCCACCGACTTGACCACGTAGTAGTCGGCCGCGATGGATTTGAGATCATGCTGGAAGGAATCGTAGGCCGTCGAGAGTATGACGGGGATCTGTTGGTCCTTGGTGCGGATTTCCTGCAACAGGTCGAGCCCGGAACGATTGACGCCCAGTTTGATGTCCAGAATGACGATGGTCGGATGTTCCCTGGCGACGACGTCAAGAATATCCTCTTCGCCGTCCGAGGTGGCCACGGTGTAGCCGTCCGCCTCCAGTTCTTCCCTATAGAGCATTCGGATGTGTTTTTCATCGTCGACGACGAGAATCTTTGGTTGACTCATGGCTTCCTCCTTGGATTTAGCCCTTGTTCTGAACATAGGCGATATTTCGGTTTAGGGTCAACCGCGGTTTGAACCTTTATGGCGAATAATCATCGCGTTCCCGGTCCGCGAGGCGGCGGGGGCCGGACTTGAACTCGGCCGCCAACATGGGTACTGTCCGCCCAGCCGTTGGCCCTCAAAATGACCTGCGGCAAAGGAGACCCACATGATCTTTGTCAATCTTGAACCGGACGGAAAGCGCATCGAGCTGAGCGACATTCGCACGGTGCAGGCTGTACTGAACAGATTGCAGCTCCGTTCCACCATGGCTCTCGTCGCCCGGGGCGGCGAGCTGCTCACCCCGGACCGCAAGCTTTCCCACGGCGACGAGCTTCTGGTCCGCAAAGTAACCTCGGCCGGCTAGGGGGGCGAGATATGAAATGCACCCGATGCCGCAAGACGGCCCATGTTGCCTTGCCGAGCCATCATTCCGGCTTTTGCGCGGATTGTTATCCGCTCTTTTTCACCAAGCAGGTGGAGACTGCCATCCGCCGCGAAAAGATGTTCACCCGCGATGACCGGATTCTGGTGGCCCTGTCCGGGGGCAAGGATTCCCTCGCGCTGATGCTCGAATTGAAGTTGCAGGGGTACGACGTGACCGGCCTGCATATTGATCTGGGCATCCCGAATTCGTCGGAGAAGGCCCGGAAAAAGGTCGAGGATTTCTGCGCGCTTCACGGACTGCCCTTGCGCGTCTTCGAGATGGCGGCCTGGGGGCTGCCTATCCCCGACGTCAAAAAGCACATCAAACGCCCGGTCTGCGCCGTGTGCGGAAAGATGAAGCGTCATCATTTCAACCGCATCGCCGTGGAGGAGGGCTTCGACGTCCTGGCCACGGGCCACAACCTCGACGACGAGGTGGCTCGGCTGTTCGCCAACACCCTGCGCTGGGACACGGCCTACCTGTCCGATCAGGGGCCGGTCCTGCCCGCGTCCGAGGGATTCGTGCGCAAGGTCAAGCCGCTGTTCAGGTTGAGCGAGTTCGAGACCGCGAACTACGCCTTTCTCAAGGAAATAGAAATACATTCCGATCCCTGTCCGTATGCCTCGGGGGCCAGTTTCACCAGCCACAAGGAATTGTGGGGAGAGCTTGAGCACCGCAGCCCCGGCCAGAAGCTCCAATTCTATCAGTCGTTCCTCAAGAATGGAAAGCCCGCTTTCGCTCACATGGAGAAGGAAAGCGGGGCCGAACTCGCCCCGTGCACCGAGTGCGGATCGCCCACCAGCGCCGAGATATGCTCGGTCTGCCGTATCAAGGCGGCCGTGGCCGAGAGCAAGGCGCAGGCGGAGTAGGGCTGTGGCCGCTCCGAGAATATCCGTGACCATGCCCTGCTACGAGTGCGGGGATACCGTGGCCGGGGCGCTCGATTCGCTCCTGGCCCAGGATGGCGCGGACTTCGAAGTGGTGGCCGTGGACGACGGCAGCACCGACGACACCGCGGGAATCCTGGCCGAATACGCGCGCCGGGATTCCCGCGTCCGTTGCTTGTCCATCGCGCACGGCGGCGTCATCCGGGCGGCCAACGCGGCCATCGAAGCCGCGCGGGGCGAGTTCATCGCGCGCATGGACGCCGACGATATTGTCCTGCCGGGACGGCTGGCGGCGCAGGCAACGCTTCTCGACAACCGCCCCGATGTCGGTCTCGTCGGTTGCCGGGTGCGATTCGGCGGCTGCCGCGAGACCTGTCGCGGGTATGCTCATTACGTGGACTGGACCAACAAGCTGCTGACCCACGAGGCCATCAGCCTGAATAGGTTCGTGGAATTTCCCGTGCCCAACCCGTCCATCATGTTCCGGCGGTCCTGTCTTGATAAATACGGTCCCTACCGGGAAGGCGATTTTCCCGAGGATTACGACCTGCTCCTGCGCTGGTTGGAGGGCGGTGTGCGCATGATGAAGGCTGACGCCGAGCTGCTGGTCTGGAACGATCCGCCGGACAGGCTGTCGCGCACCCATCCGCGTTACGATGTGGACGCTTTCTACCGCATCAAGACCGAGTATCTGGCGCGCTGGCTGGAGCGCAACAATCCGCATCATCCGGTGGTCCACATTCTCGGTTCGGGGCGGACCACCCGCAAGCGGGCCGACCTGCTGCTTGCCCACGGCATCGAATTCGCCGCCTATTATGATGTGGACCCGAAAAAGATCGGCCACACCGTGAACGGCCTGACGGTCCGCGATCGCGAGGAGGTTCCGGGGCCGGGGGAAGGGTTCTGCATCCCCTACGTGGCCAGTCGGGGCGCGCGCGAGGATATTTTCAAGTTCTTGGACGCGCGGGGCTGTGTCCTTGGCCGGGACTACATTCCGGCCGCCTGATTATCGTCTTCGTCTAGCCAAACGTGCCGGAATCTGGCACTCTTTCCTTTAGACAAGGGTTCTTCCTTGTCCCGCATCCGCATCGGATCGCGGCCCCGGCCAAGAGCGCAAGGCCGGGGACAAACCGCTCAAGCCGGTCGCCTCCGGTTCGGGAGGGTTCACCCGTGGCCCATAACGATATTCAAACGAAGCGGAACGCCGTCAAGTCCCGCAATCCGTGGCTGGCCCTGCTCCTTTCCCTGGCTGCGCCGGGATTGGGCCAGGTCTATAACGGTCAGTGGAAAAAGGGGATCGGCTTTTATCTGGCCGAGCTGGCCCTGGCCTTGTTCATGCTTCTGTTCTGGGCCGATTTCGCGGCCATGCTTCTGTGCGTGTCCATCCTGCTCGGCTACAATTTGTTCGTGGCCGGGGAGGCTTTCGCCTCGGCCCGCAAACTGTCCGAATACACGCTCAAGCAGTATAACCAATGGTGGGTCTATCTGCTTTGCCTGATCGTCAGCCTTGTTTCGGGCCTGGTGTTCGAGGAGGTGGTCAAGAGCCGGTTCTTCATGGCCTACCAGGTGCCGTCCGCATCCATGCTGCCCACCATCCGTGAGGGCGATCACTTCATGGTCGAGGTCCTGGAGCCCGAGGACGAACTGCGCCGGGGCGAGATCGTCATTTTTTCCCTGCCCGCCACCCGGGAGCTTGATTTCGTGAAGCGGATCGTCGGTCTGCCCGGCGAGACCGTTGAGATCAGGGACCGGCAGGTGTTGGTGAACGGTGTCCCCCTGGAGGAGACATACGCCGTTCATACCAAGGAGGGGATGATTCCGGTGCGGGATGTTTTCGGGCCTGTGGTCCTGGGTGGGGACGAGTATTTCCTCATGGGAGACAACCGCGAGGACAGTTATGACTCGCGTTGGCTCGGAGCCGTGCCCCGGGCGCGGATAAAGGGAAGGGCCGGATACGTGTATTTCCCCGGCGATACCGGGGCTTCCGACTGGACGGAGAGGTTGGGCGCGCCTTTGCGCTAGGCGGCGGGGCGGCCTACCAGAATTCGCGGGCAGCCAGCAGGCCGTCGGCCTGGTTGATCTTCAGCGGGCGGACTTCCCTGATGCCCAGGGCGTCCATGTAGCCCAGGACCAGGATGAGGTTGGTCAGGCGGCTCTCGGCGTATTCGCTGTTGAAGTCCTTGTCGGTCTTGCCGGTCCATTTATTGAGGGCCGTCGCCACTTCGTCGCGGGTGTAGGTCGCCTTGCGGTTGCCTATAACCTCGGGCACGGAATAGTAGTGTACCCCGCCGATTCCCGCCACGGTCAGTTCCTGGTTGGCCAGCTTGTTGCAAATATACCTGGGAACGGTCATGGCCGCGTGGGCCTGGATGTGGGCCCGGGCTTGGCTTACCTCCCCGACGCTGACCGGGTTGGGGCTGACCGTTATGTTGATGTCCTTTTTCTGGATGGTTTGGATGACCACGTTTTTGAAGGCCACTGCGGCCATGGGGTCTAAATAGAAGAGTAGGCCGCCGTCGGGCTTGCGGATAGTCATCTGCATGGAGTTGCCGCCGATGTCCCATACCAGAAGGTCGCCCGCCTTGCCCGCCAGCGCGTGGCGCACGGCATGAAAGCTGAGCATGGCCGCTTGCTGCTCCGAGATTACCCGCGACGGAATGCCTGTCTCCTGGCGGATGCGCACGAAATACGCCCTGCCGTTCTGGGCCTTCTGGAAGAGCCTGCCGCCCACGGCGGAGTATTCCAGGGCGTTCTTCGCCACGGCCACGGCCTTGAATCGTTCGAGGATATTGATCCCCTGATCCATGACTCCCTTGCTCAGGTTGCCGTCATAGGAACGGCTCAGGTCTTCGGCGAAATCGACCTTTTCGGACAGGCTGTCCACGGTGTTGACGATCAGTCCCGTGGAGACGTCCACATCGGCGATGATGCATTTGATGACCGCCGCGCCGATGTCGAAGGCCGCGCGCCGGACAACGGTGACGTCCTGCGCCGCTCCGGGCGAGGCCGTGAGCATAACGAGGAGCAATCCCGTCAGCAGTGCCGTATTCAGTCTCGGACGCATCTTTTCCCCTTTGAATCCTGTCACGATTTCCCCTGTAACCTATAGAAAAAACGGAGACACCGCAACGCCGGGCCGAGAGCCGTTACTACTTGGTGGAACGGTACGTGGCGCGGTTGCGCTTGAGCTGATACGTACGTACGGCCCGGTTGTGTTCCGAAAGGGTTCGGCTGAAATGGTGCGAGCCGTCTCCCTTGGCGACAAAATAGAGATAGCCATGTTCTTCCGGGTGGACGGCGGCCATGAGGGATTCCAGGCCTGGCGAGCAAATGGGGCCGGGCGGCAACCCCCGGTGCACATAGGTATTGTAGGCGTTGTCCTTGTTCTGGAGGTCGCTTTTTTTCAGGTTGCCGTCGAAGTCCGGGCCCATGCCGTAGATGACCGTGGGATCGCATTGGATGAGCATGTGCTTTTTCAGCCTGTTGTGGAACACTCCCGAAATGCGGGCGCGTTCCGTTGCGTCGCCTGTCTCCTTTTCGACGAGGGAGGCCAGGATAACGATCTTGCGCAACTCTTCTGCGGGTGGCGGTCCGGCGGGCCATATCTTCCTTATGCTCCGGAAGAATTCCCGGAGCATGACCTCGGCCATGTGGCGCGAGGGGCGGTCCTTGGGCGGAGTGACCAGATAGGTCTCGGGGAAGAGGTATCCCTCGGCGTCTCCGGCCTCGATGCCGAATTCGGCCAGCAGCTCGGGGTCGGCCACGGCCTTGGCGAAACCGGCCGCGTCGCCGAGGCCCGCCTCTTCAAGGACCCGGGCCGTCTGCCACCAAGTCAGTCCTTCGCGGACCGAGACCCGGTGCATGACCCCGCTGGACGAGGTTAGTTCGGTCAGGATGCGTTCGGGCACCCATCCCGTGGACAGGCGGAATACCCCGGCGCGTACGGCCGAGCCCCGTCCGGTGCGCACGGCCAACTGATAAAAGCGGCGGGTGTCGGTGATGAGCCCCTCGTTCTTGAGATTGGCGGCGATGGTGGTGAATATCTGGCCCGGCTCCACACGGAACTGGACTTCGCGGCCGGGCGTTTCGGGCGCGGTGGTCAGGAACTGCTGTTCCTGCCACGCCTTGTACCATGCGTAGCCGCCCGCGCCGAGCGCGGTCAGGGTGGCCAGCAGGGCCAGGGAGATCAGGACGTAACGGAATCGAGCCATGAGCGAAGGATGACCACGGCCGCCTGGCTGTCCAGGACGGCCTTGCGTTTTTTGCCGCGCAGCCCGGCGGCGTTGAGTTCCTCTTCGGCCTGGGCCGAGGTCAGCCGCTCATCCATGAGATGGATGGGGGCGTCGATCCTTCGTTCCAGGCTCTCGGCGAAATTGCGGGCCTGCCGGGTGGTCAGGGTCTCCTCGCCCGACATGGCGAGCGGGAGGCCGACCACCACCGCCTCGATGGCCTCATCATGAATGATGTCGGTCAGTTCGTCAAAGAGCGCCTGCCGGGTGGTCCGTTCAATGGTCCGGAAGGGCGACACCAGGGTTCCCGTCGGGTCGCAGACGGCCAGCCCCACGCGTTTGAGGCCGAAGTCTATGCCGAGCACACGCATCTATTCGGCCTCCGAAGGGAGGCCGGTTGAGCGGCGCGCGGCCAGAACACGGGCTCCGGGCTTGCCTGGGGCGTCTATTACGCCGAGGCTGTCCATGGTCTCCTCCATGTGTAGGTTCGGGCCTTCGGAAGCCGGGCGCACCCGGGCCGATAGGGGGAATCCAGAGGGGGCTAGGCCCCCTTGCGGTCCACCTTGTCGAGCAGTTCGTTGAGTTCCTTTTCCCACTTGGGGCCGCCCACGCATTCGGCCAGGTATTCCACGGCATGAAGGACGCGGTTGGGCCGCTTCATTTGCAGCATGGACCGCTTGATGCCCACCTTGCAGGACGGGCAGCCCACCACGATGGGGCGGTGGCGGTCAAAGCCGAGGTCCTCGCGCAACTGTTCCTGCTTGCGCTCGCGCAGCCGGTTGTAGATGGCCGGACTGGTCAGGGCGCCGAGACCGGATTCGCCGCAGCAGCCGGGCGAGAGGTCCACGTTCGATCCGGTCAGCCCCGCCAGGGCCGCGCGGTACATCTCCGGGGCCTTGAGCTTGGGCACGCCGGTCCACTCCATGTGGCAGGCGGAGTGGTACAGGATCGGTTCGGCCCGGCGCACGGCGGGCAGCCGCTCCAGGAGGAACTGGACCACGTCGAGGTGCTTGAGCGGGTCGGCCAGCTCGGAGGAAAAGTCATACGTTTCCAGCGATTCGCGGCAGGTGCCGCAGGCCGTGAGCAGGGTGGTCGCCTTGAGCCCCGCCTTGCCGGTCTTTACCAGCAGGTCCAGGAATTCCTGCACGTTGCGGTGGCGGTTGGTCTTGTATGCCTCCTCGCAGCCCGAGGCGAGCAGGGGGTAGCCGCAGCACATGTGGTGGTCGGGCAGGACCACGTTCACGCCGGATTTGAGCAGCAGATAGACCGAGGCCATGCCGATGGACCGGGAGAAAAGCGATGCGCCGCAGCCGGGGAAGTAGAGCACGGTCTGGTCGCGGTCCGCGCCCGGATTCCTGAAGACCGAGCCCTCTTCGAGGCGCAGCCGTTCCGCCAGGTTGTGGTAGTCCATGTGCGGACTGCGATTTTTGACCACGGGCGACTGGATTCTGGACAGCCAGCGGGCCGGAATCATGCCGAGCGTCTTGTCCTGGAGGGACTGGCCCACGGCCAGGACCTTGGCGGCCATGGGCAGGGTCTGAGCCGGGTTCTTGGCCAGGTTGCGCAGGATGACCTGCTTGAGCGGGTGGCCGGACTTGCCCTTGGAATCGAGGAAGGAGCGCATGGACAGGGCGGCTCCGGCCGAGTCGATCTTGACGGGGCAGACGGCCTGGCATTTGCCGCAGGCGGTGCAGTGGTCCATGAGGTCCCGCAGTTCCTTCATCAGCTCGTGTGCGGGCTCGCCGGTCTGGGTCTGCGAGTAGTAGATGCCCTCGATGAGCGCGCCGAGCGCGATGTTCTTGTTGCGCGGGTGGTACATGAGCCCGCGGGCGGGCTGGTACATGGGGCAGACCTGTTTGCACTTTCCGCAGCGGGTGCAGGTCTGGATGTTTTTCAGCAGCCCCATGAGGGCTTCCTTGTCCTTGAGCGCGGTCGCGTCCAGGTCTTGGATGAGCCGGTTGAAGGAGAAGGTGAAAGGCGTGCTCGGCAGTTCGCGCGAAGTCAGCTTGCCGGGGTTGAACACGCCGTTCGGGTCCATCTCTGCGCGATATTCGGTCAGGGCCTTGATCTTTGCCTCGCTCAGGAAGCCTATCTTGGTGATGCCGATGCCGTGTTCGCCGGATACCTGGCCGCCGATTTCCAGAACCTTGGTCATGACCGTGTCGGCGGCTTCATGCGCGGCGGCGAGCATGTCCGCGTCGTTGGAGTTGACCGGCAGGTTCACGTGGCAGTTGCCGTCTCCGGCGTGCATGTGGTTGGCGATGACGATGCGCTTGAGCTGGAGCTCCTGCCACAGGTCCTTAATCTCGCGGTCGAGTTTGGGATAGGTGTCGCGCAACTTCAGGAACAGGAACCGGCACTGGGCCTCCTGCTCGACGTCGGAAAAGTCGCGGGAAGTGACGTCGCCGTCGAGGATGGACCGGATGCGCTCGCGCGCTTCCCCGATGTCCGCATCCTTGGGATTGATGCCTTCCAGGTCTTCGATCTTGTCCAGGGTGGTCGAGTATATCTTGGCCAGGTAGACCAGGTTCAGGTCTTCGAGGAACTCCGAGAATTGGGGGATGACCTCCATGGGAATGACCACGTCCTCGTTGACCTTGAAGCCCGAGGTGCGCTTGGCGATGGCGGACAGCTTGTGGCGGTCTTCCCAGAACAGCTCGGCCTCGCGTTCGTCGCGGGCGGCGAAGATGTCCACGCCGTCGTAGGGCTGGGCCAGGGCGAGCACTGTCTGGCAGGCAGCGTCCAGGGCTTCCCGGTCGTCCGAGTCGAGCTGCATGATGATGACCGAGATGGGGTCGCCTTCGTAGCGGGTGGACTTGGTCTGGTATTCGATGGCCTGGACGTACTTCGGTCCGAATTCCTCCAGGGCGGAGATTTTGACCCGGTCTCCTTCCTCGCGGATGGAGTCGCGCATCCTGACCACGTCCTTGATGACCAGCATGGCGTTGTTCATGGACCGGCCGAAGAACTCCAGGCAAAGCACCTGCGAGTGGGCCAGGGTGGGGTGGCAGATGAAGGTGGCGGTGGTGATGATGCCGTCGGTTCCTTCCTTCTGCACGCCGGGCAGGCCGCCCAGATACTTGTTGGAAACGTCCTTGCCGAGCCCGGGACCGCGTATTTCGTCGCCCCCGAGCGTCACCGTGTCGAGGAGTTTGCCACGGTCGTCGAGAATTTCGAATACGGCCGTGTCGGAAGGGTAGATTTTGTGGCGCGGGTGGTCCTTGCGGCGAATCTCGATGAGCGAGCCGTCGGGCCGGACCATGCGGTAGCTGAGAAGATTGTCGATGGTCGTGCCGTATTCGAAGGCGAACGGTCCGCCCGCGTTCTCGGAAATGTTGCCGCCCAGGGAGGAGCCCGCCTTGGAGGCCGGGTCCACCGTGAAGAGCAGCCCCTTCTTGGCCGCCGCCTGGATGGCGTTCAGGGTGATGACCCCGGACTGGGCGGTCATGGTCCGCTCTTCCGGGTCGATGTCGATGATCCGCTTGAAGCGGGAGAGCGACAGGATCACGCTGCGCGCTTCGGCCGGGATGGCTCCGCCGGTCAGGCCCGTGCCGCCGCCGCGCGGGATGAGCCCGAAACGCATTTCGTTGGCCAGCCGGACGATTCCCTGAATCTGCGCCTCGTCATCGGGGAAGAGTACGAGCATGGGCAGTTCCATGCGCAGGTCCGTGGCGTCGGTGGCCGATTCGATGCGCGAGTGCGGCTCGTGGCCGATGGCGTCCTCGGGCATGAACGACTTGAGGCGTTTCACTATTTCGTCCCGGAAGGCCAACTCGTTGCCGTGACGTTCCCAGAAAAGTTCGATTCCCTTGGTCAGGATGGTGGCGAACTCGCGGTCCAGCATGGGCCGGGACATGTTCAGCCGCCGGTCCACGGCCGTGCGGACCAGTTCCGGGTCGATGAAAGGGTTGTAGCGCACGAGGAAGAGCTCAGCGGCCAGGTTCGAGGCGAGTTTCTTCACCTTTTCGGGCCAATGCTGAAACTGTTCCATGTCCACCACTCCGAGGGCGCGGGTGATGAGCTGTTCATCGGAAATAGATATATGAGGTCCGAGCTGGGCCATGTCTTATTACTCCATGGGTTGGGTGAAGAGGTGAGAGTTAAGCCCTTTTTGCCCGGTTGGCAAGTTTGGGCCGATTCGCTTCGTGCTTTGGGTGGTTTTTAAAAAAATATAAAACGATGAGTGTTGCAATCGCTTGACTTAAATTTGTTTTATCAGTCAATATAAAGTAATTCTATAATTGAGCGAGGATTCATATGATGCCGCATCCCAAGAGGAAATGTTTTGTTGCGTGTCTTGTCGCGTGTTGTTTGGTCCTGTGGGCGACGCCTGGTTTTGCCGCCGATTACGTTATCGAGGATCAGGCCACGGCCACGCAGAATCTGGCAGCGGGCGACACGTTGTCCATTACCGGCAGCGGCAGCATCGTACCTCCCCCCGGGGATGAGGGCGTCAACGCATTGGGAGGGGGACACACTATCGACAACGCCGGTGAGATTTCCGCCTCGGGGAGCAGCACGAACGCGATTAGTGCTGAAGGCGGCTCCAGTTCCGTGAATAATACCGGGACCATCTCCGCCACGGGTTCGCACGTCTTGGGCGTTCACCTTACAGGCGGTAATAATCAGGTTACCAACTCCGGCGATCTCACGACTACAGGGAGCGGCGCGGACGGAATATTAGCTCAAGGCGGCTCCAGCACCATAAGTAATACCGGGACCATCGCCACCACAGGGTCGGGCAGTTACGCTGTTGACCTCCAGGGTGGCGCCAACCAGGTGGTCAACTCTGGCGAGATCACGACCTCCGGCAACACCTCCGTGGGCGTCTACGCCACGGAAGAGAACAACGTGATCATCAACAACGGCATAATTGCTACCTCGGGAGGCTCTGGCGACGGCATCCACGTCGAGCACGCCAACAACACGGTCACCAATACGGGGACAATCACTACCCAAGGCACGGATGCCCACGGCATATCCACCGATGCCGGCAGCAACACGGTCACCAACACGGGAACGATCACCACCCACGGCACTGGAGCCCACGGCATTCGGGCCGAGGACAACGACAACACGGTCACCAACTCCGGAAGAATCGTCAGCGACCAGTCCAACGCCATTACCTTTTTGGGATCAGGCAATACGCTGAATCTGAATGCTACCTCCTTCCTCGGCGGAGCTGTCGACCTGGGTCTTGGAACCACGGTGAACATCGATTTAGACCCTTCCGGCTCCGTATTGTGGGAATTTACCGGCACGGTTGACGCCATGAATTTCACCGGCTCGGTACCGGTCTTTTATAACGCTACAACCTCCCAGGTCGCGACCTTCGATCCCACTGCGTTTTCAGGCTCCTCGGATGTGCTCGCGGACATGACCGACAACGTTTCATCCGTGATTCGCGACCGTCTCGATTGCGTCGGAGATCGTTGGTGGACATCAGTTTTCGGTTCGACCTCCTCATACGACGGCTCGTCGTCAATCCAGGACTTCGATTCCAATAATCTGGGTGTGGCCATCGGCTATGACGCGTCCATCACGGACAGCACCACCCTGGGATTCCTGGTAGGCTATCTCTGGAATGATTTTGACGCGGATTCCCAGTTCACGAAGTCTTTCGACAACGAGTCGGACGGCGCGTTCGTCGGCGTTTACGGCAGGCAACGTTGGAATCCCGTGTTCATTGACCTCGCCGTCACCGGCGGCTGGCTCGATCACAGCGACAATCGCAAGGTCAACGATAACCTCGCCGCCATGGGAGAATCCAAGGCCAAGGGTTCCTACGACAGTTGGTGGTTCTCCCCGGAGGCGACCGTCGGCCTCGAACTGGCGATGAGCGACACTTGGTCGTTCGTGCCCGCCGTGCGTGTGCGTTATGCCCAGGAGAATGTGGAGAGCTACACCGAGTCCGACGGCGGTGACGCCAACGCGCATGTCGCCGGGCGCAACGTCGCCATGCTCGAAGAACGGCTGGAGATCGGTCTGCGCGGAGTGATGGAATTCGTTTCCCTGGATGTCCGTGGCGGCTGGCAGCATCGCCAGGCCATGGGCGACGACGAGGTCGAGTTGACCTTGCTCGACCAGAGTATGGATGTGCCGACGGAAGTGAAGGACCGCGATGCCTTCTTCCTGAGCGGCGGAGTTGCCGCCAACCTGTCGGAGCAGGTCACGTTCAAGGTGCGCGGTAATGCCGAATTGAGCGATGAATCCACTTCCGTGGGCGGTTCCGCCATGCTTTGTGTTTTGTTCTAACGTTTCCGGGCGGACCGGCCATTTCAGGATGGCCGGTCCGCGCCGCATGACCGCCGGTGAATCCGGCGGTTTTCGAAAGGCCGTTCGGCCTGCTTCGCGCGGTTCCGAACACCGTGCCCATCCCCTTGTCCCCCTTGCCTTTCAACCTCTGCCGTTATACTGATCTGAAACATTTTTCATGGTATGGGGCAGTCTTTTCATTTCCGTCATCATCACTGAAGGGTAGAGATCATGAGCAAGCCGAATTTTGCGCCTTTGAAACTGTTCATCACGGGGCCGACCTACATCCGGCAGGATGTCAAGGAGGCGGCCCTGTTGCCCGAGTTCGGGCACCGCGACACGGAAAACGAGCTGCGGTTCGGGCCTATTCGCGAGAATTTGCGGAAACTTGCCGGGTGCGGTGCCGATTTCGAGCCGATCCTGTGCCTTGGCTCCGGCTCCACGGCCATGGAGACCTCGGTGCGCTCCCTGGTGGCCGAGGACGAGACCATCCTCAACGTGTCCGTGGGCTCTTTTGGCGACATGTATTTCAATCTGGCGGCCAGCAACGGGAAGAAGGCCGTGAACCTCAAGTTCGATTACGGCGAGGCCATCGATCTGAACGTGCTGGAGGACAAGCTGAAGGAAGTTCGTCCCCAGGTGGTTTCCTTCACCCACAACGAGACGTCCACCGGCGTGGTCAACGACGTCAAGGCCGTTTGCGCCCTTGTCCGGCAGTACGGGGCCATGCCCATCGTGGACGGCGTATCCATCTTCGGCGGCTCGGAGCTGGCGTTGTCCGAGTCCGGGGCGGCCATGTATTCCACGGCCACCCAGAAGGCGCTCGGCCTGCCCGCCGGGTTCGGCATCGGGTTCGTTTCCGGCGAGGCCGAGGAAAAGGCCCGGAAGGTGACCAACAAAGGCCACCATCACGACATCACCAAGCACCTCGACCGGGCGCGCAAGAATCAGACCCTGACCACGCCCAACACTACCCTGGCCAACCAGATGTGGTTCCAGCTTGATCGCATCGTCAACGAGGAAGGCATCGAGAACCGTTTTGCCCGCCATCGTGAAATGCGCTCCATGGTCGAAAAGTGGGTCGGCGGTCTTGACGGCTTCGAGATGTTCGCCCCCGAAGGACACCGTTCCCCCACCCTGTCCACCGTGATCTGCCCGGAAGGCGTGACCACGGCCCAGCTCAAGGGGATAGTGAAGGAAGCCTTGCGCGGCGAGGGCTACCTCATGGACCCGGGCTACTTCAAGTTGAATCAGCTCCTGGAGGAGGCGGGCCGTCGCCCGATCTTCCGTGTGGGCCACATGGGTGACATCACGCCTGCCATGCTCACGGAATACCTGGCCAAATTGGAAGGGGAACTCGATAAGCTCCGATAATTCTACGACATAAACATGTCATGGGGAGGTGGATATGCGGATACTTGCCAACGACGGCCTTGTGGAAGAGGCGCGGAAGTACTTGAGGCAGCAGGGATTCACCGTTGAAACCGAGAAACGCGACGAAGACGATCTCATGACCGAGATCGGCTCCTTCGATGCCCTGCTTGTGCGATCCGCCACCAAAGTCACCCGGACTTTGCTCGAAGCCGGGGTGAAGAACGGCGGCAAGCTCAAGATCGTCGGGCGGGGCGGCGTGGGCACGGACAACATCGACCTGGAGGCGGCCAAGGAATTGGGCGTCATCGTCAAGTTCGCCCCCAACGGCAACACCAACGCCACGGCCGAGCACGCCCTGGGGCTCATGCTCGCCATCGCGCGCAAGGTCCCGTTCGCCCACCGCACACTCATGGACGGGACCTGGCACAAGAAGCGGTTCAAGGGCGTGGAACTCTTTGGCAAGACGCTCGGCATCATAGGCTGCGGCCGCATCGGCCAATCCCTGGCCGCCAAGGCCGGAGCCATCGGCATGAAAGTCCTGGGTTACGATCTCTACCGTTCCATCGACGCGCCCCTGACTTACGTGGACTCCATCCCCGAACTGCTCCGGCAGTCTGACTTCGTTTCCCTGCACTGCGGCGGTACGGAGCCGGTCATCAAGGCCGAAGAGCTGGCTTTGATGAAGGAATCCGCCTACCTGATAAACGCTTCCCGCGGCAAGAACGTGTCCGAGGACGCCTTGTACGAGGCGCTCAAGACCGGCGGTATCGCGGGAGCGGCCTTGGACTGCTACGAGTCCGAGCCCAAGCGCGAGGGATTGCCTTTCCGGAACAAGCTTCAGGAACTGGACAACATCGTCATGTCCGCTCACCTGGGAGCCTCAACCAACAATGCGGGTATCCGCACCGGCCTTGAAATCGCCGAAGTGGTCGCCGGATACCTCAAGCGCGGCGAGTACGGCAATTCCGTGAACGTGGGCGAGACCGTGGAGGAAGAAGGGGCCGACATCTACACCATCTTCATCACCCATGAAGATAAGCCCGGCATGTTCGGCAAGTTCGGCACCCTCATGGGCGAGATGGGCGTGAATATTCGCGAGAATAATTCCCGCAAGCTCGGCGAGCAGGTTCAGACCGTGTATATGGTCCACGCCAAGCCTACCGAAGAGGTGTGTGAAGCGCTAAGTTGTATCGAAGGCGTCAGGCGCGTGACCATCTAGCTTTTCGTGCTGAGGCTCGGGAAGAAAAGGGATGCCGCCTCTGGCGGATTTGTCAGGTGAAATCATCCGTCCAGCCCGCCGAAGGCGGCTCCATATCTGTCTCCCTCTTCCCACAAAATTCGGAACGAAAAAGGCCCGGCATTCGCCGGGCCTTTTTGTTGTCTGGTTTAGCGTCTGGACAGCAGCCAGATCACATGGACCAGGCCGGGGAAGTAGCCCAGGAGGGTCAAGAGCAGGTTGACCCAGAACTGAAGGCCAAGGCCGACCTTGAGAAATGCGCCCAGCGGCGGGATGAGAACGGAGATGATGATGCGGATGATTTCCATGCGGGCTCCTTTATATGATTATCAAGATGGTTATTTTTATCGTTTTTCCGGCATGGAGGCAACGTCCGTTAATCTCCGATCGCGATCTTTGCGATATCTTGAGAGATATATCCTTCAAGGTGGTCATAGGGAATGGTAACCACCTGTTCGCCGGCCGCATAGGGGGCCACCTGGTACGGGGCGAAATAGAAGGCCACGCCCTCCGATGTCAGGATGAAATTGTCGAAGTTTTTTCCGACGGGCTCGATGCCGTAATTGAGCATTTCGGGCAGATACATATCCCCAAGAGACTTGGTGAGCACTTCGCGGCAGATACCTGAAATCTTGTCCAGCGCGGCCACGCGGTTGGGGAAGAGCTTGCCCAGGGTGAGCGGGCTGCCGTCGGTCATGTCGAATACCCAGGTTTTGGGCCAGTGGTTGGGGTGCGCTCCGCCGGTGTAGAACATGACGTTGAGCTTGACCGAGACGTAGCGGCCGCCAGGCGTGGGCCAGACCGCGTACCGGGTCATCATTTCGTACTGGTGGGGGAAGAAGCTCAGGTCGTGCTCGGGGTCGGTCATCTTGAAGTCGAGGATGGAGGCGGCAACGTAGTCCCGGATGGTTTTGCTGGCCTCGCTTTGGCAGAGCACGGGGTATTCGGCGTCCACCTTGAATCCCGGCGTGTTCTCCTGGATGGACACCGAGGTCAGCACGGGCGGGGCGCAGAGCGGAGCCGCCTGGATGGTTGCCGGGACGAGAAGCATGAAAAGCGTGAAGAGCAGCGTCATTGTACGGTTCATGAAGACTCCTGTGTATTGAGCAGCAATTTCCGCATCCCCCAGGCCGCCTGTCCAAGGGAGATGCAGCCGTCATTGGGCGGCAGTTGGGTATGCATCAAGGGTATCAGACCTGCGCCTTGCAGCGCCAGGGGCAATTCGCCTGCAAGGGTAAGGTTCTGCATCACCCCGCCGGACAGTGCCACATGGTGGATGTCGAGGAGCATGGAAAACGAGAAGGCCAGTTCGGTCAGTCCGCCCATGAGGCCGAGATGGAAGCGGCGGGCGATTTTCCCTACGGGAACGCCCCGTTCCAGGTCCTCCAGGACCGCCGCCACCAGGGAGAGGGTGTCCAGAGCCACCGGATCCGCGGACCGGAGCGGACAAGGGTAGGCCTTGGTTTCGTCCATGTCCTGGACTTTTTCCAGTAGAATGGCCGCCTGACCCTCGTAGGTGATGGTCTCGGCAAGTCCGCAGAGGGCGGCCACGCCGTCGAACAGTCTTCCGCAACTGGAGGTTTGGGGCGCGTTGATATCCTTTTCGAGCAGTTGCGGAAGGAAACGGCTCGCGGCCTCGAAATGTTTGAGCCATGGCCACTCGTAGCGGCCCGGTTCCCGGATGCCGAGTTCCCACAGGGCCGCCTGGGCGATGCGCCACGGCTCCTTCACCGCGGTCTCGCCGCCGGGCAGCCGGATGTGGGCGAAGCGGGCGAGCCTTTGGTGATCCAGGGTGGACGGGTCCACCAGCAGACATTCCCCGCCCCAGATGGTTCCGTCCTCGCCGTATCCCGTACCGTCCAGGGCCAGGCCTATGGCCGGGCCGTCGAACTTGTTTTCGGCCAGGACCGCGTGGATGTGGGCGTAGTGGTGCTGGAGCGCGGCCACGGGCATGCCGCGCCTGCTTCCCAGTTCCTCGGCCAGGGAGGACGTCAGGTAGTCCGGATGCAGGTCGCGGACGATGAGCTTCGGCTCGACCTGGAGGATGTCTTCGAGGTGGGCGCGAATTTCGTTGTGGAACCGCATGGTTTCCAGGTTGGACATGTTGCCGATGTGCTGGCTGGTGAAGGCCTGGTCGCCTTTGGTCAGGGTCAGGGTGCACTTGAGCTCCGGGCCCACGCCGAGGACCGTGTCGCCCTTGACCGGCAGGAACACCGGGGAGGGCACGAAGCCGCGCGCCCGGCGCATGAAGATCGGCTCGCCCGTACCGGGGTTGACCCGAACCACGGAATCGTCCGTGCGGATGAGGATGTCCCGGTTGTGGAAGAGAAAGATGTCGGCGATGGGCGCCAGCCGCTCCAGAGCCTCGTCGTTGTCCAGGCAGATGGGCTCCGAGTTCATGTTGCCGGAGGTCATGATGAGGGCCGCTTCCGGTCCCATCAGTTCCGCGTAGTCGTGGAGAAGGATGTGGTGGAGCGGGGTGTACGGGAGCATCATGCCGATGAAATTCGTGTCCGGGGCCACGGACCGGGCCAGGGGGAAGGGCCGTTTCTTGGCCGCCAGTACGATGGGGCGTTGAATGCCGGTCAGCCATTCCTCTTCGGCCTGGGATATGTGGGCCAGCCGCCGGGCGGTGTCCATGTCCGCGACCATCACGGCCAGCGGCTTGTCCGGCCGATGTTTGCGCAGCCTGAGTTCGGCCATGGCTTTTTCGGAGGCCGCGTCGCAGACCAGATGAAAACCGCCGAGGCCCTTGACCGCAACGATTTTGCCTTGGGCCAGTTCACGGGCCAGCCCCCGCAGGGATTCGTCGCCCTGGGAGATGACCGTGCCGTCGGGGCGGGCCAGCCATGTGGCCGGGCCGCAGCGCGGACAGGCGTTGGGCTGGGCATGGAAGCGTCGGTCCAGCGGGTCCATGTACTCGGTTTCGCACTCCGGGCAGAGAGGAAAAGTGGCCATGGAGGTCTGGGGCCGGTCGTAGGGGATGGACCGGGTGATGGTGTAGCGCGGCCCGCAGTTGGTGCAGTTGGTGAACGGGTAGCGGTAGCGCCGGTTGCCCGGGTCGCTCATGTCGTTCAGACAGTCGGGGCAGGTGGCCACGTCCGGGGAGATGAGCACGGAGTTGCCGGACTTGCGGGTGGATTCGAGGATGATGAACGCGTCTTCGCCTTCGATGGGCTCCATGCATTCCGAATCAAAGGTGACGATGCGCGCCAGGGGCGGCAGCTTGCCCGTCAGGTCCTCGGAAAAGCCGGCTACCTGTCCGGCGTCTCCCTGGACTTCGATGAGCACCCCGTCCGACGAGTTGTTCACCGAGCCGGTGACGCCGTGATCGAGGGCGATGCGGTAGACGAAGGGCCGAAAGCCCACGCCCTGCACCTGCCCGGTGATGGTGAATTTTTGGCGTCTATGCATGGTTGTCCTTACCGTTCAATATTATTTTTCGCAAGGGGAATCAGCTTCTTGCAAGGTGTCTCAAGAAACTGCGAATCCTTCCCCGCAGCAGCCGCATGGGGGCGAAGGAAAGCTCGCGTTCCTCGGAGAGGACAAAATCGGCGGCGTCGAAATTGTCGGGTGTATCCAGGGGGAACATCAGTCTGGACGGGGCGGCGCCTTCCATTCCTCTCATGCGTGCCTCTTCCCACAGGGGGACCTGTTCGGGAGTCAGCCCGAGCAGCGCGGCGGCCATCGTGTCCAGGGCCACGCCGTTTCGGGATGCCGCCATGAGGCCGAGGGGGAACGGTTCTCCCTTTATGGGGCCGTCCCGGTGCATGGGACGGATTCCGTCCATGAGGTGCGTGGTCTGAGGCAGGGCGCGGTACACATCCATGAGCATGGACCGGAAAATCGCGTGGCTGTGCCCAAGCCGGTTGTGGGCCAGGGCCTTGCGAAAGCCCACGACGCAGCCGAACATGTTTTTGACCGCGCCGGACAAGGTCATCTGGCAATGAACCTTGAGTTTGGGGAGGTTGAGTATGCGATCCGCCTCCATGGCGTCCCGCGACAGGCCGATGGAACCGCCAAGCGTGAGCGGAAGGGGTGCGGGCCGGGCCAGGCTTCGCACTTCGAGACCGAGTTCGGCCAGGGCTTTTTCAAGCCCGGAGGCGCGGGCCACGGAGGCAGCCGATCCGAAGGCCGGGGAGTCGGCCACGGTCACTTTTGCATTGTGGTCCAGCAGCCAGGCGCAGGCCGCCCGGACCGCCAGCGGGTGGGTGGTGCAGTGGACCGCGTTGCTTCCGTTGACCAGGTTGGGCTTGACCAGAACGCGGTCGCCGGGAGCGAGAGCGAAGCCGATGCTTTCGAGAAGCTCGGCCACGGCCGGTTCGAGCAGCTCGGGGCGGTGTTCCGGAACCCGGAGGATGGCGACGGTTTCGGGCATGACGGGCAGCATAGGCCCGGCCGTCGAGGATGACAAGTCGGGGGTTGCCAGTCGGGCCGTGAAAGGAGAGAGTGGCCGCATGAATCCACTTGTTTCCTTGAAAGACGTGAGCGTGACCCGAAACGGCAGGCGGCTGCTCGGGCCGCTCGACTGGCGGTTGGAACGCGGCGGCCATACGGCCGTGACCGGGCGCAACGGCTCGGGCAAGACGACGTTGTTGAAGCTCTTGCGCGGCGAGATTACACCCGACCCCGGCGGGGAGCGGGTCTATGACTTCGGCGAAGGCCCGCAGCGGTCAGTGCTGGGGCTGCGGCAACGCATCGGCCTGGTTTCGGCCGACATGCAGGACTTCTATTTCCTGCACACCCCCAGGGTGAAGGGGCGCGACGTGGTGTTGGCCGGATTTTTCGACACGCCCATTCTGTACCAGCCCGCGTCTCCGGAGCAGGAGAGCGCGGCCGACGCGGTCATCGACCTGCTGGACATCCGCGACCTGGCCGAGAGCGAGTTGCGCACACTTTCCACAGGGCAGGTGCGCAAGCTTCTGGTGGCCAGAGCCCTTGCCCCGGAGCCGGACATCCTGCTTCTGGACGAGAGCCTGGACGGGCTGGACGCAAAGGCGCGCGTCGGAGTCATCGAACTGCTCAACCTGGCCGGTGAGCGGACCACGCTGGTCTGCGCCGCCCATCGCGCCGGAGACCTGCCCGAATGCGTGGCCCGGGCCTTGGCCCTGGACAACGGGCAGGTGCTTGCCGAGGGCGTTCGGGATCAGGCCATGCGGGCCCTGAGAGAGGCCGTGCCCGATGTGGTCTCCTGCGATCTGCCGCCTGCGCCCGCTACGGACAGCTTCGATTTTCTCTTACGCATGAAGAATGTGTCCGTAGTGGCCGACGGCGTCCGCATCCTCGACGACATCGACTGGGAGGTGCTGCCCGGCGAGAACTGGCTCGTGCTCGGAGAGAACGGCGCGGGCAAGTCCACGCTTCTCAAGCTCATCACCAGCGAGATCGCGCCCTATGCCGACGGGGACCGGGGCACGGGCACGGTGGAGCGGCTCGGCGGCATGACCATGGACGAGGCCCGGCCGCTCATCGGCGTGGTCTCGCCCGCGCTCCAGGCGAGCTACGCCCGCGAACTGGGCTGGGAAGTGACCGCCGAGGAGACGATCATGTCCGGGTTCCGCGGTTCCGTCGGGATGCTCGACGAACCCACCAGCCTGGAGCGGCTCGGGGCCGAGCAATGGCTGGAAATTGTCGGCCTCAAGGGATTGGGCTCCCGGCGGCTCCGGCACATGTCATACGGTCAGCAGCGTCGCGTCTTTCTGGCCAGGGCCATGGCCCCCGGCCCGAAACTGCTCCTTCTGGACGAGCCCCTTTCCGGCCTGGACCCTGCTTCGCGGGCGCGTATGATCGAGCTTGTTCAGCGTCTCGCAGAGGCCGGAACACCGCTGATAATGGTCTCTCATTACCCCGAAGACCGCATCCCCGCGATCAATCGGATTATGGAAATTGAGGGCGGTCGAAAGCGCCTTTGTCGGGATATCGCAAAGGGTAATAGGGTGTTAGGAAGAGGATGAACTCGGAACTGGTCGGGATTATTCCTTTTAAATTTTGAAAAACCCCTTGACTTGTTTCTCTTTTTGTCCAAATGTGCCCATCAGTGTGTCAGCGTACCCCTGTAGGGACGGTCTATTTCCGGCCGACGCTGACTGGGGAAAGGAAACAGGTATATCGAGAAGCAGAGTGCGCATCGTGTACACTGCTTCTTTTTTATTTAGATCGATGCATAAGCATCATACCGCATTCACGGGAGTGAATAACCATGTCTAAGAATATCTATGTCGGCAATCTGCCCTGGTCCGCAACCGAAGACGAAGTCCGCGCGGCTTTCGAGGCTCACGGCCAGGTTTCCTCCGTTAAACTGATCGAAGATCGTGAGACCGGCCGTCCCCGCGGTTTCGGTTTTGTTGAAATGGACGACGATTCCGCCGCTCTGGATGCCATTGAAGCTCTGGACGGCAAGGACTTCGGTGGCCGCAACCTGAAGGTCAACGAAGCCAAGCCTCGCGCCGAGCGTCCCCGCTGGTAGCCCAGCCCGCCTGATAAAGGCATCGATGCCCGTCTCTCGCGAGGAGGGACGGGCTTTTTTTTTGCGGCCTTTGGCCGTTCATCAATAACAGGGAGTTGTTTTGGCCAAGCCAAATTACAAGTTCGCGAAACGGCAGAAAGAGTTGGCTAAGAAAAAGAAAAAAGAAGAAAAACAACAGCGCAAGCTGCTGAAGAAACAGGAAGGCCAGGAGCCTGCCCAGGATGAGGAAGAGTCCGGGGACATGGACGGCGGTTCCTGATTCCGAAGCAGGCCGGGGCCGACCGCGCATTGCCAAGACCCCGGCCAATGGGTAATGTCAGGCAAAAATCATTCGATTTGTTGCGGAGGCTATAGTGCGACACACGGGCGAAGTAACCTGGTTCAACGAGCAGAAGGGGTTCGGTTTCATCCTTGGCGACGATGGCCGCGACGTCTTTGTCCATTACACGGAAATCGTCCGCGACGGCTTCCAGACCTTGGAGCCTGGTGAAAAAGTCTCCTTTGGCCTTGTGGACGAGGAGGCCGGACCCAAGGCCGTGGAAGTCCGCCTGGCCGAGGAGGCCGGGGCCGCAAGCCTGATTTAATCCTGTCCCAGCCCCATGCCCGGCTTCATGATCCGGCCGGTCATATCCGTTTCATATCCGCCCTGTGCCTTGATCCTGGCCTGGACGTCCTTTTTCCCTATGACCTCGATGAGGGTGCGGATGCGCTCGTCGTCGATGTATTTTTCGGGGATAATCAGATCATACCGCTCGTGGGCCAGGGGCACGAAGTCCAGGCCCAGCGCCTTGGCCGCCGCATAGATGCCCAGCCCGCAGGAGGCAGCGCCGGTGAGTATGTTCACGGCCACGGCCATGTGGGTGAACTCCTCGTTTTCGTATCCGGTCACGTCGCGGGGGCTGATGCCCGCTGTTTTCAGGTGGTGATCCAGGAGGATGCGCGTTCCGGCCCCCCGCTGGCGGTTGATGAAGACCACGTCCTCGCGGGGCAGGTCGTCGACGCCTCGGATGGCCAGCGGGTTTCCCTTGGGCACGATAAGCCCTTGGTGGCGGATGGCCAGGTTGACCACCGTTACCGGGAGTTCGCCAAGGTACCGCTCAATGAACGGGAAGTTGAAGTCCCCGGTTTCGGGGTCGAACAGGTGCGCTCCGGCGAACAGGGCAGAGCCCGCCTTGAGCGCGGTCAGGCCGCCCATGGACCCCGCGTGGCTCGACACCAGCCGCAAGGGTTCCGGCAGTCCCATAAGCTCGTTGGCGAGCAGGTCCAGGGTGTTGTCGTGGCTGCCCACGTGGACCAGCACCCTGTCGAGGTCGCCCTTGTGGACCGTCAGCTCGGCGCGGACGGTTTCTCCCTGCTCCACGCCTTCGACGTCCTCGGGAATGTAAGCCACGGCCTGGGCTTTGGTCATGGTCGTTATCATGCCCGCGCCCCGCGCCAGCGGAGCCCCCACTATGTTATCCCCGATGCGCCCGGCGGCCAGCCGGATGGCCTCGCGCATTCCCGGCCTGGAGGGCGTCTTCCGGGCCAGGACGATGTCTGTCCGCTCGCGCTCGGGCACGGATTTGCCCATGAGCCAGTGGACCACGGGCGCGAGAATCTTTTCGTGGCAGACCACCGCCGACACAGGATAGCCCGGCGCGCCGACCAGGAGCCTGCCCGGATGTCCGCTGCGTTCGTCCGTCACCGCCAGCAGCGTGGGTTTGCCCGGCATCACCGAGATGCCGTGGACCAGCACCTTGCCGATGGATTCGAACACCTTTTTCGAATAGTCCTTGCTGCCCGCGCTCGATCCCGCGCCGACCACCACCATGTGGCACCCCTTTGCCAGCCCGTCCAGAACCGCGTTGCGCAGTGCGTCCTCATTGTCCGGCACGGGCGCGGACCAGTCCGCGTCGATGCCCCAACCGTTTGCATAGGCCCGGAAAACCTGGGAGTTGGATTCGATGACTTGTCCGGCGCTCGGTTCCGGCTTATCGAGGAAATTCAGCACCTCGTCGCCCGTGGGCAGAAAAATGGTCTTGACCCGGTCGCGGACTTCCACCTCGTAGATGCCAGCCGAGATGAGCGCGCCGATATCGGACGGCGTCAGCTCACGGTTCTGGGGGATAAGCAGTTCGGTGGCCACGATGTCTTCGCCGATGCGGCGCACGTGCTGCCACGGGAAGGCGGGCGCGTCGATGAGCACGGTGGTCTCGTCCTTCTGGACCACGTTTTCGATCATGACCACGGCGTTCTTGCCTTGGGGCAGGGGATTGCCCGTGTTGACGAATTCGAATTCATCACCGTGCGCAAGGGCCACGGGCGCGTCCTCGCGGGCCAGGAAGGTTGACTCCGCCGCCACGGCCACGCCATCCATGGCTGCCGCGTGGAAAGTGGGCGAGGAATATTTTGCGTATATCGGTCCGGCCGTGACCCTTCCCGCAGCCTCGTGGGTGGGCACCGTCTCGGTGCCGAGCAGGGCCTCGCGGTCGAGGTGAGCCTTGGCCAGAGCCACGGCTTCTTCGGGGGAAACCGTCTTCAGGTAGATATTGCGTTTGGTCATGTCGGGTGCCTCCGGCGGCCAAGGGAACCCCTGCGGGGAGTCTGCGCCTTGATCCTTCTTGCTGAGTTGTTTTCGCGTTTCACGGCACGGGTGAACAGGCGTTGATGTAACGTTTCGGCAGCGAGTATAGCAAATTTTTTCCCGAAATTCCCGGGAAAAAGCAGCGGTCGCGAAGCCGCGCCCAGGAGCGGAGAAGGGCGGCGGTGAACGCGTGAAAGGAAAGGGAAAAACAGAAGGGCCCTCCGCGAGGGCCCTTCTGTTTTCGAGTGGTTTATTCGTGTTGGAATTCGCCGTTTTTGTAGATGACGAGCTCCTCACCGCCCCTGAGGGTGGCGGTGACGGTCTTTTGCCGGGTGTTGACCAGGTCCCAGTGCAGGGCGGAATCGTTGAATCCGAGCTCTTCCTTCCTCGCCTTGTCCAGGGTGGACTGGTCTCCGGCGAAGGTGTCGGCATAGGACGCGCCCACGGCCACGTGGCAGTTGCCCTGGGGGCCGCCGAAGTTCTCGTCGAACAGGGTGTTGGCCATGAAGGCGTTGATCTTGGAGAAGCGGCGGTCGGTCAGGGAAAATTCGCCCAGCCGGTTCGCGCCCTCGTCCAGGGTCAGTTGCTTGGCCACGAACTCGCCGCCGGATTTGGCCTCGGTCTTGACGGCCACGCCCTTTTCGAAGGTCAGGCGCACACCTTCGACGAAGTTGCCCGAGCGGAAGGAGGGCTGGTCGGCGTAGTAGACGCCTTCGGTGCCGCGCCAATCCGGGGAGAGGAATATCTCGAAGGACGGGATGTTGTGGCCGGAAACGCCGAGCCAGCGCCGCTGTTCGCCGGGAGTGACGATGAGGTCGGTGCCTTCGGACTGGATGCGCAGGTGCTCGATGTCCAGCGCGTTGAGCCATGCCTTGACTTTCTGGCTCTTCTCGAAAATCTCGTTCCAGCGGGCGGGCGGGTTGTCGTCGTCAAGATAGCACGCCTTGACGACCTGGGCCTTGAATTCGTCCATGGACAATCCCGCCGCCTTGGCCAGTGCCGGGGTGGGGTAGATGCAAAGGGTCCAGCCGAAGTCGCCGGACTGTTCGCGTTTTTCCATGATGTCGCGCATGAATTTGCGGGCCACGGCTGCCTGTCCGATGCGCTTGGAGTCGACGTCCTGAAGATGCGTCAGGGAGGCTGGCGCGATAAGGGAGATGAGCCCGTTGAGTCCGCCGACGAATTCCTTTTCGCCCGCCGCGATGGCCGTGAGCTGGTTTTCGTCGCTCTTTCCATAGAAGGAAAGCTCCATGTGCGGGGTCAGGTTTTGGCGGGGGATGGGGTTGATCCCTTTCTCTATGAGCAGGTCGTACATGGCGTCGGCCAGAGGCATGGCGTCGGTGTCGAAGCGCAGCAGCACGAAGTCGCCGGGCGCGTATGGCTCGGTGCGTGCGGTGGACAGACCCCACCACAGGGTCTCGGCATATTTTTTCAATTCGTTTTCGGTGAACATATGGGTACCTCTTATTGGTTACGAACGGTATTTGAGGCAGCCAGAGTAAACGACTCCGGGCCGCACTACAAGCGGTCGGGGAAAACACGATTTTGTAGGACTTTTGAAAAGCGCTTTCATGTCTTGACACAGGGCTGGCATGAATATATCAGCAAGTTCGTGTCCGGCCTGCTTGGTCGGAAACGTACTTAGAAATGTCGTGTCTCGCCCCGGTCGCAGGCCAAAAGGGCAGCGCGCGAAACAGTCCCCGCATACGGCGGGCATCCCAAATTATTTTCTGGAGGGAAAAATGGGCTACACTATCACTATCGACACCGACAAGTGCACCGGCGACGGCGAATGCGTGGACGTTTGCCCCGTTGAAGTTTACGAACTTCAGGACGGCAAGGCCGTTGCGGTCAACGAAGACGAATGTCTCGGTTGTGAGTCCTGCGTCGAGGTCTGTGAGAACGACGCCATCACCGTCGAAGAAAACTAGTCTTCACGATTTGATATGGTTACGGGAGCGGCGGGTATCCGACGCTCCCGTTCCATTTTGAGGCCGCCGGAAGAGTGGCCGCGCAGAGGGTCGCGGTCGCGGGAAAACGTTCCGGGTTCGGCCTTTTCGGCGCCGGAGCCGTTGTCGGGGATAGTCTCATCTTCCCTTCCGGCAACCCCGGCCCTTTTTTTACGGGCCGCCGGTTGACGGCGTCGATTCAAGACTTAATTGGTCTGAGCAACCACACCCATGGCCGGCGTCTCCGCCGGGCCGGTCCAGGAGCAGACAGAATGGCCCTTGATTTTACCGAGTATTTCGAAAAATACGAAGCCATCGTGGCCGAGGTCGATGCGGTCTTCAAGAAATTTGAAACCGAGATGCCGGACCTGGTCAAATGCGGCAAGGGGTGCAGCGACTGTTGCTACGCCCTGTTTGATGTGACGCTGGTCGAGGCCATGTACATCAACGCAAAGTTCAACGAGAAATTTTCCGGCATGGAGCGTTCGGCGATTCTGGACCGGGCCGACAAGGCCGACCGCCAGATCCACAAGCTCAAGCGCAAGGTCTTCAAGGCGAGCCAGGAAGGACGTCCGGTCAACGACATCCTTCTCGAAGTGGCCAAGGCCCGGGTGCGCTGTCCCATGCTGGACGACAACGATCTCTGCTCCATTTACGAGAGCCGGCCCATCACATGCCGGCTGTACGGCGTGCCCACCTCCATCGGCGGCGAGGCCCACACCTGCAACAAGACCGGGTTCAAGGGCGGTGAAAAGTACCCCACCGTGAATATGGACATCATTCTGGACAGGCTCCTGGCCATCGGCAAGGAAATCCAGACCGGCGTAGGCTCCCGGTTCCGCGAGCTGGGCGAGATGCTGCTGCCCGTGTCCATGGCCATCGTCACGGAGTACGACGAGACGTATCTCGGAGTGGGCGAGAAGACCAATCTGCGTGAGACGAGCCCGGAGGAAGAGGATAAGCCGCGCGAAATCATCGCTCCGGCGGCCGCCAAGGGCCCTGGCAAATCCGCAGCCTGCGCCTCCTGCACCGAATCCAAGTCCTCCTGCGAGACCTGCGGCGAGTCCATCGTGCTTGGCGGCAAGGAATAGCCTATGACCAAGACCGTCAATTTTGAGGAAATGCCGGATCACGAGATCGAGACCCGCAAGCGGCATATGTACGAGAAGATGTCGCCCCGGCGGCGCAAGTTCGTTGACCGCCTTGGCTACGAGAACTGGGACCCGTTCGCGGCTCCGTTCGATCCCATCGACATCCGCGTGGAGAAGACCGGCCTGACCCAGGCGCAGTTGACCCAGCTTTTCATCCTGCAGTCCGGCAGGAATTTGAATCAGGAATACATCGACCAGGTCAACGAGTTCAACGTCATGCTGGTCATGAACTTCGAGAAGGTTCGGCCCGTTTACGAATTCTGTCTCTGGTACGCTGAGCACTGCAAGAAACACGGCGTCGAGCCATAAAGCGAGGATATTTACATGGAACAATTCGACAATATCGATGATTACATTGCCGATCTCAAGTCCAAGCTGCGCGACAACCCCAGTTGCGGCAACACCCACTACAATCTGGGCGTGGCCTATCTTTCCCGCCGCGACTTTGTGGAGGCCGAGCGCGAGTTCCTGGACGCCGTGGCCCATTCTCCGCGCATGGCGGAAGCTTATGTCCAGCTCGGCGGCATCGCCCTGCAGCGCGGCGACATGGATTCCTGCCTGAGCTACAATGTTCAGGCCACCCAGCAGCGGCCGTTCTTCGCCGTGCCCTGGGGCAACATCGGCTTCGTCTACATGCAGCAGGGCGACAACGACAAGGCGCACAAGTCCCTGAAGAAGGCCCTGAAGCTCGATCCCGAGTTCGCCCAGGCCCGGGCGACCATGTCCAGCGTGCTCATCGCCATGGGCGACTTCGAGGAGGCGGACCAGGTCCTCAAGACGCTCCTCGAAAAACACAGCCATTTCGGCCCCGGCTGGAACAACAAGGCTATCATCGAGGCCGAGCGCGGCAACTGGGCCGAGGCGGCCACCTGTATCGAGCGGGCCGAGGAGTCCGGTTTCGAAGTCCCGGCGGATTTCAAGAAGGAAGTACAGGATCAGGTCGCGAAATAAGAACCGTTCCTGTTGCCCAAGCCGAAAAGATGATTATATCAAGGGAGCTGTCCATTGACGGCTCCCTTTTTTCTTGGAGGATTGCATGTCCAGATTCCGCAGCATCAAAAAGGCCGTTCACGATATCCTGGCAGACGACGATTGGCAGGCCCGGCTTGTCGAGCTTGATGATTTCCGTCCCGTGGACCTTGTCCCGCCGCTTCTGAGCCTGCGTTTGGATCGGCTGGAGACCGTGCGCTGGCGTTCCGCCACGGCCTTCGGTCTGACCGCCGCGCGTATGGCCGAGGCGTCCATGGAGAAGGCCCGTATCCTCATGCGTACGCTCATGTGGTACATGAATGAGGAGTCGGGCAACCTCGGCTGGGGAATTCCCCATTTCATGGGCGAGGCCATGGTCAACAGCGAGCGTATCGCCAAGGAGTTCCATAAAATCCTGGCTTCCTACATATTCTGCGACGAAGAGTGCGACGGTAATTTCCTGGACCACCCGGAGCTGAGGCGGGACGTCTACTGGGGGCTGGCCCGTCTGGCCGCGACCCGTCCCGAGTTGGTGGCCCACGGCGAAAAGTATCTCGTGGCCGCCTTGGACGATCTCGATCCCTACAACCGCGCCTATGCCGCCAGCGTCCTTGGGCTCATCAAGGCCGAAGGGGCCAGAGCCAAGATGGAAGCCCTCGCGAACGATCCCGTCGAGATTCGCACGTTCCTTCATCGCGAGCTCGTCGATACCACCGTGGGCGAACTGGTGCGCAACGCCCTTGAGGATCTCAAGTAGCCGTCGCCGAATGATCTTGAAAACAGCGGGCCGCCCTTGAGGGTGGCCCTTTTGTTTGGTGTATTACTTATAAATGATATTTCCTGAATTCCTCGCTCGGCTCGATATCCACATAGACATAGAGGGCCACGCCGTAGGGGTCGAGGGTGCAGAACCCCCTGTCGCCCCAGGGATGGTCCTCCAGCGGCATGACGATGGGCAACCCGGCCCGGGCCAGGCGGTCGTGCGCCTTATCGACCTCGGACGCGCTCCCCAGCTTGAGATTGCAGGTCAGGCCGCCACTGTACGGCTGGTGTTCCGGGGACTGCGGCTGCATGAAATGCAGAGTGGGGCCGTTCTCGCCGAACGCGAGCCCGATGTACCAGCCGCAGTCGAAAACCAGGCGGCCGTTCAGGTGGGTAGTGTAAAACGAACGGGCAGGGGCCAGATCCTTGACCGTGATTGTCGGAGAAATTTCTATCGGCTTCATGCTTTTCCTTTGGTTGCGGTTCCTTTTTAAATACGTGAAATGAGAAGGTTGCGCCACTTTCGACACCGAGGAAATGGCGGCAGTAAAGGGTTTGCGGGGAAAGGGCGAAAAGATGGTCAGAGAAAACGAAAAAAATTACACATCGTGCTTGACAACTGACCGCCCTCCATATACTTTCCACTCCGCTTCGACGTGAAGGCGCGTAGCTCAGGGGGAGAGCATTTGCTTGACGTGCAAAGGGTCGTGGGTTCAAATCCCTCCGCGCCTACCAGAACATCCCCGAAAGGGAGGCCTAGTGCCTCCCTTTCATTTTTTGAGGAAGCAGGCAAGAACGCCGAACTGTGCCGTCGCCCTTGACGGCCCCGGGTTCCATCCCTACCTATTCCCCTTGGCGGATGTGAACCGCAGCCTGCGGATCGGGTCAGGTATTTCACGGCGTCGCAATTTGGCGCGCCATAATGTTCCGGCGGCCCCGCCGGACAAGGGAGAAACGAAGTGTTGGTTGATATCTCCGGTAAACAGGTTGAATTGGCAGACGGCGCCATCTGCGCCGACGCCCTTCAGGAAGGGTTGTCCAAAAAACAGTTCAAGAACGTCGTGGCCGCCAAGTGCGGTGATGCGACCGTCGACCTGACCACTCCCGTTGCCGGTACCTGCACTACCATCGAGCCCGTCTTCGCCGATAGCGAGGAAGGGCTCAACATCATTCGCCATTCCGCAGCTCATGTTATGGCTGAAGCCGTCAAGAAGCTGTTTCCCACCGCCAAGGTGACCATCGGCCCCTCCATCGCCGACGGATTCTACTACGACTTCGACTACGAACGTCCGTTCACTCCCGAGGATCTGGAAGCCATCGAGAAGGAGATGCTCTCTTCGGTGGGCGCGAACAAGGAGTTCTCGCGGACGGTCATGTCCAAGGCCGATGCCAAGAAGATGTTCGAGGCCAAGGGCGAGACCTACAAGTCCGAGATCATGGACGACCTGGGCGGCGACGAATTTTCCATCTACACTCACGGCGACTTCGCCGACCTGTGCCGCGGCCCGCATGTCGCCCGCACTGGCCAGATCAAGGCGTTCAAGCTGCTTTCCGTGGCCGGAGCCTACTGGCGCGGCGACGAGAAGAACAAGCAACTCCAGCGCATTTACGGCACCGCCTGGGAGAACCCCAAGGCGCTCAAGCAGTATCTGACCCGGTTGGAGGAGGCCAAGAAGCGCGATCACCGCAAGCTCGGCAAGCAGCTCGACCTGTTCTCCTTCAGCGATGAGGTCGGTCCGGGGATGTCCCTGTGGCATCCGCGCGGCATGTTGCTGCGGACCATTCTTGAGGACTTCGAACGCAAGGAGCACCTCAAGCGCGGTTATGAGCTTGTCCAAGGACCGATCATCCTCAAGCGGGAGCTGTGGGAGAAGTCCGGCCACTACGACAACTACCGCGAAAACATGTATTTCACGGAGATCGACGAGCAGGCTTACGGCATCAAGCCCATGAACTGCCTGGCGCACATGATTATCTACAAACGGAAAATCATGAGCTACCGCGATCTCCCCCAGCGCTACTTCGAACTGGGCGTGGTTCATCGTCACGAGAAGTCCGGCGTGCTCCACGGTCTGATGCGCGTGCGCACCTTCACCCAGGACGACGCGCATCTCATCTGCCGCCCGGATCAGGTGGAGGAGGAAATCCTCAATCTGATAAAGTTCTACCAGGACATCTACGCACTGTTCAATTACGAGTTCGATGTGGAGCTGTCCACCCGACCGGAGAAGTCCATCGGTTCGGATTCGGATTGGGAGCTGGCCACCGAGGGACTGCGTCAGGCGCTGGACAAATCGGGTATGCCGTATGCCATCAACGAGGGCGACGGCGCGTTTTACGGCCCGAAGATCGATTTCCATCTGCGCGACTCCATCGGACGGAGTTGGCAGTGCGGCACGATTCAAGTGGATTTCACCTTGCCAGAGCGCTTTGACATAGTATATGTCGGCGAGGACGGCGAGAGGCACCGGCCTGTGATGATCCATCGCGCCATGCTCGGCTCCATCGAACGCTTCATCGGCGTGCTCACGGAGCATTGTGCGGGCGCGTATCCTGTGTGGCTGGCTCCGGTTCAGGCGCGTTTGTTGAACGTGACTGACTCGCAACTTGATTTTGTTAAGAAAGCCGAAGCGTTCTTTGTCTCCAAGGGCATCCGCGTCGAAGCGGACACCCGCAACGAGAAGCTCGGCTACAAGATACGGGAAGCTCAGGTTGAGAAGATCCCGTACATGTTGGTAATCGGTGACAAAGAGGTTGAGGCCGGGTGCGTCAACATCCGTTCAAGAGACGGAGAGGACCCCGGGATGGTGACACTGGAGGAAGCTGCGCAGTTGATTCTTGATGCTGCAACGGCGCCCTTCAAAGCAGGAGGAATGAGTTATAGCTTTTCGGGGTAATATCCGCCGGGACCAGAAGAGGGAAGACCTGGTTAGGCGCAACGAAAGGATTCGCATCCCCAAGGTGCGGGTCGTGGATGATGACGGTGAGCAGCTTGGTGTAATGGCAACCCGCGACGCGCTTGATCGCGCACGGGAAAAGGGTCTTGATCTCGTGGAGGTCGCGCCCAACGCCGACCCGCCGGTCTGCAAGATCATGGATTATGGCAAGTTCAAGTACCAGCAGCAGAAAAAGTTGCAGGAAGCCAAAAAGAAACAGACCGTAATCAAGATCAAGGAAGTCAAGTTCCGGCCCAAGACCGATGAGCACGATTACCAGACCAAGCTCAAGAAAATCGTCAAGTTTCTGGAGGGCGGCGACCGTTGCAAGGTTACCATTTTCTTCCGGGGACGTGAAATAGTCCACAAGGACCGCGGGCTTGCCATGCTCGAACGGGTAGTAGTGGACACGCAAGATTTAGCCAAAGTCGAGAGCAAGCCCATGTCGGAAGGACGGACCATGACAATGATGCTCGCTCCGGTGAAAAAATAGATACTCGCGAGGGACCACCTGTCCCTTTCTAGGAGGATACTATGCCTAAGATCAAAACCCGCCGTGCAGCCGCCAAGCGGTTTTCCAAGACCGCTACCGGTAAGTTCAAGCGCCGCCGTAAGAATCTCCGGCACATTCTGACTAAGAAGAATGCCAAGAGAAAGCGTCGCCTGGGCCAGTCCACCACCGTGGACTCTACCAACATGAAGGCTGTTCGTCGTCAGTTGCCCAACGGCTAGCAATCCGCCTGATTAGGTCTGTCGGCGGCGTATAAAGAGAGGCGGGGAAAGGCCCCGGCTCGCACGTTCGCAGATTCGACCCAGACGAGATGCCCGTTGATTTCTTTCAACCTATAAAGCAATCCACCTCGCCGGGGGAGTCCGTCCGGCCCGGGAGGTAGCAGAAGCGATGGAGGTTTTACCATGAGAGTAAAGCGTGGAGTTGCCGCCAAGCGGCGTCACAACAAATATCTGAAAATGGCCAAGGGTTATCGCGGCGCAGGTTCCCGCCTGTACCGCACCGCTCGTGAGCGCGTGGAAAAGGCTCTGTGCCATTCCTACAAGGACCGGAAGCGCAAGAAGCGCGAGTTCCGGAAGCTGTGGATCATGCGCATCAACGCCGCCGCCCGCATCAACGGCATGTCCTACAGCCGCTTGATGGATGGCCTCAAGAAGGCCGGCATCGAACTGAACCGCAAGGTTCTGGCGGATATGGCAGTGCGCGACCCGCAGGTGTTCGCCAAGATCGCAGAGGCAGCCAAGGCCAAAGTGAGCTAAAAAGTGAGTAATGAATTGAAGTCCTTCCTGGAAGGACTCGACAGCCTGGCCCAGGATTGCGCTTCGCGCAAGGGCCAGGCTTGTTCGTTAAAGGAACTGGAGGAACTCCGCATAGAGTTCCTGGGCCGGAAGGGGAAGCTCGCCCAGATCATGGGCCGCCTCGGCAAGCTCGACGTCGCCGACAAACCCGTCGCGGGCAAGAAGGCCAACGAGGTCAAGCAGGCCGTCACCGGCATGATGGACGCCTGGGAGGCCGAGCTGCATGTGGCAGAGTCCGGCCAGGCTCTGTCGCGCTTTGATCCTTCCATGCCGGGCCGCAAGCCGTGGGCCGGTTCCCTGCATCCCGTGACTTTGGTCATGGACGAAATCGCCTCCATCCTGGTCGGGCTCGGCTTCGAGCACGCGGCCGGTCCCGAGGTGGAAAACGACTGGCACAATTTCGAGGCCCTGAACATGCCGCCGGACCATCCGGCCCGTGACATGCAGGACACCTTGTACGTGTCGGACAAGATCGTCCTGCGGACCCATACCTCGGGAATGCAGATCCGCAGTATGCTCAAGCGCAAGCCCCCCGTGGCCGTTATCGCGCCGGGCAAGGTCTACCGCCGCGACTCGGACCTGACCCACACCCCCATGTTCCACCAGATCGAGGGGCTGCTGGTCGACCGCAATGTTTCCATGGGCGACCTCCGCGGCACCCTGACCGTGTTCGTGCGCAAGGTTTTCGGTCCCCGGACCGAAGTTCGCTTCCGTCCGAGTTTCTTCCCGTTCACCGAGCCTTCGGCCGAGGTGGATATTTCCTGCGTCATGTGCGGCGGCAAGGGCGAGACCGACGGCAAGACCTGCCGGGTGTGCAAGGGCACGGGCTGGGTCGAGATTCTGGGCTGCGGCATGGTTGATCCCAACGTGTTCAAGTCCGTGGGGTACGACCCCGAAGTCTACACGGGCTTCGCCTTCGGGCTCGGCGTCGAGCGCGTGGCCATGCTGAAGTACGGTATCAACGACCTGCGCATGTTCTTCGAGAACGACGTCCGCTTCCTGGAACAGTTCGCCTAGATTTTGCGTGGCGCACGAAGAGCTGAAGCTTTTCGTGCGCCCCATTGACATATTGAGCTTCACGAAGCTCGCACCCTACGAAGACAACTTTTCCACCTCCCTCCGACTGTGTGTCCGCGTGCGCGGGCAGCCCGGAAAGGGAAGGGGATGGCGGGCCGGGGGACAGGGGGCAAACCCTTTGCGAAAAGGGCGTCTCTTCCTTGATTCGGCTGCCGGAGGCACTCATGTTAGTTAGCTTGAATTGGTTGCGTGAATTTGTTCCCTACGAGGGAGACATCCAGGTTCTCGGGGACAAGCTGACCATGCTCGGACTGGAGCTGGACGGCATCATTGATCCCTTTGAATCTATCCAGGATATCGTGGTCGGCCATGTCGTCGAGCGCGAATCCCATCCCGAGTCGGACCATTTGTCGGTCTGTACCGTGGATGTCGGTGGTCCCGAGACCCTGACCATCGTGTGCGGCGCTCCCAACGTGGGCAAGGGCCAGAAGGTGCCCGTGGCCATGGTGGGCACGACCATGCCCGACGGCATGAAGATCAAGAAGGCCAAGCTCCGGGGCGTCAAGTCCATGGGCATGATCTGCTCCGAGCGCGAGTTGGGCCTCTCCGAGGATCATGAAGGCATCTGGGTGCTCGACGACTCGTTCAAGGCGGGCGACAAGCTTGTGGACGCCCTGAACCTCGAAAGGGTTGTTTTTGACTTCGACATCACTCCGAACCGCGCCGACTGCCTTTCCATTCTCGGCTTCGCCCGCGAGACCGCGCTTGCGTTCGATCTTCCCCTGACCCTGCCCGAGCTCAATCTGGTGGAAGGGGGCGGCAATGCCGTCGACGATGTCCGGATCGTCATTGACGACCCCGAGCTGTGCCCGGCCTACCACGCGCGGCTCATCAAGGGCGTGCAGACTCGGAAGGCACCCGACTGGATGCGTTTCAAGCTCCTCGCCTTGGGCCAGCGTCCCATTTCCAATATCGTCGACGTGACCAACTTCATCATGTTCGAGCTGGGCCAGCCCCTGCATTCCTTCGACTTCGACCTGATCGAGAAGGCGACCGTCCGCGTCGCCCCGGCCACGGACGGCATGAAGTTCACTACTCTGGATAACGTCGAGCGTACGCTCACCGCCAAAGATCTGCTCGTCTGGGACGGCGTCAAGCCCATCGCCCTGGCAGGCGTCATGGGCGGCCTGAATTCCGAGATGGGAGCCGGATCGAGCAACGTCTTGCTCGAAGCCGCCGTGTTCCGTCCCGGCACCGTTCGCAAGACCGCCCGCAGGCTGTCCCTGCCCTCCGAAGCCTCCTACCGGTTCGAACGCGGCGTTGACCAGGTCATGACCCGGTTCGCCCAGGACCGCGCGGCCCAGCTCATGGCGGAGACCTCCGGCGGCACGGTTGTTTCCGGCGTGGCCACAGCCGAGCCGTGTCCGTGGCAGGATCGCTCCCACGGCTATCGTCACAAGCGGTGCATGTCCCTGCTCGGCCTCGACCTGGAGCCGGATTTCGCCAAAAAGGTCTTTGTGCTTGAAGGGTGCGCGGTCGACGACACCGACCCGGAAAACTGGACCGTGTCCTCCCCGTCCCATCGCCTCGACCTTGAGCGCGAGGTGGACCTGTACGAGGAAGTGGGCCGCGTCTACGGGCTGGACCGCATCCCGGCAGTGCTGCCCAAGGTGGCAAAGTCCCTGGAGAGCGCGGAAGGCACCCCGGTGTACGACTTTATCAAGCGCGTCAAATTCTGGGGACGCGGCGTGGGGCTGAACGAGGCGATCAACTACAGCTTCACGGGCTCCGACGATCTCGACCGGCTCAATCTTTCCGAAGAGGGGCGGGTCTTCATCGCCAACCCCCTGTCCGAGGAACAGAACGTCATGCGTACCGAGCTGGCCCCCGGGCTGCTGAATGCGCTCAAGAACAATCTGGCCCAAGGCAACCATCATATCCGCCTGTTCGAAGTCGCCAAGCAGTTTGTGCACGACGAGACCTCCGAGACCGAGACCCGCGAGCAGTCCCGGCTGGGCATCCTGCTCTATGGACCCCGCCATGCCCAGGAATGGCCCTGGACCCAGGGCGACGTGGATTATCTGGATATCAAGGGCTTGGTGGAGCATCTGCTCGCCGACACCTTCAAGCTCGAAGCCCCGGTTTTCACCCTGGCTGAAGGCGGACATCCCTATCTCGAACCCTGCGTGCAGGTGAGCGTGTCCGGTCAGGCCGTGGGCCTTGTCGGACGGGTTCGTGAGGAAATGGCCGACTACTATCACGCCCGCAAGGACGTCTGGATGGCCGACTTCAATCTGGACGGCCTGCGCGACATGGCCGACGCTCACAAGATCAACTTCCAGCCGCTGCCGGTCTTCCCGCCCAGCCGCCGTGACGTGACCGTCATCGGCCCGGTGACGCTGGGTGCCGACGCCATCCGCGAGACCATCCTTGGCGCGGGCGTGAGCATTCTCGAATCCGTCGAGCTGGTGGCCGAGTTCGTTCCTGAGGGACAGGAGGAGGAACGCAACCTCTCCTTCCGGCTGACGTACCGCTCGCCCACCAAGACCCTCAAGGACAAGCAGGTCGACAAGGAACACCAGAAGATTCTGGCGGCCCTCGAAAAGAGCCTGCCCATTCGGTTCTAGAAGCAACGAATATGCTGTCAAAGGCCCCGCTCCCAAAGGAACGGGGCCTTTTTTTCATGGGAGAGCCGGGGGGCGTTTCAGTGTGTCATGGGAGGAATGCTTGCGTCGTGGCGGCGCTTGTTCGAGAGACGATTTCCCTTTCCCATCTAAACGAATCGGAAGTAAATTTGGAAAGCGAAAGAAGGCTCGTATCTTCTCCGGAACACGGTTGAATGCGGCGTGGGTATTTGGTAGAAATAAGAAATGGAAGATTTGCAGGACTTCAAGCGGTACAAGATCGGGCAGGCCGCCAAGGAGATTGGGGTCAAGACCTACGTGCTCCGCTTTTGGGAAGGGGAGTTCGACGAGATCGATCCCATTCGGACCGAGAGCGGTCAGCGTTTGTACACCGAAGAGCACCTGGAAATCATTCGTGAAATAAAACGGCTTCTTTACGACGAGGGCCTGACCATAGACGGGGCCAAGAAAAAATTGCGCAGTCGCGAACAAGCCCATATTCTGGCGGAAGTTCGGGACGATTTGCTGGCTATTCGCAATCTCCTGAGACGCTAGGCTGCGGGGCCATCCCGCGAGGGGGCGGACCATGGGCAACTTCCTGAAATTCGGACTGATCGGCCTGGGCGTATGCCTGGCGCTATTCGTCGTTTCCGCCCTGGTTTTCGTGGCTGTCTTCAATCCCAACGACTACAAGGAACGCATTAGCGAGGCCGTGCTCAAGGAGACCGGCCGGGTGCTGACGTTCGATGGCGACATCGGCCTGACGTTTTTTCCTGGGCTGGGCGTCACCTTGGGCGGGCTTTCTCTGAGCAACGCCCAAGGGTTCGGTCCCGAGCCCATGGCTTCGGTGCGTGCGGCCCGTGTGACTGTGCGCATCCTGCCTTTGTTCATGGGAAAGATTCGGTTCGGTCAGCTCGTGCTCGACGGCCCGGTCCTGAATCTCGGCCGCGATGAGCAGGGCAGGTCCAATTGGGATGATCTCGTGGGACGCAAACAGGCTGATGCTGTGCAGAGCGCCGGAAAAGACGCCTTCGATCTGGATGTGGCGGGCGTGACCGTAACCGGGGGCGGCCTTACCTGGGACGACCGGAAGGCGAAAACCTGGTTTATCCTGCGGGGCATGGATGTGACCACCGGCCGTATCAGCCGGGGCGGTCTGTTTCCGGTGAAGGTGAACGTCGACTTCGACTGCCGGAATCCCGACGCCAAAGGGTCCATGAGTCTTGAGGGACAGTCTTCCTTTGATCTCGCCAATCGTGAATACGGCCATATGGACATGCGCGTGGCGGTCAAGGCCGTGGGCGACGCCATACCGGGCGGAAGCGTGGACGGCTTGCTGTCCTTTCAGTTCCTGGCCCTCGATTTCAACAAGGAGACCGCTCAGGTGACGGGGCTCGAATGCTCGGCCTACGGGGCCACCTTGCTTGCCGACGGCACCATCAAGGGGATTACGGATAAGTTATCGGCGGTTACGGCCAACCTTACGTTGAAACCGGCGAACCTGCGAACGGTGATGACCGCGTTGGGTGGGGATGCGCTCAACACGGCCGATCCCAAGGCCTTGACCAAGGTGGGCGGCACGTGCCGGGTGGATTTAGAGACCGGACGCCTGGCATTGGAGGACATGGAGCTTTCGGTGGATGGAACCCGCATAGTGGGACGCGCGATGGTGAAGCGGGGCGGCAAGTGGCCCCGCTGGGAGGCGCAGGTGGACGCGGGCGACATTGATCTGGACCGCTATTTGCCGTCCGATCACGCGGAAAAGGGGGCCGTGTCCCAGGAACGGGCCAAGTCCGGCCAGTTGGATGATATGGTTCTGCCTGCGGATGTCCTTCGACGGCTGGATTTCGATATGGACGTCAAGGTGGCCCGGCTCAAGGTCGGTGGTGCGAATTTCAGCGAAGTGTCGGCGGCGGCAAAGGGCGGGAACGGTGTGCTGACCGTAGGCCCCCTTTCGGCTTCGGCCTATGGGGGAACTCTCAAGGCGACTTTCACTGCTGACGCAAGCAAGGGTGCGCCTGTGGTTGAAACCGGCATCCACGTGGAGCGGCTCGATGTGGCCGGGTTGTCCAAGGATGTGACCGGCACGGCCGAATACGCCGGGATTGCCGATTATGAATCGACTTTGAGCGCGCAGGGCGAGCGGATGCGCGACCTGCTCGCCACCTTGGGCGGTAAATTTTCCTTCAGCCTGTCGGACGGCGTGTTCCCCGGCGTTGATTTGACGCGCATGACCCGGACCACAGTGTCTTCCAAGAACAAGCAGGGCACGGTGGAAGCCGAGCAGACCGACTCCACCAGATTCGGTTCCATCACCGGCACCGGCACGGTTGCCAACGGCGTGGTCAATAACCGGGACCTGGAGGTCAAGGCTCCGGGCCTCCGCGCCGACGGGCACGGGGCCCTTTCTCTGGTTACGCGCCAGATCGACTACATAGTCAAGGCCAAGCTGGTGCCCACGGCCTCTGGCCAGGGCGGCAAGTCCTCCCATGAGCTTTTCGGTGTCATGGTTCCCATCCGCGTGACCGGAACCATCGACAAGCCCCGGTATTGGGTTTCGATTTCGGAGTATGTGAAGTCCCTCGGCGGGGTGGTGGTCGATACCGTGGGCACGGTTCTGGGCGGCATGAAGAATGTGGTCAAGGGCGTGGGCTCCGCTCTGGACAAATCGTGCTGTGACGACGAGCCGGAGTCCGGCAAGCCGGAGCGGAAGAAATTTCTCGGGATATTCTAGCGGACTTTCATCTTGATGTTGGCCGGGTTCTGACCGTTCTTGCGGTTGACCTTCTTGAGCTGTTGCCTTGAATTGGCCTTGCCCTGCGAAGCCGACTGCTGAGCGGGATTCGTCTCATCGGCCACCAGCTCATGCATGGCCTTGAAGGCCCCGTCCAGGGTCTCCTGTTCATCGACGAGTTGGCGCAGAAAATTGTTGATGGGGCCGACCATGGCGATGGCCTTGTCCACCTCGGCGTTGGCTCCCTTCTGGTACGCTCCGATATTGACCATATCCTCCACGCGCTTGAAGGTGGCCATATGCCGAAGCAGGGTGCGGCCGTCGGCTTGGGCCTGTTTGGTGGTGATGTCGCTTCGCAGACGGCTGATGGACTTGAGCACGTCGATGGCCGGGTAGTGGCCCATGTCGGCCAACTCGCGGGTCAGGACGATGTGCCCGTCCAGAATGGAGCGGGTGGAGTCCGCGATGGGCTCGGTGAAGTCGTCGCCGTCCACCAGGACCGTATAGATTCCGGTGATGGACCCTTTGCGGTTTTTGCCCGCGCGCTCCAGAAGCTGGGGCAGGTGGGCGAAGACGGACGGGGTATAGCCGCCGCGAGTGGGCGGTTCGCCCGCGGCCAGGCCGACCTCGCGTCCCGCCATGGCGAAACGCGTGACCGAGTCCATCATCAACAGGACGTCCTTGCCCTGGTCCCGGAAAAATTCGGCGATGGCCGTTGCGGCGTAGGCCGCGCGCATTCGGATGAGCGGGCTTTTGTCCGAGGTGGCCACCACGAGCACGCTGCGGGCCATGCCTTCGGGACCAAGGTCGCGCTCCATGAATTCCACCACCTCACGACCGCGCTCGCCAACCAGGGCGATGACGTTGATGTCCGCCTTGGTGTACCGGGCCATCATGCCCATGGTGGTGGATTTGCCAACGCCGGAACCGGCCATGATGCCGACGCGCTGGCCCTTGCCGAGCGTCAGAAGCGCGTTCACCGAGCGGATGCCCACATCAAGGGGTTTGTCGATGCGCGGACGCTCCAACGGGTTGGGCGGTTCGCGATGCAGGGGGGCGAAAGCCTCGGCGTGGAATGGTCCCTTGCCGTCGAGCGGCTTTCCAAAGGCGTCCACGGCGCGGCCCAGCATGGCCGTACCCACCGGAATGTGCGGCGGGGTGGCCGCGTTCTGGATCAGGGAGCCCGGGCCGATGCCGCGCATGTCCGAGTAGGGCATGAACAGGCACGCGCCGTCGCGGAATCCGACCACCTCGGCGGGGATGGGGTCGTGCCCGGACGGCAGAAGATAGCAGACCGAGCCGAGGGGGGCCTTGATGCCACGGCCCTCCGCGATGAGGCCGACCACCTTGGTGACCTTGCCGAAGGTCTGGCAGGGATCGAGCTCTTCGAGAAGGGTGAGCTTCGAGTCCGCGTCCATGGCTACTCCCCGGTTCCGGACGTGATCTGCTCGGCCAACTGGTCGAAGAGGGGTTCCACGCTCTTCCAGCGGGTGTCCACGGTGTTGTCCACCTTGCCTTCGTCGGCCTCGATGACCACGCCGCCCATTTGAATGGAGGGGTCGCCCTTGACGCTCCAGTATTGAAGAGAGGGGTTGCGGTCCTGGATGGTCTTGACGAACTCGTCAAGCTCGGCGGTTTCCTCCGGGTTGCAGCGAATCTCGATGCGGCGCTGGGACTCGATGCGTTCCAGGGCCTGGGTCATGAGCGCCCGCAGGGCCTCCGAGCGTTTTTCGTCCAGCTCGACCTTGAGGGTTTTGCGCAGGGCGAGCCGGATGAGCCGGGATATGTCCTTTCGCCGGGCTTCGTAAATGTTGCCGCCCTGGGCTCCGAGCTGGGAGAAGAGGGCTTCGGCCTTGGCCGAGATATCCTTGATGTGCTGGTCCACGAATTCCTGCGCCTCGGCCATGCCCGCCGCAAATCCTTCGTGCCTGGCCGTGGCGCGCAACGCCTCGGCTTCGAGCTCGGCCAGCATCTTGATTTCCTTGGCCGCGTCGCGGGCCTTTTCCCGCACCCGGGCCAGATATTCCTCGTTGGTGGACTCGTCCCATACGAGCTGGCGCTTGCCCTCCAGCTCCTGGATGCTCATTTCATCCGGGCCGGGCGTATTCATGCCGACCACGACCTTGCCCGTCATGCGCGGGCGGTGTGTCTGGTGCTTAGATAAAGACATCGCTGCCACCTCGGCTGATGACGATCTTGCCTTCGTCCTCCAAACGGCGGACGGTCTTGACGATGGCCTGCTGCGCGGCCTCCACCTCGCTGAGCTTCTTGGGCGGCATGATTTCCAGGTCTTCCTTTATCATGGCCGAAGCGCGCTCGGACAGGTTCTTGAAGAACTTCTCGCGCAGTTCCTCGCTCGCGCCCTTGAGCGCGACCGTGAGGTCCTCGTTGGATACCTCCTTGAGCAGTTCGCGGATGGCGATGTCGTCGATGCTCTTGACGTCCTCGAACACGAACATGAGGTTGCGGATGTCCTCGGCCATCTGGGTGGACTCCTCCTCGATCTCGGAGAGGACCTCTTCCTCGGTGTTGCGGTCCACGGCGTTGAGAATCTCCGCCACGGAATTGACACCGCCGACCTTCTTGCCTTCCTTGCCGCCCATGGCGATGAGCTGGCTTTGCAGGACCTTGTCGACTTCCATAAGCATTTCCTCGGCCACGGCTTCGAGCTTGGCGAGGCGCATGAGCACTTCGGCGCGTACGCCCGCGGGGAGGTTCTGGATAAGCTCGGCGGCCTGATCCGGGTGCAGGTGCCCCAGGATGAGAGCCAGGGTCTGCGGATGCTCGTTCCGGAGAATCTGCGCCAGGATGCGCGGGCTGACGTTTTCCAATTCCTGGAACGGCGTGGGGCCGGTATCCAGGTCCAGGGAATCCATGATGTACTTGGCCGTTTCCGAGTCCAGGGACTGGGTCAGCAGCCGCTTGACCTGTTCCGGACCGCCCACCAGAAGTTCCGCGCCGTAGGCCAGGGCCTCGTTGTACTCCTTGAGGACTTCCAGGACTTCCTCCTTCGGCACGGAGTCGGTTTCGAGCATGGCCTTCGATACGGCGGCGATTTCGTTACGCTCCATGCGCTTGAATACCTCCGCCGTGAACTTCTCGCCCAGGGCGAGGAGCACGATGGCCGTTTTCTGGGGGCCGGTAAAATCTGCCATTTCTTATGCCTCCTGGGTGAGCCAGGTCTTGAGCAGGTGGACCGCCTGATCGATATTCTCGTCGGACAGTTGAATCGCGTGGTTCTTGGCATTTTCGAGCCGTCTGGACGTGTCCAGGGCTTCCTCGTCCATTTCTTCCTCTTCGAGGGCGAGGCGCTCGGTGCCGGGCAGTCCGGCCATTTCCTCGATTTCCTGTTCGGCGACGCGGGGCCGGATCAGGGCCATGACCACCGGCCGCACGACCAGGATGAGGAAGAGGAAGATCAGCAGGCCGTTGAGGAACGGCTTGCCCAGCCGCTGGGCGTATTCCAGCATGGTCCGCATGAGGGAGTCGCCGTCGGCCAACTGCGGTTCGCCGAAGGAGATGTTGCTCACCTCGATGGTGTCGCCGCGCTGGGAGTCGAAGCCCACCGCGTTCTCGATCAGGGTGCGGATGCGATTGATTTCCTCGGCGGAGCGGGGCGCGTAGACGGCGTTGCCGTCGGCGTCCGTCTCCCACGTCCCGTCGACGATAACCGCAACGGTCAGACGTTTCAATTCCCCGACCGGGGTAATAATATTTTCTTCCTGCCTGTTTATCTCGAAGTTGGTGGTCCTGGACTCGCGGGTGGAGTCCTGGGTGGTCTGGGTCCCGGTGAAGCCGTCGCCCCGGAAGTTGACGTCGGGTTCGCCGCCGGCCAGCGAGGCCGCGCCCTGGGTGGTTTCCTCGTTGCGGGTCTCGGAGCGGACCACGGAGCCGTCAGGGTCGTAGGTCTCCTTGCGCACGGTGCGCTGGCTGAAATCAAGGTCGGCGTTGACGCGGGCGATGACCTTGTCGGGACCGACGGCGGGGCCGAGAAGTTCGAGAATGCGGCGTTGCAGCTTGCCTTCCACATCCGCCTTGTACAGGAGCTGGGCGTTGGACATGGCCAGGCCGGAGGTCTCGTCCTCCGGGGTATACAGGGGATGGCCCTTCATGTCCGTGACCGTGATGTTCTTGGGCTCAAGGCCTTCCACGGCCATGGACACCAGATTAACGATGCCCGTGACCTCGTCGGGTTCGAGCTTGCCGTCGCCCTTGAGTTGCAGGACGATGGACGCCGAGGGCGCTATCTGGTCCTCGATGAACAGGGACTTCTGCGGGATGACCAGGTGCACCCTGGCCTTGTCGACGAGGGGAAATTCCGTGATGGTGCGGGCCAGCTCGCCTTGTAGAGCGCGCTGGTAGTTGACGTGCTGGACGAAGTCGGTCTGGCCGATCTGCACCTCGTCGAAGATTTCGAAGCCGATGCCCTGGCCGTGCAGGTTGCCTTCGCCCGCCACCTTGAGCCTGAGCTCGTACACCCTGTCCGCCGGGACCTTGATGGTCCGGCCGTTGTCCTCAAGCTTGTAGCTTTCCTTCTGGCCCTGGAGCATGGCCACGATCCTGGACGCGTCCTCGGGGTAGAGGTTGGTCATCAGGACCCTGTAGTCGGGTTTGTTCATCCAGTAGATCATCAGCGCGAAGGAAACGATCACTGCGGCGGCCAATCCGCCGATGAGGATTCGTTGTGACGCGGTGCGGTCTGCCCAGAGACCCTGTGCTTTGGACCAGTATTCGGCGACGAACGGAGGCATCTTCTATTCTCCAGCTTGCGTTGGCTGTGTTGCTACGGGTTGCGGCGACGCCTAGAACGGCATCTGCATGATTTCCTTGTACGCCGACATGACCTTGCTGCGGACGGCACCGGTCATCTGCATGGCCATGCCCGCCTTCTGCATGGCGATCATCAGCTCATGCACGTTCTGGCTCTTGCCGGACGCGAATTCCTCGATCATGACCTTCTTCTCGCTTTGCAGGTCGTTGACCTTGACGAGAGAGGTCTTGAGGGTGTCGTTGAAGCTCCGGACTGGTTCCTGGGGCTTTTTGAGACTTTCGGAGACCGTGGAGTCCACCGTGCGGCGGCGGATGTCCATGGCGTTCTGGTATGCGTTGATGGCGACGCTCTTGACGACCATTTGCTATCTCCTTTTCCCTAGCCCTGTCCGATGACGAGGGCTTTTTGAAACATTTGTTTGGCCGCCTGGATCGTCTGGACGTTTGCCTCGTATCCGCGCATGGCCTGCATCATGTTGGCCATTTCCTCGACCACGTTGATGTCCGGGTAGAACACGTAGCCCTGGTCGTTGGCGTCGGGGTGATCGGGCTCGTAGACCTGCTTGAAGGGCCGCTGGTCGGCGGTCACTCCCAGAACCTTGACGCCTTCCAGGTTGCGGTTGAGTTGGTCCTGCATGGCCTGGTCGAAGGGCGAGTATACCGGGGTGGCCTCGAAGGAGACCGATTTACGCTGGTACGGCCCGCCTTCGGCCGTCTTGGTGGTCCGAATGTTCGCCATGTTCATGGAAATGACGTTGAGCTGCGCCCGCTGGGCCGTGAGGCCGGATGCGCCTATGTCCAGGGCTGTCATGATATCCATTTACTTGCTCCCTTCCTGAATGACCTTGTTCATGCCGTCGAAACTCTTTTTGATGACCGAGGCCAAGGCGTTGTACATCATGGTGTTCTTGGCGTTCGTGGCCATCTCCTTATCCAGATTCACGTGGTCCATGCCGTGGACCTCGCGCGCCCGGAAATCGTCCAACCCCTCGCCCTTGAAGCCGTCGGGATCAAAGGTCGCGGGAAGATGCGACTGCTCTGTGCGGGTGAGTTTTCCCAGGGCGTTCTGGTTCAGTGCGGCCTGCAGGCGGCCTTCGAATTCGAGGCGGCGGGCCCGGTAGCCCGGTGTGTTCACGTTGGCGATGTTGCCCGTGACGATATTTTGACGTTCCAGGCGCAGGTCCATGACCTTCGCCGTCAAGTTGAGCTGGTGCTCGAAAAGTCCTCGCATTTCTTGATCCTCCTGCATTCGCGTAGGCGTTGCGGTCCCGCGGAGGCATGATTTTCCGGCGGGAACGCATAAGACTAAGCAACTCCCGTTCCAAACAGATAAGGAACAGGGATTATTGGATATTGCTAAAAAAAGGAAGACGGCGCGTCAGAGTTGCGGACAGGGGGTCGGAATTTGGCGCGTTTTTTAGGCGGCAACACGGGTAGATTCTTCCCTTTGGTCCGTCGCGAGGGAGGTGCCAGGCTACGCAGGATGCCTGGATGTTTGCTTGGAATATAAATAAATACAGATTGTTACGCTGCCTTTGTTACGATGGGCGTGAACTGGATTGCCGGTTCTTGGCACATTGATTGCTAGATCGATTTCGGCCGAATCGGCCAAGGATTTTTTTTCAGCCCGGCCCTCCGGGAAAAGGAGAAATGGAGGGGAACTATGAGTGGTCATCTGGATTACGAAATCAACAAGGAACTCGGCGAATGCTACCTGTTCATGGGTGAGCTGGACAAAGCCGAGGAGTATTACAAGAAGGCCGTCGGCTCCAACGGCGTCCATCCCGACCCGTATCTCGGCCTGGCTACCGTCGCTGTCCAGCGCGGCGATCTGAACGATGCCGAGATCATGTACAGGAAGGCCCACAAGATCGAGCCTTCGGATAAGAGTCTTTCCGGGATCGGCCTCATTCGCATGGAGAACGGCGACAAGGAAGAAGCCTTCACTCTGTTTGTCGAGGCCATCGGCATGAATCCCGAGAACATGGTCGCTCTGTTCAGCCTGATCCGGCTCGGACATGAGCTGAACCGCCTCGGCGAGATCATCCCGCATCTCGAAAATTATCTTGAAATCGACCCGGCCAAGCATGAAGTGCGCTACTCCCTGGCCGGATGCCTTGTCTGCGCCGGGCAGACCGAAGCGGCCGCCAAGCAGCTTGAGATCATCCTCGAAAAGGATCCCGAGCACAATGCCGCCAAGGAAATGCTCGAACAGATCCGGTCCTGACAACGGTCTCCCCTCCCGTTGATTTCCCGCCCCGCAGCCTGTTGCCGCGGGGCGGGGGGTCAGCCTTTCTGTCGTTGAGGCCTCCGTCGGCCGCATGACGGACATTTTTCCGCCCGGGGTGTCCGCATCGGTCTTTTTGTCTTTTCGTGTTTGGCGGCCGCTCTCTCCGAGATCGGTCCGTTGCCCTGTTTCCCACATTTTGAAGCTGCCTGCTTGCGGCTATTTTCCGTTTTCCTGGAATGACAGGCCGTTGAATGTTTAACGGTCTTTCATCTTCTTGTGACGCGAGCTGTTGTTTTTCGGTTTTTTTGCAGTTTTCGGTATCGCGGACCAATGTTTTTTGAACACCTGTGGAAAAACACCGGCGTAATGGGCCGTTTTTCGCCGGAAACCGTGGCCTTCCGCGCCTTGCCTTTGGGCAACAAATCTGGCACAGGCTCACAAAACATCAAGTGAGGTTTGCGATGAATCTGTTGCCTGTTAAGAGAGCTATCCTTTCAGTGACCGACAAGACCGGTCTTGCCGAATTCGGCGAGTTCCTGGTTGAGCAGGGGTGCGAGCTGGTGTCCACCGGCGGCACCAAGAAGATGCTGCAGGGTGCCGGTCTGCCCGTCACCTCGGTGTCCGACGTCACCGATTTCCCCGAGATCCTGGGCGGCCGGGTCAAGACCCTGCACCCGCACATCCACGGCGGCATCCTTGCCGACAAGGATGACGAGGCGCATATGGAAACCCTGCGCGACTTCGGCATCGAGCCGTTCGATCTGGTTTGCGTCAATCTGTACAATTTCGCCGACGCCGTGGCCAAGGGCCTGGACCTCAAGGCCGCGGTTGAGCAGATCGACATCGGCGGTCCCACCATGCTTCGGGCCACCGCCAAGAACTTCCACTCCATCTGCGTGGTCCCCGATCCCAAGTACTACGAGACTGTACGGAAAGAGATCGAGGAGCACGGCGGCCTGACACTCGCCTTCCGTAAGGAGATGGCCACCCTGACCTTCAGGCTTACCAGCGAGTACGACGCCATGATTACGAAGTACCTGAGCGAGAACGACGCCTAGACGTTGTTTTCGCCCCGCCGCGCGGCGTCAGGGGGATTGCCGCGCGGCGGAAGAGGGTGCATAATCAACCCGCGGTTCAGGGGGCGGAGGCCGGACCGGCGCAGTTTGCCGGCTATCCGGCTTCCGCTCCCTTAATCGTAAAAAGGGAAGAGCTTCGGCGTTCGGCCGAAGTCGAGTATTCCGCCAAACAGGGAGCGTAGTCATCGCCCAGAAACCGAAGGGCAACCTGCAAGGGTTGAAGCCCAACCATATCAAACGGCTGTCACGGCTGTATCAGCGTCAGTTCCCGACTTCCGGGATCTACACCACCGAGCAGGGCCGCGAACTGGCCGAGCTGTCGAGCGAAACGGGCCGTCAGATCGGATTGCTCATCGACCGGCAGGGCAAAGTCGAGATGGTCCTGGTGGGCGACAACCGCGCCATCTTCATTCCGGAACTCCCGCGCGCCCGTATGAGCTCCGGCCGTCTGCGCGGCCTGCGGCTGCTGCATACCCATCTGGCCGGCGAAAGCCTGAGCCAGGAGGACCTCATGGACATGGTCTTCCTGCGGCTTGATTCCGTGGCCGTGTTGACCGTGCGCGAGGGAGCGCCTGTTTCCGTGGAGGCCGCCCATCTGCTGCCGCCCAATCCCGACGAGAAGAGTTACGAGCTGCTGTCGCCCGTGCGCTGGGACCGCTTTGAACACGATCTCGGAGCCGTCACAACCGCCCTTGAGGACGAGTTCGGCCGCCAGGCGGACGGACGGGGCACCGGGACGGACGAGAATCGCGCTCTGCTGGTCAGCGTGGACGAGACCCCGCGTCCGATGCAGGAGCTTTCCCTGGACGAGTTGGCCGAGCTGGCCGACACCGCCGGGATCGTGTCCGCCGGGACCATGATCCAGCGGGTGCGCAAGCGCAATCCCAAGTTCATCATGGGCAAGGGCAAACTGGCCGAGCTCGAAGTCCGCGCCTTGCAGGCCAATGCCTCCATCATCATTTTCGATCAGGAGCTTTCGCCCACCCAGATGCGCAACCTGGCCGAGATCACAGAGCGCAAGATCCTGGACCGCACTCAGCTTATTCTTGATATTTTCGCCCAGCACGCCACGTCCAAGTCGGGCAAGCTCCAGGTGGAGATGGCCCAGCTCAAGTACACCCTGCCGCGACTGGTGGGTAAGAACCGGGCCATGTCCCGGCTCATGGGCGGCATCGGCGGGCGCGGGCCCGGTGAAACCAAGCTTGAGATCGACCGCCGCAGGGCCAACGACCGGCTCACCCGGCTCAAGGCCGAACTGAAGCAGGTCCGCAGGCATCGTTCACAGACTCGTGAACGGCGTGCCAAGGCCGGGCTGCCCATCGTTTCCCTGGTGGGCTACACCAACGCGGGCAAGTCGACCCTGCTCAACACCTTGACCCAGTCCAAGGTCCTGGCCGAGGACAAGCTCTTCGCCACCCTGGACCCGACAAGCCGCCGCATCCGTTTTCCCGAGGAGCGCGAGGTGGTCCTGACCGATACCGTCGGGTTCATCCGCCGGTTGCCGCCGGACCTCAAGGAAGCGTTCCAGGCCACCTTGGAGGAGTTGGATTCCGCCGATCTGCTGGTGCAGGTGTGCGATGCCTCCCATCCCGAGGTGGAAGAGCAGGTCGAGGCGGTTCGCGCCATTCTCGACGAGATGGACCTTTCCTCCATTCCGTCCATCCTGGTCCTGAACAAGTGGGACAAGCTGGACGAGGAAGGACGGGAAACCATGCGCAACATCTACCCCGAAGGCATTCCCGCGGTGGCTGTGGACCGGCCCACGCTGGAACCGGTGGTCGAGGCCATTCTCGACAATCTTCCCTGGGATAAGCAGGTGAACTAGTCTTTTTTCTTGGCGCGCTCGACACCCATGCACGGGCCGCCGAGGGAAGCCGCGCATTCGCCGCCCACCTGATGGCCGTCGTAGGAGGTTTCGCTTTCCAGCGGCTCCACATGGATGGTCACTTCGGCTTTGGGCAATTTGGAGTGGATCAGCTCCTCAATCAACTCGCATAGCTCGTGGGAATCGTGCACGCTCATGGAGCCGGGCACAACCAGATGGAAGTCGATGAATCGTCTGGGGCCGGATTTGCGCGTGCGCAGCCCGTGAAAGGTGGACTCGTCGCCCGCGTAGCTGTGGATGGCCTTGGCGATGAGCTGGAGTTCCTCGTCGGGCAGGGAATCGTCCATGAGTCCGCCCACGGACCGTTTGAGCAGGTTTACGCCCGTGAAGACGATGTTCACGGCCATGATTATGGCGATGATCGGGTCCAGGAGTTTCCATTCCGGCATGACGATGATTACGGCCAGCCCGGCCACCAGTCCCACCGAGGTCCAGACGTCGGTGAGAAGATGTTTGGCGTCCGCCTCTAGGGTGATGGAATCGAATCGTTTGGCTGCCCGGAGCATGATCCGGGCTGTGAGAAAATTGATGAGGGAGGAGACCAGGGCCAGGAGCAGGCCAATGCCGAGGTTGTTCAGCGGTTGCGGCGAGAGGAAGCGCATGACGGCCGCATAGGCGATGCCGATGGCGGCAACAATGATGAGCACTCCCTCTATGCCGCTGGAGAAGTATTCGGCCTTGCCGTGGCCGTAGGCATGGTCCGCGTCGGCCGGTCGCAGGGCGATGGTGATGGCTGTCAGGGCGAGCACTCCGGCGGTCAGGTTGACCAGCGACTCGGTGGCATCCGAGAGCAGGCCGACGGAACCTGTCATCCCCCAGGCGCCGAATTTCAGCACCAGGGTCAGGATGGAGGCCACGATGGAGTAGACGGCGTACCGTTTGGGGGAGGCTCGGCGCACGAAGCTATTCCTTTTTCAGCCAGGGGTTTTCCTCGCCCCGGGCCAACCGCCGGATGTTGTCCTTGTGCCGCCAGAACAGGATGAGCATGACGACGAGGGCCACCGGGATATAGGAAAGGTTGCCGGACAGGAGCATGAGCACCGGCAGGGACAGGGCGAAGGTCAGGGAGCCCATGGAGACGTGTCCGGTGAGCCAGACCATGAGCAGGCACAGCGCGATGGCGATGAGCGCGGGCCAGAAGGCCAGCCCTAGGAAAACGCCCACGGTGGTGGCCACGGCCTTGCCGCCCTTGAAGTGCATGAAGCAGGAAAAGACATGGCCCAGAATGGCCGCCAGGCCGACCAGCGACAAGGCGAAGGGCGATTCTATCCAGGAGGCCGCGAAGACCACGGGCAGGAGGCCCTTGAGCACGTCGCAGGCCAGGGTCGCGATGCCGTATTTCATGCCGCACAGCCGGGCGACGTTGGTGGCGCCGGTGTTTCTGCTGCCGTTCTCCCTCGGGTCGGTGCTGCACACCGATTTGGCGATGACCAGCCCAAAGGGGATGGAACCGAGGACATAGGCCAACAGGATCCAGAAGATGAACGTCATGTGATTTCTCCAGCTATGATCTCAAGTTTTGCGTGTTGTAGCGTTTTTGCAGGTATAATGGAAGCCGCGTCTACTCTTCCAGGGCTTCGCTCAGTCTGATTTCGTTGTTCAGCGGGTCGATGCGCGAGAAGTTGATGAGGAATTTCTGCCCCGGGTAGAGCTTGTCTCCGAGCATCTTTTTCGGCGCGCGCACGTTGACCTGGAGATGCGGCATGGCCAGCGTGGCCATGGGCCCGGTCTCGTCCACAAGCACGGCGGGCTGAAATTCGCGGCGGCGTTTGGCTAGGTAGACCAGCTTCCAGTATCGGGGCCGGAACCGCTGCACCGCGCCCACGGCCTGGATGCGCATGTTCAGATGGGGGATGAGCTGGTTCAGTTCGTCGCGGTCGAGTCTCGGCTGGCCGGAATTCAGAAAAGCGCAGACCTGGGCCATGTTCACGAAATCGGTGTATCGGCGCAGGGGCGAGGTGATGGGCGCATAGGCTGGGACACCCAGGGCCGCGTGCCGTTTGGGCGCGGTTTCCAGGGTCGGCGGCAGGAGCAGTTTCACCGAGCGCAGTATTTCCGCCGGTTCCGAAAAAATTCCAGCGGCTTCCGGCGGAAGGGCGATGTCCTGCGTCCGGTGAAGCAGGGGCACATCGTGTTCGGCCGCCCATCGGGCAAGGCCCGCGTTGGCCAGGATCATGAATTCGCTGATGACCAGCTCGGAGCGAGGGCTGGGCGTCTTGATCTCGATTTGCACCGAGGTCTGCGCACCGCTCCCCTCCAGGGTGACAATGGGTTCGGGCCTGCGGATGACGCACGCGCCGGAAGTCAGCCGCCGTTCCAGGAGCCGGGTCGCCAGGTCGTGGGCCAGCATCAGGGATTCGTCCGTCCGGTCCCGGATGGCTGCGTCCGTTATTTCGTAGGTGGTGTTTTTTGCCAGCCGGACCCACGCCGTTCGCGGCTCCACCTTTTCCAGGGTGCCGTCGGCCGCAAGGAAGAAATCGGTAACCAGGGCAGGGCGCGCTTCGCCTTCCAGCAGGGAATACTGGCTGGTGCCCAACTGCTCGGGCATCATGTGGCTGGTGCCTTCGGGCAGATACAGACTGCTTGCCCGGTGCAGGACCGCCTTGTCGAGCGGCGAGCCGAAGTCCCAATGGGCTTCCGGCCGGGCCAGAGCAAGGGTCAGCCGGTATCCGGCGCCGTGTTTTTCTATGCGGAAGGCGTCATCAATGTCCCGGGTGGTGCTGGCGTCGATGGAGACCAGATCCTCAATCTCGGGAAGTTCGGTTTGATTGGAAAAGCGACTTTTTATCTCGTTGATATCACTCAAAAAGGATTCAGACCAATCGTTTCCCCAGTCGTATTCCGCCTCGTCCAGGTGGTAGTTGTGGTGGGCTGGCAGGATGGACCAGGTCTGAGCCAGGAGCAGCGCCAGATGCGGGGTGTCGGGCAATCCCTTGGATATGGCCGTCCAGATTTTTCGGTCGTTCTCGTCCAGGGTCTCGCCCACCTTGCCCCTGAGGATGCGGGTCAGCCCCTTGGTCAGGTCCGGGGTGATTTCCGGCAAACGGGGCTTGCGTCCCTGGCTATAGGCGGCCCAGAGCTCGCCGAGCATGGTCTGGCCCGCGGCGGTGATGGCCTCCCGTTCCTTTTCCTCGGCCTGAAGCTTGAGCTTCTGCTCCACTTTCTCGGCGGGCCATATCTCGAAAACGGGCGGACGGAACTTGAAGTGCGTCTTGGCCTGGAGCATGGCCCTGCCAAGCGCGGCCAGCCGGTCCGCGTCCCATTCTTCCCATACGAGGTCGGCGAACCAGGTCAGGGGGGCGGATTCCAGCTCGCCCTGAGCCAGATCCCATATCTCCATGACGTCGAGTCCCGCCTGAATCTCGCCGCGCGCCTCCTGGCGTTCGTTGAGGATGTTCTGGATGTCCTGGCGCGATGCGTCGGCGGACAGCAGGGGCCCCTGCCAGGGCAGCAGGCGGGGGGTGGGCAGTTTTATTTCACGCTTGTTGATGGTCAACAGACGGAGCTTGCCGGAGGACTCCTCCAGCACCCAGGCGAGCTGGGGTTGGTCGCCATGCATGAATTCCACCACCGTGCCGGGGCGGACCGAGGGGCTGAGCGGGGTTGTTTTAGCCATATGTAAATCGGTTCTTTGCTTTGTTTGCGTTACCGGTCCATTTATCATGAAACGGTTGTCAGGGTAAGGCCGAGCAGGTAATGGGGGCATATGCGCATGGACTTCGTCGAATTCCTCGGCATACTGGCCGGTTGTTGCACCACTTTGGCCTTTTTCCCTCAGGTTCTGCACACTTGGAGGACTCGCTCCGTGGCGGATATTTCACTGCGCATGTACCTGCTGCTTACCCTGGGGGTTTCCCTGTGGGTGGTCTACGGTGTCCTGATCGGTTCGTTGGCCGTTATCCTGGCCAATGTCGTCACTTTGGTCCTGGCCGTGTCCATCCTGGTCATGAAACTCGTTTTCGGCAGGCCGTCACGCAGGGAGTTCGACAGCCGCTCCAAATAAAAGGCTTCGCCGAATTCCTGCCCGGCGAAGCCCATTCAATCGTTTTCGTCCGGCGTTTTAGTGCTTGAAGGAGCGCTGTCCGGTGAAGACCATGGCCACTTGCGGCGTCGCCTCGTTCACGGCGGTGATGACCTCGTGATCGCGGATGGAGCCGCCGGGCTGCGCGATGGCGGTCACGCCCTGGTCGATGCACAGGTCCACGCCGTCGCGGAACGGGAAGAAACCGTCCGACACGACCACGGAGCCGGGCAGGCCGCCGCGCGCCTCTTCGGTGCGCTTTTCGATGTCGTCCAACTTGGCTTTCATCTCCGGGTCCTTGATGGCCGCGAGCTTGAGCTCGAACAAAGACTTGCCGAGTTCCTTGGAGGACAGCAGGTCCGCATATTTAATGTACGCCTTGGTCACGGCCAGCAGCACGCAGCCCACACGGTCCTGTTCGCCGGTGCCGATGGCGGTGGTCACGCCGTCGCGGGCGAAGATCACCGAGTTGGAGGTCACGCCCGCCTCGACGGCCCAGGCGAAGAGCAGGTCGTCCGCTTCCTGGCTGGAGGGGGCGCGGGCCACGAACCTGTTGCCGTCCTTCTCGGCCTCGGCCGAAAGGAAGTCGTTGGCGGTCAGGATCGCGTTGCGGAAGGAGAATTGCAGGACCATGCCGCCGTCGGAAAGGGACTTGATGTCCAGGAAAGGCGTCTTGGACAGCTTCTCCAGTTCGTAGATGCCCGGGATTTCGAGAATCCGCAGGTTCTTTTTCTTCTTGAGCACTGCGAGCGCGTCGGCGTCGAATTCGGGCGCGGCAACGACTTCGAAATATACGGAGTTAATCAGCTCGGCGGTGGCCAGGTCGAGCTTGCGGTTGACCACGACGGCTCCGCCGAAGGCGGCGATGCGGTCGGCCTCGAAGGCGCGCTTCAGGGCGACGGATACACCGTCCTCGGTCCATGCCGCGCCGCAGGGGTTGTTGTGTTTGAGGATGAGCGCGGCAGGCTTGGCGGACAGGTATTGAAGGATGTTCAGGGCGTTGTCCACGTCGGTCAGGTTCGTCTTGCCGGGGTGTTTGCCAGCCTGGAGCATGTGCTCCTCGGTCAGGGCGGAAACCAGCCCTTGGCCCGCGCCGATGAATTTGACGCCGCCGACCTCAAGCTGCCCCTCGGCCAGTTCGTAGAGCGCGGCGGGCTGATCCGGGTTTTCGCCGTAGCGCAATCCCTTGGTCTCGCCGTCGATCTCCCAGGTCCGCTTCCTGAAGACCAGCTCCTGGTCGCCCAGGGTCAGCTTCATGTCTGCGGGGAACGGATCCTGCTGCAAAGTATGGTACATCTTTTTCAAATCGCTCATCGGTTGGACTCCCTGTTGTTGCCGTGTGAGGGGGCGGTCATAACATACCTTCCACAGGCGGGCAACGATTGCGGGAAGCCCCGTCCCGGTTGCCGGGCGGCCGCCCCGAATGCCGTTTGCCGCTTGGGCCGACGGTGCGTTTTTTTGTCGGGAATGGGGGCGATTTTGCCTTGGCGGGTCGTGCCGATATTTGCTATGCAGAACATCCCGGCGTGCGTTTTTTCACCAATCAAGGAACATCGATGTCAGAAAGCTACATGGAAAAGGCGCTCTTGAAGCTCGCCCGTCAGATCAATGCATACGACGAGGCTTCGCTCATGAGCCTGTGGGAAAAATATGCGGAGAAGGTCCGCAATTTCGAGCCCACCAAGCGATGGGAGGAATCGGTTCTGGTGTTCAACCTCATCCAGTCCACCCGTCTGAAGAATCAGCTTTTCAATTACAATTGGGCCCAGTCCCGCCAGCCCGGAGACGGGCCGGTGGAGATCGACCTGGCGGCCCTTACCGCGCCCGAACAGTCCGCAGGGCCGGTGGAAGGCGAGCTCGCCGAAGAAAAGGCCGCGTGCAAGAACGGGCCGAAAAAAAAGGATCGGCGCGGCAAGCTGCTCACCCTCACGCCCAAGAACAACAAGTAAACGACGCACTGGCCGGTTGACACGGGCCCTCATTTATATTTACGGAATATAACCGTTTGTGCGCGCATTCCAAGCCGGGGTTCGGAATTCCGGTATTTCAAGGAGCTAACAATGTCCAATATGGTGGTTTTCGGTTCCCAGTGGGGAGACGAAGGTAAAGGCAAGGTCGTCGATATGCTGGCCGAGAAGGCGGACGCCATCGTCCGTTTCCAGGGCGGCAACAACGCCGGGCATACCCTGGTGGTCGACGGCGAGCAGTGCATTCTGCACCTTATTCCTTCCGGCATCCTGCACCCCGGCAAGAAGTGCCTTATCGGCAACGGCGTGGTCCTGGACCCGTTCGTGTTCTGCGAGGAGCTGGACAAGCTCGCCGCCAAGGGCGTGGACGTGTCCGCCGGCCGGGTGATGATAAGCAAGAAAACCCATATCATCATGCCTTACCATCGGCTCATGGACTCGGCTCGCGAGTCCTCCCGTTCCGATGACGGCAGGATCGGCACCACCGGCCGGGGCATTGGCCCGTGCTACGAGGACAAGATGCACCGGTGCGGCATCCGGGCAGGCGATTTCGCCGATCCCGATCTGCTCAAGGAGAAGATCGTCATCGCGCTGGAAGAGAAGAACGTGCTCTTCAAGCACCTGTACGGCGCCGAACCCATGGACGCCCAGGCGGTCTTCGACGAAGTCATGCCCGTGGCCGAGCGGCTTGTGCCGTATCTCGGCGACGTGTCCACGGTCATTCAGGAGGCGGACTGCGTCCTGTTCGAAGGCGCGCAGGGCACGCATCTGGATATCGACCACGGCACCTATCCTTTCGTTACTTCGTCCAACACGGTCACCGCCAATGCGGCTTCGGGCTCCGGCTGTTCGCCGCGCGAGCTGGACCGGATCATCGCCATCGTCAAGGCGTACACCACCCGCGTTGGCAGCGGCCCGTTCCCCACGGAACTGCTCGACGCCGACGGCGAGTACCTGCAGACCAATGGCCACGAGTTCGGGGCCACCACCGGGCGCAAGCGCCGCTGCGGCTGGCTCGACCTGGTCGTGCTCAAGGAATCCGCCCGCCTGAACGGTCCCACCGAGCTGGCCATCACCAAGCTGGACGTCCTGTCCGGCATGAAGGAAGTCAAGCTCTGCGTGGCCTACGAGTATAACGGCGAGACCATCGCCTATCCGCCCCAGGAGCAGAACGGCATGGCGCACGTCACTCCTGTCTTCGAGACCCTGCCCGGCTGGGACGAGGATATCTCGGGCGCGCGCGGCTGGGACGACCTGCCGGAGAACGCGGTCAAGTATCTGCGGCGGATCGAGGAAATCACCGGCGTCAAGATCGGCATCGTTTCGGTCGGCCCGGACAGAGTTCAGACCTTCTAGGAGGGCGCAGGGCATGACGCTGTGCGACGACCTGCTGGCCCGCCTTGAGGGGCAGGAGCACGCGGTCAGGCGGCTTAACGCCATTGCTCATGATCCGCCCCAATCCATAGTTATCGAGGGGGGCGACGCGGAATCCCGCGTCGCCCTCGCCCTGTATTGGGCCATGCGGCTCAATTGCGAGTCCGGGGCGGAGCCGTGCGGCCGGTGCGCCGCGTGTCGGCAGATCGCCGACCTGGCCTTCAACGATCTCCTTTTTTTCGACGGTCGCGAAGGGCTCATCAAAGTGGAGTCCGTGCGCGAGAAGCGTTCCACCTGGGGCCAGCCGCCAAACGGCGACGGCTACCGCGTGAGCATTTTTGCCGAAGCCCAGATGTTCATGACCGAGGCGGCCAACGCCCTGCTCAAGTCGTTGGAGGAGCCCAGGCCGGGCAACGTGTTCGTCCTGGCCGCGCCCCAGCGCGAGCGGCTCCTGGAAACTCTGGTTTCCCGTTCCTGGGTGGTTACCCTGGCTTGGCCCGATGTGCGCGAGAATACACCCGAAGTGACGGAGTGGACCACCGCACTGGTGAATTTCTGGCAGACGCGCCGGGGCTGGTTCGAACGGACGCAGGTGCGCGGCGCGGTTGACCGCAGGCTGGCCATGGCCGTGGTGCTCGGAATGCAGCGCGAGCTGCGCGAGGCGCTGTCCGGCTCATGCGGCACGCCGCTCTCGGCGGGCATGGCCCGGGCATATGGTCCGGCGGACCTGCGGCGTATCGGGCTGGTTCTGGAGCAGGCCCAGGATGCCCTGAACACTCAGGTTCCGGTCAATCCAACCATGGTTTTGGACTGGGTCGCGACCCGTATGGTGTAGCTGTGCGCATCGTTCCTTTTCACGGGCACGACGCCGACGAGATCATCGAGCTTATCACCACCATCCAGATAGCCGAGTTCGGCGTGGCCACTTCGGCTGAATGTCAGCCGGATTTACGGCGCATCCCTGAATACTACCAGTGCGGCGCGGGAAATTTCTGGCTCGCCTTCGAAGACGACGAGCTTGTCGGGACCCTTGCCCTCAAGGATGTGGGGGACGGCGTTTGCGCCCTGCGGAAGATGTTCGTGAAGCAGGCCTATAGGGGCCGGGAGCGCGGCATTGCCGCGGCGCTCATGCGGACCCTGCTCGACCATGCGCGGGAGAAGGGCGTTCGCGAGATATATCTCGGCACCGTGGACGTGTACCATGCGGCCCATCGTTTCTACGAAAAGTCCGGCTTTACCGAGGTCTCCAGGGAGGATGTGCCGGATTCGGTCCCGCTCATGGATGTGGATGTGAAATACTATCGCCATCGTTTTTAGCGCGTTTGGTTGCGCAACGGAAAACGCCCGGATCGGTGAACCGATCCGGGCGTTTTTGTTTGTGTTTATGATGGGGACTAGGCGTCCACCTTGCGTCCCACGAAGCGAATGACCAGAGCCGTGGCTAGGATGCCCAGCGGCAGGGTCAGGGTGACGGGCAGGCCGAGACCGGCAGGGAGATAGCCGGTGAGGATGGCCAGGGTGGCCACGGTCACGGCGTAGGTCAACTGGGTCCGCACGTGGTCGATGTGATCGCAGCCCGCTCCCATGGAGGACAGGATGGTGGTGTCCGAGATGGGCGAGCAGTGGTCGCCGAAGATGGCTCCGGTCAGGACCGAACCCACGGAAAGGATCACGAATTCCGGGGACGGGTTCAGGGCGAAGGCCAGGGGAATGGTCAGGGGCATGAGAATGCCCATGGTTCCGTAGGACGTGCCCGTGGCGAACGAGATGATCGACCCCAGGATGAAGATGATGGACGGCAGCATGAAGGCGGGCAGGGTGTCGGACAGTGCGCCGACCAGATAGGTGGCGGTGCCCAACTCTTTCATGACGCCGGACAGGGACCAGGCCAGGAGCAGGATGACGGCCGTGATGTTCATGGACTTGATGCCGGTGACGAAGGTTTCGATGGCGTCCTTCAGCGGCATGATCTTTTTGCTTATGGCCATGGCGATGGCCACCAGGGAGGCGAGCAGAGCGGCCTGGAACAGAACCACCGAGGCGTCGGACGCGCCGAAGCAGGTGCGCATGGCCGTGAAGCTCAGGGGCGAGGCGTTCACCGTGGCCAGAACGGCAGGATCGTCGATGGCGTTGTAGCCGTTGAAGTAGAAGCCGAGGAACGCGGCGACCATGAGGGTGCCGATGGGCAGGATGGCGCTCCAGACGGACGGCTTCACGTGGGAGGCCGGTTCAAGAGTGGTGGCTTCGTCGGAAGCCATGGGCACGGAGTTGTCGGCGATGACCTTGCCTTCCTTCCTGGCGCGGATTTCAGCCTTGTACATGGGGCCGAAGTCGCGTTTGAGCCATACGGCCAGGAGAATGAAAAGCAGGATGTAGATGTTGTAGAAGCGGTAGGGGATGGTCTGGACGAAGATGCCGTAGGCGTTGCCGCCGAGGCCGATGGCCTGGTAGCCGTCCCGGATCAGGCCGACTTCGTAGGCCACCCAGGTGGAGATCAGCGCGATGCCCGCGATAGGGGCGGCGGTGGCGTCGATGATGAAGGCCAGTTTTTCGCGGGAGATGCGCAGGCGGTCCGTGACGGGGCGCATGATCGGGCCGACGGTCAGGGAGTTCGCGTAGTCGTCGAAAAAGATGAAAAGTCCCATGAACCAGGCGGCCAACTGGGAGGAGCGGGGCGTCCTGGCCCACTTGGAGATGGCTTCGGCGATGGCCTGCGCTCCGCCCATTTTGGAGATGAGCGCGATGAGTCCGCCGATGGCCAGGACCTGGAGCACGATGCCTGCGTCCCACGGGTCGGCCAGGGAGGACAGGACCTGGCCGGAAAGGTGCAGGAAGCCGCCGATAGTGGCGTGGTAGACGTCGAAGCCTTTCAGTTCCAGCATGAAGCAGCCCGAGAACACGCCGATGAACAGCGACAGGACGACGTTCTTACTCGCGAAAGCCAGGATAATGGCCAACAGGGGCGGAATAAGGGTCAGTGCGCCCCATTGGAGGGCGTTGTCAGCGGCTGTGGCGGCATCGGCGGCCAAAGCCTGGTCCGGCATGAATGCGGCCGCCATGCAGACGGCCGCGAGAGTGAGTGGTGTGCGCATGAACTTCCCTTTGAAAATAGCTCATTGAAGTGCGAAAAAAACCAAAATTGGTACAAAAAACAAAATACTATGCGGTGACGACGGTGTGGAGGCATATATCATTCACCAGGTTTTGTCGATGGGTTAACGTATCGACAACCGGATGAATTGTAGAAAAATTGAATATGGGGGAGGTATCAGGGGAACATTTCAACCCGTTCCACCCGGCAGACGCGGGTCGTGAACGACGAATACCACTTCCGCCGCCCGTGCTCTTGGGCGGCGCGATGCTTCGGGTGTTCCTTCCAGGCGCGGATGGCCTCCAGGCTTTCCCAATAGGAAACGGTCAGGCCGATCTCTTCGCGGGCGGAATCAACCCCTAGGAAGCCGGGCATGGACCGTGCCAGTTCGAGCATCAGCGCGGCGGTTTCGGCGTAGCCGTCGTCCGTGTCGGTGCGCGTGGAAGTGAAGATCACCGCGTAGCAGGGGCTCGTCAGGCCAGGCTGATTCGTTTGCATTGAGCCCCCTTGGGTGTGAAAATTTCCAGTTTAGGCGACAGGGCGATGGGCTGGTCGATCTTTTCGGACAGGAATACGGTCGGATTGTGTTCCAGGAGCTGACCCGGCCGGGGGAAAGTGCGGCAGAACATTTCGCCCCAGTTGGTGGCATAGATCACCGCCACATGTTCGATGCGTCCGGTTTCGGGCGGGTCGGTCAGGTTGAGGATGAAGAAGGCCCGGTTCACCTCTTCGGAGCGCAGTCCCTCGTTGATGTCCGGTTCGAAAGTCTCGGCGAAGGGGAAGAACTCATGCAGGGCGGCCATGAGGTGCTGGAGGTCCGTCAACGCCATGGGCGCGATGGAGCGGTCGGCCTGCAACAGGCTGTCGGGATGGTAGATCCGGTTGGCCAGAAGCCAGGCCAGCAGATGGATCGGGTCCTGGTTGCGGTGCAGAATCTGAAGATTTTCGGCGGACTGCTTGGCGTCCATCCGCTCGCCGCCGCGCACGGTCCATTCGGTCGGCTTGCCTTGGGCCTTGCCTGCCGCGAAGTGCAGGATGGAGAAGCCGTTTTCCCTGACGTCCATGAACGGAACGCGCATGATCTTGTTGCTTTTGTTCGCGAAGTTGGCCGCGATGCGGCGGCCCATGCGGGTCAGATCTTCGGGGCTGACCAGAGCTTTGGGCCGTCCCTTGGGCGAGAGACCTTCTTGGATTCGGCGGTAGGTGTCGACCATGTACCGGCGCACGTGCGAGCCCATGCGCAAGGATTTTTCGAAGGGCCAGGCCCGGTGCGACTCGGCCAGCCTGCCGGGTTCCACGTAGCCCGAGCCGAACAGGACCGAGATGAGGCTTTCGTCCTCGGGCCGGGCAGGCAGGTTCATGAACAGAGGGATGTCCGGGAGGTTGGCCTTGAGCCGAAAGGATTCCTTGAGCAGGGCGGCCGCGTTGTTCTCGCCGCGTTCCGAGTAGTAGGCGTGCAGGGTGGAGAAAAGGGCGGTGTACGGGTCGGTGTCCATCTTGCCCTGGCGGTTGCGGATGAGGTTGCGCTTGATGCGGTCGCACAGGGGCAGGCCGGACGCGCCGGGCGAGGAATAGGTTTCGAGCAGGCCGAGCTTGAGCACGGACTTGAAGGGCGAGTGCACGGCCTTGACCATCTGCCAGAGGGAACCGCCGAAATATTCGTCCGGCGGCACTTCGGCAAGGTAGCCGAAGTCCTCCAACCGGGGCTTGCCGCACAGGGGGTAGCGCCGGGCCGCGCGGATACAGGCTTCATAGGTCTTGCGGCTCGCTCCCGCCGGGGTGACCCACCAGGCGATGTTCTTGCCCGCCAATTTGAGCGCGGTGCGGTAGAACTCCTCCTTCAGCAACAGGACCTGGGCCGAGCCCGAGCTTTCCTCGTCGCCGGAGAGGAAGCGGTTTTCGCGCACATCGTCCATGCGCATGGGGTAGAAGTGGACCTCCAGGTCGTATTCGCTGTGGGCCCACAGGGCCATGGCGTCGAGCTTGCGTTTAAGTCCGTGTTCCATGGCCATGGTCACGTCGCCGTCGTAGCAGATCCAACAGTCCAGATCGGAGCGCGAGGTCTGGGCCACGGTGCCCAGGCTGCCCATGGCGTAGACGGCCTGGATGCGGATTTCCGGTCCGGTGCGGCGTCCCGGGACGACGCCCAGCCGTTCGCGGACCACCTCCAGGTCGGTCAGGCCGGGATGGTAGCCCCACACGCGGCAGGAGGGAATCTTGCCGAAGTTGTAGCGCCGTTCGAAGACGTCGCTGTCGAGGAGCAACGGGAGCATCCGCAGGAACGTCTGCTGATCGTGAGACAGGGTCCCTATCGCCCTGTGCATACGCTGGCGGTTGTTGTCGAGCATACGCCGCTCCCGGCGCATGAAGGTCAGCTCTCTGGACCAGGCGATCAGCACCCTCTGGACCGCGAACGGATCGGTTTCACCGGCCGAGGGGGTGCCGTTTCGTTCCACTTCGCGGGCGAACAGGGTCATTTGGCGGATGCGGTTGGCCAGGAATTGGGGATGGCCAGCGTCCGAGTTCTTGATGATGGACCTGGTGACCGGCGAGCCGGGCAGTTCCATGGACGCCAGGATGCAGTCCCGGACATACATGGCGTGCAGGCAGCATCGGCTCAACTCAACGCCCTGGAAATCGTCGCCCACAAGCTCGGTGAAGGAAAAGTCGCACGCCTCGAATCTGGACGTGTGCAGGGTACAGCCGTGCAGGGCGCTTCCGGCCAGGCCGCACAGGGTGAAGTCGGCGCGGGTCATCCGGGTGTCGCGGAAGACTGTTTCGCTGAAGATGGAGGCCCGGAAGCGGCATCGTTCGAAGGTGCAGTTCGAGAAGAAGGCGTCCGAGAAGACGCAGTCCATGAACACGCAGTCCTCGAACCGGGTGTCGGCGAATTCGGTTCCCGTGAAGCGGACTTCCCGGAATTTGGCGCCTACGATGTCGCAACCTCGGAACAGCCCGTCCGCCAGGTCGACGCGCTCCACCCTGATGTTGGAGAAACCGGCGCGGACAAAGGCCGAGCCGGCGAGTCCAAGCCCGGTCAGTTCGCGATTCTCCAGCCGTTCGCCGTCCACGGTTGAAGGATCGAGCTCCATGTCTCGGACGTTGCGCGATCGGGCCAGAAGGGCTTGGAGGGTTTTGGGCTTGGGCTGGAAGAGTCGTTTGAGAAGGCCGGTCTTGGGAGGTTCGAAGGCGTCGCGGCGCGGCGCGGCGGGCGGTCCGGCCCCGGCCCTGTCCGGGGAAAAAATACCCTTGGGCGGACAGTCATCCGAGACGCTGCGGACAAAGTCCGGGGCGATGGCCTTGAGCGCGCCGAGCATTTCGAGCTGCGCATTGGTCCGCTTGTCCTCGGACAGTGAGGCGATATACTGGAAGAAACCGATGTCGCCGAGCAGCGGGGCGCGGGAGACGGCAGCCGCGCGGATGCCCGGCATACGGGTGCGGACCGAGGCCAGCAACTTGCCGATTCCCGGATGGTCCTGAGCTATGAGCGCGTCGAGGCAGGCTCCGGCCAGGGGGACGTCGGCGGCGGGCAGAATTTTGAGGAGTGCGCCGAGAATGGTCTTGTTGCCCGCTTCGGCCACGGCCGCGATGGTCCGCAGGGCCGCGACGTTCGCCTTGATGCGGCCCAGGTCCACGGCCTTGGCCAGGGCTTCGGCGTAAGCCGCATCGCCCATTCCCCGGATGACCAGGCACAATTGTTCCAGCTCCCGACCCTCGACGCCGTTGGTCAGCCGGGAGTTGATCCAGCGGCCGAACAGCCCGCTCATGATGGCCTGCTTGACGGGGAAGGCCAGGGTGTCGCCCTGTTCGCCGAGCCGGGCCACGAACGGGGCCAGCTCCTCGGGATCGGTGCCCATGAGCGGCTTGAGCAGCTCTTCCAGCCAGGTCAGGGTGTCCCTGTTTTTTCTGCCGGGAAAGTCCTTGAGCATCTCGTGCGCCAAGGCCAGCCGCTCGGTGGCGGGCCAGGACGCGACCTTGGGCGCGAGCTGGGGCAGCGGCGCGTCGCGGCCCTCGATGAAGCGCGAGCAGAGAGTCCGCCCGAACCGTCCTGACCGCGTCATGGCGCGGAGGCAAGTCTGGATCGTGTGGATGTCGCTGGAGCCCGAGGCCAGTCGATAGAGGGCCAGAACAGCCTCGCCAAGGGGCACGGCTTCGGCCTGTGACGGACGGGGGGTCAGGTCGCACCACCTCATGAACGATTCGGCCAGCCGTCCTATGCCGGGGCCGTCATTCAAGGATGGGCCGTCGGCCAGGACGCCTATGGCCGAGGCCAGGGTGCGTATGTTCGGATTGTCGTGGCTCATCACCATTTGCTGCCTGGGTAAGATGGCGCGATAGTGCAGGGAAACCGGGGCGAAGTCAAAGCCCAGTTGGCCCCTTTTCGCATCGGATTTACGGGGGAGCGGAGCGGGGTGTTTCAAGGGGTTGAAAACACGGCCTGAAAAGCTCGGGAAGCCGCTGAAACACTTGTTTAAGGAATAAAAACATTTTGACTCACCCATGACAATGGCCTATCGTCCCCACCTATTATTGATTCTGAAAAATCCGGTACAAATCAACATTTCAGGGATGACACCTATGTATACACTTCGTACCCTTCCGGGAGACGACGTCCGTCAGATTATGTGGCGTTTCGCCGAGCGGTTCGATATCCAGATGTCCGTGCAGAGCGCCCGGTCCATCGCCCGCTCCACCGTGGCCAAGCTGGTCGCCGAGGGGGCGCGCAACACCCATGAGTGGACCGAGCAGAAGGGCGAGCTCCTGACCGCCTTCGACCAATCCGGTCTGACCTCTCTGTTCATGGACCCCCATCAGGGCGGATACATCGAAGGTCCCAAGAACCTCGCGCTCGCTCTGGTCGCCTACGAGCTGGCCTGGGTCGACGCGGGCGCGGCCACCTCTTCGCTGGCCTCCTGCCTGGCTTTGGCTCCCATTCACGAGAAGGGCACCCCCGAACAGCGCGACAAGTACATGTCCGCCTGTGTTCCGCCCCAGCCGGGCGAGGACCGGGAAATCTGGCGCGGCGCGTTTGCTTTGACCGAGCCGCTTCCCTACGTGGGCGTGGATACCGGCGTGCTTTGCGGCAAGGCTTCCGTTGAAGAGTGGAATGACGGCGAGGAGCCCATGCTCCGGATCGACAAGCGCGGCCGGTTCATCACCAACATGGACTTCGCCAACTTCGTCACCGCTGCCGTGGAGTCCAAGGACGAGCGAATCAAGGGCTCCTTCATGGTCATCCTCGAAGAGGGCGACGAAGGCGTGTTCGATCGCGGCGCGCCGACCCTCAAGATGGTCCATCAGCTTTCCTCCACCCGCGACCCCGTTTTGAACCTCAAGGTTCCCGCCTCCCGCATCATTGGCGGCTACGACGTGGTCGACGGCGTGATCGTGCCCAAGTACAACCACTCCGAGATCATCGGCGCGGTCTTCCACCGCACCCGCATTCCCGTGGGCCTGATGACCTCGGCCAAGCTCCTTTCCGCCATCGAGCCGGTCATCCGCTATCATCGCAACCGGTTCCGGGGCGGTGACGCCTGCCATGAAGGCTCCCCGCGCTTCGACAAGGGCATCCAGAACAACGAGGACGCCCTGCAGCGGCTCGTCGATGTCTGGGCTTCCGGCGAAGCGGGCTGCTCCCTGGCCTTTGCCGCCGCGCGGCTGGCCGATCGCTTCGACCCCATCGAGAAGGCCAAGGAGGCCCATTTCGAGGCCGAAGGCGTGACGAGCATCCGCAAGCAGATGTCCGCCCTGCGCCAGCTCCACGATCAGGTCCGAGAATTCATCGCCATGGAATACGGCCCGGCCGAAGAGCGCGACGAAGCCCGCTACAACGAGCTTTCGAACGACACTCTGGTCCAGTACGCCTACATGGAGGCCCTGGCCGGCATCCTCAATCCCGGCGTGAAGCTCTGGAACACTGGCGAAGGCGCCAACAAGATGCGCGAGGCCGTGGCGTTGGTCGGCGGTTACGGCATCACCGAGGACTGCCCCGGCTTCCTCATGCAGAAGTGGACCGACTGCCAGCTCGAAGCCACCTACGAAGGCCCCGAGGCCGTGCAGCGCCGCCACCTGACCATGACCATGACCTCCGACATCTTCGGCTGCATCATGGAAAACTGGATCGCGCAAATGCGCCGCGCGGGCAGGGACGTTCCCGGTCTGGGCGGCTACGTGCTGGCTTCGGCCATGGAGCTGTGGCAGTGGACCCTGGCCCACCTGCAGGAGAGCAAGGACGAGAACGGCAGGAAGCTGTATCACAACAAGCGGCAGGGCGTTACTTTCGCCATGGCCGATGCGTTGGGCTGGATTCTTGGCCCCTACTTCCTGGCCCGCGACGTCATGGAGCTTATCGAGAAAGGCCCCATGTCCCCGATTCTGGCCGATGGCCTCGACGATCTGACCGGGTTCTACAAGGACCTGTGCCACGTCCAGGCGGCGCGCGCCGCCGGAGAGGTCGCCCGCATCTGTTCCGAGCTGGTTTACGGTTTCAACTGGAACCATTGCCCGACCCCGGACGGCGGTATCGCCGAGAAGTGCGAGCCCAAGGGCGAATGCGCCGAGGACGGCACCCTGGGCGATCAGTCCAAGTGCGCTCGTCCGGACCTCGTCCGCTTCCGCGAACTCAAGGCGACCGTGGACATGTGCCTGGCCGGCTCCCGTCTGGCCAAGGACCGCGCGGGCAACGCCCTGACCGAAGTGATGATTCCTGAAGCCCTCGATTACCCGCAGGGGTAAGCAAAATAGCAAAAAGCGAGAGGGAAGCCTTCTAAAAAAGGTTTCCCTCTCGCGTTCTTTCTTTCAATATATATTTTTCGGTGCGCCGCCTGGAAGAGAAGAGGACAGTCATATATGATAACGGCGGCGCGGGGAGCGCGGAGCTGATTCCCGCACCCGGAACGATTCAAACTTCAACCCAAACCCACCCCACAGGCGCGCCGGGAAGGGGCACGCCTGACTCACCTCCCGACATATCCCGCATGGCGGCCCAAAAAGTTCAGGGAGAAAAAAGGGGATGGGAGGCCGGGGCAAGGGGAGAGCGAAGCCTTTTTCAAGGGTTCCCTTTCCCCTTCTCCCGGCCGCCGGAGGCACCCAATGAGCGACGAGACGCCGCGTGTCGAGATGGAAACGGACATTGTATGTGTGGGCTTCGGCCCTGCCGCGGGCGGGTTTCTGACAACCCTGACGCGCGGCCTGATGAACGAGGACGGCACGCCCGCGGCCGAGAGCAAGGTCATGCCGGGAATGCCGCCGCAGGTCATCTGCTACGAGCGTGCCGACGACATCGGCTTCGGCGTTTCGGGCGTGGTGACCAAGGGCCGCGCCATCAAGGCGAGCTTCCCCGATCTTGATTTGTCTCAGATTCCCATGGCCTGCGAGGTCAGGGAAGAGAAAATTCTGTACCTCGGAGATCCCGTTGGCGCGAGCCGCAGGCCGAAGCTGTTCGAGCTGGCGGACAAGGCGCTCGGCCGGTGGATGAAGGACGGCGCATATGAGCTGCCGTACATTCCCGCATTTCTGGAGAAGCATCCGGGGCTGGCCTTTTCCATCGGCCAGTTCAACCAGTGGGTGGGCGCGAACCTGATGGGCACGGGAATGGCCCAGATATGGCCGTCCAGCCCCGTGGCCGAGCCCCTCGTGGAGGGACAGGCCGTCAAGGGCGTGCGCATGGCAGATCAGGGCGTGGACAAGGACGGCGCTCCGGGCGCGGGCTACATGCCCGGCATGGACATGAAGGCCGCCCTGACCGTGGTTGCCGACGGCCCGGTGGGCGCGGTGGGACAGGCGCTCAACCGCAAGCTCGGAATGCCCGGCGACAACCACCAGCGCGAGTGGGCCGTGGGCATGAAGTGTGTGGTGGACCTGCCCGAGGGCTGCGACTGGCAACCCGGCACCGTGCTGCACACCATCGGCTACCCCGAACCTGAAATTTTCGGTTTCCTGTACGTTTACCCCGACAATGTGGCCAGCCTCGGCATCTTCGTGCCGTCCTGGTTCGACAACCCCGTGCGCACGGCCTACCGCTACATGCAGCACTGGATGCTGCACCCGTATCTGTGGAAGCGGCTTCAGGGCGGCACCTTGCGTTCCTGGGGAGCCAAATCCCTGAACGAGTCGGGCAAGCGCGGCGAGCCTATTCTCTGCGGCGACGGTTTTGCACGCATCGGCGAAGGCTCCGGCTCCACCAACGTGCTCATCGGCGCGGGCGTCGACGAGGCGTGGGCCACGGGCGTTCAGCTCGGCGAGGCCGTGCTGGAGCTGCTCAAGAGCGGCCGCGAGTTCACCAAGGAAAACCTGGAGAACACCTATGTTTCCCGCCGCCGCGCTTCCTGGGTCGAGAAGGAGGCCGAGGTGGCCAAGAAATCGCGCGACGGCTTCACCAAATCCGTGTTGTCCGGGTTCCTCGGCATGGGACTGAGCGGCCTTACCAACGGGCTTTTGAACATGCCGGGCCAGGCGCTCAAGCCCCAGGAACGCATCCCGAGCATCGAGGATTACTACCGGGACGTGATCCCGGCGGGCGAGATCTCCGACATCCGCGCCGAATGCGCCAAAAAGGGCGCGAGCCTGCACGACGCGCTCATGAATCGCGCGGGCTGGCCCGAGATTCCGCTGGACGGGCAGCTTCTGGTTTCCCACCAGGACGCCTTGCTCATGGGCGGCAAGGTTCAGGCCAACCCCGGCTACGGCGACCACGTGCGCTTCGCCGATCCGGTCATCTGCGCCGCCTGCCGCGAACAGGTCTGCGTGGAAGCGTGTTCCGGCCAGGCCATTTACACCAATCCCGAGGGCGGCGCGCCGCTTTTCGATCGGGAAAAGTGCATACACTGCGGTGCGTGCATGTGGAATTGCAGCAAGTCCGATCCCCAGGACCGTGAACGGACCAACGTCAAGTTCATGGCCGGTTCCGGCGGGCTGCATTCCGTGGAGAATTAGGATAGGAAATGAATGGATCGCCTTTGGCGGACTGGTCGGGTGATTTCGCTTTCGATGTCCAAGGGGCTATGCCCCCTGGGAACCCCGTAGGCGCCTCCGTCGAATTGGTTCATTGATGAGGCCGTCTTCTCGCGAACGTATTCCGCGAAGCGGCACCAAAAGTTTTGGAGAGTCCAGAGAACCTTTTTCAAAAGGTTCTTTGGCCGCCGGAGGCATTCTGCCCGCGGCCTTTGGAACTCCGCCGCCTCCTTTGGCGAAATGATTTGTCGATAAGCCGCCTCCTCGCGGACGCATTCCGCGAAGCGGCGCTAAAAAAGTTTTGGAGAGTCCAGAGAACCTTTTTCAAAAGGTTCTCTGGCCGCCGGAGGCAAAAATCGCCGAAAGCGGAAAATGGACGGCATGAGAAATGCGATTGCCGCCGCTAATCTAAGGAGAACAATGAATGGGTAGTGAATTCCACATCGTGGTCTGTGGTTCCATCGTTCCGGACCCGCTCCAGACCCTCGCGCCCCAGGACGGACCTGCCGGGCCGTCCCTGAAGAATGAAATGATGCTTCCCGCCGTGCTCGATCCGTGGGCCGGGCACGCTTTGTTTGAAGCCGCGCATCTGGCGGCGGCCAATCCGGGCAGCCAGGTCTGGCTGGTCAGCCTCGGCCCCAAGGCCAAGCTGCAACAGGTCATGATGTCCGTGGCCCAGAAGGTCCCGTTCCAACTGGTCGTGGCCGACGGTTCGGCTTCGGGTTTCGCTGATGCGTACGAGACCGCCAAGGCCCTGGCCGGAACCATTGAGGGCATCGCCGGACTGGACAAGTCCAAGCTGCTGCTCTTCGGCGGCTGGCAGTCCGCTTCGCGCGGCTCTGGCGCGGTCATCCAGATGGTCGGCGAGAGGCTCGGCGTGACTGAGCAGTTCCAGGGTGTGGACAAGCTCACCGTGGGCGGCGACGGCTCCCTGGAGGTGCTTGAGCGCGTGGAGGGCGGCGCATACCAGAAGTCTGTCGTGGACGGCGCGCCCGCCGCGTTCGGCTGGGCCACCGGCGAACTGCCCGAGCCCCCGAACAATCCGCAGGTCGGTATGCAGAACATGCAGCGGAACATGCCCGCCCTGATGCAGGCCAAGCCCGCCGACCTTTCCGGCACGACCCTCAAGTTCTCCTCGGTGGAACTGCCGCAGCAGCGCCGCGAGACCCGCATCGTCAAGGACGTGCCGGTGGAGGAGATGGCCAGGGAAATCGTCGAATGGATCAAGGGTTAGGGGGAAAAGCCATGACTGTTTTGTATCTTGCTCACACCGAATGCGACAATTCCCTGCACAAGTCCGCCCTTGAGGCTCTGAACGCGGCCAAGACCGCGGCCGAGGGCCTTGGTTGCGAACTGATCGTGGGGCTTATCGGCGGGGATATCGCTGCCGCCGCCGATTCCATTGGCGGTTGCGGCGCGAAATTCTATGGAGTGTCCGGTTCCGATTTCGCCGACGGCCGCTATGCCTCGGACGTTGCCGCCGCCGAGGCCATTGCCAAGGCGTGCACGCCCGAAGTGGTGGTGGCTCCGGCCACATCCCGTTTCAGCCGCGCGTTGCCTGGTCTGGCCATCCGGCTCGACGGCCGCGTGGACACCCACCTGTCCGGCTTCGAGGCCGTGGACGGCAAGCCCGTGGCCAAGCGGTGGTTCTACCGTCAGCGCATGGAAGGCGTCCTCACCCGTGAAGAGCGGCCGTGGATCGTGACGCTGGATTCCGGCTGCGCCGAGCCTTTCGAGGGCGCGGGCGCGGCGAGCGTGGAGATGCTCGACGTGGACGTCTCCGCCGTGCGAACCAAGGTGGCGGGCATGGAGTGCGCCTCCGAGGATGCCCAGACCATCCGTCCGGACGCCGACCTGCTTTTCGTGGCGGGCGCGGGTTGGACGAAGAAGCAGGCCGACGGCGCCACGCATGTGGAGGAAGCCGAGAAGGCCATCCTGTCCTTCCTGGACACCACCAAGTCCTCCCTTGGCTCGTCCAAGTCCCTGGTGGACATTTCGGGCGAGGGCGGCAAGGTCATCTCGTTCTTGACGCACATGCATCAGGTCGGGCAGACCGGCGCGACCCCACGCCATCCCAAGGGATTGTCCTCCTGCTGCCACGGCGAGGAGCCGCACGTGGTCGGCTGGCGTTTCATCAAGGAACGCCGCGCCATCAACCTGGACGCCGGTTGCGGCTGGGCCCAGGGCAAGTGCGATGTGCTCTACGTCGGCGACGCCTTTGCCATCATGGCGAAGGTCAACGAGCTGCTCGGCTGATCCGGCCGGAGACAATGATTATGCAGGCCGCGCCCGTTTTTCGGGTGCGGCCTTTTTTTTATGGCCGTTGCGCGGGGAAGGGGCAGGTCGGGCGGTGGTGGATCGTCGCGTTGAGGATGGCCTCCAGAAGATCCGAGGGGTTGAATGGCATGGTCACGACCTCGTCCATGCCCGCCTCGCGGAAGCATTTTCGTTCCTCGTCGTTTGCGAAGACGGTCAGACCGATGATGGGGATGTCGGCGGCGATGCCTTCGGCCGCGCCGGAACGGATGATTTCCGTGACTTCCAGGCCATTGACGATCGGCATCTGCACATCCATGAGCACGAGGTCGAAGCCGCCCTGCATCAGGGCGTCGATGACGTGCTGGCCGTTGGCGACCACAGCGGCGTTGTGGCCGTGCTCCCTGAGCAGGCGGGTGGTGGCCAGGGCGTTTATCTCGTCATCCTCGGCCACGAGTATGTTCAGGCGAAGGGCGAGTTCTTCCTTGGAAGCGGCCGTTTCGGGGTGGTCCGATACAACGAAAAGCGGCAGGGTCAGGGTAAAGACGCTGCCCTCGCCGGGGCGGCTTTCGAGACCGATGGTCCCGTCCATGATTTCGGCCAGCCTGCGGGAGATGGTCAATCCCAACCCCGCTCCGCTGTACCGCTTGGTCATGAAGTCCTCGCCAAGCATGAAACGCTCGAAAATGTCTTCCCGCTTGTCTTCCGGGATGCCAATGCCCGTGTCGGCTATGGAGATGTGAACCGTGAGCAGGCCGGGGGCGTCCGGGCTTTCCTTGGATGAAGCGGAGACTGTGACCTTTCCCTGTTCCGTGAACTTCACGGCGTTGTGCACCAAATTGATGAGAATCTGGCGCAGCTTTTCCCCGTCGCCGTGGACCTTGACCGGGAGGGCGCTGTCCAGACGGCATTCGAGCCCGATGTCCTTTATCTCGGCCTGGGGGAGCAGGAGGGCCGTGGCGGAGCGGATGGTTTCGTGCAGGTCGAAGTCCTTCCTGTTCAGGCTTTCGCAGTCCGTTTCGATGTTGGACAGGTCGAGCAGGGAGGAGAGGACCCGGGAGAGCTGGATGCTCGATTCCAGGCTGAGATTCAGGTACTCCTTCTGTTCGTCCGTGAGCCCGCCCGTGTTCAGGAGCAGTTGGGTCATGCCCATGATGCCGTTGAGCGGGGTGCGCAGTTCGTGGCTCATGTTGGCCAGGAACTGGCCCTTGGCCCGGTCCGCGAATCGGGCTTCGTGCATGGCCCGGACCAGTTCCTTCTCCATGCGCTTGCGTTGGAGAATCTGCCAGACGCCGTCCATTATGAGACAAAGCTGGACCACGTCGGAATCGGTATAGTCGCTGTCCTTGTTGGCCACGCCGACCAGCAGTTGGATGCGGTCGTGGTCGATGACCGGGACGTTCATGTGCCGGAAAAGGGGAATGTGCCCCTCGGGGACGCCTCGGCGCTCCGGGGCATTGGCGTAGTCGTTGGTGATGACGGGCGTTCGCCTTCGGATCGCCTCGGCCCACAGCCCCGCCTTGTCGACGGGGAAGGTGCGCGATTTGTCGGCCACGGTGCATTCGTTAGGATCGAAGACGGACCACGGGCGCAGGGTCAGGGAGGTCTCGTGTTCGTCCATGAAGCCGATATATCCCATGCGGCTGTCGGTAAGATGCACGGCCTGGGTCAGGGCGTAGTCGAGGATTTCCACCTCGGTCCGGTTTATCATTCGAGAGATGGTGTACAGGGCCCTGAATCGCTGCTCGTTCAGGTCGGCAAGGAACTCCCGTTCTCTTCTGGCCGTGATGTCCCGGATGATGAGAATGAAGAGAGGCTCGTCACCGAATCCCAGGGCGTGGGAGCGGATTTCGACCGGCGTTTCCTCTGTGCCGGAGCGCAGGGTGTGCTCAATGCGCCGGGAGCCGGTTTCGAAATGGGATTCGTCTTTGGTCAGGGCAGAGAAATTGGTGATGATCGCGCCGGGAGTGCTGTTCAGGATTTCTTCGCGGGTCAGGCCGAGCAGGTCGCAGGCGGTTGTGTTGGCTTCGATGATCCGCGCGTTGGCTGGTTCGGCTCCCTCCCCCCGGCAGGCCAGGGCGGCGTCCGGCTCCTGCAGTTCAAGAATGTTTCGGAGTGAAGCTAGGTCGGTCATGGCCGATTCTTAACCCCCTAGTGTGCGGGCGACGAATTCGAGCAGGTGGGCCTTGTGGATTGGCTTGGCCAGGAAGTCGGTGCAGCCCGCTTTGAGCGAGCGTTGGCGGTCTTCGGTGAAGGCGTTGGCGGACACGGCCACGATGGGCACCGGGCGTCGGCCCTGTTCCCGTTCGAAGAGGCGGATTTCGCGGGTGGCGTCCAGCCCGTCCATGATGGGCATGAAGATGTCCATGAGCACCAGGCCGTAGGAACCGCTTTTGAAGAGTTCCACGGCTTCGCGTCCGTTCCAGGCAAAGTCGAGAGCATAGCCCGAGTTGCTGAAGAACAGCGAGAGCAGCATCTGGTTGCTCTCCGAGTCTTCGGCGACAAGGATGCTCCTTTGTGGGGCGAACCCGTTTGTCGCCGTTTGCCGGTTGTTCACGTCGTTTCCCTCTGGTCTTTTTCCTGTCCCGCGCGGTCCGTCCTGCCCTCCCGCTTGCGTCGTCCGGCGTGCGGACATGGCGAGGCGGAGCGGAACATGCCGCTGGTCGTTTCAGTGACAATACAAGCGGCCGGATGCCCGTTTCACTGTGATATTCAATCCTTTCCGGGCGGCGTGGAATGCGTCGATACAACTTTCGATAATATGACACATAACGCAAGGAGGCGCGATGGGCAAGTCCTTGAGAGAGCCGGGCTTTTGCTTTGTGCCGTGTGGTGGGAGAACGGCTAGGCGGCGTGTCCGGATTTGACCATGCGGCGATGGCCGCGCATGACCGCCACCGACTCCGCCGTGTAGACGGCCAGCCCGGACCAGATCAGGGCGAAGGTCACCATGTGGCTCGTGGTGAACGGCTCCTTGTAGACGAACACGCCGAGCAGGAACGCGATGGACGGGGCCAGGTATTGGAGCAGCCCGAGGGTGGTCAGTTGCAGCCGCCGCGCGCCGAAGGCGAAGCCGATGAGCGGCGAGGCCGTGACCACGCCCGCGCCGATGAGCAGCAGGTCCACTTGAACGCCCTGGTGGAACAGGGCGGACGCACCGTGGGTCTGGAGCCAGAGAATGTAGGCAAGGGCAAAGGGGCCGAGGACCATGGTTTCGAGGAACAGGCCGGGCAGGGACTCGACGGAGGCGATCTTCCTGAGCAGGCCGTACAGTCCGAAGCTTACGGCCAGGACCAGGGATATCCACGGCAGCTCGCCATGGCTGATGACGGAATTGAGCACGCCCAGCGCGGCCAGCCCTATGGCCGCCAGTTGCAGGGGGCGCAGGCGTTCGCGGAAGAAGATGAAGCCAAGCAGGACGTTGACCAGCGGGTTGATGTAATAGCCAAGGCTGGTGTCCAGCACATGGTTGGTGTTCACGGCCCATATGTACAGCAGCCAGTTGCCGCCGATCATCAGCGAGCTGGCCGCCAGTATGAGGAGGTCGCGCGGCGACTTGAGCGGAACGAGGGTTTCGGACCATCCTTTGCGAATGGTCAGGATGACGGCGATGAAGACCAGCGACCAGATCACTCTGTGACAGAGAATCTCGAATGGATTCACGGAGATGAGGGACTTCCAGTACACGGGAAGCAGCCCCCAGCCGAGAAAGGCGGCCAGGGCGGCGAGGAATCCGTAGGTTTTCTGTTTGGGGTCGGTGTGGCGCATTGTCTCCTCTCGGGCTTCGGAGCGCGAGAATACGCTCGGACTTCCGGCTGGTAAAGCCGGAATTTCGGGCGGGTCATATCAGGACCGGCACATGGCCCCGGCCAGTCCTCCCAGGGTGCGCACCCCCTGTTCCAGTTCGTCGGTCCATGGGCAGCCGCAACTCAGTCGGATATAGTTGGCGAACTTGTCCCGCGTGGAGAAGATGGCGCCGGGCGCGATGCCCACGCCGGCGGCCCTGGCCTGGAAGAACAGCTCCACCGAGTCCACGGATTTGGGCAGTTCCAGCCAGAGGACCGCGCCGCCTTCGGGGTGGGTCACTCTTGTTCCGGCCGGGAAGTGGCGGCCCAGGTGGAGCTGCATGGCGTCCATCTGTCGTTCCAGGTCCGAGCGAAGTTTTTTCAAATGCCGCTCCATGCGCCCCTGGCGGAGGTATTCGGCGATGGCCATCTGGGCCGGGGCCGAACTGGAGACGTTGGTGGTGGCCTTTATTTCCAGGGTCTTTTGACGGAACCGGCCCGGAAGCAGCCAGCCCACCCTGTAGCCGGGGGCGATGGTCTTGGAGAAGGAAGAGCAGAGCAGGACCAGCCCCTTTGTGTCGAATTCCTTGAAGGTGCCGGGTCGTTTCGCGCCGAAATGCAGGTCCGAATACACGTCGTCCTCCACCAGCGGAATGTTCCGCTTGGCGAGCATGTCCACGATTTCCTTCTTGGCCTCGTCCGGGGTCAGGCTGGAATCCGGGTTGTTGAAGTTGGGCGCGAGCACGCAGGCCGCGATGTCGAAGGTCTTCAGGGCACGGGCCAGGTCTTCGGGCAGGACTCCGCGTTCCGGGTCCGACGGCGTTTCGATGGCGCGCAGTCCCAGGGTTTCGAGAAGTTGCAGGAAACAGTAGTAGGTGGGCGACTGAATGAGCACAGTGTCGCCCCGGCGGCAGACCGACCGCAGGGAGAGGTACAGGGCCTCCATGCATCCGGCGGTGATGATCGGTTCGTCCGGCTTGACCGGGATGCCGAACTCCATGGACCTGTAAGCGATCTGGCGGATGAGCTTCGAATCGCCGGGAATGGGCGCGTATCCCATGGCCCGCTCCGGCTCGGCCCGGACCATGGCCGCGGTGATCCGTCCGAGTTCACGCAGGGGCAGACGCTGCGGCCCCGGCGCGATGACGTCCAGGGCCACCCGGTCGGCCGAACCCACGGACTCCAGGACGGTCTGGATGAGCCCGATGCGGGTCACCGGCCTGGGACGTTCCATGGGGGCGGGCGCGGTCTCGGTGCGCGGCAGCCTTTGGGCGGTGCGGCGCACGAAGAATCCCGACCTGGGGCGGGCCTCGATGATCCCCTGGCGCTCCAGTTCAAGATAGGCCTGGTTGACCGTGGACACCGATACGCCGAGCTTGGCGCTCAGTCCCCGCAGGGAGGGCAGCTTGTCGCCAAGCCCCAGGGCCCCGGCGTCGATCATGGCCATGACGTTCTTTTCCACGGTCTGGTAGCGGTATGTCTCCATGGGGATCGCCTGAATCTGTTTTGTATGGTTTTTGTTTGAACTGTATCTGTACTGGTTACAGATTTTGCGCTTTACTGCAAGGCGTGGATACAGCAGATTTAACCGGGCGATGGCCCGAAAACCGTTTACGGAGACCTTTGTCATGACCATTCCGGGCGTTGCCGACGAATCATCCGGCTCCCCCATGCTGTCCGCCGCCAGACAGGTGGCTCCCATTGTCATGGGCTATCTGCCCGTGGGCGCGGCGTACGGGGTCCTGGCCCAGCAGGCCGGACTTTCCCTGCTCAATACCGTGCTCATGTCGGTCCTGGTCTATGCCGGGTCCGCGCAGCTCATCGCCGTGGGCATGTTCGCCGCGGGGCTGAACCCGGCGTCCATCGTCGCCACCACGTTCGTGGTCAACCTCCGTCATCTGCTCATGAGCGCGTCGCTGGCCCCGAATCTCAGGAGCTGGAACAAGTGGGAACTCGCCCTGTTCGCCTACGAGGTCACGGACGAGTCCTTCGCCGTGCACTCCATGCGGTTCGCGCGCGGCGACCTGAACAAGACCATTTGCTTCGGCATCAACGCGCTGGCCCAGCTCTCCTGGGTACTGGCGTCCTTTGTGGGCTTCTTTGCCGGGGCGTCCATCCCGAGTGTGGAGCCGCTGGGCATCGACTATGCGCTGCCCGCCATGTTCATCGCGCTCCTGGTCATGCAGATGAAGAATGGCCTGCACGTCCTCGTGGCCGGTTTCAGCGGCCTGCTGGCCATTCTCTTGAACAAGGCGGGGGCGGATCAGTGGTCGGTCATCCTGGCCACGATCATCGGCGCAACCTTTGGAGCGGGAGTGGAGTCATGGACCAGAAAACAGTCTTTGTAACCATCGTCGCCATGCTGGCCGTGACGTATATCCCGCGCATGGTGCCGCTCGTGGTACTGGCCTCGCGGACTCTGCCCGGCCCGGTGGTCCGCTGGCTTTCCTACGTCCCGGCGGCCGTGCTCTCGTCCATGCTTTTCCCGGCTCTGCTTCTCAGGGACGGCAGCCTGGACGTTTCGTTCGACAACTACTTTTTGTGGGCGGCGGTCCCAGCCTTTATCCTGGCGTGGCGGACCAGATCCTTTTTCGGCACCGTGGCCCTGGGCATGGCCCTGGTGGCGGCGGGCCGTTGGTTTATCGGATAGGAGGGAATCATGAAGACCATCGGACTCATCGGCGGCATGAGCTGGGAATCCTCCCTGGAATATTACCGTGTCATGAATGAGGCCGTGAAGGCGCGCCTCGGCGGCCTGCATTCGGCCCGCATCCTCATGAACTCCGTGGATTTCGCCCCGTTGCGCGAGCAGATGCTCGCGGGCGGGTGGGACCAGGTCGGCGAACGGCTGGGCAAGGAGGCTCGCACTCTGGAGCTGGCCGGGGCCGAGCTTATGGTCATCGGCACCAACACCATGCACAAGGTGGCTCCGCAGGTGGAGGCGGCCGTGGATGTGCCGCTGGTCCATATCGCCGATGCCACGGCCGAGGCCGCCCGCTCGCGCGGCTTCTCGCGGGTGGCCCTGCTCGGGACCGTGTTCACCATGCAGGACGATTTTTACACGGGCCGTCTGCGTCGGCACGGTTTCGAGGTGCTTGTCCCCGGAGCCGAGGACCGGAAGCTTGTGGACCGGGTCATCTTCGACGAACTGTGCCGGGGCGAGTTCCTGGACGGCTCCCGCGCCGAGTATTTGCGCATTATCGAGGAATTGGCCGGGCAAGGCGCCGAGGCGGTCATCCTCGGCTGCACGGAAATCGGCCTGCTCGTCCGGCCGGAGGATACCGACGTGCCTACCCTGGACACCTGCCGCATTCACGCCGAAAAGGTGGTGGATCTGGCGCTTGGTTGAGTGCGTTCCGGGCTCTGTCCGCCGTTCTTTCCACATCCCGCGCTTGACGCCGCCCCGTAACGTGATATGGCATGTTGGCGCGCTGCGAGGGGCGTTTTTGTCGTCAGTTCAGAGGGGAGAGCGAGTGACCGAGACAACCGACATGACCTTGAAGGATTTGCTGAGCCGTTCCGTGGAGCTGTATGCCGACCGGACCGCGCTCGGGTTTGTGGGCGGTGAGGCCCTCACCTATGCCCAGTTCGGGAAGAGCGTGGCCGAGCTGCAGACCGTGCTGCGCGGGCTCGGCATCAAGCCCGAGGACAAGATCGCTCTCATCGGCGAGAATATGCCCAACTGGGCCATCAGTTATTTTGCAGCGACCACCATGGGTGTCATCGCGGTTCCCATCCTGCAGGAATTCCACCCCAGCGCCGTTCAGCACATCCTTCGTCACTCCGAGGCGAAGATGGTCATCGCTTCCAGACGATACATGGACAAGGTCGAGGGCGACAATATCCCCGACCTCGAAACCGTCATGATAATGGACGATTTTTCCATGGAGGACGAGGAGGGCAAGCGGACCACCTACGTCGAGGCCCTGGAGGCCGCCGGCGAGCGCATTGAGCAGTTCGCCGAAACGGCCCGCGAGCAGTTGGAGCACCTGGGCGAAGCGGCAAGGGACAAGCTGCCCGAGACCGCACGGGAGCGCGTGAACCGATTCAGCGACACGGCCAGGGAGACCATGGAGAAGTTCTCGGACTCCTACAAGGAGACCGTTGACTGGTTCAGCGCCTCGGCCCGCCGGTTCATCGACAGGAAAACCGGCAAGCCCTTTGAACTGACCGAAGACCATATTGCCGCGATTCTCTATACCTCCGGCACCACCGGCCATTCCAAAGGCGTGGTCCTGACCCACCGCAATCTCGTGCAGAACTGCATCGGCGGAGTCAGAACCATTCCGGTCCTCGAAACCGACCGTTTTCTGTCCGTGCTGCCCATGGCCCACACCTACGAGTGCAGCGTGGGCCTCATTATCCCTCTTCATTCCGGCAGTTCGGTCTTTTTCCTGCAAAAGCCGCCGACCCCGAAAACGCTCCTGCCCGCCATGCAGACGGTCAAGCCCACGGTGATGAACGTGGTCCCGCTCATCATCGAGAAAATCTACAAGAGCCGGATCAAGAAGAAGCTGACCGGAACCGGCGTCGCTCGCGGTCTGATGAAGATCGGCCTGACCCGGCGCAAACTTTCCCAGGTGGCCGGAAAGAAGCTCATCGACGCCTTTGGCGGCGAGCTTCGCTGCCTGTGCATCGGCGGGGCACCTCTTTCGCCCGAGGTCGAGCAGTTTCTGACCGACGCCAAGGTTCCTTATGCCGTGGGTTACGGCATGACCGAGGCGTCGCCCCTGCTGGCCGGAACCGATCCGTCCCTGCAACGGCATCGCGGCATCGGACCGGCAATCCCCGGCGTTGAGCTCAAGATCGACGATCCCGATCCCGAGACGGGCGAGGGCGAGGTCCTGGCCCGGGGGCCGAACATCATGCGCGAGTATTACAAGGCCCCCAAGGACACCGAGGCGACCTTCACCGAGGACGGCTGGCTCAAGACCGGCGATCTCGGCAAGTTTGAGGACGGCTATCTCTATCTCAAAGGGCGGCTGAAGAACGTCATTCTCGGCCCCAGCGGCGAGAATATTTATCCCGAAGAGGTCGAGTCCATCATCAACGCCAACGACTCAGTCCAGGAGTCTCTGGTTTACGATTCCGGCGGCAAGCTGATGGCCCGTATTCACCTCAACTACGAAAGCCTGGACGAGCAGTTCGGCGTCAACAAGATGATCGAATCCGAGGTTCGCGCCAAGGTGCAGAAAATCCTCGAAGACATTCGCGTCGAGGTGAATTCCAAGGTATCGTCCTTTGCCAGGCTCAAACGCGTGGTCGAGCAGATCGAGCCCTTCGAGAAGACGCCCACCCAGAAGATCAAGCGGTTCCTTTACACTGACCAATAGCGCGGCCGCCCGTATCCGGATCGGGCCAAGTCCGATCTCGGCGCATTCGCGTTTTTTCAAAAAAAGATGGCCCCCGGCTCGTAATCGAGCCGGGGGCTTGTTTTTGCCGTTTCGCCGGGAGCGGCGGGAACTGTTCGGCAAGCGAGTGGAGCGAGTTCACTTCACGTCGGCGGCCACGCGGAGGCTGACGATCTTGTCGGGGTTGCGGACCATGCCGCTTTGGCCGGAGCCTTTCTTGATCTTGTCGACGAACTCCATGCCCGATACGACCTGTCCCCAGACGGTGTACTGGCCGTCGAGGAAGGGAGCCGGGGCGAAACAGATGAAGAACTGGCTGTCGGCGCTGTCCGGGGAGGCCGCGCGGGCCATGCCCACCGTGCCGCGCTTGAACGGAGCCTTGCTGAACTCGGCGTCCAGGTTCTTGCCCGAACCGCCCCTGCCTGTGCCGGTGGGATCGCCGGTCTGGGCCATGAAGCCGTCGATGACGCGGTGAAAGACGATGCCGTCGTAGAATTTCATGCGGGCCAGTTCCTTTATCCGGGCCACGTGGGCGGGGGCCAGGTCGGGGCGCATCTCAATGACCACCCGGCCGGAATCGAGGTCGAGGTAGAGGGTGTTTTCCAGGTCTTGGGCCTGGGCTGCTGGGCTGGCCAGCAGCACCAGAAGGGCGCAGAGAACAATGGTTTGCAACAGGTTTTTCATATGGCTCCCGTGGGTTGTCGTTATGAGGAAGGCGCGGCCGCAAGCCGCGTACAGCAGTGTGTAGCGGCTTTTGCCGGGGAAGGGAAGCGGGGCGGGCCGTTTGCGTCGGCGGATCACGGAGCCGACCGAGCTAGGCGGAACCGAGGCAGCGGCCGATGTAGTTTCGAAGCTCCTCCCGCTGGAGAGGTTTGGCCAGGAACAGCGTGGCCCCGAGTTTGAGCAGATTGGAAATTTCGTTGATGCCGACCACGGCGGACATGATGACGATGGGCAGTTCGTTGAACTGCTGGTCGCCGCGCAGGGTCTGGATGAGCTGCTGGCCGTCCATCTCGGGCATCATGATGTCGGTCAGAAGCAAGTCGAAGTCGTTGCCCGCCATGAGCGTTTCGTAGGCATGTTTCCCGTGCGGGCTGACAAAAGCCGTGTGGCCGAGTTCCTCGACGATCTTTACGGCGAGCTTGCGGGATATGCGGTCGTCTTCGGCAATCAGTATCTTGGCCATGGGCGTATCCTCCTGTTCACGAGGCGCGCAGTCGCACTTTACGTGTTTTGAGAAGAAATATCAGGCAATGCATTTCCTGTCATCGGCATTAGAAATTGGGAGCCGCATTGACGGGAAATCAACGCCCGCGCGGGCGGGGAAGGAAAAGTGCGGCCGCGTCCAAAGGCGGGCGCGGCCGGGAAATCAGACCTTTTCGATGTGCATTACGTCGCCGAATTCACAGGTGATTTTATAGTTTCCGTTACTGGTTTCCACAACGAAGTCGTTGCCGGGGAAGAGGGTGCAGGCGGGGGCGAACCCGTCATTGACCATGATGTCCTTGGCCTCTCCGTTGGATTCGAACCTGACCGTGGTCCCATCGCCGAGAGTGATCATTTCTCCATGATGCACGTCCACGGGCAAATCTGATTCGGTAAACGATGACATATTCTCCTCCTGATTGATGGAAAGGAATCCTCCACAACTCGTCTATACACCCTGAAAACTAAAAAGAACAGCACCAATGGATGGCGCGGCTTCCGGGGCTGGTTTTCAGTGTGCAAGTGATGTAAGGATTATTCAAGGAGATATGCCGGTGAGTTCGACCATTCTCGTCGCCGATGGCGACGCCTCCATACGCGCGCTGATAAAGGATATCCTTGAAGCCCGGGGATACCGGGTGGAAACCGCCTCCACCGCCGTGTCGGCGGCGGCGCTCATGGCGCGCAGCAGTCCGGACCTGGTGTTGGCCGCGCACGGCGAAGAGGATGACGGCGGCTCACTGGTGAACGAGGCTGCGGGGCTCAAGCTCGTCACTCCGGTCATCCTGCTTATCTCCGCCTCCACGGAAAATCCCGGCCGTCTGGCCCGCGACTGCGGGGCCATGGCCTATCTGCAAAAGCCCGTGGTCCGTTCCCAGCTTGAAATGCTCGTGCGTCTCGGGGTGGCCGAGAACGAGTTGCGTTCCTCGACGATTATTCAGGAGAGGCGTTTGTCGTCCGCCCAGGCGTTCCTCCGTTCCATGCTCAACGCGGACGAGGGCGTGGTTCTCCTGTTGGACGAAAACGCCACGGTCATCGATTGCAGCGGGACCTCGGACGGCCTGTTGGGGCGGGACGTGGCCGAGTGCGCGGGCCAAGCCTATCCGTCGCTGTTCCCGGAATCAGTGACCAATCTGCACGAGGGGGCCATCGCCAAGGCGCGGACCACCGGCAAGGCGGCCCGTCTGGAGGAGCACCGTGGCGGCATGGTTCTGGAGACTCGGGTTAGGCCCGTGTTGCAGGGAAGCGCGCTTTCCGGGTTCGTGGTCCAGCTTCGGGACATCACCGCCGAGCGGCGCACCGAGGTCGGGCTTGCGGAAAGCGAGAAGCAGTACCGCAGCGTGTTCGCCGGGGCGTCGGACGCCATCATCCTGGTGGACCGGGAGCGGGGCGTGGTCATGGAATGCAACGATGCGGCGGGCCGTGCCCTCGGATACGAGCCGGGCGAAATTCGCGGCATGGCCGTCCAGGGGTTGGTGGCCCATCCCGAGCAGATCCTGTCGGCCATCGCCCATGGCGGGGAGCGGGTTTCCTACGATTATCTTAAACGCAGGAACGGCTCATCCTTTCCCGTTGAGCTGTCCATGAGCCATTTTTCCAATGCGGGCAGGGAAGTATGCATCCTTTACGCCCAGGACATTTCCAGACGGAAGATCGTCGAGGAGGCGTTACGAGAGGGCGCCAAGCTTTATCGCGCCGTGGTCGAGGACCAGACCGAGCTTATCTGCCGCTACGGCACGGACGGCAGGCTGACGTTCGTGAACAACGCCTTCGAGCGGTTTGTGGGCCAGGACGAGGAGGATGTGCTCGGGCGCAATTTCTTCGCCACCATGGAGGCCATGGACAGCCGGACCCTGACCCGGTGGCTGGACGGCTTCGATCCGGCCCGGCCCGTGCTTGACCTGGAAGTGCGGCAGATTCGGTCGGACAAGGAGGAGCGATGGATTTCCTGGACCCACCGGGCCGTGCTCAACGATCAGAACATGGTCGTGGAGATTCAGGCCGTGGGCCGTGACGTGACCGAGCATAAGGCCGCCGAACGCGCCCTGGTGCGGGCCACCATGGAGAAGGAGCGATATCGGTTGAACCTGGAGGCCACCTTTTCTTCCATCCCCGACGCCATCCTGACAGTGGATTCCGACCTGTCGATCATCGCTACCAACAGTGCGGCCAAGGCCCTGTTCGGGATCGAGGAGGGCCGGGCACGGGGGCATAGGTTGGAGGATATGGTCGGGGATGAAGGCAACCCGTGCGTCCAGGTGCTTCGGCAGGTTCTCAAGACCGACAAGCCTGTGCGCGGCTACGAGATCGAGGTGAAGACCCCGGCCCTTGGCGAGCGCATGGTCGAGATCAACTGCTCGCCGTTGGTGGACGGGGAGCGCGGGCAATCCGGGGCCGTGCTCGTGGTGCGCGACATTTCACACATCGCGGACCTGGAAAAACAGTTGCAACAGCGGCACGGCTTTCGCGGGATCGTGGGCCGCAGCAGCGCCATGCAGGACATCTATCAGCTTCTGGAGCAGCTTTCGTCCCTGGATTCCATCGTGCTTATCCTGGGAGAGTCCGGCACCGGCAAGGAACTGGTCGCCGAGGCCCTGCATTATGGCGGGGTGCGGGCGGGCAAGCCGCTCATCAAGGTCAACTGCTCGGCTCTGTCCGAGAGCCTGCTCGAAAGCGAGCTGTTCGGGCATGTTCGCGGGGCCTTCACCGGCGCGGTCCGGGACAAGGCCGGGCGCATACAGGCGGCCCAGGGCGGGACCCTGTTTCTGGACGAAATCGGCGACATCTCTCCCATGCTGCAACTCAAGCTTCTGCGTTTTCTGGAGAGCCGGGAATACGAGCGGGTGGGCGAGTCCAGGACCTGCACCGCGGACGTGCGCATTATCGCCGCCACCAACGCGGACTTGCGCGAGTCGGTACGTCGGGGCCTCTTTCGGGAAGACCTCTATTACCGGCTCAACGTCATGCCGGTGACCTTGCCGCCGCTTCGGGATCGGCAGTCGGACATTCCCATGCTGGTGGCGCATTTCCTGGAAATATTCTCCGAGAATTTCGGCAAGCTTTTCGACGGGGTGTCCGAAGAGGTTATGGACCTGTTCCTGACCTATTCCTGGCCGGGGAACGTGCGCGAACTCAAGCACGCCCTGGAGCACGCCTGCATACTGTCGCCCGGCAAGGTTATCGAGCTCAAGCACATCCGCAAGGATTTGGTGGACCAGATCAGGGGAGGGGCGCAGGGCGCGGTTCAGCTCCCCGAGAGTGGCGCGCCATCCTTGTCCTTTACGGGCAAACCCGGCAAGGAGGATATTCTGGCCGTGCTTCGGGAGTGCGGGGGTAACAAGGTCCGTGCTGCCCGCAGACTGGGCATCCACAGAGCCACCCTGTATCGCAAGCTCAAGGCCTGGGAAGTGGACGCCTGATTTTGCTCCTGTTCGCCGACGGCGAATTTATAATCATACTAACGTCATGATCTGATGCATCCGGACCGGCTCCCTGCTATGTTTTAAACATGCCTCTGCCGGTGGCCCTGCGCGTGCTCGGTGGAGAAGGAGTGAAAGGATGCGCAAGGTCAAGACTATAGAGCCTCAAGCCTTTGATGTGGAATTACGAGGCGGAGGCGTCCCTCTTTTGGTCGCTTTTCTGAAACGGAACGAAAGGTTTTCCGACCAGGTCGGGGTCCTTGAGGCGACGTGTCGCCGGTGCGGCGGCTCGTTGCGCTGTTTTTTATATCATGAGGATTACCTGGACATGGCCACCGAACGCTTTTCGGTGAAGGGCACGCCCACCTTTCTGCTGTTCCATCGCGGACGCGAGGTCGATCGGCTAATCGGGGAGTCCGACGGCGAGACCCTGAACGAGTTCGTCGGGACATCCCTGTCAGAACTGGACCGGGCGGACAGTCCGTAACTTCAGCTAGCCATGACGCAGCAGCGGCCGTCGTCCGAAAAGGGACGGCGGCCGCTGTTGTATTGTTCGGAGGTTTTGCCAGAGGCTATTGCGGGCTGGCGGACAGCGATTTGAAGACGTCTTCCATTCGGTTCAGGGCTTCATCCAGCAGGTCCATGGGAATGTTCAGTGCGGGTTCGAAACGGATGCACCGGGCGTTGGTGAGAGTTCCTGCCGTAATTACGCCGCGCGCGAACAGGCCGGAGGCCACGTGGTAGCCGATTTCGTCATTGACGAAGTGCATACCGACGAGCAACCCCTTGCCCGTGACCTTTTGCAGGATGCCGGGGTACCGTTCGGACAGTTCGTTCAGGTGTTTCTTGACATATTCGCCCTTTTCGGCGGCCTGGGCGGGGAGATTTTCGTCGTGCATGACCGTGATGGCGGCCAGGGCGGAGGCGCAGGCGATGGGGTTGCCGCCCGTCGTGGTGGTGTGCATGAACGGGTTGGGTTCCATGACTTTCCAGATTTCCGGGGTGGAGAAAAAGCCGGACATGGGCACCACGCCGCCGCCCAGCGCCTTGCCGAAACACATGATGTCCGGAGCCACGCCCCAGTGGTCCACGCCGAAGATTTCGCCGGTGCGGCCGAAGCCGGTCTGGACCTCGTCGGCGATTAGCAGCACACCGTACTTGTCGCAGACCTCGCGCAGGCCGGGCCAGAATTCGTCGGGCGGCACGATGGCCCCGGCTTCGCCCTGGATGGGCTCGGCCACCACGGCGGCGATGTCGTCGCCCACGGCCTGGGCGTAGCGCAATTCGCGCTCCACGGCCTCGACGTCGCCGAAGGGCACGTGGCGCACGCCTTCAAGCAACGGCAGCAACGGGGCGCGGAAATCGGTTTTGCCCATGAGTGAAAGGGAACCCAGAGTCTTGCCGTGGAAGCCCTTGAGCATGGCGATGAATCCCTTCTTGCCCGTGTAGAATTTGGCCAGCTTCATGGCACCTTCCACAGCCTCGGTGCCCGAGTTGGCGAAGAAGCCGTACTGGATGTCGCCGGGAGTCAGCTTGGCGATGATCCGGGCGAGCTTGGCGCGCAGGGGATCGAGCATTTCCTGGGAATACTGGGGCGAGCGGTCGAGCTGGGCCTTGACCGCCCCGACTATTTTCGGATGGCGGATGCCGTAGCTGTACAGGCCGAAGCCACCGAGGATGTCGATGTATTCGCGGTCCAGGGCGTCCTTCAGAATGGACCCCTGGCCCATCCATTCGGTCACGGCGAATTCGCCTGCCTCGGTCACGGATTTGCGATATTCCAGGAAGCCCTTGTTGATGTGGTCGCAGAAGTTTTCCACGGTCTCCGTGGCGATCCTGCGCCGCTCGTCAAGGGAAACGTTCCCGACGGGTTTTGTTATTATATCAACAAAATCAGTTGCTTCTCTAAATGCTTCATCGATGTTACGGGTCATGATTCCACTTGTGTTTTAGGTATTGCCTCGGGGCTTTGGCCAGGAATGGGAGAGCGGTCAGGCCGCCGGTCCGTCCCTGGGTTCGCCCACCGCCTTGCCTCGCACGATGGTTCTGTCGACCCTGATTTCGTTGATGGTTTCCGGGGAAACAGCGGTCGGATCGGCACTCAGGATCACCAGGTCGGCGATCTTGCCCGGCTCGATGCTGCCCCGTTCGGCTTCGTCAAAAGCGCTGTAGGCGGCGTCGATGGTGAACATGCGGATGGCCTGCGTGGGGGTGATGCGCTCTTCCAGGATGGGATGAAGCACGGCGGTCTGGATGCCGACGAGCGGGCCGTGGGGCGTGACCGGGCAGTCTGAGCCGCCGGTCATCGTCACGCCGTTCCTGAGCATGGTCCGATAGGGATGCAGCCTGCGGAGGCGGTCCATGCCGAACCGCTTTTCATAGGCTTCCATATCCACCAGGTAATGGATGAAAGCGGGTTGCATCCCGGCCAGGATGCCCGCCCGGCCCATGCGTTCCACCTGATCCCAGGTGGGAATCTCGCAGTGTTCGATGCGATGTCGGTGGTCTTCGCGCGGATAGGCCGCTATGGCCTTTTCCATGGCGGACAGGACCTGTTCGATGGCCCGGTCCGTTTCGCAATGGACGGCCACCTGGAGCCCGGCCTTGTGGGAGGCCAGGACAAAGGCGTCCATCTCTTCCTGGGTGTAGTTCAGGGTGCCGTAGTTGTCCGGCTGATCGAGGTACGGTTCGAACAGCGCTGCGGTGTAGGCGTCCATCGCGCCGTCCGCGCAGATGCAGCCGCCGATGCGGTCGAGCCCCATGCCCACGGTCTCCTCGACGTCCATGACCTGGTTCCAGAGGACCACGTTTACCGGAAGTTTATCCCTGTTTTCGAGGACGATGCGGGTGTCGCCGGGGCCGAATCCGCCGCCTTCCAGGCAGTGCAGGGTAGTGATGCCCTGTTTGAGCGCGGCCTCGCACGCCTTGCGGAAGCTTTCGAGCTTGACCTCGACAGGAGTGAGGGAAGACACGGCTGGAAAGATGAAGTCGGGCGCGCCCGGGTCGCGGATCACGCCGGTGGGGGTGCCGTCCCGGCCGATGTCCATGCCCGGCAGATCGGCGGGCGGGGAGAGAATGTCCATGGCCACGGAGTTCAGGGCGCACATGTGCCAGGAGGAATGCACGATCATCGCCGGGTTATCGGGGCAGACCGCGTCCAACTCCTCCTTCAGCGGCATCCGTTGTTCCCGCAGCGAGAAATCGTTGAGGGTGTAGCCGAGGACCCATGCGTCGGGGGCGGCGTTTTCGGCTGCCTCCCGGGTTTGCTCGAACACGGTTTCGAGCGTCTCGGCGTCCTGGAAGTCGATGCCGTTCAATACCTGGCCTGTCAGGCCGAGGTGTTGGTGGGTATCGATGAAGCCGGGCAGCACGGTTCGGCCCGCGAGATCGGTGACGGGCCAGCCCGCCTCGACCAGGTCCGCCATGTCGTTGTTGGAGCCGACCCGGAGGATGCGGCCGTCTTCCACGGCCAAAGCCTCGAACCGGGAATCCCGTGCGTCCATGGAAATAATATTGCCGTTCAGGAACAACTGGTTGTCTTGCATGGTGAAATATAGCGGACTGGAACCTTTGTTCCAGCCGTCGTGTTTGCGATTAACGGTTGTTTTTTTGTGTGGCCCGGCACCGGGCGCGTGTCCAGTCTTAGTTGCCTCGGCTCCGATGTCTCGCTCCGCGTTCGTGTCCGGGATGGCCTGAGGCTTTTCGCATGAGAAATGCGAGGGGCCATGGTCGGCAGTGTCGGCGTGTTCGACATAAGCTTACGCTTTTTATTTTTGTTTTCCATTAAAACTATTCGATTTTTTGCCGATAAGGATTCAGTTGGCCCGTGCGGCGGCGCAAACTGATTCCCGGCAATGCCGGGGATCGGGCTGCCCGGGAGCCGTTTTGTTGTCATTTGACATGAATGGGGTTTAAGAAAATGCTGTATTCATTCGCTTGATTTAGCTGTTTTTTGGCTCTGCCGGATATGGAAGAGCCAAGGGGAATCCCATGGGGAAGATGAGATTCCTTTGTCAATAATGGACAGCGAGTAATGGTTCGCATATGGTTTCGGCCACTTTTGTTTCAACGTGGGAGAACTCGTGGGGAAAACAATCATACTGGGCGTATGTTTGAGTCTGCTGCTGCCGGTATTCGCACATGCCGGAGATTTCGAGATGATGGCGATTGTCTATCCGCCGCTGGTTTACGCCGACAGCGGTCGGCTGTGGGGAGTGGCGCCGGAAGTTGTCGTTGAGATTCAGAAAATCGTCGGTGACGATAGCCCGTTACGCGAAACGCCCTGGTTGCGGGGATACGAGCAGACACAAAAACTGTCCATGCAGGGGATGTTCGCCATCGTCCGCATTCCCGAGCGTGAGAATTTGTTCAAATGGGTGGGGCCGATTTTCGGGGAGGGAGATTATTTTTTCAAGCGCAAGGGCGCGTCCCTGAAAGTCGATACGCTTGAGGACGCCCGCAAGGTGACGCGTATCGCCGTGCGCAAGGACGGCTACACCCATCAGGCGCTGGCCGCCAGAGGGTTCGACAACCTTGATGTGGGGCCGACCTACGAGTCCAGTTACATGAAATTGGTGGAGGATCGGGTGGACCTCGTGCTGATGGGCGAGCGCACGTATTATTATATGGTAAGGCAGGCCGGGTTGAACCCCGCCGAATTCGAACGCACGGATTGCAAGCTCGGAGACTCCGCCGCTTGGCTCGCCTTTTCCCTGGATGTACCCGACGAGACCGTCCGGGAATGGCAGGACGCCCTGGACGTCTTGAAGGCCAGCGGCGTCTATCAGAAGATCATGGACAGGAATTTCCAACCATAGTCCACTGTATTCATGCACGAAAAAGCCCCGCCGCAATCTTTGCGGCGGGGCTTTCATTTTTCTTGGTGGAGACGAAGAGATTTGAACTCTCGACCCCTGCCTTGCGAAGGCAGTGCTCTCCCAGCTGAGCTACGTCCCCGTTGGAGGAGCTTAGTTACCGCTTTTCCAGATGAAGCTCAAGCATTTTGAGCGAGATTGGAAAACATTGTTTCGAGGATCGTTTTCACGCGGTTGCGGTAGGTGTGATGTTTGGCGATGCATTCCCGCCAGGCGTGGCGCAGGGCGTGCTTTTTCGGGGTTTCCTCGCGATGGCGAATGACCATGTCGTGAATGTCGCCGGGCCGGGAGTAGACGATGGGTTCGACCAGTTCGTCGGGGAAAATTTCCAGGCCGGGGTGGATGTCCGTCAGCAGAAAACCGCCCGCGCACCATACGTCGAAGTTCCGCTGGTTGAGTCCGGCCGGGAGCTGCATTCCCGTGACATTGAGGATGACTCCGGCTGTTTTGTAGATGGCGGGCAGGTGTGCGTAGTAGTCAACCATCGGCCGCGCGTCGGCATCGGGATTGTTCAATCCCTTCCAGCCGTCGTCGCCGAAGATGACGATTCGGCCCGCACCGTTCAGGCAGTCGCGCTTCCATTCGGACGAGGCGAATTCCGCGCCCGCACCCACGGCCCGTACCCGGTTGCCCGGCCATAACGGTTCGATGTTCAGCCTGTCGCGCCACCAGTGAAAGTCATGACGGGTCACGCCATCGCCGCTTCGGATCAGGGCCTTGGCGTCGTCCGGCACGGTCTCGCCAGCGAAGAATTTGTCGCGGTCCGGGAATTGGGAGCGGCCCACGAAGACGAGCCTGCCGTCCAGGTCGCGGGCGTGGGGCGGCAGGGTCCCGCCCGTTTCGAACAAGGCCGGGGAAGCGGCCAGGGGCAAGTGTGTCACCCGCCGTGCGCCTGTCTCGATGAGCGGGCCGATGAAGCTGTGGTCAGTGACGAACAGGTCGAGGTCCCGCCAGGCCTCGGCCTTGACCGAGGTGAGCAGGTTGAACGGGTTGTCCACCAGCCAGACCGCGACCCGGGTTCCGGCCTCGCGCAGGATGGCCTGCCCTAGGCCGAAGTGGTCAAGTCCTTTGAAGTTAATCGATAAAAACAGGTCCGGGACGCCATTTTGCAGGCATTCCGGCAGGGCGCGGCCCGGATGCCTGCCCAACGGCTCGTGGTTGATGCGGATTACGGTCCAGCCCGATTCCTCAAAAGCGCGGGCCAGTTCCTCCACGAGCAGTCCGTTTTTGTCTACGGGCAGCCAGACGGTCCGTTTTTGTTTTGGCCGGTCGCGGTCGCCGAGGCAAAGCCGGGCGGTCAACGGGCCGTAAAACGAGGGGAGCGCTTTCTGCACCGGCAAATATCGGGCTACTCTGGCGCGTGCCGCCATTGCCGCCGTGAACATTTCGGGTTCCAGGGGACGGAAATTTGCGGGGACGCGCTCGGGCCACCCCTTCACCTGTTCGATGAAGGACGGGCTTTCCAGGTAGAATATGGTCTCGTCATCGGAAAGTTCGAACCATTCCGGAATCTTGTCAGGCTCCGGGCCGAGGCCGACGAAGATCGTCGGTCCCGTGCCGGATCGCCATTCGAAGCGGGCCTTGTCGGCGGGCATGGACTTGAATAAGCCGAGTTCGTCCCGTATGGATATATGTCGGGGTCTGGGCACGTCGTTTACTTGGCTTTTTCGGCGGATTCGGCTACTAAGTCGCTCCACGCCGGATTGACGGAGCGATACCATGAAACAATACCAGGACAAATACTTCAAACGGGCGAAAAAGGAAAACTACGCCGCCCGCTCGGTTTACAAGCTCAAGGAGATGGACAAGCGGTTCCGAATTTTCAAGCGCGGCCAGACCGTGCTTGATCTCGGCGCGGCTCCAGGCTCCTGGTCCCAGTTCGCCGGGGAGCGCGTCGGCCCCCAGGGTCGAGTGCTCGGAGTTGATCTCCAGACCACCAAGCACACCTTTGCCGACAACATTACGTTCTTGCAGGCGGACGTGTTCTCGGACTCGCCCGAGCTTCTCGAAGCCATTGAGCCGCTCAAGCCGTTTGACGTCATTATCAGCGACATGGCCCCCAAGACAACCGGAATCAAGTTCGCCGATCAGGCCAACTCCCTGGAGCTGTGCGAACGGGCCTTTGAGGTTGCGCTTAAATATCTCAAGAAGGGCGGCAACTTCGCGGTCAAGATCTTCGAGGGCGGCGAGATCAACGCCTACAGGGAGATGATCCGTCCTTATTTCGGTAAGATAAAGAATTTCAAACCCTACAGTTCCAGGTCCGAAAGCAAGGAGATATTTATCGTTGCTCTTGGCTTTAAGGGCGTAGACGGGTAAAAACATCAGGTCGATCGGGTAATCGGATCGATATCGAGCTACTCAGGAGGAAATATGGCCGGACATAGTAAATGGGCAAATATTCAGCACCGTAAAGGTCGCCAGGACGCCAAGAAGGCGAAATTTTTCACTAAAGCCGCCAAGGATATCATTTTGGCCGCCAAGGCCGGCGGCGGCAACCCCGACGACAACGCGACTCTTCGCCTGGCCATCCAGAAGGCCAAGGCCGTGAACCTGCCCAAGGACAGGATTGAAAACGCCATCAAGAAGGGTACCGGCGAACTGGCCGGCGGCGATCTGGCCGAAATCTTGTATGAAGGCTACGGCCCGGGCGGCGTGGCCATGCTGGTTGAAGTCGCTACGGACAACAAGAACCGCACCGTGGCAGAAATTCGCCATGCTTTTTCTAAGCACGGCGGGAACATGGCCGAGAACGGCGCGGTGTCCTACCTGTTCAATCGCAAGGGCGTCATCGTCTTCAACAAGGAAAAGTACACCGAAGACGATCTCATGGAAGTGGGCCTGGAAGCTGGTGCCGAGGATATCATCGACGACGGCGACTCCTTCACCGTGTACACCGCTCCTTCCGATTTCATGGCTGTGCAGCAGGCATTTGCCGATGCGGGCATGGAGTATGAATCCGCCGAGTTCAACCAGGTTCCCGAGACCCTGATCCCGGTGGACGCCACCGTGGGCAAGAAGGTCATGAATCTTTTCGACGCGCTGGACGACAACGACGATGCCCAGAACGTCTACATGAACGCCGACCTCCCGGACGACCTGTTCGACGAGGAAGACTAGGCTTATGGCCGAAGGGCTGGTCGTTCTGGGGCTCGATCCCGGCACGCGGGTCACGGGCTACGGCGTTGTCCGGGAACTCTCGGGCAAGGCGGAGCTGGTGGCCACCGGCACCATCCGTACCCCGGTCAAGAAGGACATGGCCACCCGTATGGGGGTCATCTTTGACCAAATCCAAGAGCTTATCCGGCTCCATGGACCGGCGGAAGCCGCCATTGAAAACGTGTTCGTTTCAAAAAACCCCTCGTCGGCTCTCAAACTCGGGCAGGCGAGGGGGGCGTGCATGGCAGCCTGCGCCACCAACAACATCCCCATGGGCGAGTATGAGCCGACCAAGGTAAAAAAGAATCTGGTCGGAGTGGGCAACGCCCCCAAGTCCCAGGTCGCCTATATGGTCGCCCACTGTCTTGGGGTCAAACGGCCCGACTGGCCCGAGGATGCCTCGGATGCGCTGGCCATCGCCATCTGCCATCTGAACGAGCGGCGTATGCGCCGCATGACCGGCGTCTGATTATTCGGCAAGACGCGAAAAAAGGCCCGCCAGGCATATGCCGGGCGGGCCTTTTTCGTACCTTTGCCGGTTACTTTTTGTGCCCCTTGCCCTTGTTTTTGCTCTTGCCCTTCGCCTTGCCTGCGGCGGACGGGTGCGCGCCGCATTCCTTGGCGATTCGGCCCCAGCCCATGCCCGAATCGCGCATGGCACGGATTTGGTCGCTGGTCTTGCCGCACTCGAAGGCGAGCTTGTCGACTCGGGCGTTGTCCAGGTTTGAGTTGGCCTTGTCGTAGCGTTCGCGGGCCTGTTGCAGGTCCAGTTCCGCGCGGGTCAGCTCCTCGCGGGAGGCGCTTTTGCGGTTGCGGAGGGCGTCCAGTACCTTCTGGGCGCTTGCCACTTCCTCTTCGGAATCAGAGACTTCCTGCACCACAGATTCGCCGACCAGGATGGCCAGTTCGTTCCAGGTCAGGTCTTCCCCCTGAGCCAGAGTCGGCGTGGCGGCTGCGATCAGCAGGGCGGCGGTCAAGAAAAGGCAGGCTATGGTTTTCATGGGGGCTCCCTCGTAACAGGTTGGCTCCGCGCGCGGGCGGGGTATTCTTTAATGAATATAAATTTATGGCATCGTTTGGTCAAGCCGGATACCCTTTGAATTACGTCCACTATTCGGCTAATGTCCCGACAGGAGGAATTTCATGATCGGATTTTTGCAGGGTGAGTTGCTTTCCGCCGACGAGAGAGGGCTTCTGCTGCTTACTCCCGGCGGGGTGGGCTACGAAGTGGCCGTGCCCACGTCGGTACTGGCCGGACTGCCGGGCCGGGGCGAGCAGGTGCGCTTGTTCATCCACACCCAGGTGGCCGAGAAGGCCATCGATCTGTTCGGTTTTCTGACCGCCGACGACCTTGATCTGTTCCGGACGCTCATCTCCATCGACAAGCTCGGTCCCAAGAAAGCCCTGGCCATTTTATCCATGTTCGACGCGGCGCATCTTCGCGAGATAGCCTTCCGCGAGGATGTGACGACCCTGTCCATGGTGCCGGGCATCGGTCCCAAGTCCGCAAAGCAGATTCTTTGGAATCTCAAGGACAAGGTGGACAAGCTCAAGCCCGCCGTTTCCGGCGGTGCGGGCGCGGCGCAGGAGCCGAAGGCGCCGCGAAGCGAGTACCTGGACGCCCTTGCGGGCCTCAAGGGGTTGGGCTACGGTGAAGACGAGATTCGGCCCCTGCTGATCGAAACCTTCGACGAAGAACCCGACCTAGACGCCGCCGGCGCAATCCGCGCGGTGCTCAAGAAAATCAACGCGGCACGCTCATGAGCAAATGCACCCTTCCCGAGGAAAACGTCCGCCCCAGGAAACTCTCCGATTTTATCGGCCAGCAGGACCTGCGCACCAACCTCGACGTCTTCATCCGGGCGGCCCGGGAACGCGAACGCTCCCTGGACCATACCCTTTTTTACGGCAATCCCGGACTGGGCAAGACCACCCTGGCCCGGATTATGGCCTCGGAGCTGGGAGTGAACATGGTTTCCACTTCCGGTCCGGTCATTGAGCGGTCCGGCGATCTTGCCGCCATCCTGACCAATCTGGAACGCGGGGACATCCTGTTCATCGACGAGATTCACCGGATGCCTGCCACAGTCGAGGAGGTCCTGTATCCGGCCATGGAGGATTTCCAGATCGACTTGGTCATCGGCTCCGGCCCGGGCGCGCGCACGGTCAAACTCGACCTTGAGCCGTTCACCCTGGTGGGGGCCACCACCAGGCTTGGCCTGCTGACTTCGCCCCTTCGCGATCGTTTCGGCTGCATTTTCCGCATCGAATTTTACTCGCCCGAGGAGCTGGGTCGCATCGTGGAGCGCAGCGCGGCCATTCTGGGGGTCGAGGTGGAGCCGGAGGGGGCCCTGGTCATCGGCCGCCGGGCGCGGGGCACTCCTCGCATCGCCAACCGGCTGCTTCGGCGCGTGCGCGATTATGCGTTGGTCCACGGCACCGGCGTAGTCACTCGCGAGCTGGCCGAGATGTCTCTGGAACGTCTGGACGTGGACCAGTACGGCCTGGACAACATGGACCGCAAGATTCTCACGCTCATGGTCGAGCACTTCAATGGCGGTCCCGTCGGACTGAAGACCATTGCTGCGGCCTGCGCGGAAGAGGTCAGGACCATCGAGGACATTTACGAGCCGTATCTGATCCAATGTGGCTTTTTGAAGCGCACTCCGCGCGGCAGAGTCGCCACGGCCAAGGCGTATCAGCACCTCAAACTGCGCATGGAAGATGATCAGCTTCCCTTGCTCTAGTAGTATTCGTTCTCACAAAATGGTTGTTTCCCGGCAGGGTTCTGCTATCATGGATTCCGACCTGAAAATAAATGGAGGTACGAGACATGGATAAATGGGAATGCCCGTGCGGCTACGTGTACGACCCGGCTGAAGGTGATCCGGAAAACAACATCCCCATCGGGACCAAGTTCGAGGACCTTCCCGACGACTGGGTCTGTCCCCAGTGCGGCGCGGAAAAAGAATATTTCGAAAAACTCTAAAAAACGGTCGAGGCCACTTGCCATATCCCCAAATAGGGGTGTATGGTTGAATCAAGTCAAAGGAATGTTTCAAGGCAACGCCAGACAACCTCAAGATTCATCGAATCGGACAGTGTTTCAGGGCAACCTCGCTAACAACAATAAATCCTTTGGTTGAGGCCCGTACCCCGGCAACCTCGAAAATAACATTTGAAAAAAGCCCCCGACCAGGGGGCTTTTTTTTATGGCTGCGCGCACCGCGTACAATGCGGTTGTTTTCGTCGCGGCAGTCTATCGTATTCATTAAATATATTATTGAGATTGACCCAAAGGCGCGATGTTGTCATCCACCCGTTGTCCGGGTGAAGCTGTTATGGGAAATGTGGAAAGGCGTCGAAAAGGTGGGTGGACGTTCACTCCTGCCGCAGGCGGCGGAGAATCATGACGGTCATGCAGGTCACGGCGGTCCAGACGAACACGCCGGTGAGTCCCATGGCTCCGCCGAGAAGGGGATGCGCGCCCGGGAACATCCACGTCCAGATGCCGTATCCCTGGGCGTTGGCCGCGCCGTGAAGGAAACCCGCAAGGATGGAGGAGCGGTAGTGGAGGGTCATTTCATTGAGGAAAGCGCCGAAGGCGAGGCAGATGAGACACATCATGACGACGCCCTGGATGGGCTGTCCCGGATAGTTGAGTCCGGCCAGAACGAGCGGAGCGTGCCAGACGCCCCAGAGCAGGCCGAGGATGAGGTAGGCGCGGGGCTTGCCGAGCGGCATGAGTCGGGGCAGGAGAAAGCCGCGCCAGCCCAGTTCCTCGCCCAGGCCGAAGGCGAAGTTGATGAGCGGCCCCAGAAAGACGGACAGGGGCAGCATGATCTTAAGGGCGGCGTCCCTGCCGATGGGCGTGCCGGACAGGGCGGCCAGCTCGTTCAGGTCGGGGTCGAAACCGGAAAGTCCCGCTCCCCAGGTGAGGCCGTACATGGCGGCGTAGGCCAGTGGGATGAGGCCGAGGAACAGGAAATAGGGACCGACGGAGCCCATGCGCAGGCTCAAGGCAGAAACGAGGCCGCGAGGGCTGGTGCGTTCCACAAACAGCGTCACCGCCAGTCCGGCAAGTCCGGGAATCCACATCACACCCATGAGCCACAGGGCGGGTGATGACCGGCTTACCAGGTCGTCGAAGCGCAGCCCGTTGGCAATGAGCGCGCCCTCCGCGCACCATGTGACCGCAAAGGTGAGCAGGATGAAGGCCAGGACAGGTCCCGGACGGAACGTGGCAGTGGAATCAGACATATTCGGACAACCTCTCGAAATAGAGTTCACGGCAGCGGTTTTCGATTTCGAGAAGCCGGGCGAAAGGCGCGTTGAAGTCCTTTTCGCCCGAGGTAAACAGGCCGTGCCCGTGGACCAGGGCGGCGCCGTTGGCGGCCATGGCAGGCGGCAGGGTGTGGCACAGCCCGGTCGGCCCCGTACCGACTTCTCCCGGCACGACGGGCACGCCGTCCACGGTCCGGCACTCCGGGCAGTCGAGGTGGCACCGGCCACGGCTCGGACAGTCGACGCGCTCGCAGTCCATGGACATGATAACCGAGAACTTGGGGTGGCCGTGCAGGATGCAGTCGTAGCGCGAGCGGCGGTAGATATCCTCATGGGCCGTCAGCTCGCTTGAAGCGGTCAGTCCGTTGGTGGACGAGCCGTCCAGGGGGCACGGGTCGATGCAGCCGTTCAGTTCATCGAGGGAACTGCCGGTCTGCGATATGTATATGGTGCCGTTCAACAAATAGGAAATATTGCCGAAAAATGAATCGACCAGGCCGAATCCCACCACCTTGCGACCCGCTTCGGCCATGGCCGAGACAACGCTTTCCTCGTCGCGGAAGGGGCCTTGAGCGAGGGCGGGCGGGATTTGGCGCGGTTCCGGCAGGAGGCGGACAACGCGGGAGAATGTTTTGATGTACTCGTCGTCGAGCGCGTTGCGCCGGGCGCGGTTGAGGTAGTCGGAGAAGAAGAGCACGAAGGTCGAGAAGATCGCGGAGGAGACGGATACGAATCCCTGTTCCGGGCTGACCGTGCCGCAGGAGACGATGCCCCGGCCCGGCAGGACGATGACCTTGCGCCGTTCGAGCAGGCCGGTCATGGCCGAAAGCGCGAACTCCCGGCAGACTGGAATGTCGTGCAGGAAGGTGCGCGTCTCGGTGTCCTCGGGCCGGATGGCGTTCGGATTGCGCGAGGCCAGGAAATCCAGGATGGTCCGGTACGGTTCGGCGGGCCGCACAAAGACCAGCGAGTTGATGGACAGGCGGTCGAACAGGCCGGAGAGCAGGGACGTTCTCGGGTCTTCCCGATTCCATGTCAGTTCGGCGTCAAGGCCGCCTATGAGCGGCGCGTCCGGTCCCCGTTCGGGAGCGATTCCCTGGGCGGCGAGCTTGGCCGCGAATTTTGCGCACAGGCTTTTCATCCGTCCAGCCCCAGCCGTTGCAGGGTTTCCGGGGTGGCGGCGCCGTTTTTATCCAGGCCGCGCACGACGTAATAGTTGTGCCGGGCCTGGAGAAACGCCTCACGGTCGATGGGCGGGATTTCGATGCCGCCGCCGGGGGTGCCCGGCTCGGTGAAGAAGCGTGCGGGCAGATCGTCGTCGGCCGCGCCGAAACCGTTTGCCGTGTTCATGCGCCGTTCGTTGACGGTGATCCGTTCGCCCGTTTCGAGCAGGGACTGGGCCGACCAGTCCTTGCCCGTGACTGCCGTGAGGGCCTTGGCGTATTCCTCAAGCCCGGCGGCCAGGAATATGAGTCGGCAGGCGTTGATGGAATCCGCGGCCGCGAGGGTGTCCTCGGCTATCTTGACGATCCGCGCCTTGCCGCTGAACGAAAAGCGGTCCGTGGCCACGGGCTTGCGCAAAACCTCGTGGCTGAGGGGAAAGGCTCGCTGGTGGCAGCCGCCCCGGGTGGACACCGCGTAGGCCAGGGCCAGGCCGTATCCGCCGCGCGGGTCGTAGGCGGGCAGCTCCATACCCTTGACGGTCATGGCCGTTTCCGGCCGGTGGCATACCTGGGCGACATGGGCCGCTCCCTGCCCGGAGTCGCCGCCTTCGGCCATTTCGCGCAGGGCGGAGAGGAGCGTCTTGCCGGAGTAGTCCTTGCCGCTGATTTCACGCAGGCACGCCAACACGGAACCGGCGGAGACCGGGTCGAGGCCGAGCCTGCCGCACAGGTCCACCCCCGCCATGGCCGTTTCGGGATCGTCGTTGCCGATGAGCGCGGTGAAGTGGGCCAGCGCCTCGAAGCCGGGCAGGCTGCGCCCGTCCCGGGCGATCTTGCGGCAGTGGATGTGGCATCCGAGACAGCCGTGGTCGCGCGGTTCGCACAATGCGGCCAGGGCCGAAGCGTTGACCTTGGCTCCGTGCTCGAAATACGTCTTTTGAAAATTATCCGTGGGCAGCATCCGGCGGGAGTTCATCAGGTCGAGCAGGGCCGGGGTGCCCCATCGCGAAAAACCGTGGCGGCCCATGAGCACCGGCGAGGCCATGGTCAGCCGCACGATGGCCTCGTTGGCTTGGGCAAGCGCGTCGGGATCGTGGACCGGCACGTCGCCCGTGCCGCGCACGGTCAGGTATTTAAGGTTTTTGGCCGCCCATATCAATCCGAGTCCGCCGCGCACTCCGCCATGCCGATGATCTACGGCCACCGAGGCGAGGAGCGAGCCGTTCTCAGCGGCGGGGCCGATACAGGCCAGCGAGGTGTCCTCGGGCAGTCGCTTCTCCAGCGCGTGCAGGACCGCGTCCGTGTCCTGGCCCCACAGGGAGGTCTCGACCACGCGCACATCGTTGTCGTCGATTTCGATGCCGCAGGGGACGGAGCCGCGTCCGGTGATGACAAGCCCGTCGTATCCGGCTTTTTTGAGCCGAGTGGGCAGACCTCCCCCGATGGAGCCGTCGCACATCGCGCCTGTCAGGGGGGAGCGGCTGACGATGGAACCGCGTCCCGAGGTGGGCGAGTCGGTCCCGGTCAGGGGGCCTGTGAAGATAAGCAACGGCAGTTCGGGGGCGGAATATTCGCGGTCGGCAAAGGGACGCAGGTAATGTCCGGCCAGCCCTCGGCCGCCGATAAACGCGTCATATACGGCGTCGTCGGGGTATTCGGCCATGGCCTTGCCCGAGGTCAGATCGATATGGAGGACCTTGCCGGTCCGGCCGAAAAGTTCGTCCATGTGGAGGAATCTTTCACGAACAGCCTGAAAAGGCAACCGGTTGCCGCCTTGACGATGTGGACGAAACAGGTATTCTGCGGGCCGGAGGAATCATGGCCGAGAAGAAGATCGACAAATCCCGCCGCAATTTTCTGTTCGGGGCCGTTCGCCGCCTGAAAAAGGAGGACGATCAGCTCGTGGCCTCAACCGCCGGGGGTATCGAGGTGGTCAAGGCCGCCAACGCCCTGTACGTGGACGAGCAATGGGAAGAGGCGCGTCTCAAGTACAAGGAATGCCTTGAGCAGGACAAGAACGATGCGGACGTGCGCTACCGTCTGGGCGTCTGCTCCTACCGTTTGGGCATGTATCGCCAGGCCAAGCTGGAATTTGAGCGCGCCTTGCGGATCGACCAGACCTATCAGGACGCTTTTCTCTACCTCGGGCTGACGATGGTTCGCCTGGGGCGGTCCGAAAAGGTCCCGGCCTTGTGGTCCCGGTATTTCAATCCGTCCGCAGTGAAGGTCATGCGCGAGCTCAATCTGCAATTGGGGCTCATCGAGACAGGGCAGCCCGACCCGGACGAGGAGATCGCACAGGCAGTGGAAAAGGCCATCGCCGAGTCCTGCGATGATGTGGGCTGAGGCCCATCCGCACCAGGCGCGAAAAAGCCCCGTCACCAGATGGTGACGGGGCTTTTTCGCATCGGGTGGGGCTAGCAGTTGCCCTTGATCTCGTCGTCGCCCGCCTGTTGCGCAATCTTGGCCATCTGGGCGCGGATGTAGTTGGCGGCGACATCGCCGAGGTCATCGCGGCCCGTGGCCTTCATGCCGTGTTCGCGCAAGTCCTCGTCGATCTGCTTTTCCATGCGGGCGGACTCCAGGAACATGACGTAGGCGAGCACCAGCGCGCCGTTGTTGTCGTCGGAGCCGTCGCAAAGAAGCTCGATGTTCTTCACGTCCACGGTCTCCAGCAGCCGGTCGATGAACATGGTGATCCACTTCTCGTAGAGCTCGTGCATGATGGGCGGGATCAGGCTGGCCACCTGCTCGGCCGCGTTGCCCGCCGTGCCGGTGACGGCCAGGAACTCGTTCAGGGCTTCCAGTCGCCGGGACTCGTCCTGCTCTTCGACCTTGGTGATGATGGTGGCGAAAATATGGGCTCGTATCTGTTTTCTGTTCATGCTCATCGGTCTTTGTCTCCGCTTGATGATCGGCCTGGCCGCAGATTCCTTCTGTAGCGCAATGCGCCGGTCCGGGCAAGGGGCCTTGGTCCGCCCCATCCCTTTGCGGCGGCTTTTGCTTGCTTTTTCGCCACGAAGAACGGAAGCTGTATCGGTTCCCGATACGTCCCGTCCAACTCGCAAGGATGCTTCGCATGGATTCCTTTTTCGTTACCCTCGCTCCCTTCATCAAGGTGCTCTTTTCCTTTTTGCTCATGCTCGCGGGAATGCGGCTGCGCATCGGGCTGGGGCTGTCCATCCTTTTGGGCGGCGCGGTCATGGGCCTTCTTTTCGGCATGGGCGTCGCGCCCATCGTCGAGACCGGCGTTCTGGCCCTGACCCAGGAAAAGTTCCTTTTCTTGGCGGCCATCGTAGGTCTTATCCTGATTCTGAGCGACGCCATGGAGCGGTCCGGCCAGTCCCGGCGGCTCATGGAGGCGTTGTCCGGCTTCCTGACAAGCCCGAGGCTCAGGCTCGTCTTTTTCCCCGCCCTTATCGGGCTGCTCCCCATGCCCGGCGGAGCGGTTTTTTCCGCGCCCATGATAAAGACCGTGTCCGAGGACATGCGCATCAGCAATTCGGACCGGGCCGTGCTCAACTACTGGTTCCGCCACATATGGGAGCTGGTCTGGCCGTTGTATCCCGGCATCATTCTGACCCTGGCTCTGGCCGACATCCAGATCATCGATCTCATCTCCTACACCTGGCCCGGCACTCCCATCATGCTTCTCGCGGGTTGGATATTCTTTCTGCGCCCCGGCGTTCTCGGGGCCAAGGATCTGGCCATCCCCATGCCCGTCACCGCCCGCAGCAAGTCCGCCGCCTTCCGGGAAGGGCTGCCTCTGCTCATCGCCATCGTGGGGGCCATCGGGCTGGAAACCTCCATCGCGGCCTTTGCACCCGCCGTTCCCTTCGAGTTCGGCGTGGTCGCCGCTCTGGCCGCCGCAGTGGCCTGCGTCATGGTCCAGAACACGCAACTCGGCCTGGGGTTTCTCCGGCAGGTGCTGACCAAGAAATCCCTCTGGTCCATGGTTTTCGTCATCACCGCCATCTTTATCTTCAAGGATGTCCTCCAGGCCGCAGGCGTGGTTCGGGAGATGGCCCGTGTGGCGGGCGGCAACGCGGCCCTGTTCGCCTCGGCCGCCTTCCTCCCGTTTCTCGTCGGCATGGTGGCTGGCATCAACGTGGCCTTTGTGGGCGCGACCTTTCCCCTGCTGCTTGGCGTGCTCGCGTCCCTCGGGATGCAGGACCAGACCATCCCCTACATCGTGCTGGCCACATTCTGCGGGTTTACGGGGGTGATGATTTCGCCCATCCATATCTGTTTCATCCTCACCTGCGAATACTTCCAGTGCGATCTGGGACGTACCTGGCGCAAGGTCGTGCCTCCGTGCCTTGTCTTTCTGGCCTCGGGAGTGGCCCTTTTCTTCGTCTACGTCTGATGCGCGCCGGTTGATCTTGCCCGGTGCCGGTATTTTCGGTAAACACCAGGCTTTGCCAATGCTTGCAATCGTGCAAACCATTCGTTTTTTTGGGGGGAGAGTTCATGAGTCCATATGGCCGGATTTTTACAGAGGATACTTTGCGGACCATTTTTCCGCCCGAGCGGACCGAGGCCTTTTTCGAGGCCCTGTTCGGCGACGCCGAAGAGGGAAGCTACGACATTGCCCTGGCTTATGGCGGAGCCGAGGGACAGGTCCTGAATTTCGAACTCAAGCTCGTTCAACGGCCCGGCAAATGTCTTGCCTGCAACCTGACCTACGGTTTGCCGCAGGTCTTTTCCCGGCATCCGGTAATCAACGTCAACGGCATAGCCGACGCCGTAGCGCGGGCCGCGGGTGCTCCGTCCGCAGAATGGGAACTTGGCAACACCCGTGAACTCTCCCGAGAACTCCACGTTATTCCCCTGACCATCACCCTCGCCTGACGCGGGGAGAACGACCGCTAATAAAAAAGGCCGGGACTTGTTCCCGGCCTTTTTTTTGTGGTGAATGCCTCCGGCGGCTGGGGGAAGGGGAAGGAAAACCCTTTGAAAAAGGGCTTTTCCTTCCCCTTCCCCCAGCCCCCCCCAACCCCTTCCTTTCCTAAATTTTATATATGCGCTTCCGCGCGAACTTCGGGCGCGAAAAGATGGATGTTTTTCCCAGACGAATTATCGGATGAGATGATCGGTCAAAGTGAAAACAACAAACCGTCTGCCTCCCCGCGAAGCGGCGCCAAAAAGTTTTGGAGAGTCCAGAGAACCTTTTTCAAAAGGTTCTCTGGCGGGGTTCGGGGCAGCGCCCCGGCCGCCGGAGGCACTCCCTCATTACAAGTCGTCGACCTTGAGCGGGCTTCCTTTTTCGGGGGCGGCTCTGAGGGTGAGGGCGTCCTTGGGGCAGGAGAGGGTGCAGACTCCGCAGCCCATGCAGCGGTCTTCGCGGATGAACGCGCCGTCCTTGTTGAACCCGATGGCCTTGAATTGGCATTTTTGGGCGCAGGTGCCGCATTTGGTGCACAGGTCCTGGTTGACCTCGGCGAGGTAGCCGGATGAACAGAGCATGGGGATGCCGTGGGCATGGGCCTTCATGGCTCCGCAGCAGCAGGAGCAGCAGTTGCAGATCGCGTAGAACCGTCCGAGGGCTACGTCCTTGAAGAAGGCGTGGGAGACATGGCCGCGCGCCTGCTCGGCCCGAACCACGGCCACGGCCTGGTCGGCGGTGATGGCCCGCGCCTTGGTCGGATGGTGTTCAAGGACGAAGGAAGCGAAGGGATCGCCAATTATTAAACAGACGTCCGTGGGCGTGCAGGGATTTTTCATGCCCGCCCGGCAGGGACAGTCCAGGAGGACGATCCTTTCCGGGTTGTTGAGGATAAGCTCGCGGGCCTTTGTATAGGGCAGGACGGTTTCGGGCAGGGATGTGTTCACGGGTCGGTCCAGGCGGATGAGCTTGGTGGCCTCGGCCAGCGGCAACGGCTTGCCGTGGTAGGCGTCGCTCCAGGTGGGACGGGTCTGGGACGGGTCGCCCGATCGGTGGGCGTCTGTTTCCGTGAAGGGATGGACGCGGTCGATGATGAAGACCAGCGGCACCCACAGCCAGCGCCACCACGGGTTCTTGTCACCGGCCAGGCCGATATAGTGGTAGGGCCACCGGGCGTAGACATAGCCGTGGATGAAGTCGAACAGGGACATGCCTTGTTTGCGGCACGCTCGGTAGTACTCTTTGGTCGATTGCTTGATGAAGGGAATTTGCATTGCCTGTTTTTGCCCGGTATATGTTCAACAAGTCTGATGATACTATCGTTTGAGGCGGCAAAGTCAACAACACGGCGCGGCGGTCGGCGGTGATTGCGGCGGCCGTAAACCGGAGGTGGCGAATGAACACGAATGGCGACGATGTGCGGACCCGGCTGGCCCGAGAGCGCAACGCGTTGGCCGTGAACCGTACCCGGCTGGCGAACAGGCGGACGTTCCTGGCCTGGTGCCGGACGGCTCTGGCCTTCATGACCTTCGGCTTTCTGCTTGAGAAGGTGGACGCCTTCGTGGCCTACCAGAGGGCCGATGTGCCAGCCGGAGTGCTTGCCGAATTGGGCTGGCTCGGCAAGTTCGCCTTTGTGGGCGGTCCCGTGCTCGTGGCTTTCGCGGCCTGGCGGTACTATCGGCTTGAGAGGGAATTAGGTTTTGACAGCGGCGATCTTTATGTGGTCCCCGAGCTGATTCTTTTTGGTGTGATTACGGCCAGTGCCGTCATTTACCTGTCCCTGTAAACGCCGTGTCCCCGGCCTGGCGTTTTCAGTACGTTTGGGGCGGCGGGACGCTTCGCAATATGGCGAAGATTCGAGGCTAGCCGTTGTTCGACATGTGGTGGAGGTGTTCCCCGGCAAAGCCGACGGTCACCGGCGAGCCGCTGTCGAGCCCCCGGCTGAGCACCATGTGGCGATCCACCAGGGCGGTCAAGGTCTGGTCGCCGCAGCGGATCACGGCGGTCCAGGTGAATCCCTCCCGTTCCAGCCGTTCCACGGTCCCGCGCAGGATATGCCAGTCGCGTGGGAAATCCTTCACGCTTCCCACAAAGGCGTCTTCGGGCCGCAGGGCCGCGAATCCCGCCGTTCGCGCGGGCAGCTCGGGCAGCCCTTCAAAGGCGTGCCCGGCAAAGGTGCAGCACCCCTTTGCATAGTGGGCCGGAAACACGTTGGTCATGCCGACGAAGGCGGCGGTGAACGGCGTGGCAGGGCGTCGGAAGATGTTGGCCACCGTGTCCTGCTGGTGCAGCCTGCCGTCCTTGATGACCGCGCCGCGCTCGGCCAGGATCATGGCGTCGGCGAAGTCGTGGGTGACCATCAGGAACGTCGTGCGCGTGGTTTCATGCACGTTTTTCAGGGTTCGCCGCAGCTCGCCCCGGAATTGCGGGTCAAGGGAAGAGAGCGGTTCGTCCAGGAGGACCACATCCGGGCGGCAAGCCAGGGCGCGAGCCAGGGCCGTGCGTTGCTTTTCGCCGCCCGAGAGATTGTCGGGCCGCCGGTTTTCGAGTTTCAAGAGGCCCAGCGTGTCGAGCAGTGCTCGGGCTTCGCGTTTCCCATCATCCCGTTTTATGCCGTGGTAGCGCTGCCCATACATGACGTTTTGCAGCACGGTCAGGTGCGGAAACAGGGCGTGGTCCTGGTACACCAGGCTGACTTTGCGTTCCTCCGGGGGAAGGCTGGTCACATCGCGTCCGCCGATGACCACCGAGCCGCCGTTTAACCGGGTCAGGCCTGCCACGGTTTCGAGGACCAGGGTTTTGCCCGATCCGGTGGAGCCCATGAGGGCGAAGAACTCCCCGGGCCGGATATGCAGGGAGACTCGGTCCAGGGTGAACCCCGGCAGATTGATGGTCAGGTCGGTCAGGCGGATCACGAGGACTTTCCTTTGGGCAGGGACAGGGACCGGAGCAGGAGGAAGAACAGCATACTGACGAGAATGAGGATCACGGCCACGGGCTGTGAGTATTTGAGGCCGTAGGCCGTGAATCGTTCGTACATGAGAACCGGGGCGACCATTGGATGGTAGGCCACGATGATGATGGCCCCGAATTCGGACAGGGCGCGGGCCATGCACATAATCATGCCGACAAGCATGTAGCGCCAGCACAGCGGCAGGGTGATGCGGAAGAAGGTGGCGGCGGCTCCCGCCCCCAGGGAGCGGGATACGTTCTCCAGCCGCCGGGGGATGGATTCGATGCCCGATTTGGCCGCGTTCACGTAGAAGGGGACGCCCACGAACACGAGCACGGCCACGATGCCCGTGGTCGAGCCCATGATTTCCACGCCCATGGATTTGAGCAGGCCGCCGAAGGCCGTGTTGGGGCTGGTCAGGCCGAGCAGGGCGATGCCTACCACCGGGTGAGGGATCATGATAGGCAGGTCGACCAGGCTTTCGACAATTTTCTTGCCGGGAAAATCGTTGCGCGCCAGCAGATAGGCGAGGGGCGTGCCGAACACAAAGGCGATACCGGCCGCGGCCGCCGATGTGGACATGGACAGCCAGACAGAGGCCAGGACCTCGGGGTCGCCCAAGGTGTCAATGAAGACCTCCCAGGTAGGCCCGGTCAGGGTGGAGGCCATGGGGATGCCGATAAACAGCAGGACCAGCGCGGCCGACGCGAGCATCCACCCCTGGAATATGCGGCCGGGGAGGGACCGCAAAAAGCCGTTCCCTCCCCGGATGGATGTTTCGATCATTGCTTATTCGGAGACGGTGGCCAGGGGCTTGAGGACCTCGGGCAGCTTGGCCATTCCCGCGGCGTTGGTGCGCACCGGCACGAACGGCGGCTGGCCCATATCCTTCAGGATCTTCAGTCCGCCCTCGGGGTCGAACAGGAAGGCCAGGAAGGCGTCGGCGGCTTCCGGGTTGGGAGCCTTGTCGATCCGGGTGATGCCGTAGGTGATGGACTTGCCAACGCGCTCAATGAAGGTGCCGGGCTTCTTGCCGGTGACCTTGACCTTGGCCGAGGCGTAGTAGTCGTTCATGTCGAAATCGCCGAGGTTCAGGTGCTTGTCCAGGGTGACGTACTTGAGATTGTGCTGCACGGCCACGGACAGGTATTCCCAGGCGTAGTCCATGTGGCCGGACTGGAGCAGGGAGATGAGCTCAACGGACTTCGGCCGCACGTTCTTCTCGGGGCGGTTGGCCAGGAGCTGTTCGTAGAGACCGGCCTTGCCGTAGAACTTTTCGGCAAGCTGCAGGACCATCAGGGAGCGGTAACCGCAGGGGTCCAGGTTGGGATCGGAGTGGCCCCAGACCACGCCGTCGCGCAGAAGGATGTCAGCCCAATTGTCGCCGTTGATCTCGTTGGCGAACTTGGACTTGTCGGTGTAGCACAGCACCATCTGGTTGGAAGCGAAGCGGACGTTCCAGGAGGAAAATTTGGGTATCAGGTTCTTGTCGATGACCACGTAGTCGGCGGAAGCCATGATGTCTGCGGGCTTGCCGACTTCGGAGATCAGCCGCGCCATCTTGGTGGAACCGCCGGCCTCACGCAGGACGTCCACCTTGGGGTACTTGGCCTCGAATTGCTTTTCGATGGCCGCGAACGGGACGGACAGGCTGCCCGCGTGGAAGATGATGAGTTTGCCGGACGGCTCGGCCTGCGCGGCGCCCGGAGCCAGCAGCAGGATCATGACCATGGCCAGGGAAGCCATGAAAGCGGTGATGCGGTGTGACATTTTCACTCTCCTTGAAAGATTGAGAAACAGTCGTTTGTGAAATTGTCGACATTATGCTCTCGCATGAATAATGTGTCAATTGTTCAGTTAAAACATCCTATTAAGGTGCGCTTTTTGTGTAATCAATCACAAATTCCGACACAAAAAAAGGCTGCGCCGGAGCGCAGCCTTTCCTATTGGCATTATGTTATTTTTAGCCGTTTTCCTTGACCTTTTTCTTCTTGCCTTCCTCGCGATGTCGCACCAGGGCAGACAACTCGCTTTTGCGCAGCCGGATGGACACGGGGGTGACCTCGACTTCCTCGTCGTCCTTGATGAAGTTCAGGGCGTACTCCAGAGTCATGGGCTTGACCGGGGTGAGAATGACGGCTTCGTCCTTGCCCGAGGCGCGCATGTTGGTCAGCTTCTTTTCCTTGGTCGGGTTGACGTTGATGTCGTTTTCCCGGTTGTGCTCGCCGATGATCATGCCCTCATAGACCGGGTTGCCGGGAACCACGAAGATTCTGCCGCGCGGCTCCAGGTTGAACAGGCCGTATGCCACGGCCTTGCCGGGGCGGTCGGCCACCAGGGAGCCGGTGAACCGGGAAGTGACCTCGCCCCGGTATTCGCCGTACCCTTCAAGGTAGGAGTTCATGATGCCGGTGCCCTTGGTGTCGGTCAGGAATTCGTCGCGGTAGCCGATGAGCGACCGGGCCGGGACGGAGAATTCCAGGCGCACGCGGCCGGTGCCGTTGTTGACCATGTTGGTCATGCGGCCTTTGCGGATCTGAATTTTTTCGGTGACGATGCCCATGAAATTCTCATCGCAGTCCACGTAGAGGTGCTCGATGGGCTCCAGCTTCTTGCCGTCCTCGAACTTGAAGATGACCTCGGGACGGCCCACGGAGAGTTCGAATCCTTCGCGGCGCATCTGTTCCACCAGGATGGCCATCTGGAATTCGCCGCGTCCCTTGACCAGATAGGCGTCGCGGCCTTCGGTGTCATCCACCTGGATAGCCACGTTGAGCAGGGTTTCCTTGTGCAGCCGCTCGCGAATCTTGTTGGTCTGGACAAGCTTGCCCTCCTGACCCGCCAGGGGAGAGGTGTTGATGCCGAAGCGCATGGCCACGGTGGGCTCGTCCACGGTGATGCGGGGCAGGGCCTTGGGGTTTTCCTTGGTGCAGATCGTGTCGCCGATGTGCACGTCCTCGATGCCCGCAACGACGACGATGTCGCCGGGGTCGCAAGTCTCGGTGGGAACGACCTGGAGGCCGTCGTAGGTCTGGAGCTTGGTCACCTTGAGCGGAACGGTGCGTCCGCCGTCGGCGATGCAGAGGAGCTGGTCATTGGATTTGGCCTGACCGTGATGGACCTTGCCGATGGCCAGGCGTCCGAGGTAGTCGGAGTAGGACAGATCGGAGACGAGCATCTGGAAGGGCTCATCGGGGTCGTGCCGCGGGCCGGGCACGTGCTCCACGATCATGTCGAGGAGGATGTGCAGGTTCTCGCCGCGTTCGTCCGGGGATTCCATGGCGATGCCGTCGCGGCCGATGGCGTAAAGCAGGGGGAAATCAAGCTGCTCCTCGCTGGCGTCGAGGTCGATGAACAGGTCGTAAATTTCGTTGAGGACTTCGTCCGGACGGGCATCCTGGCGGTCAACCTTGTTGATGACAACCATCAGGGTGAGGTCCTGTTCAAGGGCCTTTTTGAGCACGAACCGGGTCTGGGGCAGCGGCCCTTCAGAGGCGTCGACCAGGAGGATGGCGCCGTCAGCCATGGACAGGGAGCGTTCCACCTCACCGCCGAAGTCGGCGTGACCGGGGGTGTCGATGATGTTGATCTTGGTGCCTTTCCAGGAGACGGAGCAGTTCTTGGCGGCGATGGTGATGCCGCGTTCCCGCTCCAGATCCATGGAGTCCATGATGCGGTCGTTGACATCCTGGCCCTCGCGGAAGAGCCCGGATTGTTTGAACATGGCGTCCACCAGCGTGGTCTTGCCGTGATCGACGTGGGCTATGATGGCGATATTGCGAAGTCCGTTGTTGTTTATTTTGTTGCTCATGGTCTCTCCAATAATATGTAATAGGCGCAAATGCGCAGGGAAGCGGTTAACCGAAAGCTGTTCGGCTGGCAAGTGGAGATTTGGCGTCGGCCTGAGAAAGCCTGTTGAAATCCGGCCCGGTTCGTATAGAGTAAGTTCCAAGCATCGTTCATCTTGTGCCGGAGGAATTCCACTTTCGGCAGGAAACGGGGCAGCGTTTTTTTGCTTTGGTCGCCGCATTTCGCATGAACTTTGCGGTTATTTCCGCCTGTGGCAAGCCTTTTTGGAGGGGCCCCCGGCGGCACGGACAAGGAAGATCGTCATGCAAATCAGCCGGACGCGGGGCAACGGCCCGCGCGACGCCATCAATAACGGAGAATCCTCATGACCCAATTGCGACTGGAACACGACAGCCTTGGCGAAGTGGCCGTCCCGGCGGACGCCTACTACGGCGTTCAGACCCGGCGGGCGCTGGACAACTTCCATATATCCGGCATCGCCATGTCCCATTACCCCCGGCTCATCAATGCCCTGGCCTACGTCAAGATGGCCGCGGCCGAGGCCAACGCTTCCCTGGGGCTTCTGGAAGAGGACAAGAGCCGGGCCATCTCCCGTGCGTGCGAGGAAATTCTGGACGGCAAGCTGCACGATCAGTTCGTGGTGGACGTGGTGCAGGGCGGGGCGGGAACTTCGGCCAACATGAACGCCAACGAGGTCGTCTGCAACCGCGCCCTGGAGCTTCTGGGATACGCCAAGGGGGACTATGAGCACCTGCATCCCCTGAATCACGTGAACATGTCCCAGTCGACCAACGACGTGTACCCGTCTGCGTTGAACATCGCATTGATTTTGGACATCCGCGAGCTGATCGAAGCGATGGATTATCTGCGCAATGCGTTCCGGCGCAAGGGCGGGGAGTTCGCCGATGTCCTCAAGATGGGCCGTACCCAGCTACAGGACGCCGTGCCCATGACCCTGGGCCAGGAGTTCTCGGCCTGGTCCGTCATGATCGGCGAGGACATGCAGCGGCTGAACGAGGCCCAGGCTCTGGTCCACGAGATCAACATGGGGGCCACGGCCATCGGCACCGGGCTCAACTCCCATCCGGACTATGCCCGCACGGTTACGGAAAAGCTCATCCAGCACACCACGTTGCAGCTTGTTTCCTCTCCGGACCTGGTGGAGGCGACCCAGGACACCGGCGTGTATGTCCAGCTGTCGGGCGTGCTCAAGCGCGCCGCCGTGAAGCTGTCCAAGATATGCAATGACCTCCGGCTGCTCTCCAGCGGTCCGCGCTGCGGTTTGAACGAGATCAACCTGCCGCCCATACAGCCCGGCTCCTCAATCATGCCGGGCAAGGTCAATCCGGTTATTCCCGAGGTGGTCAACCAGGTGGCCTTCACCGTCATCGGCCACGACATGACCGTGACACTGGCCTGCGAGGCCGGGCAACTCGAACTCAACGTCATGGAGCCGGTCATCGGTTTTTCCCTGTTCCAGTCCATCAACATGCTCCGCCGTGCCTGTCTGACCCTCGCCGATAAATGCGTGTCGGGCATCACGGCCAACCGGGAGCGGTGCCGCGAGATGGTCGAGCACTCCATCGGCCTGGTTACGGCGCTGAATCCGTTCATCGGATACGAAAAGTCAGCCGAGATCGCCAAGGAGGCCATGAAGACAGGCGGTTCCGTGTATGAGATCGTGCTGGAGAAGGGATACCTCAGCCGCGAGGAGCTGGACGACATTCTCAAACCCGAGAACATGGTCAAGCCGCGTTACGTGCATCGTCCCTGACGGGCCGATTCGCTTCCAAGGCCCGTGGTTCGTGACAATACGGGGCTGGGCATTGCTTTTTGCTCCCACTTCCTCTACGGTTTTCTAGAAAAAATCGAGACAGTCACCCGTTCCCCGGACACAGGATACTCGGAGGAAGAATGCGACACCTCGCGGCCCTGTTCGCCATATCGGTTTTACTGGCCTTGGCCGGATGCGGCCCGAAACATGTTCCGTCGACGCCGCCGGCCTCCGGGGATGGCGGCGTGCGGTTTGATCCCAAGACCCGCCCCTACACCGTCTTGGGCAAGACCTACTATCCCTTGCAGTCCGCATCGGGATACGACGAAATCGGTCTGGCTTCGTGGTACGGCGCGGATTTCCACGGCAGGAAGACGGCCAACGGGCAGACCTACAACATGTACGGCGTGTCCGCGGCGCACAAGACGCTTCCGCTGGGCACGCGCGTGCGGGTTACCAATCTGGAGAACGACCGCACCGTGGTCCTGACCATCAACGATCGCGGGCCGTTCGTGAACGAGCGTATTCTCGACCTGTCCTACGGGGCGGCCAGGAAGCTCGGCACGGTGGAGCGCGGCGTGGCCAAGGTTCGGGTCACCTCCCTGACAACGGAGGTCGTCCCCACACGGCTCAAGGATACCCCCGGCAGGCTTTATCACGTGCGCGTCGGAGCCTTTGCCGTGAGGGACAACGCCCTGCGGGTGCACAGGCAGTTGCTTGCCTCCGGGTACAGCGGCGCCAACATTACCGTGGTCGATCGGGATGGCCAGATGCTGCATATCGTCCAGGCCGGAAGCTTCAAGACGAGGGACCAGGCGGAACGTGTCATGGAAGCCCTCAAAAGGGAGTTTCCGACATGCTACATTATCAGTTGAAATTCACCCGAAGTGGTGGCATAGCATCCCGGTTTTGTGTATGAACTCTGCGTGGGACGTGGCTTTTTGCGCTTCCCATTCACAAGGCGAGAGTGTATGACACTACCACTTATTTACGTGTCATATGTAGATAGTATCCATAAACCACTATAGGAGTTTTTTATGACCAAAGCTGAACTCGTAGCGAAAATCGCTGAAAAGATCGGCACTTCCAAAGCCCAGGCCGAGGCTTCCATGAACGCTATCCTGGACACCATCCAGGAGGAGCTGGCCGCAGGCAACAAGCTGACCCTGACCGGTTTCGGTACTTTCAGCGTGAGCGAGCGCCAGGCCCGCACCGGCCGCAACCCGCGCACCGGCGCCGCCCTGAACATCCCGGCCTGCAAGGTCGCCCAGTTCAAGCCCGGCAAGGTCCTGAAGGACGCCGTAAAATAGCTGCGAGGCTGTTTTTGAGAAAAAAGCCCCCCCGACATCGAGTCGGGGGGGCTTTTTTGTGCGGCGCGGCTGGGTGCGCTATTTCATCCTGCCGACCACGTCGTTCAGATGGCGGGCCAGCTCGGCCACGCGATCGATGGCCTTGGACGCCTCCACCATGAGTTCGTCGGTCTCACCGCAAACCCTGGTTACGTCCGAAGTGGCAGCGCTGATCTGCTCGCTGGCCGAGGATTGCTGCTCGGCCGCAGCCGCGATGGAGTGGACCTGGTCGGACGTATCCTGGGTCGTGGACAGAATGGAGGCCAGGGCCTCGCCAGAGCGGCCCGCGAGGTCCGTGCTCCGGGTGACCGAGGCCACTGCGGTCTGGGTGGCGCGCACGTTCTGCCGGGCCACTTCCTGAATGCCCTTGACCGCCGAGTGCACCTCGCTGGTGGCGTTCATGGTCTTTTCGGCCAGTTTGCGGACCTCGTCGGCGACAACGGCGAAGCCGCGTCCGGCATCGCCCGCGCGTGCCGCCTCGATGGCCGCGTTAAGCGCCAGCAGATTGGTCTGGTCGGCAATGTCCTCGATGACGCCCAGAACCACGCCGATTTCCTCGGCCCGCTGGTCCAGTTGCTCCATGGATTGCTTGAGCCCGGAAGCGTGCTGCGAAACTTCGTCGATGGCCACGATGACCTCGCCGACAACGTCCTTGCCCGCGCTGGCCTGGTCACTGGCGGTGCGGGCGTCGGTGGCCGCCTGCTGGGCGAACCGGGCCACTTCCAGGACAGCGGCGTTCATTTCCTCCATGGCGGCGGCGGTTTCAGTGGTGCGGTCGGTCTGCTCGCGGGCCCCCTGTCTGGCCTTCTCGACCATTTCCTCCAGGCGGGCCGACGCTTCGGCCAGCTCGCCCGAGATGCCGGTGGCCTCGCTTGCGGCAGTGGAAATGCGTTGGTTCTGGTCGAGTATTTCCCGTTCGTGCAGTTTGGTCTTGGTGGTGTTCAGATACAGACAACAGCCGCCGATGACCCTGTCCTCCACGTCGTGCAAGGGAAACAGGTTGATGAACACGTTGATGTCGCTGCCGTCGGCGTGCTTGAAGACGCCCTCCACATTCATTTCCCTGGAGTCGTCGGCCATGCAGTCCGCGATCTTGGATCGGCGGTCGTCCTTGTAGAATATCTGTGAGATCATCCTGCCGTGATAGGTTTCGGGGTTTTCGCTGGAGCCGAGCATGTCCAGACATTCCCGGTTCAGGTAGGTGATCCGTTGCCCTGTGTCCACGATACAGCATGGTATGGGCAGCCCGTGCAGAATGGAGCGGGCGAAGCCGAGGCGTTCCTTGTAGCGTGTGGCCAGCTCGCCGACCATCTCTCCAATCCCCGGAGCCCCGGCCGCCAGGGCGTTGGCGTCGGCCTTGGCGTATTTCTCGTCGAGCAGGTGTCCGGTGAACTCCGAAACCGCCGCGGCAGGGCGGACCAGCGCGCGGTGCAGCAGCGTGAACACGGCCGCACCGAGGACGGCGAAGACCGCGATAAGGGCCGCTGCAAAAGCGACGCTTGATCCGGGCGAGTCGAAGAAGAAATAGCCGGTTGCCGCCGCGAGGGCCGAAAGGGACAGCGTGGCGGCGTACAGGCCCGCCGTGAGCTTGAATCGAAAAGGAATGTTGTTGGGCATGATTTGTATCCGGTGGACAGGCGTTGAAATGAGAAGGTTCCCCGTTCAGGGAGTGAACGGGGAACCCGTTTGAGGCCGGTTCGTTCAGGAGAAAGCAGGGTGTGGATGCTTCTACGGATTGCGGTCCTTACCTTCGGATAGCCTCAAATGTATTGGCATAGCCGATTACTACTTCTTGTTCTTGGACATGACCTCTGCCACGTGTTTCACCTGGACTCGGGAGCCCCGCCGCTTGAGGCCGCCGCGCAACTGCATGATGCAGCCGGGGCAGTCGGTCAGCAGGGTGTCCGCGCCGGTGGCCTCGACGTTGTCGAGCTTCTTCTTGAGCAGCTCGGCCGAGAGTTCGGGGAACTTCATGGAGAAGGTGCCGCCGAAACCGCAGCAGACCTCTTCCTCGGCGCATTCAACGTATTCCATGCCGCTTTTCTCGATGAGCTGGCGCGGCGCGTCGTGGACATCCAGGCCTCGGCACAGGTGGCAAGGCGCGTGGTAAGTGGCCTTTTCGCTGGTCTGCGTGAAGTCCTTGGCATCCACCTTGAGCACGTCGTTGACGAAGGAGGAGTAGTCGATGATCTTGGCCGCGAACGCGTCGGCCCTGAGCTTCAGGGCGGGCTTGTCCATGACCAGTTTGGGGTAATTGTGTTTGAGATGCGCGGCACAGGAAGCGCACAGGGTCACGATGTAGTCGTAGGCCTCGGGCTCGAAGGCGCGCAGGTTCTGCACGGCCACGTCGCGGGATGCCTTGGTCTCGCCCATCATCTGCACCGGCAGGCCGCAGCAGGACTGTTCCTCGGGGAACTCCATGGCGACATCATTGGCCGCGAAGACGTCGACGGCCGCCTGCATCTGCTCGGGGTAGACGAAGTCCTGCACGCAGCCCGAGAACAGGGCGACGCGGTACTTGGGAGTCGCAACCCTGGGACGCTTCTCCTTCCACCAGTCGCGGAACGGGGTCTCGGCGATGGTCGGCAGGGCGCGGAAGCCGTGCTCCTTGGAGAAGATCATGGGCAGATGGCGGATGAAGCCGTCCTTCTCGGCCACGGGCTTCTGGCCCCACTTGGCGGTGCGCAGCAGGGTGTGGAAGAGCTTGCGGTTCTTCAGCACCTTGCCGAGCAGGAAGCTGGGCAGCGGATGGCCGTCCTCGTCCTGGATGCGCGCGTGGATTTCCTTGATGAGACGCGGAAGGTCGATGCCGCCCGCGCAGACGTCCTTGCACGCTTCGCAGTTGATGCAGTTCTGAACCAGGTTTTTGGCCTTGTCCTTGCCGTGGAAGAAGTAGGTCAGGATCAGGCCGATGGCGCCGATGTAGATGTGACCCATCTTGTGGCCGCCCACCAGGCGGTAGACCGGGCAGACGTTGGCGCAGGCGCCGCAGCGCACGCAGCGGTTGACCTGGGAGAAGAGCGGGTCCTTGATGAGCTCGCTCCGGCCGTTGTCCAGCACCACGTAGTGGATTTCCTTTTTGCCGTCCTCGGCAGCCAGACACTCGTTGTTGCCGGTGATCCAGGTCACGTAGGACGTGATCGCCTGGCCGGTGGCGTTGCGCGGCAGCACCTTGAGGATACGCAGGGCGTCATGCAGGTTGGGCAGGAGCTTGTCGATGCCCATCAGCGCGACGTGAACCCGGGGCAGGGTGGACACCAGACGGGCGTTGCCCTCGTTGGTGACCAGACCGATGGAGCCGGTCTCGGCGATGGCGAAGTTGGCGCCGGTGATGCCCATGTCGGCTTCGACGTACTTCTGCCGAAGCTCGCGGCGGGCCACCTTGACCAGCTTCTCGATTTCGGAGTCCTGCTGCTTTCCGGTGACCTCGGTGAAGAGGTCGCCAACCTGGAAGCGGGACAGGTGGATGGCGGGCATGACCATGTGGGACGGGCCCTCATGGCGCAGCTGGATGATCCACTCGCCCAGGTCGGTCTCGGTCACTTCGAGACCGGCATCCTCCAGGTCGTGGTTGAGGAGGGTTTCCTCGGCGGTCATGGACTTGGACTTGACGATTTTCTTGCAGTCCGCGTCCTTGGCGATCTTGGCGATGATGCGGTTGGCTTCATCGCCGTCTTTGGCGAAGTGCACATGGATACCGGCGGCCTCGGCGTTCTCCTTGAACTCCCGATACAGGGCATCGGCGTTGCGGGCGGCTTCGTCCTTGGAATCGGCGATCTCCTTGATCAGTCCGCGGACGTCCATACCCTTGAACGCGTTGGCTCGGCCGGCGCGGTAGGCGATGGCGAAGTTGTCGAGAGTTGTGCGCAGGAAGTCGTTTCCGAGCGTCTCGCGCAATTCCTCGCGGTATTCTTTGAGGTCGTTTGCTTTCTGCATGACTAGTCCTCCATGATCAGGATGTGCAATTCAAGGGGGCCGTGAACGCCCAGGGCCAGGACGCGCTCGATATCGGCGGTACGGCTCGGGCCGGTGATGAAGGCCAGGTAGTCCGGCGTCTTCTTCATCCTTGTCAGCATCATCTTTTCCACCGCGTAGGTGTTGGCCTTGATCTTGGACTTGGGCAGCACGCAAACGTGGAACTCGCTGACCATGGTGGCCAGACGCATTTCCTCGCTGGGACAGTCGAGCATCAGCGTGCCGGTGTCGGCAATGCCGTACTCGGCGTAGGTGAACCCGATGTCCACTCCGGCCAGGTGGTCGCGCATCCCTTCGGAGATGCACTCGAACCCGGCTTTCTTGGACTGGGCGGCCAGCTTCTTGTACAGGTCCTCATTGAGGCCCGGCGCGGCGATGACCTTTTTCTGCTTGGCGTCGCACAGAGCTTCGGCCTTGTCGGAAAGGTCGGCCTCGCAGCCGCTTATCATAAGCTGGCAGGCTTCCTTTTTGTCACACAGATTGATGACATATTTCAGGGCATCGTCTTCGTTGGCGATGCTTGTCACCTTGGCGGAGACAAGCTCCGCCTTCTCAACGAACTTCTGGTACAAATCTTCCTTGGAAGGCATCGTACCTACCTCCATGTATTGTTATGACCCCGGCCCCGTGGGACCGCCACAACGGGTCGTTTTATTTGGCGAGCATCATGGCCTCGCGGGCAATGGCGAGTTCCTCGTTCGTCGGAATGACCCAGATCGCCACGGCACTGTCTTCGGTGCTGATCTTGCGGGCTTCCTTGGAACGGGTGGCGTTGATTTCGGTATCGATCTTCATGCCGAAAGGCTCCATTCCCTTGAAGGTCTCGGCGCGGACGATGTCGTCGTTCTCGCCGATACCGGCGGTGAAGACGATGGCGTCCACGCTGCCGAGGACAGCCATGTAGGAGCCGATGTATTTGCGGGTCCGGTAGGTCTGCACGTCCAGAGCGAGCTGAGCGCGTTCGTCGCCCTTTTCGATGGCGGCGTGGATGTCGCGCATGTCGTTCATGCCGCACAGTCCCTTGAGGCCGGATTCCTTATGCAGGATGTTGTCGATGGCGGCGATGTCCAGGCCTCGGTTCACGGCCAGGTAGTTATGGACGGCGGGGTCCACATCGCCGGAGCGGGTTCCCATCACCAGGCCTTCCAGCGGGGTCAGGCCCATGGAAGTGTCGACGCACAGGCCGTTCTTGACGGCGGAAATGGATGCGCCGTTGCCCATGTGAATGGTGATGAGGTTCATATCCTCGACCTTCTTGTCCATCAGGCTCGCGCATTCGTTGGCCACGTACTTGTGGGAGGTTCCATGCGCACCGTAGCGGCGGATGTGATCCTCTTCGTAGTACTCGTAGGGCAGGGCATACATGTATGCGTGAGGCGGCATGGTCTGGTGGAAGGCCGTGTCGAAGACCAGCACCTGCGGGACGTTGGGGAACAGCTTGGTGGCGTCCTTGGCCCCGCCCAGGTTGGCGGGGTTGTGCAGGGGGGCCAGCCGTTCGGTCTCGGTCAGGTCGGGCCACATGTCCTCGGTGATTATCACCGGGTGGTTGAACTTCTCGCCGCCGGCCACCACGCGGTGGCCGACGACGTCGATTTCATCCATGGTGCAGACGGCGTTCTCGCCGGTGCAGATCAGGTCGATGGACAGCTGGAGGCCCTCACTGTGAGTGGGGATGGGCTGTTCAAGCTTGGTCTTGACCTCCCGGTCGGTGCCCGGGAAGGTCTTGCTTGTCAGAACTCCCTGCTCCTCGCCGATGCGTTCCACCAGGCCGGAGACCATGACGGATTCATCAGTCATGTCGATGAGCTGGTACTTGATGGAGGAGCTGCCGGAGTTGATAACGAGAACTTTCATCTATTCACCTTTTTCAGCCTGGGCCTGGATGGCCGTGATGGCGACTGTGTTGACAATATCGGGAACGGTGCAGCCGCGCGAGAGGTCGTTGACCGGCTTGTTCAGGCCCTGGAGAACAGGACCGATGGCCACTGCGTTGGCGGCTCGTTGCACTGCCTTATACGTATTGTTGCCGGTGTTCAGGTCGGGGAAGATGAACACCGTGGCCTTTCCGGCCACATCGGAGTCGGGCATTTTCACGCGGGCGACGTCGGGATCGACGGCCGCGTCGTACTGGATCGGTCCGGCCACGGGGATGTCCAGGCTGCTCTCGGCGAGGCGCTCACGGGCGATCTTGGTGGCTTCGATGACCTTCTCCACGTCTTCACCCTTGCCGGAGGAGCCGGTGGAGTAGCTGAGCATGGCCACGCGCGGTTCAATGCCGAAGATCCTTGCGGTCTCGGCGGAACCCAGGGCGATTTCGGCCAACTGTGCGGCATTGGGATTGGGGTTCACGGCGCAGTCGCCGTAGACCAGAACCCGGTCCTTGAGGCACATGAGGAAGACGCTGGAAACAATGGAGCAGCCCGGCTTGGTCTTGACGAACTCGAAGGCGGGCCGAATGGTGTGGGCCGTGGTGTTGATGGAGCCGGAGACCATGCCGTCGGCAAAGCCCTTGTGAACCATCATGGTGCCGAAGTAGGTGGGATCGGTCATGCGGTCCCAGGCCATCTCGGCGATCAGGCCCTTGTGCTTGCGCAGTTCGAGATACTCCTCGGCGAACGGATCGAGCAGATCGGAGTTTGCCGGATCAATGATCTCAGCGCCGGAGATGTCCAGACCGAACTTGGAAGCGTTGTCCCGGATGGTCTTTTCGTCACCCAGCAGGATGATCTCGGCAGCGCCGCGCCGCAGGATGATATCGGCGGCGCGCAGGATGCGCTCCTCGATGCCCTCGGGCAGGACGATCCGCTGCGGCTTGCGGGACGCTTTGTCCAGCAGGGAGTATTCGAACATCTTGGGCGTGACCTTGGTGGACCGCTTCTCGACCACGCGGTCGCGCAGTTCGCCGACGTTGACGTGCTGGGCGAATCCGCCGAGCGCGGTGGCGATGCGCTGGTAGTCGTTGGCCTCGATGCGGCCGTAGAGGGAGTTCAACTCCTGCACGGTCTGGTAGGTGTGGCCCTTGGCGGACAGCACCGGAACCGGAACGCCCGTCCATCCCTCAATGAGCTTGTGCACGTTGACGGACACGTCAAGGCCGCCGGTGAGCACGATGCCCGAGATGTCAGGGTAGGAGCTGGACAGGCGCGAGGCGAGGCTGGACAGAATGATGTCGGAGCGATCGCCCGGGGTAATGATGAGGCTGCCCGGCTGGATGTATTCCAGGAAGTTGCCGATCTGCATGGCGGCGACCAGGTAGTTGTCCACCAGGGCCTGGAGGCCGGAGTGTCCGTAGAGGACGTCGGCATCAAGCCAGCGGCGCACGTCGTTGATGGACGGCTTGCCGAGCGCCTCGTCCTCGGGGATGACATAAACGGGCATGGGCTCCTGGCCACCCTTGCGCTCGATATGGCTGACCATTTCGTCGGTCATGCCCTCGGGTGCACGGTTGACCACGCAGGCCAGGGAGTCCACGCCCTTTTCGGCCAGGGTGTCCAAGGTGGTCTGGGTGATGTTGACCACTTCCTCCGGTGCCTTTTCGCGGCCGGACGTCACAACCAGCATGGGCGCGCCGATGTTGGCGGCGATGTCCGCGTTGAGGTCGAATTCAAAGGCGGGGTCCTTGCCCTTGAAGTCGGTTCCCTCGCAGAGCACGAAGTCATACTGCTCTTCCAGCGTCTTGTACTTGTTGAGAATGTTCTCGAGCACAAGGGCGTGCTGGCCGGAGTTGATGAGCTCGCGGGTCTGCTTGAGGGTGTAGGCGTAAGTGTCTTCGTAGGGAATGGACAGCTTGAAGTGATCGATCATCAGAGCGATGTCGTGGTCCATTTTCCCTTCCCCCGGATCATTGATGATGGGCCGGAAGATGGCGACATTGTGGAGTTCCCTCGTGAGCATCTGCATGACGCCGAGAACCACGGCGGACTTGCCGCTGCGTTCTTCGGTGGCGCTCACGTACAGGTTCTTGGACATGGTGCTTTTCCTTGTTTTTTGCCGTTGTTTATCCGTTATAGGGAGTCGGCATAGAGCTCAATGACATGCTTGACGCTCATGTCGGCTCCTTTCTGCGAGAGCATGTCCGTGATTTGGAGCATGCACGCCGGGCAGCTGGTGGCAGCCACCTTGGCTTTGGACGCTATGATGTTGTCCGCCTTGCGGCCGCCGATTTCCTTGGACAGCTCGTAGTGGGCGATATTGAAGCTTCCGCCGCAGCCACAACAGGTGCCTGCGTCGGTCATTTCCTTAAGGTCGCACCCGGCCGCCTTGATGATGGCGCGGGGCTGGGCGGTGATGCCCATGGAGTTCTTCAGGTGGCAGGGATCATGGTAGGTGACGCTCTGACCGCCGGTGAGTTCCTTGGGTTCGACCTTAAGAATATCCACAAGGAACTGGCTGATGTCCATCGTTTTCCGTGCCATAACCCCGATGTCGTAGGTCCGGGAAGTGTCGCCCTTGTACATGTGGGGCCACAATTCCTTGATGGTGGAGGTACAGGATGCGCAGCCGGTGACCAGGTAGTCGAACTCGCCTTTCCTGAATTGGTCCACGTTGATTCCCACGAGGGAGTCGAAGGTGTCGGTGTCGCCGCTGGACAGGGCCGGGATGCCGCAGCAGGCCTGGCCTGCGGGCATGAATACGCCCACTCCGTGGTGCTTGAGCACCTTGAGGATGGCTTCGGCCACCTGCGGGTAGATCTTGTCGAACACGCAGCCCACGTAGAAGGCCACCCGGAGTCCGGAGGAACCCGCGGGAGTGTCCAGCTCGGGGACGATCTTGCGGAAGGGCTTGCTCGCCAGGGTATTGAAGTGGCGGTCGCCGATGACGGGCGCATTGAACCGGGCGCAGGAGGAGCCGAGCATGTCGTCCACCTTCTTGGTGAAGACACCCTGGAACTTGGCGCCCATTTCGGTCAGGGCGTTGAACAGCTTGGGGTTCTTCAGCAGGCCGCGGAAGATGGCCTTCTTGGCCGGGGACAGACCGAAGTAGCCGGTCATGATCGCGCGGGCCTTGAGGAAGATGTCCATGACGGACACGCCGGACGGGCAGTTTGCCTGGCAGGTTCCGCAGAGCAGGCAGCGGTTCAGCTTCTCGTTGACGCCTTCCGGGTCGGTCAGCATCTCGGAGGCCAGGCCGTCGAGCAGGGCAAGCTTGCCGCGGGTGACGTCGGTTTCCTTCCCGCTGAGCTTGAAGATGGGACAAACAGCCTGGCACATGCCGCAACGCATGCAGCCGACCAGCTGATCGTCCAGTTCCTTGAACATTTGTGCGAGTTTATGGATATCGGCCATTTTAGTCACCTATTCGGCGCCGATGATCTTATCGGGGTTGAGGATGCCCTTGGGGTCGAGGACGGACTTCATGCGGCGGGCGTAGGCCAGGGTCGCCTTGGAGGTTTCCTGAGCCATGTACTTGGACTTGGCCAGACCGATGCCGTGTTCGCCGGACAGGGTGCCGCCCATGGACAGCGCCTTGTCGAAGATCATGTCGATACCCTTTTCCACACGTTCCCACTCGGCCTTGTCGCGCTTGTCGGTCAGGATGGTGGGGTGCAGGTTGCCGTCGCCGGCGTGGCCGAAGGTGCCGATGGTCAGGTCGAGCTTCTTGGCGATTTCTTCCAGAGCCTCGATCATGGCCGGAATCTTGGAGCGCGGCACGGTGGCGTCCTCAAGCACGCAGGTGGGCTTGAGGTTGGCCAGGGCGGGCAGGGCGTCACGGCGGGCCTGCCAGACGGCGTCGCGCTCGGCGGCGTCCTTGGCGACCTTCAGCTCGGTGGCGCCGTTTTCCTTGCAGATGCGCTCGACCACGGCGGCTTCGTCTTCGACCTGAGCGGGGTGGCCGTCCACTTCGATCAGCAGCAGGGCGGCCGCGTCGACGGGCAGGCCAGCGCCACGGAAGTTCTCGACCGTGCGGATGGTGAAGTTGTCCATCATTTCGAGGGTGGCCGGGACGATCTTGTTGGCGATGATGGAGGCCACGGTTTCGGAGGCGGCCTTCATGGACGGGAACACGGCCATCATGGACTTGGCGGCCTGCGCCGGAGGCACGAGCTTGAGGATGATCTTGTCAAACACGCCCAGGGTGCCTTCGGAGGCGACCATCAGACCGGCCAGGTTGTAGCCGGTGACGCACTTGACGGTGCGGGAGCCGGACTTGACCAGTTCGCCGTTGACGTCCCAGAAGTCCATGCCCATGACGTAGTCCTTGGTCACGCCGTACTTCAGGCCGCGCAGGCCACCGGCGTTCTCGGCGACGTTGCCGCCCAGGGTGGAAACGGCCTGAGAGCCCGGATCCGGCGGATAGAACAGGCCGCGCTTGGCCACTTCGGCGGCGAACTGGGCGGTGACAACGCCCGGCTCGACCACGGCGTACATGTCTTCCTCGTTGATTTCGAGGATGCGGTTCAGGCCGTTGGTCAGGACGACCACGCCGCCCGGATGGGGGATGGTGCCGCCGGACAGGTTGGTGCCCGCGCCGCGAACGGTCAGGGGCAGGCCGTTGTCGTTGCAAAGCTTGGTGATGGCGCCAAGGGCCTCGCTGGTCTGGGGGCGAACCACCAGGGCGGGCATGACGGAATCCAGAACCGCGGCGTCATAGGAATAGGCGTGACGGTCGGTCTCGCCGGTCATAACGTTTTCGGCACCGGCTATATTTTCAAATTCTTTAATGATGGCTTCTTTGGTCATGATCGACTCCTAAGAAAAATGCTGATCCCCGGTGCTATGCCCGGGGTTGGTTGCGTTTTGGTTGGGGCAGGCTGACACTTTTGGGTCGTTGGGGGGGGGGAGGCGGATGGAATGTCCGCCTCCCCGTATTCCACTTGTTTTAGAACAGGCCGGGCAGGAACACGAAGCTCATGAGCGACGCGACGATGCCCACAACTATGCCGTACAGCAGGAAGGGCCATACGGTGCGTTTCAGGATAGCGCCCTCCATGCCGGACAGGCCGACAACGGCGCAGACAGCCACGATGTTGTGGATGCAGACCATGTTGCCCATGCCGCCACCGACGGCCTGTGCGGCCACGATGATCTGGCGGGGCAGTTCAAGCTGCGAGGCGACGCCCCACTGGAATTCGGCGAAGAGCAGGTCGGCCACAGTGTTGGAGCCGGTGATGAATGCACCGAGACCGCCCACGAAGGAGGCGAACATGGGCCAGGCGTTGCCGGTGATGGCGGCAACGGCCTTGGCCAGCGCCAGGGGCATGGACGGGTAGTTGTTCGGGTTCAAGGCCGCGTCGGCGATGCCGGAACCGCGGAAGATGGAGACCAGGGCGACCGCCGCGAACAGGGCGATGGTCGGATTTTTCATGGTCGCGATAGCCTGGGACCAGGCGAGCTTGACCTTGGCGCCGGGCATCCCGTGGATGAACACGGTCAGCAGGGCGACCAGGGTGAACGGAATGGTGCCGGGCAGGTACAGGTAGGCGATGGAGGCGCTGACGCTCTCGAAGCCGAGGATGTTGGTGAACTTGATGGCCTGACCGGCGAGCATGGACTTGAGACCGAGTTCGGGGATGCGGGTCACGACCAGGATGACGCCGATGAGGATGTAGGGCAGCCATGCCTTGAACTGGCTCATGTGAGCCTTGAACTCGGAGGCATCGGCGGACACGGAGCCGGTCCAGTCGGCTTCCCACTTGGACGGGTCGCCGAAGTTCCAGGTGGTCTTGGGCATGCAGAAGCCCTTCTTGGCGCCGATGATGATGATGCCGAGGCCTACCAGACCACCGATCAGGGACGGGAACTCGGGACCGACGTTCCAGGCGAAGAACAGGTAGGGGACGGTGAAGGCCACGGCGGCGAAGATGCAGAACTTCCAGGCGGCGAAGCCGGACTTCCAGCTACGCTCGGGACCGAAGAAGCGGGTGATGAAACCAAGCATGAAAATGGGCAGGATGAAGATCATGCCGATGTTCATGACGGTAGCCCACTGGCCGACCAGCATGATGAAGTCGCCCATGTTGGCGAAGTTCACGCCGGGGGCTCCGGCCTGGACTGCGGCTTCGACACCGGGGGTCAGGAACTTGAGCCCCAGGATGACGGGGGTGCCGACAGCGCCGAAGGTGACCGGGAAGGAGTTGAAAACCAGACAGATGATGGCTGCGGCCAGGGGCGGGAAGCCCAGGGAGAGCAACAGCGGGGCTGCCAGAGCGGCGGGGGTGCCGAAGCCGGCGGCGCCTTCGATGAACGCGGCGAACATGTAGCCGATGATAATGGCCTGGATACGCCGGTCCGGAGTAATATTCTGCATTCCGTACTGGATGGTTTCCATACCGCCGGAATGCTGCAGGGTGCGCAAGATCAGGATCGCGCCGAAAACAATGATAAGGATGCCGATGGCCGTCACGAACCCTTGCAGGGTCAGGGCGGCGACGTAGGCGACGGGCAGGCTCCAGGCCAGGACAGCGCCGGCGGCGGCGGTGAGCCACGCCAGGGGCATGGCTTTAGTGGCGGGCCAGCGCATACCGACCATGAGCACGAGCGCCACCAGGATGGGCAGCAGCGCGACCAATGCGAGCACTTCAATAGACATTAAACAAACCTCCATGGGTGTGAGGGGCTGCCTCACGTTTTAATGAATGTGCGGGGAGGGTTAGGCAGAAGCCTCCGCAACGCCCCTCCCCGCACATGCCTCTAACTCTTATCTGCCGTCATCGCAGGGTTCGCCGGAACCCGGAGCTTCGGCCGACACACCGGTTTCGCACGCAGCGGGCTCTTCCATATCGGCCTTGCTGTAGTCAGCATCGGCCATGTGGGTGAGGATGGCGTAACGATCGGCGTAGTCCTTTTCCAGTTTTTCGCGGAACGCCTTGGACAGTTCCGGGTGGAACCGTTCGAGCATGGCGTAGCGGTTTTCGCCGGACAGGAACTCCTGGAGGCTTCCGTCGGGAGCCTTGGATTCCAGGGTGAACGGATTCTTGCCCTGTTCGGTGAGTTCGGGGTTGAAGCGGTACAGCGGCCAGTAGCCGGAAGCGACGGCTAGCTTCTGCTCCAACTGGGTCTTGCCCATGCCCTTCTTGATGCCCTGGTTGATGCACGGGGCGTAGCAGATGACGAGGGAGGGTCCCTTGTAGGCCTCGGCCTCCTTGAAGGCCTTCAGCATCTGCTGCTTGTCCGCGCCCATGGCGACGGAGGCCACGTAGACGTAGCCGTAGGTCATGGCCATGCGGCCCAGGTCTTTCTTGCCGGTGCCCTTGCCCGCGGCGGCGAACTTGGCGATGGAGCCGAGCGGGGTGGCCTTGGAGGCCTGTCCGCCGGTGTTGGAGTACACCTCGGTGTCCATGACCAGGATGTTCACGTCCTTGCCGGAAGCGAGGACGTGGTCCACTCCGCCGTAACCGATGTCGTAGGCCCAGCCGTCACCACCGAAGATCCACACGGACTTCTTGGTGAACAGGTCGGAACCGGCGGCGATCTCCTTCAGCAGGGCGTCGTCGGCGCCTTCCAGGGCGGCCTTCAGGGTAGCGCCGGCTTCGGCGGAACCTGCGGCGTCGTCCTTGGCGGCCAACCAGCCCTCAAGGGCGGCCTTGACATCGCCGGTGGCGGAGGCGACGGCCTCTTCGCACTTGGCGATCAGGGTATTGCGGCGGTTGCTGACGCCCATCTCGATACCGAAGCCGAACTCGGCCGCGTCCTCGAACAGGGAGTTGCCCCAGGCGGGACCGAAACCGTCGCTGTCGGTGCAGTAGGGGGTGGAAGGTGCGGAAGCGCCCCAGATGGAGGAGCAGCCGGTGGCGTTGGCGATAATCATGCGCTCGCCGAACAGCTGGGTCAGCACCTTGACGTACGGGGTCTCGCCGCAGCCCGCGCAGGCGCCGGAGAATTCCAGGAGCGACTGCTTGAACTGGGAGCCCTTGACGGAGTCACGCTTGAAGGCGTTCTTGTAGGAGACCGTCTCGGTGAAGTCGAAGTTGGGCACCTCGGCGTCGGTCTGGGTGGCGATGGGCTTCATGACCAGCGCCTTTTCCTTGGCCGGGCAGATGTCGGCGCAGTTGCCGCAACCCAGGCAGTCCATGGTGTTGACCTGCATACGGTAACGCAGGCCCTTGACGTCCTTGCCCTTGGCGTCGACGGTGGCGAAGGAGGCCGGAGCGTTCTTCATCTCATCGTCGGAGACCAGCACCGGGCGCAGGGCGGAGTGCGGGCAGACGAAGGCGCACTGGTTGCACTGGATGCAGTTGTCGGCGATCCACTCGGGGACCTTGATGGCCACGCCGCGCTTTTCGTACTTGGAGGTGGAAAGCGGCACGGTGCCGTCCACGGAGAACACGGAAACCGGCAGGTCGTCGCCCTTCTGGGCCAGGACCGGACGCATGATGTTCTTGACGTAATCGGGCTCGTCGGTGTCGGCCTTCGGGTCGTCGGCCAGGTCGGCCCAGGAGGCCGGGATGGCGATCTCGACGATGGCGTCGGCGGCCTTGTCGACGGCGGCGCAGTTCATCTCGACGATCTGCGGGCCCTTCTTGCCGTATGCCTTGTCGATGCCGTCCTTGAGCAGGCTGACGGCCTGTTCGAAGGGAATGACGTCGGCCAGCTTGAAGAAGGCGGTCTGCATGACCATGTTGATGCGGCCGCCCAGTCCCACTTCGCCGGCGATCTTGACAGCGTCGACGGTGTAGAACTTGAGGTTCTTCTGCGCGATGGTGCGGCGCATGGCGGCGGGCAGCTCCTTGTCCATCTGGTCGGCGGTCCAGGAACAGTTCAGCACGAAGGTGCCGCCGTCCTTGATGCCGTCGAGGACGTCATACAGGTGCACGTAGCTCGGGTTGTGGCAGGCCACGTAGTCGGCCGAAGTGACCAGGTAGGTGGACTGGATGGGGGAGTGGCCGAAGCGCAGGTGGGAGATGGTGATGCCGCCGGACTTCTTGGAGTCGTAGGCGAAGTAGCCCTGCGCGTACATGTCGGTGTTGTCACCGATGATCTTGATGGCCTGCTTGTTGGCACCGACGGTTCCGTCAGAACCGAGACCCCAGAACTTGCACTGGACGGTGCCTTCAGGGGTGGTGTCCAGGGTCCCGGTCGTGACGAGGGAGGCGTTGGTGACGTCGTCCTCGATACCCACGGTGAAGTGGGACTTGGGAGCGTCGGTCGCCATGTTGTCGAACACGGCCTTGGCCATGGCGGGCGTGAACTCCTTGGAGCCCAGGCCGTAGCGGCCGGCGGTGACGACGGGGCCGTTGCCCTGTTCCAGGAAGACGGTGCTGACATCCTGGTACAACGGATCGCCCAGCGCGCCCGGCTCTTTGGTGCGGTCGAGCACGGACACGTACTTGGCGGACTTGGGCAGCACGGCCAGGAAATGCTTGGCGGAGAACGGACGGTACAGGCGCACCTTGATGAGGCCGACCTTTTCGCCGTCTTCAACCATGTGGTTGACAACTTCCTCGATGGTCTCGCAGGAGGAGCCCATGGAGATGACGACGCGTTCCGCATCGGCGGCGCCGACGTAGTCGAAGGGCTTGTAGTTGCGGCCGGTGAGGGCGGAAACCTTGTCCATGTACTCTTCCACGATGGCCGGGATGGCTTCGTAGTAGCTGTTGGAGGCTTCGCGGCCCTGGAAGTAGATGTCCGGGTTCTGGGCGGTGCCGCGGATGTCCGGATGCTCGGGGTTCATGGAGCGGTTGCGGAACTCGGCCACCTTCTCCATGTTCAGCAGGGGCTTCATGTCTTCGTAGTCGATGGTCTCGATCTTCTGAATCTCGTGAGAGGTGCGGAAGCCGTCGAAGAAGGAGACGAAAGGCACGCTGGCCTCGATGGTGGCCAGATGGGAGACCAGGGCGAGGTCCATGACTTCCTGGACAGAGGCGGAGGCCAGCATGGCGAAGCCGGTCTGGCGGCAGGCCATGACGTCCTGGTGGTCGCCGAAGATGGACAGGGCGTGGGCCGCGAGGGCGCGGGCGGACACATGGAAGACGCAGGGCAGCAGTTCGCCGGCGATCTTGTACATGTTCGGGATCATCAGCAGCAGGCCCTGGGAGGCGGTGAAAGTGGTGGTCAGCGCGCCGCCGGCGAGACCGCCGTGCACGGCGCCCGCGGCGCCTGCCTCGGACTGCAGTTGGCGGACCTCAACGGTCTGCCCGAAAATATTCTTGCGGCCTTGTGCCGCCCATTCATCCGCGATCTCGCCCATGGTGGACGAGGGCGTGATGGGGTAGATGGCGGCGGTTTCACTCATGGCATAGGCCACCCAGGCGGCGGCGGTGTTGCCATCCATCGTTTTCATCTTGGACATTAGATTCTTCTCCTAATTGGGGTCGTCGGATTTTTAGGCGTCCGCAGCGCGGACCCTTTCCTTTGAAGACACTGACACTACTCAACATTCGTGCCAACTTTGTGAAAAAGCAAATCAGCCGTACTTTCAGCATGTTATGGAAAAGCAGACGAGAAGGAGGGGGCGTGTCGGACACGAAGTCGAGTCTGAAAAATAGGACGGAAAAAATAATATGGATATGATAAAATCACGGACCACGGGGTTTCCCGCCCAAAAAACTGGTTCGAGAAACACGAAAAAAGGACTGTCCAAAAAAACGGACAGTCCGGAAAAGCCCATGATACGGGGAATATGGAGTGGTCAGCCCTGCTAAATGACGGCCCAGGGCGGTCCGGCTTTCAGGATTTTTCGATGTATCGGGCAGGACTCCGCGTGAGCGCCTTTGAGGTAGCCCGAACTCATGAGGAACTCGCCCACTATTTCACCGCCCACGAATTTGAAGCGGCTCTTGAAGAGTTTGACCCACTCCTGTTTGTCCAGGGGGTGATGGGCGTCGAGCCACGCCTTGAAGGAGCCGTATTCGCGTTGGAGTTCCAGCACGGCCCCGGCGTTGTGGATGGCGGCGTCGATCTTGAGCCGGTTGCGGATGATTCCGGCGTCGGCCAGGAGCCTAGTCCGGTCCGATTCTCCGTAGGCGGCCACGGTGGGGATGTCGAATCCGTCGAACGCCTTGCGGAAGTTCTCTTCCTTGTTGAGGATAGTTCGCCAACTCAGTCCGGCCTGATTGATCTCCAGGATGAGCAAGGCGAACAGTTCGTTGTCGTCCACAACCGGGAAGCCGTACCGGGTGTCGTGGTAAACGCGGTCCAGGTCGTCAGCCGCCCGGGCGGCGCAGAGGTCGCAATAGGTGGCGAAGTCGGCCATACCGTCTCCTAGAGAGACAGGCCGTACTTCTTGAGCAGGCCGTAAAAGTGGGAGCGGGAGAGCTTGGATACTTCGAGAATGCGGGACAGGTCGCCGTCGCACTGGCGGATAAGTTCGCCCAGGTAGACCTTCTCGGCGGTGCTCTTGAAATCGCGCAGGGTGGGCAGTTCCTGTTCGAAAATGTCTTCGAAGATGTCCTGTCCGATTTTTCGGACTGGTTCCGTGTAGCGCGGTGCGCGGGCTTCTTCCTCGGGGGCCGCGTTGGTCATGCGCTCGATCTGTTCCTTGGCCACCCGAATGCGGAGTTCGCGCGGCAGGTGCATGGCGTAAAGCGTCTTTTCGGTGCCCGATGTGACCACGGCCCGTTCCAGGATGTTGAACAGCTCACGCACGTTGCCGGGCCAGTCGTAGTTTTCCAGTGCCGGATGGAAGTCCGATCCGAAGGATTTGAGCGGCATGGAGTATTGACGGCAGAGCTGGTTGACCCGGTAGGTGGCCAGGGACTTGATGTCTTCGGGGCGTTCCCGAAGAGGCGGCAGGTGGATGTGCATCGTCTTGAGGCGATACAGCAGGTCGGAACGGAACGTTCCCTTTTCGACCATGTCGTCCAGGTCGCGGTTGGTGGCCGCAACCAGCCGGAAATCACTGGTCTGCTCGCGGGTATCGCCCACCGGGCGGAAAGTGCGCTCCTGCAGAACGCGCAGGAAGGCCTTTTGCATGGACAGCGGCATTTCGCCCACCTCGTCCAGGAACAGGGTGCCGCCGTCGGCCAGTTTGACCAGGCCGATGCGGTCGTTCTGGGCGCCGGTGAAGGCTCCTTTGCGGTGTCCGTACAGGGTGGATTCCAGCAGGGATTCCGTAAGCCCCGCGCAGTCCACCACCACGAAATTGCCGGTCTTGCGCTTGGAGTTGGCGTGGATGGTGGAAGCGAACAGCTCCTTTCCGGTGCCTGTTTCGCCTGTGATGAGCACGTTGGATTCGGACCGGGCCGCCTGGGACAGGAGGTTGAAGCTGGTCTTGATGATCGGGCTTTCTCCGACCACGCCCTTCATCTCCAGATCGCCGTCGCCGTCGCGGCCCCGTTTTTCCTCATGGTATTTGAGGGCGCGGCCCAGGGTCAGGGATATTTCCCGGATGCTGGACGGCTTGAGCAGATAGTCCCAGACGCCGCCCCTGATGGCCAGTTCCGCGCCGTCGGGATCGCCTTTGCCCGTGAGGATTATCACTTCGGGCGGGTCGGGCAGGGCCATGATGTCCGGCAGGATGCCGAGGCCGTTACCGTCGGGCAGGCGCACATCCAGGAATACCACGTCGAAGGCTTTCTTGCGCATCATCCGCAGCCCGGAGTCCAGGGTATGGGCCGAGGCGCATTCGTGCGGCAGCCTGCTAATCAGGCTCTCCATGGTTTCGCAGACCTCAAGGTCGTCGTCTATAATCAAGATGTCCGCCACGTTATTCCCCTTGCGCTTCGTTGTTCAACACGGTGTTGATGGCTCTGGACAGGTCCTTCTTGTCGTAAGGTTTGATAACCACGAGACGGATGTTCGGCAAGTCCGCGGCCGCGGATACGGCATCCTCACGTCCGGAAATGAGGATCACGGGCAGGTCGGGTTCAATGTCCGCGAGCCGTCTGGACAGTTGGGTTCCGCTCATGCCGGGCATGTCGTAGTCCGTGATGACCAGGTCGAATTCGCCTGGCATCTCCTTGACCAGCCGCATGGCCGAGAGCGGGTTTTCCAGTCCGTCCACGAAGTAGCCCATGGTTTCGAGAAGGCGCGGCGTGGTCTGGAGCTGGTCGACGTCGTCCTCAACGAACAGGATGCGCGCTCCGAGGTTGCGGGGTTCGCCGGAAAAGTCCACGTCGCCGCACAGGTCCTCGTCCCCCTTGGGCAGATAGATGGAGAAGGTTGTCCCGCCTCCATCGCGGGGGGCGACCTGAAGGCCGCCCTTGTGGCTGTGTACGATGCCGTGGACGACTGCCAGTCCCAGGCCCGTGCCCTCGGTCTTGTCCTTGGTGGTGAAGAACGGGTCGAATATCTTGTCCACGATGTCCTGTGGAATGCCCGGTCCGTTGTCCTCCACCACCAGCCGGACATATTCACCGGGGGCCAGCCCGAGCATGTCCGCATCCTCGCGGGAGAGTTCGGCCTGGTCCAGGCGGACCTCGATGACCCCGCCCGCCCGACGCAGCGCATGGAAGGAGTTGGTGCAAAGGTTCATGACCACCTGGTGGATCTGGGTCGGGTCTGCGTAGACGCAGGACAGGTTTTCAGCGATGCGCGAGCGGACCTCGATCTTGCGGGGCATGGAGGATTCAAGGAGCCCGAGGGCCTCGGTGATGACCCCGCCCACGTCGGTAGGCCGGAATCCTTCGGTGGAGGGGCGGCTGAAGGCCAGTATCTGCTTGACCACGCGGCCGCCGCGCCGGGCCGCCTTGAGCACCCGTTCCAGGTCTCGCGTGGTCATGGATTCCGGGTCCAGGTCGCCCACGGCCAGCTCGGTGGAGTTGATGATGCTGGTCAGGATGTTGTTGAAATCGTGGGCGATGCCGCCGGCCAGGGTGCCGATGGCCTCCATTTTCTGGGATTGCAGCAATTGCTTCTCCAGATTCAGTTCGGTGGTGATGTTGTCCACCATGGAGAGGACGCCCACGATCTGGCCAGAACGGTCGTTGATGGGGACCTTGGTGACTTCGATCCAGGCGAGGTTGCCCTTGGCGTCCGCCAGTTTCCGCCGTTTCTTGCGGAACGCCTGGCCCTTGCCGATGACGGACTTGTCCGCCCCGGACGCCCAGGAGGCGTAGTCCAGATCGGGGATAACGTCGTAGGTCGTCTTGTGGACGATGCCCGAACCGTGTTCCAGGCCGAAGAATTCCGAGAAGGATCTGTTGGTGCCGAGGAATTTCCCCTCGGCGTCCTTCCAGGTGACCAATTGCGGGATCGTATCCATGATCGTCTCCTGGAAGGCGAGCTGATCCTTGATCTTTCGTTCGACCTTGCGTCGTTCGAGCATGGTCACGGTCAGGAAGATGAGAATCAGCACGAGCAGGACGAAGCTGACCATGATGGTCCAGAAGAGCTCCTTGGAAAGCTCGTAGAATGCCTTGGGCGCGTTGATAATGCGGCTGCCCTCTGGCAGCAGGTCCATGTTCAGCTTGAGCCGCTTCATCACTGCGTAGTCGAATATGTATTCCCCGGTGGTCTCCCGGAATACGGGAATGTCGTCCGCATCCTTGCCGTCCAGGATTTCCAGGGCGACGGCGGCGGCCTTTCGGCCGTGCATGTAGCCGGACAGCATGTTGCCGCCCACGGCGCCGTTGCCCGCCAGGAATTCCCAGGCGGTGTAGATGGGCACGTGGGATCGGGTCGAAATGACCTGCATGACCTCTTCAGCGGTCAGAAACCGGCCGTCGATAACCTGGTAATAGGGAATGAAGAAGAGGAAGGTGTCGTGAGGCAGGATCGCGACCCTGTCCACTACGTCCTTGAGCGACATGTCGGTCCAATATTCGACAGTCAGCGGTTTCTTGTAGCGGCTGAGCTGATTCCTGACCTGGCGTTCGATGGCCGATCCGGTCGTGGAGGAGTCGTCGACCACGACAATGCGCTTCTTGTCCGGATGCAGGCGGAGGGCCACGTCAACGGTTTTGGACAGGTCGAAGATTTCAATGACGCCCGTGGCGTTGTCCGAATCCGTGTCGTCGGTGTGAAGGAAGTTGACCCCGCAGAAGACCAGGGGGACGCCGGGAAAGAGGATGTCCCGGTATTGCATGGCGAAGGAGTAGGCGTCGTTGTCCGAAGTCATTATGAGGTCGAACTTTTCGTGCTTGAACTTCTCCTTGTACAACCGCAGGAGCATGTGGGTCACGTCGTCGTAGTTGTACCGCTTGGCGTCCATGTACTCAATTTGCAGATCGATTTTGTAATGGCTGTTGTCCAGGACCGAGCGGATGCCGCGCATGATTGCGTCCGACCACTGGTAGCCGTGGTGGTAGGAATTCAGGCAGAGCACGCTTTTCTTGGGCTTCTCGACCGCGCCTTGCGCAGCCCGGACAGGCATGGCGCAGAGGCAGGACAGGAGCAAGGTCAAACAGAGTATTTTTCGCATGGTGGTTCTTTTTGGCATTTCTCGTGCATAAGTAAAATCGCATAACCGCAATGCCACGATACATGCAAGGGTCGGGCCTTCGGCCGCCAAAGTCAAGGCGTCGCGGTTCGGGACAGTCGCATCATTCACCGGAAAAACCGTCAAGGGGATGATTTATAATATGAACTGGGGTGACAAAACGGAAAACCATGCTTATCATGACATGTGTAAGCAAGTGTCTATTCGAGCCGCTCTGTCTATCTAATTAGAATAGTTGAACTTCAAGGAGAATCCAAGTGGTCAGACATATTGTTATGTGGACGTTGAAGGATGAAGTCGAAGGTCATTCGGCCGCCGAGAACGGCGCGAAGATGAAGGAGATTCTTGAGGCGTTGAAAGGACGCATCGAGGGGCTCAGGCACATCGAGGTCAGCGTGGACATCGTGGCCGCCGATCCCGAGTGCCATGTGATTTTGTGTTCGGAGCACGACGATGTCGATGCCTTGAACCACTATCAGGATCACCCGGAACACCAGGCCTGTGTCGCTTTTGTGAAGAAGGTCGCCTCCGGCCGCAAGGCCGTTGACTACGTGATCTAAGATGTCTGGACCGGAGAAATTCCGCAAGGCCGATGCACGAGGGGTGAATCCTAACCAACGCGGCTTGAGAGGGAAGCAAGCCGACGCCAAGGAGGATGCCATGTCCATGCGTTTTGACCAGGAACGGAAGCGGATTATCTGCCGCTGGGAAGAACCCACCAAGGTGGTCATGAACAAGAAGGAAGGGTTTATCAACCGTTCCAGAATGATTACCGTCAAGGTGAACGACAACGGCAAGTTGAACAGCAAGGATCGTAAGCGTCATGCGGATCATCCCATGTTTCCGATCATTCGCCGTTTCAACCAGATGTTGAACTCCATCGAGTGCTACCCGAAGTGCGAAAATGCACAAATGTGTGCGGTTTGCGGAACAGTGCACGGGGTAAGCCCTCATTTTGACACCGACCGCCAGTCCATTGTCTGGCTGTGCAAGGAGCATCTGGACAGTTCGCCCAAAGTGGACGCCTAGAGAACCTGTTGCCCGGCCCGGGCCGACCGCCCGAGCCTGCTCTCGTCCGGAAAAACGGACAAAAAAGCGCACTCGCATTGGCGGGTGCGTTTTTTTGTCCGTTTTCCCGGACAGGCGTTAGGCGGACGGAGTGTGTTCGCTCATCGTTTTTCGGGCATGTGCGTTCATGGATGCCCTGCGCAAGGATCGGGCGTTGTATTGCCGGAGGAGCCCCATGGATTGGAAAGCTCCAAGAGGAAAGTGATCGAATGGAGGTTTTGCCTTGGTCCGAGCGTGCGATCGGCGTGAGCCGCGTTGAGCCGCCGAGATGATGGGGGTGCTGTCCCGGCTGGGTTTCATGCTGTTCGGGGAGGCAATCAAGGTGGGAGGGGCGGGATGTGGCAGTCATTCTTTTCGGCGGAGAGGCCAAAGAAAAAGGCCCCGCGCGATGCGCGGGGCCTTTGGCGTTGTCGTTATTCCGGAGGGCCTACCAGGTGATGAAGTAGGTGGCGGCCAGGCCGGTGATGGACATGGTGATGGTGTAGGGCAGCGCCAGGACGACCATGCGGCCGTAGGACAGCCTGATGACCGGGGCCAGCGCCGAGGTCAGCAGGAACAGGAAGGCGGCCTGTCCGTTGGGGGTGGCCACGGACGGGATGTTGGTGCCTGTGTTGATGGCCACGGCGAGGTGGTCGAACTGGTTCATGGTTTTGGCGACCGTATCCTGGATGTCGGCGGGCAGAGCGGCGATGACGTCGGCTCGGGCCAGATGCGGGTCGGTGAGCTGTTTCATCAGGGCCACGCCGTCGGTGACGCCGGGAATGGCGGACAGGACCTGTGTGAAGTGCATCTTGGTTTCGGAGATGTAGACGGTCGCAACGAAGACGTTGTCCGAAATCATGGAGAGCAGGCCGTTTGCCGAGTAGTAGGCGGCCAACTGGGCCTGGCCGTTCAGGCTGAGGACCAATTGCATGACCGGGTCGAAAAGGTGCTGGTCGTGGATGACGCCGACGATGGCGAAGAAGACCACGAGCAGTGCGGTGAAGGGCAGAGCCTCTTCGAAGGCCGGTCCGAGCTGGTGTTCGTCGATGAATCCGTTGAAGGCGGTCAGGAAGACGATGACGGACAGGCCGATGATGCCGACTTCGGCCAGGTGCAGGCCCAGGGCGACGATAAGCCAGACTCCGACCAGGGCCTGGACCACGAGCTTGGCCTTGCCCTGGATGCCGCGCTTGGATTCCATCTCGATGGCGGTTTCAAGCAGGTGGGAACGAATGTTGCCTGGCATTTGCGCGCCGTAACCGAAGAGATGGAATTTCTCCACAGTCACACAGGTCAGCAGGCCGACCGCCAGAACGGGCATGGAGACATGGGCCACGTTGAGGAAGAAGGGTATGAAGTGCCAGCCCATCTCAGCGCCGATAAGCAGGTTCTGAGGCTCGCCCACGATGGTGCAGACGCCGCCCAGTGCGGTGCCGACCGCGCCGTGCATCATCAAGTTGCGCAGGAAGGCGCGGAACTCAGTCAGCTCGGCACGATCCCTCTCCTTGACCGTCTCGTCGGAGCAGAGGTCGTGGGTACAGGTCATGTTCTTGCCGGAAGCGAACCTGTGGTAAACGTTGTAGAATCCGTACGCCACGGCGATGATGACGGCGGTGACGGTCAGGGCGTCCAAAAATGCGGACAGGAACGCGCCCGCGAAACAGAAGAGCAGCGAGATGATGATCTTGGACTGCACGCGGGTGAGGATGCGGGTGAAGGTGTATTGCAGGAAGTCCTTCATGAAGTAGATGCCCGCAACCATGAAGATCAGGAGCAGGATGACCGGGAAGTTGTTCAGGGCTTCATGATACACCGTGGCAGGTGAGGTCATGCCCAGAATGATTGCTTCCACGGCCAGCAGGCCGCCCGCGGGCAGCGGGTAGCACTTCAGCGCCATGGCCAGCGTGAAGATGAACTCGGCGATGAGGACCCATCCCGCGATGAATGGCCCGGCCGTGATCATTAGGATGGGGTTGATGATCAAAAAGGCGACGATGGCCAATTTGTACCAGTTGGGCGCGCTTCCGAGGAAGTTTTTGCTAAAGGCCTGGGTCAGTGTCTGAGGCATTGTCGGATACTCCTGATGATTGGATTGCCGGGATCTGTCTCGTTTGCAAGAACTAGTCCCCAATGGTCATTGTCGGATACATGCCCGCATCCTGGCCCGATTGGAAAGGCTGAAGGATGTTGAAGGCTGCATCCCTTGTCTTTTGGGCATGTCCGCGGGTCTTGTCGGACCCGTCGAAATATGCACCATTTTCTTCGCGAATATGGTCGATACGGTGTCTGAACGCCTCGACGAAAGCCTTGCCGTCGCCCGTGAAGGTGGCGGCGCCGAGGGTGACATTCGAGGCTTTGGCCAACTCGTCCAGGTTGATGCACTGGGTTTCAAGGTCGGCCTGCGACGTGATATAACCCCAAACGGCAGAGTTGTCAGGGATTATTATGCATTCTTCCGCATCAATTATGGTGTGGGGCATGACTATGGAGTCGCGGCCAATGGTTATGGGGCAATCCTGGCGGCCGTGAACAAAGGAGTTGAAGCCCACAAAGACGTTTTCGCCAACGGTGGTCCAGACGACCTTGCCGCCGTGGGCGGTGACGTTGTTGCCCTTGTATATGGAATTCTGGATGTAGCAATTCTCCTGGGCGTTGGAACCCTTGCCGATGTAGGAGTCCTCTATGTGCGCGCGCTGCACGATGAGGGCGTTTTCGCCCACTTCGCATTTGCCTTTGATGACCGCGTATGGGGAAACGTAGGCCGTTTCAGGGACGTCGAAGTCGGTCTCCGGCCGGGCCGTGGAGTAGATGGGCACGAAGTCTTCCTTGTATTCGTCCACATAGTCCACGAACTTGCCGGTCAAGTATCCGTTTTCGTCCAGCTTGACGTATTGCTCGATCACGCCTTCCGGGTAGAGGTAATTGAATTCGAAGAGGTTGTTGGCCTTGATCCAGACGCGGCCGGGCTCGACCGTAATCCTGGAAAGGTCTCCGGCCTGGACGTATGCGAAGTCGCCGATGACGCAGTTGTGCATGATGGAGAGATCGGCGGTGGCGAATGCTCCAAGGTAGACCCCTTCCAGCGTGGTCCCGTGGATGTTGGAAAAGTGCATGGCCGTCGAGTTCAGGATGCGGAAGACTTCGGGCGTCTCGGGATTCTTGGAGTTGTTGTGGACCAGGGTTTTGACCAGGAATGAATTGATGATGCGGATGACCTCGTCGTAGAAGAGCTTGGTCTTTACCCCGTTGAATTCAACCACGTCGCCTTTGCGTTTGAGTTCGTCGCCCCGCACATTGGATTTGTAGAGAACCGAGTGGTCGACTTGGGTTTTCCCGAGAAAATAGGTGCCGGCCAGGTTGGAGTGCCTGAATTTGAAACTGATGGGGTGGTCTTCGGTCAGGGCGTAGAAGGCGTAATAGAGCAGGTGGCGTTCACGCGGGATGCAGTTTTGAAGGATGGTCCGGACGTCTATTCCCATGGGCTTGAGGTTGACGTTGACCCTGGACGTTATGTGATCGAATACGGCTTCGAGTTTTTTCATTTTGCTCCTTGTGGTGCTGTTTGTTGCGCAAAACGGCTGCCGCGCATAGGCGCGGCAGCCGTTTTATTACTGCAATTATACTCCCTTGATCGTTAACCCCCGACGGGAAGCGTGATGGGCATACCCATGATCGGCCAGAGGACCAGGACGGCGAGGCCGACCACGACCATGAGCAGCAGGGACGCCGGGATGCCCCAGCCGAAGAATTCACCGGTGGTGAACTGGCCGGAGTCGTAGGCGATGGCGTTGGGAGCCGCACCCACCAGGAGCAGGAAGGGCATACCCGCCACGACCAGCGAGGCGTACAGGATGACTTCGGGAGCCACGCCCAGGTAAGGGGCGATGACCAGGGCCACGGGAAGCGATATGGCGATTGCCGCCACGTTCATGATGAAGTTGGTCATGATCATCACGAAGAAGGCGATGGACATGACAAAGACGAACCAGTTCGCGTCCTGGAACATGACCAGCCAGTTGACGGCCATCCACTTGGCCGCGCCGGTCTGCCACAGACAGAAGCCGATGGACATTGCGCCCGCGAAGAGCAGGATGATGTTCCAGGGGATGTCTTCCAGGTCTTTGAGGTCCAGAATCTTGAAGACGAAGAAGAGAACGGACGAGCAGAGGATGATGGCGGTCTTGTCCACGGCCTTGAGCGCCGGGACAAAGGCCCGCAGGGACATGATGAGGATGACGGAGCCGACGATGATGGCCGCCATGATTTCGGCGCGGGTCAGGCCGCCCATCTTGGCGTTGAGTTCGCGGGCCTTTTCGCGCAGTCCGGGAATGCGGTCCTTTTCGGGCTTGCAGACGATCATGAAGAAGCCCCAGAGGAGGAAGGTCATTGCCCAGCCGATGGGGGCCATGTAGTAGGTCAGCTCGAAGAAGCCGACGTCGACGCCCACAATCTCCTTGAAGAAGCCCAGCGCCACCGCGCCGCGGGCCGCGCCGAGCAGCGTCACGATGGAGCCCGCGCCGGCCACGTAGGCCATGCCGATGAACAGCCCCTTGCCGAACTTGGTGGGCCGGTCGCCTTCGCCGTAGAGGGCGTAGATGGCCAGGAGCAGGGGGTAGATGGTCGCGGCCACCGCAGTATGCGCCATGATGTGCGTCAGGGCGGCGGTGACCACGAACACGCCGAGATAGATCATCGAGGTGCGTTCACCCACGATGTCGAGCATCTTGTACGCCAGCCGCTTGGTCAGGCCGGTCTTGGTGAAGACCAGGCCGATCATGATGGACGCGAAGATAAAGAGGACCGACGGGTCCATGAAATCCTTGAAGGCCTCGTTGGCCGTGCGAACGTGGAACATGACCTGCAGGATGCCGATCATCAGTGAGGTGATGCCGATGGGCACCACTTCGAACACCCACCATGTTCCGGCCAGAAGGAAGACCGCGATGGCCCCCTTGGCCTCGGGGCTCAATATGAAGTGCTCGCCCTTGGGGTCGATGGCGTCCGGCCAGGCCGGGGAATAGTAGACGATGGCGAAAAGAAAGACGCCGGTGAGCATGAATGCCAGGCGTTTCCAATCGAAGGCGGATTTTGCAGTGCTTGCTGTCTCCATGAGAGTCTCCTCGCTGGACCGAACGGCCTAGTCGGCTTGGGCGCAGGTATTCATGCGGCCGATGATTTCGTTGAAGACGTCCGACATGCGCAGGACGCCGGTGATCTTGCCGTCACGACGGACGATCAGCGGCTGGGGCGTGCCGATCATGTACATGTGCACGCCATGTTCGAGGTCGCTGTCTTCATCCAGGTAATGGTCCTCTTCGGGGACGTGCATGGCGTCGGTGACCTTGATTGCAACGCCGCGGGCGCAGATGTTGCTCAGGGTGTCGGCCCAGAGGTTGAACTCCTTGAATTGCTCGGCGACATACCGATTGGAGAGAGTGTCGCTGTCCAGGTTTTTCTTGAAAAGTTTTTTGTAGTTGGGTTCCAGTGCGGTGATGATGCCGGTCATGGTCAGGACACCGGCGAAGGCGCCGCTTTCGTCCACGATGAAGATGTCCCGATGAGTACCGCCCTCAAGCGCGGCGGCCACGTCTCCGAGCGTGGCGTCCGTGCTCAGCGTCCGGTAGTCCCCCACCGGGGTCATAAGCTCTTTGACTTTCATGTATTCCTTCCTCCCAAGAAGTACTGTTGACACATTGCGGCGACTCCCCCTCTGCCAAGAAGCAGGTCGCTGCGTTGAAGTGAACACAGCCTCGAACCAGTTGACCGACGCCGACCCCCATCGGTGTAACCTCGTGATCGAATCTCGCAGTCTAAAACGATCAATTGGCCCGCGTTTCTATAGATAGCAATTGGTTCTTTGCGTCAAGCGTATTACGTGAAACTTTTCGCAAGGACAAAATGAAACGTTGTGGAACGATTTTGGAACAAGCTTTTGTCTCAAATTGAAACAAAGAGAAACGAATTGGACGTCAGAAATAATATTGACCGGGAGAAAGCTGACCGGCGAGGTAGGCTTCCAGGATGGGGTCAACAGGGCCGCAGACGTTGTCTATGACCTTGATCCCTTTGCGCTTGAGAAATTCGAAAACCTCGTTCTCCATGCCCGCGCAGATGATGGTCTGGATGTTTTCGGCCATGACCAGTCTGTACATGGCCTCGGCCGACGGCGTTTCAAAGCTGATGACACGTTCGTTCAGGGTGCCCATTGCGCTGGTTTCCCGGGTGATGGAAATGATGAGCACCTCGGGGGCGAGGTCGAAGCGGGGGGACAGTTCGTCGTCCATGATGGGGATGAGGATGTTTTCCATGAAGGCCGCCTATTCGATGCCGAAGTGTTTCATCTTGCGCCACAGGGTGGAGCGGCCCCAGCCGAGCAGTTCGGCGGCCTTGGACTTGCGGCCGCCGGTTTTGACCAGCGCTTCCATTATCATTTTGCGCTGCACGTCCTCCCATCGTTCGGGCGGGGCGGCCAGGACCGCGCCCGTTTCCACCGGCCTTTGGGGGATGGACAGGTTTTCGGGCAGGTTCGGCGCGTGGAGCATGTAACCGGGCAGGTGGCGCATTCGGATGACGTTGGTGTCACAGAAGTTGACCGCATACTCGATGAGATTGCGCAGCTCCCTGATGTTGCCGGGAAATTCATAGGAGCGCAGCAGGGTTTCCACGTTTTTGGAGAAACGGTCGACCTTCTTGCCGTAGCGGACCTGGAACATCTTCAGGAAGTGGTCCAGGAGAAGGAGCAGGTCTTCGCCCCGTTCGCGCAAGGGCGGCAAGTGCAGTCGGATGACGTTCAGCCGGTAGAGCAGGTCGCGCCGGAACCGTTTTCGCCGGACCATGTCCTCCAGGTCGTAGTGGCTGGCGGCCATGATGCGCACGTCTGTATGGACAACCTTGGTGGAGCCGATGGGCCGGACGGCATGGTCGTCCATGTAGGCCAGCAGCTTGGTCTGCAAGGGCAGGGGGAGGTCGCCGATTTCGGTGAAGAAGAGCGTACCGCCGTGGGCCATGCGCAGTCTGCCCGGCTTGGCCTGGTCCGCGCCCGGCAGGGCGTTTTTGGTGTGCCCGAATAGTTCGGACTCCAGCAGCGGCACGGGCAGCGCGCCGCAGTTCACCTTGACGAAGGGGCCGTCGCGGTCGGATTCCTTGTGGATCTCCTCGGCCAGCATGTCCTTGCCGGTGCCGGTTTCTCCGGTGATGAGCACCGGGGAATCCGTCTGGGCGATGGACGGGGTCATGGAGAATATCTTGCGCACCTCGGGGCTGCGGCCCACCAACTCGCCGAGCCCGGAAACGCCGCTGACGATCTCGTCCAGGGCGTGGATCGATGCTGGCATCAGGGTCTCTATGACCCCGCGGATGGAGCCGTCGTCGGCCACGAGCGGCGCCAGGGTCAGGTGGATGCTGAGTTTTTCCCGGTCGCGATTGATGATGTTCGTCTCCAGGGTCCGGGTCCGCTTGTCCGTCCAGCCGCTCCGCATGGGGCACTTTCGCATACAGTAGTCCGAGCGCAGGGCGTGTTGGCAGCGGATGCCGAGAACCTGGTCGCCGTTCACCCCGGTCAGGGACTCGTAGTTCCTGTTCACGGCCAACAGCGTGCCGTTCCTATCCATGATGGCCACGCCCAGTGGCAGCACGTCCAGAAGGGCGGCAAGTCCCTGCTTGTTCGATAGGTTGCGTATCAGCGCTGCCGGGTCGGCTATGGCCATGGATGTCCTTCGGTTGAACGATTTTTCACAAGCCAGTGAACCATAATGAAACGTCGCTTGGATGACAAGCGGGGATGCCGTGTCGGCTGGGCCTTTTGGCGATTTCTGGAGTAAAAATATCGGAATGCGCGCCGCTCACGGTGCTGGCATGGAGGGCCTGCCGGAATAATGGGCCGGAGGCCGGGCGAAAAAAAAGGCGCGGGGGATGCCCGCGCCTTGGTTGTTTTTGTCGCATGTCCGCCGCTAGTGGGCGTTCATTTCCTCGATGAGCTTATGGAGCTGGTTGGAGAGCTTGGCCAGCTTGTTGATGGCTTCGGCCGACTGGTTCATCCCTTCCGCCGTTTCAGTGGCGATGTGGTTGATGTCGTCCACGGCCCGGTTGATTTCCTCGGAGGCGGCGGACTGCTCCTCGGCGGCGGTGGCGATGGACTGTACCTGCCCGGAGGTGTCGTCGGCGAATTTGACGATGGAGTCCAGGGCTTCGCCGGAGCTGTTGGCCAGGCTGGTGGCTTGTTCCACGACCTTGGCCGCGTAGTCCACGCTTTGGATGTTGGCGGTCGCGGCGTCCTGGATGACCTGGATGGCGTCGCCGACCTCCTTGGTGGCGGCCATGGTTTTTTCCGCGAGCTTGCGGACCTCGTCGGCGACCACGGCGAAACCGCGTCCCGCCTCGCCCGCACGGGCCGCCTCGATAGCGGCGTTGAGGGCCAGGAGGTTGGTCTGGTCGGCGATGTCCTCAATGACGTTCATGATTTGCCCGATGTCCGTGGTCTGATTGCCGAGCTGGTCCATGGACTGCTTGAGGGTGGAGGTCAGGTCGTGGACCTCGCGGATGGCGTCCGTGGCCTTGCGCACGATCTTGGCCCCTTCCTGGGCCTCGGTGCGGGCATTGGCCGCTGATTCGGCGGAGTTGGAGGAATTGCGCGCCACTTCGAGAACCGTGGCGTTCATTTCCTCCATGGCCGTGGCGGTCTGGGTGGTGCGGTCGCGCTGGACCTCGGCCCCCTTGCTTACCTGTTCGGCCTGGGCGGAGATTTCGTCGGCGGCCGAAGTGACCTGCTCGGCGATGAGGGAGGCTTCACCCGCGATGCGCTTCATGGTGGTCAGCAGTTGGTTGGTTCGGGCTTCCTGGGCCTTGGCGTCTTCCATGGCCTTTTCCGCCACGCCCTGAGCGTATTCGGCTTCGTCCTGCTTCTGGGCGGCTTCGAGCATTTTCGCCCTGAGGTTGCCGACCATGGTTTGAATGGCTTCCTTGACGACGCCCAGTTCGGCCGCGAAGTGTCCTTCCGGCTCGGCGTCGATGTCGCCGTCCGCCACGGACTTGGCGTAGGTGCGGATGCGGAAGAGCGGGCCGACAATGATGATCTTGACCAGGAACCAGACCAGGACGCCCACGGCCAGGAGCACGGCCGTGGTTTCCAGGGCTGCGTACAATTCGGACGAGAATACGCTGGCGTTTACCTCGTCCAGAGATGTGATGATTTCGAACGCGCCGTGAATCTCGCCTTCCTTCCAGCCTTCCTTGACGCCGCCGACGGGATCGCGGTCGCCTTTGTTGTCGCCGTGGCAGTACAGGCATTCCTTGGTCAGGCGGATGGGGCGGAAATAGCGGATTTCGTTGTTCTCGATGAGGATTTTTTCATTCAGGTTCTTGGCCTTGAGTTCGGCCAGCACCTTTTCCTCAATGGGCGTGGGTTTGTTGATCGGGTTCCTGGGGGCGACCTTGGGGACCCGGAAATTGTAATTCAGATCCTCGGCCTTTTGCTTGGCGATGTTGATGGCCGTGATGACCGGGATGGATTCGAGGAGTTTTTCCTGTGTGTCGAGCTGATCGAAGGGGACCATGATGCCCATGTTCAGCTTCTTGGCCATTTCGTTGCGGGCGGCCTCGGCCATGAGAATGAGTGCCCGGCTTTGCTGGACGATGCCGCTTTCGGCGTCGTTGCGGATCTGGATGGCCTGGTGGACGGACAGTACGGTAGCGACGATGACCGGCCCGAGCAGGGCCAGGGCCAGCACTTTTAACTTCAAGCTCAAATTGGCGAACATTGGATCCTCAACGTCTTTGAATGTATTGACAAGAACAGTATCGGCCATTTCGCGCATTACTATACGGAAACGGCGTCATTTTCATGAAAAAATGAAATGGTCCGTCTCCCAGCGCCCAATGGCTTTCGTCAGTCGTCGAGGCTGGCCCCCCGGAAAGGCTCGACCGACGCCGGTTTCGACCGTATCGCGGGGCAAGGATGCGGAGTGCGGGCCGCGTCTCCGCATGTAGTCGAATCCCTTTCGATTGTCCATGGAGTCCCTTGGGTGCAAGGGCGGCAGGGAACGAAAAATTGAAGCAGAAGTCGGTGGACACGAAAAGGGCCGCAACCTGATGGCTGCGGCCCTGTTTCAATCGATGGTGCCGAAGAGAAGACTCGGAAGTCCTGATCTTTCGGATATGCGGCAATGCATTGATTTTATGAATCTATTCTGTTTCAGCGTGTCCTTCGTTATTGCTTTTGACCTACCACTTTGACCCAGCTTCAGCAACTGGTGGTGGGCAGGGTCAGTTATAGAGGTTGGTAACGGCGTGAAAGTCCGTAAACAATCAACCGGAAGGTCGCTTACCTATGTCCTTTCAATGGATTGAAAACGCCATATCCACCACAAAAAGCATAGTTCCCGTTGAAAATGGCACTTGGGTGACACGCGGTTTTGGCAAATCGTTATTGCGAAACAAGTGACCGGCCACGATGACCAAGAAGGGATTTGCCCTTGGAGGGTGTTTTCTTGGGACATTAGAAGTGGCTTCGGAAAACTGGATCACTCGATAAGGTGGCCATAAATTGCCCGAAGGAGGCAATTCATGGCCAAGACGAGAAAACGTTTCAGCGCGGAATTCAAAGCCCGAGTCGTCCTGGATGCCTTGTCCGGCAAACACACCTTGTCGGAACTCGCCAGCAAGTACGGCGTGCACCCCCAGGGATGGCTGTGGCCGATGGATGGACAACATCATTATTGGGCGCCTGTTGCATTCACTGAAACACGAAAGCGGTTATATGCGGGAACTGGAAACGGGAAGCGATCTGCGGCGGGCCTAGCCCCTCTGGCCTGGGCCGAAAGAGCGGCGTAGCTCGTTATCATGTCCACCTTAAATTCGTCGCTCGGTGGTCCGAAGAACCGAGGCCACTTCTGCCAGCCACAAAATGCTCAATCAATCGGAGCTGCTTTTTCTGGCTCAAACGACTTTTTCGCATTGCCATACCGAGAACCCAGAGGGGTTATCTGGTATAGCCCCTAAAAAAAGTCCTAAAATCAGGCTCCACATATCGTTTTTTGCGCGCGCCCATGCGCAGCCCCGGGCCCGTAGTCCATCGCCCGAAGAGGTATATCCGTTCGATATGGATTCGTGTTGCAAACAGTATTTTCATTTGCGGGTCGATTCTGGTCTATATCCGCAAATCTTGACCTGTGCATGTGAACAATATGTAGAATGGGGGTATTGATGGCCGAATCGCAAGGAATTAATGAGAACATTTCCGCAAAGCCCGTTGCGGGCGGTGGCGAGACAACGCAGTTGTTTGTGCAGGGGGCCGGGGCCTTTGCAATAATACTGGGTGTTGCTTTCCTTATTTTGTACGCCCTTGGACACGAGCTTCTCTCCACATGGGGGGCTTTCCTCTTCATGTGCGCCGTGCCTGTGCAGTTGGTCGTCTCGGTGCTGTGGCGCTGCGGCTACCCGGCCTCCATTGCGGCCCTGCCGCAACCGGCCAAAGGTGCGGCTCTGACCCTGATGACGGCTGGAGGGGCCATGCTCGCGGCATTGGCCGTCTTCAGCATGGTGGGACGGAGCGTTGCCCCGCCCACGCCGATGCTGCTGCATTACTCGATCCTGAGTATCGTCGTGACCTTCTGGATGATCCTGCTCATGCGGGGCTGGCCGCTGAACCTGTTCCTCAGACACCCGCTGTGGCTGGGAGTCGGGACCCTGGCGACATGCTACTCCATCGCATACGCATTGTTCTGCCTCCTGTTCGACTATTCCTTTCTGATCGGTACGCACGTCTATGTGCAATCGCTGGACCCGCGAGGTCTGCTGGACGCCTGGTCCGCCATCTCGTTTTTCGTGACATTGGGCGGGGCGATTCTGATCCTGACCCTTTCGGACATGACCCTTGTGACCGGCCTGATCGGCAGGCGGCAGCCCCATGTGGTGAAGCTCGTCGCGACCCTCGTGGCCCTGCTTATGTCGTTGGTTTGCTGGGTCGTGTTCGTGAAGGGGGTGGGCATGGACACGGTGGTCTATCTGGTCAAGGTCCCGGTCGGTTTCACCTTCGGGGTCTTTCTGGTCGACAACCTCATGCAGCACCGCCTGTTCGCCGGGGTGGGCCAGCCTTTGCGGGGGATTCTGCTGACCCTGCTGGCCTCGGTCTACGCATATCTGATGTATTACGTATTCGCGGCCGCCGGTCCGTATCTGACCGGGATGGCACTGTCGTCCGGCGCACCCGCCTACACCCTCGAATTGTGGCTGTCCAGCGCCCTGTTGTCCGTCACTTTTCCGGTGATCGTGACCATGACGGCGTATTTCGGATTCTGGCCGGTCCGGCGCTAGTCCCTGGGAGCCTTCTCCGACCTCCTGTTGCCCATGTCCGGCCATCGCCGGATGTGGGCATTTTCGCGTCGACGGGGGCTAACCGGCACTTTCCGGGGATGGGACTTCCAGTCCGGGATCGGTCCGGCTGACGAAGGCGCACAATTCCTTCCAGGCGGTTCTGGAGGCGCGTGGCAGGTAGCGGTTGTCGACCCGCGCCAGGCAGGGGTGAACCTTCGGAAAGAAGTCCGGGAGGTTGCATAGAACAAAGTTTTTGCGGATGTGTTCCGGTATTTCGCTGCCAGGGACCATGGCCATGGCCTCCAGCCCCTGTTCCAGCATGTCGAGGAGAATACGACCGTCCGGGCTGTCCATGATGATGCGCGGTTTGACCTCGTATTCATGGAAGAAGTCCATGGTCTTCATGTAGGTGCCGCCGCCGTCGAAACGCCGGAAGATGACGAGGGGCTTGTCATGGAGTTCCCGGATGTCCAGCTCCGCGCCGGGAGTCGAGGCCTTCGTGAATGGCGGTTCGGCCATGGACGGGGGGACCACGAGCATGGACGGGGTAGGCTTGAGCGGCGCAAGGTGCAGCCGGGTTTCCGTGTACGGTAGGATGGTCACGCAGAAGTCGATGGCGTGTTCAAGCAGTTTGTGCTTCAGCACAGTGCTGTCGTCGATGAGCAACCGGGTGCGGACGCGGGGGTGGAGCTTGTTCAGATGGAGGATGAATTCGGTGAGCAGGGTGATGGACAGGGTGGTGCAGCCGATGGTGACCAGCCCCTCCACGCCCAGCCGCGATGCCTGGATTTCGTCGGGAATGCCGTTGACCAGGTCCAGGATGTCCAGGGCGCGCTGATACAGGGCCTTGCCTTCGCTGGTGACGGCCCAGTTGGCACCCGAGCGTTCGATGAGCGTGACGTTCAGTTCCTCTTCCAGCTCCTTGAGGCGCTGGCTGAGCGGCGGTTGGGACATGTGCAGGACGCGGGCCGCGCGGCTGATCTGTCCCTGTTCAACGATCGTCTTGAAGTACAGCAGCTTGGTGAAGTTCATCGTCGTTCTTCCGGTGGTGTAGGTTCTGGCGCGTAGTCGAAGCTGAACGAAAAGAAACCGTACTATATCATTTTGATATAACCCTATACGACAAATGGTATTTTACCCAAGGGTTATTTTCTCCGTAGTTTCGGAAGCAGTGGAATGAACCCGGCCGCCACAGGGCGGGATGACCGGGTTGCTTCCGGAATGAAGAATGAAATACCCGGAGAGGGAGTATATGAAGACCGTACCTGTTCAAGACGCCGTGGGCATGGTCCTGTGTCATGACATGACCCGCATCGTACCTGGTGAAACCAAAGGCCCGGCCTTTCGCAAGGGGCATGTGATCACCGAAGCGGATATCCCCGGTATGCTGGAGATCGGCAAGGAGCACGTCTACGTTCTCGATTTGAAGGAAGGGCAGGTCCACGAGGACGAGGCCGCCCGACGTATCGCCGAAGCCGCCGCCGGGCCGGGCATCACCCTGTCCGGAGTCAGCGAGGGGCGCGTCAACTTCGAGGCGTCGCCGGGGCTGCTCAGCGTCAACGTGGAGGCGTTGAATCGGATCAACTCCATTGAGGAGGTCGTCCTGGCCACCATGCACGACGGCCAGCAGGTGACCGAACCGCGCGCCGTGGCCGGGACTCGCGTGGTGCCGCTGGTGGTTCGGGAAGAAAAGATACTCCGGGTGGAGGCTATTTGCGCCGAGTGCGGCCATGTGGTGTCGGTCCGTCCGTTCCGGTCCCTCAAGGTCGGAGTGGTGACCACCGGCAACGAGGTCTTCAGCGGCAGGATCAAGGACCGTTTCGGCCCCGTCATCCGCAAGAAGTTCTCCCGACTCGGCTCTTCGGTCATGGGGCAGCGACTGACCTCGGACGACCCGGCCATGACCCGCGACGCGATCCTGGCCTATGCCGCCGAAGGGGCGGAGATGATCGTGGTCACCGGCGGCATGTCCGTGGATCCCGACGACCAGACCCCGACGGCCATCCGGGCGACCGGGGCGGAGATAGTCACCTACGGCTCCCCCACCTTTCCGGGCGTGATGTTTCTTCTCGCCTACCTGGACGGCGTTCCCATTCTCGGGTTGCCGGGTTGCGTCATGTACTACCGCGCCTCGATCTTCGATCTGGTGGTCCCCCGTCTGCTGGCCGGGGAGACCGTCGCCAGGGAGGACATAGTGGCCTTGGGACACGGCGGTTTTTGCGCGACCTGTGATGTCTGCCGTTACCCCGTCTGCCCCTTCGGCAAATAGGCCGGGAGGGCTGGGCAACGTATATCGGTTCGATATATGCGAGGCCGCTAAATGATATTTCCGGAAAGCCCCTTTTGTTGCCTACAGTATCCTAATGGTTCCGAGATCATGACCGGTCCAGCCCCGGCGGAAAGTGATGTTGCGGACACTCTGCCGGTTGCATTCAAACACTATGGAGGAATTGGCTGATGTTGAAAAAAATGGTGCTGAATATCAACAACGTTGATCGCATGATTACCTTCGACCCCGAGGACACCCTGGCCAATACCCTGCGCAAGCTGGGGTTGACGGGTACCAAGGTCGGTTGCGAGGCTGGACAGTGCGGCATCTGTTCCGTGATCCTGAACGGCAAGGTGATCCGCTCCTGCGTCAAGAAGATGGACAAGGTGCCGGAGAACAGCCTCGTCACGACCATCGAAGGCGTGGGGACGCCCGGCCATCTGCATCCGCTGCAACTCGCCTGGATGGTGCATGGCGGCGCGCAGTGCGGCATCTGCACCCCCGGATTCATCGTTTCCGCCAAGGGACTGCTGGACACCAATCCCGATCCCACCCGGGAGGAGGTGCGCGACTGGTTCCAGAAGCACCGCAACGCCTGCCGTTGTACGGGGTACAAGCCCCTGGTGGATTCGGTCATGGACGCGGCCAGGGTATTGCGCGGTGAAATTTCTATGGACGATCTGGCCTTCAAGCTCCCCGAAGGCCAGACCCTCTACAACACCAAAAGCCCCAAGCCCACTGCGCTGGCCAAGGTTACCGGCCTGTGCGACTACGGAGCGGACATCAATATGAAGCTGCCCGACGGCATGCTGCACCTGGGGCTGGCCCATGCCCGGATATCCCACGCCAACCTGCTCTCCGTGGACACCTCCGAGGCCGAGAAGATGCCGGGCGTGTACCGCGTGCTCACAGCTAGGGATATCGAAGGGACCAACCGGGTCAACGGGCTGACTTTTTCCCCGACCAACAAGAGTGACGGGCTTGAGCGCGCCCTGCTGGCCGACACCAAGATATGCCAGTACGGCGACGTGCTGGCCATCGTCGCGGCGGACACCGAGGCTCACGCCCGCGCCGCCGCCGACGCGGTCAAGGTGGAGTACGAACCGCTGTACGCCTACATGAACGGGCTGGAAGCTGTGGCCGAGGACGCCGTGGAAATCCACCCCGGCACCCCGAACCTGTATTGCGAGATGCCCTGCATCAAGGGCGGGGAGACCGGCGGGATCATGGAAAAGGCGGCCCATGTGGTCGAGGGCGGCTTCTACGTGCAGCGTCAGCCCCACCTTGTGCTCGAACCCGACGTCGGGCTGGCCTATCCCGACGCGGACGGCGGCTTCGTGGTCCAGTGCAAGCATCAGTTCCTTCAGGCCGTGCCGTTGATGGTCGCCGGCGCCGTGGGCATCGATCCGGACAGGATCAGGATGATCCTCAATCCGGCGGGTGGCAGCTTCGGCTCCAAGATGAGTCCCATCACCGAGGCCCTGCTTCTTGCTGCGGTCAAGGCCACCGGCAAGCCCGTGTGCCTGCACATGGATTACGCCCAGCAGTCCTTTTTCAGCGGCAAGCGTTCCACCGGCTTTTTCAACTGCCGGTTGGCCGCCGACGAGAAGGGATATCTCCAGGCCATGGAATACGACTTCCTGTTCGACCACGGAGCGTATCACGACGGCACATCCGACCCGCTCATTGAAAAGGGGTTCCGCTGGTGCGGCGCGGGGCTGTATATTCCGAATATTCGCGGAGTGGGCCGCATCTGCGCGTCCAACCACGCCTGGGGGACGGCCTTCCGCGCCTTCGGTTCGCCTCAATCGTACATGGCCAGCGAATCTCTGGCTGACATGTTGGCCGAGAAGATCGGCATGGACCCCCTTGAGTTCCGTTACATCAACACCTACCGGCCCGGGACGACCATGACTTCCGGTTGCGAGATGGACGTGCATCCCTTCCCCACGCTCCTCGACATGATGCGGCCCAAGTACAAGGCCGCGCTGGAACGGGCCAGGAAGGAGGATACCCCGGAGAAGCGTCGCGGCGTGGGCATTTCGCTCGGCATGTACGACTGCTCCTTCGCGGCCCACGATACGGCAGAGATCGACGTGGAGCTGAATTCCGACGGGTCCATCACCCACTATAGCGGCTGGCACGACATGGGGCAGGGGGCCGACGCAGGCGCCATGGCCTTGGCGCACAAGGCGTTCGAGCCGCTGGGTCTCAAGCCAGAAAATATCCGCCTCGTCATGAACGACACGGCCGTCACTCCCTTCACCGGGGCGGCGGCGGGCAGCCGGTCGCACTATATGGCGGGCAAGGCGACCATCGACGGCGCGAACAAGCTCATGGACGCTATGCGCAAGCCCGACGGCACCTACCGCACCTACCAGGAGATGGTGGACGAGAACATTCCGGTGAAATATCGGGGCAATGCCTCCACGGTGGGCTATTCCGAAGCGTGCGACTACAACACCATGCAGGGCGACCCCAACCCGACCCATACCTACGGGGTATTCATGTCCGAGGTCGAGGTGGACGCCGCCACGGGCAAGACCAAGGTGCTCAAGATGACCCTGACCGCCGACTTCGGCGTCATCGGCAACAAGCTGGCCGTGGACGGACAGGTCTACGGCGGCCTCGCCCAGGGTGTGGGACTGGCTCTGTCCGAAGACTTTGTCGATCCGTCCCGGGACGTGACCCTCAAGGCCCAGGGCTTCCCCTACATCAAGGACGTCCCGGACGACATCGAGGTGGAGTATCTGGAAACGCCGCGTCCTTCGGGACCGTTCGGTTCCGCCGGTTGCGCCGAACTCTCCCTGACTTCGCCGCATGTCTCCATCATCAACGCCATCTACAACGCCACGGGTGTGCGCATTTTTGAGCTGCCCGCCACTTCGGATAAGGTGCTCGACGGCATCAAGGCGCTGGAGAGGGGCGAGAAACTGCCCGTGCATGAATGGTACTACCTCGGCAGCGAGATGAACGAGAAGCTGGAGGAGCTGCGCAGTAATCCCGTCGTGGGTCCTGCGCATTAATCTTTCGTTATATTGAAAACCCATCGCAGGGGGCCGGTCCGGGGACCGGCCCCCTTTTCCTTGCGTGGCTTTCCGGACAGTCTTGCCCCGGACCCGGAGGGACAGAAATGACGGGGGAGATCATGGCTTCCGCCGGACCGTTCGAGCATATGAGCCGGCCGGTCCGGTGAACCAATCGTTTACCATTTTTTAAGGGATGGAGAGAACGTGCCCCCGATTCTGGTGCATGACCCCCGTTGAACCACGTCGCGAAAAGCCAAGACTTGGCTTGAGGATTACGGCGTGGAGTTTGATATCCGGCATATCGTCAAGGAAACGCCGACCCGCGAGGAGTTTCTGGCGTGGAGAAAAGAGCCGGTATGGACAAGAAGCGGTTCGTCAACACCAACGGCAAGAAAGACAAGAGACTCGGCTTGAAGGAGACCATCGACTCCATACGGACGAGGAGTTGCCCGCGCGGCTGGAAACGGACGGTGTGCTCGTCAAGCGGCCTCTTTTCGTGAGCGGCGACGTTGTCCTGAGCGGTTTCAAGCAGGCCGAATGGGAAGCGGCTCTGCTATAACCCCGCTTGCGCCAGGACGGCGTTTCGTCCTGCCCGACATCATTTGGGTGGACAACGGAAACCCCTTTGCCGGACGCGGGGCCGAAGGGATTTCCCGGATGAGCACTCTTTAAACGAGAATTCCGCAAGGGCCGGAACATGCGCCAGCAGACACGGCTTATGCGCTCCTGGCGCATGATTTACAACCTTCGGCGCGTCACGAGGCGTTTGGCGTGGCCGTGCCCGCCAGCCGATACGCCCGGTCCGCCCGGCGGTGTCCCCCTATTATTCCAGATTTTCAATATGCTGCGGAGGTTGTTGTCAGGCGTGTCAAACGCAGCGGAGAAATCCTGTGGGCCGGGAAAATGCGATACATCAACCAGGGGTTGCGCGGTTACTCGGTAGGGCTGTTGGAAAAACAAAATGACGACATGAATGTTTACGCCGGATCGGTCCTGCTGGGGGGAGAGGGACGGCTCTGGGGGCCTGATCTGACCCCCAGAGCCGAAGCAGGAATAGTAAAAGTGTTACCTATGTTCCCGGGCAGAAGCGTTCCCAGGTTCCTGGTTGCACGGACAGAGCATGAGAAATACCATGTCGGCACTCCCAAGTTTTGCTGGTAACAGTACCAGTGAAACCCAAACCCAAGGGAGGCCGACATGGCAAAGCTCAAAGTATCATCTGTTCATCGGTTTGTTGAAGCGTTTTCCGGCGAGAAGGTATGGATAGGAGTGGACGTCCATAAGCTGAGTTTCAGCGTGGCTTTGCTCAGACCTGATGGTGCCGTGAAGGACTGGACTTGTCCGGCTGATGCAACAGCACTCACCCGGCTTGTCATGTCATTACCTGTTGAGGTTGGCGCGGTTTGCTATGAATCTGGACCGACTGGCTTTGAGTTGGCCAGGAGCCTCGAAGCAGAAGGTGTTACGGTTGTCGTTGCTGCGCCAAGCCGAATCCCGCGCCCCATTACCGCTACCAACAAGACCGACAGCCTGGACTGCCGCAAACTGGCAGAGCTGGCAGCCTCCGGCCTGATCAGACCAATCGCCATTCCTTCCGTTGAAGCTGAAGCCTTCCGTGCTCTTGAGCGTCGAAGGCATCAGCTCACCGACTCTCTTCGTCGAGCTAAACAACGGATTCGTTCACTTCTTCTTTATCTTGGAGCGCAGGAGCCTGCCGATCTGGACCATTGGAGCAAGGCTGCCATACTCACACTTCATCAGGTGGAACTTCCTTCGGGGGCAAAAGAGACTCTTGAAAGCTTGCTCGATGAACTGGAGTACTTCGCTTGTGCACAACGCAAAGTGGATCAGCGTTTGCGAATAAGCATCCGGGAACAAGACGAGGCAAGACGTATTGCCGCCATGAGGTCCGTTCCCGGCGTTGGCGAAGTCGTGGCCACGACTTTTGCGGCAGAGGTTTACCGCCCGGAACGTTTCAATCGCAGCGAAGAGGTGACAGCTTACCTGGGCCTTGCGCCAGTGATGCGGCAAAGTGGAGGCAGCAAGGGTAAGGCAACACTTCGCCCGGTCGGTCAAAAGCGATTACGAAGTTTACTGATTGAAGCAGCTTGGGTGTGGAAGCAGCGAGATGAGTGGGCCAGGGAGTTCTACAACCGAATTTATAGCCGACATGGTGTGGCACAAAAAGCAATAGCTGCGCTTGCTCGTAAATTGGCCGCGCTTTTGTGGAAGCTCAGCTTACCTGTAACGCAGTCGTAAACAAAGATCGCGGCGGGGCTTTGGTGGCGTAGACCACGAAAATAGAAATGGCGATCTTAAACTGATTTACGTACCGAATAGGTACTTGGTGCCGTAGAGCACGAATAAGAAAAGGAATACAAACCAATAGCCGTTATGGTGAGGGTGGAGTCTGGCCTAAGAAATAGGGAAATCGAGTAAATAGGGAGTCCTTGACATGGGGCCGCATAAGAAAGCCCCGGCGGTTTTCACCTCCGGGGCTTTCTCATGTCCATCTTCGGACAATGAAAAACGGGTTGCGGTATGTACCGCAACCCGTTTGTCTGTCTCTTGGCGTCCCCAAGGGGATTTGAACCCCTGTTAACGGCGTGAACCGTAGACAATCAACCGGAAGGTCGCTTACCTATGTTATTTCAATGGGTTGAAAACACTATATTCACCACAAAATGCATAGTTGCCGCTGAAAATGACACTTGGGTGACACGTGATTTTTTGAAAAGGAGGGGGGGGGGACATTAGAACCGGACACATAGCGGACAGGAAAAGAATAACTAAACTCTGGCACATTGTCCCATAATGTTTTCAATTTCATGAGGGAATGATTGATCAATTCATGGGCTTGATATAAATTTTCGCTACATCGTACCTATCGGATGACACCAAAAAGCACTGGATCGGGGATGACCGATCGTCGTGCTTGCGAATGTTTGCAGTCGTCACTCCCTTACAAGAACGATGGATAATCAGCATTCTCTATCATCCGGAGGAGTAGATGCGCACCTTTCCATTTGAACTTGTGGCGCTTGTTGCAACTGCAAATCGTCCGCAGCTTCTCGTAACCCGTTCATTGCCTTCAATTTTTGCGCAAACATTCACACCAGACAGAATCGTGGTTGTGGACGACTCTGAGGTAAAGTTCCACCCCAAAACACAGCGAGCCATCGCTAAGACCAAGCACTCAGATCATATAGAGTTGCTTCGAAATCGTCGTACCCCTGGAGCTTCAGGCGCTTGGAATTCAGGCCTTGACCACATCCTGCGGACAAGCTCAGACCCCCGATTCGTTTTTGTAGCTATCTTGGATGATGATGACGAATGGGCTCCTGACCACTTGCGTAGATGCGTTATGGTAGCTTCTGAATCACAGGCTGATATGGTTTCGAGCGCATTCATCCGCCAGGAAATGGGCAGAGAACCAAGGATCGTTGTCCCTCCCGAAACACTCCGCCGGGATGATTTCTTAACTGGAAACCCAGGGATACAGGGATCAAACCTTTTCGTTAGGCTATCCACAATCCTCGAAGCTGGATTGTTCGATGAAAACCTCGCCAGTTGTACTGACCGCGATTTATGCATTCGACTGTGTGAATTGCCGGATATTTGCTACGCTAATCAACCGATAGCAACGGTTAGGCACCACGCATCCTCTACCCGGCCTCGCCTTTCATCGCCGAACCTCCCTGCAAAACGAAAGGGACTGGAATGCTTTTACCAGAAATACGCCCTTCAGATGACAAACGGTCAGAAGCAAAGATTCCTCGACAGGGCTCTTCGATATTTTTCTTGGGAACCTACAGCCCCCTCTTCGCCCACCCCAAATGAAGTTATCCTCGCAGATATCTCTGAGCTACATGTTGATCACCAACTCGCCTTGGCAGTTGGTGTAATTGTTGCCCCCAATAGGGTTGGATCGGCGGCCCGCCTCTTGGAGGATCTACATATTATGTCCTGCGACCCGGCAGTGGTGGGGCTTGATGTCCTTTTGATCGAGAACGGAGCTGGCTGGGAAATATCCCGACCGTTTGTTGAACTCGTAAAAAGCACGAGGTCAAAGGGTCTGAACGTCTATGCCATGACCAGAGACATCATCCGAGAAGATCACGAGGCAGGGAGGATAGAGGCCCCTGAATGCGCCCAAGGAGAGCGCATGGGGATAGCCCGTGCTCGGACCGTACTCCAATCCTATCTATACGCACTGTTATGCCGACGACCGGGAGCGGTGGGGTGGATTCTGGACGATGACATGCACCTTGAGGCCCTCACACAACAACAGGGCGAGGCGATCCGATGGAAGCCACCCTATGTACAAGCATTGGCTCGAGCAAAGGCAGAGGGTGTTACTGATATTGGCATAGGCCCATATACGGGAGCCCCTCCCCTACCATTTGCCTCGTGCCTAAGGGGACAAATGGTGGACTTGGTTCACACGCTACGCCGCTGGTCTCGGCTATCCTCCAAGGCGCTCCTTCCGCCCGCGCTTGGGATGAACACCCGACTGGCTGAAGGTCGAAGGGATTTCTATTATGACCTCTCCAGAATTGAAACGGATCGTCTGGAAACCCCCTTCAATTTCACTTTCGCCCGCCCTGAGGAATCTGTGGCCGAAGTTTTTTCCCAATTGGCCAAGAGATTTGAACGCATTTTAGCAGGAGAACAGCTCTTCCGTCCCCTCATACAGCAAGAACAAAATGGACATTGTATGCCAGATGGCTCTCCGCTACAGCGAGGCGGAAACACATTCATTTTCAATCCTGAAGTCCTCACAGATATCCCGAACCCGTGTCTGTTGACTCAAGGCCGACCTATGCGCCGCTCTGACATGTTGTGGTCGCTTGCTCAACAACACTTGAATGGACGAACGGTCCGGACTCTTTCTCTACCCGTTTACCATGACAGATCCGGGTTGCAGGTCGAAGGTTTAGACTCGGAAAAAGTCATCGATGACATCCGCGGCTACGCCTTCTATTCTGCCTTACAGGATCGACTCAACGAAGGAGACCCAAAGGGCAAAGTGGGGTCATCCTGGATATCCCACCCCGACATCGACGTATTTACGTCACTGGTCGAGAAATACGCCAAGGAACGGTTGGCGGCATTTACGCTTTCTTTTTGGCGCGTGAGAGGCTGCGCGAAATCAGCACTTCACTTCCTTGAACATCCTGACTTGCAAGACACAAGTTGGATACATGGCAACGAGTTCGTAAAAGAACGCACAAAGTTGGGTGCCGTTCTTCAACGAATTCTCGCAATGTACAACCCAGAAGAGCTACGCCGCATCACCCAAGGCATTGACGCCCTTGACTCGGCACATGTCGAGAGTCTTTTGGAAGAACTGCCCCAACAATGCAGGGCACACCGCCGCCGCCTCAAGGACATCACTCCTTTGGTTAGCAGAATACACTCTCAGCGGATGCAGTCTGCTCAAGATCATGTAAGGCGTTTGTTAGGAATCAACGGCCATCTTCGAATATTGGGGCATGGCTGTGAGGGGGTTGCACTCACAGACGGCTGCAAGGTCTTCAAAGTCTTCGATTACTGGAAAAGCAGGGAAGCTCGGCGACAGATTAAATTTCTGACCTCGAAGGTGGGCGCTTGGACTGGCACGAACGGCTTGTATCCGTTGGAATCGCTCATTAAGGAGGACAGTATCGCAATTCTCACATATCCGTATGAGGATTCGACTCCGTACACAGGCGGGAACGGCCCGGGATTAATCGACTTGCTGGTCGAATGCCATGAGAACGGAATCGTGTGCCGGAATATCCATCCCAAGAATTTGCGTAACGTGGATGAGAAAGTAAGGCTCATCGATTACGGTTCCGACATCCAGCAGCTTCATTCGGAATCCGAATTTGAAACGATGTGCCGTCGAGCATGGTTAAGTTGGAGATATCCCCACCGTAACGACCTGAGCGAGGTGATGAAGGCCGCTCTCACGGATAAAAACCTGCCAGAACTAGCTGGATTTGAGTATTTTATGGAAGCCGTAAAGCAACGTATAAAGTCGGCAATTGGGTACTACGACAAAATAGTAGAGATTGTTGAGCTATCGTCTCCTGATCGGGTGCTGGACTACGGCTGCGGCAAGGGGAACATACTGGGCCAACTTGGACGAAAGGGTATTTTGGGAATCGGCTACGATCCCGACCCATGCCTTCGGTCAATATGGGAATCCCGATGGAATGAGATGGCTGGCCATGTTCAATTCCTATCAGAAAGTTCCTCCCTCAATGATATGAAATTTGGCACCGTCATCTGTACTCGGGTGCTTTGCGCTCTCGACGATGACGCATATACACAGGCAATAAGAGACCTTCGTCGAATGACCAAGACGGGAGGAACGGTCGTGGTGTCTGTCTGCGATCCTGAATTTATCAATGTGCGGCATACAGCGGAAGCAACCAAAAATTTAAATAGAACGATATCCGAAAAAGATGGCACTCTACGGTGGGAGAAACGCCTAGCCTCAGGCAAGACACGAATTGAATTTTACAGGCCGAGAAGGAAACTCATCCGAGACTTGGCCCTGCTTGGGCTGACTATTGTCGATGAATTTGAAATCCCGACTATAGACATGGACCGTTTCGAACCTGCATCCGAAGTACGCGTATTCGTTTTAAAGGCATTACCCCGCCTTCCCGAAATATCCGTCATGATAAAATGCTGCGCCATGGAGGCCGCCACACTGGAGGTCCAAGTTCAGCATCTGATCAGGCAACTGGAAGGGCCCCGGGCCTTTGCTGAACGACTCCTGGTCGTGGATGAACGCGCAGAAGGTTTTCTTCGCCAATATACCTCGGGCAACATGCGGGCATTAAAAGAGGCATGCGATAGACTGCTTGAAAGCGGCTGGATCGACAAGATTGTATACAGCCCCCAAGAGAAGGGAGGAATCGTCGCTCTGAATAGTCGTTGGTTTGGACTCCGAACAGACGCCACCCACGCGAAAACCGGTCCCCAAACGGCCTCCACCCTGTCAGGATTTGAGGAATGTAGGACCCCATATCTCCTACAGGTTGACAGCGACTTAATGGTCGGACGTACAGACCACACCCACGACTACCTCGCTGACATGCTACAGGTGTTTGCCGACAACCCCACTGCAGCCACAGTGGCTTTAAATATATGCAACGCAGAGAACAAGCCTTACACAAGCCAAAATTCGAACGGACCTTGGCGTACTGAGGTGCGCGGAGCGATGATACACATGGAACGATTTAACGCCCTGACACCATTCCCCAACGCCGTGACGCAAGGCGGCCTTGAGCTGACATGGTATCGCGCTGCGGATCAACGCATGAGGTTTGAAATGGGCTGTTCCTGGCGTGGAGGCGACAAAAGAACTTTCTTTATCCACCCTCCCAACGAGAGAAAGGCCGATACGGATGCCTGGTTGGCGATTTTAGATAGAGTAGAAAAGGGGGTGATCCCATCAATACAGGATGGGCATGTCGACCTACAGGGCAAACTGGAGGACTGGTTCGCTCCGTTACGAGATGAAACTTTCATATTCATCCTTGGCGGAAAAGACGTTACTCCAGGACGATTCATGCGTTGTCTGAACTCGATAATCAAACAGCAGCGAGAGGATTGGGGATGTATCGTAATTGACGATGCATCGTCCCCTGAGTTGGCACAATACATCCAGCGCAGTTGTTCGAAGTATTCAAATAAAATATCCGTTTTCAATATCCGAAAAAGACGAGGCTTACTGGCCAACATGATCTGGGCGATCCGCTTAGCCTGCGCTAATCCTCGATCAATCATTGTCACTGTGGACGCCGACGACATGCTTCTCTCGGATAGGACTCTCGACCAATTGCATGGAGCGTATCAGCGGGGAGCCGACCTCACCGTGGGGTCGATGCTGCGTACGGACAAGCATGTTCATTACCCTATCGACTTTAATGACCCGAGGGGCAATCGGGGCGGAAATGTATGGCAACATTTACGCTCCTTCCGCAAGTATCTCTTTGATGCCGTCCCCGAATCCATGTTCAAATTAAATGGAAGGTATATTGATCTAGCCACGGACTGGGCCTACATGCTGCCGATGGTAGAGCTGGCCAAAAATCCTGTTCACATACGACACTCTTTGTATCTGTATGAGCCATCGGGAACAGGTAAAGGCGCGGACACACAACGTCGTGAGGATATCATTGCACAAATTGTGGCTAAGGAACCACTGAATCTGTAAAGTCCCCGTATAGTAGGTCCATTGCAAAGTAGAGACTTCTGGCCCAAACTGCGCCCAGGAGTTTCACATGCGCAAATCAAGATTCACTGAGCACCAGATCGTGCGGATTTTGAAATCCGTGGAAAGTGGACGGACGGTCAAGGACGTCTGCCGAGAGCACGGCGTGAGCAACGCTACGTACTACAAATGGAAGTCCAAGTACGGCGGCATGGAGGCGTCCGACATAGAGCGGATGAAAGACCTTGAGGCAGAAAACCGTAAGCTCAAGCAGATGTTTGCGGATCTGAGCCTGGAAAACATGGCTCTCAAGGATGTCATCGAAAAAAAACTCTGAGGCCGGTTCAGCGAAAACAGCTCGTCACGCACATGATCTGTGAGTTCGAGATGAGTGTCCGCAAGGCTTGTACAGCTCTTGGCGTCAGCCGGAGCTACTACGCGTACAAGCCTCATCCGCGCGACGATAGTACCGTCATCGCCGCTTTGACTGAACTGGCCGAGAAAAAGCCCACATGGGGCTTCAGTAAGCTTTTTGCTGTGCTTCGCAAGCAGGGGACCCCTTGGAATCACAAACGCGTCTGGCGGGTTTATTGCTTGTTGAAAATGAATTTGAAACGCAAGGCAAAGAAACGTCGCCCCCAAAGGACAAGGAAAGCCGTGGCCCAGCCGCTGCTGGCGAACCATTGTTGGTCGATTGATTTCATGCGTGACACTCTCTACAGCGGGCGGGCTTTCAGAACATTTAATGCTGTTGACGATTTCAATCGAGAGGTGCTTGCCGTGGAAGTAGACACCAACCTGCCAGCCGGAAGAGTGCTCAGGGTACTTGACCGGGTAGCCGAAGAAAGAGGTCGTTACCCGGAAAAGCTGAGGATGGACAACGGACCTGAATTTGCCAGTTCGGCCATGGCAGCCTGGGCTGATCAGCACGGTGTTGGGCTGGAGTTCATACAGCCAGGCAAGCCGACGCAAAACTCATATATTGAGCGTTTCAACCGGACCTATCGGGAAGAGGTCTTGGACTTGTATATCTTCGATAGCTTGAGCGAAGTGCGTGAATGCACGGAGAGATTTATCAGGGAGTACAACGAAGATCGGCCTCATGAATCGCTAGGCGACATGACGCCAGTGGAATTTGCAGCCCAGAGGGCAGGGGGTACCCCCTGCCCTCTGGGCTCTCACCAAAAAACGGCGGGAAGCCTCTACTACTAGCTGGCCCTAAGATGGGGGACTTTACAAATCCACAGCCTATTAAAGGAAACTAACATGCTGAATGATAATAAAACACGACCTAATCGTCGCTCAACGGTAGCAGTTATTGGCAACGCGAGGATCGAGCCCGATTCCACTCAGGAGAAGCTGGCCTTTGAAATTGGCAAAAGAGTCATTGATGGCGGCTACCGACTCATGACCGGAGGGCTTGGAGGTGTCATGGAAGCCGCGTGCCGTGGAGGGCGCCAATCTCTCAACTGGGCAGATGGCTCCATCATCGGAGTACTACCGGGCAGCGATCCTGGCGACGCGAACCCCTATGTGGACATAGCTATCCCTTCTTCGTTGGATCATGGTCGTAATATACTTGTCGCACAAGCTGACGCAGTTGTTGCCGTAGGCGGAGGAGCGGGGACATTGTCGGAAATGGCTCTCGCTTGGGCGCATAAGCGACTGATTATTGGCGTCCGTTGCGGGGGGTGGAGTGAGCGCCTTGCGGGTCAGCCCATAGACAATCGACGTCGATACAAATCCATCCCCAATGACATGGTATACCCGGCGGACACACCGGATGAATCTTTTAGGCTATTGGACAAACTCATCAGCTTGTACACTGGGACACACAAGGGAATTCCCTCAAGCCATTCAACATTAAAATGAGTTTGCGTTTATGTGAGTTGAGCCGTTAGTCCCCCTTCTTCCTGCGCCAAGGTGTTACTGAACCGCGAAGCTAGTGAACAGGAGAGGATAGAGCTAATATGGATAATATGAGGACCTATGTGTCAGCGTCTTCTTCGTCCAAGGCTCGTCTCTCGGCAAGCGAACGTTCTATATTATTTGTTGCAGACTTATGGATCGCGTCATAAAGCTCATACGCTGGATCTATTTTACTCATAGAGGCAAGCATTTCTTCGGCGCGCTCCTTCATCTTAACATCTTGCGGGAATGGCTGCCCGGACCTGCCCTATCCGTTTGTACCACCCGCGATGTTAGTGCTCCCCCCTTGGCGTTTGGAGGGCTGGCTCCACTCTCCCCCCGGGGGGAGAGTGGCCTTGGGCGCGGGTGGCTTGTATCCCAGAGCGCTGTGAGGCCTGAATGTGTTGTACTCCCAACGCCACTCGTCGATCAAGTAGCGAGCTTCCCTGAGCGTTGTGAAGATTTCTCCATTGAGGAGTTCATCACGTAATTTACCGTTGAAACTCTCGTTGTATCCGTTCTCCCAAGGGCTTCCCGGTTCAATAAACAAAGTCTTCACTCCGACTCGTCCCAGCCATTTTCTGACGGCTTTTGCCGTGAACTCCGGTCCGTTATCCGATCTGATGTGATCCGGTGCTCCCCGTTCAACAAACAGCCTGCTCAAGCGGTAAAGCACATCTTCCGATTTGAGGCTTCTCGCTACGTCGATTGCCAGACACTCACGAGTATATTCATCGATCACAGTGAGCATCCGAAAGGCTTTGCCGTCATGGGTTCTGTCCATGACGAAATCATACGACCAAACATGACCTGGCCAGCATGGACGAAGGCGAATGCAGGAGCCATCTGCCAGCCATAGTCGTTTACGTTTCGGTTGTTTTTTCGGGACTTGTAGCCCCTCACGTCGCCAAATGCGTTCCAGCCTCGTGTGGCTGACCTTCCAACCATCTCTGTGCAGCAGTTCCAATATCCGACGGTATCCATATCGTCCGTATTGGGTGGCCAATTCAATCACTGCGGCGGTTAGTGCAGCTTCATCTGCACGAGGATTGGACGCATATCGTTGCGTAGAACGGACTTGTCCAAGTACTCGGCAAGCTTTCCGTTCTGATACCTGCATCTTTTCTCGAACCCGGTATACACAACGACGGCGGCGCGAAGGGCTCAGAAGTTTCCCTTTGCCGCTTCTTCCAGAATCATTTTGTCCAGATTGAGGTCAGCGACCAACCGCTTCAGACGAGAGTTCTCTTTCTCCAGTTCCTTAAGCTTTTGGGCCTGACTGACACGCATTCCGCCATATTCTTTGCGCCATCGATAATAGGTTTGCTCAGTCACGCCGAGCTTGCGGCTGACCTTGGGGACCGTTTCTCCCCGGGCCAAAAGGACTTCTGCTTCACGCAGCTTGGCGATAATCTGTTCCGGTGTGTGCTTTCTGATGCCCATTGAAACCTCCTGCTGTCCACATAACCCTAACATTGGGCCTGGACCAGTTTTTCATGGGCGGGTCAATGTGCTTTACCGCTTGAGCAGGCTGTTTGTTGAACGGGGAGCACCGGATCACATCAGATCGGATAACGGACCGGAGTTCACGGCAAAAGCCGTCAGAAAATGGCTGGGACGAGTCGGAGTGAAGACTTTGTTTATTGAACCGGGAAGCCCTTGGGAGAACGGATACAACGAGAGTTTCAACGGTAAATTACGTGATGAACTCCTCAATGGAGAAATCTTCACAACGCTCAGGGAAGCTCGCTACTTGATCGACGAGTGGCGTTGGGAGTACAACACATTCAGGCCTCACAGCGCTCTGGGATACAAGCCACCCGCGCCCAAGGCCACTCTCCCCCCGGGGGGAGAGTGGAGCCAGCCCTCCAAACGCCAAGGGGGGAGCACTAACATCGCGGGTGGTACAAACGGATAGGGCAGGTCCATGCGTTGAATTCATTTTATGTGATTCAAAAGAGGTTTCTGATTGTTACCCTTCCATTTCTCTCTAGTAAACTGATTCATCAGCCAATCGAACAACCATGCAAGCCAATCAGTATCTATTCATTTTCAAACGAATTTATGACGGATTTGCAACCACGGTCTTCAATCCCTTGAGCCGGAGTCAAAACCGCCATCCCTCTCGCCATCGCCTGCGGTGGTCACGACGCAAGCAAAGTCGTCGGGGCAAGGCCGGAACCGCGAAGCGTCCGCCCGAAGGGCTTGGCCTTGCCTTGACGGCTGCTTGCGTCACGCTCGCAGGGAAAACGGCGGGAGGTGAAGAATTCGTGCCGCTGGAGCTTGCGCGAAGGTTTTGCGGCGTCATATGGTAGGGCATATCCACCGGATAAATCGGTCACTAGAAGGAGGTAAAACGCACCCAAGGCGCGTTCATAAGTTTTGACGCAAGTCTAAACTGATGAACGCTTAAGTAGGCACTAACGTGCCGTAACACCAAGCACATCGCTGCCATTTATTTCCAAACGGCACACTTTCACATCCAAACGCCAGGCTAGAACACAGCACCCCCGCCGGACAAACGACAGGTATCTAGAAATCTGCCGTTGTCGAAATTCCCCCACGGCCACCGCTTTACGCGCAGGACGAACGAGCCTGCGTGGTGGCACCCCCTATTGAATGGATTCTCAGGATTTTTCCTTCTGTGGGAAACGGACATTGATTTGTCCCGTGTCGGTTGTTGTGTGGCGCGTTCGCGCCATAGGCGGACCCGTGGGTTCGCTTTGTCCCGGGGCACTGCCCCGAATTTCAGGAAGGAGATTCACATGAAATCCATCAGTCTGGCACTGGGCGCGAACAGGGCAACCTTGTCCGGCCCGCGCTCGAAACAACACAGAATCCGGCAGAACGCTAAAGCCTTCGCAAGCCGGGTGCGTGAAGCCGGGTTTGGGGTCCGCAAATGGACCAACATTTCCAACAAGCATTTTGCGGCGGTAGCCGCCAAGATGAAAGGACAGGGCGTGGGTGACGGGCGCATAGCTGAAATTTTTTCGGCAGCCCGTCACCTGTGCGAAGCATACGGCAACACCCGCATCAGCCCGACCAATAATGTGTTTGGCGTGAAGCGCGGGGCCATTGCCAACGCTAACAGCAAGGCGGTTGCCCCTGAATTCGTCTTGGGGGCGATCGCCAAACTGGAAGCCGAATCGTCATACGAGCACGGCCCCCGGTGCGCCGCCCAGATCCGGCTACAATACGAACTGGGGCTCCGGCGCGAAGAGTCGGCAAAAGTCGATCTGATCAACGATTGGGACAAGGAAGGCCGCACTCTTCGCATCCAGTATGGTCCGAAGGGTGGGCGCCCCCGGACGTTGCACAATCTGTCCGATCGGCAGCAGGAAGCTCTTGAGCGAGCTCTGTCCTATGTCAGCCAATCCGACAGGCCCGGTATCAACAACCTTATGCCTGAAGGGATGGGGGATAAGTGGCAGGAAAAGCTGTCCTATGCGGCCAGGTTGTGCGGTTTCACCAAAAAGGAAAGCGGGTGGACTTTGCATAGCAATCGCCATGAAAGGTTCCACCGGATGTACGCCGAACACACCGGCTTTCAGCCGCCTAATCAGTACCCTTCAGTGGAAGCCTTTCAACAGGCCGCCCACAACGCGGCAGGGGAAGAATGGCCTCGGCTCGATGCCGAAGCCCGTGACGAAATCGAAGTGACCGCAGGACATTCCGCAGGAAGGCGGGACGTGTCCAATGCCTACCTTGGCAGCAGTCAGTAACAAGACCCCGCTTCGGCGGGGTTTTCCATTTGGGCGTGAGGTTCCACGGGGAGATAAATCGCCTAGGCGATTTATCTCCCCGTGGAACCGTCCTTTCCTCCCGTCGGCTTGGGGCCGACGGGAGGAAAGGACTATTGCCAAATGAGGGCCACTACTTGGGAACGTATTCCGATTTTACCAGATGAGACAGGTCCACCCCGTAGTCGAGGTGGGCTATGACCTCCTCGAAGCACATGGAGGCCGGGAAACGCCCTCCATATCTTTCGGCGGACATCTTCTTGAGCTTGTGGCCAAAGGTCTGTTCGAACGGGTCGTCCTGCATCTTCTTCTGCTTGAAGAAGTTGGAGAACGTGTGCCGCAAGCTGTGAAAATCCTTGACCCCTTCTGCTTCCTCAAGTTCGATGGTTTTCCTGAATTCACTGAACCTTTCGCCGAGTTTGTGTCCGTAGTTCGTGTTGATCTTGACGAGTTCGGGAAAGATACGCAGGTGTCCTTTTTGGGCCTGTTGTTGGGCAAATTCCGGGAAGCGCAGTGTTTCAACGAGGAAAGGATGAAGCGGGAGGAGCCGCTTGGCGCTTGGGTTTTTCAGCTTCTTGTTGGCGAACCCATGAACATTCTTTTCCTTGTTGACATCCAAGACCCACACCCCTTCCTCCTGTCGGACATCTTCAACGTGGAGTTGGCATACCTCCTCACGCCGTGCGCCCGTGAAAAGGGAAAGAATAGGGCACCAGAAGTCGGACGGGTGCAGGAATGTGTCGTCAACATATTGAGGAGCGTTGAAGATGTTTTCCAAGTCTTTGGTCGTGTACGGGGATCGGTGTTCCGTTTCCGGCTTTTCTTCTTTGATTTTCAGACGGTGAGCGGGGTTGGTGGGAATAAGCTGCTCATCCTCGCACCACGTCAAAAATGATGAGATGTTGGTCAGGTTGTTATTCACGGTGCTGACGGCAACGGTATTGTCTGGTTCAAGGGCGACCATTTCTTGGATGGTCTTGCCCTTGAATCGTTTGCTATTTCGAAATCGGGGGAGCTGGAGCAGAGTATCCCGTACATAGCGCACTGCCTGTCGGTCCACTTCATCCACCGGAATGTCCCCGAGGATGTCGGTCAGGCTGTTGAGCGTGGATAGGATGTCCTTGGCACTGCCCTCGCTCCAGCGCTTGGCAGCGATCCTGTCCGCCTTGTAGCGTTCCAGGGCTTCGGAAAGCAGGATTTGGGACTTGGGTTTCTGTGTCGGCTGCGGAGCGACTGATTCGGGCGGCAGAATGGATTTTTCAAAGGTGTAATCGCCTTCGGCTCGGTGGCTGATGATGCGATAGTAGGCGATAAGGGTTTTGATGAATTCGTGCGCGAACTCATCGGACAGGGGGAGCGAGTCTGGTGGGCCGAAAGCCCCGTCTTCAGCCGCCATGATCGTGTATTTCCGCATGGTAGCGTAGTCTTTGGACACCATCAGGGACTTGAGTGTTTCGATAATCCTTTCGGTATCTCCCGGCACGTATTGCGTGTGGGGGCTGGGCGGTGTGAGCTTTTTGATGGCAATGTGTTCATTTTCTTTCAGGAAACGCTTGAGCCAGTCGTTCATGAAGACTTTTATCTGGTCGAAATCATCCATGGGGAGTTCACCGTTCCTCATCTTGGTCAGTATTCGTTTTACGCCCGAGGCCAATATTCGGGCCTTGGGCCTTGCCTCGGCCAGGTAGCCAGTCTGGAGAGACATCCTGACTTCGGAGCGGCCCAACGAGTCCCGCAGGTCGTGCGGGATGACGTGGCGAAAGTAATAGATTGAGCCCTTCCGGTAAAGGTGGTTCGGGGAACGTGCGATTTGCGGCATGTGACGTCTCCGGCGGTAGACGATTCCGGGTACTTTGACCCATCACTTTGACCCCTTGGGGTCAAATCACGCCGAAAAGAAGACCATCACGTAACTTGCCGGATAAAATAGAAAAAGGGTTGCAGCTATTTAGCCGCAACCCTTGTTTCATTCTGGTGCCGAAGAGAAGATTCGGTAGTCCTGGTTCCTCGATTGTGCGGCAATATGCTGATTTTATTTGTCTATTCTGTTCAGGTGTGTCCTTCCTGATTTTTGATTGACCTACCATTTTGACCCGGTTGAGGTAAGGGGCGGGTGGCCTGTAGGAATACCCCCTTAGGCCCCTGAGAACCCGTCCGGCTTTGCCGGAGGACCGACAAACTTTGACTTGCTGATCCCGGGGGCGATCTCGGGGCTGGTCGTGTTGCTGCCGATGGTGTGGAGCAGGAGCAGGCTGTCCGATTTCAGGCAGCGGGTCATGGTCTCCATGAAGGTGCGGTAGTTTTTCTGGCCCACGTGCTCGAACATGTCCACGGGCAGAGAATTCCTGTCAACCAGAGCCTATTTGTTCCCGAGACGCCAGTGGTTGGCGTAGATGTCAAAGGATTTGCCCCGGAGGCGGCCCACAAGGGTGATGCCGTGCTCTTTGGCCACGTCCACACCCGAACTGGTGGCCGCAGAGAAGCCGCAGAGCACCGGGAGGCGCGCGGCAGCGGCCTTGGCCGCCATGGCCAGGGCGATGCGCGACGAGAGCATGCCGATGGCCGCCGATCCGAGGGTCCCTTCCAGGAGCGCCCGTCCGATGGCCTTGTCAAAGGCGTTGTGCCGCCCGACGTCCTCGCCGTAGGCGAGCAGCGCGCCGTCCGCGCTGAAGAGCGCGGCCGCGTGGGTCGAGCCGGTGTTGCGGAAGAGGTTCTGCCTGCACTCGAAGAGTTCCTTCAGTTTGAACAGCAGCCCGGGGGCGATTCGCATGGGGGGACGCTCGGCGGTCAGGGGCGCGGGGTCCGGCTTGCACAGTATTACCTCCACTTCGGCGGGCGAGCCGTAGGTGAACGCGATCCGTTCCACTTCCGCCGCCGATCTGATCCGGCCTTCGCAGAAGAGGTAGCCGATGACTAGGTTCAGGTCGTCGCCCGGGGTCCTGGAGAGGACCGTTGCGGGATGATCCCCGGTCCGCACCAGGAGGTCGGCCTCCACGGCGATGGTGTCCTCGCCGTCCGCCAGAGCCCCCTCCCGCATTCGCAGGAGAGGGACCGTACATTCTCGGGACGTGGCACCGACCGGAGCCGGTTCGGGCAGGGGGGAGAGGGGAACGGTCGGGATGCGCAGGAGCGAAGTGGTCATGGGGCCGCCTAGGTAAGGGTGTTCCAGAGGGTGTAGGCAAGCGGGGTCAGGGCTTGTTTCCGAGCGAGGATGTCTAGGTGAATCAACCCCACCTGGAGAACGTCCGGGTCGGGCCGTGCGGCGTATTCGCGCAGGTCCACGCAGAGCATGTAGCTGCCGCAGGCGCGGCAGGCCTCGATCCGTTCGTGCCTGGCTCCGTCGACGAAGAGCAGCTCGCGCGCCTTGTCGTCCTCGTTGCCGCAGGCCGCGCAGGCGGTTCGGCTGAAGTGCCAGTCGTGTCCGCATAGGGAACAGTGCAAAAATTTCTTGCCGCCACCGCCCACCAGGTACTCGGACTGTCCGCTGTCCGGTTGGGCGAGTTGGGCGATGGACGGGGCACAGCCGCAGACCGGGCAGAAGCCACGCTCCCAGGTGACCCCGGCCAGTTTTGCAGTCACGGATTCGGCCAGGCAGGCGAGGACCGGGCCTCCGGCTGCGTCCACCGCAAAGGGCAGCGCCGCAGCGGGGGTTATCCCGGCGGCGGTCGCGGGATCGACCAGCCGGTCCGGGCCGCCGTCCAGGCGGGACCGGAGGAGCTTCGTCGTTTTTCCGGGTGCCAGGAGCAGCTTGCGCAGCCGCTCGCCATTGTCCGGGGCAAGGGCCAGGGTCTCAATGATCACGGGCAGCAGGAGCCTTGCGGCGTCGGCCAGAGCCTCGCTCCACGACGCGAGGTCTAGTCCGGCCAGGACGGGAACGCCGTCCGTCAGCCGCGCCTCGTCGATGTCCGGGACGAGGAGCCCGGCGTTGCGCGATGCTTCACGGACGCGCTCCTTCATGATGAAAAGCGGTCCGAACCGTTCCGTCAGCGGGTGGTAGGCGGCGTCTCGCGAGCGGATGCCTTCGACGGTGGATTCTATTCTTGCCAGGGTAGGTGTCAGGGTCATGGTCGCTCCGGGCTCTTTCCTTGGGCGGGGCGCGGAGCGCCCCGCCTGGAGAGGGAGGTTGAGAGGTGTCTAGCCTTTCATGGCCCGGAAAGGACGGGCCAGTGTTGCCAGGAATTGCTGTTTGGACATGGGGCCGGTCCCGGCTTGGGCCACGGCCTTGGTGTGGTAGTGCTCGGGCTTGTCGATCAGCAGGAATATGACGTTGACGTCTTCGGGATCGGCGAGCATCGCGGCGGGCCATTTCTTCTTGAGGACGGCGAGCCGCTGTTCACCCAGCTTGAGCATGTCCGCGCGGTCGCCGAAGTTCATGGCCCCGGTGGGGCAGGACTTGACGCAGGCCGGGGGCATGCCCGCATGGATGCGCTCGTTGCACATGGTGCACTTGGACATCAGGCCGGTCTTGTCGTTGCGCCGGGGGATGTCGTAGGGGCACGCCTCACGCACCTGCTCGGCCTCGTCGGCGGAGAACTTCGCGGTCTGTTCGGTGAAGATCACCGCGCCGGTCTTTTCATCCTTGACGATGGCCTCCTCAAGGTACACGTCGCCCACTTCCTTGCAGGGCGGGACCTCGCAATGGCGGCACTGGTCCGGGAAGAAGTTCCAGCGGACCACGCCGTTGTCCAGGTTCTCGCTGAAGCGGACGAGCTTGTAGTTGTTGGGATTGAGGTCCTTGGGGTTCTGGTGGCTTCCCCAGCCGACCTGGTAGGTCTTGTTGGCCGGAAGCTCGTTCCATTCCTTGCAGGCGATCTGACATCCGCGGCACGCCGTGCAGCGGGAGGTGTCGATCAGTATGGATTTGGTCATGACGGTCTCCTTTCCTTAGGGGGTGGCCAGTTCGGTGATCTTGGCCGCCTTGCGGATGTTCACGCAGCTCGCCTTGTACTCCGGGATGGTGGTGTTGGGATCGCCCACCGACGGCGTGAGCCTGTTGGTGGAGTCGCCGCTGCCCGGAGTGGTCCAGCCGAAGCAGTAGGGCATGCCGATCTCGTGGATGATGCGACCGTGCACCTTGAGCGGGCGCATGCGGATAGTGACCATGGCTACGGCCTCGACCTGACCCCGGATGGACTCCACGATAATCACCTCGCCGTTTTTGATGCCCTTCTCCTTGGCCAGTTCGTGGCTCATTTCGACGTAGAGTTGCGGCTCCGCTTCGAGCAGGTTGGGGACGTTGCGGGTCTCGCCGCCGCCGCACCAGTGCTCGGTCAGGCTATAGGTGGTCAGCACGATGGGATACTTGGGGTCCGCCGGCTTGGCCAGGATGTCCATGTCGCTGGTGGTGAACTTGTACACCGGGCTGTTCAGATGCTTGGAGAACAGGTTGCTGTCCACCGGGGTCTCCGCCGGTTCATAGTGTTCCGGGAAAGGACCGTCCTCGCGACCGGGACCGAACAGGTGCCCCAGGCCGTGCGTGTGCATGATGAAGGGGTACTTGCCCTTGCCGGTGGCCAGGGGCGGCCATCCGCCGTCGGGGATGTCGCCGACCCACTTGCCGTCCTTCCACTCGATGACCGCCTTTTCCGGGTTGAAGGGCTTGCCGTTCAGGTCCACGGAGGCGCGGTTGTAGAGGATGCGGCGGTTGACGGGCCAGCACCAGGACCAGTTGGGGAACAGGCCGATCTTGGCCTGCATGGGAGTTTGCTTCGGGTCGCGGCGCAGACACTTGTTGCCCTCTTCCTCGGTCCAGCTTCCGGCGTAGAGCCAGTTCAGGCTGGAGGTGGAGCCGTCGTCGCCCAGCGCGGTGAAGGACGGGACTTGGTCGCCCTTCCTGTAGGTCTTGCCGCCGACCTTGGTGTCACGGGTGAACCGACCGTTGATCCTCTGGCACAGGTCCTCGGGATCGAACTTGTCGGGCCAGTCGAGCTTGAGCACGGGATCGGGGAAGGTGCCGCCTTCCTTGGCATAGAGTTCGCGGACCTTGTTCATGATCGGGATGTACATCTCGGCGAAGGGCCGCGCCTCGTACTGGGGCGGGACGGCCTGGCCGTGCCACAGCAGCCAGCGGCCGGAGTTGGTCACGGAGCCGCTCTTTTCCAAGCGGTGGGCGGAAGGCAGGAGGAAGAACTCGGTCTTGACCGTCTTCGGGTCCACGTCGGGGCGGTGCCAGTTGTCGGTGGTCTCGGAGTTGTGTAGCTCGGCGCAGACGACCCATTCCAGGTTGTCCATGGCCTTGCGGATTTTGTGGGTGTTGGGGACGCTGTTCATGGGGTTGAGGCCCATGAAGAAGCCGCCGGTCATCTCGCCCCGGTACATGCGGTCGAACATGAACAGGTAGGAGTAGTCGCCGCCCTTGTCGATCTTGGGCAGCAGCTCGTAGCAAAAGCCGTTGCCGCTGGTGGCGTTGTCGCCGAACCAGCCCTTGAGCAGGGAGGCGAAGTACTTGGGCTTGTGCTGCCACCAGTTGGCGGACTGCGGGTCCTTGCTGACCGGGGTGTTGGCCTTGTTGTATGCCTCGTAGGTGCCCCAGTTGTCCTGCGGCATGGCCATGTAGCCGGGCAGGATGTGGTAGAGCAGGGCGTGGTCCGTGGACCCCTGGACGTTGGGCTCGCCGCGCAGGGCGTTGATGCCGCCGCCCGCGATGCCGATGTTGCCCAGCAGCAGCTGGATGATGCCGGAGGTGCGGATATTCTGCACGCCCACGGTGTGCTGGGTCCAGCCCAGGGCGTAGAGGATGGTCCCGGCCTTGGCGCCAGTGCCGGTAGCGGTGTAGGTCTTGTAGACCTTGAGCAGGGTTTCCTCGGGCACGCCGGTGGTGGCCGAGACCTTGTCCAGGGAATAGCGGGAGTAGTGCTTCTTCAGGAGCTGGAACACGCAGCGCGGGTCCTTGAGGGTCTTGTCGCGCTTGGGAACGCCGTCGGCTCCGAATTCCAGGGCCCACTTGGTTTTGTCGTAGGTGCGGGTCTTGGGATCATAGCCGGAGAAGAGGCCGTCGTTGAAATCGAAGTCCTTGCCCACGAGGATCGAGGCGTTGGTGTATTCTACCACGTACTCCTTGAAATACTTCTCGTTGTCGATGATGTACTTGATCATGCCGCCGAGGAAGGCGATGTCCGTGCCCGAACGCAAGGGGACGTGGAAGTCGGCGCGGGCCGAGGTGCGGGAGAACTTCGGGTCAACGTGCATGACGGTCGCGCCCTTGTCCTTGGCCCGGAGTACCCACTTGAAGGAGATGGGATGGTGCTCGGCGGCGTTGCTGCCCATGATCAGGATGGAGTCGGCGTTCTTGATGTCGATCCAGTGGTTGGTCATGGCCCCGCGACCGAAACTCTCGCCCAGGGCGGCCACGGTGGAGCTGTGGCAGACGCGGGCCTGGTGGTCCATGTGGACCACGCCTAGGCCGCGCGCGAACTGGTGCGTCAGAGCACACTCCTCGTTGCTGGCGTGGGACGTGCCCATGAGGAACATGGATTCGAGCCGGTTGACCTGGTTCCCGGCCGCGTTCTTGGCCACGAACTGCTTGTCGCGGGTGTCCTTCACCTTGCGGGCGATGCGGTCGATCATCCAGTCCCAGCTCTTCTCTTCCCACTTGTTGCTGTAGGGAGCGCGGTACATGGGCTTCTGGACCCGGTGATGGGACGTGGTCATGGAGAACATGGCCGCGCCCTTGGCGCACAGGGAACCCTCGTTGATGGGGTAGTCCGGGTCGCCTTCGACGCTGACCAGTTTGCCGTTCTTGACGTACCCGATGGCGAAACAGCTCACCGAGCAGAACGGACAAACGGTCAGGACCTCCTTTGCTCCGTCGATCTTCAGACTGGCGGCGTAGCTCTTTATCGGTGTCAGGACGACCCCGATCTGAGCCAGGGAGAGACACGCTGCCGAAGAGGCAGTGAGCTTCAAAAATCTTCGGCGGTCACATTTCATGAGATGGCCTCCTTGGTTGAGCAGGGCGGAATCGCCGCTGCGGAATAATGGAATACGACGTAGGGTTTCGGCATGGATATTAAAATAAAATTCAATTATTACAAGTTGTTAAAATAAGCATATGTAAAAAATTTTGAAAGGTAACACCGAAGGAAGGGAGAAAAAAGCGGGTAACTCCTTCATTTTCAACGGTTTTAACTATCAGATTGGTCAATGTTTAGAATAGATAAAATCTATGTATGGTGCACTGCCGGATTCTCCGCAACAGATAAAGCTGGTGTCAAACCTTTGTGGAGTTTGGTGTCAAATCGTGGTTAAGTGTGAGGGGGGGGTGAAAAAGAAAGGTTACAGCCTGCTTCCGACGCGTGTGCGGCACCCCTTTACAGGCCCTCGAACCGTCGGTGCCCCTCAGGCCTGGGCGAAACCGGCGAAACCTATTTGGTCGGTTCGGACCTGCTCATGCGTTCCGATTCCTTCCTCGACTCCACGCACCATACGGTCAAGGCGTCCTTCGCCAATCCGATCAAGGGTAAGGCCGATGCCGAAGCGGTGCGCGAGGCCTTGGACGGAAAACCGGAGCCAACGTCATCATCGATTACAACGGCAATCCCGTGCTCTCCGCCTATACCCCGATCAATGTTTACGGCACCAACTGGGCCATGATGGCCGAGGTCGAAGCTCTGGTGAATGCGTTGCAGATGTATATCCTTATTGTCGCCCTCTTCATGGTGGTGGGCGTGGTGACCATGGCCATCATCGTCTCCACTGGCCTGCTCAGGACGCTCGGTAACGAACCCGAGGTCATCGCGGGCATCGCCGACAAGGAGGCAAACGGCGACCTCGACCTCAAATTTGAGGAAGGGAAGGCGGAGCGGTCGGCGTATACGCGTCCATGAAAAATATGGTCGAACCGTTGATCTTTGTGGTGTCCGATGTCCGTGCCGGGTCCGATAACATTGCCTCTGGCAGCGAGGAGTTCTCGGCCACGTCCGAGTCCTTGTCCTAGGGTGCGACCGAGCAAGCCGCTTCCGTTGAGGAGATTAGTCCGATGAGAACCCCCCCAGCTTTGCTGGGGGACCAACAAAGTTTGATTTATGCGGGAACAGCATAAAGCCTCTCCTGGTGAGCTGCTCAAAGTGAGCACAAGAGAGGCTTCATGAAGTGCAATTCAAGCCTATGTCACACGCGGTGGGACTGCAAGTATCACATCGTTTGGATACCCAAGTGCCGCCGGAAAATCTTGTTCGGAAATATTCGGACGTACTTGGGAGAAGTCTTCCATAAGTTGGCAAATCAGCGTGAGAGTCAAAATTTGGAAGGGCATTTATGTAAAGATTACGTGCAGATGCATATTACGATTCCACCCAACTACTCCGTGGCGCAAGTCGTTGGTTTCATAAAAGGGAAAAGTGCAATCCACATAGCTCGTGAAGTCCAGGATCGAGCGTGTGGTTATGCTGGCCAAAGCTTTTAGGCAAGAGGGTACTTCGTTTCGACCGTGGGACGAGATGAAAAAGTGATTCGCGAGTATATCCGTAAGCAAGAGCAGGAAGATTAGCGAATCGAGCAACTGAAATTCCGCCTTTAGGCGGTTCTTAAAGCCGCTTTGAGCGGCTTACAAACTCAAGCCCCCGGCTTTGCCGGGGGGACTATGACTTACGGATTGGAACAGGGAAGGCCGTAGCCTGTTCGTCCATCACGGGCCCAAAGGGGGGGGACGATCCAGGACGCTGTACAACCTGTCCGACAAGCAGCAGGAAGCCCTGGAACGGGCGTTGCCATATGTCAGCCAGTCCGATAGGCCGGGGGCCACACTCTTATGCCTGAAGGGATGGGCGACAAGTGGCAGGAAAAGCTGTCCTACGCGGCCAGGTTGTGCGGGTTCACCAAAAAGGAAAGCGGATGGACCCTGCATAGTAATCGCCATGAACGATTCCATACCATGTATGTGATCCATACAGGCTTCCAGCCGCCTAATCAGCATGAACCCGTGGCAGCCTTCCAACAAGCCGCCCACAACGCGGTAGGGGAAAGAATGGCCTCGACTCGATGCCGAAGCCCGTGACGAAATCGAAGTGACTGCAGGACATTCCGCGGGACGTGTCCGATGCCTACCTTGGCAGCAGCCAGTAACAGGACCCCGCTTCGGCGGTTTTTTTTGGGGGGGGCATGGAACCGCCTTCCCACTCGTCGGCTTGGGGCCGACAAGAGGGAAGGCTTATGCGCTTGATGAGCAAGGCTTATTGGGGAACGTATTTGTATTTTACCAAGTGAGACAGGTCTACCCCGTAGTCGAGTTGGGATATGACCTCCTCGAAGCACATGGATGCCGGAAAGCGGCCACCATATCGTTCAGCCGACATTTTCTTGAGCTTGTGACCAAAGGTTTGTTCGAATGGGTCGCCCTGCATTTTTCCTTGCTTGAAGAAGTTGGAGAACGTGTGCCGCAAGCTATGAAAATCTTTGACCCCTTCGGCTTCCTCCAGATCAACGGATTTCTTAAATTCGCTGAACCTTTCGCCAAGCTTGTGGCCGTAGTTCGTGTTGATTTTGACGAGTTCGGGGAAGATACGGAGGTGTCCATTGGTCGCCTGTTGTCGGGCGAATTCCGGGAAGCGCAGCGTTTCAACGAGAAAGGGATGAAGCGGGAGAAGGCGTTTGGCGCTTGGATTTTTCAGCTTCTTGTTGGCGAACCCATGAACATTCTTTTCCTTGTTGATATCCAAGACCCACACTCCGTCTTCCTGCCGGACATCTTCAACGTGGAGTTGGCATAGCTCCTCACGCCGTGCGCCTGTGAAAAGGGAAAGAATAGGGCACCAGAAGTCGGACGGGTGCAGGAATGTGTCTTCAACATACTGGGATGCGTTGAAGAGGTTTTCCAAATCTTTGGTCGTGTACGGTGAGCGGTGTTCCGTTTCCGGCTTTTCTTCTTTGATTTTCAGGCGGTGCGCTGGATTGTGGGAGATTATCTGCTCATCTTCGCACCATGTTAAAAACGATGAGATGTTGGTCAGGTTGTTGCTCACTGTGCTGACGGCAACCGTGTTGTCGGGTTCAAGGGTAACCATTTCTTCAATGGTTTTCCCCTTGAATCGCTTGCTGTTTCGGAACCGGGGGAGCTGGAGCAGGGTATCCCGTACATGGCGCACTGCCTGTCGGTCCACTTCATCCACCGGAATGTCCCCGAGGATGTCGGTCAGGCTGTTGAGCGTGGACATGATGTCCTTGGCGCTTCCCTCGCTCCACCGTTTGGCGGCGATCCTGTCCGCCTTGTAGCGTTCCAGGGCTTCGGAAAGCAGGATTTGGGGCTTGGGTTCCTGTGTCGACTGCGGAGCGACTGATTCGGGCGGCAGAATGGATTTTTCAAAGCCGTAGTCGCCTTCGGCTCGGTGGCTGATGATACGATAATAGGTGATGAGGGTCTTGGTGAATTCATGGGCGAACTCATCAGACAAAGGAAGCGAGTTCGGTGGGCCGAAGGCGCCGTCTTGGGCGGCTATGATCATGCAGTTACGCATGGTGTCATAGTCCTTGGACACCATGAGATCCTTGAGCAGATCGATCCTCTTTTCGGTGTCTCCCGGCACATACTGGGTGCGGGCTGGGCGTAGTGAGATTGTTGATGCTGATGTGTTCGTTTTCTTTCAGAAGGCGGCGGAGCCAGTCATTCATGAACACCGTTATCTGGTCGAAATCATCCATGAAGAGTTCTCCATTCTTCATCTTGGTCAATATTCGGGCTTTGGGTCTGCCTCGTCCAGATATCCCGTCTGTAGGGATATCCTGATTTCGGAGCGGCCCAACGAATCCCGTATGTCTTGCGGGATGACGTGGCGAAAGTAATAGATTGAGCCCTTCCGGTAAAGATGGTTCGGGGAGCGTGCGATTTGCGGCATGTGGCTTCTCCGGCGGTAGACGATTCCGGGTGCTTTGTTTGACCCTGCGGGGTCAAATCACGCCGAAAAGAAGAAAAACATGTAAGCTGCAGAATCAAAAAGAAAAAGGGTTGTAGCTAGTTAGCCACAACCCTTGTTTATATCTGGTGCCGAAGAGAAGACTCGAACTTCCACGGGAATACTCCCACTAGACCCTGAACCTAGCGTGTCTACCAATTCCACCACTTCGGCACGTTCAAGGCGAAAAGGGGTATATATGCACCGCCGACGGTTGGCAAGCTTTTTTTGCGAGGAAAATCGCAAAGGGGCGTACATACGGTGAATAGATATTCGAACGCCTTGAAATTACCGTCGAATGCCGATAAATGGCATTTCCATATCGGGAGTGTGTCATGGAGAATCTAGTGCTGCTGGGCGTCTGCCTCCTGCTGGGTGTGGGGTTGCGGATGGCCGGGATTATCGATGAGCGCGGGACCGCCGGTCTGAACGCGGTCATCATCCATATGTCGTTGCCCGCCCTGGCCCTGCTGCACGTTCATGACCTGCCCATCGGCCCGGAGCTGGTTTTGCCTGCGGCCATGGCCTGGATCGTGTTCGGCGTGGGCTGGCTGTTTTTCACCTTCATGGGCCGCCGCATGGGCTGGGACCGCGCGACCGTGGCCTGCCTCGCCCTGACCGGCGGGCTGGGCAACACGTCCTTTGTAGGGCTGCCCATGATCGAAGCCTTTTTCGGCCGGGAGTATCTCGGCGTGGGTATGCTCTGCGATACGGCGGGGTCGTTCCTGGTTCTGGCCGTGCCCGGCATTCTCTTGGCGGCCGGAGCTTCCGGTCAGGGGGTGCGCGGCCGTGAACTCGTTCGCAGAGTGCTGCTTTTCCCCCCGTTTGTCGCCATCGTTTTGGGCTTCGCCCTTCAGCCGGTGCCGTATCCCGAGTGGGTCAGCGAACTGCTCGGCCGCATGGGGGCGACCCTGAGTCCCCTGGCCTTGCTTTCCGTTGGGCTGACCCTGCGTTTCGGGGCCATCCGGGGAAAGGGCAGAGAACTGCTCGTCGGGTTGGGCTACAAGATGGTCCTGGCTCCCATCCTCATCTTTACCTTATACGTCCTGGTCCTCGGAAGGACCGATATGGTCACCATGGTCACGGTCTTCGAGGCCGCCACTGGGCCTATGATCGCCGGCGGGATCGTCGCCATGACTTACGGCGTCCGTCCCCGGCTGGTGGCGGCGATGCTCGGAGTGGGCATCCCGCTCGCCTTCCTGAATCTGCCGTTGTGGCAATGGATGCTCAAGGCTGTCTGATTCGGATTGTGCGATACAAACAAAAAAAGGCGCGCCGCGGTATTGCGGCGCGCCCTTTTTGTTTCGGGAGGCGGTCCGGCCTAGAACCGTTCGAAGTCTTCGTCCTCCTGAGTGGAACTCATGTCGAGGTCAACCCCCGTCTTTGCGGGCGCAGTCGGTCGGGTGGGCGGCAGTTGCCCCTGGGGCGCGCGGGAAACCGTGGTCCGGGTGGGGCGGCCGACGGTTCGGGTGTCGATGGTGAAGTACTGCATCGCCTGTTGGAGCTGGGTGGCCTGGCTGGTGAACTCGCGGGCCGCTGAGGCCAACTCTTCCGAGGCGCCCGCGTTCTGCTGAATCACACCGTCCAGTTCCTGGATGGCCTTGTTGATCTCACGGGCTCCGGCATTCTGCTCGGAGCTGGCCGCCGAGATTTCCTGGACCAGATCGGCGGTCTTGCGGATGTCGGGCACCATGCGGGTAAGCATGGCTCCGGCTTCGTCCGCCTTGGCCAGGGTGACGGTGGACAGCTCGCCGATTTCCGATGCGGCGGCTCCGCTTCGTTCGGCCAGCTTGCGCACCTCGGCGGCGACCACCGCGAAACCCTTGCCCGCTTCGCCCGCGCGGGCCGCCTCGATGGCCGCGTTCAGGGCCAGCAGGTTGGTCTGTCTCGCGATTTCCTCTATGATCGATATTTTCTCGGCGATGTTCTTGATGGAGTGGACCGCTTCCATGACGGTCTCGCCGCCTTTTTGCGCGTCCTGTGCGGTCTGGTGGGCCATCCGCTCGGTCTGGGCGGCGTTCTCGGTGTTCCGGCCGATCTGGCCGATCATCTCTTCCATGGCGGCGGAGACCTCTTCCACCGACGCGGCCTGGCGGTTGGCTCCGTCGGCCAGGGATGTGGCCGAGCCCGTCACCTCGGAGCTGCCCGAGGCCACCTGGTCCGCGCCGTCCTTGGCCTGGCCCACGATTTGCCGCAGCCGTTTGACCATCACTCCCAGCGAGGCGGTCAGCCTGCCGGGTTCATCGTTGTATCCGGACTCGATGTCGCGGGTCAGATCGCCCGCAGCCACCTGGTCCGCCAGTCCAAGGGCCTCGTTCAGGGGCTGGACGATGGATCGGACGATGAGCAGGCAGACGGGAAGGATCACCAGGGCGAACAGGCCGAGGATCGCCCCGCCTATGCCCCATATATATGAAGAGACGATGTCTTCCATCCTGTTGGTGATGCTCGCCTTCTCCTCTTCCACGTTGTCGAGGTAGACACCTGTGCCGATCCACATGTCGGTGCCCGGAATGAGGGCCGCGTAGGAGAGCTTGGGCTGGTCGCCTTTGCCGGGCTTGGGCCAGATGTAGGTCAGGAACCCGCCGCCGTTGTGGGCCAGGTTGTTTAGCTCGACCACCAGTTGCACCCCGTTGGGGTCCCTGAGGCCGGACAAGTCCTTGCCCTGTTTGGCATGGTCGGGGGGCAGGGCGACGTTGATGGTGCCGTTGTAGACAAAGAAATAGCCGGATTTGTCATCCTCGAAGCGGATGCCGTCCACCAGCTTGCGGATGATTTCGACCTTGGCTTCCGGGCTGTGGGCGTCGGTTATGGCCGTGCCCACGGTTTCCGCCATGGCCTGGGTGGCGACTTCGAGTTTGCGCCTTTCGCCTTCGACCATCGCCTGCGAGGCAAAGTCGACGCCGACGTTTTTGACCTTGTTCACGCCGTCGAGAAAAGCCAGGGTGAACCCTGTGACGAACAGAACGATAAGGCATATCAACAATAAAATTCGGGCCTTGATGGTGAGCTTTCTGAGCATTCGCGTCTCCTTGGATGGTGGGGATGTTCCCGCCTACCACACTTTTATCGATTTGCTTCATGCCGGTGTGCGATTTATAATGGGTTGTTGGGATCGTAACATGCCGCGCCGTCCGCCTTTGGCCCTCGCGCGGGTGTTCCATACCGATCTCTTTCCTGATAGGAAGGCCCTCGTGAAACGCTTCAGCAACTACTCAGAACTTACCGGCTACATGGACAGGCTCGGTCTGTTCCACATGGATTTGAGCCTCGCCCGCATGGAAGCCTTCCGGGATGCCCGGGGGCTGTCAGGCGTGGAGACGGTTCATGTGGTCGGCACCAACGGCAAAGGCTCCACCACGACTTTTTTCTGTTCGCTGGCCCGTGCGCACGGGCTCAAGGTGGGAACATTCACCTCGCCTCATTTCGTCTCCCCCCGGGAGCGCATCCAGGTCAACCGGCGTATGCTCACCGAGGCCGCCTGGGTCGATTTGGCCAACGAAGTCATGGCTGTACCGGGCGGAGAAGACCTCACCTATTTCGAATTTCAGACCTGTCTGGCCATGATCGCCTTCGAACGGGCCGGGGTGGACCTGGCCGTCATGGAGGCCGGGCTGGGCGGACGGTTTGACGCGACCAACGTGTTCCGGCCCGGGCTGACACTGTTCACGCCCATCGGCATGGACCACGAGCAGATTCTCGGTCCCACTCTCGGCGACATCGCCCGGGACAAGGCCGGGGCCATCCACGAGGGCGGAGTGGCCATGACCGGCCCTCAGGAGCCCGAGGCCATGGTCCGGTTGCAGGAGCGCGCCGAGCAGGTTCATGCGCGGCTGGTCTACTCCGTGGACGCTGCCGGACCCGTGGACCCTGCGCGGCTCGGGCTCAAGGGCATACATCAGACGGTCAACGCGCGCCTGGCCCTGGCCGGGTGGCGGTGGTACGCGGCTGGCCGGTCCATACCCACCGACCGCGTCATAGAAGCCTTCGGCCTGGAGAGCGCCTTCCTGCCGGGCCGTTTCCAGCGCGTTGAGCTGGACGACCGGGAGATCATATTGGACGGTGCGCACAACGCTCACGCCCTCAAGGCCCTGAACGCGGCCCTGGACGCCGACGGCATCCGGCCCGGACGGGTGGTTTTCGCCTGCCTGCGCGACAAGACCCTGACCGACATGCTACCGCTCATCCGCACCCTGACGGACGGCCCGATCCTGATTCCGGCTATGGAAGGGGAGCGGGCTTCCGACAACCACGCCCTTGCCTCGGCCATAGGAGAACGGGCGTCGGCGTCGGAGTCTCTGGAAGCGGCGCTGAAATCGGGACCACAGACGGACGGTCCGACACTCGTTTGCGGGTCCTTGTATTTGCTTTCGGAGTTCTATATCCTGTATCCTCGTTTTCTTACCGCCTAACATTGGACTACTCATGAGCAATCTTTTCAGGCACCTGCCTTCCGTGGACGAAGTTCTTTCCGTTCTGGCCGGGGCGGAGGGAATCGACGGGCTCCCCCGGCCGCTGGTCAAGAATCTGGTCAACGAATTTCTGGATATCTGCCGCGAGGAAATTCGCGCGGGGGCGTTCTCCAAGGCCGAGGATCTGTCGGCCAAGGCCCTGGCTCCCCGGATGACCGCCTATGTCCGGTCCAAGGCCCGTCCCCATTTCCGCCGGGTGCTCAACGCCACGGGCGTGGTCATCCACACCAACCTGGGCCGTTCGCTGCTGGCCAAGTCCGCCATTCAGGCCGTGGCCGAGGCGTGCGGGCATTATTCCAACTGCGAGTTAGACCTGTCCACAGGCAAGCGTGGCAGCCGTTATTCCCATGTGGAGCGGATTCTTAGCGATATTACGGGAGCCGAGGCCGCCCTGGTGGTCAACAACAACGCGGCCGCCGTTTTCATTATGCTCGAAACCCTGGCCAAGGGGCGCGAGGTCATTGTCTCGCGCGGCCAGTTGGTGGAGATCGGCGGCTCCTTCAGGATTCCGGACGTCATGTCCAAGTCCGGGGCCACGCTTCGGGAGGTCGGCGCCACCAACCGTACCCACGTGCACGACTACGAGGGCGCCATCGGCGACGAGACCGCCGCGCTCATGCGCGTGCATACCTCCAATTTCCGCGTGGTGGGCTTTACCAAGGAAGTCTCCCTGGCCGAACTGCGCGTGCTGGGCGACCGCTACAATCTGCCGGTCATCGAGGACCTGGGGTCCGGGACCCTCTATTCCCTGGAAGGGGAGGGGCTGCTCGGCGAACCCACGGTGCAGCAGGTGGTGGCCCAGGGCGCGGACGTGGTCTCGTTCTCCGGCGACAAGGTTCTGGGCGGTCCCCAGGCGGGCATCATTGTCGGCCGCCGGGAGTACATCGATCGAATCAAGAAGAATCCGATCAATCGGGCCATGCGCATCGACAAGATGACGCTGGCCGCCCTTGAGGCGACCCTTCGTCTGTATCTCGACATGGCCGAGGCCCGGCGCAGGATTCCCACCCTGAACATGATTACCGCCTCGCCCGAGGCGCTCAAGTCCAAGGCCAGGCGGCTGGCCGACGCCGTGCGCGAGGCCCTCGGGGACCGGGGCGAGGTGAACATGCGAAAGGGCTTCTCCCGCGTGGGCGGCGGGGCCTTCCCCGAATACGACCTGCCCGGCACCATGGTTGCGGTGGCGGTCCGGGGAGTGGCCGTGGAGGACTTGCGCGACGCGCTGCTCGACACCGATCCGCCCCTGGTGGCGCGTATCGAGGACGACGAATTTCTGCTGGACCCGCGAACCCTGGCGTCCACCGAACTCAAGCTGGCCGCCCACGCCCTGGAACAGGCCGTGGCCGTCCTGACAAAATAGAGAGGATTCAGAATGAGCAAGCTGCAACTGGAATACGAACCCAAATCCGCCTGGGAGGCGTTCGCCTCCGACGAGCATCGGAAGGCCATGAACGAACTGGCCGCCGACTATGTGAAATTCCTGAGTGAATGCAAGACCGAGCGGCTGGTCATGGATTACGTGCGCGAAAGAATCGTCGAAGCCGGTTTCAAGGACGACTTCGGCGGGGCGCGGGTTTTCCGTTTCAACCGGAACAAGACCTGCTTCCTGGCCCGCAAGGGCAGGCGGCCCCTGTCCGAAGGGTACCGGTTGGTCGGGGCCCATGCCGACTGCCCGCGTCTGGACCTCAAGCAGCGTCCGCTCTACGAGGACCTGGACATCTGCCTGGCCAAGACCCACTACTATGGGGGCATCCGCAAATATCAATGGCTGACCATTCCCCTCGCCCTGCACGGCACAGTGGTCAAGAAGTCCGGCGAGACCGTTACCGTGTGCATCGGCGAGGACATGTCCGACCCGGTCTTCACCATCACCGACCTGCTGCCGCATCTGGCGTACAAGGAAGTGGTCAAGAAGGTGGAGGACGCCTTCGAGGCCGAGAAGCTGAATGTTGTCCTGGGCCAGTCTCCTGTCTTGTCTGCCGACGACGGTGAAGAAAAGGCCAAGGAGCCGTTCAAGCGCATGGTGCTGGAGATTCTGCACAATCGGTACGGCATTGAAGAGGCGGATTTCCTCAGCGCGGAAATGCAGGCCGTACCCGCGGGTCCGGCTCGTTTCGTCGGCCTGGACGAGTCCATGATCGGCGGCTACGGCCAGGACGACCGCTCCAGCGTGTTCTGCGCCCTTGAGGCCCTGCTGGCCGAGCCCGAGCCGGAGTACTGCCAGATCGTCCTTTTCTGGGACAAGGAGGAGATCGGCTCCGAGGGAGCCACCGGCGCCAAGTCCTATTTCTTCGAATACTGCATGGAGGAGCTGGTGGAGGCCTGGGAACCGGGCGCGCGCCTGTCCGCCGTGCTGATGAACGGCTCGGCCCTGTCCGCCGACGTGTCCGCCGCCATGGACCCGGACTACAAGGACGTGTACGAGCCGCTCAACGCCGCGCGGCTGGGCTATGGTCCCTGCTTCAACAAATTCACCGGCCATCGGGGCAAGGTAGGGGCCAACGACGCCCATCCCGACTTCATCGGTTGGCTGCGCTCCATTTTCGACGGCGCGGACATTCCCTGGCATATGTCCGAGCTGGGCAAGGTGGACGCGGGCGGCGGCGGCACCGTGGCCAAGTTCCTGGCCGTGTACGGCATGGACGTCATTGACGTGGGCGTGCCGGTCCTGTCCATGCATTCGCCCTTCGAGCTGACCTCCAAGGCAGACATCTACGCCTGCATCCTGGCCTTCAGGGAGTTCCTGAAGCGGTAGCGGCGGGCGGCAAAACGCAAATGAATGGGCGGCGGGAAACGATTCCGCCGCCCTTTGCGTTTCCCGGACACGTCTTCATGGTCCGGGGATTGCTTTGCTGGATCGCCGAAGCCCGATGTTTCGAACGTCCGGGACGACGCTCGGCCTTGTTACGCGGCCCGTTTTTCCCTACCATGTCTTTTCGTCACAATTTGAATCTCAACCAGAACGCAGCGGGGAAAACGCACTATGCCCGTCATCATGGGAACCGCAGGCCACATCGATCATGGCAAGACCACGCTCATCAAGGCTCTCACCGGCATCGACTGCGACCGGTTGTCCGAGGAAAAGAAGCGCGGCATCACCATAGAACTGGGGTTCGCCTTTCTGGACCTCGGCGAAGATAACCGCCTCGGCATCGTGGATGTGCCGGGGCACGAGAAATTCGTCAAGAACATGGTCGCGGGAGCGGCGGGCGTGGACTTCGTGGTTCTGGTCATTGCCGCCGACGAGGGCATCATGCCCCAGACCCGCGAGCATCTGGAAATCTGTCAGCTTCTCGGCGTGTCCGCCGGGCTGGTTGCCCTGACAAAGATCGACATGGTCGATGAGGAATGGCTGGAGATGGTCAAGGAGGAGGTGGCTGCCTATCTCGAACCGACCTTCCTCGGCGGCGCGCCCATCCTGCCCGTGTCGGCTCATACCGGCCAGGGGCTCGACGAACTCAAGGCCGAACTCAGAACGCTGGTGGCGGAGTTCAAGCCCCGGCGGCGTTCGGACCTGTTCCGTCTGCCCGTGGACCGTGTCTTCACCATGAAGGGGCACGGCACAGTGGTGACCGGAACCATGATCTCGGGTTCCATCTCTTTGGGCGAGGACGTGACTTTGTATCCGGGCTCGACCACTTCCAAGGTGCGAGGGCTGCAATCCCACGGCGAAACCGTGGAGACGGCCCAGGCCGGGCGGCGCACCGCCGTGAATTTGGCGGGCCTTGAAGTGGACGACGTCCATCGTGGCGACGTCCTGGCCAGGCCCGGCTCCCTGTTTCCGTCCGATGTCTGGGACATCGAGCTGACCGTGCTCGAATCCTCCCGCCTGCCGCTCAAGCATCGTCGGGAGATTCATTTCCACCACGGCGCGCGGGATATCCTGGCCCGCATTTATCTGCTGGACCGCGACGAGCTTGCGCCGGGCGAGACTGCCGTGTGTCAGGCGCGTTTCTCCGAGCCCATGGCCGGAGTGTGGGGCGACCGGGTCGTGCTGCGTTCCTTTTCACCCTTGCGCGCCTTTGCGGGCGGGCGGGTCATCGGCCCCGCCGGGCACCGCATCAAGCGTTTTTCCAAGGACGTGGAGCTACTCGGACAACTCGCCTCGGACAAGCCCGAGGAAGTGGCCGCGGCCCAGTTGGAGCTGGCCGGGCCCAAGGGCGTGAGCTTTGCCGAGCTGCTGACCATGACCAACCTGGAAACCAAGGGGCTGGAAAAGACCCTCGGTCTGCTTGGCGGCCAGCAGCGCGCCGTGCTTTTCGACAAGGAGGCCCGCCGGTATGCGGGCGGCGCGCTGGCCGACAGGCTCGCTTCGGAACTGCTCGACTTCCTGGCGGAGTTCCACCGAAGGGAATCCATGAAACCCGGCGTGCAGCGGGGCGAACTGGCTTCGTCATGGGGCCGGGACCTGCCGCCCAAGCTCATGCACTTCCTTCTGGAGCGGCTGCTCAAGAAGGGCGAGATCGAGATCGATCAGGATGTCTTCCGGCTCAAGGGGCACAAGGTCTCCCTTGCCTCGGATCAGGCCAAGGTGCGCGAGACCATCCTCGGAGCCTATGCCGGGGGCGGGGTCACGCCGCCGAATCTCAAGGATGTCCTTGACCCCCTCGGGATGACCGCCAAGCAGGCCGCGCCCGTGCTGCGGCTCTTGCAGGACCAGGGAGAGTTGGTCCGCGTCAAGGACGACATGTATTATCACGCCCAGGCCCTGAACGGGATACGGGACGGGATCGTCGGCTTCTTCGTCGATCACGAGGAGATGTCCGCGCCGGACTTCAAGGATATTACCGGGCTGTCCCGGAAGTATCTCATTCCGGTCCTGGAATATTTCGACAAGGAAAAATTGACCGTGCGCGTGGGCGACGTTCGCCGCCTGCGCAAACGTTCTTGACAGGGTAGGACGCACACTTTAGGGCAGGGCTATGTCGATACGCGTAACCTACATCGTGTCCGTTTTGCTGTTGCTGGCCCTGCTTGCCGGGTGCGGAGTCTCGTCCGCGAAGGGGGCGGCCACCGACCGTGGAACGGCCCAGGCCCTTGTGGACGAATCCTCCGGGCTGCTGACCCAATGGCTGGAGAAAGACAAGGACGGCCGGTTGCGCAAGCTGCTCGATCAGGCCAGGGGGGTTGTCATCCTTCCGGCGGTGGGAGATGTGAGCTTCTTCTTTTCGCTTGGCGGCGGCAACGCGTTGCTGGCCGCCCGCACCGATCAGGGATGGACCGGCCCGGTCTTCATGTCGAGGACTTCCGTTGGCTGGGGGTTACAGGCGGGCGTGACTAAACAGTCCGGCCTGATGATCGTCATGCACGAGGACGACGTCCGTTATATCCTGGAGACGGGCGCGGTGTTGCGCGGTCAGGCCAGGATTGTCGCCCTGAACGCCGAGTACGACGTCAACGAGACTCCCGAGTTTTACGAGTCCGGGGATATCTATTTCGTGGGAGAGCGTTCCGGCCTTTATGCGGGCATGGCCCTGAACACCGGCGGTTTTTCCAATCGCATCGGGCTGAATCAGGCATTCAGCGGCGTGGAGGGCGGTGCCCCCGACGCCATCCTTTTCGAGAAGAAATTGAGGCCCCACGGCGCCGGGCGGCTGCTGGAGCTACTCGACGGAGCCGGTTCCTCCTCTCCGGAAAACGAAAAGGACGGAACCGAAGTTCCGCCCTTATGAGTTCGTCTGGGGTGAGTGATGGGACTTGAACCCACGGCCACCTGGGCCACAACCAGGTGCTCTACCAACTGAGCTACACCCACCGTGTGAGGGGCTGGTTTAACCAAGCTTTTTCTCACGGTCAAGCAAAAGAATCAAAAAAGGATACACATGGATAAACTTATCATTGAGGGCGGCGTTCCGCTGCAGGGCAGCATTCAGGTCAGCGGCGCGAAAAACGCGGCCCTGCCTATTCTCATGGCCTGTCTCCTGGCCGAGGGAAAGGTGTCCCTGACCAACGTTCCGCGTTTGGCGGATATCCGCACCTCCTTGAAGCTGCTCAACATCCTCGGTTGTGAAACCACCTTCGAGGACAACACTGTCACCAGTCTGTGCACCGGGCTCAAGCCCGAGGCCCCCTATGATCTGGTCAAGACCATGCGCGCTTCGGTTCTCTGCCTCGGTCCGCTTCTGGCGCGCCTCGGCGAGGCCAAGGTCGCCCTGCCCGGCGGCTGCGCCATCGGCGCGCGCCCCGTTGATCTGCACCTGCGCGGCTTCGAGCGCATGGGCGCGGAATTCGAGATTACCGAAGGCTACATCAAGGGAGTTTGCAAGTCCGGCCTCAAGGGAGCCCGGATCACCCTGGACTTTCCCACTGTGGGCGGCACCGAGAACATTCTCATGGCCGCAACCCTTGCCGAGGGTGAAACCGAGATCGAGAACGCAGCCCGTGAGCCCGAGGTCGTTGACCTGGCCAATTTCCTCAACGCCTGCGGAGCGAAGATCACCGGGCAGGGGACCAGCGTCCTGCACATCGAGGGCGTGTCTGCCCTTAAAGGGTGCGAGTACCGCATCATGCCCGACCGCATCGAGGCCGGGACCTACATGGTCGCCGCGGCCATCACCGGCGGCGAACTGGAAATTCTGGACTGCCCGTTCCATGACCTGGACGCGGTCAGCTACAAGCTGCGCGAGATGGGCCTCTGGCTCCAGGAAGAGGAGAATTACGTCCTGGTCCGCAGGGCCAACGGCCTGCTTGAAAACGTGGACGTGACCACGCTTCCGCATCCCGGCTACCCCACGGACATGCAGGCCCAGCTCATGGCGCTCATGTGCTTCGGCAAGGGCACCGGGACCATCGAGGAGAAGATTTTCGAAAATCGTTTCATGCACGTCCTCGAACTGGTCCGTCTGGGAGCGGATATCCGGCTCAAGGGGCGCACCGCCATGGTTCATGGCGTGGGCAAGCTCAAGGGCGCGCCCGTCATGGCCTCCGATCTCCGCGCCAGCGCCTCCCTGGTCCTGGCCGGGCTGGCCGCCGAAGGCACGACCACCATCGAGCGCATCTACCACCTCGATCGTGGGTATGAAAATATCGAGGCCAAGCTCTCCGGTGTGGGCGCGAGGATCAAGCGCGTCAGCGGTTAAGTTGTAATAATGTGAAGGCAAGGCCGGGGTCAGCAATGATCCCGGCCTTTTTGTATGCGTCTTTGGTTGAGGAGCGGGAGGAATTCCGCCTCTTTCTCAACGGGCGGCTTCCTGATAACGGAAGGGGGGTGAGGGATGCTTGCTGGACATACGACGCGTCGATGCCGGGGTTGTTGCCGTGGCAGACCTATCTGCTTGCCTTTGTCATAGGAATTCTGGGGATTCGTTTTCCCCTTGCCGCCGTCGCGGCCCTGTCGCTGCTGGCCGTGGCCGATAGCGTGTTGCGCGGATCGGCGTGCCGGTTGCCTGTGTGGGCTGTGATCCTGTGCGCGTTTTTCGGTTTCGCGTATGCCTCACAACGGACGCCTACACTGCCTGACGCCATACCCGAACGGGTGGCGGCCAGAAAAGCCGTGGTCCTGGAAGGGGTGGTGGACAGGGCCGAGCCGCGTACCGGGAATCGGTTGCGGGTGATCCTGAAGCAGGTGATTTTGGACCGGGAGGACGGCAAGCCGGGCGAGCCCCTGCCCGGCGGGGTGGCCCTGTCCCTTCGCAACACGAATTACGCGCCTCTGCCCGGCCAGCGTGCGCGTGTCGTGTGCCGGGTGGTGCCGGTGCGCAGTTTCGGCAACCCCGGGATGTGGGATTTCGAATGGTACTGGCAACGGCAATCCGTTTTTTGGCGGGGTTGGCCGGTGAGCCGGAACAAGCCTGTCTGGGGTGAACGGCCCGCGCTGTCCCTGGCCGGAATGCGGGCGGGTCTGCGCGCGCTGGTGGCCCGAACCCTGCCGGACACACGGGGCGGGGCCATGGTACTGGCGCTGACCACGGGCGACCGTTCGCGTCTGGATCAGGCCACCATGGACGCCACCCGAAGTGCGGGACTGGCCCATACCCTGGCCCTGTCCGGCCTGCATGTTGGATTCGTGGCCGCCATGGGGTTTGCTTTGGCCTGGCTGGCCGGGCGGTTATGGCCCGGCCTGCTGCTGTATCTGCCGCGTCCCAAGCTGGCCGTGCTTCTGGCCGCGCCTCTGGTTCTCGCCTACGCCTGGCTCGGTCAGCCGTCCGCTTCGCTGATCCGGGCGTCCGTCATGTTCGGCTTCTGGGGAGTCCTGCTGCTTCAGGGACGGGGCAGGGTGCTCATGGACGGACTGTTCTTCGCCCTTGCGGCCATAATTTTCGTCTCGCCTCTGTCCGCGTTCGATCTCGGGTTGCAGATGTCCCTGGCCGCCGTGGCCGGGATCGGTCTGCTCTATCCTCTTTTCCGGTCCCTCTTTTACGTCGGGCGCAGTCTGCCGGCGCGTCTGTTTTATTGGGCGGCGGGCGTGATCGCGGTCAGCGTCTGCGCCACCGTGGCCATCATGCCGCTGGTTTCCGTGTATTTCGGCACGTTTTGCCCTAATCTCCTGCTCAATTTGATCTGGCTGCCGGTGCTCGGGTTCGCGGTCATGCCCCTCGGACTGCTTGGAATGTTGTTGACCGTTTTTGGCTGGACAGCACCGGCCGGAGCACTCCTGTTGGGGTGGGCCGCCCGCATCGCGGACGGGCTGCTCCTGTTGCTCGACGCGGCGCAGGGAGCCGGGTTTACGCCGGTCTTCGCCGTCCTCCGTCCCATGTGGCCGGAGCTGCTCGGCTTTACCCTGCTTCTGGTGACGGCGGCTGTTTGCCTGCGCGGGCGGCGGGTTCCGGTCCTGCTCGCCGGGATCGGCTTTGTTCTGCTCGTTGCGCCCCATGTTCAGGTCATGGCCGAGGACAGCCGCGACCGGACGAGCCTCGCCATGCTTGACGTGGGGCTTGGTCAATCCCTTGTCGTGTCCCTGCCCGGCGGGCATCGCTGGCTGGTGGACACCGGCGGAGGATCGCCCACCTTCGATCTGGGCGAGGCCGTGGTCGGGCCGAGCCTGACCATAGGCAGGCCGCCCCGGCTGGACGGCATATTCCTGTCGCATCCGGATGTGGACCATAGCCATGGGCTGCCGTTTTTCATCGAGCGTTTCGACGTGGGCGCGTTCTACACGAACGGCATGTTGCCCCGAGGCCTGACCGGCAAGCGTTTGCGGCGGGTCCTGCCCGGGAGTGGAGTGGTCCCCGTCGCTCTGTCCACCGGGGATTCGGTGGAATTGGCGTCCGGCGCGAGGATGGTCGTGTTGCATCCGGGCGAAGGGTGTGATGAGACCAGGGCCAACGAGCGATCGCTCGTCCTGCGCCTGGAACGTGACGGACGCCCCCTGGCCTTGCTGCCCGGGGACGTGGGAAGCAGGGGCATCCGCGAACTGCTTGGCGGCGGGATGGACCTGTCGGCCGAGGTTCTGGTTCTCCCGCATCACGGTAGCCGGGGCAGCTTCGTCAAAGGCTTTTACGCGGCGGTGGGGCCGGAGGCGATCCTCTGTTCCAACGGGTTCATGAACCGATACGGGTTTCCGGCCCGGGTGGTGAAGGAGGCGGCCTGTGCGGCGGCGGAGGGCGGAGTCTGGACCACGGCCCGGAATGGCCGGGTGGTTTGTCGGTGGGATGGTTCGAACGGCGTGTTGTTGGTTTCGCCTTGGGTTGCGGGCTCTGCTTGCCAGAGGCACACTCCTGATATAGGAGTGCGGATAGGTTCTGTTTCTAGAATGGATTGAGTGCGGTCGGCTGCGCCTTGGGAGCGCTCCGGCAAAGACGGATGGATTCATGAACGACGACGTCAGACGGAAAATGCTTGAAGCCGTGGAGAGGATGCCCGCCTTTCCCGAAAGCGTGCACCAGGTCGTGGAATTGGCCGGGGATATCAACTGTTCCCAAAAGGATCTGGTTGAGGTCATCAAGCTGGACCCCGTCTTCACGCTCAAAATCCTGCGTCTGGTCAATTCTCCTTTTTTCGGGCTGTCCCGCGAAATTTCATCCATCAGTCACGCCAGTGTCTATCTCGGGCTGAACACGCTCAAGAATGTGGCCCTGGGGCTGGCCGCAGTGGGGGCCATACCCAAGTCCGCGTCCCGGCGGATGGATATGGGCGCGTTCTGGCTTCATTCCCTGGCCGTGGCCGCCTGCGCCTCCATGCTCGGCCGCAGGCTCGGCGTTCCCCGCGACGATGCGGCCGATTATTTCGCGGCGGGCCTGCTGCACGATATCGGCAAGGTTGTCTTCGCCCTGTATATGCCGGACGAGTACGCGACCATCGCCAGCGAATGCGCGGAGCCGGGCACCGTCCTGCACCGTTGCGAGTTGAAGACCATAGGGATTACCCATGCCGACATAGGCGGGTTGCTGGCCGGGAAATGGCATCTGCCCGGTGAACTTCGGGAAGCCATCGCCACCCACCATTCCCTCGGCGATGGCGGGGATTCCCTGGTCAACGACTGCCTGTTCGCCGCCAACCAGATAAGCAAGAAACTTTCCTTCGGCTCGGCCGGAAACTACGAAGTGGAGCCGCTGCCCCCCGGGGTGGCCGACCGTTTCGGCGTGACCATGGACGAGCTTGTCGCGGATCTGCCTTCCCTGGGCGAGGAAGTGGAGAACGCACGCATTTTCATCAAGCTTGGGGAGGCCCGCTGATGCGTATTCGGTTCCGAGGCACGCGCGGCTCACTGCCTGTTCCCGGACCGAAAACCGTCCGGTACGGAGGCAACACCACCTGCATTGAGGTGCGGGGGGACCACGGCGGGCTGCTCATCCTCGACGCGGGAACCGGCATCCGGGGGCTGGGACGGGAGCTGGTCGCCGAAGGGGTCGCGTCCTGCGATATTTTTATTACCCATCTCCATTGGGATCATATCTCCGGGTTGCCGTTTTTTCTCCCGCTTTTCCTGCCCGGCCGCCGCGTGACCCTTTACGGTCCCGCCGATCCCCTGAACATGACCGGCATCGAGGCCGTGCTGGACCGGCAAATGGAATACCCGTTTTTCCCGGTGCGAGCGGCCGAACTTTCCGCCGATCTCGAATGCCGCACTCTGGCCGACGGCGAGACCGTTGACCTGGGGTTCGCCCGGGTCTCTCCGCTGCTCATGAATCACCCCGCGCCGAATTTCGGCTATCTGGTGCAATGCGACGGCAAATCCATGTTTTTCACCGGCGACCATGAGCCGTTCGTCAACATCTACTCGCCGGAAGACAGGGATTTCGAGATGTATGCGTCCCTGGTGGAACAGCGCAATCGGACCATTCTCGACCGTTTGCGAGGCGTTGATCTGCTTGTGGTGGACGCCCAGTACACCTCGGAGGAGTTCGCCGTTAAGCGGGGGTGGGGGCACGGCTCCATGGATTCCGCTCTGGAAATGGCCCGCGACGCAGGTGCCGGGCTTGTCGTGTTGACCCATCACGACATGGAGCGCACGGACGAGGACCTGGACGAACTTGAAGCCCGTTTGCGGGCCAGATGGAAGGGGAGCGGCGTGCGTTTCGAGCTGGCCCGGGAGGGCATGGAGCTCGAACTGTAGGGGGTGCGCCGTGCCGATTCCGCCAGGGCGAACTGTTGCGTTTTTCTTGAGAAAGTGACATTGAAACGTAACTCCGACCCAGAGATGGTCAGACAGATAGGAGGGCGAGACATGAAAGCGTTGATCGTGGATGACGATTTTTACAGCAGGAACATGATCCATGAGATCCTGCGCCAGGTCGCCAAATGCGACATCGCCGTGAATGGCGAGGAGGCCATCGAGGCCTTCAGACGCGGTCTGCTGGACAAGGAGCCCTATGACCTGGTCTGTCTCGATCTGCTTATGCCCGAACTGGACGGCCAGCAGGCCCTGCGGGAAATCCGCGCCCTGGAACAGGAGCACGGCATAGGTCCGCACAGCGAGTCCAAGGTCATCGTCACCACCATGCTCGCGGACGAAAAGGAAACCCACGACGCTTTTTTTCTCGGAGGAGCCACCTCCTATCTGGTCAAGCCCATCGACGAAGAGAAGCTCATGAGCGAGATCAAGAGCCTGGGGCTCATCTGAAAAAGGCCTTCGGGCCGATTCGAAGATATTACAGCCGGATGCCGTGCCATGAGGCGGCATCCGGCTTCGCGTTCCCAAACGGATTTGAAGTTGAAGCCGTTTTCTAATATGTTGTTCATCTTTGCGCGATACTCACTCCCTCCACAGACGGGGGGCTTTTATATAGGATACTAATCCATGAGCCAAATACTTGGTGTTAAATTTAATGATTACGGACAGGTGTATTATTTCGGCTCCGGCCCGTTCGTAGTCCGCGAAGGGCAGCACGTCATCGTCAAGACCGATCAGGGCATGGGACTGGGCAAGGTCATTCTCGTCCGCCAGGCCCCCAAGGAGGGGAGCGGCGAGGATGAAGACGGCCACAAGGTCATCTACAGACTGGCCAATGACAAGGACATGGAGGCCGTAGCCGAAAACGAAGTCCTGTCCAGGGATGCCTTCAAGTTCTGCCGCGCCTGCATCAGCAGCCACAAGCTGGGCATGAAGCTGGTGGATGTGGAGGTCTTTTTCGATCGCTCCAAAATGGTCTTCTATTTCACTGCGCCGGGCCGCATAGATTTTCGCGAGCTTATCAAGGATCTGGTCAAGGAATACCGTACCCGTATCGAGCTTCGGCAGATCGGCGTTCGCCACGAGACGCAGATGCTCGGAGCCATTGGCAACTGCGGCCAGATGTGCTGCTGCCGCCGGTTCATGCGCAAGTTTGTGCCCGTGACCATCAAGATGGCCAAGGAACAGAATCTTTTCCTTAATCCTACTAAAATTTCAGGCATTTGCGGAAGGCTGCTCTGTTGTCTGAGCTTTGAGCAGAAGGGATATGAGGAGTTTCACGGCATGTGTCCGCGCGTGGGCAAGAAGTACCAGACATCGCTTGGTACAGTGAAGGTCCTGCGGTCCAATTTTTTCAAGAAATCCCTTTCCTTGCTTGACGAAAATTTCGAAGAGCAGGAAGTTTCCATTGACGAATGGAATGAAATAGTTAACAAGCCGCCGAGCGACGCGGCCAAGGCGGAAGCCAAGGCCCGGGTCGCTGCTCCCAAGGGGCGCAGAGGCGGTCGCCATCCCGTGCCGTCCGGCGCGGCGAGCGGCAAAGGCGGCAAACAGCCCGCCCAGCCCGAACAAAACGCGGAACCCGTTACAGAGGCCAAACAGGTCAGGGACGAACGCAAACGTCGTCCCCGCAAGGACGTTCCACGCAAGGCGGGTGGCCCCGAGCAGGCTGCCGCCGGTTCCGACGAAGGCGACGACGCCAAGTCCAAGCGCGCACGCAGACCCAGAAGGCGCAGACGCAGGCCTCCCAAGAAGTAGCGCCCGTTCGGGCGCACGATTTCGCCACGACAAGGAGAATCCGAATTGCAACGCTTTTACATCACCACGCCCATTTATTACGTGAACGCCAAGCCCCATTTGGGCCACGCGTATACCACCACCGTGGCCGATTCCCTGAATCGGTTTCATCGGCTCATGGGCGAGGAGACTTACTTTCTGACCGGCACCGACGAACATGGAGACAAGATCGTCCAGGCCGCGGAAAGCAACGGCCAGACTCCGCAGGAGTATGTTGACGTCATCAGCAAGCTCTTCGAGGACCTCTGGCCGAACATGAACATTTCCAACAACGACTTCATTCGTACCACTCAGCCGAGGCACAAGGAAGTCGTCAAGCAGATTCTGCAGAAGGTCTATGACGCCGGAGATATCTATTTCGGCGAATACGGAGGCCATTACTGCTTCGGCTGTGAGCGGTTTTACACCGAGAAGGAACTGGTCAACGGACTGTGCCCGGACCACCAGACCAAGCCCGAGTACATCGCGGAGAAGAACTACTTCTTCAAAATGTCCAAGTACCGCGACTGGCTTCTGGAACACATCGAGACGCATCCGGATTTCATCCGGCCCGAGCGTTACAAGAACGAGGTCGTTTCCCTGCTTGAATCCGGTGAGCTCGAAGACCTGTGCATCTCCCGTCCCAAGTCCCGCCTGACCTGGGGCATCGAGCTGCCTTTCGATTCCGATTACGTCACCTATGTCTGGTTCGACGCGCTCATCAACTATGTGGCCGCTCTGGGATACCCCGACAGCGACAAGTTCAAGAAATTCTGGCCCGCAGCCAACCATCTGGTGGCCAAGGATATCCTCAAGCCCCATGCGGTGTTCTGGCCGACCATGCTCAAAGCGGCCGGAATTGAGCCGTACCAGCACCTCAACGTGCACGGCTACTGGCTGGTGGAGGACACCAAGATGTCCAAGTCCATCGGCAATGTGGTCGAGCCTCTGGCCATGAAGGATGCCTACGGTCTGGACGCCTTCCGCTACTTCCTGCTGCGCGAGATGTCCTTTGGCCAGGATTCCAGCTTTTCCGAAAAGGCGCTGGTCGGCCGTCTCAACGCGGATTTGGCCAACGATCTGGGCAACCTGTTCAACCGCACTCTGTCCATGACCCACAAGTACTTCGGCGGCCAGATTCCCAGCCCCGACGTGGAGGACGTGGTGGACGCGGAGATCAAGAAGCTTGGTCAGGACGCCATGAAGTCCTTCCAGGATTTCTTCTCCGAACTGAAGTTTTCCCGCGCCCTTGAGGGATTGTGGGAACTGGTGCGCGGCCTGAACAAGTATATCGACGAGACCGCCCCTTGGACGCTCTTCAAGGAGAACAACACCGGGCGGTTGTCCACGGTCATTTACGTGCTCCTTGAGAACATGCGCAAGATCGCCGTGCACCTGTGGCCGGTCATGCCCGAGGCGTCCGAGAAAATGCTCGAACAGCTCGGCATCGCTTTTGCCCCGGAAAAGGTCAACCTGCCCAAGGAGCTGGACGTCTGGGGCCTGCTGGAGTCCGACATCACCGTGGCCAAGACCTCCAATCTCTTCCCCCGTGTGGATCTGCCCGAGGAAGAGGCCCAGGAAAAGCCCGCGAAGAAGGCCAAGAAAGCTTCCAAGAAGAACGACAAGGCGGCGGAAGAGACTGTCTCCGAGATCGAGTTCGAGGACTTTCAGAAGGTCGACCTGCGCGTGGGCACGGTCAAGTCGGTGGAGAAGCATCCCGACGCGGACCGGCTTCTTATCGTCAAGGTCGATACCGGCGACAAGGATCTGCGTCAGGTCGTAGCGGGCATAGCCGACTTCTTCACGCCCGAGGACCTCGTCGGCCGACAGGTGGTCGTGGTCGCCAACCTCAAGCCCCGCAAGCTGCGCAAACAGCTTTCCCAGGGCATGATCCTGGCCGTCAAGACCGACAACGGCATGGAGCTTCTCACTCCCTCCGGGGAGGTCGCTCCCGGCAGCAAGGTCAGCTAACCGCCGAAATTGAATATCCCGCTGAAAGGCCCTCGTTTCGGGGGCCTTTCTTTTTGGGAAACGGAGCGTTCATGCCGCGCATTCGTCGGGCGTGGCGCGTTGTTTTCCGTTTTGCCCGGACTACTCGCATGAGGCGGGGGCGCAGGACGGCAAGGAATCCATTTTAAGTGGGCATGTCCAGGAGGCAAAACCTCGGTGGGAGGGTGCGGCTCCATTTCCGGTTTTTTCGGACATCGGCCAATTCCCCGTGAAAATGGCTCATTCTTCGTCTTTTCCCTTTATCGATCCTCTTTTGGCAAAGTGTTTGCAATATTGCCTGTCAGGTATGCTCGAAGCGTCAAAAAACGGGCTGCCGAGGTGTTGTATGCGTGTTGAACCAAGGACAATTTCGCCCGGCTGGGGCGATACGGAAAAGCATCCGTTTGCGCACGGCGTTGTCCGCTTCGATGGGATTTGGAGCCTGGACGAGGTGGAACGCGCGGTGAACGAGCGTGGGCTGTCCGCTTTGGCCTTCGAAGACGTCGCCATGTTCGCGGATCATGCGAAGGTCGTGGCCATGTGCCTGGACATGCGCGTGCGCGACCTGAACGTCCTTTGGAGCGCGCGGATGGACACCGTGCCCACGGGTGGGCTGCTCAAGGCCATGCGGTTGGCTGGCTGCCAGCGATTGGAAATGCGCCTTGACCCGGACGAGGCCGTTGAAGGGTTGTTCTGGGCCAGACGATACGGGTTTGAGGTATGCATCCGCAATCTGGAAGGTGCGTCCTACGCCGCCGAGAGAATCTCCTACACCGTGGCCGAACGTGAGGCCATAACGGACCGTTTGCCGGGGTTGCACGCGGCCCAGTTCGATCTGGCCGTGGCCTATTTCCAAGCGGGGCGTCTTGGCGACGTCATGCTGCCGTTGGGCAAGGCCATGACCCTGCGTTTTCCCATGAACGACCTGTGCCTGAATCTGCTGGCCTGTCTCTCCGCTGCCAAGCACTACCCGGATCAGGCGGCGGGACTGTTGGATCAGGCCGGGTATGGCTGCCCGCATCCGGTGATTTTTCGGAATAGGGAGTTGCTGCGGACATGGCTGGCCGGTGGAGGCGATGTAAAGGGCGTGCGGCTCAACCTGGAGCCGGAGCATTCTGCGTTTTCGTAGCGTGCAAAATTTTGAAGCAGGAAGCCCCCGCAACGGTTGTCGCGGGGGCTTTTTTCATGCGTGGTTGCGCAGCTTGAGGTCCAACGGGTGGGGGGCGAGGTAATATTGGTCGCGCAGGTAGCGGACGTCGTACTTGCGTACATAGTGGTTGAACAGCGTTACGGGCACGATAAGCGGGACCAGTTCATTGCGGTAGCTCTCTATAAGTTCGAGGCATTCCCGTTTTTCGTCGGCGGAGAGCAGCTTCTTGAAGTAGCCGAGGATGTGCATGAGTACGTCCACGTTCTTGCGTACCGTGGGTTTGAGGGCCATGGCCCGGGCCAGCCGGTCATGATAGCGGCGGAACAGGGCGTCGGAGTTTCCGTTTTCGGCCACTATCCGGCCCAGTTCGCGGTAGCCGGTCACGTCGTGGGATCGAATGAGCATCTTGTGACGGGTGTGGAAGTCGATGAGTCCTCGCCGGGAAGGGGAGTTGTCCAGAAATTGCTGCCAGCGGCGCTCGGTGAAGATACGCTCGATGAAATTGGCTCGCAGGCCGATGTCGTGCAGACGGCCGTCGTCCTCCACGGGGAGCAGGGGAAATCGTTTCATGACCATGGCGGCGAAGATGCCGACGCCCGCATAGCTGGCGGGCTGGCCGCCAGATTCGCGGTAGACCTTGACCCGGCCTATGCCGTTGGACGGTGATTTGGCCTTGAAGATGAATCCGCACAGTCGGGCCTTTTCCAATTCCGGGAGGAAGGATTCGGCCCAGGCGTGCATGGTGTCGGTCCAGTCCCTGCCGGTCTGCCGTCCCTTGAGACGGGGGCTTTTCGGATCGCCGACCAGGCGCACGGCTTCTCTGGGCACGCCCATGCCGCAGGCCGCCTCCGGGCACACCGGGACGAACTCCAGGTATTTGGCCAGAGTCCCGGTGAGATGTTCGGCCTTGGCCGTTGTTCCGTCGTAGCGGACCTTGTGACCGGCCAGACATGCGCTGATGCCGATTCTGATGGTGTCGGGCATGTGAAGCTCCGGGCTTTTCCTTAGATTAGCACCGGGCTGGAGCAACGGACAAGTATAATCGGCTATGGGCGGGGAGCGTGAAAGACCGTCCGGGTGGACGGCCTTCAATAAGAAACGTCGAAGGGGAGAACTAGGACGCTCGGGCGCGCGGACCGGGACAGCATGTGCACCGGGGGCCTTCGTCCGAGGAGTCGAGCACGGCCAGGATTTTTGCGGCCAGACCGCAACATAACACTACGTCGGAGCCGCGCACACGCACTCGGCACCCCTTGGAGCCGCCGCTCAGCACCGTTACCGGGCAGCCGGGGGTCATGCCCAGGGCGAGCATTCTGGAGCGCGCCTGACGGCCGCCGTCTATACCGGAAATACGTACAACAGAGCCGGTCGGAAATTCTGTCAAAGGCTTTTGCATCGCTGAATAATCCCTCAAAGATTGCGTTGAGGTTGAGAATAGGTATCAACAATGGGCCTGTCAACGGGAATCTGCGAACTTTAAGCCGTTGCTTGCAAACTTGCTCAGGATGCTTAGGATTGGTGATGGGTTGTCTCCTTTCGTCTACGGTCGCGCCGATATAACCGTTGCGTTTCGGGGGATAACCTTATAATAAAGTTTGCTTGTCCGGCGGGCGGCGGTGGTGCCTTGCCGGGCTGAGGGAACGGGGCTGCGCGCTTCCCTCGAATACCGCCGTAACTTCAACTACTTCGAGCATAATGCCCAAACGCACAGATATTAAGAAGATCATGCTGATCGGGTCCGGCCCCATCGTCATCGGCCAGGCCTGCGAGTTCGATTATTCCGGTACCCAGGCCCTCAAGGCGCTCAAGGAGGAGGGGTACGAGGTAGTCCTGGTCAACTCCAATCCGGCCTCCATCATGACCGATCCGGAGCTGGCCGACGCTACCTATATCGAGCCAATTGAGCCCGAAACCGTTGCCCGAATCATTGAGAAAGAGCGTCCCGACGCTCTTTTGCCAACTTTGGGGGGGCAGACCGGGTTGAACACGGCCTTGGCCGTGGCCGACATGGGCGTGCTCGAAAAATATGACGTCGAACTCATCGGCGCGGATATCGACGTCATCAACAAGGCGGAATCCCGTGAGGAATTCCGCGCCGCCATGCAGAACATCGGCCTGGGGATGCCTGAGAGCGGCATCTGCCGAAGCATGGACGATGTCCGCGAGTGGGGCGAGAAGATCCCGTTTCCGATCATTGTCCGGCCCGCTTACACTCTGGGCGGCTCGGGCGGCGGCGTGGCCTACAACATGGAGGAGCTGGAGCAGATTTGCGCCAACGGCCTGGCCCTGTCCATGAAGCACGAGATCATGCTCGAACGCTCCATCCTCGGCTGGAAGGAGTACGAGCTGGAGGTCATGCGGGACAAGAAGGACAACTGTGTCATCATCTGCTCCATCGAGAACCTGGACCCCATGGGCGTGCACACCGGCGACTCGGTGACCGTGGCCCCGGCCCAGACCTTGACGGACGACGAGTATCAGCGCTTGCGCGACGCCTCGCTGGCGGTCATGCGCGAGATCGGCGTGGAAACCGGCGGGTCCAACGTCCAGTTCGCGATCAATCCCGAGGACGGCGAACTGATAATCATCGAGATGAACCCGCGCGTGTCCCGTTCCTCGGCCCTGGCCTCCAAGGCCACAGGCTTCCCCATCGCCAAGATCGCGGCCAAGCTGGCCGTGGGCTACACCCTGGACGAGATTCCCAACGACATCACCCGCGAGACCATGGCCTCCTTTGAGCCGGCCATTGACTATTGCGTGGTCAAAATTCCCAGGTTCACCTTCGAGAAGTTTCCCGGCACCGATGATTATCTGACCACGGCCATGAAATCCGTGGGCGAGACCATGGCCATCGGACGGACCTTCAAGGAGGCGTTGCAGAAGGGCCTTCGCTCGCTTGAAACCGGCCATTTCGGTCTGGGCGGCGAGTTCCATGACCTCGAATTCGACAAGAACGAGATTCTCAAGCTTTTGCACCGCCCCAACTCCCAGCGCATTTACGCCCTGCGCGGCGCGCTGTTGTGCGGCATGACCGAGGAGGAACTGCACGAGGCCACCAAGATCGATCCGTGGTTCCTGCGCCAGTTCGCCGACATTATCGCCATGGAGCGCGAGCTTATCGAGTTCGGCAAGCGCGAGGGCGTGACCCCGGAGGCCGACGGCATGGCCGAAATGCTTCGCAAGGCCAAGGAGTTCGGTTACTCCGATCCGCAACTGGCGGCTATGTGGAGGATCAGCGAGGATATGGTGCGCTCCCTGAGAAAGGAGCTTGGCGTCCAACCCACCTATTATCTCGTTGATACCTGCGCTGCGGAGTTCGAGGCCTATACTCCATATTATTACTCCACTTACGAGAGTGGGCAGGAGAACGTCCGCGAGGACCGCAAGAAGATCGTCATCCTGGGCGGCGGACCGAACCGCATCGGCCAGGGCATCGAGTTCGACTACTGCTGCTGTCATTCCTCCTTCACGCTGAAGGAGCTGGGCGTGGAGTCGATCATGGTCAACTCCAACCCGGAAACCGTCTCCACAGACTACGACACCTCGGACAAGCTCTACTTCGAGCCCCTGACCTTCGAGGATGTCATGAACATCATCGAGTTCGAGAAGCCGGACGGCGTCATCGTGCAGTTCGGCGGCCAGACCCCGCTCAACCTCGCGCTCAGGCTGATGAATGCGGGCGTGCCGCTCATAGGCACCAGCCCGGACGCCATCGACCGCGCCGAGGACCGTGAGCGGTTCAAGCAGTTCCTGAACAAGCTGAATCTCAGGCAGCCGGCCAACGGAACGGCCATGTCCATGGTCGAGGCGCGCGAGATCGCGTCCAAGCTCGGCTTCCCCCTGGTCCTGCGCCCGTCCTACGTGCTCGGCGGCAGGGGTATGGACATCGTCTACTCCATGGACGAGTTCGACCACTATTTCCGCCATTCGGCTCTGGTTTCCCCGGAGCATCCGACCCTCATCGACAAGTTCCTCGAATACGCCATCGAAGTGGACGTGGATGCCCTTGCCGACGGCGAGGATGTCTATATCGGCGGGGTCATGGAGCACATCGAGGAGGCGGGCATCCACTCGGGCGACTCCGCCTCGGTGTTGCCGCCGTACTCCCTGTCCGCCGAGCTCATTCGCGAGATCGAGCGGCAGACTATCGCCATGGCCAAGGAGCTGGGTGTTGTCGGGCTGATGAACGTCCAGTTTGCCATCAAGGACCATGAGGTCTACATCATCGAGGTCAACCCGCGTGCCTCGCGCACGGTGCCCTTCGTGTCCAAGGCCACGGGCGTTCCCCTGGCCAAGCTGGCCACCCGGGTCATGCTCGGCGAGAAGCTCAAGGACCTCAATCCCTGGACCATGCGCAAGAGGGGACACGTCTCGGTCAAGGAGTCCGTGTTTCCGTTCAACCGCTTCCCCAACGTGGACGTGCTGCTTGGACCCGAGATGCGTTCCACCGGCGAGGTCATGGGCATCGACCCGAGTTTCGGTCTGGCCTACATGAAGTCGCAACTGGGCGCGGGCCAGAAGCTGCCCACCTCGGGCACGGTCTTCATGTCCGTCAACGACTGGGACAAGGCCAAGATCGTGCTGGTGGCAAAGGACTTCGAGGCCATGGGCTTCAAGATCGCGGCCACGGGCGGCACCGCTGAGTTCCTGGCGAGCAAGGGCGTCAATGTGGAGAAGGTCCACAAGGTTCACGAAGGCCAGCGGCCTCACGTGATCGACCATATCAAGAACGGAGTCTTCGACCTGGTCATCAATACGCCCTCGGGAAAAAAGACCGTGGGCGACGCCAAGATGATCCGTCAGAATGCGCTTCTGTACGGCCTCCCTTATACCACTACGGTGTCCGGGGCGCGTGCTGTGGTGCAGGCAATATGTGAATTGAGACAAACCGGGCTGCAAGTGAAGAGCCTGCAGGAATATTACGGCTAGCAAGCCGGACACACGAGAGAGTCTTCATGAAAAAAGAGTATTGCGGTCTTTTCGGCATCTACGGAAACAAGGAGGCGGCGCGTATGACCTATTTTGGTCTTTACGCGTTGCAGCATCGCGGACAGGAATCCGCGGGCATCGTTACTTGGGACGGCGAAAAGATTCGTGAGCAGAAGGGTATGGGCCTGGTGGCCGACGTCTTCAACGAGCGGCATCTGAGCAAGGAACTGAAAGGGTCCATCGCCATGGGCCACATCCGCTATTCCACCACGGGCGCGTCGCTCATTCGCAACGCCCAGCCGTTTTTGGTCCGCCACGGCGATTTGCGTCTGGCCGTGGCCCACAACGGCAACCTGGTCAATACCTTCGAGCTTCGTTCCGAGCTGGAGGCCAATGGGTCCATCTTCCAGACCACCATGGACACCGAAGTCTTCGCCCACCTGATTATCAAGTACCTGCACGAGTCCGAGACCATCGAGGAAGCCGTGGGCAAGGCGTGCAACCGTGTGCGCGGCGCTTATTCCATGCTCATTCTGGCCAACGACAAGATGATCGCGGTCAAGGACCCCCACGGGTTCCGGCCCCTGGTTCTGGGCCGGGTCGGGGACAAGTACGTATTCGCGTCCGAGACCTGCGCCTTCGACCTCGTCGAGGCCGACTACCTGCGCCCCCTGGACCCGGGTGAGATGGTCGTGGTTCACAAGAACCAGTTGACTTCCCACAGGTTCGCCGAGCCGACCCGGTGCAGCAAGTGCATCTTCGAGCTTATTTATTTTGCTCGTCCCGATTCCCATATCTTCGGCGACGTGGTTTACGAGCGGCGCAAGGCCATGGGCGCCATGCTGGCCAAGGAGGCTCCGGTGGACGCGGACATAGTCATGCCGTTCCCCGACTCCGGCAACTACGCGGCCGTGGGGTATTCCCAGGAGTCCGGCCTGCCTCTGGAACTGGCCATGATCCGCAACCATTACGTGGGCCGGACATTTATTCAGCCGTCCCAGGATATGCGCGACTTTTCGGTGCGGGTGAAGCTCAATCCGGTCAAGTCCATGATCCAGAACAAGCGCATTATCATAATCGAGGATTCCATCGTCCGCGGCACCACCATCCGCGCACGGGTCAAGAAACTGCGCGAACTCGGCGCGCGGGAGATTCACTTGCGGGTGAGCTGCCCGCCCATCAGGTTCCCATGTTTCTACGGCATCGACTTTTCGTCCAAGGGCGAACTCATCGCGGCCAACCACTCGGTGGAGGACATCGCTCGTTTCATGGATCTGGATTCTCTGCACTACCTGTCCATTCCCGGTCTGCTTGATTCAGTGACCCAGGATGAGTGGTGTCTGGCGTGTTTCGACGGCAACTATCCGGTGCCCCTGGCCGACAGGATGGGCAAGGATTGCCTGGAGGCGACCCCCGGCATCATCAAGGAATTCTGCTAGGTAGCGAGTCATCAACGCCCGGTTTTTCCCGCTTGAGCGGGCGGCCGGGCCGCGGCGGCGCGAGGGCCGCCTGTCGGGCAGGGACGCGGCCGTGTCCCGCCCGGTTCATATTCGGGAGAATACCGCATGGCATGTATATCCGAGCGCAAGGATTGGCTCGCCCTGGCCCGCGAGGTCCTGGACATCGAGGTCCAGGGTCTTGAGGCCGTTCGCGATCAATTGGACGGGTCGTTCGTCGAAGCTTTCAACACTATGGCGCAGTGCAAGGGGCGGGTCGTCATCACCGGCCTGGGCAAGTCCGGGCTGGTGGGCCGCAAGATCGCGGCTACCTTGTCTTCCACCGGCACGCCGTCCTTCTTCCTCCATCCCGTGGAGGGAGCACACGGAGACATGGGCATGATCCGGAGCGAGGACGTGGTCTTGGCTCTCTCCAACTCCGGCGCTACCGACGAGGTCAACGCCATTCTGCCCACCTTGAAATCCCTTGGGATCAAGGTCATCGCCATGACCTCCAACCCGGCCTCGGCCATGGCCGGACTGTCCGACATTCACATCCAGGTCCACGTGCCGCGCGAAGCCTGCCCCATGGGCTTGGCTCCGACCTCGTCCACCACCGCCCAACTGGCGGTGGGCGATGCGCTGGCCGTTTGCCTCATGGAGTGGAAGTCTTTCGGCAAGGACGACTTCAAGCGGTTTCATCCCGGCGGATCGCTGGGGCAGCGGCTGTCCACCTGCGTGGATCAGCTCATGCACACCGACGGCCTGCCCGTGGTCCTGGAAAACGCCTCGCTCAAGTCGGCATTGTCCACCTTGAATGACGGCGGCCTCGGCCTGGTCGCGGTGGTTGACGAAGACAATTTCCTTCGCGGCGTGCTTACCGACGGCGACGTTCGCCGCATGGTTTGCGCTGGCGGTCTGGATATGGATCGGCCCGTGCATGATGTCATGACCCGTTCCCCCCGGCGCGCGTCGGCCGGAGAATCCTCGGCCAGCGTTCTCGACCTCATGGAGCATAACCAGATCACGGTTTTGCCCGTGATCCGCGACGACGGACGCCTGGCGGGCATGGTCCACCTGCACGACCTGCTCGGCAAGGGCGAGCTGACATTTTCCGATGGGCGTGCCGGGAGAGCCGATTGATGACCCGGGCGCAGAGCGGCGACTCGGACGTTTGCAGGAGGTGCTCCTTCCAAGGGCCGACCTGTTGCCGCATCTCTTCGGGCCAGGAGGAATTCTGCTTTCCCCTCTCGCAGATCGAGAAGGAACGTATTCAGGAACTGGTGCCGTATACCGGCGGATTCGTCCTCTCGTCCAACTCCAAGGCTTTCGTCGATTACGCCTGCCGTCTTTTTCCCGGCGAGGAGAAACTCGTCCGGCAGCTTTTTCCCGAAGGCAAGGATCACTTCCGGCTGGCCGTGGATTCCATGGGCGCCTGTCGTTTTCTTGGTCCGCTTGGGTGCGAGATACCGCTGGAAGCGCGTCCCTATTACTGCCGCCTTTTCCCTTTCTGGATGGCCGGAGCCACGGTCACATTCTTCGATATCCCCACCTGCCTTGCTCGGCGGGAAGGGGGCACTCTGGTTCGGATGCTCGACATCCTTGACACCAACAAGGCGACCGTGAAGGATTTGTACGGCCGGTTGCGCCTGGTCTGGGGATTGCCTCCGACCAAGGGAGCCAGCCCGGTCAAGAAAACCTTTTGATGGGTAGAATATGAATAAATTCTTGAAAATATTTGGTATATTGTTTCTTGGCTGCGCTGTGGCCGGTGTTTGCGGAGCCGTTGCGATCTATTTTTGGGCGGCCAAGGATCTACCCAGCTTCAAAAAGATTACCGATTATAAGCCGCCTTTGGTGACCACGGTTTATGCCCAGGACAACAAGGTGCTTGGCTATTTCTATAAGGAAAAGCGTTTTCTGGTCACTTTGGACCAGATGAGCGAATGGATTCCCAAGGCATTTCTGGCCGCCGAGGACGCGTCCTTTTACGAGCACGACGGCGTCGACCTGACCGCCATCGTTCGCGCCTTCAAGGCCAATCTCATGGCAGGGCGCACCAAGCAGGGCGGTTCGACCATCACGCAGCAGGTCATCAAACGGCTGCTGCTGACTTCCGAGCGAAGCTACAAACGCAAGCTCAAGGAAGCCATTCTCGCATTTCGCCTGGAAAACTACCTGACCAAGGAAGAGATTCTGACCATCTACCTGAATCATATCTTCCTCGGCGCGCACTCCTATGGCGTGGAAGCCGCTTCCAGGACATATTTCGCGAAGCATTCCAAGGACCTGACCATTGCCCAGGCGGCCTTGATCGCGGGGCTTCCCCAGGCGCCCACGCGGTATAATCCCTATCAGAGCTTCGAGTTGGCCCGGCAGCGTCAGGAGTACGTCCTCAGCCACATGCGCGAACTGGGATGGATCACCGAGGAGCAGTACCAGGAGGCCCTTGCCGAGCCGATCGAACTCAAGTCCATGGACGATCCGTCCTGGCGGGTGGGCGCGTATTACCTTGAAGAGGTCCGCCGCTGGCTTGTCGACGAGTTCGGCGAGGACATGGTCTATAACGGCGGCCTTTCCGTGACGACGCCGTGCGATCTCAAGCATCAGGCTGCGGCTGAAAAAGCGCTTCGGCGCGGTCTTCTCAATTCCGCCAAGCGGCGTGGCTGGCTCGGTCCTGTCGGGCATTTCACCGACGCCGACAAGCCCGGCATTCTTGAGGAAGGACCGCAGACCACCGACGGGATCATGGAGAAAGATCGTCTCATGAAGGCGTTCGTGACCGGCGTTTCCAGGGACGCGGCCCGGGTCGAGTTCGGCAAGTTCAAGGGAACTATCCCCGTCAAGGCCATGTGGTGGATTCGTGACCCCGATATCAGGAAGAGCCATGAGGATGTGCCGAATCCCACGGACGCCCGCAAGGTCCTGAAAAAAGGCGATGTGGTCTGGGTGACTGTGGATGAGGCCCCGAAAAAAGAGGACGGCACCTGGATTCTCGACCTTGAGCGCGAGCCCAAGGTCGAGGGCGCGCTTGTCTCCATCAAGCCCGGCACCGGCGAGGTCGTCGCCTTGGTGGGCGGCTATTCCTTTGCGAAAAGCCAATTCAACCGCGCCACCCAGGCCAGGCGGCAGCCCGGCTCGGCCTTCAAGCCCGTGGTTTACTCCGCGGCTCTGGACAACGGCTACACCGCGGCAAGCATCGTTCTCGATGCGCCCATCGTGTACGCCAACGACGCCGAGGGCAAATTGTGGCGGCCCGAGAATTTCGAGGGCACCTTCGAAGGACCGACCCTGCTGCGCACCGCGCTGGTCAAGTCCAAGAACCTGTGCACCATCCGCATAGCCCAGAAGCTCGGCATTCGCACCATCATCGACCGCGCCAAGGCCATGGGCCTGGAATCGGATTTTCCTCATGACCTGTCCGTATCCCTTGGGTCCGCCGTGGTCACTCCCATGAATCTCTGTGAGGCCTTCACCACTTTCCCGCGTGGCGGCTCGTACATCAAATCGCGCACGGTCCTGTCCGTGAAGTCAGCCTGGGGCGATGAACTTTACGCTTCCAAGCCCGAGGCCAAGGACGCCATGAGCCCGCAGACTGCCTACATCATGTCTTCGTTGATGAAGCAAGTGATCCAGAACGGAACCGGCTGGCGGGCCAGGGTGTTGAAGCGGCCTGTGGCCGGCAAGACCGGCACCTCCAACATGGAGCAGGACGCCTGGTTCATGGGCTTTGCGCCGTATCTGCTGACCGGCGTGTACGTGGGCTTCGACGAGCTGACGCCCATGGGCAAGTGGGAGACCGGTTCTCGCGCGGCCAGCCCCATCTGGGTGGATTACCGGAAGCACGTGGAGGAAGATTATCCCTATGAGGACTTCACCCAGCCGCCGGGAATCGTTATGGTCAAAGTTGACGGCAAGACAGGCCATCTGGCCTCGTCTTCCTCGACCGAAGAGTACTTCCTGCCATTCAAGGTTGGGTCCGAACCCACGGAAGTGTCCAACCCATACGGCGGAAACGGAGAGGCTCCGGCTTCGGCGGACGATCTGTTCAAGCAAACCTTCTAGGTGGTTGGAGGGACTCCATGAAACTCGATGTTTACCAGGTGGATGCGTTCGCGGCCGAGGTCTTTACCGGCAATCCCGCGGCTGTGGTCCCGCTTTACGAGTGGCTTTCCGAGGATCTGATGCGCAACATCGCCTTGGAGAACAACCTGGCCGAGACCGCTTTCTTTGTTCGCAAGGGAGAGTATTTCGAGTTGCGGTGGTTTACCCCAGAGATTGAGATCGACCTGTGTGGCCACGCCACCCTGGCCAGCGCGCACGTCATCTGCCAACACCTGAATTACACCGACCCTGTAGTGGTTTTCGAGACCAAGAGCGGGCGGCTTTTCGTGGATCGGGAGGGCAACCATTACTCCATGGACTTCCCGGCCTGGTCCTGTTCCCGGATTCAGGTTACCGAGCGCGTGGCCACTGCGCTCGGCGCACGGCCCGTGGAGCTCTATATGGGCAGCCGCGACATGATGGCCGTGTTCGAGACCGAGGATGACATTCGGGCGCTCGATCCTGATCCCCGCCTTGTGTCGGCCCTGGACGGGCTTTGCCTCATCTGCACCGCGCCCGGCTTGGACCATGATTTTGTGTCCCGCGTCTTCGTCTCTGGCGATAGCGTTCCCGAAGACCCGGTCACCGGCTCGGCCCACTGCACCCTGGTGCCGTATTGGGCTGATCGACTCGGCAAGTCCGAGTTCCACGCCTTTCAGGCTTCGGCGCGCGGCGGTTCCATCCAATGCGAATACCTCGGCGACCGCGTGAAGATCGCAGGAAGGGCCGTAACCTTCATGACCGGAACCATTCACCTCTAGGAGGCGTCATGCCGTTCATCAAGGTGGAAACCAACGTCCATGTTACCGACGAGGCAGGCTGCCTCAAGGCTATCTCCGCCCTTGCCGCCGACATCCTCGGTAAGCCCGAATCCTATGTTCTGGCCGTGCTCGAACCGGGCAAGGAACTTCTCTTCGGCGGCACCCAGGACCCCGCTGCTTTCGTCACCCTTGATTCCATCGGGTTGCCCGAAGCGCGTACTCCAGAACTCTCCGCCGCGATCTGCGGCTTCATGAACAGGACATTCGCTATCCCGGCCAATCGAATCTACATCGCCTTCGGCAACATTGAGCGCAATATGTTCGGCTGGGACGGCCGGACGTTCTAGGTTCCCGGCAGACCGGCACTCGGATTGCTCCGCCTTCTTTCCATGGAGGGCGGCGGATCGTCATGACAAGATTTCGGTGCCGTGTGGGCTGAAGTCTTTTTCATGTTTCCCACCGTTTTCTCTCGCCGCTCTCTTTTTTCTTCACAAGTTCACCGGGTTCCGTATTTTCAGTCATTGTTTTGCCGTTTCGTTTCGGGAAACGAATCCCGCAAGCCGGTATGCCGTTGCGGCCGGGCGGAATGGGCAAACAAGCCAAGTCGCGCAAACATATCTTGCGCAGGCTTGCGAGATGCTTTTGTTGAAATAATTGGATTTTTTTTGTGCATGTCTTTTGCAATTCGGCACCCGTTTTCATTCTGCCATTCATAAGGGGGTTGCCGTGAGCATCAAGAGCAAGCTGATTTTGATCTTCGTTTCCGTGCTGTTTGGACTGGCCGGAATCTTTGCCGTGAACTATGTCGGGGGCCAATACGTGGTTGAAGCCAGGAAGCTGGCGACGCTGGCCAACGATGGAAACGCGTTGTTCCTTCAGGCAAGACGCCACGAAAAGAATTTTCTGTTGCGCAAAGACGAGCAATATACGCGCAAGGCTTTGGAAAATGTGGATAAGGCGGGAGCTGTCCTGAAGGAAATCGCTCAGATGAAACCCGGGTTGGCCAACAGATGCGGAGACGCGCTGAATGTCCTTCAACAATATCGGGACGCGTTGACCGGGGTTAATGATCTCTATGTTGCCATGGGGTTGACCATGAAGGAGGGATTGCGCTGGGAGTTCATCAAGGCGGCCCGGAATCTGGAGGCCGAGTTCGGGAAGGGGGAGATGGCGGCGGATTCCGTTATCAAGCTGCTTCAGATGCGGCGTCAGGAAAAAAATTACATCATTCGGGGCGGCGATCTGTATGTGGATCGCGTGACCAAGGGGGCCGGGGAGCTGAGCGGGATGCTCGCGGCATTGTATCCCCCCGAAGAAGCGGCTGGACGGATGAAGGCTCTTCAGGGATACCTTGATGCCTTCGGCAAATATGTGGCCAAGGAAAAGAGCATCGACGTGATAACCGCCGGACTCATAGAGGCGGCCCGTTCTCTGGAGCCGATCTATGGAGAAATCGCGGCCAGCAGCGTGGCTCAGTCGCAGCATGACACCCGGGTGATCGACTATTGCGTGATCGGCGTAGAGTTGGCCGTGGGCGTCGCCATTCTCGTCCTCCTGCTGTGGGTGATGCGTTCCATCAATCAACCATTGATGCGGCTCAACGCCTTTGCCGGGGCGGTCGCACGGGGTGACCTTGATGCGGAACCCGAGGGTAAATTCGCGGCGGAGCTTGATGAATTGAAGGATGTGCTGGTGGATATGGTTGCGAATCTGCGTTCCGCCATCGGGGAAGCCCGGGATATGGAACGGGATGCGCGCAATCAGGCCGAGGCGGCGGACCAGGCGCGTGATGAGGCCGTCGGTCAGCAGGAGCGCGTCCAGGCCTTGCTGGAGCGTATGAACGAAGCCGCGGGCCGGGCGGGCGAGGTGTCCCGGGAGTTGACCACCGTGTCTCTCGACCTCAAGGAGCGTACCGGGGAGATCGCCCGGAGCGCGGTCCTGCAGCAGGAACGCATGGCCGAGTCCGCAACGGCCATGGAGGAGATGAACGTAACGGTCAACGAGGTGGCCCGAAACGTGAGCGATGCCTCTGCCATGGCGGGCGAGGCCAGTAATGAGGCGAGCCTGGGTATCGACGTGGTGCAGCGGACCGAGCGGTCCATGACCGCCGTGGCCGGAACGGTCTCCGTACTCAAGGAAGGAGTGGCCCGTCTGGGCGCGGATACGGAGTCCATTGGCCAGGTCATCAGCGTCATCAACGAGATAGCGGATCAGACCAACCTGCTTGCCCTGAACGCGGCTATCGAGGCTGCGCGCGCGGGCGAGGCGGGCAAGGGGTTTGCCGTTGTGGCCGACGAGGTGCGCAAACTCGCCGAGAAGACCATGGTTGCCACCCAGGAGGTGGAGACGCGCATAACGGCCATTCAGGATGCGACGGGTCGCAATATCAACGATGTGAAGGCGACCTTGTCCCATGTGGCCGAGGCCAATGGCGAGGTGGAGAATTCCGTGGGAGCGTTTCGGAATATTCAGGAATTTTCAGTCAATGTGGCCGAGCGGGTCGAGGGTATCGCCATCGCCGCCCGTCAGCAGTCCGTCGCTTCCGAGCAGATCAGCGGCGCTGTGCTGGAGGTGAGCAGGCTGGCTTCCGACACGGCCGATGCCGTGCAGAATTCGGCTTCAGTCATCGCCAAGTTGGCGTCCCTGGCCGAGACCGTGCAGGCGATCATCGGTCATTTGGGCGTCGAAAACAGGAACCTCGGGAATGAACCTGTCGAGGCAGTGAGCCGTTAAAGAAGGAACCCGCCTTTGCCGAAGCAAAGGCGGGTTCCGATTTTTCTACAGCAGTTTCAGCCGCCAGTTGAATTCACTGGTGCGGTTGGGGCGCGGAACGTTGCGCGGCCAAGGTTCGAGCATGGTCACGAAGGTCTTGAAGCCGAGCCGCTCCAGGGTGCGGGTTTCCTTGGTCAGGTCCAGTTCCCAGCCGGGGAATATCCAGTTGTTCTGCCCGTATTTGCGGACGAAGGCGACTTCGTGCATGGGAGATTTGACCGCTTCGTCAAAGGGAACGCTGTCCGCCAGGAACCGGGAGATGCCGAAGGGCCACATACCCTTGATGACAAAACCGAGCGGCATGGGCGGGTTCTGGCTGAGGATCTGAAGGTCCTCAAAGGGAAGCTCCGGGCTGATGATGGCCCTGGAGAAGCCCAGGGTGCGCAAAACGTCCAGGGCAAACTTGTTGGCGATGTTGCAGAACGGCCCGGCAGTGATGGAGACGTTCTTGCGATCCTCGAAATAGGCTGCCTGCCATGGGGCATTCAGGACGAACTCCCGCACGCCCTTGCGCACGGCCTCTTTGATGAGCGAACGGTATTTCTTGTCCTCGTCGGGCCAGATGACCGGAGGCAGCCACCATTGGGCGCGGCTTGCGATTTTGGACGGCACCTTGCCGACAACCGAACGTTCGAGCCAGTAGGCGGGACGGTCCCACAACTTGCCGCTTGGCGGATGTCGGAACAGGGTCACGGTCTCGGCCCGGGATTTGGACTTGCTGCGCGGGGCGGCTTTGGGCCAGGTCGGCGTGAAGGTGGATTCCTTGGGCTCCGGCGCCGGGAAGAAATCGAGTTCCTTCTCCAACTCCTTGATGCGCTTCATGAGTTCCGGCTCGCGTCTGTCCACGAGGAACACTTTGGTGCCCGAGGGCAGGCCAGGGCCGGTGTGATGCTTGGAAAAGGGAATATCCATGCGACCGCGCTTGGGTACGCGGCGGCGTATGGGGATGGTCCTGTGGCCGGGTTGGTCCTCGTAGCCCACGCGCACGAGATCGCCGGGCTCAAGCTGCTCGCGCGGTTCGAAATAGAGCTTTTTCTGTTCGCGCTTGATTTCGCCGATGAGCCGTCCGGAGCTGGTTTCCTCGTTGGGCTGGATAGGCTGGAAGGGGCGTTGAGGCAGGAACAGGGCGTGGCTGGAAGGTCTGCCCAGGGCCTGGTCAAGCAGCTCCATGGCGGTCTTCTTGGCCTGTCCGTCCTGGGGGTTGTCCCGCAGCATCTGGTATGCCTTGACCGTGTAGTAGACGTAATGCGGTCCTTTCTTGCGGCCCTCGATCTTCCAGGCGGTCACGCGGTTCATGGAGAGCAGCGGCTTGGTCAGGACGTCCAGGGAGAGATCCGAACAGGAGAAAAGCCGTTCGGGTTTGCCCTTGCCCTGCGTGTACAAACGGCGGCATGGCTGCACGCAGCGACCGCGCAGGCCGGATTTGCCGCCCAGGTAGCTGGACCAGTAGCAGCGGCCCGACACGCAATGGCACAAAGCGCCGTGGACGAAAATTTCCAGGTCCAGATCCTTGGGGCACGCCTCGGCCATGAGTTTGACCTCGTCCAGGTTCAACTCGCGCGGCAGCACCACGCGGTTCGCTCCCAGCTTTCTGGCGATATCCAGCCCTGCGGGGTGGGTGACGTTGGCCAGGGTGGACAGGTGCAACTCGCCGGTGAAACCGGCCTGGCGGGCCAGGGTGAGCATGGCCAGATCCTGGACGATGAGGGCGAAAGGCCTGACGTTTTTTTGCAGCCGGTCGATGAGGCGGCCTGCGGATTCCACATCCTGGGGCTTGACCAGGGTGTTCATGGCAACGTAGGTCTTGGTTCCGCGATCGCGGCCCAGGCTTGCCAGCCTCGCCAGCTCGCTGATAGAGAAGTTCTGGGCCTGCATACGGGCCGAGAAGTGTTTCAAACCCACGTAGACCGCGTCCGCCCCGGCCGCGACGGCCGCTAGAAAGGCGTTTCCGTCCCCGGCGGGGGCCATTATTTCTGGAATATGTTTATTGCTCATAAGGTATCTGTATGTCCTTGAGGAATTGCCGCACTGTCAAGGTATTGAATGTTTCCCCTGTCGGTCAATCAAAAACGGCCGGCGAGTTTTTTGAGCTGACGCTCGAACGTCCGGACTGGGACGAATGGAAGCCAGGCCAGTTCGTTATGATCCGGCCTACCGCCTGGGAGCTCGACACGCTCTGGGGCAGGCCGTTTTCCATCTGCTCCGGGGACGATGCGTCCATAACCCTGTTCATTCAGGCCGTGGGACGGGGAACCCGGCGTATCGCGGCGCTTGAGCCCGGCGACAAGGTGTCCATATGGGGGCCGCTCGGCAATTCCTTTGCCGTTGAGCCGGACACGCCGACCCTGTTGCTTGCCGGGGGCATCGGCATCGCACCTTTTCGCGGATATGTCGAGCAACATCCGCACCCAGAAAATCTGTCCCTCTTTCTGGCGCACCGGCTTCCGCTCGATTGTTACCCCTTCGAGCTGCTCTCCAGGGCCGTGCCCAGTCGCTGTATGCTGGAAGCCAAGCCCTCCGATTTGGACTGCATCATCGAGACCATGCGCGGCCTGATCGAGGAGTACGCGAAGAAGGGCGGGCTGGTCCTGTCCTGCGGCCCGACGCCGTTCATGAAAACGGTGCAGCGGTTCGCCAAGGAGTACGGGGCCAGGGCGCAGTTGTCGCTGGAGAACCGTATGGCCTGCGGCGTGGGCGCGTGCCTGGGGTGCGTGACCAAGGACGGCGAAGGGCATCACGTTCAGGTATGCACGCGCGGCCCGGTGTTCTGGGCCGACAAGGTGGAGCTTTAGGAGGCCGCCATGGATATGCAAGTCAATTTCGGCGGTCTTTCCCTCAAGAACCCGGTCATGACCGCGTCCGGTACCTTTGGCTTCGGCCTTGAATTCGCGCCCTACGGCGATCTCACCCGTCTCGGCGGCATCGTGGCCAAAGGGCTGTCGCTCAAGCCGCGAGAGGGCAATCCCATGCCGCGTATAGCCGAGACGCCGTGCGGTATGCTCAACGCCATCGGCATTCAGAACCCCGGCGTCGAGCATTTTGTCACCAAGGCGCTGCCCATGCTTCCCTGGAAGGATGTGGCCGTGATTGCCAACCTGTACGCTTGCGACGCCGAAGAGTTCGGCGAGCTTGCGGGGGTGCTGGCAGGCGAAGAGGGCGTGGCCGCGCTGGAGGTCAACGTCTCATGCCCCAACGTCAAGGAGGGCGGCATTGCGTTTGGCCAGGACCCGGCCCAGATAGGCAGGGTCACCGAGGCGGTCAAGAAGAAGGCCGGAAACAAGCACGTCATGGTCAAGCTTTCGCCCAACGTGACCGACATCGCGGTTTGCGCGCGGGCAGCGGCCGAGGGCGGGGCGGACTCTCTGTCGCTCATCAACACCCTCTCCGGCATGGCCGTGGATATTCGGAACAGGAAACCGCGCATCGCCAACGTCATTGCCGGACTGTCCGGCCCCGCCATCAAGCCCGTGGCTCTGCGCTGTGTGCATCAGGTGGTACATGCCGTGGACATTCCCGTGGTCGGCATTGGTGGCATCGCCTCGGCCGAGGACGCCCTGGAGTTCATCCTGGTGGGCGCTCAGGCCGTGCAGGTGGGGACCGCCAATTTCCTGCGCCCGGACTTCGCCTTTGGTCTGGCCGACGAGATGGAAGCCCTTCTCGCGGAACTTGGCGCGGCGAGTTTGGACGAGTTTCGCGGTAGCCTGCAACTGCCGATTTAAAAAGAATAAAATTTTTACTTGCCAAGCCCCGATAGATTAGTTAGTTACTGCCTCTCGACGCGGAGAGGTGTCCGAGTCCGGCTTAAGGAGCACGCCTGGAAAGCGTGTGCTGGGGAAACTCAGCCGGAGGTTCAAATCCTCTCCTCTCCGCCAGGAAACACAAGGGCTTACAGCGATTGCTGTAAGCCTTTTTTCTTTGGGGTGGCCTCGCTGATGGTGCGGCCACCTTGTCTTTTTTTCAAGTGCATTCCGAAGGCGGCAGCGACAGCAAAAGTTGGGCGTGTTATTCCTGATGTCATGAGTCGGGAGGCTGGGCGGAACGATTAAGCCACCGGGTTCCTATCGGCGGCAACGTAACAATGTACTATACTTTAAATAGTTCGATGTGTCCGTAGTAAAATCGATGCTAAGGGGATAGGATATGGCTTTTAGAACCGAGCAAGAGGATTTTTGGGCGGGGACTTTTGGCGATGAATACATCGCAAGAAATCAGAGCGAGAAGTATTTGGCCTCGAATATATATTTTTTCAAAAGTCTTACAACACACAGTTTCCGTCAAAGGCATCATCGAGTTTGGGGCCAATATCGGAATGAATTTGATCGCCATCAAAAAACTGCTTCCTGAAGCGGATTTGGCGGCCATAGAAATTAATGAAAAAGCTGCCGGTCAGTTGCGTGAACTTGGGATTGCAGATGTGCACAACACTTCGATCCTTGATTATACCCCGGATCGTAAATACGATTTAGTATTGTCAAAAGGGGTGTTGATTCACATTAACCCTGACGATTTTGATACTGTATATAGCAAGATATACGAATATTCGTCTCAATATATATGCATCGCTGAGTATTACAATCCGTCACCAACGGAAGTGAACTACAGAGGGCATAGCTGTCGTCTTTTTAAAAGAGACTTTGCCGGTGAGTTTTTAGAAAAATTTCCTGATGTCGAACTTGTCGATTATGGTTTTGCATACCACAAAGACAACAACTTCCATAAAGATGATATCAACTGGTTTCTGTTGCGGAAGTAAAAAAAGCCCGCAATGCAACCATTGCAGTGCTGTATTACAGTCGGTCCATCAAGACGAAAAGGTAACTCTTTGAGATCGTTTGGGGTGATGTCGATTTGATGAGTTCCCTTTTCTTTACTCCACGTTAATCCAAAGCTTGCGGTATACACTGCAAGCTTTTTTCTTTGGGATGGCCGCATCATGATGGGGGCATCTTGTCTCCTCTTTGGACGGCGTGCGGGAAGTTTTCTGCGCGCCGTTTCATCGTTGAGGACGTTCCGGTGTCCGGCAGGGGGGTGGCGTATGTTGTCGGTTTTACGGCCGTGGCCGTCGGCGTTTATCTTGTCGTGTGCGGCCTGATGAACGTCAGATATCTGGAGTTGAATCTGTTCTAGGAAAAATACGGACGATGAGACGTCGCATTATATTTCGTCCGGCTGGCGAAAGTCGTACCTGCATCCAACCAGCGGCGACGTCGCATACCGAAAGAAGAATCCTTGCCCTTGAATGCCGTTTGCGTGTTCTTGCGTTGACCGGATCGCGAAATGTGGAAGAAAGGCGATGAACCTGCCCGACGAGGAGGCGGGTTCATCTTTTTGTTGCGGGGTATAATGCTGTTGGTTCGATTGGGGGCGTGTGGTAGGATTCGACTATGCTCCGTCCGTATTCCGGCGGACAGGGCGGAAAAAGCGACCCGGGGGACATCAATGGGGCGGAAATTGTTTTGTTGCGTGTTGGCGTGTTGCTTATGGATAATTGCCGGGACGTGTCGCGCGCAAGCGGAGCAGGCCATTCGTTGCGGCATGGCCTGGGAGCATCCGCCGTACCAGTTCCTGGACGGCGAGGGAGAGCCTTGGGGGCTCGATGTGGAGGTGGCCCGGCTTGTTTTCGCCAAGCTTGGGCGCGAGGTCGTTTTTGTGGCCGGGGATTGGGATGATGTCCTCGCAAGTTTGCGCCTTGGGCAGGTGGATTGCGTGACCGGAGTGGAGATTTATCGAAATCATGGGCGCGGCCGTTTCAGTTTTACGTCGCCGTATTACAAAAGAAAGGCCGTCATTTTTGTTCACCAGGGCGATCCCGATATTTTCGAGGCCGCCGATCTTGTCTCCAAGGTGGTCGCCGGTGACCGTTCTTCTTATGTCGAACAATACTTGCGTAGCCGGGGGCTCCTCAAGTCCATTCGCATTGTAAAGACCAAGAGCATAGACCAGTCCATGCAGATGCTCGTCGAAGGCAGGGTGGTCGCGGTCATTGCGCCCATGGCCGTCGGACTGCTTTTGGCCGAGAGGCATGGCGTGGCTGTCCGGATCATGGACATGGGCGATCCCGGATCTCCTGTTGGTTTTGCCGTGGAAAAAGGCAACGAGGAGTTGCGTAATCGGTTGGAGGCGGTTCTTGAGGCCCTGAAGCGCGAAGGGGCGTTGAAGCCGGTCTTGGAGCGTTGGGTGCGATGAGCGCGCTGTTATGTCGTCTTGACTCCCAGTTTACGGGGGCCTGCCTGTCGGCTTTGTTTCGCCGCGCTGCGTTTTCGGATTTCTTCCGTTCATCGATCCAAGTACGGAGCGCGGGATGTTTTTCCCGTCTGATGGGCGAAATTGCGTGCAACTATAATCGACTGTTGGAAATTGTCGGGGTATGCACCTAGTGCCCGAAACGTCGGGCAGTTTCGCCGAAAGGTTCCCTTTTGGCCTGTTGGCATATAAGATGTTTCGTGAGAGATGCTGAGCCCGGTCGTGGAATTAGTCCGGGAGAGAAGGTACGGAGAATGCCGTTGCTGCATAAGATCAGGAGCAGACGCTCCCTGGTGCAACACCTGACCGCGAGCCTGGTTACCGTGGTGGTGCTCTCGTCCTTTGCCGTTTCGTCCGTTATCTTTCTGCTTCTCTATGAGAAGTCCGAGGCGCAATTCAAGCAGCGGGCCGACGAGGCCCTGACGCATCTGGCCAACAGCCTGGAATCCTACCTCTGGCATATGGAGGAGGAATCCGTGGTCAACCTCTGCAACACCTTCGCCAACATAGACATAGTGGTCTTCATCGAGGTCCGTGACCATCGCGGCAACGATATCTATCGGTACGGCGAGATTACCAAGGGGCGGACCATCATCAAGGAAAAGCGGGTCAGCTACGACAATATTGAGGTCGGACTGGTCCGGCTGGGCCTGACTCCGGCCATCTTCCGCGAGAAGGTCTATGAAACCACCTGGATCAGCCTTCTCTCCTTGCTTTCCGTAGTCATTGTGCTCGGCCTGTCCACGCGGGTCATCCTGAACCGCAATCTTCGAATGCCCCTGGGACGGCTTATTCAGCGAATCGAAGGGCTTTCCGCCGGTCAGTACACCGAGGACCCGGACGCGGAGGAAGGATTTCAGGAAGTTCAACGTATCCTGTCCAAGTTCAACGAGATGAGTAAGCAGGTCCGGTCGCGCGAGACCGAGTTGCGTGAAAGCGAGGAGAAGTACCGTCGTCTGTTTGAGACGAGCATCGAAGGCATCGTCATGATCGACGTGGATCAGCGTATTTCCCAGGTCAATGGGGTCTTTGCCGAGATGCTGGGCTATACGGAAGAGGAACTGGTTGGCAATGATGTGCTGGATTTCATTCATGCCGAGGACCGGAACGTCCACGACATGGAGACCGAGAAACGGCGGGCGGGTGAGGCGTCCCAGTATGAACGGCGGTTTGTCCGCAAGGACGGTTCCGAGGTCTGGACACTTATTTCCGCCAGCCCGCAGTTCGATGCCGAAGGTCGGTTCAGCGGAGTGTTTTCCATGATTACGGACATCACCCCGGTGCGCGTTGCCCAGGCCAAACTCAAGACCGCCTACGACGAGTTGGAAAAGCGGGTCGTGGAACGTACCGACGAACTGAACAAGACCAACCGGCTGCTTACCTCCGAAATCTACATCCGTAAGCAGACGGAAAAGGAGATTATCAAGGCCAAGGAGGCGGCGGAGAAGGCCACCCAGGCCAAGAGCGAGTTCCTGGCCAACATGAGCCATGAGATACGCACGCCCATGAACGCCATCATCGGCATGACCCATCTCATCAAGATGACTGAGCTTTCGGCTGCCCAGCGGGATTATTTGAATAAGATAGATATTTCGGCCAAGTCGTTGCTCGGCATCATCAACGATGTGCTTGATCTGTCCAAGATCGAGGCGGGAATGCTCACGGTGGAGTCCGTGGGGTTCAAGCTCGAACAGGTGCTTGAGCAATTGACCTCCATTGTTTCGCCGAGGGCCAACGAAAAGAAGCTCGAATTTCTCATCAACGTGGATCGTGACGTGCCGCCCGCCGTTCAGGGCGACCCCATGCGGTTGGCCCAGATTCTCATCAACCTGTGCAACAACGCCGTGAAGTTTACGGACGAAGGGGCCGTGGTGGTGGGCATTTCCACCGTGGAAAAGGACGCGGACAGGGCCAGGTTGCGTTTTACCGTCAGGGACGACGGCATCGGCATCAAACAGGCGCAACTTCAGGATTTGTTCCAGCCCTTCACTCAGGCCGACGCTTCCACCACTCGGAAATATGGCGGCACGGGTTTGGGATTGAGTCTGTGCAACCAACTGATCGAGCTTATGGGCGGCGAAATCGGGGTTGAGAGCGATTTCGGCAAGGGCAGCCTCTTTTGGTTCGAGGTCGATTTCCCCGTCTTCCGCGAGGAGAAGGTGAGCGCGACGTTGCCTTGCGAATTGCAGGGGAAGCCCGCCCTGGTGGTGGACGACAACCCTACCTCACGGGTCATTCTCAAGGGGATGCTCGAATACATGGGACTGTCCGTGACTACTGCCAAATCGGGCCGCGAGGCGCTGGACATCCTGCATGGCCGGGAGGCGGAGGGCGGTTTCAGTCTGCTTGTGGTGGACTGGCGTATGCCGGGCATGGACGGGCTGGAGACTGCGGAGGCGGTACTCGCCGACGAGGCCATCAAGGTCAAGCCGCCCATGTTCATGGTGTCGGCCTACGGCAATGCTTCGCTGGTAAAACGGACCAACGAGCTGGGTTTCCGCGGCCTGCTGTTCAAGCCGGTCAATCAATCTTTTCTGTTCAATCTGGTGGTGGAGACTCTGGGCAAGGGCATGGTCACCCTGCACGATGTCCCACGGCCGGAAAAGACGCTGGATCAACTTTCCGGCAAGCGGGTTCTGCTTGTGGAGGACAACGAGATCAATCGCCAGGTGGCCCAGGAGATTCTGGAGTCGGTCGGGGTGGATGTCCTTGAAGCCCACAACGGCGAAATTGCCCTGAAATCTCTCAGTGAGAACGATGTGGACCTCGTGCTCATGGACATTCAGATGCCGGTCATGGACGGCCACGAGGCCACTCGGTGGATTCGCGCCCAGGCACGTTTCAAGGATTTGCCGATTATCGCCATGACCGCCCATGCCATGCTCGCCGACATCGAGAAAAGCCGGGAAGTGGGCATGAACGATCATATCGCCAAACCCTTCGACCCGGACGATTTGTTCGCCATCCTGACCAAATGGCTGGTGAGCGACGGGGAGGCCGCATCGGTTGCGGCCCCGGGCGGAAAGCCCCCCAGTCGTTCCGCCGTGGACAAAGCGGCCGTTCCAGCAATCATGAAGGGCATCGACGTGCAACTCGGCCTCAGGCGCGCCAGGGGCAATGAGAAGCTTTATCGGACCCTGCTTCTCCTGCTGGACGAGAAGTATGCGGACGCGGCAGTGCAGATCGGAGAACACCTGTCCGCAGGCCGTCGTCAGGATGCGGCGGCCCTGGCCCATGCGGTCAAGGGAACTTCCGGGATGCTTGGCGCCATGGGGCTGTTCGAGTCTGCGAGTGTTTTGGAAATGGCCGCGACGCAGGAAGACATGGACCCCGCTGAATCCTTGTCCGAGTTTTCGATCCGGCTGGACGAGGTTCTCGACAGCATCGGCGTGCTGAAGGCGGCCCAGCCCGAGGAATCCGAGTTTCCCCAGGCCGGGGAGGTCGCTTCGCAGGAGGAGTTGTTGGCAAGCCTTGAAGGTCTTCGGTCCCCCCTTTCCCAAGGCGCGCCGGTGGAATGCCGGGAGCGGAGCAAAGCCGTGAAAGCGCTGGTCTGGCCAGTCAACCTTCAGGGAGAGGCCGCCCAGTTGGTCAAGTTCATCGCCGAATATGATTTCAAGAAGGCGTTGGCGCACCTGGAGGAGATGGAACGGGAGCTTCGCCGGGGCGCGGCAAACGGCTGAAGCAGCAAATGAAAAAGGCGCGTTCAGTCATGAACGCGCCTTTGAGTGGAAACCGGACACCCGGCAGCAATCGATACCGCTGCTTCCTCTCGGACCTGACGGAGTTTTCAACGCAACCGCCGTCCGGCTTCCCTCTGTACGGGAATCGTGTTTCTACAGCGTTCCCGGCCGTTCGTCAACACTTCCCTTGTCCTGATCTTCAAGGATTCTTTCGTCGGCATGTCCGGCTCGGGTTGATCCGCTTACGTGGCCCGGAATATGGAGCTTTGACCGCCATTCTCCGTCGCGCTGGCTGTCCGTCGGACAGGATTGCCATCCGGGAGCAGTCGGGTCGATTCTCGGGTTCCGGCGTTGACAATAACCCGTATTTGGGCCACCCCACCTTCATGAAAATCGACACCATACCCTATTATATCGAAAAAAACTTCCTTCTTATCGCCGTTGTCATGTCCGCCGTGGCCCTGGCGTATCCTCCTTCCTTCACCTGGGTGAAGCCGCACATTCCTCTGGGACTGGGCGTAATCATGTTCGGCATGGGACTGACCCTGGAATTCGGCGATTTCGCTCAAATTCTGCGCAAGTGGCCCGTGGTGGGGCTGGGCATGGCCCTGCAATACATCATCATGCCCATCCTGGCCGTGGTCATTTCCCGATTTCTCGGCCTTCCGCCGGAAATCGCCGTGGGCATGATCGTGGTTGGAGCCTGCCCGGGCGGCACCGCGTCCAATGTCATCGCCTATCTGGCAAAGGCCAACGTGCCCCTTTCGGTGACCATGACTCTGGCCTCCACGTGTATAGCGCCGCTGCTTACACCGGCCATCATCTATTTGTTGCTGGAGCGTCAGGTGGAGATCGAGTTCTGGGCCATGGTGCAATCCATTTTCTGGATAGTCGTCTTTCCCCTCATCGACGGACTTATCCTGCGCCGCTTGTTCCGCCACCGGCTTGAACCGTTTCTGCGCTGGTTCCCGTCCCTGTCCATCATCGTCATCGCGCTGCTTATCGCCTGCATCATCGGCCTGAATCAGACGACTCTTCTCGGCCTGCCGGCCATGGCTTTGTTGGCCGTGGTCCTGCACAACACCCTGGGGCTGGCGGCCGGATACGGTTTGGCCCGCGCCGCCAGGTGTTCCCGGCGCGATGCCAGAACGCTGGCCATTGAAGTGGGAATGCAGAATTCCGGCCTGGGCGTGGCGCTGGCCGTGAAGCACTTTGGCGCGGCTTCCGCGCTGCCCGGCGCGCTTTTCAGCCTGTGGCACAATATCTCCGGCGTGACTCTCGCCCGCCGCTGGCGCAACCGGCAGGATTGATTCATTGACTCCGAGGTGTTTGCAAGTAACATATCCGTATTCTTGCTTGACTTGTGCTACTAATTTGCTATTAGTGACATCGAAAGATCAAGGGTTTGGATTTATTCTGCAATAATCATTGAGGAGTGTGTGATGAGAAAACTGACTTTTGTTCTGGCGATTCTGAGCGTCGTTCTGTTTGCCGGTCAGGCTTTTGCCCATTTTGGCATGTTGATTCCGGATACGGACGAGCTGACCCAGGACAAGCGGACCGTTGAGTTGACCCTGTCCTTCTCCCATCCTTTCGAGGGTCAGGGAATGGAGCTGGAAAAGCCCGCCGCCTTTTTCGTGGCCGTGAACAACGAGCAGAAGATGGACCTGCTGTCTTCGCTGACCAAGACCGAGGTTATGGGACACACCGCCTGGAAGACCTCTTTCACTCCCAAGGCACCGGGAATGTACACCTTCGTCTTCGATCCGGTTCCTTATAAGGAAGACGCCGAGAACAATTACATTCGGCACATCACCAAGGTTGTGATCGACGCTTACGGCGAGGGAGAGGAGTGGAACACTCCGCTCGGACTGGATACCGAGATCGTGCCGCTGACGAGGCCCTTCGGCAACTACGCAGGCAACGTTTTCCAGGGTGTGGTCATGCTTGATGGCAAGCCCGCTCCGTACACCCGGGTGGAGGTGGAGTTTTATAACAAGGACGGTAAGCGTCAGGCTCCCAACGAGCGCATGGTCACGCAGGAAGTGATCGCCGACGGGCAAGGCGTCTTTACCTTCGTATGCCCGTGGAAGGGATGGTGGGGATTCGCCGGTCTGAATGCCGCCGAGCAGCCCTATGAGGGCCGCGAGCTCGAAATGGGCGCGGTCATCTGGGTCAACATGCAGTAACCTTTTCCGCCCGGCAGGTTCTCGCCGCCGTCAAACGGCGTCAGGATCTGTCGGGCGTTCTTTCCGCCATTCTACCCAGTATGGGCGTGATGAATTCGTCAGGCAACGCTCCGCCTGCCGCGCCGAAGAAGGCTCCGGCTATGGAACCGATGACCAGGTTCGCCCCGTCCGGGCTGGCCGCAACCTGGAACAGGGCGCCCACGAACGAACCCAAAAAACCTCCCAGCATCCAGCCGTCGTTGTTTACCCCCCGGTAGGGCTTGAGGCCCCGCCAGGCGCGGAAACAGTCCTTCACGAAAAAGCCGGTGAACCCGCCGAGGAACGCCCCGAGCAGTGTCAGCAACATGCCGGGGAATGCCGTGTGCAGGGTGAAGCCGTACCGGATCGAGCCCTCGATGATCCCAGCAAGCCCTCCCACGGCCAACAGCCCGTGGAAGCTTTTTTCCTTGGCGTCCAGCCTCGGTATGAATCGTTTCATGTGACCTCCAGCGTCGGTAAATTATGCCGCTTCCCGCCGCCAACCGTTGTTTCGTGCCAGAATCGTGCCGCGTTTCACCTTTTGGGGAAATGGGTTAAACAGCTGTTTGAAAAGACTTTTTGGTTTTACATTTTTATTTGCCGTGTGTATGAGGGTGCAGTTTGTGCATAAGGTAACGCAATGTTTCCGGGGTGGAAAGACACCAATGCATCTGGGAGGGTGCAGGAGGCATTCAACTGAACGTCGTCGCTGGCGCGGCGATCACAAGGGGGAAGGATGAAACGCGTCTACGCATGTTTTGCGCTCGGTTTTCTGGCCTGCCTGCTGGCGACCGCCAATGTGGTCCATGCAGGCGGTTTTGCGTTGTATGAATGGGGCAACCGCGCCCTGGGAATGGGTACTGCCAACTACGCCACCGGTAATGACGCTTCCGTCGTCGCCTACAATCCGGCGCAGATGTCCCGGCTTGAAGGGACCAACATATACGGCGGCGTGACCGCTGTTTCTCCATCTTCCGATGTTTACATCAACGGAGATAAGAACCGGACCCAGAAAGAGGTCTTCGGCGTGCCTCACGCTTTCGCGACCCACCAGCTCAACGAAGACTGGACGCTTGGCCTGGGTCTGTATACCCGGTTCGGCCTGGGTACCAACTACGACAGCGATTGGCCCGGCGATACGTTGATTGAGGACGCCCTGCTGGAATCCTTCTCCATGACTCCGACAGTTTCCTATAAGATCAACGATTCCCTGTCCGTGGGTGGTGGTATCGAGATCATTAAAGGTTTCTTCACGGTTCACAGGGAATTACCCACCTTCGGCGGCGGAACGCTCAAGACCGATGTCGAAGGGACGTCCTTCGGCTTCAACATGGGGCTGCTCTATGACTTCAACGAGATGTTTTCCCTGGGGTTGATGTACCGCTCCCCGGTGCATTTCGAAGGTGACGGCGACGTGGAAGTGACCCGCAGCCCCCTGCCCATCAATGGAAAGGGCGATTGTACCATGACGGCCGACTTCCCGGCGAGCTACAGCGTCGGCCTGGGCTTCAAGCCTATCGAGAACCTGACTTTCGAATTCGACATAGTCTACACCCAGTGGGAACAGTTCGACCGCATCGAATTCGATTTCGACGGTTCCGCGCTGCCCGATACGGTGGAGGACTTCAACTACAAGTCCACCTGGCGGTTTCAGCTCGGCGCCGAGTACCTGCTGACCGACGCCTTCGCCCTGCGCGCCGGATATGTTTACGACCAGACGCCCATTCGCGGGGAGTACGCATCCCCCATGTTGCCCGCCAACGACCGTCAGATGTTCACGCTGGGCGCGGGGTATAAGTGGAGCGACTGGACCGTTGATGTGGCTGGCATGTATATCATCACCAAAGAGCGTACCGGCATAACCATGAGCGACGGCGCACAGAATTACGATGTGGATTTCAAGAACGGCAGCACCTGGGGTGTCGGCACTTCCATCGGATACCACTTCTAGGCTTCGCCGAACGGAAAATGACAAACCCCGCTTCGGCGGGGTTTTTTGTTGCTGTCCTCGGACCGTGGTAGACGACCTTTTTGTATTGGGGCGTTGACAGTGTGATTGGGATGATGGAGTGTTGTGATCGAGGAATACAATGATAGAACTCAATACGGTTACGTTTGCCTATCCTGCGGGGGAAGAGGTGTTGTCCGAGGTTTCCCTGAAAGTGATTAAGGGCGGCTTGCTCGGCCTGGCCGGTGCCAACGGTTCCGGCAAGTCCACCTTGCTCGCTTTGATGGCTGGTTTGTATGCCCCGGTCAGCGGAAGCCTTGAAGTGGCCGGGCGTGTCAGCCCGGGCAAGGAGGGCGGCATCCGTTCGGTCTGCCGGTTGGTCATGCAGGATGCGGACTTGCAGATTCTCGGGGCCACGGTGGAAGAGGACCTTTTGCTTGGCCGCGAGCGGAGCGAGGCTGTGACGGCCGAGGCCCGCGACATGGCGGAGCGGCTCAATCTGCTGAAGTACTGGGACCGCCCGGTGCAGACCCTCTCCTGGGGCACCAAGCGGAAGCTCTGTCTGGCGGCGGCATTGCTCGACAGGCCGTGTGTGCTGCTTTTGGACGAACCGTTCAGCGGTCTGGATTACCCGGGCGTGCGCGAGATGCGCGCCCTGATTCGGGCCAACCGGGAAGCTGGATTGACCCAGGTTGTTTCCAGCCACGACCTGGACAGCTTCATCGATTTGGTGGACGAACTGGCCGTGCTCGACAACGGCATGTTGGCGTTGGACGGCCCGCCTGCCGCCGTGCTTGACGAGGTCAAGGCGCATGGCGTCCGCGCGCCCGGCTCCTGGACCGCTTGCCGGACCATTGTTCCCTGGGACGGGGAGGAGGGCTGATGCGCGATTTCGCGGCTTTTGTCCGGTCCCTGGACCCGCGCCTCAAGCTGGCGGTGGCCCTGCTGATAGGCCCCTGCCTGTGGAAGGTGCATGTCCTGGCGGCGGCAGTCTGCGCCCTGTTCCTGCTTCTGCTCGCCTTGCCGCTGGCGGCCGGACTGCCCGGCGGCGGCAAGATGGTGCGCAGCCTGCTGGGCTTCGTATTTTTTTGGGTTGCGGTAAAGGCTATACTTGACGGCATTTCCGACGTTCCACCGGAATATATCGCCTCGGACGCGGCCCAGTTGACCGTGCGGTTGGTAGCCTTGCTCATGCTTGGCCTGAGCCTGGCCCTGTCCACTTCGGCCCGCGCACTTGGGCTGGCCGTCTCCTGGGCGTTCAAGCCCCTGCTCGGCGCGGAGCGGGCCTGGCGCGTCGCCCTGTCGCTTTCCCTGATGGTCCACTTCCTGCCGACCTGTCTTGCCACCATGTCCGGCGTGCGCGAGGTGGTCGCGCGACGATGCCCCGACGCCGGTTTTTTTCGGCGTATGCGCATGATTCCCCAGGCGGTTGTCCGTAATCTTGGGCAGAAGACCTGGAATCAGACTCTGGCCGTGGCCTGTCGTGGGCTGGACCGGGCCGGAGCATGGGAACCCGATTTTTCCTGGACCGGCCGGGATTCCGTCGTGTCCGCCTTCGTGCTGCTGATCGCGGCGGCCATGTTTTTGGTATAGCAAATGTCCCCGTTATATTGACGGAATGCGCCGTCCTCCCATAGTGTTTATGGTAATAGGTTGTTTTTTACCCTTCAGACCGTAATCCTCAGGGGGAATCATGCCCACCATCACCCAGATGACGCCGGATCAGGCCCGCAAGTTCATGGAGGCGGGTAAACCAGACGCTTATACGCTCCTCGACGTGCGCCAGGAGCTGGAATACGAGGCGGATCATATCCCGGGGGCCCGTTTGGTGCCTCTCCCGGAATTGCCGGACCGGCTGGACGAACTCGACAGGGAAATGCCCCTGCTGGTCTATTGCGCATCGGGCGGCCGCTCCATGGCCGCGGCGGCTTTGCTTGAGGGGCAGGGGTTCAAGGACGTCAACAACCTGGCGGGCGGCATGTCCGCCTGGGAAGGAGAGTCCGCTTTCGGCCCCATGGAGCTGGGCATGGTCGACTTCACCGGCGCGGAGAGTCCCGCCGAGGCTCTGCTCAAGGCCTACGCCATGGAGGACACCCTTCAGACCTTCTATGTGCAGCGGGCGGATATGGCCGAGACCAAGGACCGCATCGAGCTGTTCATGCAGCTGGCCGGGTTCGAAGACAGGCACAAGGATGTCCTGTACGAGCTGTACACTCGCATCGCCGAGGAAGTCATGAGCCGCGAGGAGTTCGAGTCGGTGGCCCTGCGCAATGCCGAAGAGGCCGCCGAGGGCGGGGTGCCTGTCAGCGAGTTCATGGACCGCTTCCCGGGCGCTTTCGATAGCGACCAGGGCGTTCTTGAATTGGCTCTCATGGTCGAGGCTCAGGCCCTGGATTATTATCTGCGTTGCGCCATGCGCGCCAAGAACAAGGACAGCATGGATATATTCCAACTCTTGGCAAGGGAAGAGAAGGCCCATCTCAAGGTGCTCGGCAAGCAGATGGACAAGCAGAGCTGAGTCGCTTCAGGGTATGGTCAGTTTGTCGCGGGCCTGTGCCCGAAACGCAGGTTCGGCACCACGATTCCGAGGATTATCAGGGCCGCTCCCCAGATTTGCAGCCAGACCACGGATTCGCCGAGGAAGGCAGCCGCCGCCAACAAGGTGACGACCGGTTCCACGGACGAGAAGATGCAGGCGTAGGCGCTGCCGACCTTTTCGATGGCCGCGAACAGGAAGGTTATGGCCACCAGGCCGGGGAAAATGCCCAGCGCGAGGCTGATGCCCACCTGCTCCAGGTTCGTTGTTCCCCATGCCCGGATGTCGCCGGATAGCGTGAAGGAAACTGCCGCGAAGGCCAGGACGTAGAAGGTGGCGGTCAACGGTTTGAGCCCCTTGAGCAAGACCTGGACGAGGACGAGGTACACCGAAAAGGTGGCCATGGACCCGAGGGCATAGGCCAGCCCCGTGGCGTCCACTTCGCGCAGGAAGGCATCGTAGAAGACCAGACAGCACCCCGCCATGACGAGTACGAGGGAGAGAACGACCGTCCGGTTGATTCGCATACTCAGGAACATCGAAGCGAGCAGGGTCACGGCCACGGGGTGCCCGTAGAGCACTAGCGCAGTGGTGGAGGCCGGGATGGTTGCCAGGGCGTTGACGAAGCAGGTGGTCTGCGTCCAATAGACTACGAGCCCCAGAAGGGCGCATTTGACCAATTCCGGCATGGATATGCGCAACAGCCGACTGTCTTTTATCAGCAAATAGACCAGAAGCAGGATGGCGGCTACGGAAAAGCGCATCTGCATCATGACCGCCCCGTCCATGCCGGCGGCATAGCCGAGCTTGACCAGGATGGCCATGGAACCGAAACAGGCTGCGGAGATCACCGCATAGATAAGGCCCTGAAACATGGGGTTATTCCGGGAGGGCCATGTAGGCCATATATTCCTGGTTGCCCTTGGGGCCCAGGATCTTGGAGGGCACTACGCCCCGCACGATCAATCCGAGTTCGGCTTCACAGAATCCGATGACCGTGTCCACGGCCTCTTGCTGGAGGCGCTTGCTGCGGACCACGCCCTTGTCGGTCAGCCCCGGGCCCACCTCAAATTGCGGTTTGACCAGGACTACCAGTTCGCCGCCCGGTTTGAGGAATTGGAGGCACGCGGGCAGAATCTTGGTCAGCGAGATGAACGATACGTCGGCGACGATGACGTCTATCGGATCGGGAATGAGGTCGGCCTCGGCATGGCGCACGTTGGTCCGTTCCAGGTTGACCACGCGCTCGTCCTGCCTGAGTTTTTCGTGCAACTGGCCGTAGCCGACATCCACGGCGTGCACCCGCACGGCACCATGCTGTAGCATACAATCCGTGAAGCCGCCCGTGGACGCGCCCGCGTCCAGCGCAATTTTCCCCAGGAAATCTATGTCGAATTCCTCGATGGCCGTGAGCAATTTGTACGCTCCGCGCGATACGAAGCGATTGTCCTCGGGGACCACGAATTCCGTGTCTGTCGGGAATTGCTGGCCCGGTTTGCTCACCGGCGTTTTCTGGCCGCGATCCATGAAATGGATTTTACCGGCCATAATCAGCCGTTTGCCTTTTTCCCGGCTCTCCACCAGGCCCTGCGAGGCCAGGAGTTGATCCGCACGCTGTTTTTTGGGCATGTGGGTGTGCCTCCGGCGGTCGTGGGAAGGAACGGGATACCCCGTTATGGGGATATTCCCATCCGCTTTCCGCGAACCTCCATCCCCCTCGCCTTGGGCCGCTTGCGGCGGGCCAGGGGGACGGGGAAGTGGGGTTATTTCTTTTCGAGACCGAGTTTGGCGACCACTTTGTCGGCGGTCCTGCGGGTGAAGTCGGCCTCGGACAAGGCGTCCTTTTCCTCGGGGGTAATGACCAACTCGGGCTTGTTGGCGAGCGTCATGTCCGGCGTGACCCCGAACTCGGGCGGGAAGCTGTTGTCAAAGTACATATTCTGGAAATCCACGAACTTGAGCTGATGGGCCGTGGAATCGAGAATGCACAGTTCTTCCTTGGAGACCAGTCCCAGCTCCAAGGCGCGCTTGGCCCCGGCAAAGGACTCGCCGCCCTGGGTGCAGGCGATGTGGCCGTTGCGGTTGGCCTGGATCATGGAGTCCATGATCTGCTGTTCGGTTACCTGGATGACCTGGAAAGCCTGTTTGCCGCCCACGGCTTCGAACTTTTCGGCGAAGTATTTCACGCGCGGAAAGGAAACCGGGTTGCCGATCATGGCCGCCTGGGCCACGGATGCGCCGACCTTGACCGGGTGGTATTCGCGCTCGTTCGGATCGTCCACCGCGTAGTAGCGGTAGACCGGATCGGCGTGGTGGGACTGGACGCCGAAAATGCGCGGCAACTCGGTGATGATGCCCAGATCGTAAAGCTTGAGGAAGCCCGCCATGATGGCCGTGATGTTGCCCGCGTTGCCGATGGGCACGAAGATGCATTTGCCCTTCATGTCCCAGTCGTACCACTGGGCGCATTCAAAGGCGTAGGATTCCTGGCCCAGGATGCGCCATGCGTTCTTGGAGTTGAGCAGGGCCACGCGGTAGTTGTCGGCCAGGTGCTCGACAACCTTCATGCAGTCGTCGAACACGCCGGGCACTTCGAGGACGACCGCGCCGGAGCCGAGGGGCTGGGCAAGCTGGGCCGGAGTGACCTTGCCGTGCGGCAGGATGACCACGGATTTGATCGCGCCGCCCGCATACGAGGCGTAGAGCGCGGCTGCGGCCGAGGTGTCGCCCGTGGAGGCGCAGACCGTCAGAATTTGGTCCCAGCCATGACGGCGGATAAGCGAGCGCAGGTAGGAGAAGCCGCAGGCCATGCCGCGGTCCTTGAAGGAGGCCGAAGGGTTCTGGCCGTCGTTTTTGTAGGCGGTGGTCAGCCCGGTGGCCGCGTTGAGCGCAGGGCTCGACGACACCAGCGGGGTGTTGCCCTCGCCGAGGTAGACGATGTCTTCCTCTTCAAGCACCGGGGCCATGAGTTCATAGAAACGGAAGATGCCGCGCAGGGCGGTTCGCTTGGAGGCGGCGCGCCTGTCGAAGATGGCACGCCATTCTTCACCGCTGGTTTTCTTCAGCTCGTCGAAATTCAGGTTGTCGAGCAGGAACACGCCGCCGCAGTTGGGACAGGTGTAATACAGCTCATCAGTGGGAAATCGCTTACCGCAGCCAAGACAAAAATATTCCATGTGTCCGCGGTAGGAGGGAAAAAGATCGGCAGTCATTGGTTCACCCGGTAGGGATAAGGTTCTCTCTTTCAGCTCGCCACAAAGGCGTCAAAGGTTCGCTTAAAAGGTAGTGTATGGCAAGTCAAAATTGTGTAGGCTGGCGCCGCGAACAACGGGACGGCGGGCCATTCCCGGACCGGACGTCCAGATCGGAGAATCATTAAATGAAAAAGAAAACGGTATCGTTGGTTTTGGGCAGCGGCGGAGCGCGTGGTCTCGCGCACATCGGCGTCATTCATTGGCTGGAGGAGCACGGCTGCGAGATCAAGTCCATCGCCGGTTCCTCCATGGGCGCGTTGGTGGGTGGCATTCACGCCATCGGCAAGCTCGACGTGTATGAACGCTGGGCATGCGGCATCACCAAGCGCGACATGCTCGCCCTTATGGATGTATCCTTCGGCATGGACGGTCTCATCAAGGGCGACCGGCTCATCGACACCTTGCGCCACGTGGTCGGCGAGGAGCGCATCGAAAACCTCTCCGTCAGTTACACGGCGGTGGCGGCGAATATTTCACGCCGCAAGGAGGTCTGGATCAGGACCGGGCCTATCTTCGACGCGATCAAGGCGTCCATCGCGCTTCCGCTCTTTTTCAAGCCCGTGGTGATAAACGGCGAGGATATCATTGACGGCGGCATCCTCAACCCCGTACCCATCGCGCCGACATTCAGCGATCTTACCGATTACACGATCGCCGTGAACCTGTGCGCGCCTCCGGTCAAGGGCGTCGAGATCACGGCCGACAAGCTCAACGAGGATGAAAACGGTTCGGGCATGTCTCATGCCGTGTCCGAGTTCATCGGTTCCATGACCGACAAGATCGTCATGAAGCGCAAGGATATCCGTGCCTATGACATCCTGTACAAATCCTTCGACGCCATGCAGGGCTCCATCGCCCGGCAGAAGATCGCGGCCTATCCCCCGGACGCGGTCCTGAATATCCCCATCAATCTGTGCAACATGATGGACTTCGACAAGGCCGTTTCGATTATCGAGCACGGCTATAACCTGGCTGCCAAGAATCTTCCGGCCGTCTTCGAGTCGCGTTAGTCCTCGGCGTCTTCCACCGTTCGTCATTAAAGAAAGCGGCCCGATTGATCGGGCCGCTAATATTTTACGTGCGTGGGGAAAGCCGGGCGGAATGGCTAGGCATTCTAGGTGGTTATTCGCTTTTCTAATGGCGTGCTGCGAATAGGCGGTATGGGCGTGTGCGGAAGCGGTTATCGGAGAAAGGCGGCGGCCCGGGAAGCGGGCTTGCGCACATTTTACCGGATCGTCGTGAAGGGGTTACGGCCAGATGCGGGGAATGGCCAGGATGACCATGGTTGCGCCGATGGCGGTCTTGAGCGTGAAGCCGAGCGCCTTGCCCACGAATGCTCCCTTGGCGGCGCGGAACGCCTCGGGCCTGGTGCGGCCGGGCATTTCGGCTATGAGGCAGCCGAGATACGCACCGCCCAGAGCGCCGAGAAGCGCGCCCAGGCCGAGGAAGAAGGGGGCGCCGAAGATCGCTCCGGCGATGGCCCCGATTATTCCGCCCACATTGCCGCGCACGGACGCGCCATAGCGGCCCGCGCCCCAGGCCTGAAGCCCGAATTCCAGGGCTTCGCCCAGGGCGGCGGCCACGCCGAGCACGATCACGAAGTTCCAGGCCATGGACTCGGGATAGATGTACTTCCATAGGGCGACCAGTCCCAGCGCCACCCAGTTGGCGGGCATACTGAAGAGCTGGAGCACCTGGGAGAGCATTAACCCCAGGATGAGCAGGATGGCCCAGACGTATTCCACTGCCGTTGCCTATTCCTTGTCCCGAAGGTCGACGACGCGGACGGCCTTGCCCGCTGCCTTGGGAATGGAGTTGGACTGGCACAGTTCGACGCGCGGGGTGACGAGGATTTCGTTGCACAGATTCTTGGCTATGCGCTTCTGCAATCCCTGGAGGGCGCGCATGTCTTCAACGAAGTATTCGTCCTTGATTTCGACCTTGACCCGCATCTGGTCGGAAACACCTTCGCGGATAAGTTCGATAAGATAGCTCTGTCCCACTTCGGGCATGGTCATGAGGCACTGTTCGACCTGCATGGGGTAGATGTTCACGCCCTTGAGAATCATCATGTCGTCGGCGCGGCCGGAGATGCGGTCGATGCGTCGGTGAGTGCGGCCGCATTCGCATTGGCCCGGCAGGAAGCGGGTCAGGTCGCGGGTGCGGTAGCGGATGATCGGCATTCCATCGCGGCGCAGGGTGGTCATGACCAGCTCGCCCACCTCGCCTTCGGCGACATGCTCTCCCGTCTCGGGATTGATGATCTCGGGGATGTAGGCGTCTTCCCACAGATGCATACCGTTCTGGTGTTCGCATTCGAAGGCCACGCCCGGTCCGTTCATCTCGGAAAGGCCGTAGCAGTTGTATGCCTTGATGTGCATCTGCCTCTCGATCTTGCGCCGCGCCTCCTCGGTGTGAGGCTCCGCGCCGATGAGCGCGATGCGCCACGGCATGTCCTTGGGGTCATACCCCTCTTCACGGACTTTCTGCGCGAAATAGAGGGCGAACGACGGAATGATGTGCAGGACCGTGACGTTGTGGTCGCGGATGAGCTTGATCTGACGCTTGGTGTTGCCCGTGCCTGCCGGAATGGTCAACATGCCGAGCCGCTCGGAACCGTAGTGGATGCCGAGTCCGCCGGTGAAAAGGCCGTAGCCCGACGTGTTCTGCAGGACGTCGCTCCGGCGGCAGCCGCAACAGAACATGGACCGGGCCATGAGATCGGCCCAGGTGTCCAGGTCCTTGCGGGTGTAGAAAATAGCCACCGGGGAGCCCGTGGTGCCGCTGGAAGCGTGCAGACGGACGAAATCCTCAAGAGGGCGGGTCAGCAGCCCGTGGGGATACTGGCCGCGCAGGTCTTCCTTGGTGGTGAAGGGCAGGCCAGCCACATCCGCCGGGGTCTTGATATCGCCTGGTTCGATCCCCTTGAGCCGTTCGGCGTAAAAGGGAGAACGCTTGGCGATTTCGATGGTCTCTCTGAGGCGTTCGGCCTGGATGTTTTCCAGGGCGGCGCGGTCCATGGTTTCTACTGGATCGTAGTACATAGCGGTTCCGCGGGATTGAGGTTATTCGCCGTCCTGGTGGAATCCCTCAGGCAGTTCGGAGGGATAGGCCGTGGCGTCCATGTTTTCGAAAAGCGTGTATTCCTTCTTGAAGAAGAGCTCGCACCGGCCCGTGGGACCGTTGCGCTGCTTGCCGATGATGACTTCCGCGTGGTTCTTGAGCGGGTTGTCCTCGCTCTTGTTGTAGGCGGCATCGCGATAAAGAAAAATGATAATGTCAGCGTCCTGCTCGATAGCGCCGGATTCGCGAAGGTCCGACATCATGGGGCGTTTGTCCGTACGCTCTTCCACTTTGCGGTTGAGCTGGGACAGGGCGATGACAGGTACGTTCAGCTCCTTGGCCAGAGCCTTGAGGTGCCGGGAGATGTCCGAAATTTCCTGTTCACGAGAGTCCGGCCGGGCGCTGGAGCGCATGAGCTGGAGGTAGTCGATCACGATCAGGCCGAGATTATGCTCGGCCTTGAGACGCCGGCAACGCGCCTGTAGTTCCAACGTGGACAGGGCCGGAGTGTCGTCGATGAAGATCGGGGCCTTGCTGAGTACGTCCGCGCCCTCGTACAGCTTGTTCCAGTCGGAGTCGTCGAGGTAGCCGGTACGGAGATTGGACAGCTCCACCTTGCTTTGTACCGCGAGCAGACGGGTCATGAGCTGTTCCATGGACATTTCCAGGGAGAAGATGGCCGTGGGACATTCGGACCGGGCCGCGGCGCGCAGGGCCACGTTCAGGGCGAAGGCGGTCTTACCCATGGACGGGCGGCCCGCGATGATAATCAGGTCGGAGTCCTGCAACCCGGCGGTCATGTTGTCGAAGTCGTGGTAGTGGGTCTGGATGCCCGTGACCACCGACTTGTTGTTGAACCGGGCGGTCAGTTCATCGAAGACCTTGGGCACCAACTGCCCGCTGGACTGCATCCCGCGCATCTCCTTGCTTTGGGCGATGCGGAAGATTTCCTTTTCGGATTCGTCCAGGACTTCCCCTACGTCGTGCGAGGAGAAGCAGTTGGAGATGATTCCGCTGGAGATGTCGATGAGTTCACGCAGGATGTGCTTGTCGCGGACGATCTGCGCGTGGTGCAGAGCGTTGGACGCACTGACCACGGAATCGGAAAGCTCAGCGAGGTAGACAGGGCCGCCAACGGTATCAAGTGTATCGTTCTTGGCCAACTGGTTGGCCACGGTGACGACGTCGATGGGCTGGTGGTCGTCGTAAAGCTGTGTGAACGCCTTGAAGATGTCCCGGTGGACAGGCGAATAGAAATCATCCGGACCGATGATGTCCACCAGTTGGTGGAACATGCTTTCGGACTGGAATACACCGCCGAGCACTGCCTGCTCGGCCTCGAAAGAGTGGGGAGGGACTTTGCGTAAGATATCGGAAGAGGCCCTGTCCAGGGCCTCTTCCGGATTATCTGCGTATTGGCCCGAACTAGGCCTCTGCGGTCTCGGCGTCTTCGGCATTCTCTACGGATTCCTCGACGGCCTCGGCCACTTCTTCGGTTTCTTCAACTTCCACGGGTTCTTCGATCACGGAACCGCCGTGACGGACGACGGTGAGCTTCAGCTCGCCGCGCACGTCGGGGTGCAGGCGGATTTCGATCTCGTATTCGCCCAGGGAGCGGATGGGCTCGGGCAGGATGATCTTGCGGCGATCGATCTCGATGCCGGCGGCTTCCATGGCGTCACCGATGTTGACGGTGGTCACGGAACCGTACAGCTTGTCGCCGTCACCGACACGCACCTCGATCTCGATCGGGGTGGAGGCGATGCGATCGGCCAGGCCCTCGGCCTGGGCGCGCAGGGAATCAGCCTGCTCCTGCAGCTTGCGGCGTTCCAGTTCGAAGGCCTTCAGGTTGGCGGTGGTTGCGGGCTTGGCCAGACCCTGCGGGATCAGGTAGTTGCGGCCGAAACCGGGCTTGACAGTAACGATGTCTCCGAGTCGACCCAGAGCGTCGACGTCAGCGCGTAAGATAAGTTTCATGGGTCCTCCCTCCTACATGGAGCTCCGTTTCTTCACATCGGTGCTGTGAACGGTGGTGTAGAAAAGCAGGGCCATCTGACGGGCGCGCTTGATCTCGTTGGTCAGCCGACGCTGGTGCTTTGCGCAGGTGCCGGTGATGCGGCGGGCAATGATCTTGCCGCGCTCGGTGACGAAATCGCGGAGGATATCCGGACGCTTGTAGTCCAGGGGCAGCTCTGCGTCCGCGCAGAAGCGGCAGAACTTCTTCCTCGGGGTGAATTTTTTACGGAAAGCCATGGTGAAACCTCCTAGGCAGCCAGTTTGACGGTCATGAACTTGAAGATGCCGTCGGTGATGCGGATGTTGCGTTCAAGCTCGGCAACCAGCGCGCCGGGGGCTTCGAACACCATGCGAACGTAGTATCCACGGGTCTGCTTCTGGACGGGGTAGGCCAACTGGCGCATTCCCCAGTCGTCGGTCTCAACCATTTTGCCGCCATCGCGCTCAATGATTCCGGTGAGGCCGTCCAGGATGGAGCTTCTGTCCTCCTGGGCCAGCTCCGGAGAGAGCAGGACGAGCGTCTCGTAATTGTTTGCCATTTTGTACTCCTTTTGGTCATTGGCCCTCCTCCACGTGGCGGAGAGCAAGGCAAGAGAGGTTACATATTTGGATTCGACGCGCCTGTCAAGAGGCGCACCCGTTCCCTTTTCTAATCTTTATCCTTATCCTTGTCGTCAGGCGGCGTCCAGCCGCACTGATTCGCGCCGGGGCCTCATCCCCCGCCGAATTTCCCACGCATCACCCGGCCTATGACCAGGCCCAGGATCACCAGTAGGACGAGTTGCAGCCATTCAGGCATGTGATCTCCCTAAAGTTTCAGGTCCTCTCCGGTCAGGAGCTTGTAGGCTTCCAGATATTTTCCGCGGGTCCGCTCGGCGATTTCAGCGGGAATACGCGGCGCGGGCGGCTGTTTGTTGAAGCCGATCTCCATCAGCCAGTTGCGGAAGTACTGCTTGTCGAAGCTCGGCTGGGTCTGGCCGGGCGCATACCCCTCTTCGGGCCAGAAGCGCGAAGAGTCGGGGGTCAGGGCTTCGTCGATGAAGATCAGTTCGCCGTCGAGGACGCCGAATTCGAATTTGGTGTCCGCGATGAGGATGCCGCGCTCCTTGGCGTAGTCGCGGGCGCGGGTGTAGATGGAAAGCGCCAGCTTCTCCACCTTGCGCATCATCTCTTCGCCGAGCAGATCGGCGGCCTTGTCCAGGGAGATGTTCTCGTCGTGCGCGCCCAGTTCGGCCTTGGTGGACGGGGTGAACAGGGGCGTTTCGAGCATCTCGGATTCTTTCAGGCCTTCGGGCAGCTTATGGCCGCAGACTTCGCCGGTCTTGAGGTAGTCGGACCAGCCTGAGCCGGTGATGAAGCCGCGAACGATGCACTCGATGGGCAGGGGTTTGGCCTTCTTGGCCAGTACCGAGCGGTCCTGGAGCTGCTCGCGGTACTTGTGCAGCGGCTCCGGGTAGTCGTCGACATTGGTGGCTATGATGTGGTTGGGAACCAGGTCTTCCATCATTTTCATCCAGAACAGGGTGATCTGGTTGAGGACCTTGCCCTTGCCCTCGATGGGGTCGGGCATGACCACGTCGAAGGCGGAGATGCGGTCGGTGGTCACCAGAAGCAGGGTGTCCGCGTCGATTTCGTAGATGTCGCGGACCTTGCCCCGGGAAATGAGCGGATATTCGGAAATGTTGGTTTCAAGAACGGCAGCCATGGTATTCCCTCTTTAAGGTATTGTTACTTGTTGCGTTGTTCCACGCTGCGGGCGTGGGCTTCGAGCCCTTCCAATCTGGCCAGGCGGGCGATTTTCGCGCCGTGTTCGGCGACGTAGCTCGGACTTGCGGCGATCACGCTGGACTTCTTGCAGAAGTTCTGCACGGAAAGGGCCGAGGAAAAACGAACCGTGCGCAGGGTGGGCAGAACGTGGTTGGGGCCTGCAAAGTAGTCGCCCACGGGTTCGGGGGAGTTGTGCCCCATGAAGATGGCTCCGGCGTGACGGATGGAGCCGAGGATGGACCACGGGTCGGTCACGGCGAGTTCAAGGTGTTCCGGGGCGAGCAGGTTGACTATCTCCGCTCCGGCCGCGATGTCGGGCACGGTGATAATGGCTCCCCAGTTCTCCAGGGATTTGGCGGCGATGTCGCAGCGCGGCAGGGCCTCGCATTGCGGCTTGAGCGCCTCGTGCACCTTTGCGGCCAGCGCTGTGTCCGTGGTGACAAGGATGGAAGCGGCCAAGGGGTCGTGTTCGGCCTGGGAAAGCATGTCGGCGGCCAGCCATTCGGGGTTGGCCGATTCATCGGCGAGGATGACGATTTCAGATGGACCGGCCACCATGTCGATGCCCACCTGACCGATGAGCTGAGACTTTGCGGTTGCCACGAAGATGTTGCCCGGACCGGCCAACACGTCGCAGGGGGCGATGGATTTGGTGCCGAAGGCGAGAGCCGCGATGGCCCATGCGGAACCGGCCAAATAGATTTCGTCCAGCCCGAGCAGTGCCGCGGTGGCCAGGATGTAGGGATTGAGCGTGCCGTCCTTGCGCGGGGGCGAGGTTACGGCGATGGACCCGACACCCGCCACCTGGGCCGGAATGGCGTTCATTATCAGGCTGGAGATGAGCGGGGTTTCGCCGCCCTGCCCGCCGGGTACATACAGGCCCACGCGGTCGACGGGACGAACCATCTGTCCGAGTATGGTGCCGTCTTCGGCGGTGGTCCACCAGGACTTTTCCTTCTGGTTCAGGTGGAAGGTGCGGACACGGTCGATGGCCTCCCTGAGGATGTCCGCGTCCTCGACGGGGATGTCGGAAAGGGCGGCGGAAATGGCTTCGACGGGAACGCAGAGAGCGGCCGCGTCAAAGGACGGGCAGTCGAATTTACGGGTGTATTCGGCCAGTGCATCGTCTCCGCGCTCGCGGACATCGGCGAGGATGTTCCGCACGATGGCGTCTACTTTGGTGTCCGGATCCTTGCGTTTCTCAAGCCACGCGCCGATGGCGGTCCAGTCTTCCGGGTTGGTGTATGTCAAATCTCTACAGGGCATGTCGACCTCATGAAAGGCGGTTGTCTATTTGTTCGTCCAAGGGGATATCTAATAGCCGAGCGAAGATCAAAAGTCGAGGGCGGGCTCACAAAGAAAGAGGGCCGGGGTTTGCACTCCCCGGCCCTCTGGCGTCACTTGGCAGATAAGCTATTCAGCTTAAGGTTCTAAGCGAGCTTAGAACTTGTAAACAACACCAGTGGCGATCTTCCAAGCGTCGTTCTCGACGTCGGAACCCCAGACATCTTCGTCGAAGTCGGAGCTGATGTAGCCGACCTGACCGATGAGGCTCAGGTTGTCGTACAGGGCGTAGGTGGTGTTGAAGTCAACTTCCCACAGGGAGTCTTCTTCGGTCAGGTAAGAGCCAATGGAGTCACCAGTGTTGTAGGAGTCTTCGTCGTTGGTACCCTGGACGTACAAGACGTGGAAGTCGTGGGTCAGGCCCTGGGCAAAGGACTGGATGTCGGTCAGGGACAGACCGAGGACCCAGAAACCGAGGCGGTTGCCGTCTTCGGCATCCAGATCGTCGCCGGTGATGGAGCCGCCGCCGAAGTAGAAGGAGCCAACGGCCCAGTCGCCCTGGAGGACAGGCATGGATTCCAGGCCGTCGCTGTTGTCGTCGTCGGCGCCGGAGGTGTACACGAAGTAGGCGGACGCGGTCATGAAGTCGAAGCCGGTGTAGTCCAAAGCCACGTCGAACATCCAACCGGAAGCCTCGTTCGCTTCAGTGTCGCTGTCGAGGTTACCGTAGGCCAGGTCAGCCTTGATGATGAAGGGATCCAGCACGGACAGGGTGAAGTCGGTACCGACCCAGTAGGCGGCGGCGTCTTCATCCTCGGTGTTGACGAGAGCTCCGCCGGTGGTAACATCAAAGTTGTCGCCGGCATTGCCGTACAGGAAGTACGGGGTGGCGGACACGCCTTCGAAGGTCAGGGGCACGGCCACCAGGTAGCCGTCCAGGTAGCTGTCGCCGAAGCCTTCGCTGTTGTCGTCGTTGTCGTACAGGCGGGTGTAACCGGCCAGGACGCCAATGTTTTCGGTCAGCGGAGCGGAAACCATGACGGCACCAGCGCGTTCGGCCACGATCATGGAAGCACCGCCAACGGCCTGCGGCAGGCCGACGGTGTAGACACCGGCTTTGACGTTGACGTCGGTGCCGGGCCAGTTGAAGTCGATGTAAGCGTCACGGACGCCCAGCGTGGCAGCGTTGACGCCACCGGGATTGTCCAGACCGAACTGAGGACCACCCCAACGACCGGTGCGGGAGCCGTCGCTCTTCTGGGAACGCAGGCCGAGAACACCCTTCAGGTTTTCGTTGGCGGTCACAGTGAAGTACAGATCGGCACGCTCGACGATGTTGAAGTTTTTGGTGCGTTCGGAATCGTTAAAGTTCCAGTTGTCCATCCAGACGGCGTTCACGAGGAGGTTACCGGAGATGGAAACCTCGGGAGCCGCGGAAGCGGACACAGCCATACCCAGGACCATGACCAGGGCGACTGCGAGCAGAGTCAAACGTTTCATTTGTAATCTTCCTTTTTTTGCAATTAAAGACCAAGTTAACGCCTTAACTGCATTCCGTTTATCTTAGCCTGACGGCTTTTGCAACAAATTCCGGTTAAAAAATGCAACAGAGTAAAAAATTTTTTACCGGCAAAAAAATTGAACCGATTTGTTTTTGGTAGGAGAATAAATCTAAAAAAACCAATATGTTGTGTTTTATTCTATCTAGAGTGATTTACGTCGCTTTTTTCGCTATGATTTTATGCCGTTCAAAAAACATTGAAAAAAACACATCGACATGGATACCGAGTACAAATTTTTTGCCGATCATTTTCCCGACACGCCGGGTGTCTATTTAATGAAGGATGGGCGGGGCCGCATTCTTTATGTGGGCAAGGCCAAACGACTGCGCCGAAGGCTCGCTTCCTACTTCAGGAACACCGCCGCCCATACACCCAAGACGCGCGCTCTGGTCAGCCACATCCGGCATGTGGACATACTGCTCACGGCCACCGAGAAGGAAGCTCTGCTCCTGGAGTCCGGACTCATCAAGAAGCACCGGCCGCGCTACAACATCGTCCTCAAGGACGACAAGCAGTACGTTCTTTTCCGCCTCGACCGGCAGTCCGAGTTTCCCCGTCTGGCCATGACCCGCAAGGTGGTTCGCGATGGGGCGGTGTATTTTGGACCGTTCACTTCGGCATCGGCAGCGCGCACGGTCTGGAAGCTGCTCGGCAAGGTGTTTCCCTTGCGCAAGTGCAAGGACACCGCCTTCCGCAATCGTGTGCGTCCCTGCCTGTACCATGACATCGGCCAGTGCTGGGGGCCCTGCGTCAACGATGTGGATCGAGAGGCCTACGCCGAGATGGTGCATCGGGTGGAGATGCTGCTTTCCGGGCGGAGTATGGAATTGGTGGACGACCTGACTCGCAAGATGAAGGTGGCGTCCCGGGATATGGAATTCGAGCGGGCCGCCGAGTATCGCGACCAGATCAGGGCGGTGCAAAAGACCGTGGAAGGGCAGGCCGCCGTGATTCACGACAACCGCGACCGCGATGTGATCGGTCTGGCGGAAAACGGGCAGGGACTCGGGCTCGGGCTGCTTTTCGTGCGCCAGGGACGCCTGCTCGATCAGAAGCAGTTCTTTTGGCCCGGGCTGACTTTGGACGAGGGGCCGGAGGTTGTGGAGAGCTTCATCGGCCAGTTTTACGGGCCGGGCCGGTTTATCCCATCCACGGTGGTCGTGCCCATGGATCTTGAGGAATCCCCGCTTCCCGAAGTCCTGGCCGAGCGGAGCGGGGCGGCCGTACGTATCGTGTCGCCCAGGAACACCCAGGAAAAACAGCTTCTCGGCATCGCCCGCAATGTTGCCGCGCAGGCCATGGAGGTGCAGGAGACCATCACTTCGAGGCTGCGGAAGGTCCTGCGACTGCCCGAGGACCCCGTGCGTATCGAGTGCGTGGACGCTTCGCATCTGTCTGGCAAGGATATGCGCGTGGGGCAGGTGGTCTTTGAGGATGGACGGCGCAACCCCGAGGCGTCCCGGCTCTACGCCTTTCCCGAATTGGAGGGCGCGGCGGACGATTATGCGGCCCTGGCCGGATGGGCCCGCCGCCGCATGGAGTCCGGTCCGCCGTGGCCCGATCTGGTGCTCATCGACGGTGGCCGGGGGCAGTTGTCCGCCGTGGAAAAGGGCTTGGCCGAATGCACCATGGAGTGCGGCTGGGAGCTTGCCGCCATTGCCAAGGGCGAATCGCGCAGGGCGGGCGAGTTGGGGGACGTGGTTTTCCGGCCGGGGCGCAAGAATCCCATGCCGCTCAAGCCCGGCAGCCCGGAGTTGTTGTTTTTACAGATGATCCGCGACACGGCCCACAGATTTGTTTTGGGCAGGCAGCGCAGGGCGCGCAAGAAGGCGGTCCTGAGCAGCGAGCTGACCTCTCTCCCCGGCATCGGCCCCAAGACGGCCCGCGTTTTGTGGGACCGTTTCGAGTCGCTGGACGCCATGCTTGAAGCCGGGCCGGACGCCATCGGCGGATTGTCCGGCATCGGCCCCAAGCGTGGTGAGAAGATTCACGCGGCCTTGCAGGCCCTCAAGTCGTCGCGTTGATCGCGGCTGGTCCGTGATTGCCTCTTCGGAGCGCGGAATGAGCCGGTCCGCTAGAGGGTTGTGGGCGTGCCGATCTCCAGTTCAAGCAGTTCGGTGTCCGGCGCCAGCAGGGTGAGTTGCTCGGCCAGCGACCGGGTGTTCTGGTCCAGAATGCCCCAGGTGCCCCAGTGCTGGGGAATGATCTTTCCACATTTCAGTAGATTGCAGGCATAGGCCGCCTGTTTCGCGTCCATGGTGAACCGGCCGCCGATGGGCAGGATAGCCACGTCGATGTCGTGGAATTTCCCGAATAGCTCCATGTCGCCAAACAGGCCGGTGTCGCCCGAATCGTAGACGCACAGGCCGTCCGGATCGGTGATGACGAAGCCCGCGGGCATCCCTGTGGTCGATGAATGCATGGCCTGGACCATCTGGATGTCCAGCCCGAGGCGGTTGATCGTGCCGCCTATGTTCATGCCCACGCCCAGGTGTTCGGGCAGTCCCATTTCAATGAGGGACTGGATGACGTCGAACATGGCCACCACCTCGGCATCGTGTTTGACGGCAAGCTCCAGGGTCTGGCCGATGTGGTCGTGGTGGTCGTGGGTCACCAGAATGAGGTTGCACTCGTCCACGTCCTTGTATGACGTGGGGGCGCTGGGATTGCCCACGAAAAACGGGTCGATGAACAGGGTTGCGTCGGCGGCCTTGATTCTGAAGTTCGCGTGGCCGAACCAGGTTATCTCCATGGCGCTCCTCCTACTCTCCCCACCGCTTGAAAAGGTTGTGGGGGATATCCAGTTGATCGAGAATCTTGCCTGCCACCTGGCCTGCCAGATCCGCGATGGTTTCCGGGCGGTGGTAGAAGCCCGGACTCGCCGGTAACACGACAGCTCCGGCCTGGGTGGCCGTGAGCATGTTTTGCAGATGGATGGTTGTGAACGGGGTCTCGCGGGGGACCAGGATCAGCCTGCGCCGCTCCTTGAGGCAGACGTCGGCGGCCCGGTGAATGAGGGTGTGGCCGAAGCCGGTTGCCACGGCGGACATGGTCGCCATGGAGCAGGGGCAGATAATCATGCCGTCATGCTTCCAGGAACCGCTGGCCGGCGGTGCGGCGATGTCGTTCTGCGAGTAGGCTGCGGCCGCGCCGCGTTCCAATGCGTCGGGGGAAAGGTCGGTCTCCACCGCGAGAACCCGTCGCGCGGCGTCCGATATAATAACGTGCAGTTCCACGTCTTCGCGTCCGGTCAGGGCGTCGACAAGAGCCGCCGCATACACGGTGCCGCTGGCACCGCTGACCGCGAGAATAATCCGTTTGGTGTCCATGGTTCTCCCATATGTTCGATTTGTCAGACGTATAGACTTTAATGTGACTTGCCCGCAAGCGGAATCCGCCTGGCGGGATTTCCGGGCTTCCACGGTTTCCTTTATTTGGACGGCAGTATGGCCTTGACAAAGGGGAAGGCGAAGTATAGCTACTTTCTTCCCGCGGGCTATTAGCTCAGTTGGATAGAGTGCTTGCCTCCGGAGCAAGAGGTCACAAGTTCGAATCTTGTATAGCCCGCCATAGAAAACAAGGACTTATCGAAGTAGTTTCGATAGGTCCTTTTTCTTTTTTCTGCCCTATGTCTACAGTAGAGGCCGAGGCTTCAGGTCTTTTCGCCCCACCAGGTGCAAGGCGCTCGGCAAGTCTTTTGACACTGCTGAGGTTCCTGACCATGGGCGAGGCGGCAGGGGAGTTCCGCTGCTGCCCCTCGTAGGGCCCTCGCATCCGCTAGCCACCGGATATGTGGAGATTTCTGCGTCTGCGCCCATCCGTGCGAGGTTGACGGGTTTCAGGGGTACGTCTATGCACTATAAATATGACAGTGACGGCTCAACGTTTGATCCTCGCGGGCATCGGCCTGCTGTTGCTTTTGGCGGTGTATCCTGTCCATCTCGTTATCGGGGGAACAGGCTTGGCCGTGGTTGCCTGCGGTATTGCCGGTCTCGGTTTGGCCGCATTCCGGCCAACGTGGCCCCGTTTGGCTGCGGCCGCCGTCGTTCCCGGCCTGTTCGTATTCTCGGTGATGGACGCCATCCTCAGAATCGGTCACTAGATTTTTCCCGAACCATATCCGGTCCGCGCCTTTCCGAAGGCGCTATGTGATCCTGTCCGCGTTGAAGTCCGCGCTTCTCGACGAATTGTTCATCGTCGGCCGAGCTTGGAATGAATCTGTTTTTGCCGTTTTCGAGGCCGTCCTCGGGGGGCGTTTTCGCGGCTGTGGATGAACTCGCTGGTTATGCTCGATTTGTTCCCCGGGTGGCGCGAAGCCGGGGCCGTTGAACACAAGGCGGTGGACGGCAATGCCCGGCTTCAGTTTACCGGCATCGGCCTGCGGGAAGTGTCGATCAGGATAATCCTTTCAGGAATTGGGCCGATCCGGCGAGATCTAGTCGGCCGGTATTGATTTGACCCTGCTCGAATCCGCCTCCTCAACTCCTCTGCGAGTACCGGAGCGGGTTTGGAGTCGTGTCGTTTGTATCGTTTTCTCATATGCGGAGAGGGGAACACTTGAGAACCAAAGGCTGTTCCTCCTTTCAGGGGCGTGGTTGGTTCGATAAATCTCTAGACATTTCTTTGTGTCAAAAGGTAGATTTGCATTCTTGTACAACATTAATCCGGGATTAGAGGTGAGTATGAGGGTATTTCTGACTATGATCCTGACGTTTGCACTGTTGGCGAGCGCCGGGTGTATGGCCGCCAAGCAGCACCGGGACGACGTGCGGGATGACTCCGGCGACAAGCTGACCGTGGGAACCGTCCAAAAGGAGATCAAGGTCGGGATGTCCAGTGCGGACGTGGCCGCTATCCTGGGGGCTCCCAATATGGTTACGACCGATACCCAGCGGCGGGAAGTCTGGATTTATGATAAGGTGTCCACCGAACACGTCTATTCTTCTTCTTCGGGCGGCGTCGGCGTTCTGGGGCTTGTCTTCGGAGGCGCCGGGGGCGCGGCCGGAAGCGGCAGCTATAGCGGCAACAGCGGGGCCGCGAGTTCGACCCAGAGGACGCTTACGATTATCATCAAGTATGACGAGAACAACCTCGTTCGGGACTTCGCTTATCGGCAGTCCAGTTTTTAGCCGGGCGGGATGCAACTATGTATCGGAAATGGTTTTGTTTGTTGCTTATGTTGCTCCTGACGACGGGGTGCGCCGCGCGTATCCCTAAGGACGCTCTCCAATTATCGCCCGAATCTCTTGCCGACAGGCAACTTCAGACCAGGCGGTATGATACCGGAAACGAGATGGCTGTTCTGGTCGCGGCTAACGCCGTTCTTCAGGATTTGGGTTTCAACTTGGACGAGACCGATCCGGAGTTGGGCGTGGTCGTGGCCTCCAAGAATCGGGACGCGACCGACGGCGGCCAGGTATTTCTGCTGGCCTTGCTCGGGGCGTTGGGCAACAATTCCAACGCCGTGAATTCGGCGGACGCGACTCAACTCGTTAAGGTTTCGCTGGTAATCCGGCATTTGGACGGGGATGGCGAAATGCCCGATACTGACCTGTCGCCGGAGCGGATCGCCGATGTCAAACAGCGGGTCCACGACGCGATCTACGATGGATTGATGGACGCTTTTCCAAAGGATGCGCGCGAAAGCATAGCCAGGAGCATCGCCGAGAACACTGCGAACACCCTGGCGACCGATCTGGACACGCTTCTGACTGTCAAGGATGCGCCGGGCAGCACCGCTGTGCGGGTTACCTTTCAGCAGGTCGTTTTCAACAAGTTGGGCCAGGTCAACTCTCAGCGGCAGATCAATGACGAGCTGATATACAAAGAGTTCTTTGAAAAATTGTCGAAATCTTTATTCCTTGAGGCTAACACAATATGAAGAAATCGCTTTTGCTTCTGGTCGCCTTCCTGGTTCTCGCAGGCTGTCAGACGGCCCAAAGAAATATCCTGGACAGCGATGGCGAATCTCAGGTCAAGCTGCGCGCCATGCAGACGCGCTACTTCGACACCGGAGACAAGAAAAAGACGTTGCAGACGGTTATCGCGACTTTGCAGGACCTGGGCTTCGTCATTGATAAGGCGTCCTATGAGCTTGGTTCGGTTTCAGGGACCAAGCTGCACGGGTACCGGGTGCGAATGACCGTGAACACCATTCCCCGGGGGGCCGATCAGATGACGGTCAGGGCCAACGCCCAGTATAACATTGAGCCGATCACCGATCCCCTCATCTATCAGCAGTTTTTTGCGGCGCTGGAGAAGAGCATGTTCCTGACGGCGCATACGGACGAGTAGAGGCGTCGCCGACGGACTGCCCGCTCGGGGAGTCTGTAAGGCTGCCGGGTCCGGATATGACGACAAAGTAAAGCCCCTGCCGATCGGCAGGGGCTTTTTGTTACGTTTTACGCTCCCTCGTCATTCTTTTGCGGCAGCCAGGGAATGAATTCTCGGTCTTCGTTCATGATGTGGTTGGTCAGCCAGCGGCTGAGAAAGATAAAGACCTGGGAGAGGTTGGTCGTGGTAAGCATGTTGCACTTGAAGTCGTCCACCCTGTCCGTGAAGTTCTGATGCTGTCGGGCATGGCCCGCAACGTCGGGATAGCGGCAACTGCTCAGGATCGCTTCCTCGGTTTCGAAGTGGATGACGGCGTAGTCCCGCATCTTGTCCAGGATATGGGACATCCTCGGTTCGTCGTGGCGCTGGATGGCCTCGTACACCTCGTTGATGAGGTCGATGAGTTCCATGTGCTGATCGTCCAGCTCGTCCATGCCGACGGCCATGGTTTCGTCCCATTGAATCAAGGGCATTGTTTTCCTCCGAACACGGTGTTTTGTTTGCCATGGCAACCTAGCAGATGTCCTGCAAATGACAAGACCGGGATGGTCGGCGAGATCGGCGGAATTCCGCCAACTTGGAGGCTTTTTGCATGTCCTGCGCGGTAAAATCGACAGTGGAGGCGATAAAATTATAATACAAAAAAGGTTTTCGCCATGCTTACAGCGATACTGAGATCATACCCGGTTCGGAGGACTTGGAAATGCGTAAAATATCAACAATGTCAAATAACTGCCTGGAATGCGTCTTCCACCACAAGAAGTGTATTCTTGGACATCAACGTCCCTGGAATTCAGCGAGCTGCGACGATTATCAACCCTATTGCCTGGTGTGCCGCTATCCCGAGGAATTCTGCAACACGTGCCGCAATCTCGCCTCTAGATGGATGCGTCCCCTGAGCGAGGACCTGCTCTTGTCCTGCCGCCTGTCGTTTACGCGCTACGAATGCGTATGGGAACCGCCGCCGACCAGACACTAGCCTCGGCGATAAATGCCTGATGGTTCTCGCATGGATGGATTCTCCGCTTAACTTTTCCTCTATTTCCGTCTAGATTGACTCGCTGCAAGTCAAAAAAACGGGAACCGCAATGGGATACAGGAATACGCGTGAATGCCTCGACGCTCTTGAGGCAAGAGGGGACCTCGTCCGCATCGAAAAGAGCGTGGACGCGGATCTGGAGATAGGAGCCATCCAGCGCAGGGTTTTCAAGGTCAATGGCCCGGCCCTGCTCTTCGGCAATGTCAGGGGATGCCGATTTCCCATGGCCGCCAACCTGTATGGAACTCGCGAACGGATGCGCTTCATCTTTCGTGACACCGTGGAGATGGTGGAGCGGTTGATGAAGCTCAAGCTCGACCCCATGGAGTGTCTGCGCCACCCCTGGCGATATCTCGGCGCGCCCAGAACGGCCTGGCACACCATGCCCAGGACCGTCTCGGACGGGCCGGTCATGGCCAACGAGACGGCCATCTCCAGTCTGCCCGCGCTCAAGTCCTGGCCCATGGATGGCGGCCCCTACGTGACGTTGCCCCAAGTGTACTCGGAGAATCCGGCCGCGCCGGGTTTCGCCGGATCGAATCTGGGCATGTACCGCGTCCAGCTTTCGGGCAACGAGTTCGAGAAGAACCGGGAAGTGGGGCTTCACTATCAGATTCACCGGGGCATCGGTCATCATCATGCCGAGGCCATCAAGCGGGGCGAGCCCCTCAAGGTGAACATCGCGGTGGGCGGCGCGCCCGCCATGACAGTGGCCGCGATGATGCCTTTGCCCGAGGGGCTGGCCGAACTGTTCTTCGCTGGCGCGCTGGGCGGCCACCGCATCCCCATGGTAAAGCGGCCCGGCGGCCTGCCTATCCCGGCCGAAGCGGATTTCTGCATTTGCGGAACAGTGGTCCAGGGGGCGGAGAAGCCCGAGGGGCCGTTCGGCGATCATCTGGGTTACTACAGCCTGGCCCACGACTTTCCCGTTCTCAAGGTGGACAAGGTCTACCACCGCGACAACGCGGTCTGGCCCTTTACCACCGTGGGCCGTCCTCCCCAGGAAGATACGCTGTTCGGCGCGTTCGTCCATGAACTGACCGCCGAGCTGGTCCCGTCGGTTTTCGCCGGCGTGCACGAGGTTCACGCGGTGGACGCGGCCGGGGTGCACCCGCTGCTTCTGGCCGTGGGTAGCGAGCGGTACGTGCCGTACGCGGCCGAGCGGCAGCCTCAGGAGATTTTGACCAACGCCATGGCTCTGCTCGGCAATACCCAGACCTCGTTGTCCAAGTATGTGCTCATCGCGGCGCAAGAGGACCTGCCCGCCGGGATCGGCTGCCACGACGTGCCCGAGTTCTTCCGGCATCTGCTGGAACGGGCGGACCTGACCCGCGATCTGCATTTCATCACCAGGACCACCATCGACACCTTGGACTATTCCGGCATCAGCCTGAATCAGGGGTCCAAGCTCGTTCTGGCCGTGGCCGGGAGCCGCAAGCGCGAGCTGGCTGCGGAGGTGCCGGGCGGGCTCGATCTGCCGCGCGGTTTCCGCGACCCGCAAGTCTTTGCGCCGGGGATTCTAATCATCAAGGGCCCCAAGCATCGGCGCAAGCGGGACCAGCAGGACCCGGCCCTGGAGCGGCTGGGCGAAATGCTGGGGAAGGTCCCCGGCATCGAAGGCTTCCCGCTGATCGTGGTGGCTGACGACGCGGGGTTTACGGCGAAGAATTGGGATAATTTTCTCTGGGTGGCCTTCACCCGGTCCGATCCGGCCACCGACATTTACGGCGCGGGCGCATTTACCCACGCCAAGCATTGGGGCGCGGAAAAGGCGCTGGTCGTCGACGCCCGCCTCAAGACTTATCACGCGCCGCCCCTTGAGGAAGACCCCGAGGTGGAGAAGCGGGTGGACGAACTGGGCGCCAAGGGCGGCCCCTTGCACGGCATTATCTAACGGAGATTCACATGGACGAAAAAGTCGCGCGCGACCTGAAACTCGCTTTTGCTCTCGACCTCTACGAAACCGTCAAGGCCGCCCGGAAGAACCGGGACGAGCATGTCTTTCGGCATACCATGGCCGAGGAAGGGGAGCAGATGGTCTTCGTGGGCATGTATCCCAAGAAGGACCTTCTCGAATTGCCGAACATGACCGAAGAGTTCGCGGCCCGGCTGCATACCTTCAACCTGCTTGGAGTGGTCACGGACGGCGCGTCCGGGCTGGACATGTTTTTTCTCGGCGGCATGAACAAGCCGTTCACCTCTCTGAACAACGGCCGCGAGCTGGCCGGGCGGCTGGCCGACGAGCAGGTCTTCGCCTTCCTTGAGATGTACTTCAAGATCAGGGGAGTGATGATGAACTTCCGGATCATGACCTACGACGAGTTCGTCAAGGCTGCGGAGAGCGAGGTCTTCAAGAACACTTCCTTTTCCCGCATGACCGAGGCCCAGGAGCTTTTGGCGACCTTGGAGAACTAGCGCCGGGTTCTGCGAAAAAGGGCAGCCGCTTTTTCCCCGTTTCGTCCCCCATATAGTCCCTGTCCCACTTTCCCGTGATGCGTCGGCAAAACGCCGGTAAGGGGAAGGCCATGGGGGGGCGGGGTCATTCCCCGTTTAGCGTTTTCTGCACAGCCACATCGAGCATGTGCTTGTGGAGCCGGGTGGAGATGGTTTCGCTGCGGTCGACATTTTCGATAAGCTCGCGAAGCTTGTCCACGGATTCGAGGCAGGCGGTGACGATCATCTCCGAGGGGGCTATTTTCTTTTGGCGGATCATTTCCAAGACGTTTTCGAGCTTGTGGGCCAGGTCCTCGATGTTGGTCAGCTTGAGCAAATTTGAGCCCGCCTTGACCGAATGGGCGTCGCGGAAGATTGAATTTATGGTCTCGGTACCGCAGTCAAGGCCGCAGGTCTCCAAATGGAGCAGGCCGGATTCGATGGAGTCGAGCCGCTCCGCAGTCTCCTCCAAAAAGATTTCGATCACCTGATCGTTCAGCCGCATCAGCGGGCACCGCCTTCAATGAGGTCCAGGGCCACCTGCGGGATGGTATGCAGGTCGGGCTTGGATATCTGCATGTCCGCGCCTACCGATTCGCCCTTGTGCCGCAGCTCGTTGGTGATGATGGACGAGTACAGGATGACCGGCAAGCCTTGCAGGACGGGGTCTTCCTTGATGCGTTTGGTCAGGCTGAAGCCGTCCATGAGGGGCATCTCGATGTCGGAGATGACCAGATCCACATATTCGGTGACGTCCTTGCCCTCGGCCTCGGCCCTGGCCTTGATGTCCATGATGGCGCGCAGGGCCTCGTTGCCGTTGTTGGTGACGATGGGCTTGAAGTTGGCCTCGGTCAGGTTGGCTTTTATCATGGCCCGGATGGTGGCCGAGTCGTCGGCCACGAGGACCGTGTACTCGTTGTCCGACACGGCCATCTCCACGCCGTCGTCCGGCTCGAACTGCGAGAGAATGGTTTCGAGGTCAAGGAGCTGGACGAAGTAGTCGCCCTTGTCGATGAGGCCGACAATGGCGTCGGTGTTGGTGGAGATGATGCTGGACGGCGGGATGACCTCGCCCCAGCCCACGCGGTGGATTTCGGTCACGCCCGACACCAAAAATCCGGTCACGGATTTGCTGAACTCGGTGACGATGACGATGTCCCGTTCCGTTTTGGGCATGTCCAGTTCGAGCCAGACGGACAGGTCCAGCACCGGCAGGATAAGGTCGCGCAGGGGGATGGTGCCCATGAACGAAGGGTGCGGCGCGGACTCCGGCGGTTCAAGATTGGGCGTCTCGATGACCTGCATGACCTTGGCGACGTTGATGCCGAAGAAATTCGGTACGGGGTCCTTCCCCGGCTCGCGGACCTCGTTGATGTAGAATTCGAGGATTTCGAGTTCGTTGGTTCCCGTCTCCAGGAGAATGCCGGTATCTAAGGCGGTTCTACTCATATTCATTACTCCCGAATCGGGTTTTTGTTGCGGTGGGCATTTGTCTTTTCCCATACGACGTCACCAGTTTTCTGTCCACGCCATTAGATTGCGAAGTTGGATATTTATAACGGGTTGAGGGCTTGAACTTGATTTGCGTTATTGAGTTGACGCAGGGGATGCGCGAAGGCACTATCGGCGGATACGTGTAAAAAATTCTTGAACAAAAGGATGATGCGCGATGAATACCGAGATTCATGACGATCCGGCGAAGGTCAGGAAGAAACTCCTGAAAACTCTGGAGAGCTCGGCCGCCGAGTTGGTGCCCTGGTTCTACGGCAACATGCCCGAGTATTATTTTCAGACCCACAGCGAGGACGAGCAGGTCAGGCATCTGATGGCGCTCGTCTCGGGTATGGTCCGCAAGGACAGGCAGGCCATCGCGTTGCACAGCCCGTGTGGCTCGCGGGTGACGCATATCTCCCACGGTGGGGACATGGACACGCTCGGCCGGGTGCTCGATCAGTATCGGGACAAGGACATTCAGCACGCGCGCCTTTATTCCAGCCGGGACGACTCCCTCAGGTTGGACACCTTCGTTCTCGCCCCGCAACCCGCCTGCGCCGCGGACAACGCGACGGTAAAGGAGGTCCTGGAAAAGGCGAAGGCCGGGGAAATGGGGGTAGCCTCCACCGACTTGAACGGTTTCGAGCGGTTTCTCGGCTGGGTCAGCGACGATTACATGGAAAAGTTCGAGCCGGGTCGAGCCGTGCGCCATTTCAAGACTTGCGGCTGCCTGGAGAATCTGGAGCGGGTGGAGGTCCAGCTTGAAAAGGACGTGCATCCCGGTTTCGATCGTGTCGGCGTCGCCATGGTCCAGCCGCCCAAGAAGGGGCTGCTGCATACGGTGGTCAATGTCTTCGGCCGGGAGGGCGTGCCCGTGGACCGGGCGTATGCCGACGAGTTCGAGCGGCCGGGCCAATCCGCCATTTCCATCATGAGTTTTTATCTCGACAGGAAGCGCATCGAACTCAACGAGGGGGACGAGCTGTGGCTGCGTCTTAAACGCCAGCTCGAAATGTGCAAGTGGTTCGCGCCGCACGGCCTGGAGGCCCTGGCCTACGAGGATGGCTGGGAACTGGGACAGGTCATGCTTATGCAGGCCGCCGGAGAATTCGCCCATCAGTTCCTCATCCGCAAGGATCTTCATGCCTATACCTCGTCGCGCATCGTCTACGCCCTTCTCAAGCACCGGGAGGTCACCCGGCTGCTTATGCGCTATTTCGAGGTGCGCTTCGATCCGGCGTTTGCCGGGGACCGCGTCTCGGCCATGCGCGATCAGCGCGAGCTGGTGCGGGCGGCCATCAGGGACGTGGACAACGCCATTCACCGCGACATCCTGACCTATGTCTACAAGTTCTTCCGCTACACCCTGCGGACCAATTATTATCTGGAACATAAGCTGGGCCTGAGTTTCCGTCTCGATCCGCTGATTCTGGCTCCGCTGCCCAAGAAGGAGCGCCCCTTCGGCGTGTACTGCTTCCACGGCCCGTACAGCTGGGCCTTCCACGTGCGCTATCGCGACATGGCCCGGGGCGGCGTCCGCGTGGTCCGGACCTGGAGCCAGGAGCAGTTCGAGGTCGAATCCAACCGGTTGCTCGACGAGGTCACGAAGCTGGCCCGCGCTCAGCAGTTCAAGAACAAGGACATCCCCGAAGGCGGCTCCAAGGCCGTCATTCTGCTCGGCCCGGAAGGCGACATCGACCTGGCGGTCAAATCCATGGTCGACTCCTTCCTGGACCTGCTCGTCGCGCCCGAAGGAAGCAACGGCTTCGTCCAGCCCGGCATCGTCGATTACCTGGGCCGCGAGGAGATAATCTTCCTCGGCCCGGACGAGAACATCACCCCGGAACACATCCAGTGGATGGCGGACAGGGCCGCCCGGCGCGGCTACAAGTGGCCCAGTGCCTTCATGAGTTCCAAGCCCGGAGCGGGTATCCCCCACAAGAAGTACGGCGTCACCTCGGAAGGGGTCATCGTCTTTGCCGAGGAACTGTTGCGCACGCTTGGCATCGATCCGGAGAACGAGCCATTCACGGTCAAGATCACCGGCGGCCCCGCCGGGGACGTGGCCTCCAACGTCATGCGCATTCTCATTCGGGAGTTCGGCAAGAATGCGAAGATCGTCGCCATGACCGACGGCCACGGCGCGGTGTTCGACCCGGAGGGTATGGACCACGGGGAGCTGCTCAGGCTCATGGACAACAATCTCAAGGCCGCTGATTTCAGTCGGGCCGAACTCAGGGGTGAAGGGGCCTTCGTGGTGTCCACGGCGGAACCGGAGGGCACACGCATCCGCAACACCCTGCACAACACGGCCGTGGCCGACATCTTCATCCCGTCGGGCGGCAGGCCGGACACGATGAACATGTCCAACTGGAAGGAGTTCCTGCAAAAGGACGGCACGCCTTCGGCCCGGGGTATCGTCGAAGGGGCGAACATCTTCATCTCGCCCGACGCCCGCGCCATGCTTGAGCGGGCAGGGGTGCTGGCCGTGCCCGGCCCTTCGGCCAACAAGACCGGCGTCATCTGCTCGTCCTACGAGATTCTGGCCGGGCTCATCCTCTCCGAGGAAGAGTTCATGGGCATCAAGGATCAGTACGTCGGCCAGCTCCTGGTCATCCTCCGTCAACGGGCGCGTTCCGAGGCGCGTCTGCTCATGCGCGAATACAAACTGGCCGGGGGAGGGCGGACCATTACCCAGCTCTCCTATGCCCTGTCCGAGTCCATTAACTCCCTGGCCGGCCGCGTTGACGATGTGCTCAAGGAGTCCGTGAAGCAGGTGGCCGACGATCCCGCGCTGGTCGAGGTCCTATTGGCCTACTGTCCGGCCGTGCTGGCGGAAAGGTATCGCGAACGGCTCGTGAACGACCTGCCGCGCGCCCACCAACTGGCCCTGCTGGCCTCTTTCCTTTCCGCCAAGATGCTCTATCAGGAGGGACTGGGTTGGGCCGACCGCCTCGTTTCCCTGCGTGACGTGCGCGAGGTGTTCCTTGGCTACCTTGCGCAGGAAAAGACGGTGGCCGGACTTGTGGCGGAAGTGCGGGCGGCCGGGCTGGAGCACGGCGAGCTCATCGACCGCATTCTGGACCGCTCGGCGCGTAAGATTCTCACCTTGGACAGCCTTGGCCTGGGCTAGGAGGAAGACGGGCTGACCGTTCATTTCGTTCGTCGGAAACGGGCCGGACTTGACATCCGGCCCGTATGACCTTATTGTTATGACAAATGAGTGAGTGTTCATGTGAGGGAAGAAATGTCGAACGTAGCTTGCAGCGATACCGAACAGCACGCCAAAAACGTGTCTGCTGCCCGTGACTCCATGCTTTCGGAGCGGGAATTCCTGTTCCTGGCCGAACTCTTCAAGGCCCTGGGTGATTACACCCGGGTCCGCATCCTGTACGCCCTGTCCATCGGCGAGTTGTGCGTATGCGCACTGGCCGAGGTCCTGGATATGTCCCAGTCGGCCATATCCCATCAGTTGAGGCTGCTTCGGGCGGCCAAGCTGGTGCGCTACCGCAAGGAAGGCAAGAACGTTTTTTATTCCCTGGACGACGACCATGTGCGTAATTTGGTCTCCCAGGGGCTGGATCACATCAAGGAAGAGGCGTAGCCGCCTCCTCCTTTTTTTTGCCTCCTCCTATGAATAAGTGCTCAATTATGAATAAAGTGTGACCGCAGGTTTCAGCATGATCGAGATTTTCGTCAATATTTTTGCCGAGTCGTGGCATGTTTTGGTCGAGGCCGCGCCGTATGTGCTCTTCGGTTTCTTCGTGGCGGGGCTGCTCAAGGGATTTGTCCCCGATTCGTTCATGGCCCGCCATCTGGGCGGCAAATCGCTGGGCGCGGTGCTCAAGGCCGCGGTCATGGGGGTGCCGCTGCCCCTGTGCTCCTGCGGCGTGCTGCCCGCCGCGCTCGGTTTGCGCAGGCAGGGGGCCAGCAAGGGGGCGACCACGGCCTTCATGATTTCCACCCCCGAGACGGGCGTGGACTCCATGGCCGTGACCTACGCGCTCATTGATCCGTTGATGACCGTCATCCGCCCCGTGGCCGCGACCATTACCGCCATTTTCGCCGGTGTGCTCATCAACGCCTTCCCGGACGACAAGGCCGAGGCCCAGCCCCTCGCCGGTCTCGCGGGAAGCTCGGCGGGCTGCACCGGCTGCGGTTGCGGCGGTTCGTGCGCGTCCGCGCCGCCTTCCACCGTGTCGGGGCGTTTCATGGCAGGGATGCGCCACGCCTTCGGTGAGATGATCGAGGATATCGGCCGTTGGCTGCTGGTGGGCGTCGTCGTCGCCGGGATCATCTCGGCGGCCATTCCCGAGGATGCCCTGGACAGCTATATGGGCACCGGCCTGTTTTCCTATCTTGTCATGCTGGTGGTGGCCCTGCCGCTCTATGTCTGCGCCACGGCTTCCACCCCCATAGCGGCCTCGCTCCTGCTCAAGGGCCTCTCGCCGGGCGCGGCTCTGGTCTTTCTTCTGGCCGGACCGGCCACCAATGGAGCGACCGTCACGGTCATGCTCAAGACCCTGGGCAAACGCGCGGCCGGGCTGTACGTGGCCTCCATCGTCGCCTGTTCCCTGGTTCTGGCCTGGGCCACGGATCATCTGTACGCCGCGCTTGGCCTGGACATCCGGGCCGTTGTGTCCGAAGTGGGCGAGCTGCTTCCGCATTGGGTCGGCGTGGTCTCGGCCTTGCTTACCCTGGCGCTTGTGGCCAGGAGTTTCTTGCCCGGTCATTCCCATGGCCATTCACACGGAGATGGTCGCGGCTAGGGGCGGGGTTCATTTCCGGACGGGGTGGCGGGGGCTGCTCCGTCTTTCTTTTCTCTGCGCATCATGCTAAAAACTCCGCCAGCAAATTCAAGGGGAAGAGGCATGAAGAAAATACTTCTCGCCATGGCCGTGGTTCTGGCCCTGGCCACCACCGCTCGCGCGGAAAATATCAAGATTCGTTTCGGCATCCTGCCGGTCATCGACACGCTGCCGTTGCAGGTGGCTGACAAGGAAGGGCTGTTCGCCCGCCACGGACTGGATGTGAGCCTGGTCAGGTTCATGTCCGCGCTGGAGCGCGACACGGCCATGCAGGCGGGGCAGATCGACGGCTATTTCGGCGACCTGGTCGCCACGTATCTGCTCCTGGACCGGGGCGTGCCCATGCACATAGTTGTGACTTCCTGGCGGACCACGCCGGGCTATCCCATGTTCGGCATCGCGCTTTCGCCCGCTGGCCGCGACAGGAATCTGGTCGAAATGAAGGGCCGCACGCTGACCTTGTCCAAGTCCACGGTCATCGAGTTTCTGGCCGACAAGCTGGAGGACCATTTCGGAGTGGGCCATGACTATTTCGAGCGGGTGGAGGTCAAGAAGCTGCCCATCCGCCTCCAGATGCTCCTGACCGACCAGATGGATGCCGCGCTCCTGCCCGAACCGCTTCTTTCCCTGGCCCGCCTCAAAGGCGGCAGCGTGCTGGCCACCGCCGAGGACCTGGACCTGCCCCTGACCGTGCTTTGTCTGCACAAGCGATATTTCGGCAACGGCGGGGATGCCTACGCCAAGTTTATGGCCGCCTACGGCGAGGCGGTCCGCCTCCTGGCCGAGAACCCGGAGAAGTACCGTCCGCTCATGGCCGAAACCTGCCGCATCCCCAAGCCGCTGATCTCCCGTTTCCCGGTGTATCCGTTCCCCGCGCCCGCGCTGCCCGCTTCGTCGGAGCTGGCCGAGGTCCAGGACTGGATGGTTGCCAAGGGCCTGCTCAAGAAGCGCGTGCCCGACGCCGTGGCCCTGCCTCCCGAGATCAGGTAGCTCATGCTGACCGCAGAAAATCTGGGAAAGTCCTATGACGGCAGGTCCGTCATTTCAGATGTGTCGTTCACTCTTGCCGAAGGCGAGACGCTGGCCGTGGTCGGTCCGTCCGGCTGCGGCAAGACGACCCTGCTGTATCTGTTGAGCGGGCTGTCCGCCCCGGACGAGGGGAGGGCGCTTCTGGACGGCAGGCCCATCACCGGCCCGGCCGCCGACATTTCCATCATCCTTCAGGACTACGGCCTCCTGCCCTGGCGCACGATCATCGACAACGTGGCGCTGGGCCTCAAGATTCAGGGCATGGGCCGGAAGGAGCGCATGGAGCGGGCGCGCGCCCAACTGGCCGAGGTCGGCATCGTCGGTCGGGACGGCGACTATCCCGCCAATCTTTCCGGCGGCGAGCAGCAGCGGGTGGCCATCGCCCGCGCCTTTGTCACCCGCCCCAGGCTGACCCTTCTGGACGAACCGTTTTCCTCTCTGGACGCCCTGACCCGTGAACGTTTGCAGTTGGCCCTGCTCGATGCCTGGCAGGTGCGCAGGGTGCCCTACGTGCTCGTTACCCACTCCCTGGAAGAGGCGGTCATGCTCGGTCAGCGGATCATGGTCATGTCCGCGCGGCCGGCCCGGCCCGTGGCCGTGTTCGAGAACCCGGGCTTCGGCGATGCGCGTATCCGCGACACCGAGGCGTGCTTCGCGCTGCTCAGGGAACTGCGGCATACCGTGGAGGCCCAGTGGTGAAGCTGTTTGCCGCCATGTTGCGCTACGGGCTGGTTATCCTGGTCCTGGGCATTTTGTGGAAGCTGACCGCCCTGTCCCTGGGCGGGGTTGTCCTGCCGCATCCCGAGGACGCTCTGGCCGCGCTCGCCGAGGCCATGACCACGCGAATCTTCTGGGAACATTTCGGGGTCAGCCTATATCGTTCGGTGACCGCAATGGCACTGGCCTGGGTGACCGCTTTTCCCCTGGGGCTCGTCATGGGCAGCGTCAGGCGGGTGGACAAGATCATGGCTCCCTTCGTCTTTTTGACCTATCCGGTGCCCAAGATCGTGCTTCTGCCCATCTTCCTGCTTCTGCTGGGATTGGGCGACACGTCCAAGATCGCCATGATAGCCCTTATCCTCGGCTATCAGATTTTGGTCACCACGCGCGACGGGGTGCGCTCTATCCATCCCAAGTATTTCGACTCGGTCCGCTCCCTGGGCGGCTCCAACATGGACGTTCTGCGCGAGGTCCTGCTTCCGGCGGCCCTGCCGCACGGGTTCACGGCACTCAGGCTCGGCACCGGCGTGTCCGTGGCCGTGCTTTTTTTCGTGGAATCCTTTGCCACCACCAGGGGGCTGGGCTATATGATCATGGATGCCTGGGGGGCCATGGATTATCTGACCATGTTCTCGGGTATCCTTGGAATGTCCATCATGGGCGCGGCCCTGTACGAGGTCGCCAATGTGCTGGAACGAAAGGTGTGCAGGTGGATGTTCCTGCGCGCCAAGGATTGATACGGAGGAAACCGTTCTGTCTTCTACGAAACTCGAATTTGACGATGGCCATATGGCCAGCCAGCTTTTCGGCCCCCAGGGGCAGCACCTCAAATTGTTGGGCGAACGCCTCGGGGTGCGCATCGAAAGCCGTGGCAATACCCTCGTCATCCAGACCCCGGAAGGGGAGGACGCCAAGGGCGATCTGGCCACCCAGGTCCTGACGCAACTCTATGCCATGATACGGCGCGGAAAGTCCGTGTACCCGCAGGACGTGGATTTCGCCTGCCGCATCCTCGAACGCCAGCCTTCGGCCGACGTGGGCGAGGTCTTCAAGGGTGACGTCTACGCCACCTCGGGAAAACGGACCGTATCGCCCAAGTCATTGAACCAGCGGGAATATCTCGACGCCATTCGCGATTCGGACATGACCTTCGGGATCGGCCCGGCGGGTACGGGCAAGACTTATCTGGCCGTGGCCATGGCCGTGGGCGCTCTGGTCCGCCGTGAGGTCAAGCGTATCGTCCTGACCCGTCCGGCGGTGGAGGCGGGGGAAAAACTCGGCTTCCTGCCCGGTGACTTGGCGGAGAAGATCAATCCGTACCTTCGCCCCCTGTACGACGCCCTGCATGACATGCTCGATTTCGCCAAGGTGCAGGACTACCAGGAATCCGGGGTTATCGAAGTGGCTCCGCTGGCCTTCATGCGCGGTCGAACCCTGAACGATTCCTTCATTATTCTGGACGAGGCCCAGAACACGACGCCCGAGCAGATGAAGATGTTTCTGACCCGGCTCGGCTTCGGTTCCAAGGCCGTGGTCACCGGAGACGTCACCCAGATCGACCTGCCGGTCCATTCCAAATCCGGTCTGCTTCATGCCCGCCGCATTCTCGAAGGGGTCGCGGGTGTGAAGTTCATCGCATTCGACGAGAAGGACGTCATCCGTCACCCCCTGGTGGGACGTATAGTCAGGGCCTATGAGGTCCATGAAGGCAACGGGGAGTGATCGTGAGCGGTCCGGCGGACATTCTCTGCGAGACCCGGCTCGACCCGAGGTTTCCCCTGTCCCGGCATGAACTGGGCTCGTTGGCCGAGACTCTGCTGGACGCCCTGGAGCTGACCGGCGGCACCTTCATCCTCAAGCTGGTGGACGACCGTGAGATCGCCCGGCTCAACCGGGAATTCCTCGGCTGCACCGGACCGACCAACATCCTGAGTTTTCCGGCCTGGAATGCCGACGAAGCGGAGGACGGCGACGGCGCGGGCGATGGGGAAGATGATGCCGACGGCACGTTCCTCGGCGAGCTGGCCCTGTCCGTGGACGCGCTGGCCCGCGAGACCGACCTGTACGGCCAGGCCCCGCTGGAGCATCTGGCCCGGCTGTTGGCCCACGGACTGCTTCATTTGGCGGGATTCGACCACGGCGAGGTCATGTTCGACATGACCGACGCGGCCGTGGACCGGGTTCTGCTCGAATACGCGGGTTCGGAGGACGGCAGGTAGTCATGCGCGGCATAAGGGGCAGCCAACTCTATCTCCTGGTCTTTTACGGCGTCATCTTCACGGTGGTGGCCATCGGCGGGTTGGCTTATCTGGGCGTGCGCGAGATTCGGCACGACGCGGCCGTGGTGGCCGTCGAGAATTCCGCGCGCGGACTGTCCGGTGCGGTGACCGTGCTGCTCAATGCGGTGCGCAGCTCCAACCAGGAGATCGGCCAGGGGCTGCTCAAGAGCCTCAAGCCCGACGCACTGCGCAAGGAGCTGGGCGCGGTCCTGAGAAAACACGAATCCCTGACCGCCGTTATGGTCAGTGACGGACAGGGGCTGCGCTATCTCCTTACCCGGCGGTACGGAGCCATGGTCGAGGCGGTGCCCGACGAGATGCATAGCGCCCTGATGTCGAAGCTCCTCAAGAACGGCAAGCCCGACAACGAGTCTTTTTTGGAAGGAACCCCCGATCTTTCGCAGATGGACGGCGTCCTGTCCGAGGAGTTCAACCACCTTGAGCCGGGCCAGGTCAACTGGCGCAGCGCGGGCCGCTTCCATAACGTCAAGGCGGCCTGGATCACGGCCTCGACGCTGGTGGAGTCGGGCGGCGGCGAGCGGCTCATGCTTTCCTTCGCTTTTCAGGCCGAAGCCATTCTCTCCCAGCTCAATGAGGCCGAGCATGGCGGAGCGGAACGGATTTTCCTTTACTGGGGCGACGGCCGCGCGATGCCCGTCAGCGGTCTCGGCGTGAATGTGCCGCCCGAATCCGTCGGGCAGGTTCTGACGGCCGACGAGCTGGTCGACCCCGTGGTTCGACAGGCCGTGACCGGACTGGCCGCGCGTCCCAAGGGCGCGCCGGACAAACCGTTTTCCTTTATTGTGGATGGCGAGGTCTGGTGGACCTGGGCCATGCCCCTGTCCATTTTTGGCGACACCCTTTCCCTGGGCGTGGCCGTTCCACGCAAGAACGTGCTTTCCACCCTGACCAGCGATTCCTTTTTGCAGGGCGGGGCCGTGGTTCTTATTTTGATTGCCTTTGGCGTGCTTTTCATTCTGCACCGCAACAGGGGCCGGATTGAGGCGTTGGGCATGAAGCGCGAGGCCGCAGCCACGGCGGCGGACGTGCGGGAACTCATCCGGTCGGGGGAGGGTGGCAGGCTCGAATTCAAGCAGACCCTCCGTTTCAACCTGAAAGCCGGCAAGAACGGCAAGGAGATCGAGCACGCCTGCCTCAAGACCGTGTCCGCCTTTCTCAACACCGAGGGCGGCACCCTGCTTGTCGGCGTAGCCGACGACGGGAGTGTGACCGGCTTCGATGAGGACGGGTTCGACAGCGACGACAGGGCGCTTCTGCATTTCAACAACCTCGTGGATCGGCATATCGGCGCGGAGTTTTCGCGCTATATCGACAGCCGGGTCATCAGGATGGGGGAGAAGCGGGTGTTGCGTGTCCACTGCGTTCCGGCGCCAGCTCCGGTCATTCTCGACGCGGCCAAGGGCGAAGAGTTCTACGTCCGCAGCGGACCGGCCAGCAGGTCCCTGACTCTCAAGCAGTTTTACGACTGGCTCAAGAAGCACTCCTGAACCGAATGCCCCGTCCCGCCTTGGTTCCGCCGGTTAATTCCTTTACATTCAAATTAATCTGGGCCAAAATCTTTCTCTTTCCTGATATCACGGCAATAGATGATGGAGTAACCGTACGATGCCCAAACATTTTTTGACCATTCTGGACATTCCCAGGGACGAAGCGATGCAGGTGATCCTGCGCGCCAAGGAAATGAAGGACAATAAGGTCCGCACCGATCTCTTGGACGGCAGGACCCTGCTGCTGATTTTCGAAAAAGCGTCCACCCGAACCCGCGTGTCCTTTGAAGTGGGCGTGCGTCAACTGGGCGGGGACCCGGTGTTCATCACCGCCCGCGATTCCCAGCTCGGCCGCAGCGAACCGCTCAAGGACACCGCCCGAGTTCTTTCCCGATACGCCGACGGGCTCATCGTGCGAACCTTCGGCCAGGAGAAATTGGAAACCCTGGTCGATTACGGCGATATCCCGGTGGTCAACGCCCTGACCGACGAATACCATCCGTGCCAGGTCATGGCCGACGTCCTGACCATGTACGAACGCACCCCCGACCTGGACAAGGTCAAGGTGGCCTGGGTGGGCGACGGCAACAACATGGCCCATTCCTTCATCAACGGCGCGGCCGCCTTCGGCTACGAGCTGCGTCTCGCCTGCCCTGACGGGTATACTCCCGACATGGCCATCATGGACAAGGCGGTCAATATGGGCGCCAAGATCACCCTGACCCGCGATCCCAAGGAAGCCGTGGCCGGGGCCGATTACGTCAACACCGACGTGTGGGCGTCCATGGGCCAGGAAGAGGAGCAGAAGAAGCGCGAGGCCGCGTTCGCCGGGTTCATGGTGGACGAGGCCCTCATGGGGCTGGCTGCTTCCAACGCCTGCTTCATGCACTGCCTGCCCGCCCACCGGGGCGAGGAAGTTTCCGAGGTCGTGTTCGAGTCTTCGGCATCCGTGGTCTGGGACCAGGCCGAAAACCGGCTTCACGCGCAAAAGGCGATCCTTGAGTGGGCCTTTAAATAATTCGACAAGCAACGAGGACTATTCAATGCAGAAGATAGATAAGGTCGTGCTGGCCTATTCCGGCGGGCTGGACACTTCCATCATTCTCAAGTGGCTGAAGAACAACTACAACTGCGACGTGATCTGCATGACCGCCGATCTCGGCCAGGGCGAGGAGATGGACGGCATCGAGGCGAAGGCGCTCAAGACCGGCGCGGTCAAGGCCTACGTCGAGGACCTGCGCGAGGAATTCGTGCGTGATTACGTGTTCCCCATGTTCCGGGCCAACGCCCTGTATGAGGGCCGTTACCTGCTCGGCACGGCTATCGCCCGTCCGCTGATCTCCAAGCGCATGGTCGAGATCGCCGAAATGGAGGGCGCGCAGGCAGTGGCCCACGGCGCTACCGGAAAGGGCAACGACCAGGTCCGTTTCGAGCTGGCCACCATGGCCCTGAACCCGAGGTTGTCCACCATCGCCCCCTGGCGCGAGTGGGAGCTGAAGTCCCGCACCGATCTGATGAATTTCGCCAGGGAAAACGACATTCCCATTCCGGTCAGCCGCAAGAAGCCGTGGTCCATCGACGCCAACCTGCTGCACACCTCCTTCGAGGGCGGCGAGCTGGAAGATCCGTGGAACGCGCCCGGCCCGGATTGCTACCGCAACATCCTCCCGTTCGAAAAGTGCCCGAACGAGTCCGAGGAAATCACCATTGATTTCGAGGCGGGCGATCCCATCGCGATCAACAGCGTCAAGTATTCCCCGGCGGCCCTGCTGGCCAAGCTCAACGAGCTGGGCGGCAAGCACGGCATCGGCCGCGTTGACATGGTCGAGAACCGCTTCGTGGGCATGAAGTCCCGCGGCGTGTACGAGACCCCCGGCGGAACCATTCTGGCCGCCGCCCATCGCGACCTGGAAGGGCTGTGCATGGACCGCGAGATGATGCACCTGCGCGACAGTCTCATTCCCAAGTACGCCGAGATGGTGTACTACGGATACTGGTTCTCGCCCGAGCGCGAGGCCCTGCAGGCCATGATCGACAAGTCCCAGGAAAGGGTCACCGGCACCGTGCGGCTCAAGCTGTACAAGGGCAATTGCGTGCCGCTTGGCCGCAAGTCGCCGTTCTCTCTTTATAATTCCGAATTGGCCACCTTCGAGGAAGACTACGTGTACGATCAGGCCGACGCCGCCGGGTTCATCAAGCTGGTGGGGCTGCGGCTCAAGGGACGTATGCAGCAGTCCAAGTGGGGCGGCAAAGAGTCCGAAGACTCCTGCGAGTAAATTATGACAGACAAGAAGATGTGGGGCGGCCGGTTCGCCGAGGCGACGGCCGCGTCCATGGAGGCGTTTTCCGAATCCGTGTCCTTTGACCGGCTTCTCTACGCCGAGGATATACGCGGTTCCCAGGCCCATGCCCGCATGTTGGCGAAGCAGGGCTTTTTGACCGAGGACGAGGCGCGGACCATCTGCGATGGCCTGGACAAGGTCAAGGCGGAGATCGAGTCCGGCGAGTTCGTTTGGAAGGCCGAGATGGAAGACGTGCATATGAACGTCGAGTCCCGGCTGACCGAGATCATCGGACCGCTGGGCGGCAAGCTGCACACCGCGCGCAGCCGCAACGACCAGGTGGCCCTGGATTTCCGCCTGCATGTTGCGACCCGACTGGCCGCATGGCAGGAAGCGCTGGCCGCGCTCGTCAAGGTCTACGTGGACCGCGCCGAGGAGCATCGGGACACCATGCTGCCCGGCTGCACCCACTTCCAGCCCGCTCAGCCCGTGACGCTCGGCCATCATTTGCTGGCCTACTGCCAGATGTTCAAGCGCGATTACGAGCGTGTGTCCGACGCCCTGAAAAGGGTCCGGGTCATGCCGCTCGGCGCTGCCGCCCTGGCGGGAACCACCCATCCGGTGGCCCCGAAGCTCGTGGCCGAGGATCTTGGTCTTGAGGCGACCTTCGCCAACTCCATGGACGCCGTGTCCGATCGCGACTTCGTGCTTGAGGCCGTGTTCGCTGGGTCGCTGGTGATGACGCACCTCTCGCGGATGTGCGAGGAGCTTATCATCTGGGCCAATCCGAACTTCGGCTACGTGAAGCTGCCCGACCAGTATTCCACGGGATCGAGCATCATGCCCCAGAAGAAGAACCCCGACGCCTGCGAGATCATGCGCGGCAAGACCGGCAGGGTGGTCGGCTCTCTCATGGGGCTGCTCGTCCTCATGAAGGGATTGCCCATGACCTATAACCGGGACCTTCAGGAGGACAAGGAGCCGTTCTTCGATGCGGACCACACGGTCGTCACGTCTCTCGGCATCATGGCCGACATGCTCCGGCTCATGGAGTTCGTGCCCGAAAAGATGGCGGAAACCGTCAAGCGCGGGTTTCTCAACGCTACCGAACTGGCCGACTACCTGGCGGCCAAGGGCGTGCCTTTCCGCGAAGCGCACCACATCACCGGCGCGGCCGTGGCCTACGCCGAGGGCAAGGGCGTGGGGCTGGAGGAGCTTGAGCTCTCCGAACTGAAGCGGTTCTCCGGCGAGATCGGAGAAGACGTTTACGGGGTGCTCGATTACGAGGCGGCCATTGAGCGGCGTATCACTCCGGGCGGCACAGGCCCGGCGTCCGTGGCCGCACAGATCAAGGCGTTGCGGAAGTGGCTGGGTTCCCTGTAGGGGATATCCGTAATCCGAGTTTTTTTGCCGATCCACTTGATTTTTGAAACGACGGCATTACTCTAGATACCTGAAATTGCGGTAACGCGGTTTCAAGTGGGCCCCCCGGGCCGTTCCTTAGACCATTACGGAGGACTCTCCTTTGAACAACCATATGAAAAATCTTGTCATCTGGGCGATCATCTTCATCCTGATGGTCGTCTTGTTCAACCTTTTCAACCAGCCTCCAGTCCCCAAGGACACGCCTTCCTACAGCGAGTTTCTGGCCATGGTGGACAGCGGCTCCGTGGCTCAGGTCAAGATACAGGGCCAGAAGATTGTCGGCCTGAAGAGCTCCGGCGAGCAGTTCCAGACCTACGCTCCCGAAGATCCCCGCATGATCGAGACCCTTATCTCCAAGGGCGTCGAGGTCAAGGCCGAGCCGCCGGACGAGTCGCCGTGGTACATGACACTGCTTCTGTCCTGGTTCCCCATGATCTTGCTCATCGGCGTCTGGATATTCTTCATGCGCCAGATGCAGGGCGGTGGCAGCGGAGGACGCGGAGCCATGAGCTTTGGCCGCTCCAAGGCCCGTCTGGTAAACGAGGAGACCGCCAAGGTCACCTTTGACGACGTGGCTGGCGTGGACGAAGCCAAGGAAGAGCTTTCCGAGGTGGTGGACTTTCTGCGCGAACCGCGCAAGTTCACCCGCCTGGGCGGCCGAATCCCCAAGGGCGTGCTCCTGGTGGGCGGCCCGGGTACGGGTAAGACGCTTCTGGCGCGGGCCGTGGCCGGCGAGGCCAATGTCCCGTTCTTTTCCATCTCCGGTTCGGACTTTGTCGAGATGTTCGTCGGCGTGGGTGCGTCCCGCGTGCGCGACTTGTTCGCCCAAGGGAAGAAGAACGCCCCCTGCCTTATCTTCATCGACGAAATCGACGCCGTTGGACGCCAGCGCGGCGCAGGACTCGGCGGCGGTCATGACGAACGCGAGCAGACTCTGAACCAGTTGCTTGTGGAGATGGACGGCTTCGAGTCCAACGAGGGCGTCATCCTGGTGGCGGCCACCAACCGTCCCGACGTGCTTGACCCGGCTCTGCTCCGGCCCGGCCGTTTCGACCGTCAGGTGGTGGTTCCGAATCCGGACCTTCGCGGCCGCGAGCGCATCCTCAAGGTGCACAGCCGCAAGACGCCGCTGGCCCCCGAGGTGAACCTGGAAATCATCGCCAAGGGCACTCCCGGATTCTCGGGCGCCGACCTGGAAAACCTCGTCAACGAGGCTGCGCTCGGCGCGGCCAAGCTTGGCAAGGACCGGGTGGACATGGACGATTTCGAGGAGGCCAAGGACAAGGTCATGATGGGCGGCCGCGAGCGGCGGTCCATGATCCTTTCCGAAGAGGACAAGCGGACCACGGCCTACCATGAGGGCGGTCACGCCCTGGTGGCCAAGCTTCTGCCCGGCACCGACCCCGTGCACAAGGTTTCCATCATCCCGCGCGGACGCGCTCTCGGCGTGACCATGCAGTTGCCCGGCGAGGATCGGCACAACTACTCCAAGCAGTATCTCTGCAACAACATGGCCGTGCTCATGGGCGGCCGGGTTGCCGAGGAGGTCGTTCTCGACCAGTTGACCACCGGCGCAAGCAACGATATCGAGCGGGCCACCAAGACGGCCCACAACATGGTCTGCATGTGGGGCATGTCCGACAAGCTTGGCCCCATGAGCTTCGGAGACAACCAGGAACAGGTTTTCCTGGGCCGCGAGCTTATCCATAACAAGAACTACGGCGAGGAAACGGCCAAGCTGATCGACTCCGAGGTCCGCCGGTTCGTGGATGAGGCCTACGAAAAGGCCACCGCGATCATAAAGGACAACCGCGAGGTTCTTGACGCCATCTCCATGGCGCTTCTGGAGCGCGAAACCATTACCGGCGCAGACATCGATCTGCTGATGGCGGGCAAGGAACTGCCCCCCATGGAGCAGGGCGGCAAATCCGGCAACGGTAATTCCGGCAACGGTCGTTCCGACACCGCTTCCGGCTACACGGCCGACGGCAGGGCTGCATCTTCGTCCGGTCCCGGCTATGAGCCTGTGAGCGAAAAGCCCGGCGACTCCGGCGACTCCGGTGACGACTTCATCCTTGATGACGGCGGTGACGAGCCCGACGGGGATGACGGCAAGAACAAGCTCCAATAATCAACAAGCACGCAAATGATGAACGATACCACATGGACAGTTAAGGGGGGCAAGGTCTTGGGACCTGCCCCCTTCTTCATTGCCGGGATCGTCAATGTGACCCCGGACTCCTTTTATGACGGCGGAACGCACGCCGACACTGTTTCGGGCGTGGCTCATGCCCTCGAACTGGCTCGTCAGGGCGCGCATATCCTTGATGTGGGCGGTGAGTCCACCCGGCCGTACAGCGATTCGGTCGACGAGGCCGAGGAACTCCGTCGGGTCCTGCCCGTGATCGAAGGGCTTATCGAAGCCCGGACGCACTCGGTCATATCCGTGGACACCTACAAGGCGAAGGTGGCCGCCCGCTGCCTGGAGGCCGGGGCCGCCATCATCAACGACGTGTCCGGCTTTCGCTTCGAGCCTGAACTGCTCGACGTGCTTGCAGAATACAAGCCCGGCTACGTGCTCATGCATTCCCTTGGCCGTCCCGAGGACATGCAGGACGAGCCTCGCTACGGGGATGTTGTTTCCGAGATCATGGCTTTTTTTGAGGAACGTCTGGCGGTTCTGGGCAACGCAGGGCTTCCCCTGGATCGGGTGGTTCTTGACCCCGGCATCGGTTTCGGCAAAAAACTTGAGCACAATCTGACCATCCTCCGGGAGATCGAGCGTTTTCACAAGCTCGGCCTGCCGATTTACATGGGGCTGTCCAACAAGTCCCTGTGGCAGGGGCTTCTCGGGCTTGAGGTCGGCCAGCGGTGTAACGCCACCCAGGCGGCCACCGCGTTGCTGGCGGCGAAGGGCGTGCCCATTCACCGCGTGCATGAAGTGGAACTGACTCGACAAACGTTGACCATAGCTCGTGAATTGGCGTAGTAAAACAGCATGTTTGAGCTTTTCGGCATTCAAGTAACCTGGAGGGTCCTGGTCGACATCGGACTGGTGGCCTTCATCTATTACAACATCATCGTGCTTGTTCGGGGAACCCGGGCAGCCGCCGTGCTTTATGGCCTGGTGGTGGTACTCGTGGTTTACTACATTGCTGAAAAGTTCAACCTTTACACCCTGAACGCGCTGCTTGGCGAATTCCTGACATCACTGTTTCTGGTTGTGGTCATCCTGTTCAAGACCGATATCCGGAAGGCGCTCGCCTCGGTGGGCACCAAGCGGTTCTGGACCAAGTCCAATGTTCGCGACGACACCCTGGACCAGTTGACCCAGGCGGTCATGAGCATGTCGCGTTCTTCCACCGGGGCGATCGTCGTCATCGAGAAGAACATGCCGCTCGGTGACATCATCGAGCGTGGCGTGGAGCTGGACGCCAAGGTCAACAAGGAACTCATCGAGACCATCTTTTTTACGGATACGCCGCTGCACGACGGGGCGATCATCGTCCGCCGCGACCGCATCGTGGCCGCCGCCTGTATCCTGCCCTTGTCGAACAAGTTGCGCGGCCAGCCCATGTACGGCACCCGGCATCGGGCCGCCTTGGGCATCTCCGAGGGGTCGGATGCCATCACCATCGTTGTTTCCGAGGAACGGGGCGAAGTCTCCGTGGCCATGAACGGCCGTCTGACGACCAGTCTGGACGAGACGCGGTTGCGCCGCGTACTCAAGAACGCTTTGGGGCGCTGATATGTTGCGAAACTGGCAAACCATATTGCTGTCCATTGCCCTGGCCGTGTTCACCTGGTTTCTGGTTACCGGCCGTGAGGTGGTCGAGACCTGGGTGGATATGCCCGTGGTCATGACCAATCCCCCGGAAGGACTGATTATCGAGGACGGTCTGGTGGACAAGATTCAGGTGCGCCTGCGCGGCCCCAAGGGGCTTGTGGGCAACCTTCCCTCCCAGAACCTCGTCTATCCGGTCAATGTCAGCAATCTCAAGGTGGGCGAGCAGGTGGTGGACATCGATCCGGACAAGATTCCCCTGTCCTCCACCTACGAAATCATCGAGGTCAAACCCAACCGCCTCCGGCTCACCGTGGATCGGCGAATCTCCAAGAAGATCGCGGTTGAGGCCGCCTGGACCGGCAATCTCAATTCCGATTATCGGTTGCAGGAGGTCACGGTCTCGCCTGACGTGGTTGTCGTTCGCGGCCCCGAAACCATGCTACGCAAGATTTCCAAGACCCGCGTGGTGCTGAAGGGGGATTTCCCCGAGGACGTGCCCAGATCGTGGGCAGAGGATGTGGCCGTGGAAGTGCCCGACGAGATTGAGGCGCAGCCCGGCCAGGTCGGCGTGGAGGCCTTTTTCGAACCAAAGACCCGCGAGATATGGGTCAAGGTGCCCATCGAATTCCAGGCCCCGGAAGGGTTCAAGGCCAACGTCCAGCAGCGGTATGTCCGGTTGCTGATTGAGGGGCCGGTCTTCCTGTTCCACGACGACGAATACCGAAAATCCATCATTGCCACGGTGGCCTTCGGAGAGAAGGCTGCCGAAGGCGAGTTCGAGTTTGACTATGACGTTACCCTTCCCGAAGGGTGCAGACTCGAAAAGAAGAACCCGGAGACGGTCACGGCCGTCATCAAGAAGAATTAGCCGCCCGAGGCGGCCATCTGGAGCATCCCATGAAACAAAGGCTTTTCGGAACCGACGGCCTGCGGGGGCAGGGCAACATCTTCCCCATGACCCCCGAAATCGCGCTCAGGCTCGGCTTGGCCGCCGGTCAATATTTTCGCAACGGCAATAAACACCATCGCGTGGTCATCGGCAAGGACACCCGGCTTTCCGGTTACGTGTTCGAAACCGCGCTGACCAGCGGACTTTGCGCCAACGGCATGGACGTTTTTCTGGTCGGTCCCATGCCCACCCCGGCCATTTCCTTCCTGACGCGGAACATGCGCGCCGATCTCGGCGTGGTCATCTCCGCCTCGCACAATCCGTTCATGGACAACGGCATCAAGTTCTTCGACCAAAACGGCTTCAAGCTGCCCGACGAGGTGGAGGACGAGATCAGCGAACTGGTCCTCGGCAACGATACCAGGTGGGACTATCCCCCGGCCGAGGATGTGGGCCGCGCCCATCGCATCGGCGACGCTCGCGGACGGTATATCGTCTACCTGAAAAACAGCTTTTCCCCGCATCTGACCCTGGACGGCCTCAAGATCGTGCTGGACTGCGCCCACGGCGCGGCTTACGGCGTGGCCCCCGATGTCCTTGAGGAACTCGGGGCAGAGGTCATCACCGTGGGCGTGGCCCCGGACGGCCTGAACATCAACCAGAAGTGCGGCTCCCTCTATCCCGAGGTGATCGCCCGGATGGTCGTGGAAGAGGGCGCGGACCTCGGTATCGCCCTGGACGGCGACGCGGACCGGCTTATCGTCTGTGACGAGAACGGCCGCATCCTGGACGGCGACCAGATCATGGCCCTTTGTTCCCTGGAACTCATGGAGAAGGACCGGCTTCCCGGCCACATGCTCGTGGCCACTGTCATGAGCAACATGGCGCTGGAACTGTTCATGAAGGATCACGGCGGGCGGCTTTTGCGCACGGATGTGGGCGACCGTTACGTGGTCGAGGCCATGCGCCGCAAAGGGGCGACCCTCGGCGGCGAGCAGTCCGGGCATCTCATTTTTATGGATCACTCCACCACCGGCGACGGCCTGCTGGCCGCGCTCCAGCTTCTTCGCATCATGCGCGAGCGGGAGCGTCCTCTTTCCGAACTGGCCGGTTTGCTTGAGCCGTTCCCCCAAGTCTTGCGCAACGTCCACGTCAAACGCAAGATTCCCTTTGACCAGGCTCCGCAGGTGCAGGAGGCCGTGCGCAAGGTCGAGGCCGCCCTGAAGGGCAAGGGCCGCGTGCTGCTGCGCTACTCCGGCACCGAGGCCGTCTGCCGCGTCATGGTCGAGGGACCGGACGCGGATCTGGTCGAGAAGTATACCGGCGATATCGTCGAGGCGTGCGAGAAGCACCTGAAATAGGACAACTTCCACAGCGGAGGACAGTATGGAAATCAAGAAAGCAGTCATCCCGGTCGCTGGTTGGGGCACGCGTTCGCTCCCGGCCACAAAAAACGTACCCAAGGAGATGTTGCCCATTTTCCGCAAGCCCATCGTGCAGTATATCGTCGAAGAGGGTATCGATGCGGGGGTAAGCGACGTTGTCTTTGTCACGAACCAGAACAAGACCATCATCGAGGACCATTTCGACCGGAACTTCCTTTTGGAGCAGCTTCTGGAGAGGGCGGGCAAAACGGCTTTGCTCGAAGAGGTCCGTCGCGTGGCCGGTCTGGTCAACGTCATCGGCGTGCGCCAGAAGGAGCAGCTCGGTCTCGGGCACGCGGTGCTGACCGCCCGCGAGGTCTGCAACAACGAGCCCTTCGCCGTCATGCTCGGCGATGACCTCATGTTCGGCAAGAACACCGGCATCGGCGAGTTGATAAAAGCCGCCAAGGAGACCGGAAAGGCCGTTGTCGGCGTCATCGAGGTCCCCAAGGAAAAGGTCAGCCGGTACGGCGTCATCAAGGGCGAGGTCATTGATTCGCACACCTACCGCGTGACCAATCTCGTGGAGAAGCCCAAGGCCGAGGAGGCCCCGTCCAATTTGGCCATCATCGGCCGTTACGTGCTCCTGCCGGAAATCTTCGATATTCTTGAAGGACAGCGGGCAGGCGTCGGCGGCGAGATTCAGCTTACCGATGCCCTTCAGGGGCTGGCCGACCAGGACAAGCTTATCGCCGTCAGGCTGGGCGGCCAGCGGTTTGACGCGGGCGACTGGGTGGAATATCTCACTGCCAATATCTACTTCGCCCTGCAGGACGAGGAGTTGCGCTACGATCTCGTCAAGCGGCTTCAGGAATTGTTGTCCTGCTCGTCCTAAAGCGTTTTGAACCGGCGGGCGCGAGAGCGCCCGCCTTTTCCATCCGGAATCCAGAGAGAACATGAAGACTCTTTTCGCGCTATTGCTGGTGTGTCTGACCGCGCTGCCTTCGTTCGCCTTCGTGCCCGACGGCGAGGAGCTGGCCGCGCGCCTACAGAAGAATTACGGCCCAATGCGTTCCTGGCAGGCCAAGATGACCTTCCCGGACTATCCCGGCGTATCGGTCGATCTGTGGTTTGCACGTGGCCGGTGGCGGCAGGAGTGGAATGCGGGTGACAAGGCCTTGGCCGTGGGGTCCCTCGGCAATGTGGTCGCGGCGTGCACTTCCGGGAATTTCCCTTTGTCGCCGTTGTTTGTCTGGATGGTCCCCAATCCCGTGCAGACCTGGCAATATTGGGGCGTGGACGTGACCTCGGGCAGCTATGGCTTTTGCGGCGATGCGCCGTGTCTCATGCTTGGCGCGGCCCCGGCGGACAAGTCCGGTCCAACGGTCCACCTCAACAACGAGGATTTGGCTCCGCTCCTGATCCGTTATCCCTCGGATGCGGGTATGGTTTCCGTGGCGTTTTCCGACTATCGGACCTTTGCCGGATACCGTGTGCCGCAAAAGGTGACGGTGCGGGCGGATGGCGTCGAACTCGCGGCCGACGTGAGCTGGGTCAGGCTCAACGGCGCGGACAGCGAAGAACTTTACGCGGGTGACGCGCTTGATGCCGCTCCGTGCGCCGAGCCTGCGCAGCCGTTCGATATTCTGCGGCAGTCATTTCGTTATCCCGGGGCGGAGTAGGTCCGTCATGGCCGATCTCTGGCTGGTAACGCTCGTCAGTCCACCCTATGAAACGTGGACCTACGGGCGGCCTTCCCATTTCCCGACCCTGTCGCCCGGGCAGCGGGTAATCATTCCCTTTGGCAAGTCGCATCGCGCCGGCGTGGTGGTCGGCCCGGCGGACGAGGCCCCCAAGGGCGTCGCGGTGAAGGATATGATCTGGCCGCTTGAGCATACGCCGCTTCTCGATGGCGATTTCGTGGACATGGCCGTGAACCTCGCCGCCCGGCAGATGGTTCATGTGGGCCGTATCCTGGAGATCGCCCTGCCGCGCGGCCTGCGCACGGCCTCGGTGACCTTCAAGGTGGACCGGCACATGACCGGGCGCAACCTGCCCGCGTCCATGCGTCCTTCCGACCTGGCTCGGGCGGGGGATGAGGACAGGGCCGCGCTCCTGGAACTTTGGCTTGGCGACCGTATGCGCGTGCGCGTCAATGCGAAGAAGGAGGCCGAGGAGCGGTTCGTCTCTCTTGAATCCGATCCCCCGTGGGCCGTCCGCCCGAACGCCAAGCGGCAGCTTCGGCTTTTGGAGTATCTCATGGAGAACGGGCCGCAGAGTCTTTATTCTCTGCGGCACACCCTGGGCGACTGGGCGCCGGACGTGGCCGCCAAGCTCGAAGCGGCCGGAGTGGTCCGCGTGGGCGAACCGACCGCCGATCTTCTGGCGCAGATGGACGAGACCGGGAAGGGATGCGAGGACCCGGGCTGCGAGTACGTCCTGACCGACGAGCAGCAGTTGGCGCTGAAGGAAATGACCGAGACTCTTGAGGAGGGCGGCGGCGCGCACCTTGTTCACGGCGTGACGGGCAGCGGCAAGACCGTGCTCTATATGGAGATGGCCGATCGGCTGCTTCGGCAGGGGCGGTCCGTGCTGTTTCTCGCGCCCGAGGTGGCCCTGGCCTGTCAGCTCTACCGCACCGTGGCTCATCGTTTTCCGCAGTACAGGACCATTTTTTATCACGGTTACCAGAGTCCGGGAAAGCGGGAGGCTTCCTTTCGCGAGCTGGCCGGGAGCGGGGACCCTGTCATCGTGGTCGGAACCAGGTCCGCCGTGTTTCTGCCCCTGCCCGATCTGGGCATGGTTGTCATGGACGAGGAGCACGACGAGTCCTTCAAACAGGAGGAGCGGCTGGCCTATCACGCCAAGGAGGTGGCCTGGTTCCGCACGGGCCGGAGCAAGGGGCTGCTTCTGCTCGGTTCGGCCACGCCGGACGTCAAGACATTCCACGCCGCCAGCCAGGGGCTTATCCGCGTGTCCACCCTGAAGGAGCGCGTGGGGGAGAGCCGTCTGCCCGAGGTGGAGCTGGTCAACATCACCGACCTGGGCAGTTCGAAGCAGCTTTTGTCGAATCGCGTTCGCGAGGCCGTGCGCGAGACCGTCGCGGCCGGAGAGCAGGTCATCGTCATGCTCAACCGGCGCGGCTACGCTCCGCTCATGTATTGTCTGGACTGCGGCGAGACCGTGCGCTGCCCGGACTGCGAGGTGGGCATGACCTACCACAAGGGGCGCGAGCGGCTGGTCTGCCACTATTGCGGGCGGACCTATGCCTATCCCCTGACCTGCCGCAAGTGCGGCGGCGCGAATTTCATTCCCATGGGCGAAGGCACAGAGCAGTTGGAGGAAGCGTTGAGCGACCTGCTGCCTGACGACGCCAAGGTCCTGCGCCTGGACCGGGACGCCACCCGGCGGCAGGAACGTCTGGAGGAGATACTCGGTTCCTTCGGCAGGGGCGAGGCTCAGGTCTTGGTGGGAACCCAGATGATTTCCAAGGGCCATCATTTCCCGGGCGTTACTTTGGTGGTGGTCGCCGACGGCGATCTCGGCCTGAACCTGCCCGACTACCGCTCCTCGGAGCGGACGTTCCAGCTCCTTGTCCAGGTGGCTGGCCGTGCCGGGCGCGGGGAGCATCCGGGCAGGGTGCTCATTCAGACGCGCAACCCCAATCATCCGATTTGGAAGGAAATCCTCGGCGGCGATTACAAAGGATTTTTCGCCCGCGAAGTATCCAGGCGCACACTTTTTCACTACCCGCCGTTTTCGCGGATGGCCCTCGTGCGCATCAGTTTTCCGGCTGAGTCCGAGAACGGGCAGGCCGCCGTGAATCTCCTCGGCCAAATCCTGCGCGAGCAGGGCAGGGCGCTCGGCATTTCCGTGCTTGGCCCGGCCCCGGCGCCTCTGTCCATGCTGCGCGGCCGCAAGCGATTCAACTGCTTGCTCAAGTCCGACGACTGGGGCAAGGTCCGCGGGCTGTATGCGGCCATGGCCCATGCCAATCCCGATCCGCGCGACGTGCGCACCGCGCTCGACCTCGACCCTCTGTCCACTCTCTAGGTGTCGACAGGGGGCGGTGTTCTCGGCTACGCTGTCGCCATTCTTCAACGCAATGAGGTTACCATCCCGATGAAACATATCTCCCTGTCCCTGTGGCTGTCGGCCGTTCTGCTTCTGCTTGCGGTCCCGGCCTCGGCCCAGCCTTCCAAGGTGGGGTTCGTCAACCCGCAGCGGATCGTCAACGAATCAAAGATAGGCAAGATAGCCCAGGAGGACCTGGCCGGTCTCGGCAAGGAAAAGGACCGTCGTGTCCGTCAGGCCCTGAACAAGGTCAACAAGCTTCAGGAGGGGCTCAAGGCGGACGCCCTGTCCGTGAGCGAGCAGCAGGTGCGCGAGAACGAGTTGCGCCAGGCCGTGCGCGACTATGAGCAGTTGGTCCAGACCAGCAATCAGGAGATTCAGGCCGAGGAGCGTCGTCTCATCCGGTTCGTCATGCGCCACGCCGACTCCATTCTCAGGACCATCGCGGCCGAGCAGGGATTCACCATGATCCTGACCGACCCGGAGATCATCGGTTATGTGGACCATTCCATGGATATCACCGACCGTGTCATTCGTGAACTCAACTCCATGATCTAGGCGGTGATTCCCATGCGCAGAATATTTTTCCCCGTTGTTGCCGCAGTCCTTTTCATTCTGTCCGCGTCCCATGCCTTCGCCTTCGGCAAGATCATGTATGCGGACCGTCCTCTCAACCTTCGTGACGACCGCTCGGCCCGGGGGGAGTGGGTCGGCAGTCTTTACGCCGGTCAGAAGGTTCGGGTCGCCTTCGAGGAGAACGGCTGGGTGGCCGTGTACGAGCCCGGCGCGACCGATGCCGACAAGGCCAAACCGGCGGGCTACTCCAACGCCAAGTTCCTCAAGCCCGTGCGGGGGCGGTATGAGCCCAAGCCGTGGGGCGAGGCGGCCTATTCGACCACCAAGCTGAATATCCGTTCCAAACCGGATGCACGGAGTGCGAAGGTCGGCGTCCTTCGGCCCATGGAACGCGTAATCATGGATTTCCCCGAAGATGAATGGATTTTGGTCTTTTCACCCGACGCCACCATTCGTTCCAATATGAACGGCATCGGTTATTGCAGCGCAAAGTACCTGGAGCCGATCCCGGCGGGGGCCGCCCCCGCCCCGGCCAAGGCGTCCACGCCCGAACCGGCCGGGCTTCGGGCCGGTGGACAGGCCGCGGCCCCGGTATTTCAGAGGGTGGCCCTGACCAACGAGGTCGACGTCCATCAGAGCCGGACCACCGCTTCCCCGCTGGTCCGCACCCTGCGGCCGGGCGACGTGGTGCAGCTTGGCTTGCCCGGGAACGGCTGGTACGCGGTTTTCAAGGCCAACGACATGATCCGTTCGGAGAGCAGTTCCCTGGGGTATTCCCGCAGGACCGCCATGGACGCCAACTCGCGTCAGGCGGACGACGTGGCCGCGCCTGTGGCCGTTTCCTCCACGCCTGGAACCGCACCTGCCGCGTCCAGGCCCGCGCCAACTGTTTCGGCGGAGGCCATCAAGTCCGAAGCGGTCAAATCCACATCGGTCAAGCCCGCGCCCCCGGCTCCGGTTCGATCCGAAGGGCAGCAGACCATGGTTATAGATCGGTCCGCCTTCCGCAAGGCCAATCGGCCTGATCCCACGCCGGACCAGACCGCCCACGGCTACCGTTTCAAGTTCCTGGAAAAAACCGAGACCCGCGAATACGGCCAGGTCTGGATCACCCTCAAGGTATTCCTCTCCACCACCAAGCTGCCCGACCGCGAGGCCTTCAAGGATTTTGCCGCCAGCCTGTGGAAGGATCACCGGCGGGTGACCAAGAACGTTCTGGTGGAGGTGTATCTGCCGGGCATGGACACGGACGACCTCGCCTGGGGCGTGGCCAAGTTCGACTATGACGGAATGATCGAGATGTTTGTCCGTCGGGCCACGTTGTTCGGAACCAAGTTCATGTAGCTCGACAAAAGAAATACCATGTCGGCACTCCCAAGTTTTGCTGGTAACAGTACCAGTGAACCCCAAAACCAAGGGAGGCCGACATGGCAAAGCTCAAAGTATCATCTGTTCATCGGTTTGTTGAAGCGTTTTCCGGCGAGAAGGTATGGATAGGAGTGGACGTCCATAAGCTGAGTTTCAGCGTGGCTTTGCTCAGACCTGATGGTGCCGTGAAGGACTGGACTTGTCCGGCTGATGCAACAGCACTCACCCGGCTTGTCATGTCATTACCTGTTGAGGTTGGCGCGGTTTGCTATGAATCTGGACCGACTGGCTTTGAGTTGGCCAGGAGCCTCGAAGCAGAAGGTGTTACGGTTGTCGTTGCTGCGCCAAGCCGAATCCCGCGCCCCATTACCGCTACCAACAAGACCGACAGCCTGGACTGCCGCAAACTGGCAGAGCTGGCAGCCTCCGGCCTGATCAGACCAATCGCCATTCCTTCCGTTGAAGCTGAAGCCTTCCGTGCTCTTGAGCGTCGAAGGCATCAGCTCACCGACTCTCTTCGTCGAGCTAAACAACGGATTCGTTCACTTCTTCTTTATCTTGGAGCGCAGGAGCCTGCCGATCTGGACCATTGGAGCAAGGCTGCCATACTCACACTTCATCAGGTGGAACTTCCTTCGGGGGCAAAAGAGACTCTTGAAAGCTTGCTCGATGAACTGGAGTACTTCGCTTGTGCACAACGCAAAGTGGATCAGCGTTTGCGAATAAGCATCCGGGAACAAGACGAGGCAAGACGTATTGCCGCCATGAGGTCCGTTCCCGGCGTTGGCGAAGTCGTGGCCACGACTTTTGCGGCAGAGGTTTACCGCCCGGAACGTTTCAATCGCAGCGAAGAGGTGACAGCTTACCTGGGCCTTGCGCCAGTGATGCGGCAAAGTGGAGGCAGCAAGGGTAAGGCAACACTTCGCCCGGTCGGTCAAAAGCGATTACGAAGTTTACTGATTGAAGCAGCTTGGGTGTGGAAGCAGCGAGATGAGTGGGCCAGGGAGTTCTACAACCGAATTTATAGCCGACATGGTGTGGCACAAAAAGCAATAGCTGCGCTTGCTCGTAAATTGGCCGCGCTTTTGTGGAAGCTCAGCTTACCTGTAACGCAGTCGTGAACAAAGATCGCGGCGGGGCTTTGGTGGCGTAGACCACGAAAATAGAAATGGCGATCTTAAACTGATTTACGTACCGAATAGGTACTTGGTGCCGTAGAGCACGAATAAGAAAAGGAATACAAACTAATAGCCGTTATGGTGAGGGTGGAGTCTGGCCTAAGAAATAGGGAAATCGAGTAAATAGGGAGTCCTTGACATGGGGCCGCATAAGAAAAGCCCCCGCGCGGTACGCCGCGCGGGGGCTTTTTCGTGCCCGGGGCCGGTTAGCCCATTTCCCGTTCCATGAACAGGGGCACGGTCTTTTCCATGGTTGTGCGTATGCGCGGCTTCTTGCCGTTGGCAGCGTCGGCCTCGCGGGGGAGCATGTACAGGCCTTGGCAGCTCTGGCACTCCCAGTGGTTTTCATGCTTGTGCAGATGGACGAGCAGTCCGTCGCGGTCGTAGCAGACCTGGCAGAACGGTCCCTTGCGTTCGCCGTCCTCCTCCAGCCAATACTTCTGGCCGTCGAACCGGACTTTTTCCGCGAGATCAAGGACTTCCGCCACCTCGGACAACTGACGTTTCAAGGCTTCGTTTTCGTCGCAGACCGCAAGGAATTCGTCTTGCAGGCTCTTTAACAGCGCCTTGCCTTCATCGAACCGGCCCGCCTCGAACAGGTCGAAAGCACGCTTGAAGCCGGTCGCCTGAAACAGTGTGGAAAACATGAACGGCATCCCCCGTTTTGTTGATATGGCACGGAATCCTTATCGGCGGGTGCGGCGGATGACTTTAGTCTCCATGAATAACTTTACAGGTGCGGTAAAAGCGCATAGGGTCTCCGGCAGCTAGGGGGGCCCTTGTGGCTGAGATGGATCGAAATGATCTGACCCTTTGAACCTGATTCGGACAATACCGACGGAGGGAAGCTGCCACAGGATGGATTCTCGTCATCATGCCGCGCTTGCCCACATCGGGGGCAGGCGTTTTTTTATGTCAACGCGCCTGCAAGGAGACTGTTATGATCGTCACCATAAACGGCAAGGCGTCGGAGCTGGACGAGCCCCTGACCATTCTCGCCTTGCTTGAATCAAAAGAGATCGCGCCCCGGGCCGTGGTCGTCGAGCGCAACGGGGATATCGTCCCCGGCGAGCAGTTCGACGATGTGCGCCTGGAGGACGGCGACCATCTGGAGGTCCTCCGCTTCGTGGGCGGAGGTTAGGAGAAAACATGAGCAAGGATATTCTCACCATCGGCGGCCGGACCTTTTCCAGCCGCCTGTTCACCGGCACCGGGAAATACGGCGACGACAGCGTCATCTCGGATGTCTGCGAGGCCTCGGGTTCCGAGGTCATCACCGTGGCCCTGCGCCGGGTGGATCTCGAATCCACCACCGGCAACGTCATGGATTTCATTCCCAAGCACATGCAGTTGCTGCCCAACACGTCGGGCGCCCGCACCGCCGACGAGGCCGTGCGCATCGCCAGGCTGGCCCGCGCCATGGGGTGCGGCGACTGGATCAAGATCGAGGTCATCTCGGACAACCGCTATCTGCTGCCCGACGGTTACGAGACCGTAAAGGCCACTGAAATCCTCGCCAAGGAAGGATTCGTGGTGTTGCCCTACGTCAATGCCGACCTCTACGTAGCCAAGGCGCTGGTTGACGCGGGCGCGGCCGCGGTCATGCCGCTCGGCGCGCCCATCGGTACCAATCGGGGCCTGAAGACCCGCGAGATGGTCCGCATACTTATTGAAGAGATCGATCTGCCCATCGTGGTGGACGCCGGCATCGGCCGTCCGTCCGAAGCCTGCGAAGCCATGGAGATGGGCGCGGACGCGGTTCTGGTCAACACGGCCATCGCCACGGCCGTGGATCCGGTCATGATGGCCCGCGCCTTTGGCCGGGCGGTCAGTGCCGGGCGCGAGGCGTTCCTTTCCGGCCCCGGCGCGAAAAGGGTGCTGGCTTCGGCCTCTTCGCCGCTGACCGGCTTCCTCGGGGGGGCAGAGGCATGAGCTTCTACCCGCTGATCCAGGCGTACGCCGAGGGATTGCCCGACGCGCGCTTCAACGATTTCACCGAGGAGGACGTGCTCCGGGCTCTGCATCGGACCACAACCACGGTGGAGGACTTCATGGCCTTCATGAGCCCTGCCGCTTCCGGTCTGCTTGAAGAGATGGCGCAGAAGGCCAGCCGGTTGACCGTGCAGCATTTCGGGCGGACCATCAGCCTGTTCACGCCGCTTTATCTCGCCAATTTCTGCACCAATCATTGCGTCTACTGCGGCTTCAATTGCAACAACACGATCCACCGCTCCATGCTCAGCCTGGAGGAGGTGGACGTTGAAGGAAAGGCCATCGCCGCCACCGGCCTCAAGAACCTGCTCATCCTCACCGGCGACGCCCCGGCCAAGACCGGGGTGGATTATCTTGAGGCGTGTACCAGGGTCTTGACCAAGCACTTCCCGTCCGTTTCCATCGAGGTCTTCGCTATGACCGAGGAGGAGTACGGACGGCTGGTGACCTCGGGCGTGGACGGTATGACCATGTTCCAGGAAACCTACGATGAGGCGCTTTATGCCGTGCTGCATCCCAAAGGGCCCAAGCGGGACTTTCGGTTCCGTCTGGACGCCCCGGAGCGGGCCTGCAAGGCTGGGATGCGCGTGGTCAACATCGGCGCGTTGCTCGGGCTGGGCGACTGGCGGCGCGACGCGCTCCTGACCGGCCTGCACGCGGCCTACCTCATGCATCGGTACCCGGAGACGGACATCGCCGTATCCCTGCCGCGTATGCGGCCGCACGTGGGCGACTGGGAACCGGCTTCCATCGTATCCGATCACGACATGGTTCAGTTCCTCATGGCTCTGCGCCTGTTCATGCCTCGGGTGGGCATCACCATCTCCACCCGCGAGGACGCCCGGTTCCGTGAAAACATCCTGCCGCTGGGCGTGACCCGCATGTCGGCGGGCGTGTCCACGGCCGTTGGTGGTCATGCCGACGAGACCATGGACGAGGAGAACACCGGCCAGTTCGACATCAGCGACGGACGCAGCGTGGACGAGGTCTGCGCCGCCCTGCGCGACAAGGGCTACCAGCCGATCTTCAAGGATTGGGAACCCATCTTCGAAACTGCGGGAGAGGGCGCATGAACAAGGTGGAGCAGGGCTTTGCGCGGTACCTGGGCGAGAAAACCCTCGCCCGGCTGCGGTCCGTGAAGATCGGCATCGCCGGTTGCGGCGGGCTCGGCTCCAACTGCGCCATGCACTTGGCGCGCAGCGGCTTCACCCGCTTCGTCCTAGTGGACTTCGATCGCGTGGAGTTCTCCAACCTGAATCGGCAGGCGTTTCTTTGTGACCAGGTGGGGCTGTTCAAGGCCGAAGCCCTGGCTGTCAATATGCGCGCCGTGAACCCCGACCTCAATCTCGACGTGTGCGTTGAGCGGGTCGGCGCGGCCGATATGAAGCGGTTGTTCGGCGATTGCGACGCCGTGGTCGAGGCTTTTGACCGGGTCGAGGCCAAGAAGCTGTTGGTGGAGGCTCTGCTGCCCATGGGCAGACTGTTGGTCTCCGCCTCCGGGATAGGCGGCTGCGGAAACGGCGACGCCATAGTCACTCGCAAGGTGCGCGGCAATTTCTACGTTGTCGGCGACGGCGAGACCGAATGCTCCGAGGACACGCCGCCTCTGTCGCCCAGAGTGGGCATCGCCGCCGCCAAACAGGCGGACGTTGTCCTTACGCATTTTTTGGGTCTTTCCGACGAATAAGGAGAAAGCATGACGGCTTTTACGAGGAAAAATATACTGGATACGGACATATACTGTCTGACAGCCGAGAAGTTCTCTCTGGGCCGCTCCAATGTGGAGGTTGTCCGGGAGATGCTCGGCGCGGGCATCAAGCTCGTCCAGTATCGTGAAAAGGAAAAGAAGGCGGGCGCAAAGCTCGAAGAGTGCCGCATCATTCGTGAGATGACCCGTGAGGCCGGGGCCGCCTTCATCGTCAACGACGACATCGACATCGCCATCCTGGTGGGCGCGGACGGCGTTCACGTCGGCCAGGAGGACCTTCCCGTGGAGGAAGTGCGCAGGCTTGTCGGCGAGGACATGGCCATCGGGCTGTCCACCCACAGCCCCGAGCAGGCCCTCGACGCGGTCCGGCGCGGTGCGGATTACATCGGCGTGGGCCCGGTATTCCGCACTTACACCAAGGACGACGTGGTAGATCCCGTGGGATTCGAATATCTCGACCACGTGGTCGCCAACCACGACATTCCCTTTGTGGCCATCGGCGGCATCAAGGAACACAACATCGGCGAGGTTGTCCGGCGCGGCGCACGGTGCGTGGCATTGGTCACCGAGATCGTCGGTGAAAAGGATATCCAAGCGAAAATAACCGCCCTCCGAAGCAAGATCGAAGCGGCGAAGGAGTAACCATGTCTTACACTACCCAGATGGACGCCGCCCGGAAGGGCATCGTCACCCCCCAAATGGAGACCGTGGCCCGTAAGGAGAACGTCCGCATCGAGGATCTTATGGCGCGGATGGCCAAGGGATCGGTCATCATCCCCGCCAACAAGAATCACAAGAACCTCGACGCCGAAGCCGTGGGCGAGGGGATGCGGATCAAGATCAACGTCAACCTCGGCATCTCCAAGGACTGCTGCGACGTCGAGCCCGAGCTGGAAAAGGTCCGCGCCGCCCTGGACATGAAGGCCGAGGCCATCATGGACCTGTCCTGCTACGGCAAGACCCAGGAATTTCGCAAAAGGCTGGTCGAGATATCTCCGGCCATGATCGGCACCGTGCCCATCTATGACGCCGTGGGTTTCTATGACAAGAACCTCCAGGACATCACCGTGGACGAGTTTTTCAAGGTGGTCGAGCGGCACGTCGAGGACGGCGTTGACTTTCTGACCATCCACGCTGGTCTGAACAAGCACACCGCGGAAAAGGTCAAGACCGCCAAGCGGCTGACCAACATCGTCTCGCGCGGCGGTTCCCTCCTGTTTACCTGGATGGAGATCAACAACGCCGAGAACCCGTTCTACGAGCACTTTGATCGTCTTCTGGATATTTGCGAGCAGCACGACGTCACCCTGAGCCTTGGCGACGGCTGCCGTCCCGGCTGCCTGTACGACGCGACCGACGCCTGTCAGGTGGAGGAGCTCATCACTCTGGGCGAGCTGACCAAGCGTGCCTGGGAGCGCAACGTCCAGGTCATGATCGAAGGCCCGGGCCACATGGCCATGAACGAGATTGCCGGCAACATGATGATGGAAAAGCGGCTGTGCCACAACGCCCCGTTCTACGTCCTCGGCCCCCTGGTCACCGATGTCGCTCCCGGCTACGATCACATCACTTCCGCCATCGGCGGAGCTATCGCGGGCGCGGCTGGCGCGGATTTCCTCTGCTACGTCACTCCGGCCGAGCACCTGCGTCTGCCCACCCTTGAAGACATGAAGGAAGGCATCGTCGCGACCCGCATCGCCGCCCATGCCGCCGACATCGCCAAGGGCTACCCCGGCGCAGTGGATTGGGACAACAACATGGCCAAGGCCCGCGCCGCCCTGGATTGGGATGCCCAGTTCGACCTGGCCATGGACCCGGTCCGGCCCGTCGAATACCGCAAGTCCTCCGAGCCGGAGCACAAGGATTCCTGCACCATGTGCGGCAAGATGTGCGCCGTTCGCAACATGAACCGCGTTCTCGAAGGCAAGGATATCCAGCTCGACGATTAATTGTTGAGTAACGGCAACATATAAAACTCCCGGGGGAATTGTCCTCCGGGAGTTTTTTTGTTCCGTTTTCGGGCTTTCCCTATTCGGGTTTGCGCGCGTAGGCGATGAACAGCGGGTCGCTCACGCCCTTGGTTTCGAGGAACCGGGGATCGTCCCGGTCGCGCCAGTCGTTGCGGATGGAGATGGTGCCGGGCTCGTGGGTGAAACCAGCCATGCGCAGGTATTCGAGGGCGAGGCCCATGCGCTCGAAAGGGTGCAGCTCACGCCAGCCCCGGATGGCGCAGGCCGGGTCGAAGGCGTCGGTGGAGGCCAGGATCACGGGCGCGCCGGGTTGGAGGAAGTGGTCGATATAACGCAGGATATCCACCGGACGGTCCATGTACTCAAGCGCACAGAGGCATACTGCGGCGTCGTATTTGCCCGAGGGTCGTTCGGAGTCCGGGGAAAGGTCCATGACCCGCATACCGGGGGCGATGAACCTGTCGAGCACGGTTTGGTAGTTGCGCAGGGCCGCGCCGTCCGGTTGGGGGATGCGGCAATTCTCGTCGAGGTCCCTCTCGCGGTCGAAGAATGCGGGGTGGAAAAAGTCCGGCGGCTCGCCGTCGAGCATGGCCTGCATTCCGGGTCCCCAGTCGCAGACGGTTTCGCGCCAATGGGTCAGTGAGCCGTATGCACCGGTCTCGCGCGGCTCCAGATATTGGATTTTGGCTTCGATGGTCACTGGGACGTCGGCCAGCGGGTGATTGCGGTCGGCGGTGAAGGTGTCGTCGTCGAGAGCGGTCAGCCTGAACGGGGTCAGGGTGTCCGGGTAGATGTCCAGGAGGCCATCGATGTGGCCCTGGGGATAAAAGCGTCCCACGCGCGGGAGGATCGGCTCGCCCGAGACCGTCTTGCGGCGTAATCGGTCGCGGTTCAAGGTCAGGACCAGGCTCCCTCGGCGGCGCGGGATGCACAGGCGCGGGTTATAGGAGAACCGTACGGATTCACCGGCCCTCTTGCCTTCCAGGGCGTCACGCATGTCGCGAGGAAAGATGTCGTTCACCGGGTTGGCTTTGCGGCCCAGGAACCATTCCTCATGGCGTTCGCCGTCCAATTCCCAGGTGACGGTAAATTCCAGCGCGCCTATGGCGTTGTCGTTGAATGCAATCATGATGCGTGGATAATGGACATAAAAAAGGCGGGGTTGCAAGCCCCGTCATGAAGATTCCCCGGCAACTCGTCCATGAAGACGAGTCCTCTTGCGCGGGAGGGCGTTCGCAGCCGTTGTGTTTTTTATCCGGCCCACGTCGAGCCGAGGTACCGAGAAAACGTCCCGGGGTTGCCGTCGGATGTAAAGTGGTATAATAGTCTATGGTGAGAATCCAGTATTCGATAAACCGGGCCTCGTGTCGACCTGGCGCAACGGTTTTTACCGCTGGACAACGCCATTTGCGTGTCCAAGGCGGGCGGTCATGAACCTCGACAGGTTGGGTGTTTGAAGCGCGGCCCGTGTTGACGATAGCTGTTTATCGTGGCGCAGGCGTTCAAACACGGTATCTTTTCGGAGGTGCCCCTTTTATCCTAGGAGGCTCTCATGGCGGAATCGGCCCCCCTATATAACCCGATGCTGGTGGAGCTCCCCGAGCCCGGCAAGGTGGCCGAGTTCACGCTTCGTTCCGATGTGCCGGTCGTATTCGGCTTCTATGTTTCCGAGGTCGTTTTTTCCAGTGACGGCAACGACCTTGTTCTGACCGGCGAGAACGGCGGAGTGGTCATTTTCAAGGATTACCTGATTATGGCCCGGGAAGAAACCTTGCCCGATTTCGAGCTGCACGGCGGAGAAGTGGTGCCCGGCAGCATCTACCTGTTCGCCTTCTCCGATGGCGCATCGGACGTGGAGACCGCCGCCGGGCCCGATGAGGACGAGCCGCAGAGCATCGAGGTCCTGGACCAAATCGATTCCAGGGGCGGCCTGATTCCGGACGCGGAAGACGATTCGACTTCGGATGCGATCTCCATACTCGGCGGCCACGAGGGCGACATTCTGACCTACAATGAACTATTTTCCGACGGCAGCCCCGACCTCTCGTCCAATCTTGTCGATGAGCCGGGGTATCTGCCGTCGTTGCTCGGCGCGGAGCCTCATGGGGCCACGGTCAGCCTGTATGCGGTTACTCTATCCGATATTTTTGATCCCATGGACGACGCATTGCAGCACTTGGTGGATTTCCACCACACCCTGTAGATTGTTTCCCCGTCACGCGAGTTGACCCGGTCTTTTGGCCGGGTTTTTTTGTCGGGCCACCATGCGGTTGGTCCGTTTGGCCTTTTATTGACGTTGTAAGTTATTTTTATTCGTTATAATAGGTGGTTAGAGATAAATTGCCGTCACCGCGATCATCGACAGCAGGTAGAAAAGACCGAATATGCCGCCCAAAGCCCACCAGCGGGCCTGGCTGATGTAGCCAGCACCGTACCAGATGGGCGACGGCCCGGTAGCGTAGGGGGTTATGATGCCCATGAGGCCCAGGGAACCGGCCAGCATGAGGGCTATCTTTGGCAGCATCTCGGGTGGCACCAGCGGAGCGGCCGTGGCCATGAACAGCGGGAGCAGAGCCGTGGTGTGCGCCGTGGTGCTGGCGAAGAAGTAGTGGAGTACGAAGAAGAGAACGACGAGCAGGACCACCACCGTTGCGGGAGCCATGCCCGTCAGGTTGGCGGAGATCATTTCGCCCACCCAGGCGAGCACGCCGGTCTGCTTGAGCCCGGCGGCCATGGCGACCAGGGTGGCGAACCATGTCAGGACATTCCATGCGCCCTTGTTGGTGATGACATCCTCCCAGGATATGATGCCGGTGAGAACCATGAGGGCTAAGACGAATATGGCGGCCACTGTGGAATCCACATGCAGTTGCTTGCCGAATACCCAGAAGATCAGGGCCAGAAGGGCGTAGCTGAGCATCATCAGTTCCTTGACGCTGATGCGACCCATCTTGCGCAGTTCCTCGGCGGCCCAGGCCGGGGCTTCCGGAGAGTGCTTCAATGTCGGGGGATAGATCACATAGCCCAGCCATGGGGTAAGGATGAACAGCGGCAGCATGGCCGGGATCATGACCTTGGCCCAATCTCCCCACAAAATGGCCACCCCCGCGCTTTTCTGGATCATGTCCACGGCCAGCAGGTTGGGAGCAAGAGCGGTCAGGAACATGGAGCTGGTTACGCAGGTGGAGCTGATGCCGACCCAGGTTAGGTATGCGCCCATTCTGCGCGGCTGGTTTTCCGGGGTCGAGTCGAACATGGGCGGGATGTTGCTGGCGATGGGGTAGATAGTGCCCGCGCTGCGCGCCGTATTGGACGGCATGAACGGAGCCAGGACGGCGTCCGAGAAGGCGATGGCGTAGCCAAGGCCCAGGGTGGACCGTCCGAGGCGGCGGATGAGGTGTAAACTGATCCGTCTGCCCAGCCCCGTTTTCTGATAACCGAGAGCGAACATGAAGGCCGAAAAGATGAGCCAGATGACGCCGTTGGAGAAGCCGGACAAGGCCCAACTGCGGTTGACCGCGGGGGTGGGGCCGACGAGTCCGAGAACCGCTGTCAGGGCGACGCCCGAAAGGCCCACCAGGGCGGCCGGGACGGGCTCGATAATGAGTCCGACCACGACGCCCGCGAAGATGGCGAGAAAATACCACGCCTGCGGACTCAGTCCTTCCGGAGTGGGCAGGGCGGCCAGAACGGCGGCAACGATTACCGGGGAAAATTTCAAGAGTGTCTTCATGGCATCAACCTCGATTCGGCGCGTTGTTGGCGGTGAAGTTGAAGAGAGAGGCTGTCGACGGGGCCTGTCTGTGGGATGCGGCAGGAAAGTCTGCATCCCCATTTTTATACATGCCTGAACAGAGAGGGAGCGTCAATTCGCCATTCGGAGATCAACGGGTGTATTGCGCCTGACTTCGGAAGAAGTGGGAAGGGTAGGAAGAATGCGGATTTTGGTTGGGAGTGGGAGGGCAAAAGAAAAAGCGGTTGCATCGAACTTGATGCAACCGCTTGATTTCTTGGTAGCGGGGGCAGGATTTGAACCTACGACCTTCGGGTTATGAGCCCGACGAGCTACCGTACTGCTCCACCCCGCGTCATGTGAGAAGGTGTATCTAAGTTGGTCGGCGGGAATTGTCAACAGCAAAAATACGTTATGTTGGAGCGGGGGGCTGATGAAACGGCTTCGACAGATCGGGAACTGATGAATTCCGCTATAGGGGGCCAGCCAATATGAGAAAGGCAGGGAGTGCCTGGGGGACGTAGGACGAACGCGGGACTTTCGCGGTACGCATTCGGAACGATCTAGGTATTCCGGTGCTTTCGTGACATTCCGACTTATCTGGTCTGGTTGACCAGGTCGCTAAAAGAGGCCGTTTTTCTGAAATGAGAATTTTCCAGAAAAATGGCCTCTTTTTACATTCAAAATGAGAAAGCTAGCTTTACCACACTTCCGTGGCTTGAAATTAGCGTATGCTCGGATTCGGGAGCAATAAATAGCTAAAAACTAATTTTGAAATTTCATCTCCAAAAAACACAATTAGTTTGCTTCGATTTCGGAGCAAAGCGGCTTTGGGCTATTTAGGCAATTCACCCATAAGAGACATACACATAGCAGCGGCTTCAGCCACTCCAACATTTTGGACATCGCCAGCAAACGTCTCATCAAGACACTGCTTAAGCTCTGTGGCTAATGGCTTGTCGATTCTGTTATGCAACACAGCCACAAAATCCACACACGCAGTCATTCTCTTGTCGTCCGTGGCTTTGTTCCACTCGTGGCCGGTGCCTTTGGCGAGCGGTTTTTCTGTTTGCTCTACGTTCGTGGGTGCCGAGTACGAGCTTGGTTCGTCAGGGGCTGTCGCACCTAAAGCTGTGATCAATACGACGAGAGTCGCGCCTAAGACTACGGCAACTTTTCCTCGTGATGCCATTTTGACCAGCTTCGGTTTGATCAAGCCAAGGATAAGGGCCAGAAACACTATAAAAACTAACAATCCAAGCAATGTTTGCATTTTTTCATCTATCCTGTAGTTGAGATTGCTGAGATTTCGAGAACGTGATACTTTTAGGCATGATTATTCATACAACTCAGCTGGTTGTATCCTTCTAAAAAGTAATACCTTTCCTGTTACGCGGTTTCCTGGAAGTCTTCGTCGGACATCTTATCTGGTGCTGCACGAGCTCTCATTTCCGCAATATCAAGTCGCACCCTTAATTCAGTGACTTCTACTCTAATGTCGCCGTTTTCTTTCAATAGCTGCCTATTCTCGGCTGAGAGTTCTTTATTTAACTTTCTCTCATCGTCCAACATAGCTGCTAGCAGTTGAGAGCTGGGAGAAGCATCTGGAGGGGCGTCCGATTTTGGAGAAGGCGAAGAAGCAGAAACGATATCCTCATATGTCTTCACCACTCCATACCAAGGGCTAAATCTAGCTAGACCATCCAACTCGGAGATAGTCATCCGAGAGCTAATCGTCTGAACATTAACTTCTTGAAAGCTCTTACGAATCAATTCAATTTCATGCTGCCTAGGCTCTTTGTCCAAACTCAGCTCCGAACGAACAAGCTGCACGGCTCCATTTTTGAATTTCAATAAGTGATTGATCCCATTGTCAATGACTTCGTTCATGAATTGAATCTCAATCACCACAGAAAGCTTGTGGGCATTGTCGATCAGGTACTTAGCTGCAAGTGAGTTCGTCCAGATCTCTTTGACAGCAGGGATTCCTCCATCCCGTCTCATTTGGCCGACTCCGAAAAAAAGCCAATCAGCACTTACATCGAATTCGCTTGCGACCTTTTCTATCCAACCGGATGGAATTTGTTCTCTTTTTCTTGCTCCGGCAACGGACGGAGCCTTGATGCCAAGAACCTTCGCCAGCTCAGTATCTTTCTTAACGCCCGTCGCCTCAAAAATGCGACCAAGCTTCTCTTCAAACGCTTTCGTACTTTCCACGTCGAACTCCGAATCCGCCGGGTACGGCGGGCGATGGCAGGGGGATGGCGGCCATTGGTGCAGGTCGTTTTTCCCGCCGTTAACAAAAATGATTTCCACCACCGGGCAAAAGAGAGGGCAAAGAAAAAGCGGTTGCATCGAATCTGATGCAACCGCTTGATTTCCTTGGTAGCGGGGGCAGGATTTGAACCTACGACCTTCGGGTTATGAGCCCGACGAGCTACCGTACTGCTCCACCCCGCGTCACGTGAGAAGGAGTTTCTAGGTTGGGCGCGGAAAATTGTCAACAACAAAATCTAGAAAATTCCAAAAAAGTTTTTGGAACCGGGGCGGCCGCTGTCCGGCCGGGGAAGGGCAAGCTAGAAGTTTACAACCGCTGCCGAATTCCGTAGAGAATCACCCCTATGAGCAACGCAGAAAAATTTTCCGTGGTTCTGCCCGTTTTCAACGAGCAGGACAACCTGCAGACCCTGTTCGCCGAGATCAGGGCTGCGGCCGAATCTACGGGCCGCCCCTGGGAGGCCGTGTTTGTGGACGACTGCAGCACGGACCGGAGCCTTTCCATTATCCGGGATCTGGCCGAGAGGCATCCCGAAGTGCGCTATGTCGCCTTTGCCGAGAACCGTGGTCAGTCCGCGGCCTTTTGCGCCGGGTTCGACGCGGTCGAGTCTGATATCGTGGTCACCATGGATGCGGATTTGCAAAATGATCCCGCCGACATCCCGGACATGCTTGCCGCATTCGGCCGTGACTGCGAGATGGTCATCGGCTGGCGCGCCAAGCGCAGGGACACCTTCATCAAGCGTATCTCGTCCAGGATCGCCAACAAGATTCGCGATTCCATCGTGGACGACGGTGTGCACGATACCGGCTGCTCCCTCAAGGTCATGCGCACGGACCTGCTGCGCAGACTCCCCCGGTTCAAGAACATGCACCGCTATTTCCCTATCCTGATGAAGATGGAAGGCGCGCGTATCCGTGAGGTCAAGGTCAACCACCGGGAGCGCGGGGCGGGCGTGTCCAAGTACGGCACCCTGGATCGGGCCATGGCCGGTATCTACGATCTCATCGGCGTCAAGTGGCTTATCAAGCGGCACATCGGCTATACCGTCAAAGAGAAAAAATAGGCATGAGCCTGCCCGAATACTGGTGGCTGCTGTTCCTGGCTACGGTCGTCCAGGGACTTTTTTTCGTACGAATCTTGGTTTTACGAATGCGCGGCAAAAAGGTATATTCCCTGTCGCGTCCGGCGCGGGCGGCCCTGGCGGTCTCCGGTTTGGCCGGTCTGGCTTATGGGTGGTTCCAGCGCGATCCGCTGTTCTTCCTGGGCCAGGTCTGTCTGCTGATTCTCTACTACCGCATACAGCGGGAGCGAAATGACCTCGGATAAACGAGAATCCAACCTGAATTACAAATCCCTGGCCAAAGGGCTCATTATGCTCGCCGCTCTTGGCGGTGCCGTGTACATCTCCAGGGCCGTGGGTTTGGGCGACATGCTTTCCGACACCAAGTGGTTCAATGACCACGTGCTCGGGAGCGGTCCGCTGTCGGTTGTCATCTTTCTGGCCGTGGGCACTGCCTTTACGGCAGTTGGGCTTCCCCGCCAGCTTGTCGGTTTCCTTGGCGGATTCGCCTTCGGAGCCATTGGGGGCACGTTGCTGTCCACCCTGGGCGCGGGTCTGGGTTGCGCCGCGGCCGCCCTCTACGCCCGCATGGGCGGGCGGGATCTGGTGGAGCGGAAGCTCGGTCCGCGCGTACACAAGATCAACCGTTTTCTCCAGCATGAACCGTTCAACACGGCCCTGGCCATCCGGCTGTTTCCCCTGGGCTCCAATCTGATTACCAATTTGGCCGCCGGGGTCAGTTCCATCCCGCTCATGCCGTTCGTGCTCGGCTCGACGCTGGGCTATATCCCGCAGAATTTCATCTTCGCTCTTTTCGGCGCGGGCATGAACCGGGAATCCGCCACGGGCGTGGCTTTGTCCGTGGGCATGAGTATCGTGCTTTTTGTGGTTTCCGGGTGGCTGGGCATTCGCGTCTACCGGCGTTATCGTCGGCAGGCGGGCGTCCCGGAGGATATGGAGGATTAGTCCGGGCGCAGAGCCGGGTATCGGCGCGAAAGTTCCTTCCATAGGAGCCAGACCGCTCCGGCGATGACCACGCCCCATAGCCATCCGGCCAGGACGTCCGTGGGAAAATGCTTGCCCAGATAGATGCGGGAATAGCCTGACAGGAGCGACACGAGAAGCGGCCATCCCTTGAGGCTCGGCCACAGGAGCAGGGCGAGGATGGCGAGGGTCATGGTGTTGGCGCAGTGGGCCGACGGATAGGACGTGCCGCGTTCCTTGGTGCGGACGAAATTGTCCGGCCGCGCTTGCCATCTGCCGTCTTCCACGAAGCGGGTTCCGGCCACGACGTTGAGTGGACGGAGCCGGAAAATCTGGTCTTTGGCCAGCTTGGTGGTGAAATCGGAGACCCCCATGCCCGCCAGCAGGACAATGAAGAGTATAAGCTGTTTTTTCCCGCCCTTGATTACGGCCGCGATCAGGGCGGCGGCGAGAAGGACCATGAGCACTGCCATGGACGAAAAGAGCGGCATTATGAAATCCAGCAGACCGGAATTCCAGTGCTGGTTGATGAGCAGAAAAAGTTGCAGGTCCCAGGCGGGGGTGGCGAAAAACATGGTGTTCCTCTCAAATTTTGGAATGCATAGCCGTCTTTGGCCCGGCGGGCAACCTTTGGGTTGCCGAACACGGAGAAACGACTGAGAGTCGGATGCATGGATAAAGCTGTGAAACAAGGTCGGCTGGCGGTGACCATGCCCCGGCTGAGCCGGTACGGCGGGGCCGAGTCCTTTGCCTGGCGTTTGAGCGAGGCTTTGACCGCGCGTGGTCATGAGGTGGATTTCATTTGCGCCCGTTGCGAGACCGAGCCGCCGGACGAGGTGAATCCCGTGGTGCTGGGCAGGTTCGGGGCTTTCAGGCTGGTCAAGGTCCTGTGGTTCGCCTTTGCGGCGGACAGGGCGTGTCGGCGCGGCGGGTACGACCTGGTTTTCGGCATGGGCAAGACCCTGAACCAGGATATCCTGCGCATCGGCGGCGGTCCGATTTCCAAGTTCTGGGAACTCTCCAGGCGGGCGTGGCCCGAGGGATTCGCCCGCTCCTTCAAGATGTTTCGCCGGAGGCTCTCCCCCGGCAACTGGGCCGTCTTCGTCATCGACCGCCTTCGCATGAAGCGGACTCCGCGCATCGTCTGCGTTTCCCATTTGGTCCGCGACTGGTTGATCGAGGCCCATCCTTTTCTGCGCAGGGAAGAAATCGACGTGATCTACAACCGTCCTGACCTGGCGCGGTTTTCGCCCGTCGGCGAACAGGAGAGACTGCGGCTTCGGGCCACGGCGGGCATTCGCGAGGATCAGGTGGTCGTGGCCACGGCGGCGACCAATTTCGCCCTCAAGGGGGTGCGGCATCTCGTGGGGATGCTGGCCCTGTTGCCCGAGAATTTCGTCTTGCACGTGGCAGGCGGGCGCAACCCCGGCAAGTATGAGCGGGAGGCCCGGGAGCTCGGGGTGGCCGACAGGGTGCGGTTTTTGGGCAAGGTGGACGACATGCCCGCTTTTTACCGCGCGGCCGACGTGTTCATCCTGGCGTCCTTCTACGACGCCTGTTCGAACGCCGTACTCGAAGCCCTGGCTTGCGGCTGCCGGTCCGTGTCGAGCGCGATGAACGGCAGCGCGTACTTCCTTCCGAAACGATGGGTCTTTCCCGATCCGGCCGATGAGCGGGCCATGGCGGACGTGGTAGCCCGCGTGGCTGAAGAGCCGAAGCCCGGCCCCTTCCATTGGCCGGAGGACCTGTCCTCGGGCCTGGAACCCTACGTGAGGATGATAGAGGCGAAGCTCGCCGAAAAATAGCCGGTTCGGCTCAACGCAAAACGGCCGGGGGAAGGACATCCCCCGGCCGTTTTGCGTTGAGCCTGCCAAATTACAGCTATTTTGCGTCCCGCTGAACAGCCTTGCGCCGCAGGCGCGGAAACGGGACGCAGGGGCGCGAGTCCTTGCCCGCCGGAATCGAAATCATTCGGAACAGCCGCGAAGCGGCCTTCATCGTATGCCTTTGCAATCCGGGATTAGAGGGAATTGAGCCTGTCCTCGAAGTATTTGATGGTCCGGGAAAGCCCGGTCCTCAGGTCCACGGTCGGCTTCCAGCCCAGCGTATCCCGGGCCAGGGTTATGTCCGGCCTGCGCTGCATGGGGTCGTCGGAGGGCAGAGCCTTGTGTACGATCCTCGATTTGGAGCCGGTCAGGTCAATGACCGCTTCCGCCAATTCGCGGATGGTGAATTCGTTGGGATTGCCCAGGTTCATGGGGCCGATGAATTCGTCGGCCGTGTTCTCCATGAACCGGATCATGCCGTCCACCATGTCGGTGACGTAGCAGAAGCTGCGGGTTTGCTCTCCGTCGCCGTAAACCGTGATATCCTTGCCCTTGAGTGCCTGGATGACGAAGTTGGAGACCACCCGTCCGTCGTCCATGGCCATGTGCGGGCCATAGGTGTTGAAAATGCGGCAAACCTTGATGCGCAGGGCGTGCTGGCGGTGGTAGTCGAAGAACAGGGTCTCCGCACACCGTTTGCCTTCGTCGTAGCAGGAGCGCAGGCCGATGGGGTTGACGTTTCCCCAGTAGCTTTCGGCCTGTGGATGGACTTCGGGGTCGCCGTAGACTTCGGAGGTGGAGGCCTGGAAGATCTTGGCCTTGAGCCGCTTGGCCAGTCCGAGCATGTTTATGGCCCCGTGGACCGAGGTTTTGGTGGTTTGCACCGGGTCGTGCTGGTAATGAATGGGCGAGGCCGGACAGGCCAGATTGTAGATTTCATCCACCTCGACGTACAGCGGGAAGGTCACGTCGTGCCGGACAATCTCGAAATAGGGATTGTCCAGCAGATGCAGGATATTGCTTTTGCTTCCCGTAAAGAAATTGTCCACGCAGATAACCTCGCGGCCCATGTCCAGGAGCCGTTCGCACAGGTGCGAGCCGAGAAACCCCGAGCCGCCGGTGACGAGTACGCGATTTTTCATCATGCCGCCCGTTTGCATGATATTCGGCGGTCCGTCAACCGGGAGGAAAGCCCTTTACTGTTCGGGGGCGGAAGGTTTAAGAGAAATGGTAAATAAATTTCGGATTTCCATGTTCCGCTTTTGATTCAACTGGTTGATGAGGTTTTTTCGGAGCGTGGCGGTCCGGCGAAAATTAGACAGGATTGTTCGATGATCGTGAATGTTGTTGAATGTTTGTCCGGCGCGCAGCGCGCCAAGGGGCTGGTCATAATCGTGGACGTCTTTCGTTCCACCACCCTGGGCTGCTTCCTGGTCGCCGGCGGGGCGGCCGAATACATTGTCACCGACAGCCTGGACAGGGCGCGGGCCATGGCCGCCGAGCGCGGCGGCAAGGTCATCGGCGAGCTGGTGGACGTTCCGACCAGCGAGTTCGACTACCTCAACTCTCCCGCGCTCATCGAGAAAGCGGACATTCGGGGCAAGACCCTGCTGCATGTGACCAACGCGGGCACCCGGGGGCTCATGGTCTGCACCGAGGCGGACGAGATTCTCATGGGCTCCTTTGTCAACGCCAAGGCCGTGGTGGACTACGTTCGCGCCAAGCAGCCCGAGGTCGTCACTCTGGTGGCCATGGGCACCGGCGGGACCATGCGCGCCCAAGAGGACATGATGTGCGCCATGTACATCAAGAACGAAATTGAGGAATATCCCAACAGCTTCAAGACGTTGAAGAAATTCCTCCGAGACGTGGATACTGCCGCGAAGTTCTTCGATGACGACAGAGAGGACTGCCCGGAAGAGGATTTCGATCTTTGCATGGACCTCGACCGCTTCGATTTCGTTCTCAAGGGAGAGCCGATCGAGGGCGGCGTGCGGCTTGTAAAGGTCCCCGTGCCTGGAGGGCAAAGCGCCTAGGGAGGGGAATATGAGTGACCTGGAGCAGAAGATTCTCACCGTCGACGACTCGCCGACCAACCTGGCTCTGCTCGGGCATATGCTGCGCGACGTGGATTGCCGGGTGGTCCCGGCGGCCGACGGAGCGGAAGCCGTGGAGTTGGCCCGGAACGATGATTTCGCGCTGATCCTCCTCGACATCCAGATGCCCGGCATGAACGGGTACGAGACGGCGGCCAGAATCAAGGAGCACGAGCGCAGTCGCCATGTGCCCATCATCTTTATCACCGCCATCTTTCAGGACGACGAGAACGTGCGCCAGGGCTACGAGACCGGGGCCGTGGACTACCTTCTCCGGCCCGTGGACGGGGATATCCTTCTCAGCAAGGTCAAGGCGTTCCTGGAAATGCATCGCAGGAAGGTGCTGCTTGAGCGTGAGGTGGAGCAACGGCGCAAGACCGAAGCCGCGTTGATCGTGGCCGAGGAAAAGTACCGCTCCATCTTCGAGCGGGCCATCGAGGGGATTTTTCAGAGCGATTCGAACGGCGAGTTTCTGGAGGTCAATCCTGCAATGCTGCGTATCCTGGGGTACGAGCGCATGGAGGAGGTGATCGGTAGGCCCGGCTTCAGAGACCTCTTCATGGCGGACGAGGGCGAGCGGAGCGTCTATCGGGAGCTTCTTGAACGGAAAGGGGCCGTGAGCGGCTTCGAGTTCCGCCTGCAAAGGCGTGACGGGAAGGTCGTGTGGTGCTCGGAGTCTTCAAGGTTGGTCCGGACGGCCAACGGCGAGTTCGTCGAAGGTGTCCTGGAGGACGTTACCGAACGCAAGAAGGTCGAGCTTGAGCTCAAGCGGTTGGCGAGCCGCGACAGCCTGACCGGCGTATCCAACCGGCATCGCTTTTTCGACCGGCTGGAGCATACGTTGGCCGTGGCCAAGCGGTATGGAACCATGGCCGCCGTGCTTTTCGTCGACCTCGACGCCTTCAAGAGCGTCAACGACACCTATGGGCACCAGACCGGCGACGATCTTCTGCGTAAGGTCGCCGAGCGGTTGCAGGGGCGCACCCGGGAGTCCGACACCCTGGCGAGGTTGGGGGGAGACGAGTTCGGCATCCTTCTGTCCGGCGTAACGGACCAGGAGGGGGTTTTGAGTTTTACCCGCAGCCTCCTCGACGTGGTCCGGCGGCCTTACGAGATCGACGGCCGGACGCTGACCATCGGGGCGACCATTGGCATCAGTTTCTATCCGGACGACGGCAAGGATACCGTGACCCTCATCAGCCGCGCCGACGCGGCCATGTATGGGGCCAAGAAAAAGAGAAGTACGGATTACGGCACGTTCGCCGAATATGATTCATCAAAATAGAAGACCCTTTTTTCAAGTGGTTTTTTCGGGGCGTTTCGCATTGTCGAAGCGCCCTTTTTTGTCATCCGAAGGCTGAATTCCGCGCCTTGCCGGGGGTGAAATGGCGTGCCGGATGGCGGTTCGGCGAGTGCCGTAGCAGAGTGAGGAAAATTACATACTTAGACGGTGGGTTCTAAACGAAAAAAAGCGCAAGGTGCTTGACTTAGCCCTTTTTTCGGGGCATGGAACTCGATAATTCTTGAAAATTTTTGTTTCAGGATTCCCGCAATTTTACTGCCAAAGGATGGGGTATGATTTTCGACTGGCTGCATTTTGCAATCGTTTTGTTTTTGCTCGCTGGCCTGCTCTTTGCCATCGGGCCGTTGATCCTGGCAGGACTGCTCGCCCCCAAAGCGAGGGGAGGGGATATCGGTATGCCGTACGAGTGCGGCATGATTCCCTACGGCAGTTCGTGGGCCCGGTGGGGCGTATCGTATTATGTATACGCCCTGATCTTCCTGGCCTTCGACGTTGACGTCCTTTACCTCTTCCCGGTCTCGGCGGCGTATGCTGACGCCGAAGGCTGGGTTCCCTTCGTAAAGGTCTTCATCTTCCTGTTCTTCCTTATTCTTTCCGTCATTTACTTTTGGGCGAAAGGGGTGTTCACATGGCCGCGCAGGATTCAGTAGTGCAACAGGATATGCTGACGACCGGCGGTCATCATATGGACCCGCCCATCGTCAACATGAAACTGGCTCAGGACATCTTCGACGTCTGCCGCTCCATGTCGCTGTGGCCCATGACCTTCGGCCTGGCCTGCTGCGCCATCGAGATGATGGCCACCGGCATGGCCCGGTTCGACATGGCCCGGTTCGGGGCGGAGGTCTTCAGGCCCTCGCCGCGCCAGTCCGACGTGATGATCGTGGCCGGCACCGTGACCAAGAAGATGGCACCGTCCGTGGTTCGGCTCTATGAGCAGATGCCCGGTCCCAAGTGGGTCATCGCCATGGGCAACTGCGCCATCTCCGGCGGGCCCTTCAAGATCAAGGACAATTACAACGTGATCCAGGGCGTGGACACGCTCATTCCCGTGGATGTCTACGTGCCGGGCTGTCCGCCCAGGCCCGAAGGCCTTCTCGAAGGGTTTTTCGAGCTGCAGCGACTGATCACCGGCAAACGTTGGTGGCCTGTCGCCGCCAAGGTGGAGGGCTAGCCATGTTGCAGGCTTTGGAAGGGGTGGCGACCCAGTGCGTCGCCAAACAGGACCCGGCCGTCACGGGCCATGTGTGGTCGGTCTTTCTGGCTCCGGGCCAGATCGTTAAGGCAGCGAGGAAGCTGTGCGAGGCCGAATATTCCCTTGAGGATATATTCGCCATGGACTTCGAGGAGGGGTTCCTCGTGCAGTACCACTTCAACAGATGGACCATAAACGAACGGATCGTCCTCCGCGTGCTCGTGAGTAAGGACAATCCCGTGGTTCCGTCCATCACCTCCGTTTTTGACGGGGCTGAGTGGCATGAACGCGAAACCCGCGACTTTCATGGTGTGGTCTTCGAGGGCAACCCGAATCTTGTGCCGCTGCTTCTGGCGGTGGAGGACAAGGACCTTTGCCCGCTGTGCAAGACCGACAAGGCGCGCAAGTCCATCAAGGACGTGCTTGCGCTGGGTGAAGTCGTGAGTTGCTCTGCGGAAGTTGAAGCGTTGTTTGCGGAAGCGGAGGCCGAGGAGGCCTCCGATGCGTAGGCCGGGGCGACCGGTCGGTATTAAAAACCGGACTGAGAGTGTATGTCGGCTTACCAAAATTTAGAACAGATGAAGGGTGATTTCTACACCCAGAAGTTCGAGGCCGGGAAGCAGGACGGTACCTTGATTATCAACATGGGTCCGCAACACCCGTCCACGCACGGCGTTTTGCGGATCGTGATCGAGGTTGACGGTGAATACATCGTTCGCGCCGAGCCCGTGCTGGGCTACCTGCACCGAATGCATGAAAAAATGGGCGAGACCCAGACCTGGGGAGGATTCATCCCCAACATGGGCCGCGTCGACTACGGTCACGCCATGGCCTGGAACTGGGCCTACGTGGGCGCTGTCGAAAAACTGATGGGCATCGAGGTGCCGGAAAGGGCGGAGTATCTGCGGGTCATCATGACCGAGTTCAACCGCCTGACCTCCCACTTGTTGTGGTGGGGCGCCTACATCCTCGACCTTGGGGCGTTCACGCCCATCATGTACGCCTTCGACGATCGCGAAATGATCCTGGACATCCTGCAGAGGCCGTCGGCCTCCAGGCTGACCTACAGTAATTTCCGCGTCGGCGGCCTGCAGATGGATTTCGACGACAAGTGCATAGAACTGATGAAAACGTTCATCCCGCACTTCCGAGCGAGATTGCCCATGTATCATGATCTCGTCACCGAAAACATCATCCTCCGGCGTCGAGTCGAGGATATCGGCATCATCGATCAGGACATGTGCCGCCGCTATGGCTGCACGGGTCCCGTGCTTCGTGGCGCCGGCGTCCCCTACGACGTGCGCAAGGACGAGCCCTACTCGATCTACGATCGTTTCGATTTCGAGATTCCGACGCAGGATACCTGCTGTTCGATGGGCCGCTACAAGGTCCGTCTCGCCGAGATGGAACAGAGTATGCGCATCATCGAGCAGGCGTTGGAGCAACTGCCGTCCGCCGAGGGCGGTCACATCGTGGACAAGGCTCCCAAACCGGCGATGAAACCGCCGACGGGCGAGGCCTACTTCAATGTGGAAGGGGGCCGCGGGAAGATCGGCGTCTACGTGGTTTCCGACGGCGGCAAGGTCCCGTACCGGATCAAGCTGCGCGCACCGGGTTTCTCCAACCTGAGCGCGTTCGCCGAGGCTGCCACCGGCACGCTTCTGGCCGATGCTGTGGCCATCCTGGGCAGCTTGGACCTGATTATTCCTGAAATCGACCGGTAGGGGGGAATCAATGAATGCATTCTTAAGTAATCTGATACCGTTGATCATTGCAGCGGTTGCCGCCATGATCTGGCTGGGGCTCAACGCCCTGGTGTGGGTCTACTGCGAACGTAAGTTCGCGGGCCATATCCAGCGTCGTCCCGGTCCCTTCGAGGTCGGCCCCCACGGTGTGCTCCAGCCGCTTATCGACGGTTTGAAACTCATGGGCAAACAGCTCCTGACTCCGGACAACGCGGACGCCGTCCTTTATTGGCTCGCGCCCCTTCTGTCCATGCTGCCGGTGCTGCTGCTCTTCCTGCCCATTCCGTACGGCCCGGTGCTGATCGGCATGGACGTCAACCTGGCCCTGCTCTTGATCCTGGCCTTCTCCAGTTTCAACGGACTGGCCGTGATCCTGGCGGGCTGGGCCTCCAACAACAAATGGGGCGTCCTCGGCGCGGCCCGTGCCGTGTCCCAGACCGTGGCCTACGAGATCCCGCTGCTTCTGACCGTGCTGACCGTGTCCTTCATGACCGGCAGCCTGAGTCTGCTGGACATCACCGTCCAGCAGGGCGGCCACATCGGCAACTGGTTCATCTGGAAACAACCCCTGGCCTTCATCATCTTCATTATCGCCATGTTCGGTGAAACCAACCGCGCTCCGTTTGACCTGGCCGAGGCCGAGTCCGAACTGACCGCCGGTTTTCATACCGAGTACTCGTCCATGGGCTTCGGCCTCTTCTTCATGGCCGAATACGGCTACATGGTGGTCATGTGTTCCGTCTGTTCCGTCCTGTTCCTGGGCGGGTTCAACGGCCCCTTCCCCGGCATCGAGGGATGGTGGTGGATGCTCATCAAGACCTACGCGCTGCTGTCGCTCATGGTCTGGGCACGCTGGACCTTCCCCCGCGTTCGGTTCGACCAACTGCTGAACATCAACTGGAAATGGTTGTTGCCGCTGGCCACCGTCAATCTGCTGGCCACCGCGCTGATCATGAAGTTGTAGGGGGAGTAACAATGGGTAAATTCAAGGAAAACGTCATTCAGCCGCTCATTGACTGCTGGTCTCTGATTGTCGGCCTCAAGATCACGGGCAAGTATTTTTGCAAGCCCCTGGTCACGGTCCACTATCCGCGCCAGGTCATCGACGACGAGAATCTGGAAACATACGGCGGGCACATCGAACTCATCGGCAAGCCCAAGGACCCGGCCACGCCCAAGTGCATCTCCTGCATGATGTGCGTGACCAACTGCCCGAGCAAATGTCTGTCTGTGGTCAAGTCCAAGCCTCCCAAGCCTACCGCCGAGGAGGAAGCGGCCATGAAGGCGGCCGAGGAAGCGGGGGAAAAGGTCAAGAAGCCGAAAGCTCCCAAGAACCCGGCCAAGTTCACCTACGACTACAGCCTGTGTTCGCTGTGCGGCACCTGCATCGACAACTGCCCGGCAAAGTCGCTCAAGTTCTCCAATGATATATATTGGGTGGCGACTTCCAGGAAAGAGATGAAAATCGATCTTCTCGCCCGGCTCAAGGAACAGGCCACGGAGCTTTCCGCGCCTGTCCCCAAGACCGAGGCCGCTTCGGCCGCGGCGGAGAAGGAGGCGTAATATGGAAGTCTTGGCAAAAATAGCATTCGGCGTGTACACGCTCGTCATTTTGGGCGGGGCCGTTCTCGCCGTGTCGAGCAGCAGTCTGGTGCGGGCCCTTATCGGCCTGATTACCACGCTCATCGGCGTGGCGGGGATGTATCTTCTCCTGGCGACCCCGTTCATGGCCTTCATGCAGTTGCTCATCTACGTCGGCGCGGTCAGCGTCCTGATCTTCTTCGCGGTCATGCTGACCCGGGCGGAGAAAGGCGGCGATGAGGCTGGCGCGGCACCCATGAAACGGTACGTTTACGGGCTGGCGGCCACCATGGCCCCGGCGGCCATTTTGGGCTGGCTGGTTCTGACTCGGCCCGTCGAGTCCGTGTCCCTGCCCGTGGAAGTGAGCATCAAGCAGCTCGGTGAAGGGCTGCTCGAATCCTACTTCCTGCCCTTCGAGCTGATCTCGGTCATCCTGATGGTCGCCATGTCCGGCGCCGTCCTGCTTGTCTGGGAAAAGAGGGGGAAGAAATAAATGAGCGCATTGACCTTATACCAAATCGTCGCGCTGATTCTCCTGTGCGCGGGCCTCTACGGCCTGACCCAACGCAGGAGCCTCGTCGGCATGTTGATCTCGGTGGAACTGATGCTCAACGGCGCGGGCCTGTCCATGGTGGCGGCGGCGCAACTGACCGACTTCAGCGCGGTCCTCGGGCAGCTCGGAACCTTGTTCGTCATGGGGCTGGCCGCAGCCGAAGCCACGCTGGTCCTGGCCATGGTCGTGGTTGTGGCGAGACGTTTTAAATCCGCCAAATCCAGTGACATCACTACCCTGAAGGAATAGCTATGATGGAAGGTGTAACTACATATAGTCCAATTCTTCTGCCGGTGGTGTTCACGCTGCTCACGCCTCTTTTCATCTACCTCTGTCGGGGAGATGACAACCGGCGCGAGGCGATCAGCTTCATCGGTGCGTTCCTGACCTTTGTTTCGGTGCTTTGGATGGCGCCGAAAGTCCTCTCCGGACAGGTCCTGTACTACCACGTAACCACCATCCTGCCGGGTATCACCATAGCCTTTGCGGCGGACGGGCTGTCCATGGTTTTCGCCCTGATCGCCCCGTTCCTCTGGTTCTTCGTGACCAGCTACAACATCGGCTACATGCGCGGGCTGAACGAGCACGCGCAGACCCGCTATTACGTCTGCTTCGCGGTGGCCATCTTCGGCGCCGTGGGTGTGGCCCTGTCGGCCAACGTGTTCACGCTCTACCTCTTCTACGAGGTCATCACCGTGTTCACGTATCCGCTGGTTTATCACCACGAGGATCAGGAGGCCAAGATCGGAGCCCGCAAGTACATCATCTACTTGATGGGTACCTCCAAGCTCTTCCTCCTGCCCGCCATGGTCCTGACCTACGTGCTGGTCGGCAACCTCGACTTCAATCTCACTGACATCCAGCACGGCATGTTCTCCGCACAGGTCGTCGCCGAGCATCCCAGACTGGTGGCTCTCACCTACTGGCTGTTCATCTTTGGTATCGGCAAGGCGGCACTCATGCCGTTCCACAACTGGCTCCCGTCGGCAATGGTCGCGCCCACCCCGGTTTCGGCCTTGCTGCACGCGGTGGCGGTCGTCAAGGCGGGCGTCTTCTGCGTCAGCCGCATCGTGCTCTCCGCTTTCGGCACCAAGACCGCCGCAGCCCTGACCATGAGTCAGGTCTACGTCGGCTCTCCCGGCACCTGGCTCGGCGACCTGAGCATCGGTCTGGGCACGGCCTACATCGCGGCCTTCACCCTGACGGTGGCTTCGTTCATCGCTCTGACCAAGGACGACATCAAGGCGCGACTGGCCTATTCGACCGTGGCCCAGCTCTCCTACGTCGTCATCGGCGTGACCATGCTGGTGGATACGGCAGTGCAGGGCGGTGTTATGCATATCGCCCACCACGCCTTCTCCAAGATCACACTCTTTATGGCCGCGGGCGCCATCTATGTCGCCTGCCACCTGAAGAAGATCAGCCTCATGGATGGCCTTGGACGCCGTATGCCGCTGACTTTCGGCGCATTCGGCATAGCCTCCCTGTCCATGATCGGTATGCCGCCGGCCTGCGGCTTCGTCTCCAAATGGTACCTGGTCAACGGCACGCTCGATTCGCACCAGTGGCCGCTGCTTTGCGCGCTGCTCCTTTCGACGGCGCTCAACGCGGGCTACTTCGTGCCCATCACCTACCGGGCCTTCTTCAAGAAGCCCCGGCCCGAAGCCAACATCGGCCAGTACAACGAGCCGTCCATGACCATGGTCATTCCGCTGTGCGTAACGGCGTTCATCTCGGTGTTCTTGGGTCTGTATCCGCAGACGTTCCTGAACTTCGTCAACGCTTTCGGCAAGTTCTAGGGGGTATATATGAGTCAAAAAGGATTAGGCGATATTCTCGCCAAATGGAGAGACAACTGGAAGACGTGGAGGACCATCTTCTTCGTCACGCTGGGCGTGCTTTTGCTGCTCAACGTCCCGTTCGTCACGCATCACCCGCACTTCGGCCTCGATAAGTACCCCGGGTTCTTTGCCGGATTCGGCCTTGTCGTCGGGCTGGCCATGGTCATCATCATGAAGAAGATCGTCCAGCCGTTCATTGCCCGCAAGGAGGACTACTATGGGGACTGATATCTTCATTCACCCCGCCGCGGGCTTCCTCATCCTGGCCTTGCTGGTGCCGTTCGTGCCCACAAGCCTGTGGAAGAACAAGGCGTTGCGGGGCGCGCTGGCCATCATACCGCCGCTTGTCGCCATCTATTCCATCTTCTCGGTGGAACCGGGCCTGTACGGCAACCTGCATTACCTTGACCAGACCCTGACCTTCGGGCGCGTGGACAAACTGTCCGTCGTCTTCGGCCAGGTCTTCGCCATCATCTCCTTCATCGGCTGCATCTACGGAATGCACGTGGAGGACCGGGGGCACTACGTTTGCGCCTCCCTGTACGTGGCCGGCGGATTCGGCTGCGTGTTCGCGGGCGACCTGCTGACGGTCTTCCTGTTCTGGGAACTGATGTCCATCGGTTCCACCTTCCTTATCTGGCAGGCCAGGACCAAGGAATCCGTTCATGCCGGTTTCCGTTACTTCCTGTACCACACCGTGGGTGGCCTGTTCCTGCTCGCAGGGCTGCTGCTCAAGTACAAGGCCACCGGCGGTTTCGCCTTTGAAGGCGTGAACCCGGGCGGCGCTCATCTCTACGACTGGCTGATCCTGACCGGCTTCTGCGTCAACGCCGCCGTGGTGCCTTTGCACGCATGGCTGCCCGACGCTTACCCCCGCGCCTCCGTGGCGGGTGCCGTTTACATGTGCGCCTTCACCACCAAGACTGCGGTTTACGTCCTTTGCCGGGGCTTCGCGGGCTGGGAAATTCTGGCCATCGCCGGTACGGCAATGGCTATCTACGGCGTGCTCTTCGCGTGTATCGAGAATAATTCCCGACGCATCCTGTCCTACCACATCGTATCCCAGGTGGGGTACATGGTCGCGGGCATCGGCATCGGCACTGCAATGACCATCAACGGCGCGGTGGCCCATGCCTACGCGCACATTCTGTACAAGGGCCTGCTCTTCATGGGCACCGGCGCAATCCTGTACTCGGTCGGCACGGCCAAACTGGACGAACTGGGCGGCCTGGCCACCAAGCTGCCCTGGGTCATGGTCTGGTACATGGTCGCGGCCCTGTCCATCTCCGGAATGCCGCTGTTCAACGGCTTCATTTCGAAGACCATGACCATCGCCGGCGCAGCCGAACACCACCGCACCTTCCTCGCCCTCGGCATGGAGATCGCGGCGGTCGGTACGTTCATCTCGGTGGGCATCAAGCTTCCTTACTTCGCGTTCTGGGGACGCAAGAAGGAGTTCACGGGCGAGGTCAAGCCGCTGCCCGTCAACATGTATGTGGGCATGGCCATCTGCGGCCTGCTGTGCATCGCCCAGGGCGTCTACCCCAACATGCTCTATCACTACCTCCCCATGGAAATGGAAGGGCACGCCTTTGTTCCCTGGACCATGGACAAGGTCATCAACGCCTGTCTGTTGCTCGGTTTCTCCGGCCTGGCGTTCTACCTGACCCGCTACATCATCACCCCGCACAAGTCGCTCAACCTGGACTTCGACTGGTTCTACCGCCTCATCGGCAAGGTGACCATGAAGGCCTTTTGCTGGCCTTCGGCCAAGGTTGACGACGTCTGGACCGAGGTCTATCGGACCGTCGGCCTGCGGGCGCTCATCGGCATGGGTGACGGCACTTCTTGGTTCGACAAGAAGGGCATTGATACGGTGGTGGACGGCAGCGCCTACACCGTCAGGAACCTCGGAAGGCTGGGGGCCAAGGTCCAGACAGCCAACCTGCAGGACTACCTGGCGCTGGCCGCCGTTCTCGGCTTGGGCATCTTCGCCCTTGTATGGTACTTCGGCTAAGCCGGACAATCTAAGGAGAGCTCATTTTGGACTTCGGATATCCGGTACTCACGATATTGATCGCATTCCCGCTCGTCGCGGCTTGCGGACTCTTCTTCCTGCGGGCTCCGCAGGTGGTGAGATACTACACCATGGCGGTGTCCCTCATCGAGTGTCTGCTTGCAGTGCCGCTCACGGGCTTTAAACTCAACGCCGATTTCCAGTTCGTCGAGAAGATAGACTGGGTCCACCAGTGGGGCCTGCAGTACTACCTCGGCGTGGATGGAATCAGCATACTCATGGTCCTGCTGACCATCGCGGTCCTGCCGCTGTGCGTCATGTGCTCCTGGACCTACATCGGCAAGCGGGTGAAGGAATTCCATTTCTGCCTGCTGTTCATGACAGCTTCGGTGCTCGGCGTGTTCTGCGCCCTGGACCTGGTCCTGTTCTACGTGTTCTGGGAAGCCATGCTTATCCCCATGTACCTGCTCATCGCGGTATGGGGCGGCGACGACCGCAAGTACGCGTCGCTCAAGTTCTTCCTGTACACCCTGGCGGGGTCCACCTTGCTTCTGGCGGCCATCGTGGCCTTCAGGATCACGGGCGGAACCTTTTCCATCCCGGACCTGATGCAGATGAACTTCAGCTTCCGCTTCCAGTTCTGGGCCTTCCTGGCAATGGCGCTCGCCTTCGCCATCAAGGTTCCCATGTTCCCGTTCCACACCTGGCTGCCCGCGGCTCACGTGCAGGCGCCTTCGGCGGGTTCCGTCATCCTGGCGGCCGTCCTGCTGAAGATGGGGACCTATGGGTTCCTGCGCTTCTGCCTGCCGCTCACCCCGGCGGCCTCCGAATACTTCGCCCCCATGATGATCGCGATCTCGGTCGTGTCCATCCTGTACGGCGGAGCCATCGCCCTGGGACAGCAGGACATCAAGAAGCTGGTCGCCTACTCGTCGGTAGGCCACATGGGCTTCGTCACCTTGGGCATCTTCCTGTTCAACCAGCGCGGCGTTGAAGGCGCGCTCTTCCAGATGCTCAACCACGGCATCGTCACGGGCGCGCTCTTCATGATGATCGGCGCGGTCTACGAACGCAGCCACAGCCGTGAAATCTCGAAGAACATGGGCCTGGGCAAGTACCTTCCGGCCTTCATGTTCTTCTGGGGCCTGATGGCGCTCGCGTCCTTCGGCTTCCCGGGAACCAACGGGTTCGTCGGCGAGATTCTGGTGTTCATCGGCGCTTTCGAGCAGTCCACCATTCTGGGTATGCTCCTGGTTCCCGGTGCGCTCCTGGCCGCGGCCTACATGTTCCGAGTGTCCCTGAAGATGGCCTGGGGCAAGCCCAGCACGGCCAAGACCTGGCGCGACCTCAACGCCCGCGAGTGGATCTACCTGACTATTCCGGCCGTGTTCGTGTTCTGGATCGGCCTCGCGCCCACCCCGTTCTTCAAGGTCATCGATCCCTCCATAAACAAGCTGCTCGAAGACTTCGACAGCCGGAAGGTGGCTGTCGTGGAAACCGTGCAACCGTTGCAAACAGCCGCCGCTGACGTCCTGAACGTGACGGCGGAAAAGGAATAGGGGGATAACGACGTGAACTTCAACATCACTGCGCTTGTCCCGGAGCTGTTCTTCCTCTGCATGGTGCTGGCCCTCATGGTTCAGTCCCTCGGCAGCAGGGAGTGGAAGCCGCCTGTCGAGCGGTGGCTGCCTTTCGGCGCCTGCGCCGCCTTCTTCGTGACCATCACCGGCTTCCATCTGCACGGGACCATGTTCTGGGACGTCTACAAAGTGGATCTCATGTCCCAGTTCTTCAAGATCGTCATTACGTTCGGCTTCTACGTGGTCGTGCTCAACGCCTCGCGCCAGCCCACCCTTGCTGAGGGCAAGCGGGCCGACTACTACATGCTGCTCGGCTTCTCCACCTTCGGCCTGATGTTGCTCGCCTCCTCCGTGGAGCTGATTACCATCTATCTGGCCCTGGAGCTGGCCTCATACTCCATGTACGCGGTCATCCCGCTGCGCGCCAAAGACAAGGGCGCGGCCGAGGCGGGCATCAAGTATATCATGTTCGGCGCGGTCGCCACGGCCCTGGCCCTGTACGGCTTGTCCTACATCATGGCCACCCAGCACACGACCCACATCGCCGAGCTCATGAACAAGTCCTGGTCGTTCGCCGACCAGCCCATGGCCGTTGTGGGCCTGTCGCTCTTCTTGGGCGGCATGTTCTTCAAGCTGGCCCTGTTCCCGTTCCACTTCTGGTGCCCGGACGTCTATCAGGGTGCCAGCAACGAGACCGCCGCGTTTGTGGCGACCATGCCCAAGATGGGCGCCATCGTGGTCCTGTGCCGCCTGGCCGTGCTTCTCAAGCCCGGTCTTGAGATCACCACCATCCTGGCGGTGCTCGGCGCGCTGTCCATGACCTTCGGCAACCTGTCGGCCTTGGCCCAGACGGACATAAAGAGGCTTCTCGGCTTCTCGTCAGTGGCCCATGCGGGCTACATCATGGTCGGTCTGGTCTCCGGCACTCCCGAGGGTATCGGCGCGGCCGCCTTCTACGGCATGGCCTACCTCGTGATGAACCTGCTCGTGTTCTGGATTGTCAGCCGCGTGGCCTCGGACGGCCGCAATCTCAAGCTGACCGACCTGAACGGCCTGTACAAGAAGGCTCCGGCCCTGGCGTTCTCGCTGGCCGCAGGGGCCTTCGCCCTCGTCGGCCTGCCGCCGACCATGGGCTTCATGGGCAAGTTCTTCCTCATCACCTCGGCCTGGGACCACGGTTACAACTGGCTGGTCATCACCCTGGTGCTGAACTCGGCCATCGCCATCTACTACTACCTGTCCCTGTTCCGGCACGCCTTCACCGAGGAGACGACGCCGAGCGAAGTGGCCCCGCCCGACAACGGTTGGTTCGCCTCCGCAGGCGCGGGTATGCTCGCCGCGGCAGTGCTGGTCATAGGCATGATCCCGGCTCCCTTGTTCAACTTCGCCATCAACGCGGGCAAGACCCTGTACGGCATCACCGTCACTTTCAGCGGCGGCGGCCACTAACAGGTTGCGTTATTAATAAAAGGGGCGGAAGCAGTGCTTCCGCCCCTTTTTTGTTGGGCCGCGTCAAGCAGAGCTTGCCCTTTGCGTTTTGCTTCATCGGGGCGGTAACTGGAATGTGGGGCGGAAGGGGGCTTGATTGCCTGTCAGCGCGGAGTATCTCTTCTCGTTCGGCATTGGAGACAGGCTTTTCCGTGTGCGATTGACCCCAAAGGGGGAGGAGGCTATAATTGTGGGGCTGCAACAAGCGGCGGATGGAATGCAGGCGGGAGCGCGTAGAGGGAACGCGCCCTTTTGGACGTGGATAATCCATGCGATCATTTAAATAACAGGAAGGCTTCCCATGCGCATTCAATCCTTGAAATTGGCTTATTTCTCTCCCACCGGAACCACTGCATCCATTGTCGAGGCTCTGGCTCGTGGATTGCGATACGACAATACGGAAAACGAGGACATCACCATGGAGGATGCGCGGGGTCGGTCGCTCCACGCATCTGACGACGATCTTCTCGTGCTGGCTGTGCCGGTCTACGCCGGGCGCGTCCCGGTTCTCCTTGGCCGGTGGCTCGAAGGATTGCGGCTGGACCGCACGCCCGTGGTCTGTGTGGTGGTGTACGGCAATCGCGATTATGACGACGCGCTGCTTGAGCTGACCGATATCGTCCGGTCTCGCGGCGGCGTTCCGGTTGCCTGTGCCGCTTTTGTTGGCGAGCATTCCTTTTCGACCCCTGCAACGCCTGTGGCCGTGTCCAGGCCCGACGGCGACGACCTTCGCCTGGCCGAAACCTTTGGCGGCAAGGTACGCGAGGCAATGGACTCCCTTTCGTCAGTGGACGAGGCCCCGGACATCGCCGTGCCCGGTAACCGTCCCTACAGGGAGTTGAAGAAAGGCGTTCCCGTGGACTTTATCGAGGTGAGCGACGCCTGCATTCAATGCGGCACCTGCGCGGAAAAGTGCCCGGTCGGGGCCATTGCCGAGGGCGCGTACGACCGGACCGACGCCGAGAAGTGCATCAAGTGTTGCGCCTGCATCAAGTTCTGTCCGGAAGGCGCACGCACTGCCAAGCCGGATAGCCAGATTGCGGAGTTCGGCCGGCGGCTGACGGGTTCGTGTCGGGAGAGGAAAGAGCCGGTGTGGTTTCTCTAGACCGCGTTCCGCCTTGCGCCGGACTCTCAGGCGATTTATCCTAAAAAGAAAGGAAGGGCTTTCATGCACGAGACAAGCTTGGGCGGAACGCTTCGCGACTACCTCTCCGGCGAGGAGATAGACGAGACCACCTTTGAGGAATTCCGGCAGCTTTTGGCGCGGCTCCTGGTGGAGGAAAAGGGCTATCCAAAGGACCGGCTCAAGGCCAAGGTCCCGTTGAAGTATTGCGTGGAGGGGGAGGAGTTCGAGCGGTCCATCGACTTTGTGCTCTACGACGAGCAGGGCAGGCCCGTGTTCCTGGTCCTTTTCTGCGCGGGAGAGGTGGCCACCTTCGAGCGCGAGACCGTGTGCGCCGCCCGGCTTATAGAGGGCGGGCCGGTTCCTTATGCGCTCGTCACCGACACCATGGACGCCACCCTCCTGGATGTGCGAACCGGCGAGGAGATCGCCCGGAGCATGGACGCGGTTCCCGATTATGAACGGCTCATGCGGATGGTCGGGGAGGCGGAATTCACGCCGCTGACCGACGAGCAGCGGGAGCGGCAAACACGCGTTTTCCACACTTACTGCGGTTTCGTGTGCGGCGACCATTGCGAATGTTCGCTGCCGCCCATGCCGCCGAAAAAGTAGGGCGGTTTGGCCGAGGTCGTCATCGAACAGGTCAGCCGGGCCCTTTCCTGGTTCTTCGCCTGGGTGGGGCTTGCCGGTTCTTTGGTCGTGATCTGCCTGTATTTCACGACTCTTCCGGGGGTGGAGATTGATCTCGACATTCGGATTCTCGCGCTCGGTCTTGCCGTCGGTGTGGCCTCAGTCTTTTCCCTGTATTCTTTGGCCTCAGACAAGCCGTTTCTGGAAACGAGTGATGACGGCGTCATGGCCGGAAGCATGGTTCGATGGTACTGCCCCTGGGCGAATATCAGGGACATCGCGGTCATGTCCGTGGAACGGGACATGGGAAAGGGCCTTTTGCTTTCCTCTTCCAAGATCACGGTCAGGCAACTTGTCATCGAATTGCATTCCGTGGACGAACTTCTGTTCGACAATCGGTTTCACGCCACGATGAGCGGTTATGTGGTCAAGGACGGGCGCATCATTTTGGATATTGCGGGGAAAACGGCAATGTCCTGTGAAAAGCTCTGCGGTCTGCTGCGCGAACGTTGGCGCCAGGCAGTTGCCTCACAAGAAAAAAGCCGGGCATGAGCCCGGCTTTTTTGTGGAAATGAGGTTGGAGCGGGTCAACAGTCCACGAAGACGATGCAGCCTTCGGGGCACGAGTTCATGATGTCGCGGACTTCTTCCTCGGTGACCTTGGAGCGGCACACGTAGGGCATGTCCAGGGCATCGTCCCACTGGAAAACATCGGGGTTGAGGTCAATGCACCCCATGCAGGAGCGGCAGTCTCCCAACTCGATGGCCACTTCACGATGCTTTGTACAGGTATTGGTATCGTTCATATTTTAATAATAGTTATTGTTATCCAATTTGGCAAGTGCAATCTAACGGCAGATAGAGCGAACGGTTCTGCCTTGGAATTGGGTCGCAGCGTTGGCTACACGTTGAACCGGAATTCGATGATATCGCCGTCTTCGACGATGTAGTCCTTGCCTTCCAGCCGGGCCTTGCCGGCCTCCTTGACTTTCTTGAAGTCGCCGTAGGTCAGGAAGTCGTCGTAACCGATGACTTCGGCGCGGATGAATCCTTTTTCGAAATCCGTATGAATGACGCCCGCGGCCTGGGGAGCTGTGGAGCCGACGCGCAGGGGCCAGGTGCGGCATTCGTCCTCGCCCGCCGTCAGGAAGGAAATGAGGCCGAGGAGCTGGTAGGTCTTGGCAATGACCTTGTCCAAAGCGGATTCGGTTATGCCCAGGTCGTTCAGGAACATGGCCTTTTCCTCGGGATCGTCTATCTCGGCCAGTTCGCGTTCAAGCTTGGCCGATACGGCGATATGGGCCATGCCCAGGGAGTCCTCTGGGAGCTTGCGATCCGCTTCCCCGCCCTCGGGGCAGTTCCAGGCGTAGAGAATGGGCCGCGCGGAGAGAAATTTGTAGCCCCTGAGTTCGGGCAGTCCGCAAACCTCCACATCCGAGCGCAGGGGGCGTTCCTCTTCAAGCAGGGCGAGGGCTCGCTTGAGGGCGGCCTCCTCCTTGGGGTCCACCAGCGCCTTGTTCTTCTTGCCGTCGGCGGAGAGCTTTTCCAGTCGTTTCTCGATGACGGCCAGGTCCGAGACCATCATGTCCGCCTCGATGGCCTGCCATTGCTGCTCGGGGTCGTTCATGCCCGAGAAACAGTCGAGTACGCCAATGAAGCAGTCGTAGGGCCGCACTTCGTTGAGCACGCGTTCGCCCAGTCCCGCGCCCTTGCCGCCTCCGCCGGGGATGTCGAGGTACTCGATTTCGCTGTAGGTGACTTTTTTGGGGGTGAAAAGTTCGATAAGCGGGTCGAGCCGGGCGTCCGGGACCTTGACCATGGCCCGATTGCCCGAGGCGGCCGCGTCCGGGCCCGCCAAGGCGGCGAAGAGGTCGGTTTTGCCTGAGCCGGAGAAGCCGAAGATGGCTGTTTTCATGTGCTTTTCCCTCGCTTATTCGGGTGGCTGGAAAAATGCCCATGAGGGGCATGGCGGAAGGTATCAGTTATCGACGGGGATGCAAAGCGGATGGGGCCGGGCAAATCATTGAATGCTGGACGGTTTTCCCTTACGGTGCTCGGAATGCACAAGGCGAGGAACATTTTTCTCATCGGACCGCGCGCCTGCGGAAAGACCAGCGTCGGCCGAGCCCTGGCCAAACGGTTGGGCATGGAGTTCGTGGACACGGACCATGCTTTTGTCGAGGCCGTGGGCATGGACATCGCGTCGTTCGTCGAAGCCAACGGCTGGGACGCCTTTCGCGACGAGGAAGCCAGAACGCTCGAACGCGAGGCCGCGTCCGGCGGGCGCGTCATCGGTTGCGGCGGGGGCATCGTTTTGCGCGAGGAGAACCGGGCCGTGCTGGCCGGGGGGCTGACGCTGTATCTCAAGACCGGCCCCGATGAGCTGGCGCGTCGGCTGGCGGCCGACCCGCTCGCTTCCCAACGTCCATCCCTGACCGGCAAATCCCTGGCCGACGAGGTCCGCGAGGTCCTGGCCGAGCGCGCTGGGCTCTACGAAGGCTGCGCGCATCACGTTGTCGAGGGCGTGGACCTGGATGGCACGGTGGAGCGGGCATACGGGATCGTGAAAACCATCTTCGAGCGTTTTTGACAGGTTGGCCCGTCAGGCATATAAGCGTGGAGGACCATGCGAACTAAAGTCTTTTCGCCGTATTGGCTGCCGGTCTGGTTCTTTGCCGGGGCCATACTGATCGGCGCACTCATCCTGCATCTGGACGTGAGCCACCCCGGCGGCACGTTGTCCTTTGTGGACGCGGTGTTCACGGCCACTTCGGCCATGTGTGTCACCGGCTTGGCCGTGGTGGACACCGGCTCATATTTCTCGACTCTTGGCCTGGACGTCATTCTGGTCCTTATCCAGCTCGGCGGCTTGGGGATCATGACCTTCACCACGCTCATCATCCACCTGCTCGGCAGGCACGTTTCCCTGAACGACAGGCTTGCCGTGGGACAATCCCTGCTGCACGATCCGTCCTTCAGCCTGCCCCGATTCCTCATGCGCGTGGTGGTCTGGGCCTTTTCCTTCGAAGCCGCCGGCGCGCTCAGCCTGTGGCTGATGGACCCCGTCGGTTTCAATCCCTATTCGGCCGTTTTTCATTCGGTGTCGGCGTTCTGCAACGCCGGGTTCTCCCTGTATCCCGATTCCTTGACCCAATGGTCCGGGAACGGTGGGGTCAACATGGTCTTTATCGTGCTCATCACTGCGGGCGGGCTCGGCTTCTACGTGCTCAACGAGTGCGGTATCCTGATCTGGAACGCGCTCTTCGGGCGTAACGGGCGCAGGCTGGGCCGACCGCGCATGAGCTGGCACACGGCCATCGTGCTCAAGACATCTCTGATCCTGGTGGCCGCCGGAACCGTGGTCATCTTTGTGGCCGAGGGCGCGGCGGGCAACGCGCCGGACAATTTTCTCGAACATTTCTGGAACGCCCTGTTCCAGTCGGTAACCTGCCGCACGGCAGGCTTCAATACCGTGGACATCGGCGGCATGACCAATGTTTCCCTGGCCTTCATGATGGTCCTCATGTTCATTGGAGGTTCGCCGGGGTCCTGCGCGGGCGGCATCAAGACCACCACTTTCCGCGCCCTGGTCGGCTTTGTCTGGGCCGAATTCCGAGGGTGGGAGCAGGTGCGCATCGGCCGCTTCGCCTTGGATCAGAAAGCCATGAACAAGGTGGTTTCCCTGGTGACCATGAGCCTGCTCCTGGTGGGCGCGGGCACCATGGTCCTGACCGCGCTGGAAAGCGGGGACAGTTCCTACCTCATGGCGCGAGGCGAGTTTATCGCCGACATGTTCGAAACCATTTCCGCCTTTGCGACGGTGGGGCTGTCCACGGGCATGACCTCGCTGCTCAACGACTTCGAGCGGGTGACGCTCATCGTGCTCATGTTCGTGGGGCGGCTGGGGCCCATCTGGATGCTTTCGGCCCTACAGAGCTGGCAGACCGAGCGGCGTTTCAAGGTGCCGACCTCCACGCTGCCCTTCGGTTAGAAGATAAGGAGAAGTTTCAATGGCTGTAAAAAAGGAAATAGCCGTCATCGGTCTCGGCAAGTTCGGGTTCTCCCTGGCCAAGGCCTTGACCGAGCTTGGCCATTCTGTGGTCGGGGTGGACATTGACCCCGAGTTTGTGCGCCGGGCCCAGGACATCATCGCCCAGGCCTACGAGGCGGACGCCACCGACGAGAAGATGCTCAGCCAGATCGGCATTCAGGAGCTGGACCGGGTCATCGTTTCCACCGGCGATTCCATGGAAGCGAGCATCCTGGTGGTTCTGAACCTCCAGGCCGTGGGGGTCAAGAATATCTGGGTCAAGGCCATCAGCGAGGCGCATGAGCGGGTGCTCTACAAGCTTGGCGTGCCCTTCGTGGTTTTCCCGGAGGCGTTCGTCGCGGCCCAGATGGCCAACCGCCTTACCGCTCCCGGCCTGCAGGAATACTTCGGGCTCGGCAAGGACGTGGCCGTGCGGGAAATCATCGTGGAGAATTGGGTTGGAAAGACCTTGCGCGATCTCGACCTGACCAACAAGTATCAGGTGCAGGTCATCGCTTTCCGGCTGGCCGGGGATTCGGAGTTCCACTTCGTGCCCCAGGCGGATAGGGCGCTCAAGGTAGGGGACGTGCTGGTAATTCTCGGCAGGACCGAGGACATCATGCGCGTGGAGAAATATTAGTCAGGCATGGAGCGAGTATGAGCGGCAATACCTTTGGACGCATTTTTCGGCTGACCACCTTCGGCGAGTCCCACGGCGCGGGCCTGGGCGGCGTGGTGGACGGCTGCCCCCCCGGCATCCCACTGGACGAATCCATTATTCAGCTTGAGCTGGACCGGCGCAGGCCCGGCCAGGGCGGCCTGGCTTCGACCACCCGCCAGGAACCGGACCAGGTCCGTATCCTGTCCGGCGTATTCGAGGGCCGGACCACGGGCACGCCCATTGGCTTTTTCGTGGAGAACACCAACCAGCGTTCCCACGACTATTCCAAGATCAAGGACGTGTTCCGTCCCGGCCACGCGGATTTTACCTACAACGCCAAGTACGGCTTCCGCGATTATCGGGGGGGCGGACGCTCCTCAGGGCGGGAGACCGTGTCCCGCGTGGCGGGTGGAGCCGTCGCCCAGGAGCTGCTGCGTCTCGAAGGCATTTCGGTTCACGCCTATACCGTCGAGTTGGGCGGCATCCCGGCCGAGACCAAGGACTATGAGAACGCGCAGGACAGGCCCTATTTCAGCCCGGACCCGGATGTGATTGAGAAATGGAACGATCGCGTCGCCAAGGTGCGCGACGACGAGGACACGTTGGGCGGCGTGGTCGAAATCCGCGTCTCCGGCCTTCCCGCCGGTCTCGGAGAGCCGGTATTCGGCAAGTTCGACGCCCGCATCGCCGGGGCGTTGATGTCCGTGGGCGCGGTCAAGGGAGTGGAGATCGGTTCGGGCATGGCGGCGGCGCGTTCGCTGGGCAGCCTGAACAACGATCCCATCGGCCCGGACGGCTTCCTTTCCAACAACGCGGGCGGTATTCTCGGCGGCATATCCTCGGGGCAGGACGTCATCGCGAGGGCTTACGTCAAGCCTATCCCGTCCATTCTTCAGGAACAGCGGACTATCACCACCAAAGGCGAGCCGACCTTCATCATGGTTGGCGGCCGCCACGACATCAGCGCGATCCCCCGTATTAACCCGGTGCTCAAGGCCATGATGGCCCTGACCGTCGCGGACCTCCTGCTCCTCGACCGGAGGTTGGGCGTGCGCGATTAGCGATTGTCCGGCAAAAGTCCGATATCACGGGGCCGATGCGTTGACGCGCATCGGCCCCATGTGTTTGGGATCATGGTGTCAACAGACGTGCTTTTGGGCGCGATTCAATGAATGCGCGTAATGGGAGCCGCCCGGTCCGGCGGCAGCCCGCGCGGCTTTGACGAATCAAGGCAACGGATAAGGCGCGGCCCCTGCGTGGGAATGTCCGCTCAAATGGAATAAGCCGTTTTGGGGGAATGGGGAGTCTAGGCCCTGTCGGGTTTGATTCCCGAGAAAGCGAACAGCGCCAGGGCCGTAACCGCGCCCAGCGTGTCGCAGAGCATGTCCTTCTGGGCGTCCCATACATCGCCCTGTGAGCCGAGGAACTCTATGCCCGCCTCGCCGCCCGCCAGCTCCGCGGCCCACCATTCGATGATCTCGTAACCTGCGGCCAGCGCCATGATGGCGAACAGGGCGAAGAGCCGGATGATCAGCGGTTTCGCGAGATTCTTGCGCGTCAATAGTTCCGCGATGGGGAAGGCGTAGAGGCCGATGGAGAAGTGCCCGAGGCGGTCGAAATGGTTGCGTTCGAACCCGAAAAGGTCGGTGACGAAGCCAAAAGGCACGTTGGCGAAGGTGTAATGCCCGCCGATGGTATGGATGAACAGCCAGCAGGCCATCAGCGCGTAGGCCCGGTTGGAGAAGCGGAAGACCCTGTAGGTGGCGGCCAGGAGCAGAAAGACCCCCATGGCCGGAACGTTCTCGGCCCACCAGACGTCGCGCATGGCCGGGTTCACCGCCAGCGCGGTCCAGAGGACCAGAAAGGCGATGGCCAGGCCGTGCGGGAACAGGCGTGACAGGGCGGATTCGTTTTGCATGTCCTACTTGAGCTTTTTCATGCGGACCGCCGTGCCGTAGCAGGAATAGTATTTGTCGCCTTCGGGGTGGAAAGCCACAGACTCGCGATAGCCGACGATGGCGTCCGCGTTGACGTCGACGGCTTGGGCCATGAGGCCGTAGAAGGCGTTGTCGAAGACGTAGCTGCGGCAGACCAGGAGCCCGAAGGCGGACTGGATGTCGCGGCCCGGTACGGCTTCGGTGGTGACGATTTTCATTTTCCCGGCCATGTAGATGTCCTTGGCCAGGGTCAGGCGTTGGTCGGTGCCGGTGTCGTCCTTGTCCGCGGCCTGTTTCCTGGGTGAACCGAATATAAGCGCCATGCGTCTCCCCTCGATGTAGGTAACTGAAAGTTGTCGTTAGCGATTTGTAGCGCACCGGGGGGCGGGGGGCAACCCTTTGGGCGGGCCGTTCGGGGCCTGCCGTGGATCGGGCGGGGGCCGGGATTTCACTATATCGAGGTTGATAGCCGGTTGCACTCCCCGTCACGGGGCGGACGGCGGGGATGGGCGCAAAAAAAGAGGCCGGTGGGACCGGCCTCTTTTTTCGGATGTCGTGGAATCTACGGGGTGACCTTCATGAGGTACGCCTTGGCCGGGTCGAGGTACTCCTTGACCATGGCCTGAACTTCGGCGGGGGTGACGGTCTGGGCCCGTTCGATGAGCTTCCGCTCATAGTCGAGGTCAAACCCGCGCGACTGGAGGCTGGCGGCCTCGCGGCTACGGGAGAGCAGGGACTGGTGTTCCTGGTAGTAGTCGCCAGTGAGGATGTTCCGGGCGCGGTCGATCTCGTCCTGCGGAAGCGGGGTTGCGGCCAGCTCGCCCAGCACCTTGTGAAATCCGGCGATGGATTGGTCGACCTTTTCCGGGCCGGTGCCGATGTAGAGGGCCATGAACCCGGTGTTGCGGCTCTGCCAGAGCATGGCGGTGACCGTGTAGGCGAGCCCCTGTTTGTCGCGCAGGTCGCGGAAGAGCAGGCCGGACTGGCCCGCCAGGGCGGCGCGCAGCAGTTCGAGCTTGGACGAAGCCTCCAGGTCGGTCTTGCCCGGGGTGGGGAAGATCATCAGGAGGTGCGCCTGGTTCCGGTCAGGCAGGTGCAGGGCCTCTTCCTTTTCGCCTCCCCATTCGGGGGTGGAGAAGAGGTATTCGCCGGTGGGCGCGGTCAGCGTTTGGGCTATGCGTGTGGCAAAGGCTTCCATGGATGCCTGATCGAACCGGCCGCACACGGCCAGGGTGAAGGGCTGCATGGACTGGCGGCCCCAGAAGCGCATGATGTCGGCGGTGGTGAATTGCTCGACGCCTTCGGGAGTGCCCTGATGAAACAGAGCGTAGGGGCCGCTCTTGTACAGGAACGGGAAGAGGTGCCGGAAGGCCAGGCCGAGGGGCCTGTCTTCACTCTGCTTGATCGCCGCGATCTGGTCCTGTTTGGCCCGATCCACCTCGGTCTGGTTGAAGGACGGTGAGGTCAGGGTGTCGGTGATTACAGGGAGCACCTGATCGGTGAACCGGGTGGGGAACTTGGCCTCCAGGGCGAAGACGTTGCGTCCGGCAGTGGAGCCGAGGCTGGCCGCGTGGTCGGACAGGAAGTCCTGCAACTCGGTGGCGGACATCCGCAAGGTTCCTCTGGTCAGGGTGTTGGCGGTCAGCGCGGCCAGTCCCTGTTGAGACGGGTCGAGTTCGCCGTCGCCGCCGGTCCAGTACATGGACATGGCCGTGTAGGGCAGGGTGTTGTCGGGCAAAAGGATCAGCTTGGAGCCGCCGGGCAGGGCAACTTCGGCCGGGCCTGCGGCCTGTTCGGCGGCCTGCTTGGCCTCGGCCGCCTTTTTGCTGGGCCAGTTGGCCTTGGTGATGTCGGTCAGGCCTTCGGCAGAGACCGTGGAGTTTTCGGGCGTGAGCACGGCCAAGGCGAGCCGGTCGGGCCGGACGTATTCGTCGAACAGCCGCTTGAGCTCGGCGCGGTTCACCTGGTTCAGCGAGAAGAGATAGTTCTTCTCGGCCTGCTCGCCGTTGTCGAGGAATTGGAAATAGCCGAGCTTGCCAGCCAGGCCGGACAGGGTTTCCTTGGCCAGGAACAGGCTGTTCTCAAGGTTCAGGCGTGCGCGTTCGATTTCGCGGTCGGTGAAGTCCGCCGGATCGAAGGAAGCCATCTCCTTGTTCAGTTCGGTCCAGAACTCATCGACCTTGTCGGCGTCCAGCACTGCGTGGACATAGAGCATCCCGCCGCGTTCAAGGGAGAGGGGCGCGATAGAGATGTCGTCCACCAACTGTTTCTCGTATTTGAAGGTCCTGTAGAGCCGCGAGGTGTCGTCGCCGCCCAGAAGCTGGCAGAGCATTTCCAGGCCCGGGATTTCGGCCGAGGTCCCGTAAGGGATGGGAAAGGCCGCTCCCATGTAGACCTTGTTCCATTTGCCGGACAGCTTGACCGCCTGCGGACCGTCACCCGCCTCGGGGATGGGCAGGGGCGCGGGCGGGGTGAAGGAGCGGGTGTTCGAAAGGCTGCCGACCAGATCGTTGGCCTCGGCCAGAATCTTGTCGGGATCGACCTTGCCGACCACGGCCAGCAGCATGGATTGCGGCTGGTAGTGGGTCGCGATGTATTGCTTTATCTGCGGACGGGTGATGCCGGAGACGGTGTCGCGGAAGCCGATGATCGGCCACTCGTAGCTGGTCTCCTTCCAGACCATGGATTGGAGTGTCTTGAACAGCTTGCTGGTGGGCGTGTCTTCGCCGCGCTCAAGTTCTTCGAGGACGACCTTCTTTTCGCTCTCCAGCTCTTTGGGGTCGATGGTCTGGTGAAAGGCCATGTCCGTGACCACGTCCATGCCAAGTTTCCATTGGGTCTCGGGCACTTCCACATAGTAGACGGTGTAGTCGAAGCTGGTGGCCGCGTTCAGACTGCCGCCAACGGATTCGATCTGCCGGGCGGTTTCTCCGGGGCCCCGGTTGTCCGTGCCCTTGAAGACCATGTGTTCGAGCAGGTGGCTGATGCCCGCTATTTCGGGCGTTTCATAGGCGCTGCCCGCGTGGACGTAGAGGCGGACGTTGACCAGCGGGAACCTGTCGTCTTCCTTGATGAGAACGGTCAGGCCGTTCTTCAGCTTGACGATGTGCGTCGCGCCCTGGTCGTCGCCGTCCAGGGAGGGAAGGGAAGCCGCCTTGGCGGTCGAGGTATCCGGGGTCGGGGAGGGGACGGTTTCGGTTCTTTTATTCATAGTCGCGGTTTGGCAGGCCGCAAGGATCAGCGTGAGCCCTGCGAGCAGTAACAGTTTTCGGAACATGGATACGACTCCATAAAGTTGGTCTTACTTTCTGCTGTCGCATTGAATCAATTTCAACACGGCCAATAAGATAAGTCCTGATGTCGGAATGGCAAGTCTGGCGGAGGGAGATCCACAGCAGGAGTAGGGTACCCTACCCGAGGCGGCCTGAAATGGAAACCGCAAAAGGGGGCGGCTTCCGGTCGCGGCGGGTTTGCACGGCCGATTTCGCTCTCGTAGCGGGGAAAAACCGTCATTTCCAGATGACGAGTCGGTGAGATGGGCTTGGAGATATTGACAGATTTCTTTTTTCAAGCCTACGTAGGCAGACGATTGTCTAGGGTGTTTCCGTGTCCAACCAAACGGAGGAATGAATGTCCATTAGTTATGCGCCAGCCGGAAAAACCGGCAAGTGGGACGGCGTCATGGATTGGCTGCAAATGCTGTCCGGTGCCAGCCTGATTTTGTTCATGTGGTGTCACATGCTCTTGGTATCCAGCGTCGTGGTCAGCCCCCGTCTGATGAACGCCATCGCCGAGTTTTTCGAGGCGACAATGATGGCCCAGGTGGGCGGTCCGCTCATCTTTCTCGTCTTCCTGACGCACTTTGTTCTGGCCGCCAGAAAGATACCCTTCCGGGCCGAGGGCCAGAAGACCATCTGGCAGCACGCAAAGATGATGCACCACGGCGACACCTGGCTGTGGGTGGTTCAGGTGGTCTCGGCCATGCTTATCCTGGTCATGGGCTCCATCCACATGTGGGTGGTGCTGACCGACCTGCCGATTACGGCGGCAAAGTCCGCAGCCCGCGTTCAGAGCGGGTTCTGGGCCGTCTTCTATCTGTTCCTGCTTCCCTTGGCCGAACTGCACGTAGGCATCGGCTTTTACCGTATCGGGGTCAAGTGGGGATTCATCAAGGATCGGGAGCGCGGCAAGTTCAAGCGCGGTGAGAACCTGCTTACCTTCATTTTTATAGGCATCGGCCTGATTACCCTGGCCCGTTTCCTTTTCCTGAGCACCAACTGACGGAGAATAAGCCATGCAGACTGTCTACACCGATTTTCTTGTTGTCGGCGCGGGGTTGGCGGGCGAGCGGGCGGCCGTGGAAGCGGCCGAAGCCGGTTTCTCCGTCGTCTGTCTGAGCCTGGTCCCGGCCCGGCGGTCCCATTCCTCCGCCGCGCAGGGCGGGATGCAAGCCTCCCTGGGCAATTCCGTCATGGGCGAGGGCGACTGTCCCGACGTCCATTTCGCGGACACGGTCAAGGGCTCGGACTGGGGGTGCGACCAGGAGGTCGCCCGGCTGTTCGCGGACGCCGCTCCCATCGAGATGCGTCGTCTTGCCCACTGGGGCGTTCCGTGGAACCGCGTGGTTCCCGGCAAGTCCATCTATTACAAGGGCGGCAAGCAATATGAAAAGGTCGAGGCCAAGGAGAAGGAAGGGCTGATTATGGCCCGTTCCTTCGGCGGCACGGCCAAATGGCGCACCTGCTATACCTCGGACGGCACCGGCCACGCGGTCATGTGCACCATGGACAACCGTTGCGCGGAAAAGGGCGTGGAGGTCCACGACAAGACCGAAGCCATCGCCCTGCTCCAGGACGGCGAGACCTGCTTCGGCGTGGTCGCCCGCTGCCTGCGCACCGGGGAACTGCGCGTCTATCTGTCAAAGGCGACCATGATCGCGGCGGGCGGGTTCGGCCGCATCTACCCGAACACCACCAACGCGGTCATCTGCGACGGCGGAGCGCACACCATGTGCGTCAACACCGGCGTGGTTCCCATGGGCAACATGGAGGCCGTCCAGTTCCATCCCACCGGCATCGTGCCCACCGACATCCTGGTCACCGAAGGATGCCGGGGCGACGGCGGCACCCTGCTCGATGTGGACGAGAAGCGGTTCATGCACGTCTACGAACCCGAGAAGGCCGAGCTGGCCTCCCGCGACGTGGTCTCACGCTGGATGACCCACCACATGCGAGAAGGCCACGGCGTGAAGTCGCCCTACGGCGAGCATCTCTGGCTCGATATTCGCCATCTGGGCGAGGAGCACATTACCGGCAAGCTGCGTGAGGTCTACGAGATATGCACCTCGTTCCTGGGCGTGGACCCCATTCATCAGCTCATCCCCGTGCGCCCGACCCAGCACTATTCCATGGGCGGCGTGCGCACCAACAGGGACGGGGCCGCCTACGGCCTCAAGGGACTGTTCGCCGCGGGCGAGGCCGCTTGTTGGGACATGCACGGCTTCAACCGGCTGGGCGGCAACTCTCTGGCCGAGACCGTGGTTGCCGGCGGCATTATCGGCCGCAAGGTCGCCGAATACCTCGAAGGGTGCGAGACCGAGTTCAAGACCGGTCTTATCAACGACGAGGTCGGCAGGCAGCAGGCCCGCATCGACGCGCTGATCTCCGGCGCCAACGGCTCGGAGAACGTCTACAAGGTCCGCGCCGCCATGCAGGAGGCCCTGCACAAGGGCGCGAACATCTTCCGCACTCAGGAAGGGCTCGAAAAATGCGTGGCCGAATTGCAGGAGGCCCTCATTCGGGCCAAGAAGGTCGGGCTGCGTTCCAACGGCAAGGGCGTCAACCCCGAGCTGGCCGCCGCCCTCAAGCTCGAAGGCCAGGTCCGGCTCGCCCTGATGGTCGCCTACGGCGCGCTCATGCGCACCGAGTCGCGCGGATCGCACAACCGCGAGGACTTCCCCGCGCGTAACGACCGCGACTGGCTGACCCGCACCCTGGCCTATTGGAAAAAGCCGGAGGACACCCTCCCGACTCTCGAATACGAGCCCGCCACCACCGTCGTGGAAATTCCGCCGGGTGACCGGGGCTACGGCCATTCGCAAATCATCAGCGCCGACGACAGGAAGGAATAGCCATGTCCAGATTACTCAAACTCAATATCTTCCGGTATAATCCCGAAGACGAGCTGTCCATGCCGCATATGCAGGAGTTCGTCCTGGAAGAGACCGACTCCATGACCCTGTTCATCGCGCTCAATCGCATCCGCGAGGAGCAGGACCCGTCTCTCCAGTTTGATTTCTGCTGTAGGGCCGGCATCTGTGGTTCCTGCGGCATGGTCATCAACGGCCGTCCGGGCCTGGCCTGCCACACCAAGACCCGGGACCTGCCGGGCGAGATAACCCTTTTGCCGCTGCCTGTCTTCAAGCTCGTGGGCGACCTGTCCGTGGACACCGGCACCTGGTTCCGTGAGATGTACACCAAGACCGAGTCCTGGATTCACACCAAGAAGATCTTCGATCCCACCGCGCTGGAAGAGCGCATGGACAACAAGGACGCCGTCGCCATCTACGAGCTGGAGCGGTGCGTGGAGTGCGGATGCTGTATCGCCGCCTGCGGCACGGCCCGGCTGCGCGAGGACTTCCTGGGGGCGGCATCGCTCAACCGCGTGGCCCGGTTCCTTATCGACCCGCGCGACGAGCGGACCGAGCACGACTACTACGAGATTATCGGCAACGACATGGGGATATTCGGCTGCATGGGCCTGCTCGCTTGCGAAGATGTCTGCCCCAAACACCTGCCGCTTCAGAACCAGCTCGGATTTCTGCGGCGCAAAATGGGCATCACGTCCCTGAAACGTCTTTTCAGGAAATAAGCAGGTTGCCCCCCCATTTGCAGGGGACTCGGAATGCATCAACGCGCTCGCACGGCTTTGGGCGGAGGGAGCCGCAAAAAGTTTTGAAGGAGAGTTCAGAGGGGAAACTTTTCCAAAAGTTTCCCCTCTGGCCGCCGGAGGTAATCATTGGAGGCTAATCAATGAGAGAAATTCAGGGAAAGGATGTGGTCGAGGCCGTGGCCGCCATGTGCATGAAGGCGAACACGGAGCTGCCGCAGGATGTTCGCAGAAGGCTGGAACAGGCCATGGCCGAGGAGGATTCTCCTTCGGCGAAAGAGGTTTTGCGCCAGTTGTTGGAGAATGCTGATCTGGCCCATGACACCAAGCTGCCGCTGTGCCAGGATTGCGGTCTGGCCGTATTCTACGTGGAGATCGGCGACGATTGCCGGGTCGTGGGCGGCAACCTGCGTGAGCTTATCAACGAAGGGACGTGCAAAGGATACGCGGACGGCTATCTGCGAAAATCTGCGTGCGATCCCATGACCCGCGCCAACACCGGCGACGGCACCCCGGCCATCATTCATTTCGACATGGTCCCGGGCGACCGGCTCAAGATTTCCTACATGGCCAAGGGGGGCGGGGCCGAGAACATGTCCCGCGTAACCATGCTCGCTCCGGCCCAGGGCTGGGCGGGCATCAAGAAATTCGTGGTCGAGCGGGTGGCCGAGGCAGGACCGAATCCGTGTCCGCCGACCGTTATCGGCATCGGCATCGGCGGTACTTTCGAGCACGCGGCCAAGATCGCCAAGAAGTCGATTTTGCGCGAGCTTGACGACACCCATCCCGACCCCGCGGTCGCGGCCATGGAGAAGGAATTGGAAGAGGCGCTCAACGCGCTGGGGATAGGCCCCATGGGGCTGGGCGGCAAGACCACCGTGCTCGGCGTGAAGATCACCATGGAACCATGCCACCTGGCCAGCCTGCCGCTGGCGGTCAATGTCCAGTGTCACTCCCAGCGACACGAGGAGGTCGTGCTGTAATGGCCGAATATAAATTGAACACGCCGCTTACGGACGAGGCCATTGAGCAGTTGCGGGCCGGAGACGTCGTTTTTCTGTCCGGCACCATCCATTCCGCGCGCGACGCGGCCCACAAGAAACTTTTCGAACTGCTGGATGCGGGCAAGGAGCTGCCCTTCGAGCTTGAGGGCTCGGCCATCTACTACGTCGGTCCCAGCCCGGCTCCTCCGGGCCGTCCCATCGGTTCCGCCGGGCCGACCACCTCCTATCGTATGGATACCTACGCGCCGAGGCTTCATTCCCTGGGCATGAAGGCGTCCATCGGCAAGGGCAAGCGGTCGGATGAAGTCCGGGAAGCCATGAAGAAACACAAGGGCGTCTACTTCGGCGCAACGGGCGGGGCGGGCGCGCTGCTGTCAAACTCCATCGTGGAATCCAAGGTCATCGCCTTCGATGAATTGGGGCCGGAGGCCATCCGTGCCATGAAGGTCAAGGATTTCCCGCTGCTGGTCATCAACGACTGTCACGGTGGTGAATTGTACGTCAAGCCCAAGCTTGACACTGCCGGGTAATTGATTCACGAAAGGGCGGGGCGCATGGCGTCCCGCCTCGAAACACGATCCGTATCGAGGTGAATAAAGTTCAGGATATTAGAGGTTTGTCATGGAACATGTATTCATTGAAGATGTGGATAGCCACGAAGAAACCAGCAAGCGGGACAACATCTACACTCCGTATCCGGGTGCGGACGAGAAGTATGATGACGGTTCCGATTGGCGTCTTTACAATCCCGACAAATATCGCGACCCGAACTGGTCACCGGATAAGGAATAAATGACAGAGGGGCCGCCAGGCCCCTTTCTCTGTTCTGCCGCCTCACCCTTTGTGCCGGGTTTTATCGGTTTTTTTCCAGATTCGTTTGATCGAATCCGTTTCTCTTTTCTATTGGGCGCATGTCATTTCGAACCTGTTTGTTCCACGGGCTTCCGAGGCCCTGATTTCCTCCAGCGCCAGATTGAGCTTGTCGATGAGGTCATCGTCCGTGTCGCGGCTGAAAGCGAAATACAGAGACTCTTCGTTGAAGACGAAATAGACCGTGTAGTCTTCTTGGCGCATTCCCAACCCTTCCAGCAGGCGGGGCGCGTCGAGTTCCGTCGTGGCGAAGAGGTCGGCGTCTCCGTTGCCGAGCTGCCGCAGGGCCTGGACATGGCTCGGGCTGCGCATGAGCTGCTCCGCCTTCAGACCGCCTGCCAGAAGATTCTTTTCCGGACGGCTCCAGCGCACCGTGGCGATGCGATAACCGCTCAGGTGCGCGCGGGAGGGGATACGCAGCCGGTCTTGCTTGCGCCCGATGAGCACGATTTTGGCCGTGGCCACCGGTCCAACCCATTTGTACAGGTGTTCCGTCTCTTGCGTTCGATTGGCGTTGAGCAGAATGCGGCCCGGTTGCCGGGCGGCGCTTTCACAGGCGTAGGCCCACGGCATGAGCTTTATCTCGCGGTCGGCGATGGGGGTGCCGCACTTGTCCATGATGGTGGTCAGGGTGGACACCGTCATGCCTTTGACGGACAGCCCGTTGCTCTCGGAATAGGGTGGATAGGGAGCGGCCATGGCGATGAATCCCCCGGCGTGCGCGGGGATTGTCGCGGCCGCAAGCAGGCCGATGAACAAAACTATGGCGGGGATGGATTTCATTATTTATCCTTTTGTCCGCGGTTCAATGGCTGATACGTTAAAAGCAATATTCGTTCCATGTGTTCGGGAAAGGAATAACCGACTGCGGGTGTTCGCGATCAGGAGAACTTGACAGTGTTTCGTTAATAGTTATTATTAGGGTATTGGCGGCTCCATCCCCAAGCGGAGCGTGTCCGTTTGGACGGGGCGGCTGAACCGCATGGTACATGCATATTCTCCTCTTCTTGCCCCCAGAGGACCGGCTTGATCCCCGGTCCTCTATCTTTTGAGCCGGAAGGCTGTGTTTTTTATCCGCTCTTTGGGCGGGCATCCTCTTGCAAGGCAGCAGCTTTCGGAGTATCCGAAGTGGCTTGGAGGAAAAAAACATGTCCCAACGTTTCGCTCGGAGGATGGGCACCGTTCATCGCTCATTCATCCGGGAAATTCTGAAAGTCACGGCTGATCCGGAGATCATTTCTTTTGCGGGCGGTTTGCCCAATCCCGAACTTTTCCCCGTTCCCGCCATGGATGCGGCCGCTCACGAGGTCTTCAAGGACATCGGGGCAAGCGCTCTGCAATATTCAACCACTGAAGGCGATGCGGGCCTGCGGGCGATCATCGCGCAGCGATATCTGAAGCGCGGCCTGACCGTGGACCCGGATACCATTCTGGTGACCTCGGGTTCGCAGCAGATTCTCGACATCAGCGCCAAGGTCTTTCTTGACCGGGGCGACAGGGTCGTCATCGAGCGGCCCGGCTATCTCGGAGCCATTCAGGCGTTTTCCCTGTTTGAGCCCGAGTTCGTGACCGTGTCTCTTGAGGACGACGGGCCGAACCTCGCCGAGCTTGAAGCGGCGTTCAAGGAAGGGGCCAAGTGTTTTTACGCCGTGCCCAACTTCCAGAACCCGTCGGGCGTAAGCTATTCGCTTGAGAAACGCAAGGGTGTCGCGGCGTTGTGCGACCAGTACGGTGTGCTCTTTGTCGAGGACGACCCCTACGGCGAGCTCCGCTTCCTGGGCGAAGACCTGCCGAGCGTTTTCTCGTTCTGCGAGCATAAGGGCCTTCTGTGCGGTTCGTTCTCCAAGATCGCCGCGCCGGGCTTCCGCATCGGTTGGGTGGTCGCGCCGGAGAAGGATATCTACGACAAGCTTGTCGTCGCCAAGCAGGCCGCTGATCTCCATACTTCCACCGTGTCCCAGGCGATCATGCGTCGTTATCTCGAAACCAACGACATCGATTCCCATGTGGAGCTCATCCGTGAGCGGTACGGCCGCCAGCGGGAGTGTATGGTGGAGATGATCGGCAAGTATTTCCCGGACGGCGTCACCATCACCCGGCCCGAAGGCGGCATGTTCCTGTGGGTGACCATGCCCGAGGAATGTTCGAGTATGCAGCTCCTGGATATGGCCGTGAAGGACAAGGTGGCCTTTGTGCCCGGCAAGCCGTTCTACGTGGACGGTTCCGGCGACAACACCCTGCGTCTGAACTTCTCCAACTCGGACGAAGTCCGCATTGAGGAAGGCATCAAGCGTCTTGGCAGGGCCATCGGTTCGTTCCTGAAGTAACGCCCCGGGTTTGAGGGACGCCCGGAGCCAAGATTCCAAGGATTGGTTTTATGTCTCAGCATATCGTAGTCATCGGCGGTGTGGCCCTCGGGCCCAAGGCCGCCTGCCGCTTCAAGCGGCTGGAGCCCGAGTCCCGGGTGACCATGATCGACCAGAGCGCCATGATTTCCTACGGCGGGTGCGGCATCCCCTATTACGTGTCCGGCGACGTGTCGGACGCGTCGGAGCTGTGCACCACCAGCTTCCACATGCTGCGCGATCCGAAGTTCTTCAAGCAGGTCAAGGGCGTGGACGTCCGCGTCCTGACCAAAGCCACGCGCATCGACCGTGAAAGGAAGTGCGTTGAGGTGGAGAACGTCGAGACCGGCGAAAAGGATTGCATAGCGTATGACAAGCTGGTCATCGCCACCGGCGCCTCCCCGCGCAGGCTGGGCTTGCCCGGCGAGGACCTCAAGGGCGTCAACTACGTGGCCAATCCCGGCGACGCAACCCGCATCCGCGAGTCCATCTCCAAGGGCGAGGTAAGCAACGCCGTGATTATCGGCGCGGGCTTCATTGGCCTGGAGATGGCGGAGGCGTTCGCCGATATGTGGGGCGTTGAGACTTCCGTGGTGGAGATCACTGACCAGATCATGCCTCGTCTGGTGAGTCCGACCCTGGCCACCATGGGCCGAAAACATATGGAAGAGAACGGCGTTTCCTTCTATTTCGGCGAGACCGTCAAGGCCATTGAGGGCGAGGGCGGCGTGGTCAAGCGGGTGGTCACGGACAAGCGTGTGCTCGATGCCGACGCCGTAATCATCTCGGCGGGTGTCGTTCCCAATTCGGACCTGGCCAAGGAAGCCGGACTGGCCGTGCATGAGCGCGGCGGAGTGTATGTGGATGAATGTCTGCGTACCAACGATCCGGACATCTATGCTGGCGGCGACTGCTGCATCGTGAAGAACCTCGTTACCGGCACGGACGCCTTCCTGCCGCTCGGTTCCATGGCCAACCGCCAGGGGCGCATCATCGGCACCAATCTGGCGGGCGGTTCGGCGATGTTCGACGGCGTGGTCGGTTCCTTTGTGGTCAAGCTGTTCGAGACCTCCATGGCGGGCACGGGCCTGAGCCTGGAATCCGCCAAGGCCGCCGGTTTCGACGCCATGTCCGTGTTGCTCATTCAACTGGACCGGGCGCATTTCTATCCGACCAAGGAGCTGATGACTCTTGAGATGGTTGTGGACAAACCCACCCGCCGCGTGCTCGGCGTTCAGGGGTTTGGTTCCTCCGGAGACGCCATGGTGGGCCGCATCAACGCGGTGGCCGCCATTCTCAAGTCGTCTCCCACCATTGATGACGTATCCAATATGGAATTGGCCTATTCTCCGCCGTTCGCTGCGGCCATGGACATCCTCAACACCCTTGCCAACCTTGCGGACAACGCGTTGCGCGGCATCAACCGCGGCGTGGGTCCTGCCGGGTTCAAGGAGCTGTGGGAGCATCGCGACAAGGATGCCTGCTTCTTCCTGGATTGCCGGGAGAAAGGGGACGCCGGACCGTTCATGGAACGCAATCCGGAGTTCTGGCATAACGTCCCGCAGGGCGAGATTTACGACCGTCTGGACGAAATCCCCACGGATCGGCCCATCGTGCTGATCTGTAATACCGGAGCGCGTTCCTACGAGGCGCAGATCATGCTTGACGACAAGGGATACAAGGATGTGACCAACATCCACGGCGGCATGGCGGCCATCAAGAAATATGGCATTGACCTGTAGGGCCGGGCGGCTGAAGATAACTTTCAGCCCGACCAATCGACAATAAAAAACGGCGCACCATTTACGGTGCGCCGTTTTTTTTGTTGCATATCGATCCGTCTCGTTCGTTTCCCCGCGGGCTTCAAGCGAAGTCTCGGCAAAAGCGGGACGAGGGAACGCCTTGGCAGGTTACAGGCGGCCTTCCTCGACGCCGTGACAGGCTACCACGGTGCCGTTGGCGAGCGTTTGCTGTCTGGGGATTTCCCGGGTGCAGCGCTCGTTGGCGTGCTGACACCGGCCATGGAAAACGCAGCCGGTGGGCAGGTTGATGGGAGTGGGCACGTCACCCGACAGTTTGACGTGGCCGCCGGCCGTTCCGCCGAGCTTGGGGATCGCCGAAAGCAGCGCCTGGGTGTAGGGGTGCTTCGGGTTGGAAAACAGCTCCTTGGCGGTACCCAGCTCGCAGACGCAACCGAGATACATGACCAGCACGCGGTTCGAAATGTGCTCGACCACGCTCAGGTCATGGCTGATGAACAGATAGGTCAGCCCGCGCTGTTCCTGGGCGTCCATGAGCAGGTTGAGAATCTGGGCCTGAATGGAAACGTCCAGGGCTGCGATGGGCTCGTCGGCCGCGATGAATTCCGGGTCGAGGACCAGGGCGCGGGCGATGGAGATGCGCTGGCGCTGACCGCCGGAGAATTCGTGCGGGAAGTTGGTGGCCCAGACCGGGTCCACACCCACCTGGCACATGACCTCGGCAACGCGGTCGCTGACCTCGTCGCGGCTCATGTCGGGGTTGTGGAAGCGGACCGGCTCCTCAAGAATCTGGCGCACGGTCATGCGCGGGTTGAGGGATGCGTAAGGGTCCTGGAAGACCATCTGCATTTTGGTCCGGTAGGGGAGCATCTTGTGGGAGCTCAGGTTGTCGATGCGCGCACCCCGATAGTGAATCTCGCCCTTGTTGGGCCGGTACAGGCCCATGACCGTACGGGCCAGGGTGGATTTTCCGCAGCCGGATTCACCGACCACGCTCAGGGTTTCGCCCGCCTGGACTTCCAGGGAGACGCTGTTGACAGCCTTGACCACTGTTTTTTTGCGGGTGATCTTGCCGCCGGTGAGCCGAAGCTGGTCGATGACCGAGCCGGATATGTCGAAGTGTTTGTCGATGTCCTTGACTTCGAGGATGGCACTCATGGCTATTCGCCTCCTTCACATTTGAAACAGGCGACCTGCGTGCCGTTTTCGAGAGCGTGGAGTTTGGGGATCTCGGTCTTGCAGCGTTCGCTGCCGACGGTGCAACGCGGTTCGAAGGGGCATCCCTTGGGCATGTTCAGCAGGGACGGCATCATGCCGGGAATCTGGTTGAGCCGCCTTGCTCCGCCCGCCATCTGCGGCAAAGCCTGGATGAGCCCCTTGGTGTAGGGGTGCTGCGGGTTGGAGATGAGCTGGTTGGCTGCGCCGAGTTCCACCACTTTGCCCGCGTAGAGCACGGCGATGCGTTGAGTGACCTCGGAGACCACCGCCAGGTCATGGGTGATGAGGATCAGCCCCATGTTTTCCTTTTCGCAGAGCTCCAGGAGCAGGTCCATGATCTCGGCCTGGATGGTCACGTCAAGGGCCGTGGTGGGCTCGTCGGCGATGATGAGCTTGGGGTTGGTCAGCAGCGAGATGGCGATGACGATGCGCTGGCGCATACCGCCGGAGAACTCGTGCGGGTACTGCTTGAGCCGTTTTTCCGGGGAGGGAATGTAGACCTTGCGCAGTTTGTCCAGGCAGATGGCCTCGGCTTCCTTGTCGGAGACGTTCATGTGGGCCCGGATGGTTTCCTTCATCTGGGTGCCGATGGTCAGCACCGGGTTGAGGGTCATCATGGGGTCCTGGAAGATCATGGAGATTTCATTGCCGCGGACGTGGCGCATCTGGTCTGCATTGATTTTGACCAGGTCCATGCCTTCGAAGAGAATCTCTCCGCCGGTGATTCTGCCGGGCTTGGAGATGAGGTTGATGATGGAGAAGCCGAGCACGGATTTACCCGCGCCGGATTCGCCGACAATGCCGAGGCGTTCGCCTTTATTGATGACCAGGCTGACATCGCGCACGGCCCGGACTCTGCCGGAGCGCAGGGCGAAGTCCACGCGCAGGTTTTTTATATCTATGAGTTTTTCCACGCCTTACCCCTTGTAGAGTTTGGGGTTGAGGAAGTCCCGGACCCAGTCGCCCAGGAGGTTGATGACCAGGATCAGGGTGACCAGCAGGAAGCCGGGGAAGATGGTGATCCACCAGGAGCCGGAGAAGATGTATTCGAAACCGGCGGTGATCAGCGATCCCAGCGAAGGTTTGGTCACGGGCATTCCCAGTCCAAGGAAGGAGAGGGCCGCCTCGCTCATGATGGCGTTGGCCACCTGGACGGTGGAGATAACGAGCACCGGAGAGAGTGTGTTGGGCAGAATGTGCCGCCACATGATGCGGGATTTCGACAGGCCGATGACTCGGGCCGCCTCGACGTATTCCTTCTTGCGTTCGGCCAGCACCGAGGCGCGGACGGTTCGGGCGTACTGGGGCCATTCGGCCAAACCGATGATGACGATGATAAGCGGCACGGCGACCTTGTCGTATCCGGCCACGCCGAAAGCCGTCTGGACGATGGCGCCGATGAAGATGGCCACCATGTAGGTGGAGAAGGAGAGCTGGACGTCCGCGATACGCATGAGGATGTTGTCCAGCCGCTTGATGTAGCCGGAGAGCAGCCCCACCACGATGCCCAGGAATGCCTGAAGACAGACCGCGCCGACGCCGATGATGATGGAAACGCGCATACCGTAGAGCATGGTCGAAAGCATGTCGCGGCCCTGGGCGTCGGTGCCGAGCAGGAAGTCGGCGGTGCCTCCGTCGGACCAGACGGGCGGAAGCTGGGCGTTCATGATGTCGATGGTCTTGGTGTCGTACGGATCATGCGGCGCAATGATCGGCGCGGTGAACGCCGTGGTTACCAATATGGCCAGGATGACGAAGCAGGTCACGGCCATATGGTCACGCAGGAAGCTGTAAAGCATGTAGGATTCTTTGAAACGTTGCCAACGGGATCTCATGCTACTGCCTCCCTGCCACTCGGACCGTGGGATTGACCAGGCCGTAGATGATGTCCACAAAAGTGTTCACAAGCACGAAGACGATGCCCACGAAGACAAGGTAGGCGACCATGAGCGAGGTGTCGGAACGTTCCACTGACTCGATGAACATGGAGCCCATTCCCTGCCACTGGAACACGGTCTCGGTGAGGATGGTGAAGGCCACCATGATACCGAGCTGCACACCGCCCACGGTAATGACCGGGAGCAGGGTGTTCTTGAAGGCGTGTACCAGCCAGACGCGCCAGGGCTTGATGCCTTTGGCCCAGGCGAACTTGACGTATTCGGTTTCCAGCACCTCCATCATCTCGGAACGAATGAGCCGGATGAACAACGGGAGCATGATGGAGGAGAGGGCAATGGACGGCATTACCAGATGCAGGAGGCCGTCAACGGTGAACAACCCGCTGTCCCACCAGCCGAAGAGGAGCACGGTTTCGCCTCGGCCATAGGATGGCAGCCAGTGCAACTCCACGGAAAAAATGTAGATGAGCAGGATGGCCGTGAGAAAGACGGGCATGGAAACCCCGACTATGGACCCACCCATGACGAACCGCGAAAATAGGCTTTTAGGGCGAATGGCCGAGTAAATGCCGAGCGGAATGGATAAGACCACGATAATGAAGGCTGCACAGAAAACCAGTTCCAGTGTAGCTGGAGCCTTTTTGATAATGACTTCCGTGGCGGGCTTTTTGAAGAAATAGCTCTGACCCAGATCGCCGCGCAGGGCGTCACGCAGGAATCTTGCGTATTGCACGGGGAATGGATCATTGAGACCGAGGCGGTCGCGGATTTCCGCACGCTCGGTCGCCGTGACCCGCTGTCCCACCAGATCGCGGACCGGATCGCCAAAGTTGTGTTTGATGGCGAATCCGATGAAGCTGATGATCAGCATGACGACCACGGCTTGCAGGATTCGTTTTACAGTGAATGCAAACATGTCGACTCGTTGACTTTATGTTGTCCAGGCACGGGGTTGTGACCGGAATTTGGGGTGGACCGCAACAATCCCGGCCCCAGGCGCACTTTTGTATGAAAGGGGAACCCTGGCGAGGCCGGGGTTCCCCTTTATTGTTATTTTTTGATTAATGCAAGTCGCTTGGGCGCTAGTTGATGACCAGGTCGCCGAAGTACGGGAAGTTCATGACGTTCACGATGTCTTCGGTGTTCATGTTGGCCTTGGAAGCCCAGGACAGGTTCTGCCAGTGCAGCGGGATGAAGCCGGCTTCGTCGTACTGAATCTTTTCCGCTTCCTGAAGGTCGGCGGCGCGCTTGGCGGGATCAGTCTCGGTCTGTGCGGCCAGGGTCAGCTCGTCGACCTTGGCGTTGCAGTAGTTGCCGGAGTTGTACTGGCCGTAGCCGGTCTCGGTGTTGCGGCACATGGACAGGAACTCGAAGAAGTTGCCGGAGTCCTCGGTGTCGGAGTGCCAGCCGATCAACTGGATGTCGGCGACCTGGGCGTCGAACTGATCCCAGTACTGCGCCTTGGGCATGGTCTTCAGGGAGACCTTGATGCCGATCTTGGACATCATGGAGGCGAAGGCCTCGGCGATCTTCTCGTCGTTCACGTAACGGTTGTTCGGGGAGATCATCGTCGCTTCAAAACCGTTGGGGAAGTTGGACTCGGCCATCAGGGCCTTGGCCTTTTCGAGGTCGAAGCGAGGGGTCAGGGATTCGAGGTGACCGACGTAGCCCTTGGGGGACATCTGGCCTGCCGCGGTGGCGAAGCCGTTCATGATCTTCTCGACCACACCCTGGTTGTCATAGGCGTATGCCATGGCCAGGCGGACCTTCGGGTCGGCCAGGGCCGGGTTGCGCTTCTGGTTCAGCTGCATGGAGATGATGCGGGAGCCGGACATGGTGACGAGATGCAGACCGTCGGTGGTCTTGAGGCGCTCCAGGTCCTGCGGAGGCACGGGCATGACGAAGTCCACGTCGCCGGACATGAGGGCGGCGGTGCGGGTGGCGTCATTCTTGATCGGGGAGAGAACGATTTCCTCGACGTTGCCGGTGTCCTTGTTCCAGTAGTCCTTGAACCGTGCGAAGACAGTCTTCACGCCCTGCTCGCGGCTGATGACGGTGAAGGGACCGGTCCCGGACTCGTTCACGTTGGCGAAGGAGTAGTCGGTCTTGACGATGGCGTCCTTGGCCTTGCCCTTATCGTCGGTGCCGGAGTAGAATTTGCTGTCCAGGGGGAAGATGTAGGTGGCCATGTTGAGCACCAGGCCGTAAGGCTTCTTGGTGACCAGGTCCACGGTGTAGTCATCGACGGCCACGGCGCCGGTGAACGGCTCGAAGAGGCCCTTGTAGTCCTCGGACTTCTTCAGGCGGTCAACGGTGAAAACCACGTCCTTGGCGGTGAACTCGTTGCCGGAATGGAACTTGACGCCCTTGCGCAGGTGCATGCGCATGGTCAGATCATCAATGCGCTCCCAGCTCTCGGCCAGACGGGGCACGAAGTTCATATCCTTGTCATAGCGAATCAGCGGGTCGAAGACCAGGTGGGAGAACTGCAGCATGCCGCCGGAAAGCTGGACATGCGGGTCAAGGGATACCGGGTCGGCATCCATTGCGAGCTTGAGGGTGATTTTTTCAGGGGCAGCGGGAGCGGCTTTCTCGGCTGCTTCTTTCTTCTCTTCACCGCCGCAGCCGACCAACATGAGGGCGGCAACCAGGAGCGAGAGAACGAGCAGGGAGAATTTGCCGGCGGCTTTGAACGTCGACACTTTCATTGTTTGTTCCTCCATAAATTGATCCGAATGCGCCAGCACGGCGCGATCCATACCTCTCTTGCACCACACCGGGCGCAACCCACAAAAAACACCTCCGAACAAGGGTTGCATGGAACCCTTGAGACAGCGTAGTTTTAATGGGCATAAACGAAATAGTCATACACGCTTCGCCAGGCTTTAACAATAGCGTAATGAATTTGCCGATATACGTGGGGAGGCGAATCTTGTTCAGAAAAATAATTTTTTTGGCGATGAGTTCGTATTTTGTTCTGTTTTTATTTGGTTGCTCGGGTTTTTCGTCTGTCGATGGTGGGATTTCCCCCGTTGAAACAATTGTTTTGGACGATGAATATGGGGCTGCCGTCAACGTAGAAAAGAATGATGTATTCGCTTTGGACGTGAGCAGGCCGTCTTCCAAGGGGTACCGCATCTCCGGGGCGGCGTTCGACCCGGAAATGCTGCGCATGGAGCGGTATTTTGAGTATGACGACGATAGTGGCCCCAGAGCGCGCTATCTGTTCTCGGCCCTTGAGGAAGGGGCGACGGACGTGCTCATCAGGATGACCCCCGAGGCCGGGGGTGAAACGGTCGTTTACCGGCAGGTCGCTGTGAGCATAGGCTCGGGCAACGCCTGGCTCGATTAGGCCGTTTCGTCCGGTTTCGCCTCGAAACGCTGCTCGGTCTTCATCAGGGTGAAGTCCAGCAGACCCGCGTCTTCCATGACGGCGAAGCACAAGACCAGCGGGCTCATGTATTGATCCCGCCAGTCCAGAACCAGGGTCAGTTCGTCCCCGGTCTCCGTGGCCTCGCGGACCATGGGCCGAAGGTCCACCTGCTTGGGTTTGCCCTTCTTGGTCCGTTTCTCGATGAAATGATTGTCGGCGGCCATGAATTCCCGCCATTGCGCTTTGCGGCGCTGGTCATCGCCGACGAAACGCAGCGTATAGACCTCTTCCACTGCCTGGGGCTGCTTGCGCCCCAGGGACAGGCGTTCCGCATTGAACGGGACGATCCCCTTGGGCATGTTTTGGGCGAGTCGTTCGATCACCTCTTCGGGCGCGAAGTCCTTGCGCAGGAAAACGTTGATCCACTCGCAGCGGCTTTCCACGCCCACGGGCAGGGCCTTGCCGAAGGAGAGCCTGGGCATGGGATGGAATCCGGCCGAGAATGTCATGGGCAGCACGGCTCGTCTGAAGGCGCGCTCGAATACGGCCTGCAACTCCAGTTGGCTGAGGAAGGCGGCGGGGCCGGTCTTTTCGTACCATATGCGATAATGGGCGGCCTTGCCGGTCAGGTCCGGCTTCTCCACGGTGTAGGGCGGCTGTTCGCCTTCCTGGTCCCGTTTGTGAAAGACCAGTTTGGGGCGGATGTCCTTGTATTCGGCCTGGTGCTTCAGAGTCGAAATTCGGCCGTCGAATTGACAGACGCCGCAGTTGCGGCACGCCCCATAGCGGCAGTCGTTGGTGATCTTTTCGTCGAGGGCGCGTTCGCGCTCCTTGAGCAGGAACCGCTTGGTCAGTCCGCTGGACAGGTGGTCCCAGGGCAGGGGGCCTTCGGGATCGCGCGGGCCGGTGTATTTATCCCAGTCGAGCCCGGCCTCGTTCATGGCCTCTCGGTACGGTTCGAGCCGCAGGTGGTCTTTCCAACTGGAGAAAAGCGCGCCCTTTGCGTAGGCCCGCTCCACGACCTCGGCCAACCGGCGGTCGCCGCGCGAGAAGACGCCTTCCAGCGAGGTCATCTCCGGCTCGTGGTACTTGATGGAAATGCGCTTGTGCGGGCGGAAAATGTTTCGCAGATGGCTGATGCGCCGGTATATTTCTTCCAAGGGAATCTGCGGTTCCCACTGGAACGGGGTGTGCGGCTTAGGCACGAAGGGCGAAACCGCCGCCGTGACCTGGAGCCTCTTTATATGCCGTCCGGCCGCATCGCGCACCTTGATACAAAGGTCCAGGATGGCGTCCAGGTCCTCGTCCGTTTCGGTGGGCAGGCCGATCATGAAATAGAGCTTTACCCCCTGCCAGCCGTTCTCGAAGAGCAGCCGGACGTGTTCGAGGAGGCCTTCCTCGTCCACGCCCTTGTTGATGACGTCGCGTAGCCGTTGGCTGCCCGCCTCGGGGGCGATGGTCGCGCCCGTGCGCCGGATGGACGAGATGCGTTCCATGATCGGCGCGGAAAGAGAGCCTACCCGCAGGGACGGCAGGGATATGGCGATCTGTTCGGCCGCGCACTTGTCGAAGCTTCGGGTGAAGAGGGAGTCCAGGCCGGAGAAGTCGCCGGTGGACAGCGACAGCATGGAGGTTTCCTCGTATCCGGTCTCGGCCAGCCCATTGGTAAGAATGTCGTTCAGGCCGTCCAGAGACCGTTCGCGGACCGGGCGGTAGATCATGCCCGCCTGGCAGAAGCGGCAGCCGCGTGTGCAGCCTCGCGCTATTTCCATGGTCAGCCTGTCGTGGATGGCCCCGAAGGGAATGACCTGGCCCGTAGGGAAGGGAGCGCGGTTGAGATCGTCAACCACGGCTTTTTCCACGGTTTCATATCCCTCGCGCAACGGTTTCAGCGGCTTGTCCTGTCCCTGGTCCTCAAAGAACGACGGGATATAGAGGCCGGGAATCTCGGCCAGGGCCGAGAGCAGGTCCTCCTTGGACAAGTCTTGGGCCTTGGTGCGTTCCACTGCGGTCAGGACCTGCGGCATGGCTTCTTCGCCGTCGCCGAGGACCATGGCATCGAAGAACGGGGCCATGGGTTCGGCGTTGAAGGCCGCGCCTCCGCCCGCGATGATGAGCGGGAAGGGGGCTTCACGGTCCGCACTGCGAACAGGAATGCCAGCCAGATCAAGCATGTACAGGATGTTTGTGTAGCAAAGCTCGTGGGTCAGGCTGAAGCCGATGACGTCCATCTCCCCCAGCGGGGTGTCCGATTCAAGGGTGGCCAGCGGAACTCCCTGCTCGCGCAGGATGGTTCCGGCCTCCTCGTCGGGCGTGAAGACCCGTTCGGCCCAGAATTCCGGGCGGGCATTGAGAGCCTGGGCCAGGATTTTCTGGCCGAGGTAGGACATGCCCACCTCGTACATGTCTGGAAATGCCAGGGCGCACCGTACGGTTACCTTGGTCGGGTCCTTGAACACAGCCCCCCATTCGCTACCAATGTAGCGAGAGGGGCGGGGGAGGATAGGCAATAATTCTTTCATGGTCGCAGGTAGATCGGTGAACGGAAAAAAACGGGGTTGGCTTCACTGAACCAGCCCCGTTCGGGATAGCAGTTTTCGCTTGGGTCGGCTAGCCGAGATCGAGGCCGCCGCCCTGGCCGCCCAGGCCGGACAGGTCGAGTCCGCCGCTGGACATGGAGATATTGGTTTTGGCTTCGATATATTTGGTCTTCAACTCTTCAGGGCAGGTCTTGTACTCGAACAGCACGTGGCTCTGAGCGATCTTGCCCTGCATTTCCTGGTCGAAGGGATATCCGTAAGGCAGGAGGATCATCTGGGTGCCCTGTTGGGTGGGCATGGCCTGCAGGATGGCGGGTTCCTCGATGTCGCTACCGGCGAAGTTGCCGACGACCATCTCGCCGCTGACCAGCTTGACGAGCCGAATGTCATAACTCATGTGGGTCTCCTTGGTTTGTGGTGAGCCCTTAAGTAGGTATCGGCGTCAGCAGTGTCAAGCAATGCGTGCGGGGGAAGACGCGGAAGAAGGCGGACCGGAACGACCGGCCCGCCTTTGGGGGAAGCGATGTATAATGGGGTTATGTTTTTTCGGGACCGTGGAGCAGGGCCATGACTTCCATGGTATCGGGCGGCAGCGCTGCTTCGCCCTTGGCGGCGTATTCCATCTTGGAGGTCACGTAGATGGCGATGAAGGTCAGGAGCATGACGAATCCGCCCGGGTTGTTGTATTGCAGGAATTCCGGCAGCATGGATTTGCCCAAAATCATGAAGAACGAGCCGACGATGCCGGTGACGAGTCCCGCGCAGGCGCCGTTCTTGGTCATTTTCGGCCACCACACGCCCATGACCAGGACCGGGAAGAAGGTGGAGGCACCGATGGCGAAGGCCAGTCCCACGAGGATGGCGATCTGCATAGATTCGGCCCAGAAGCCAAGCGGGATGCCGAGCAGCCCCACGGCGACGGAGGCCACGCGGGCGACCATGACGCGGGAGCGTTCGGGCATGTTCGGGTTGAAGACGTTGACCACGAGGTCGTGTCCGATGGCTCCGGCACTGGCGATGATCAGCCCGGCCACGGTGGACAGGATGGCGGCGAACGCCCCGGCCACCACGATGCCCAGAAGAATCTGTCCGCCGAAGTGGGAGCCCGCCACGGGAACGGCGAGGTTCTTGCCGTTGTCGGCCAGCCAGTGCATGAGATGCGGGGACACGCCCAGGACGTCGCCGTTGAGGAAGACGTAGCGGACAACGTGGCCCACGTAGGGACTCAGGATATAAAACATGCCGATGAGGAAGAGTACATAGATGACGGTCTTGCGGGCGGCCTTGCCGTCCGGGGCGGTGTAGAAGCGCACCAGGATGTGGGGCAGCCCGGCGGTGCCGAACATGAGCGCGAGGAGCAGGGAGAGCGTGTCCTTGAGGTTGGTAAGCCAGTAGGCCGGGCTGGTGTAGGCCGCGCCGTCGAATTCCTTGCCGGTGATGGGCGCGGGACCTTTGAATTCGTGCAGGAATTTGACCACGTCGGCGTAGGTGTATCCTTTAAGCATGAAGGGGATGAAGGCCAGCAGGAACATGGCTCCGAACAGAATCCAGAACTGGACGAGCTGGTTGACGGTGGTGGCCTTCATGCCGCCCACGGTGACGTAGAAGGTGATGATGCAGGCGATGATGATGATCGAGGTGCCGTATTCGAGGTTGAGCAAAAGCCCCATGACCTTGCCCGCGCCGAGCATCTGTGGGGCCATGTAGAAGAGGGAGATGAAGAGCACGCCGATGACTCCGAGGATGCGGGCCGGTTTGGAGTGGAATCGTTCCGAGATGAAGTCGGGTATGGTGTATCGTCCGAACTTGCGCAGGGGGCTGGCCAGGAAGAGGAGCAGGGCGATATAGCCCACGAAGAAGCCCAACGCGTAGATGATGCCGTCGAAGCCGAAAAGAAAGGCTACGCCCGCCACACCGAGGAAGGAGGCTGCGGACAGGTAGTCCGAGGAGATCGCCGAGGCGTTGATGAAGGAATTGACCTTGCGTCCGGCGAGGTAATAGTCGGCCGAGGTCTTTTGGCTGCGGAACATGAAGGTGGTGACCACCGTGAAGGCCAACATGCACCCGATGAGGAGCAGCGCGGTGACCGGTATTTGGTATCCGAGTTCCATGTTATTCTCCTTCGACTGTTTCGGCTATTTCGTCTTCGATTCGGTTGGCCTTGCCCACGTACCAGATGAACAGTCCCCAAGTAATGGGATAGATGGCGATGGCCACCAGCCAGTAGTGCAGGGGGAAGCCGAGGATGGATACTCCGGCTACCCATGCCCCTGCCAGATAGACGAGCAGGAAGATGCCGATGACAAAGGCGAAGTAGGGCACGCCCACGCCCAGGGCGAATTGAAGTTGCCGTTTCCGAATCCTTTCGATCTGATCCATTTTGTACCCCCGATACGGTTGAAAGTTTGCCGTTGATGCCCTTTTACAGTAGGTAAAAAAAGACAAGCACGCCTTTTCAGGTAAGCGGTCGAACCTGTACGGTCGCGGGATTCGGGCTTTTCTCGGCGGCGGCGAACGGACGGTTTCTTCCGGTTAACGGTCGGCCTTTAGGCCACGGAGCGCGAGGTTGGGCATGATTTTGAACGGCGAGATGCCCGTGAACGGCGAATCGGGCGTCCCGGACGGTCTTTTCGCCGAACTGCGGGTCATGGCCCGCGAGGGCAAGCTGACCGGCATCGGCCGGACCCGGCTCGATCTCGTCGGGGAATGGCTTGACCATGGATTGTCCGCCGAGGAGACCTGCAAGCGGCTGACCCTGTTCAATCGCGAAGTGACCTCCGCCGTGCTGGAGGCCCATGCCCTGGAATACCCCTGGCTTTCGCAGTGCACTTTCATGGAGTTTGGTTCGGGCGGCCGTGGGGAGATGGTGCTTGGCTCCGATCAGGACAACGGGCTGCTCATTCCCGTGGAGGTGAAGGTGGACGAGGCTGAGGTGGACGACTGCACCCAGTCCATCGTCATCGCCCTGGACGGCGCGGGGTTGTCCCTGTGCGACGGCGGGGTCATGGTCAGCAACCCCGAGTGGCGCGGCGATTTCGACGCGTGGCTCTCCCGGCTGACCGGCTGGCTGTCCAATCCCGCCGAGAAGGGGCCGTGGCAGTCCGGCCTGATTCTCGACTTCCAGCCCGTGTTCGGCGCGGAGGAGGAGGTCGGGCGGCTGCGCGAGCGCCTCTGGGAGCACGTCCGCACCAAGCCCATCGCGCTGTCCTTGCTGGTCAGCGAGCTGACCGTGTATCGGCTGCCCCTGACCTTGTTCGGGGCGTTCATCACCGAACGCGAGGGGCCGTGGCACGGCTGGCTGAATATCAAGAAGTCCGTCCTGGCCCATCTGACCAACAGCGCGCGCATTCTGGCGCTCAAGCACGGCGTTCGCCCGCATAATACCTGCGATCGTATCCGCGCCTTGACCGGGGCCGGGCACATCGCGGCCAATCACGGAGGCTCCCTCCTGGACGGCTGGGAATATCTCCAGCGCAAGCGGTTCGACATCGGGCTGGACTGCGATCGCGCCGGTCTGCCGCCCCACAACTACGTGAAGCCCGCCATCCTGGATCGGACCGAGCAGATCCGGCTTAAGGCGGCCATTCACGCGGTGGAAAAACTCGTCAGATTGGTCCAGGCCGGTTCAGGCCTCTGATTCGGCTCCCTTTTTGCAATGTTCTTCCGGTCCGGCGATTTTTCGACGGCGTACCCTGTTATATTTAAGGATTTGGTTCGTGAATGTTCTGATTGTCAATCTGACCCGCTTCGGCGATCTCATCCAGACTCAGCCCGTGATCGCCGGTTTCAAGAGCCGGGGCCATGCGGTGGGGCTGGTCTGCCTGGCCAACTTCGCCTCGGCTGCCCGTCTGCTCGACGGCGTGGACCGGGTGTTTCCTCTTTCAGGCGCATCCCTGCTGGCAGGGCTGGACGCGGACTGGCGGCAGGCCGTGCGGGACGCCGAGGAGTTCAGGCGCGGCGTGTTCGCTGAATTCCCGCCGGACGAGACCGTCAACCTGACGCCGTCGGTCTCCTCCCGGCTTCTCGCCTACGCCCTTACGCCTGAATCCGGACGGACAACCGGCTTTACCGTGGACGAGTTCGGCTTCAACGCGGACACTTCGTCCTGGGCGGCCTTTCTGCAAATGGCCGGGGCCAATCGCGGGGCCAGTCCATTCAACGTCTGCGACCTGTTCCGCCGGGCCGCCGGGCTCGATCGCGAGGGGAGTGATTCCGTTCTGGCCCGTCCGGATGGACAGGCCGTTGCCCGCGCCGATGAATTGCTGGCCGGTCTGGAAGGGCCGGGCGGTTTCGCGGCAGTGCAGTTGGGGGCCAGCGAGGATCGCCGCCGCTGGCCCGTGTCCCATTTCGTGGATACGGCCCGTATGCTTTACGAGCGTGATGGCCTGGTGCCCGTGCTGCTGGGAACCGCGAGCGAGGCGGAACTGGCGGGACGTTTCGCGGCGGGCGCGGATTTTTCCTTTGTGGATTGCGTCGGCCGGACTTCCTTGACCGAACTGGCAGCCGTCCTGACCCGTTGCAGGGTGCTTTTGACCAACGACACCGGGACCATGCACCTGGCCGCCGGGCTGGACGTGCCTCTGTGCGCGGTCTTCCTGGCCACGGCCCAGCCCTGGGACACCGGCCCGTATCGCGCGGGCGATATCTGCCTGGAGCCGGACATGGACTGCCATCCGTGCGAGTTCGGCGAAGCGTGTCCCAATGGGGAAGCGTGCCGCAGGGCCGTCACTTCCGAGGCGATGTACGCCTGTGCCGCATCGCTGGTGCGTGGCCGCGAGCCGGAACCCGTGGGCGGCGCGCGCCTGTGGCGTACCCTAATCGGCGATGACGGACTTATGGAGCTGGAATCGCTGTCCGGTCACGACGCCACGGAAAGGGCCGTGTGGATAGGTCTTCAGCGGGCGCATTTTCGTTCGTTCCTGGACGGCGGCGAGGCGGTGCGGACCGGGCTCGGTCAGCGGCTCGGTCCGGTCCTGAGAGCGGAGTTGTCCAAAACTTTGACGAGCGCACGGGACATGCTTTTCCTGCTCACCAGGCAGGGCGCGCTCCTGCGAGTGAACCCACGGCCCCAGGCCAAAAACAAGTTTTTGGCTTCCTGGCAGCGGGTGCAGAATATTCTTTCGTCAAACAATTACTTGAAAGTATTGTCGTTATTGTGGATGTTCGAGAGCCAGCGGCGGGGCGGGGATCTTGATTCCCTGCTGGCTGTGGCGGAACGCCACCTGAAGCTTCTTTCCGCGCTGCTGGACGACCTGGCCTGACCGGCATGAATCTTGAATTACCCGGTTCACACCGGTACAATCGGCAAATTTTATCTACTCACGGAGGAGAAGGTCAGCATGATCATCATCGATGGAAAACAATATGATATCGGGGAACACAATTTCGAGAACCTGGAGCAGGTCTTCAACAAGGTGGTCGAGGACGGCCATCTGGAAGACCGCATCGTGACCGACGTCATGGTCAACAAGGAGCCGTTCACCGAAATTTATCCGCACCAGGCCGAGGATATCGACTTGGCCGAGGTGGAGTCCGTGGAGATCGTCACCATGGCCACGGAGGAAATGGCCGTCGAGATTACCCTGGAACTCTACAAGGTCGTCAACCTTATGAGCGAAGGCGGCAAGCGCGTGGCTGAATTGTTCCGTCAGGCCGACGACGCCGAGGCGCTGGAGACCTATCAGGATCTCATCGACGTCATGCGCAACTTCCTGAACATGATCGGTATTCTGCGCGACGAGTATTCACTCAAGGACAATCAGGTCTATCTGGAGAGCGCCGAGGAATTCAACTCCATGTTCACCGAGATGAGCACCGTGCTTGAGAACGAGGATTGGATTTTGCTCGCCGACCTGCTCGAATACGAATTTCTGCCCGCGGTGGAGAAATGGAAAAAGGTCATCAAGTCCCTGCGGGACGACATCCGCAAAGCGAAGAAGTAGACATGGCCGAACGCAGGCACATGCTCGACGAGGCCATCGCCATCGGCCGCAGGGAGCTCGATTCCCTTGTGGCCGGAGATGTGTTCGAGGCCGAACGGTTCGCCCGTTCCAGGGAGGATATTCTGGATGCGGCCGTGCGCGGTCTGTCCGGAGAGAACCTGGAGCTTCTTGCCGACAAGCTTGTGGAGATGAAATCCCTGCACGACGAAATTACCGGTGAGGCCCGGAAGCTCAGGCAGGCCTTGAAGAACGACCTGACCAGCATGAAGCGGCAGAATCGCCGTATAGCCGGATACAGCTTTGGGGCCGGGAATATGTCGAGGCTCGCCAAGGAACGGTTTCTCAACAAGAAAGGCTGATCTTTCTTCGGTGAACGAAGTTCAAGCCCCGGTCGTCAGGCCGGGGCTTTTTTGGGTTCATCCGGCTAAAGCGTACTTCGCTTCATGAATCCCCATAATCCTGAGCTTGAAGAACTTCGTATCCCGATAGCCGTAGGCTTGCCGTTTCAGCGTCTTGATCTTGTTGTTCGTCCCTTCGATTGGGCCTGATGAGATGGGATGATCGTAGTGTGCGAGAAGGGTGAAGCGATACCCGGCGAACGTCCTTGCCATGACCTGAGTTGGAGCTATCTCCGAGGAATAGATATCGTTGGGAAATCGACTTGATGGTGTTCCGGGCGACGCCAAGCAGATCGGCCACAGCTTGGATGGCCTCCTTCTTCGTCAAGGCGAGGCGTAACGCTCAAAGGCCTTGATGCGCCATCGCCTTGGCTCGGCCATCTGTATGTCAATCAAACGGACGGCACCGCAATTACGACATCCTACTCGTTGCACGGGAACAACCAGCCAGACGGGCTTGAAACCGAAGGGCACGGTTTGGATCCAACGTTCGGCAAAGCCATGTCGAATGACGTTTTTGGAGCGGCAGCACGGACAGCAAGCCAAATAGTCCTTGAGCTGCCCTTTATGATGATGTTGGCGGCGATAAAATCCTGCGGAACGTAGTCGTAGAACCGAACGCGTGATGGAGGAAAATCGTGGACATGTCGACAGCCATCTCCCGATGGTTGGCAATGCTTCCAACGGGTTGACGCCATGTCCTTATGAGCCCTTTTTTATGCGCCGGCGTCTGTGAAAAGGGTGGTCGCGGACGAGTGTTTCCTTCGTCCATCCACAGACTATAGATTGATCCAGTTAAGGCGGCCGGTGTTCCGGTCCGCTTCGGCGGCTGCCGTGAATTCGATGCCCATGCGGGTGAATCCCGGGCGGCCGTCTTCAAGCGAGCGGATTTCGCCTGCGTACCAATACGGCCGGAACGTCTTTTCCTGAAAATTGAACATGAACAGGTTGACGACCACCGGCGTCGACACAGTGCAGGTTTCGGGGATAAGGCGGCTCAGTACGGACAGGCCGAGCCCGCCGTCCGAGATGTTGATGACCGCGTTGATGCTCTGGTCATGCCCGTTTGCGGCGAAGGTGTTGACGCCGATTTGCGGTGTGGCGTCTTCGAACGCCAGCTCCGAGGTCCCGGGCGAGGCGGCCCACAGCTTGACCCTGATGAACTGCTGGTCGGCCACGCGTTTGCGCTGGTACTTGCGGCGCGGAATGAGGGCGTAGTCCGTTGGACCGGCAAGAATGAGGCGATCCGTCCGCCGGTTGCCGCGATTCGGCTCCAGCAGGGTGGCCGTGAAGGAATTGACCCGGCCGTTGCGCGTTTTCATGGGGGCGAATACGCAGACAAGGTCGTTGCCCGGCCTTGTCTTGATGGTGTCCAGCCGCTCGATGATCTCGCACCGGATACGGTTTGATTTTACCGAGGTAATCACACAGCGCGCCGCCACGGACTCGTCGTCCGGTCCCGCCAGAATGTCCACGACAACGCCCTTGTGTTGCAGAACGCGGGGGATACCCGTTCGCGTGGACTCCGAGTTGCGCGCGGGACGAAGCAGGAGCCGCAGGCCGATGAGCAGCAGTGCGAGGGCTGGAGCGCCAAGCAACGCGGCCCCGGCCGAGGTAAGGTGCTCGGGGGAGATGCCCGGAAAGAGCAGAGTGATGAGGCGGTCCAGTTGCTCTCCGGCGGATGCGATGAGTTCCTGCAAATCCATGGTGCGCGGCGGCTAGAAGTTGACGAACTGCTTCTTGGCTTCAAGAACCTTGCCAAGATAGCGTTGCGTTTCGGCGTAGGGAAGCTTCCGGCGCAGGGTGCCGTAAACGTCGGCGGGCGGCAGCGCATTGATCTTGCTCACCGCGCGGGTCTTGTTTCCGTCAAAGGTTTTCAGCACGCTGCCCGCGCCGCCGTTGTATCCGGCGATGACGCAATACTCTCTGGACACAGGGTCGGTGACGCCGCCCAGGAAGCGGGTGTCGAGAAGGTGGAGGTAGGCCGTGCCGTAGGTGATGTTGGCGGGCGGTTCGAACAGGTCCTCGCGCGAGGGCTGGCCAGGTTTGCCGTGCAGGAAACGGTACACGTCACTGCCCGCAGTGGACGGGACCACCTGCATCAGCCCCACGGCCGAGGCGGAACTGACCGCGAACGGGTTGAAGTCGGACTCCACCTTCATGATCGCGTAAACCAGGTTCCGGCTGATCCGATACCGCTCGGCGGTCTTCTCCACCAGCTCGCGATATTTGGCCGCGCGCACCGTAAGGTGGTCGCGGACCATGTGGAAGGTAACGTATCGGGCGGTTTTCCCCTTGACTTTGCGGGTTTGCAGCCTCGTGTCCACGAGATGGTCGGCGTATTGCCTGGCCCGCCATTCCCAGCGGATGTCTTTGCCCTTTGTGTCCTTGACCTCGCCAAGCAGGAAGGGAGTATCGCCGAGTTTGACGGTGCTGGCCGAATAGAGGTCCACGGAGCGCGGATCGGCGGGGGTGAGCAGGGTGGTGACGATGGCGTTGCGCAGGCTACCGAGAGGGTCGTCGTCAGCCACGGTCTCGACCACGATCTGTCCCGTGTCGAAATCCACACTGGCTCGCGAGAGATAGTTTTGGGTGTACTTCACGTACTGTTTGGGCGCGGGCATACGCGCGTCGTCCTTGCCCCAGACCCCGGTGATGGCCTCAATAAAGGTCTCCACGAGCTCCTTGAAGTTCTTCAGGTCGTTGCCCAGCGCGGCCGGGTTGGAGGCATAGCCGATGGCCTTGTCGCGGGCAAGGGCTTCGGCGGCGGCAGCGGGATTGCCGGTCGCGGCTGCGCGGGCAATGCGCACGGCGTCGTGCCGCGAGCAGGAAGCGGTCAGGACAAGCAGGGCCAGGATGAAAAGGGTTCGTGCCATATCTTTGTTGAGAATGTTTTATTTGACAGCTCTTCGGCTATCCTTAGTGTTCGCCGAATCTTACGTTTTTATCGGCACATATTCAACCGGGTGCATGAATTTGCACCGAGGACCTTGTCATGCCCGAATCTCCGGAGGTCGAACGGATACCGTCCGACCTGCAAGAATTGCTGGATCGTTTTTTCGCCGTCTGCCGTCAGGATCTTGAACTGATGCGCGACGCGCTGCACGGCCGGGATTTCAATACCCTGGCGCGGTTGGGCCATACGGCGCGCGGAACGGGCAGCGGTTACGGGTTCAAGGGGATGGGCAGGATAGGCTATGACATCGAATTGGCCGCTCTTGAACGCGATCCCGCCGCCATCGAAAGACACGTGGACAATCTGGCTCACTATCTCGACACCGTTCAGGTCGAATTCGACGGCTGATCACATTTCAGCCGCGTGCCGGTCCGACCGGAGCCCATCGCGATGGCTTCTCATGTTTTTTCCGCTACAGGCCAGGCACTATAAGCCGCTTTTTCATTCTGCCGACCGTTCCTACTTAAATCACACCGAACAAAACGACTGCGCGTTCCATACTCTGCCGCTCAGTGGTACGGCTACAGGAAAGTTGAGGAAAGAAGAGGGGACGGGGAACCCGATCCACCGGATCCCTCCTTCCCCTTTCTCCCTGTCCAGGCGGTTTCGCCTACAACAGCTCCATGGCTGCGTCGACGTCCCAGTCTTCGTGGACGACCTTGTTGAGGGCGGCTACGATCTTGGCCGGGGTCGGGTGCTGGAAGATGTTCCGGCCCACGGAAAGCCCGCTGCCGCCCGCCTGGATGGAGTCGTAGACCATCTGGACGAGGTCGCGTTCGCTTTCGAGTTTTGGACCGCCCGCGATGACGACGGGCACGCAGCATCCCTCGACCACGCGGGAGAAGGACTCGGGATCGCCGGTGTAGTTGACCTTGACGATGTCGGCGCCGAGTTCCACGCCCACGCGGGCGCAGTGAGCCACTACCTGGGGATCGTATTCGTTTTCTACCTTGGGGCCTCGGGCGTACATCATGGCCAGCACGGGCATACCCCATTCCGAAGCTTCGGAGCAGAGCGCGCCGAGGTCCGAGAGCATTCTGGGTTCGGTCTCGTCTCCGAGGTTGACGTGCACGGACACGGCGTCCGCGCCGAGCTTCAGCGCGTCGGTGACGGAACCCACCAGGGTTTTCGCGTTGGGGTGTGGAGAAAGGGAGGTGGAGGCGGAGAGGTGGATGATAAGGCCGATGTCCTTGCCGCCCGCGCGGTGGGAGCAGCGGGGGATGCCCTTGTGCATGAGCACGGCGTTGGCGCCGCCGTCGGCCACCTGGTTGACGGTGTCGCGCAGGTCCACGATGCCGTAGATGGGGCCGACGGTCACGCCGTGGTCCAGGGGGACCACGATGGTCCGGCCATTGTTGCGGTTCATGATGCGTTCCATCCGAATGGCTTTTCCGAGATGCATGGTGTTTCTCCTTGCTGCTTTCGGCTGCGGCGCGGCCCGAAAAAAAAGAGGCCGCGGACTATGCCCGCGGCCTCTTGGTTTGAATCCCTATTGAATAAAGACTAGCGCACACCAAGACCGCAGGCGTTCCTGATAAAGCTAAAAAAGAAAAAGAAACGGGCGGTGATGTTGTGCATGATTTTCAGGTATCCACTTTGCGGAGAGCCTGTCAAGTAAAGTTTTCGCTGCTTGCTGGTTTGACTAGTCGATGACGGCCACGCATTTGAATTCGACCAGGCCGCCAAGGGGCAGACCCGCCACCTGAATTGCGGCGCGAGCGGGCTTGTGGTCGGTGAAGAACTCGGCGTAGATGCCGTTGAGGTCGGCGAAGCGGCCCATGTCCATGATGAACACGTCCACGGAGAGGACCTTGTCCAGGGAGGAACCGGCTTCTTCGAGGATGGCCTTCAGGTTTTTCAGGGCCTGGCGAGTCTGGGCTTTGAAGCCTTCGGCCAGCTTGCCTTCGGAGGGGATGATGCCGAGCTGGCCGGACACGTGGATCATGCCGTTCACGGCGGTGGCCTGGGAGTAGGGGCCCACGGCGGCCGGGGCTTTCTCCGTGTGGATCAATTGGATGTCAGACATGATGTTCTCCTTGTGGAGGGTTACTTCTCGGCCCACAGATAGGCTGTGCGGGCCCGTTCCGGGACACGGCGGACAATCTGGACGATGAGGGCCATGGCCAGCACGGCGAAGATCAATCGTCCCCAGAACGCCCCGCTCATATGTCCGCCAATGAGCGCAATGAGCAGGGTATCTTCGATGAGCGAGTGGCACAAGCCCATGAAAGTCAGGGAATAGAAGACGTCCTCCTTGCTCAGGACGCCGTTGCGCGCTTCGTTGATGATGAGTCCGCCGCCGTAGGAGAGTCCCATGGTCAGGCCTATGACGGTGATGGCCGAGGCCTTGGGACCGATGCCGATGAGGTTGAGCACGGGCCGGAGGATGCGGTTCATGAGGTCGATTGCGCCGATGGCGCGGAGCACGCGCATGATGGAGATGAGGGCGAATATGATGCAGAAGATGGACAGCAGGTTCTTGGCCTGTCCAAATGCCCAGGTCGCGAGGGAGCCGGTCCCGGCGGACGCGTCGGTCTGGAATAGCATGGCGGCCGGGCCGCTCAGGGCGCCTGTGGCCGAGTAGATCAGGTGGAGCAGCCAGGCCAGGATGAACGCCCCGGCCATGCGTACGAAGCACTGGAAGAGGAACCGTGCGCCGGAGCGGTCGGCGATGGCGGTCTCAACGGGCAGACCGTGGGCCACGAGCATGAGCACGCCGAGGACCGTGGCCTGGGCCGAGGTCAGCGGGGCGTCGCCGGTGAAGGACGCCAGGACGATCATGCCGGTGTAGATATTATTGATGAGGGTGGTGGCCCAGACAAGCCCCATCTCGGCGGGCAGCCCGATAACCCCCATGAGGGGCTCAAGCGGCCAGGCCAGGTACTTGATGAGATCGAGTTCCTGGAGAATCTTGACCAGGATGAGTATCGGAATCATGACCTTGAACAACTGCAGGCAGGCGTCGGCGGTCTCGCGGAAGATCGTTTTCAGTATGGTGATGAGTCTTGTCATGATCGGTTTCCTTTGCCGTGCGGACAATAGGGTATCCTTCCCGAAAAGGAAAGAGGCGGGCGCTGATTCGTCCATCCGCCTCGGGTCTTAGGAAGCTGTTTGCTGTTCGCTTTGACGCTGTCTCGGATACAGTCCGCCGCGAGGCGTTTCGGCGGGGACGCGGGGAATAAAAAAGGGAGCCCCGGAGGGCTCCCTTCATGTTGTGCGAAACCTTTTGGCGTTACAGGAACGCCTTGGACACGTTGTATCCGATGACGGCCATGACGTAGGCCAGGCCGGTGGAGCCGACTACGCTGAAGGCGGCCCATCGCCAGCTCGATTCGCGGGCCATGGTGACGACGGTCACGAAGCAGGGCGCGTAGAGCATGGTGAAGATGATGAGGGCTATGGCCGTGGCCGGGGAGAAGGCCGGGTCGGCCACCAGCCGTTCGGACAGCGGCTGGGATTCCTCGGCGTCCACTTCGCCCAGGGAGTAGGCCGTGCCCAAGGTGGAGACTATGACTTCCTTGGCCGCGAAGCCGCCGGTCAGGGCGATGTTCACGCGCCAGTTGAAACCGGCCAGTTCGGAGATGGGTTCGAGCGCGGTGCCGATGCGACCGGCCAGGGTGTGGCGGACGGCTTCCTCGGCTTGGGTGTTGTCGATTTCGGCGATCTGCTCTTCGGTCTGGGCCGCGGCGCGTTGCGCCTCATAGTGGGCCACGCGATCGGCGGGCAGCTCGGGGAAGGTCATCATGGCCCAGATGAGGATGGAAATGCCGAGAATGACGGTACCTGCCTTTTTCATGTACTCCCAGGTCCGTTCCCAGGTGTGGATGAGCACGCCCTGGAGCGTGGGCATACGGTAGGGCGGCAGTTCCATGACGAACGGGGTGGATGCGCCCCGGATGACGGTGGAGCGCAGCAGTCGGGCCACGAGCAGGGCCATGCCCCAGGCGGACAGGGTGATGATCAGCATGACCGTGGCCGAATCCTCGGGGAAGAAGGCCGCGGCCAGCATGAGGAAAACGGGCACCTTGGCGCCGCAGGTCATATACGGGGCCACGAACAGGGTGGCCAGTTTTTCCTTGGGCGAGCGCAGGGTGCGGCTGGCCATGACGCCCGGGACGGCGCAGCCGCCCGCGATGCCGCCGGAGACGATGAAGGGGAGCACCGAGGTGCCGTGCAGTCCGAAAATCTTGAAGACACGATCAAGCATGTAGGCCATGCGGGCGATGTATCCGGAGTCCTCCAGAGCGGAAATCATCAGGAACATGAACATGATGAGCGGCACGAAGCCCATGACGCCGCCCACACCGTCAATGATGCCGGAGACGATCAGGGACTGGAGGTAGCCTTCGGGCAGGAGGTTTGTGGCGGTGTCGCCTATCCAGCCGAAGAGGGCCTCAAGCCAGCCCATGGGGATTTCACCCACGGCGAAGGTCACCTGATAGATGAGGTAGACGATGCCGAGCATAATCAGGGGGCCGAGGAATTTGTGGGTCAGGACCTTGTCCATCTTGTCGGACCGGCTGATGCGGTCCGCGTTCGATGCGGGGTAGGTGACCACATGTTTGACCATGGAGGCGATGAAGCCGTAGCGGTAGTCGGCGATAAGCGCGTCGGGCCGCATGTTGAGAGTCTTTCTGGTGTGGGCGGCCACTTCGGCCGCCATGGCTTCAAGCTGTTCGGAGAGCGCGGTGTTGGCCATGCGGCCCTTGACGATGACGTCCTCGTCGCGCTCCAGGTATTTGATTCCGGTCCAGCGGGCAGGTGCCTTGTCGGTCAGGAATTTTGCCTCTTCGATGATTTTTTCCATCTTGCCGAGAACCGGGTCGAGGTCCGGGCCGTAGGAGATGTTCAGAGGAGTCCATTCTCCCGTCTGGTTTTTGGCCACTTCGAGAGTGGAAGCCAGCAACTCCTTGGCCCCGTGGCCGGACCGGGCCACGGTTTCGATCACGGTGCAGCCGGAAAGGGCCGCGAGGCGCGCGCTGTCGATCCGTTTGCCCGACTTGCGCACTTCGTCCATCATGTTCAGGCCCAGAACCAGGGGCACGCCGAGTTCCAATATCTGGACGGCGAGGTAGAGGTTTCGTTCAAGCGCGTCGGCGTTCATGATGTCGATGACCGCCTGCGGCCGGTCGTCCACGAGGAAATTCCGGGCGACCAACTCTTCCTGGGTGTAGGCGGTCAGGGAATAGGTGCCGGGCAGATCCACGAGCTCGATGGAATCTTCCCCCATGTGGATGTGCCCGACCTTTTTTTCGACGGTCACGCCGGGCCAGTTGGCAACGTGTTGCCGTGCCCCGGTCAGGGCGTTGAACATGGTGGTTTTTCCGCAGTTCGGGTTGCCCGCGATGCCGATGGTGTATTTACCCATGCGCTAGTCCTCCAGAGGGGTGACGGTGATGTGGTCGGCCTCGCTGTTGCGCAAGGTCAGCGTGAAGTCGCGGAGCCGCAGGGCCACGGGATCACGAAGGGGAGCCTTGCCGATGACCGTGACCTCGGTACCCGGAATGAGCCCCATGTCGCGGATGCGGCGGCCTAGTTCGCCGTCGGCGCTTACTGTTCTGATCTTGAGTTTCTGGTTGACCTTGGCTTTGCGTAAACACATGTCTTGCGCCATTTCAGTAATTCCTTGAAAAGCTGGTTAGTTGAGAATTGTTATCAACGGTCGGTCAAAAAAATTAGCGCGGATCGCAACCGCAGTTGCTGCCGGGGCCGTCCTTGCTGCCGGAGCATGATCCGGATTGGCCGCAACCGCTGCATCCGCAGGAGGGTTGCTTGGCGGTGAAGGTCCTGAACAGCCTGCGGCCCACGAAAAAGGCCGCAACGGCAATGATTGCGACGACGATTATGGTGTCGAGCATGACGATTCCCTCAAAGTTTTTTCCGACATCAATGCCGGACAAAAACTTGATAGTGATGTTGAGAATCAATGTCAAGCAGCAAGCCTCAAAAAAAAGCTTTTCCCGTCTGAGGGGTGAATAGCCCGGTATTCCTTGTCTTCCGGGGATTTTTATGCTCATATTCCGAAGCTTGAGCGCGGATGATAATGACAATGCGCGCGTCCGGCAACCACTAACCTCGCAACAGTCGCGGAGAGTTCCAATGGGTGATGACGGAAGAGAGTTCATGCAATGGATCGACGTCCTGGCCAAGGGCATAATCGCGGGGGCGGCCATCGGCTATCTCTTCAGCTTCACGGGCATGATGGCAGCGGGCAAGGCCGTGGTGCTCGGCGGGCTCGCGGGTTGCCTTGCGTCCATCACTTTCAAGAACCGTCAGGATGATCGCAAGGATTAGGACGGCAATTCCCCCCCCCCTCAAAATAGTGGTTCTAAAAAATAGCATTTTCTCGTAAGGACAGCATAGAAAACTGGTCTGAAGAAGCTCCGTTATCCCAATCTGCGGATTTTGGCAGCTTCGTGGCGGGCCGGGGGCGGCGTTCCGATGGCGGGCTCCTGTTCGGAGAATTGTGTGGCTGAGCCCTATTCCATAACTTGCGTTCCCCGTGCTGAATGCTCAAAAATAAGGAAATAGGCGTTGTTTAGCGCCTGAGCCAGACAACCCCGTTTGGTCCATGGATTTCATACAACCAATGACGTCGCAGCATGTTCTCGGGAGCGTTCCCCACGGATAAGGCCGGGAAAGACTGCATAGGCACTGCCTTGAGCCTTCTCCCTGAGGGCGAGGCGCGAGGTTGGTCGCTGGGCTTTTCGTGTTTCCTGACGATAAAGCGGACGTGAAATTTAACAGAATCTTGAGGACAAGAATGGAGTCAGCAAAATATGATTTGCTTTCCGAGGATGAGCAAAAGGTCTTCAAAAAAAACATGGAAGCATACAAGGGCTGCTTCGGGAAGAAATTATCGAATAAGATTCGACCTGTTTTCAAGGCCTTGAATAGTTTTCAAGGCAGGCCCGGTCTGGATGTCGGGTGCGGCGGAGGCGGCCTGACATGTGCTTTGGCTCAGAAAGGGTTCAACCTTACCGGCATTGATTTGTCTGACAAATCGATCAAGGCGGCTCATGCGCTTTCCGATGCTCTTTCCATTGAAAACGTTGATTTCGTGTGCGCGGATATACATGAACTCAAAGGCAAAATGTTTGACTATGCCTATTCGTTTGATGTGTATGAGCATATTGCCTACGAGAATCACGTCTCCTTTTTGAAAGTCGTTTATGATGCTCTCTCCAATACCGGGGTCTTTTTCATTCGCACGCCCCACTTGTTCAATATCAGGCAGCATATCCCCGGCCACATCGGCCTCCCAACGTACAGGGAGTTGATGGATGCGGCGCGCCAGGTCGGTTTTACTCCGAAAATATTGGTAGGGCATTCGGGCTTTGCAACTTCGCTGAACTATGCCGTTCCGATCGAAACCTTTTTGGAGAGGCGTGTCTCCAACGCAAAGCGGCGGTATACCTTCCTGAAGTATTTCAGCTTGGCCAACGTGGTTGTACGGCTTGAAAAAAACGGGGATTGAGCACAGCCGTAGGTTGTGTGACTTATGGATTTTATCTCTGTCCTTTGAATTGCAAGTACGTTTGCGTCGTTGCGTTGGACTCCAAGGTGTGGGCGTATGCGGATAGGGCGCAAGATTGTGGTTGTGGGCAAGGGGAAAATTGTGGATATTGTGCGCCGCGCGGATGGGCCCGAGTGTTGTCCGCTGTACCGGAATCTTCATCAGGCGTAATATCGGACGGGATTCCCGACTCGGGAAGTCCATGAGACGAGCGCCGATCAATAACGTTTTTTCGGAGTCCGCCCGGGGTTTCGCCGGGGTGGTTTTGCTTTGAATTTTATTTGTTCACGGGTTCTATGACGAAAGACGATATCACCAATATTCATCCGAAGCGCATACTTGTCTGCCAATTGAGGCAGATCGGCGATGTGTTGCTGTCCACTCCCGCGATCCGGTTGCTCAAAGAGAAGTACCCGGAAGCGGAGATAGACATGCTTACAGAGAAAAAGTGCGCGCCGGTGCTGGAAAACAATCCCCACCTGGAGCGGGTTTGGCCTATTGATAAAAAGGCGTTGAAGAATCCCCTCAAGGCCCTGCGGTATTATGCGAAAGTAGGCGGAGCGGGGTATGATTTGATTGTGGATTTCCAGCAGCTTCCCCGATGCAAGTGGGTACTGCTTTTTTCCCGCGCACCCGTGAAATTGACCTTTACGCCTCCGTGGTACAACAAGTTCCTTTATACGCACTGGTCGGACATGGCGCGCGGTTATGCGGCCAAGGCCAAGGCGAGTGTGCTCAGCCCCCTCGGAATCGAGTGGGACAGGCAACGACCTGAAATCTTTCTCACCGCCGAGGAACGCGCCGAAGCTTCGGATTTCCTCGAAGGGGAGGGGCTGTCCAATGGACCGTTCATCACCGTCGGGCCCAGCCATCGCCGCGAGACTCGGCGGTGGCCTGCGGAACATTATGCGAGCTTGTTCAAGCTGCTCGAAGAACGGCACCCGGAGTTGAAGATTTTTCTTCTCTACGGTCCTGGGGAGAAGGAGCTGGCGGACCGCATCCATTCGGAAAGCGGCGCCAATGTTGTTCTCTCCAACAAAATGTTGACCCTCCGGCAGATGGCTGCGGTGATGGAAAGAGCGGTGTTGCACTTGGGCAACTGTTCTTCGCCCCGTCATTTCGCGGTGGCCGTCGGCACCCCGAGCGTGACCATTCAGGGCGCGACCAGCACCGCATGGCGATTCCCCAGCGATGAGCATTTGAGCCTCATCCGGCGGGAGGGATGCCATGGGTGCAACGAAAATACCTGCAAGATCGAAACGATGGAATGTCTCAGGGACCATACGCCCGAGCAGGTTCTCTCCAAGTTCTCAGATTTTCTGGAAGATTGCCTGAAGCGTCGGGGGGGGGCGCAATAAGTACCCGGTCAAGAGATCGTTTCCCTTGGAAACGGCGGGAAGCCGATTAAGACGCATCGCGTGGATGCTCTTGCCGCTCTTCGTTCCTGCTTGAAACATGGCCCGCAACGAAGCAAATATCTTTGTGGTTGCGTCCTTTCGTTTTAAGGCCGGCGCGTGTCTGTTGACAGGGATGGGCGAGGAGATTAATTCTTGCGAAGATGTATTGAAATTGATGGGCTCGCAAATTTCATGGGGCTGGTGCGTGGCCCCGCGTAGGGGGTCGAGTTTTCTTTTCGGCGTCACAGACAGCATGGGCCTTGACAAAAAGTTGAGGCCCTTTTCGTTTGAAAGAAGCCTTTATTGGGGTTAAACAGTCGACCTTCGACTGGTTCCTGAACCGGCTATTGCACTTTAAGAGTCACCTAACAAAATCGGCCCGACCAATGCCCGAAGAAAACACTCCCATTAAAATAGCCTACGTCATCGGCGGACTCCCTTTCGGGGGAGTCGAGAACTGGCTGCTCGATCTTATGCTGAATTTGCGGGGCGACCCTTCCGTCACGCCGTTTGTCATCAATGTTTCCGGAACAGGGCAGCTCATGCCCAGGTATGAGGAATGTGGCATAAATGTCATATGCATCGGAAACGACAAGGCCACCATCAAAACCCACAGGATCGATACCGTCCTGGCCCTGCGCAAGGTCCTCAAGACTTTGCGGGTGGACGTCATTCATACCCTGCATTTTTCGGGCGATTTTTTTGGCCGTTTGGCCTCCATCGGACTCGGCGTTCCGGTCATCACCCACATCAGGAACATCAAGTCCGAGACCAAGGCCAGACGCCGGTTTTTCAATAAATTGCTGTCATGGAAAACGACGAAATACCTTTCGGTGTCCCAGGCGGCTGCCGAGACCATCGAACGGGAACACAATGCGGCCAAACGCCCGGTAGAGGTCGTTTACAACGCGGTCAATCCTGCTAAACTTGATGTCGAGGCCTTCGATCTGAAGGAAAAGCACAACATCACGGGCCGGGTCGTCATAGGTGTCGGGCGTCTGGTTAAGCAGAAGAATTTCGACCTGCTTATCCGGGCCATCGAAAAGGTGCGCAGGGAGGTCGACGACGTCTCGCTGTTAATTCTCGGGGACGGCGGCGAGATGCCCGCGCTCCGGGAGCTGCGTGCCGAACTCGGCTTGGAAGACGTTGTCCACCTTGTCGGCTACGTTCCCAATGCCGATGTGCCCAAATATCTTCGCGCATCGCACATCCTGGCCATGCCTTCGGACTACGAGGGGCTCCCGATAACCCATGTCGAAGCTCTTTTCTGCGGACTCCCGGCAGTCATCTCCGAGTTTGTCCCGTCAAAGGAGGTCGCCGCGGATTCCTCTCTGATTTGCAAGACGGAAACGGACGACATTGCGGCCAAGTTGATACAGCTCCTCAACGACGAGGAATTGTACCAGGACATGTCCCGGCGCGCACTGTCAACCGCTCCGCGTTTTTCCATGGAAAACTATCTCAAACGGCTTAAGGGCATTTATAGGGAAATTCTCGGGTAGCGGGACTTTCCGGCGATGGGACGTATGGACAATCACCTAGACACCAACGGGCAAATCTGCTTTTATTTTCGGGCTGAAACAACCGGCTGAACGCTCTCTTCAGCAGGTCGGAACGGGCTCTGCGTGCAACCTGCCAATATTAAAATATAATTAGTCAAAATGAAGGTTCAAGGATGTTCAACGACAAGTCAATTCTGATTACTGGCGGAACAGGTTCATTCGGCAAGCAGTATATTAAAACGCTTCTCAAAAACTACAAACCCAAACGGATTGTGGTTTATTCCCGCGATGAGTTGAAGCAGTTTGAAATGCAGCAGGTGTATAATGACAAATGCATGCGGTATTTCATCGGCGACGTCCGTGATGAGAAACGTTTGACCATGGCGATGCGGGATATCGACTACGTCATCCATGCCGCTGCCTTGAAGCAGGTCCCCGCTGCCGAATACAACCCCACCGAATGCATCAGGACCAACATCAACGGCGCTGAGAACGTCATACACGCCGCCTTTGAGAACAACGTCTCCAAGGTCATAGCCCTCTCCACGGACAAGGCCGCCAACCCCATCAACCTGTACGGCGCCACCAAGCTCTGCTCGGATAAACTCTTCGTCGCCGCCAACAACATCTCCGGTGGACGCAGCACCCGTTTCGCGGTTGTCCGTTACGGTAATGTCGTGGGTTCGAGAGGCTCGGTTGTTCCGTTTTTCCAGCAAAAGCTGGATGAAGGGGCCGACTGCCTGCCGGTCACCGATGAAGCCATGACTCGTTTCTGGATCAGCCTTCAGGATGGCGTGGATTTCGTTCTCAAGGACTTCGCGAGAATGCACGGCGGGGAAATTTTCGTTCCCAAGATTCCGTCCATTCGCATCATGGACCTTGCCGAAGCCATGTCTCCCGGTATTGCCATCAAAATCATAGGCATTCGTCCCGGTGAGAAGCTGCATGAAATCATGTGCCCCGCCGACGACTCGCACCTCACGGTGAAATTCGACGACCACTTCGTCATCACGCCTTCCATCAGCTTCACCACGAAATCCGATTTCAAGGTCAATGCCCTGGGAGAAGAGGGCGTCCGGGTCGAACAGGGCTTCGAATACAATTCCGCCTCCAACCCGCACTTCCTGAGCGTTGAAGAAATCAAGGACTTCAACGAAAAGGCCATGGAACTATGATTCCATACGGCAGACAACACATAGACGAAGACGACATTCTTGCCGTCGAACGGATTCTCCGTGGAGATTTTCTGACGACCGGTCCGGCAATTGCCGCCTTTGAAAAGGATGTTGCGCAATATTGCTCCGCAGCGGAAGCCGTGGCTGTGGCCAACGGCACGGCGGCACTGCATGTGGCCATGCTCGCCCTCGGCATCAAGCCGGGGGATGAGGTCATTGTGCCGCCGTTGACTTTTGCTGCGACCGCGAATTGCGTTCGTTATGTGGGGGCCACGCCGGTTTTCGCGGATGTGGACGAAAAGACGCTCGCCATTGATCCGGTCGATGTGGGGCGGAAGATCACTCCCTCGACCAAAGCCGTTATCGGGGTTGATTACGCCGGGAACACCTGCGATTGGGACGCATTGAAAGCGACTGTCGCCGGCAAGGACATCATTCTTGTCGCCGATTCCTGCCATGCCTTGGGGGCGACCTACAAGGGTGTCAAAACAGGCACGGTTGTCGATCTGACGGTCTTCAGCTTCCATCCCGTGAAGCACATTACGACCGGCGAAGGCGGCATGATTCTTACGGATGACGCCGACACGGCCTCCCGATGCCGGTTGTTCCGCACCCATGGCATTACCTCCGACAGCCATCAGCGGGACAAGGCCAACGCCTGGTACTACGAAATGACCGACCTCGGTTTCAACTACCGGATGACGGATATCCAGGCCGCGCTCGGTTCGAGCCAGTTGAAGAAGTTGGATGGTTTTCTGGCCCGGCGACGGGAAATCGCGAAGCAATATGACGACCTCTTCGCCGAATGCGAACGGGTGACCCCTTTGGGCAAAACGGCGGGCTGTGAACACGCCTACCATCTCTACGTGGTCAAGGTGCCGGAGAGGAGCAAGGTCTTCAGTCATCTTCGGCAGTCCGGAATAGGCGTGAACGTCCACTACATCCCGGTTCACCTGCATCCGTATTATCGGCGGGAGCTGGGGCTTGGCCCCGGTTTGTGCCCTGCCGCGGAGGCGGCGTATGAACAGATCATTTCGCTGCCGATGTTCCCGGACCTTACGGATGCGGAGATCCTCACGGTTGCCGACACGTTAACCGGCTTTATCAACGATCTGCCATGAGCGCCACTTTAACGATAATACCTGCGAAACTCGGCTCGACGCGGCTTCCAGAAAAGAATATCAGGCTGTTGGGCAATCGTCCCCTGCTGGGATGGAGCGTGCGCGCCGCGCTTGAATCCGGCGTGTGTGGGGATGTCGTGGTCTCTACGGAGAGCGGGCGCGTCAAGGAAGTGGCCGAGCAAGAGGGGGCCCTGGTTCCCTTTTTTCGGCCTGAACATCTCGCCCGGGACCCGTACGGAGTTGCCGATGTCTGCCTGTTCATGCTTGAGGAATTCGAGCGGCGCGGCAAGACGTATGACAAGCTGATAATCTTGCTGCCGACGGCTCCCTTCCGCTCGGGCGAGGATATTGTCGAGGCGAATCGCATCTTTGACGCGAATCGGGGCAAATTCCTGATGAGCGTCAACGAGAGCGAGCACCTCCCTTACTCCATGTTGAAAATTGACGAGAATCATCCGGAAACGGTCATCCCCTGTTTCCCGGAGTATGTCGGCGCAAAGCGCCATGAGGTTCCGAAGGCATACCGTCCGAATGGTGCGATCCACATTCTGGATGTCCCCGCTTTCGTCGAAAGCAGGACGTATTTCGGAACTCCGCTGCTCCATTACATCATGCCGTCGGAACGATGTGTCGACATCGACAGCATTGAAGACTTCGAATACGCACAATACCTCATTGAAAAAGGAAAATTTGATGAATAGCCAAGCGATCACGATCGAAGGCAAGCCCCTCGGATTGGGGCATCCCTGCTTCATAGTCTTCGAGTGCGGCCCCACCCACGATGGTCTTGAAACCGCCAAGAAGCTGGTTGACGTGGCGGCTGATGCGGGTGCGGATGCGGTTAAATTTCAATTGATCGATTCCGAGAAGCTGGTCCCGTCCAAAGAGACGATGTTCACCTACAGGTATCTGAAGGACAAGGAGACCAACGAGGTGGAGACCGTCACGGAATCCCTTCAGGAAATCCTGAAGCGCCGTGAACTCACTCGTGATGAATGGGCGGAATTGATCGCCTATTGCAAGCGGAAGAACCTAATTTTCTTTTCCACCGCATCAAATAAGGCGGAACTGGACTTCCTCTCTGCGCATGGCGTGGACACCGTGAAGATAGCCTCGGGCGATATCACCTATCACCACTTCTTGCGGCAAGCCAGCGAGTATGACTGGTCGGTGCAAATCGACACGGGGTCTTCCAGCATAGCCGAAGTGGAGCAGGCCGTGGATGTCCTGGAAGGAGCGGGTTGCCGGAAAATCATCATCAACCATTGCCCGTCCGGCTATCCGGCCTACCTGGAGTCCGTTCATCTGCGGACTCTCACCTCGCTGCAACAGCTCTTTCCTTATCCCATTGCTTTTTCAGATCATAATCCCGGGTGCACCATGGACGTGGCGGCCGTGGCCCTCGGGGCGAACATGATCGAAAAAACGATCACTCTGGACAAGACCATCAAGAGCCCCGAGCACATCATGTCCCTGGAACCCGATGAAGCCGCCGATTTCGTTCGAAGCATCCGCGAGCTTGAAATCGCGCTCGGAACCCCCCGCCGGACCATGACTGCCAAGACGCTGATTGAAGGCAGAACCGTTGTCCGCCGGAGCATCATCGCGGCCAGGGATATCTCGGTCGGGGAAGAAATCGTTCAGGAAATGATCGACTATGCTCGCCCCGGAGACGGAATTCCCGCCAATCTGGATTCGCACGTCATAGGCCGGGTATCCCAGCGCAATATTGCTGCGGGGGAAAAGCTGGCTTGGGGCGATTTCAGGTAATGCGCACCGGTACAGATCAGCTCACACATGTGATCCGTGCAGATGCTTTTCAGGGCCTGGGCACGGGTCACATAATGCGGAGCCTGGCCCTTGCCCAGGAGTTCATGGCCCGGGGGGACAAGGTCATCTTTGTAACCCATTGCGAATATCCGCTTATCGTCGAAAGATTGAAGGAGGAGGGCGTCGAGGTCTTCCTTATGTCCGGTCATTATCCGGATGACGGCGATCTGCGTGCTCTGGGGGAAGTCCTTGCCAGGATCGGCCGCCTGGGAGCGGTCGTCATCGACGGATACCATTTCGACGGGGCATACCATTCGGCGGTTCGGGAGTTGGGGGCCAAGACGCTTGTCGTGGATGATTTTCATCATTTGGCGAGTTATGGTCCCGACATGCTTCTCAATCAGAACGTATCCGCCGGGAGCATCCAATATGATCTCCCTGCCGATCGCTTGTTGATCGGAACGAAGTTCGCCCTCATTCGCAAGGAGTTCCTCCGGCGCGGGAGGCCGTCCGCCCACTCCGATTCCGTTAAGAGTATTCTCATCACCATGGGCGGTGAGGATATCCACAATGTCACGCTCAAGGTTTTGACGGCTCTGACGAATATAAATGCCAAGGCGTCCGTCAGCATCATCGCCGGGGCGGCCAATCCGAATCTGGAGTCGCTGAACGCCGCAATCGAGCGATCGTCCAGCGATGTTACCCTGCTGCATTCGGTTCACGACATGGCGAAAGTCCTTGAACGGACGGACATGTGCATCTCCGCCGGCGGGTCTACGTGCTGGGAACTCTGTCTTTACGGAATCCCGTCCATTCTTGTCGCAACGGCCGACAACCAGTTGGGAATCGCGAGAGACTTGGATAAGAACGGCGCGGCAATCTACGCGGGCTGGCATGAAGATGTGACGGTGGGTGAACTGGAGCGCCTCTGCGCCGGTTTGCTTGATTCGCCCGCCCGCAGAAACGAATTATCGCTTAACGCCCGGGAATTGGTTGATGGCAATGGGGCATCAAGGGTGGTCGACTCCATTTATTCAACGCTTCTCATTTGAGGAAATCATATGGAAATCCAGATTGTCACCACTAAGAGCAGTTGGCTCAACGACTATATCGAAACGCTTGTCCAAAAGCTCGGGGCTCTGGGCCACGATGTCCGGCTTCTTCATGACGTTTATCAGATAACCGCATGTGACATCGCCTTTTATCTGAGTTGCAATCAGCTTGTTCCGAAAGATATTCTCAGTAAGAATTCCCACAATCTGGTTGTTCATGCCAGCTGTCTTCCGAAAGGAAGAGGGTGGTCGCCTATGACATGGCAAATTCTTGAAGGGGAGAACACGATCCCCATTACGCTGTTCGAAGCGGAAGAACATGTCGATTCCGGCCAGATTTATCTTCAAAAGCTGCTTGAGTTTGAAGGGCATGAACTTATCGATGAACTCAGGGAAGCCCTCGCGCTGATGACCATCGAGCTGTGCGAGGAATTCGTCGTCGATTACCATGACATCGTCGCCAACGCGAAGCAGCAGGTAGGGGAACCCACTTATTATCCGCGGCGGGTCGCCAGCGATTCGCGACTTGATCCCAATGAGACAATAGCCGCCCAGTTCAATTTGCTGCGAGTCGTCGATAATGAGAGTTACCCTGCGTACTTCGAGCTCAATGGGCACAAGTATACAATCAAAATCAATAAAGCGGACGATTAATCATGAAGAATACGATCAGGATTGGCGACCGGCTCATAGGCGAAGGGCAGCCCGCGTATATCATCGCGGAAATGTCGGCGAATCACGGGCATGATTTCGACCAGGCGCTAAGGATTATCGAAGCCGCCCACAAGGCCGGGGCGGATGCCGTCAAGTTGCAGACCTATACCCCTGACACCATGACAATCGACTGCGATAACGAATGGTTTCGTATTCATGGAACCATATGGGAAGGGAAGAATCTCCATTCGTTGTATGGGGAGGCTTTCACCCCATGGGAGTGGCAACCCAAGCTCAAGGAGTATGCGGAATCGTTGGGCATGGATTGCTTTTCCTCTCCATTCGATTTCACTTCAGTGGATTTTCTGGAAGAGATGGGGGTTGTCGCATACAAGGTCGCATCCTTCGAAATAGTCGACATTCCTCTCCTGGAAAAGATCGCCTCCACCGGAAAGCCTGTCATCGTTTCGACCGGGATGGCCTCTCTTTCCGAGATAGACGAAGCCGTACGCACGTTGAGGGCGAATGGAGCCACGGACATCGCATTGCTGAAATGCACCAGCGCATACCCGGCCAGCCCGGAAGAGGCGAATCTCAGGACTATTCCGCACTTGGCCAAGTCTTTCGGCCTGCCTGCCGGTCTTTCCGATCACACCATGGGAAACGGAGTGGCGATTGCGGGGGTGGCTCTCGGCGCCTGCATCGTCGAAAAGCATTTCACCATAGACAGGTCGCAGGGAGGGCCGGACAGCGCGTTTTCCATGGAACCGGACGAATTCGCGTCCATGGTCGCCGATATTCGCATGGCGGAAAAGGCGCTGGGAGAGGTCTCATATGAAATCACTCGAAAACAGAAAGACAGCAAGGTGTTCCGACGCTCCCTTTTCGTTGTGGAAGATATCAAGGCCGGCGAAGAACTGACCGAACGCAATGTACGGAGCATTCGTCCGGGGTATGGTCTGCACACGAGATATCTCAAGGTCGTTCTGGGTAAGAAGGCGGTTGTGGATATCCCGCGCGGGACCCCGCTCGGTTGGGATAAGATCGGCTAGCCCTTCTGGATCATCGGCGGAGCCGGTTGGCTCATGGAGCTGGCCGTATATGCCACAATTTCAGCGAATACTGATCGTTTCAGACGACACCAAGGCGACTACGCGCAATTTCAGCAAGCTTGGGGAGTGAGATGAAAGTTTTTTTCTCTTTCAACATGAAAAAACAGGCCGTTCTTTGCCATGCCATGGCGGCTTATTGGAAGGCCAAGGATCCCACGGCTCAGTTTGCAGGTCTTTTTGTCGCCAAGGATTATGATCTCAAGGGCTGGCTGAATAGCCAGGATGATGCGAAGTACGAGTTTCTTGATTCCTATGAAGAGCTTGTTGAAGAGGCCGTGAACGGCGCGGCGTCCGTCGCCGAAACTCAGGCCTGGGAAAAGAAGCTGGGCTTGGGATTGAGGGATATGATCGTTGCCGACAGGCAGTTCGGCAGGGAATATTCCGTGGGGGGGCGTTATCCGCAGATCGCTCTGACCAAACTGATCGATCATGAATTTCAACAAAAAGTCACCTGCCGTTTGCTGGCATATTATGAAAAGCGTCTGACCGAATTCAAACCGGATATAGTCTTTCTGCCCGCAGTCGCCGCAGCACATGCCGTGGCCTTGGGGCACGTTGCCACCCATTTCGGAATTCCCACGATTCGAATTTGTCCGTGTCTGCTTCCCAACAGGATACAACTCAGCTTCGGCCTTTATCCTTCGCAGGAAGCGTACGCTTCCTGCGAAAACACGGAACTTGATGCTTCCCTTGAAGAGTACCACGATAAGTTTTCCGGCAGAAAAGTGCCTGTTCCCATTTGGAAAGAGGCATACATAAGCCGCCAGCAAAATCTGAAGAAAAAAGGGAAGTTCAAGCTCTATTGGAGATATGGGAGACGATTCGTCAAGCTTGCGCTCAGGACTTTGTTTCATACGCCGAAATCAGCGTATGAGAAGCTTCCCCTGTCCGAATGGTGGTGCAAGGCCAATTTCGAGATAGCCCAGGCTTCGGCATACGATTTCGGTTTTGAGTCCCCTCGAAATGAACCCTTTGTGCTTTTCCCGCTTCACGTGGACCCAGAAGCTTCCACAATGCTCTTCGCGCCTGCCTATACGGATCAGACCGCGGTTGCTGAAGCCTTGAGCAAGGCGATTCCTCTTTCGCATAAACTCTATGTGAAAGATCACCAGTCCATGGTCGGAAAACGCCCCAGGGGCTTCTACGACAGTCTTAAGAAGTTGAGCAATGTAAGGCTGATATCGCCGTGGGAAGACACCCATCAGCTTATGGCCGCATCTTCCCTCGTGGTCAGCATAACCGGGTCCTGCTGTTGGGAAGCCGCCAATATGAAAAAGAGTTCACTGCTGCTTGGCAACCCTCTGTATCCGGTCGGGAAGGCGATCAAACAATGCTCGGACCTCACGCTTCTCCCTGGTGTGATCTACGATTTGATTTCGAATCCGGTGGAAGACGACAGCATCGAACGGATTGGAACTCTGGATCAATGGTGCGTGAAAGGTGATTTCATGAGTCTTTGGAGAGAGACTTCAAAAGAAAAACTGAATGAAATATGCGCTCCTATCTGTGTCGGGATAGAAAATATGCTGGCCGGGCTAACGCCAAAAGGGTTCAAGCGAGGCTGAACGGGCTTAGGGAACCGCGTACAGCACCGTTTCGTCGTGGCGCGGGTGATATTGGCGCAGGTAGAACGTGTAGTCCGGGTTGAAAGCCTTGAGCAGGTTGGGGATCGTGTAGAGATCGTCTGCAAGATGGTAGACGCTGATTGCCAACTTTGGCTTGTGCTCGACAATGGTTCTTTCCGCGCCTTTCAATGCGCGAATCTCGGCTCCCTCGATATCCATCTTGATGAAATCGACTGTGGCTATTTCCCGATCCCGGACGATATTGTCTATGGTTTCGGCATCAACTCCATCGCCTTCCCCATTCATGTTCACTGTCGACTCTCCGCCCGACGAGGTGATGTTCAAGCGACCGGGCTCGTCCCAGGCGGCAAACGGAACCACCTCTATCGGACAATCAGCCTTGTTTGCGTGCGCCTGAATCTCGGCAACGTGTTTGGGCAGCGCCTCGAATGCATAGACCTTTCCGGCGGAACCGCACTTCTCGGAAAAGAACAGGGCGCTGTCCCCACGAAAAGCCCCGATGTCCATGACGGTATCGCCAGGTTCCACTTCACAGACGCCTTTCAGGGAATAATGACCCAGCTCCCATAACAGGGCTACGTATTTGGCGGGAATGCCGAGCTGACTGGATTTGCCGGAGCAGGCTTTGATTGCCTCCTCGTACCGCTCCAGCGTCAGCGGCGCGGGGAACAGGCGAGTCGTTCTTTCGGACCCGAGAAATCCCCATGCCGTCCTGAAGCGAATCAGTCGATCAACCAACTCCTTCGATTCCTGATCGGCAAGCAGGGGATAGATCGCGTCAAATTCCTCGTGGGCAGTAATCAATTCCCGGAGCATTCCGGCGGCTCTTTTGGGCGCAACCTGGTTTGCCTTGAGTCTTTCCGCATACTCTGCGGGGAGCAAAGTGTGCCCGAATCGCCGAAGAAGAGAGGCCAAGGTGCGGTATACGCCTTTGCATTCTTTCTTTACTTCCGCGTCCGGCCCCATATTGGCAACCATTTCCAGAGTCTCGTCGACAAGCTTCTGTGTTCTGCCCATGTGTATTCCTTATTTCCAATTTCGTAATCACGTCCGCTGACAAACGGGTCTAGTTACTCGGGACACCAAATCGGGTCAAGACGCCGTTATGCACCTGAAGGGGTCACCCTTGCAACTCGTCATAAGTCTTCAGGTAAGCGTCGACAATACGATTCCAGTCCAGCTTCCCGGCCATGGAGACGGCATTGGCCGAAAGCGAGTTTCTCAAGTCCGCATCCTCCACCAACGAGTCGATATCCGCCGCCATGGACGCCACATCGTCAACAGGAGAAACCAGCCCTTCGACGCCATGGGTGAAAATTTCACCGCACCCGGGAGCATCGGTTGTAATCACCGGCAGCCCCGCGCCCATGGCTTCCGCTATCACTCTGGAATAACCTTCAATCCTCGATGGCAAGACAAACACGTCGCCGCCTGCGAAAGCGTCAATCAAGGGTTGCGGCGGGACGGCCAGGCTGCCTTCCTTGAGGTCTTCCTCGCTGGAGGCCATGTTCTGAAGCGGGATGATTCGTCCATCCAATCCCCTCGCGCTGATCTCAGCCAGCAGGTCGTTCGTTCCAGAGCCGATGATGAACCATTTCCACTTGCCGGGCGATAGCCTGCTTCCGATTTCAGGAATCAGGTCGAATCCCTTTTTGGCGTGATTGCGGCCCACCGTGAGAAGGACGACGGTGTCATTGTCGAGCCCGTAATCCCTTCGAAATTTATCTCCGTGCCCGGATTGAAGTCGCTTGAAATCGATGGCGTTGGGCACAATGCGGACAGCTTCCCGCTTCGCCCCCGCATTAAGCGCATCCTGCGCCAGGGAGGGGGTCATCGCAATGATGCCGGTCATGTTGGAGAACCCTTGCCGGACCCTGTCCCGGATGATTGGATTACGCCGGGCGCCATAATTCAACCCTTCGTGAATCTGGACATCCTCGCCGTACATCCTGACCACGCATGGGGCGGAAACCGCCGCAAGCAGGTAGGATTCGGGATACGCCCCCATCCCTTGCCACAAATCATATGCGTGTTTTTTCTGTTCACGCTTGAGCCATAATTGCAGCAGACGCGGGCAATGGCTCCAGGCATACCGCTGCCAGTAGGGGAAATATCGAACCTCGAAGGGGAGCAGATTGTAGAGGAGGCTGCGTTTCCGTTTTTCCCGCTCGGGCACATACAGGGTCACGGAATGTCCCCGTTTCGCAAGACGGGTGAGCAGATTTATGGTGAAGACCTCGCGTCCGCCGGTCTTGAATATGTTGTCCCACAGCAGGGCGGCTATCTTCATCTTTGCTCCGTCATCCGGTTCGCCTTCGCCGATACCGCTTCGATTATTCTTTCAATTTCGTTGACGTGAACATTCAAATCGAACTTGTCGGCAACGACCAACTGCCCGTTTTCAATACACCGCAGACGCAATTCCTGATCCTCAAGCAGTCGTTTGAACGCATTGGACAGGCCTGTACGATCATCGTATTCGACTAGCAATCCGTTCTTTTCATGCTGGATTACGTCCGGGATTCCGCCGATATTTGTGCCGACGACAGGCACGCCGACCTGCATGGCCTCGATCAAAACGCGGCCGAAAGATTCCTTGTTTGAAGTCAACGCCAGGAGATCCGCTCCCGCTATCAGCGCACTCCCCCTGGAGTCATGTCCGATGAAGGAAACACGTCCCTCCAACCCCAGCGACTTGGCCAACGCTTCGAGTTTGGTCCTGTCCGGACCGTCGCCCGCAATTACCAGGTGGGCGTTCACACCATTTTTCAGCAGGTCCGCAAAAGAATTCAGCAGGAAGGGATGCCCCTTCAACGGCACCAATCGTCCCATGCTCACGATGATTTTCGTGTTGGCGGGGATGTGCAATTCTTTCCTGATGTCAACGGAAGGGGAGTCGACTTGTTCGACCGCATTGTAAACCACGTGCATTTTCCGGGACGCCGCTCCCCGTCCAATCCAATACGTGGCGCACTGATCCGAGTTGGCTATGTACGAGTCCACCCACCTGTTGGCGAAATCGACTTTGGCTCCGGCAAAGGTTTTTCCATCCGTACTGCGTAAATGGCTCACAAACGGGATGTTCATCTTTTTGGCGACGTAACAGCCGAAGATGTCCCGATTAATGTTGTCGTTGCAGTACAGGATATCTATTTTTTCCTTCCGCGCGATGGAGCATAATTGCGATATCAGCCAGCCGTGCCCAAGGCTGACGACAAAATCAGCGAGCTGTGGGCGGTTGAGGAAGACTCTGTCCACCCGGCGCTCAAGATTTCCCCGCAGGATTTTCGGTATCTTTTGCGTGTAAACGAGGTCGGTCAACAAATACGTCGGCACATCAAGATTGCGAACAATATCGAAGTATCTGGTTTTGTTCAGGAAACCGACGACAGGCCGTATCCTGCTCCGATCAATCTTTCGCAGCAGTTGGTGCAGGCTTTCGAATGATCCGCCCCCGGATATACCGGACTCGAAAAAAAGGACATTCAACGGCATTCTTTCTCTTGTGTCCTCTGTTTTGTTACGCGTTCCGGAAGCAGGGGTGGCTGGCCAACGCCCTTCAAGGCGTGGTTGGCCGGGAAATAAGAATATCGGCAGTCTTGAAGGAGTGGAGGACTCAATGTCTGGTCACAACCAATCTTTCGACATCGCTGCCGCCGCCAAGGCTGAGACAGTATCCCCAACTGGTTGCGCAAGGCCAATCCGAGGGGAACTGAATTGAAGCGGGCGACTCTTGGCTTCTTAAACAAAAGCAATGCGTTTTCCAACTGCAAATATGGGTTTGGCGCGGGCAGGCCAGATGCTTGGCCTCGCCTGATTATTGGGAACTTACCATAAAAAAGATATCTGAACGAGCTTGTGGCGCAACGATGATTTGTTCTGGTAGGAGTCATCCGGGTTCCGCAATTCAGTTGTGGTGGATACGCGGATGCTTTCCCCGGATCAAGGCGACCAATGCCGACGATTGCTGTCCTCGGGCATGTGTTTGGCGGGGTTCCCCGGATATCCTGGGCGTTTTTGTGCGAGGGGAGGGGCGCAGATATATTTTGACTATCATCTGATGATTCTCATTTAATCACCTTCCGCCTGGAAAATGAGAGCTTGATTAAGGCTGTACATCATGCGTTTAGCTACGAATGGGCGTGATTTGGCAGGCTTTCTCCTCGCGCAACCTTTTGACCTCGGGATTAAATTGGGCTATTTCCGCTGAGTCTTATCTGAAGAATTTGTCCGGTGGAGAAGAAAAACAGGTCCTTCCGGCAGATGGATTCGCTATGTTTGATGAGCAGCTTGCTTGAATCTGCCAATTCCATGAAGGCTCCTTTGAATATCGTCACCGCTGGACATTCAAATCCCACAAGCACATAGGAAGTATTTTGTCTCAATATGACCTTAGAAATATAGAACATTTTGACAATCGTCATCTGCTGAAACGTTGTGTCTCCTATTTTAAGCCTCATGCGTTCAAAATCGTTATAGGCATGATTTCCGCCATCATTGTCTCGGGCACCAGCGCAGCTACGGCATATCTGGTTAAACCGGCCATGGACAATGTGTTCATACAAAAGGACTCGGTTTCGCTGGTCCTGGTGCCCCTGGCCTTTTTCAGCGTGATCGTCGTCAAATCCATTTTTCGTTTTACGCAAGTCTATCTGATGAACGTCACGGGCTTGTTGGTCTTGTATCAGCTTCGCAACGAGATGTTTTCGCGCATCATTCTTCTCCCCCTGCGTTTTTTTGAGGAAAGCCAGGTTGGTATGCTCATGTCCCGAGTGCTGGGCGACGTGAACGGCATCCGTGAATCCGTGCCGACATTGGTCATGAGCATCCGCGAATTCATTACCATCATCGGTCTCGTCGGCGTCGTTTTTTATCAGAACTGGAAGCTTGCGGTGGTTTCCATCATCGTGCTCCCGACATGCGCGGTTCCCATTATTCATTTCGGCAAGCGATTGAGAATGTTGGGCAGGCGGCTTCAGGCGCAGGGGGCGGACATCAACTCGGTTCTCCAGGAAAACTTCAGCGCCATTCGCCTCATCAAGGCTTTCAACACCGAGAGCAAGGAAGCTAAACGGTTCAAGAAAGAGAATTTCAAAATTGTCGGTCTGTCCAAGAAACAGGTTCTGGCGAGCGAGATGTCCAGCCGCATAATGGAGCTTGCGGGTGGTGTGGCCATCAGCGGCGTCCTTTGGTACGGCGGTAAGCAGGTCCTGGACGGCGTGTCTACCCCGGGTACTTTCTTCTCTTTCGTGACGGCATTGATAATGCTTTACGAGCCGATCAAGAAAATCAACGATTCCAACAAAGTGATCCAAAAATCCTTGGCCAGTGCCGAGCGTGTCTTCGGTCTTCTCGACTCGACCGATATTCGTCCGGAAGAGAACGGAAACATCCCGTTTGAGCGTCCTCTTGAAACGCTTGAGATCAAGGACGTCACCTTTACGTATCCCACCGTCACCACACCGGCGCTCAAGAACTTCTCGTTGACGATCAACCGCAACGAACGGATTGCCCTTGTCGGGCCGAGCGGGTCGGGCAAGACCACGCTGGTTAATCTTTTCCCGCGATTCTATGACGTTGACTGCGGGGAAATATCTTACAACGGGACGCCTCTGCGCGAACTCGAATTGGGCTCGCTGCGTCGATCAATCGGCATCGTTTCCCAGGACCCCATTCTCTTCAACAGAAGCATCCGCGAGAATATCGCCTATGGTTCCCCGGGCGTGACCGAGGAGCAGATTATCGAAGCCGCCAAGTTCGCGTATGCCCACGAATTCATCGAGTTGTTGCCCGAGGGGTACGACACGATTTGTGGGGAAAGAGGCGTCAAACTTTCCGGTGGGCAGAAACAGAGAATCACCATCGCCAGAGCCCTGATTAAAAATCCGGCTCTGCTTATTCTGGACGAAGCGACCAGCGCTCTTGATACTCAGTCGGAAAGAATCGTCCAGATGGCGTTGCAGAATCTTATGCAGGACAGAACCAGCGTCGTGATCGCTCACCGCCTTTCCACGGTTATCAACGCAGACCGGATTGTCGTCATGCAGAAGGGTGAAGTTGTCGGCGTTGGCAACCACGCGGAGTTGCTGGAGACCTGTCCCCTCTACGCCAAGCTTCACTCGATGCAATTCTGTGAAACCCTTTCTGACGACGAAGTCCGCCAATTGAGTGTTGAGGGGTAAGCCTCTCCTTTCAATCCGCTTTTACAAGTAAAGGCGATATAACTTTGGCTGGCCGTGCTCTTGGAGAATTATCTCCAAGAGCAACATGCGGCAGCGCATCGCCGTAGGTCCTGAGCCATTCTGCCTCTGAACCTGGACCTCTTGTCTCTTCCAACTCATATTGCTGATTCGGATCGCCCCCTGCCTCGGCGGGGGGCGGCCTGTATGGATTGTCGTCCGGCAAGACCTCGGCGCGCTTTCCTTCTCGGCTGCCTGGTAGTGCGGTAGCCGTAAAACCGTGCCCCGGAGCCTGGAGTGGCCCCTTGCGGCTTGAGACGCGGCTCGTGTGCGGGATGCGGTTTGGCCGGGACGGGTGCGATGGCAAGTGGGAACGACATTGCACGCCTATTATTTGAGGGGAGAGTGTTGTCTCAAAACGGAGAGGGGCCAGGCCGGAAGGAGATTCTTCTCCTTCCGGCCTGGCCCTGCCGAGCGGCGCGGCCTGATCCGCCGTTCACCGGGGTGATGCCGCTCAATGATCCGCTTTGGCGGACCTGTTTTTCGTAAAGTTCCCGTCGTCGGTCGTTCCGGCGGATTACAATATCTGGCTCAGGAAGAGCTTCGTCCGGTCGTGCTGCGGGTCGGTGAAGAAGTGCTCCGGGGTGCCCACCTCAACGATCTTTCCTTCGTCCATGAAGACCACCTGGTCGGCCACTTCGCGGGCAAAACCCATTTCGTGGGTGACCACAACCATGGTCATGCCTTCCTTGGCCAGGGCCTTCATGACATCCAGGACTTCTCCGACCATTTCCGGGTCCAGCGCCGAGGTCGGCTCGTCGAAGAGCATCACCTTGGGGTCCATGGCCAGGGCGCGGGCGATGGCCACGCGCTGCATCTGGCCGCCGGACAGTTGTGCCGGGAAGTTGTTTGCCTTGGCGTGGATGCCGACCTTGTTGAGCAGGGTCATGGCCTTTTCCGCGGATTCCTTCTTGCCGCGCTTGCGTACCGAGGTTTGGCCCACGGTGACGTTTTCCAGCACGGTCAGGTGCGGGAAGAGGTTGAAGGACTGGAAGACCATGCCCACTTCCATGCGGACCTTGTTGATGTTGGTCTTTGAATCGAGGATGTCCACGCCGTCGATCATGATGTGGCCGGAGTCGGCCTTTTCAAGACGGTTCAGGCACCGCAGGAAGGTGGATTTGCCGGAGCCGGACGGCCCGATGACGACGACCACCTCGCCCGGATTGATGTGATAGGACACGTCGTGCAGGGCCTGGACTTCGTGCGGGACGAAGAAGGTCTTGTGTACGTTTTTTACGTCGATCATGAACTAGGCCTCCGCTGTTCGCCTTTCGAGGTATTGGACGAACATGGACAGGGTGAAGGTTATAACCAGGTAGAGCACGCCGCAGACGAACCACAGTTCGTAGGGCATCAGGCTGGTGGTGACGGCTTCGCGGGTGGCTTTGGTCAGCTCGCGGATGGCGATGACGCCAAGCAGCGAAGAATCCTTGATAAGGCTGATGAACTGTCCCGCCAGGGGCGGCAGAATTCGCTTGAATGCCTGCGGCAGGATGATCTTGATCATGGCCATGGTCTTGGTCATGCCCAGGGATCGGGCCGCTTCCATCTGTCCCTTGTGGATGGACTGGATGCCCGCGCGGACGATTTCTGCAACGTATGCCCCGGCAAAGATGGCCAGGGAAGCGATGCCGAACCACAATTCCGGAATCTGGAACAGACCCGCCTTGAACAGCAGGTTGTTGATGATCGTACCGAGCACGAAGTACCAGATCATGATCTGGACGAGCAGGGGAGTGCCTCGGATGATTTCGATGTAGGTGATGGCCGACATCTTCAGGAACGGGTTGGTCGATATCCTCGATAATCCTGTTAACAGGCCGATGAGGATGCCGAAAATGATCGACACGATGCTGACCTCGATGGTGATGATCGTGCCTTCCACCAGCAATCCCATTCTCCCCTCGGAGTAGGAGCCGATGGTGTCGCCCATGTACACGGTCTGGCCAACGTCGACCATCAGGTCGGAGCCGGGGATCGTGTAGTGTTCGGAATCCGTTCCATCGGAGACGATGACCACGGAATCCTCATCCTTTTGGGTGATGGATGTGACTTCGCCCTCAATCTCGGCGGTCACGTTTACGTCGTCGATGTAGTAGAAATATTTGGGGATACGATTCCAGCGCCAGATGTAGTCGGTCTGGGTGGTGGCCCAGTAGAAGCCCAGGCATACGCAGACCAGGGTGACCGCATATACCGCCTTCCAAAACAAGTTCTTGTCGAATTCCTTTTTGGGTTCGACCGTCTTGGTATCATTCATTGCGTGCTCGATGGGATGGATGCGCGAAAAAACCGGGGGCCGCTTCTAGCGGCCCCCGGGAATTATTCGTTGGTTACTGGACTTCGTTGTACCATTCGTTGGAGCCGAACCACTTGTTGTAGATTCGGTCGTAACGGCCGTCGTTCTTGATCTGGACGATGAAGTTGTTCAGCCAGTTCAGGAAATCCGGGTCGCCCTTGTTGATGGCCCATCCGAGCGGCTCGTAGGTGAAGGGCTCGTCCAGGAACTTCATGCCGGCTTCCTTGCCGTGCTGGGTGTAGAAGATGGAGGTCATGGGCAGGTCGTAGACGGTGGCGTCGGCCTTGCCGTTCATGGTCTCCAGCATGGCCTGGTCTTCCATCTCGAAGGACTTGTAGGTGGCCTTGGGGAAGAGGCGCTTGGCAGCCTGTTCGCCGGTGGTGCCGAGCTTGGAGGTGATGATGACGTCCTTCTGGTTCAGGTCCTTCCAGGTCTTGATCTTGTCCGCGGACTTGGCGGAGACCAGCGCGGTCTGGCCGACCACGATGTAGGGGGTGGCGAAGTTGACCTTGAGGTTGCGTTCCTGGTTGATGGTCATGCCGGAGGCGATCAGGTCGTACTTGCCGGAGAGCAGGCCGGGGATGATGCCGTCCCAGGCAGTGTTCACGAGCTCAAGCTTGACGCCCATGGCCTTGGCCATTTCCCTGACCATGTCGACGTCGAAGCCGACGATGTTGCCCTTTTTGTCGGTCATTTCGAAGGGCATGTAGCCCGCTTCGAGGCCGACGCGCAGGGTGCCGCGCTGAACGATCTGCTCAAGGGTGGATTTTCTTGCGAGTTCGATGTCGGCAGCCTGTGCGGACATTGCGGTGCAAAGCAGCACGGACAGTACGGCCATGATGGTAATGATGCGTTTCATCCTTTCCTCCAATGAAACATAAGTTGGTAGATATCCGCCGCCCTGGTTCCGTCCGGGTACACGGTTTTGGGGCACGGGTTCGTCTGTGTCGTTTTTTTGTATTGAACGATTTTGTTCACAGATCGACAGTCATCCATAGCCTCTATGACCGGAAAATTCAAGAGAGTGCCCCTTTGCGGCAGCTTGTCGGGCATTCTTTTCAAACAGAATGTTTTGCGGCATTTTTGTTAAATTGCAGAATATGAGTCAGGATGTTTCGGTCGTATGTCGCGGGCGGGCGGCGGTCGTTCGGGAAGAGGGCCGCTAAAGAAAATACGCGATAAATTCCTGTTACGTTTTTTGTCCGTGTGCGGGACCGATCTTTGGCCGTGGAAGGAAGCGCTCCCGGCCGTTCGAAGAAGAGAACGAATGGCCGCACGCGGGATTCTCTCTGTCGGCGACAAGGACTGCGTGCGATCGGTCGCCACGCCGAATTTTCGGCGGCAGGGGCCTGCCGTGGGCCATGGGAGCGTCGGTGGGAGGAGGCGTCGGAATCCGTTGAACGGCCGTTTGTGCGGGGCGGTTGACGTTGACACCGTCGCCGCAATCATACAATCCTCTTTGCAGACGGAATATATCCTGTGTTGTTGTTCCCTTCCATGGAGCCCGAGCTAGTATGAGCGAAATCAAAGGACCTACTCCCCTGATCAATGGCGGCATCTATAAGGTGTTCATGATCATTCTCCTGCTGTTTTCCCTGTATTTGGGATTTTCGCTGGTGCAGCCGTTCATGCATACCATGATCTTCTCTACCGTGCTGGCGGTCCTGTTCACCCCGGTGTTCAATTGGGTCCTGAAGCTGTGCAAGGGCCGTCGAACCATGGCCTCGGGCCTGACCGTGGGGATCATCATCTTCGCCCTGTTGTTGCCCATGGCCTTTCTGTTCATGGCACTCATCAGCCAGGGCGTGGAATCCCTCGTCGCCTTGAACGCCTGGATCGCCCAAGGAACCTACAAGACCTTCCTCAGCATCGAGATGCTCGACAAATACGTGGCCATGCTCCACGAGCAGTTGCCGTTTCTGCGTGTCGACGAGGTACAGATACAGGCGGGTATTCTCCAGTATTCCCGCGAGTTCGCTCAATCCATGCTGTCCTTCGGCACATCGCTGGCCAGGGACGGGGCCAAGCTTATTCTGCATTTTCTGCTCATGGTCTTCATTCTGTTTTATTTCATGCGTGACGGCACCAAGATGGTCGCCTACATCAAGCGCCTTTCGCCGTTGCGGCCCAAGCAGGAGGATTATATCATCGACAGCCTGAAGCGAGTGGCCAGGGGGGTGCTCATGGGCTGTCTGCTGGTGGCCGTGCTCCAGGGCATTGCCGGCGGCTTCGGATTGGCCGTGGCGGGCATCCCTGCGTTTTTCTGGGGCGGCATGATGGCCCTGTCTTCGCTCATTCCCGTACTCGGCACGGGGTTGGTGTGGGTTCCGGCCGTGATCTATCTGTTCCTTTCGGGGCAGTGGAAGATGGCCATATTCCTTTCCCTGTGGTGCGGCATATTCGTGGTCAGCATTGACACCATTCTGCGTCCCATTTTTATGCGCGAGGCTTCGCGTGTTTCGACCTTCTACATTTTCATAGCCATTCTCGGCGGCATCTATTCCTTTGGTATGCTGGGCATATTCTACGGCCCGTTGATCCTGAGTTTTGTCATGGTCATGTTGCAGATATACTTGGAGGAATACGCCGACGATCTGGACGACCACGAAGAGGCTGCCCAATGATCTTCCGAAAGTTATTCGTTTATTCCGCCCTTGTGTTCACGCTGCTGACGGCCGGGTGCGCCACCGAAGCGCCTCCGCCGCCCGCCGCCGTATCCGAAACTCCCGCCTATGCTCCCCTGAGCGGGGCCGAGGCCCGTGAGCTTGTGGCCCAGCTCTCGATCAAGGCCCAGAATCTCGGCTCCTGGTCGGCCTTGCGGCCCGGCATCGAGGCGAACCTGCGCTACATCCGCACCCGTTCCCGGGACGCGGTCTGCGTCAGGCGGCCCGGTCTGGTTCTGACCTGGGGCCAGTTGCACGATTCGGTGAGCGAGCTCGCGTCTTTGCTCGATCAGCTCGACCATGCGCCGAATCTGCTGGCAGAGCGGTTTTCCTGGTTCAAGCTTGAGCCCGGAACGTTGCTGACCGGCTATTACGAGCCCTGGCTCAAGGCTTCCCTCGCCCCGGACAATAACTACAAGTATCCGCTGTATGGCGTACCCGGCGACCTCAAGGTGGCCGACCTGGGGCTGTTTCATCCGCGTTGGGCGGGGCAGAGGCTCGTCTACCGCGTGGACGGGGACCGCATCGAGCCGTATTACGACCGTTCCGCCATCGATGGATTGGGCGCGCTGGAGGGGGCGGGCGACGAGATAGCCTGGGCCGCGGACCCGGTGGACGTGTTTTTTCTCCAGATTCAAGGGTCCGGAAGGCTGGATTTGCCCGACGGAACCTACAAGCACATCCTGTACGGCGGCAAGAACGGCCGCCAGTACGTATCCATAGGCCGGGTGCTCATCGACAAGGGGTACGTCCCCAGGGAGGAGATGAGTATGCAGCGCATCAGGAAGTTCCTGAGAGAGAACCCGGATGTTGCTCAGGACATTCTCTTTCGGAATCCCAGCTACGTCTTTTTCAGGCTGGCCGACGAGGGGCCTTTTGGTTCCATCAACGCCATCCTCACGCCGCGCGTCAGCGTTGCCGTGGACCGGAGCATGATCCCGCTCGGAAGCGTGGTCGCCCTCAAGACGGCACTCATGGACTACGATACCGGCGGTTCCGAGCAGTTCTTTTCTCTTGTCCTGGCGCAGGACACGGGCGGCGCCATCCAAGGCACGCGCATGGACCTTTTCTGCGGCACAGGCGAGGAGGCCGAGCATCTGGCCGGGCATCTCCAGGAGGGGGCCGTGGTCTACATGCCCCTGAGCAAGCGCGTCCTCGCGTCTTTGCCCGGCAATCCTCAATAATCTATACGTTATTTTGCACCCAAGGAGGCTGCGAATGCAGTATGTAGCGTTGTTCGAAGAGGAAAAGCACGGCTTTTCCGCGACATTCCCGGATTTCCCGGAATGCACCAGCTTCGGCGAGAGTTTGGACGAAGCCGTGGATAATGCCCACGAAGCGTTGGCCATGTTCGTGGAAGAGCATTTTGCGGGTGGTGAACTCTTCCCGGAACCCTCAAAAAAGAAGGTTTTGCTCGCTCAACCCGAGAACGAAGGCAAAAAAGCGATCAATATCTCGGTTGAAGGGGATGGCAGCGACTTCGAAGAGTTCGAAATGGTCATGCACGTTCATCTTTTGGGCAGAATCGAGAAATATTGCCGGGAGTATGGTGTTTCACCCGCCGATTTTCTTGCCGCCGCGTCGAGAATGGCGCTCAAGAACGATATTTTCGCCTCCTGAGTCCCCGAATCCACCATTTCGTAGCCGTTTTTTGTACGGCCTCTTTTGGTGACGAGAATAAAATTCTCCTGTCATTTGTGGAGGCTATGAGTCGGTTTTTGCCGACCGTCTTTACTCTATTACAAAAATGTTAAATAGTGAGAATGTGTTGCTGTTGCAGGTTTTCCTGATTTGACTTATGGTCAGCTTCCGGGATTTGTATAGACTCTGTATACAATGCAACGGTAAATAGCTCCTTGGAAGTTGCATAATTGTGAAAAGTTAGAGCCGAAGAGCCTGCCGCGATTGATCCGACGATTGGTCCGCAGGCTTTTTTGCCCCCTGTCGAGTGCGCTCCATCGAGAAGTGGACTACTTGGGATCATTGGATTTTTCCCGGTGCCGCGTAGACGCCCGGCCCATTGCTGGCGGTGCGGGCGAGGGACCTTTAACAGCGGAGTGAATCGAGACCATGTGCCGTTTGTTTGCGCTAACAAGCCGTGACCCTGTGTCACCCATGCGCGCCATCGATGCCCTGAACGTCATGAAGGAAGGGCACGACGGCTCCGGCGTGGGATTGTTCCTGAGCGGTCTGGGGGGACCGTGGGAGGAACTTAAGGAATACCCCATACTGTCCGGCATCTTTACCGACGAGGGCCTCTCGCGGATGTCCGACTACATGACCAAGAACGGGTTTCAGCCCAAGTATTCCGCGACGTTCACCCCTGATGTGGAGCCTCCGGGCGGTACGCCCCGGCGCGGCACCTATGCCTCCATCGCCTTCAAGATTCCCGATGGGTGGAAGGGCATGGCCGAGGATCAGGTGAGTCGGAATCTGGTCCAGATGCGCCTGAACCTCCGGGCCATGGGCGAAGAGTCCGGCGACATCATGGTTTTTTCCTTCTGGCCCGACACCATCATGATTAAGGAAGTGGGCGATCCGCTGGCCATAGCGGATTATCTGAAGCTGGATCGCGAAGAGCTTCAGGCTCGCCACATCCTGGCTCAGGGCAGGCAGAACACCAACTACGCCATCAATCTCTACGCCTGCCATCCCTTCTTCATCGAGGGCATTTCCACCATGACCAACGGCGAGAACACCGCCTTCGTGCCCATCCGCGAATATCTCATGTCGCGTGGCGTCACCGGCTATCAGGGCTACCAGTCCGATTCCGAGGTGTTCACCCATATAGCCCATTACGCCACCAAGCGTCTGGGGCTCGACATCAGTGCCTACAAGCACGTCATCACGCCGATGAACGACGACGAGATGCGCGATCACCCGGACCGCGAATTCCTGTCCGATCTCAAGCGCGCCTGTCGCAAGCTGATTATCGACGGCCCCAACTGCGTCATCGGCTGCCTTCCCGACGGTTCCATGTTCATGGCGCAGGACCGCAAGAAATTCCGTCCCGGCGTGGTCGGCGGCAATCCCGAGCTCGGCATCTACGGTTTCTCCTCCGAGATATGCGGGCTTAATGCCGCCATCCCCGATCGTGACCGGACCAAGGATTTTCAACCCATGCATCTCGACACGGCGATCGTCGGACCCGATTGCCGGGAGGTTCTCCAATGCTCCCAGAAAGACCCATTACGCCCTCAACTTTAAGCCGCAAGGATCTGCCCTGGCAGATCAAGTGGGACATAAACACCTGCACCAAGTGTGGCCGGTGTACTTCGGTCTGTCCCGTCAACGCCATCGAGCTGGGTGTGTTCCGCAAGCGGGACGTCAAGCCGCCCATGGGCCTCAATGCCAAGCCGACCACGGAATTCTTCACCTATTACGGCATCCGCCAGCGTACGGACCCGGCCTATGCTTGCATCGGTTGTGCCATGTGCAACATGGTCTGTCCGAACAACGCCATCGAGCCGAACCGTCAGTACGATTCCACCACGCTCCAGTTCCAGAATAACCGGGGCGGTCAGCCCAGGACGCGCGGCGGCCGTCGGAACAATTCCGAGTCTCTTCTCGATCAGATCAAGTTCATCCGCATTTCCATGCTCACCGACCCCGCGCTCGACGCGGGCCGTCATGAGTTCGACGTGCGTACCCTGCTCGGCAGGGTCCTTTCGCCCGAGGCCGAGATAAAGTGTTTCCGCGAGAACGGCTGGAAGCCGCCGGTCCGGGAAATCTATCCCCTGGTCATCGGCGGCATGTCCTTTGGCGCGCTTTCCCCGAACATGTGGGAAGGGCTTCAGATGGGCGTGGCGTACCTCAATGAGGAAATGAACATGCCGGTGCGCATGTGCACGGGCGAGGGCGGCTGCCCCCCGCGCCTGTTGCGTTCCCGCTTCCTTAAATATGTCATTTTGCAGATAGCCTCGGGGTATTTCGGCTGGGACGAGATCATCCACGCCATTCCCGAGATGAAGGAAGATCCCTGCGCCATCGAGATCAAGTACGGCCAGGGAGCCAAGCCCGGCGATGGCGGTCTGCTCATGTGGTACAAGGTGAACAAGCTCATCGCCGCCATTCGCGGCGTGCCCAAGGGCGTTTCCCTGCCCAGCCCGCCCACGCACCAGACCAAGTACTCCATCGAGGAGGCCGTGGCCAAGATGATCCAGTCCATGTCCATGGCCTGGGGCTTCCGCGTGCCGGTCTATCCCAAGATATCGGCTTCTTCCACCTCGCTCGCCGTGCTCAACAATCTGGTGCGTAATCCCTACGCCGCGGGCCTGGCCATCGACGGCGAGGACGGCGGTACCGGCGCGGCCTACAACGTCTCCATGAACCACATGGGCCATCCCATCGCCTCCAACCTGCGCGACTGCTACAAGGCGCTCTGCGTGGCCGGGGCCCAGAACGAGATCCCGCTCATCGCGGGCGGCGGCATCGGCAAGCACGGCAACCTGGCCGCCAACGCCGCAGCCCTCATCATGCTCGGCGCGTCCATGGTCCAGATCGGCAAATACGTCATGCAGGCGGCCGCGGGCTGTCTCGGCAGCGAAAAGGACCGCTGCAACGTCTGCAACATCGGCGTCTGCCCCAAGGGCATCACCTCCCAGGACCCGAGGGTCTACCGTCGTCTCGATCCCGAAAAGGTCGCCGAGCGGGTGGTGGACTTCTACCTGAGCTTCGACACGGAACTGCGCAAGGTCTTCGCGCCGCTCGGCCGCTCCACGTCCCTGCCCGTCGGCATGTCCGACGCACTGGGCATCTCGGACAAGGACGCGGCTGACCGCCTGGACATCAAGTACGTCATCTAACCGAAGCCTCAGGACATATCGGAGTACACAATGGCTAAGAAAATACAGCGCATAAACGGACACGAGAACGGTGTCCGCGTGGAATCCCGCATCCTTGAGGAGCGCATCCAGAACGCGGTCCGTCAGGGGGCGCGCCGGTTGGAGATCGACGCCATGGGCCAGCACGGCATTGGCGGCAGACTCTGGCTTTCCAAGGAAGAGCCCATTTCAGTGACCATCACCGGCTCCCCGGGCCAGCGCATCGGCTCCAAGGGCTTTCCCGGCACGACCATCGAGGTCATGGGCCCGGCCTCGGACGACGTGGCCTGGCTCAACGCGGGCGCGGAGGTCGTCGTTCACGGCAACGCCTCCAACGGCGCGTGCAACGCCATGGCGCAGGGCAAGGTTTTCATCGCGGGCAACATCGGCTCGCGCGGCATGACCATGACCAAGACCAACCCCCGTTTCGACGCGCCCGAACTGTGGGTACTCGGCTCGGTGGGCGACTACTTCGCCGAGTTCATGGCTGGCGGCACCGCCGTTATCTGCGGCCACGAGGCCCAGAGCCCCGGCAACGTTCTCGGCTATCGCCCCTGCGTGGGCATGGTCGGCGGCCGCATCTTCGTGCGCGGCCCCATCGACGGGTTCTCCCAGGCCGACGCCCTTATGGAGCCCATCGACGACGCGACCTGGGCGTGGCTGACTGAAAATATCGAGCAGTTCCTTAAGCGAATCAAACGGTCGCGTCTCCTGAAACGGTTGACCAGACGCGAGGAATGGCAGCTCATCCGGGCCAAGACCCCCTTTGAGAAGAAGGGCCGTGTCCGTCGCGCCATGCACGACTTCCGGGTCAACACATGGGATGCCGAACTCGGAAGGGGCGGCATCATCGGCGACCTGACCGACCTCGACCGTTCCCCCATTCCGCTTATCGTCCACGGTGATCTTCGTCGCCGCGTGCCTGTCTGGGAGAACCGCAAGTTCATGGCGCCGTGCCAGGCCAGTTGCCCCACGGGTATGCCTGTGCAGAAACGCTGGCAGTTGGTCCGCGACGGGCTGGTGGACGAGGCCGTTGACCTCGCCTTGGCCTATACGCCGTTCCCGGCCTCGGTCTGCGGCTACCTTTGTCCGAACCTGTGCATGGACGGCTGCACCCGGTCCACCCAGCAGAACATGGCCGCGGTGGATATCACCAAGCTCGGCCGTGAAGGGCACAAATCCAAGGCCCCGACCATGCCGCCTTTGTCCGGCAAGCGTGTCGCCGTCATCGGCGGCGGCCCCGCCGGCATCTCCGTGGCCTGGCAGATTCGCATGAAGGGCCATGAAGCCGTGGTCTTCGACATGGCCAAGACCCTTGGCGGCAAGATCGCCTCGGCCATCCCCTACAGCCGCGTGCCCAAGGAGGTCGTGGAAAAGGAGATCGAGCGCGCGGCCAAGGTCATTCCCCATGTCCATCTGCAACAGCAGCTCAAGACCAAGGAGTTCGAGGAGCTTCGGGAGGAGTACGATTTCGTGGTCCTGGCCGTGGGCGCGCAGAAGCCGCGCATGATCCCTGTGCCCGGCCATGAGCGCATCATCCCGGCTCTGACCTTCCTTCAGGAAGTGAAGAAGGGCGAAATGCGTTCCGGCAAGCGGGTGGTCATTATCGGCGCGGGCAACGTGGGTTGCGACGTGGCCACCGTGTCCGCCTCCGTGGGTGCCGAGGACATCACCCTCATCGATATTCAGGAACCTGCCTCCTTCGGCAAGGAACGCAAGGAAGCCGAGGCCGTGGGCGCGCGTTTCAAGTGGCCTTGTTTCACCAAGGAAATCACGGAAGAGGGCGTACTGCTCCAGTCCGGGGAACTGCTCCCGGCGGATACGGTCATCATGTCCATCGGCGATCAGCCGGACGTGGACTTCCTGCCCGAAAACATCGCCTTGGACCGTGGCCATGTCGTGGTTAACGACGATTATCAGACCACCGACTCCCGCGTCTTCGCCATCGGCGACGCGGTTCGGCCCGGCCTGCTGACCCATGCCATCGGGCACGGCCGTCGGGCCGCCGAGGTCATCGACGACATCTTCAACAACCGCCGTCCGCAAAGCGACACCCGCGAGATGATCGACTACACCCGCATGACGCTCGAATACTTCGACCCGCGCGTCATCGAGTTTAGCGACGCCAATCATTGCGGTGCGGAATGCTCCAGTTGCGGCTCCTGCCGTGATTGCTACATCTGCGACACCCTCTGTCCGCAGAACGCCATCAAGCGCAATGAACTGCCCGACGGCGGCTTTGAGCGCGTGGTCGATCCCGACAAGTGCATCGCCTGCGGCTTTTGCGCCGACGCCTGCCCCTGCGGTATCTGGGACATGAAAAATCCGGCCCCCATGGAATAGCGGCGCGGCCGATACTAAAAATAAAAGTCGGCGGGAGCGTTCCCGCCGACTTTTATTTTTATTGTCTGCGCCCCATCCTCCAGCCTCCCTGTCTCTTTGCGGTTGTCCCATCGGGAAAACGGCGCAGAGGGAAAAAACATGTTTATAGGGATTGGATTTGGTGGGGAGTGGAGCGGCTATGGGTAGCGGCCCATATTCCTTTCCTGCTTGAGGCCGTGCTGGGTCAGCCTGTCATATTCAATATGATCCTGTCGCATCCTGTTCATGATCCTACGAATCTCGGCGCTGACCTCTTTCTTCACATTGGCGCAGTCGCTGGAAGGAAATCTGTCCAGCGTGTCGCTGATCTCATGCGCCGCCTTGGTGGAGATTTCGCCGTGGATGAGTTCGTGGTTCTCAAGCTTGCGGTTTAATTTCTTCCACCATTTACGGGTCTTGAAGTCCACGCTGTGTTTGAGCCGCGGGTAGAGGTAGGTCAGGTGGATGTACACAACCACGTTGGTGATTCGGCATTGTCCGCCTTCCGGCTTGATTTCGTAGGTGGTCCTGATGTCGGTCCGCGTGTTGGCCTGGTAGGTCTTGTTTCCCTCAGTAAGAGGGGAGTCGTGCCTGAGGTTCCGGGCTATGGTCGCGGGCATGAGTCCGTCCACCTGATAATATTCCGTGGATACGGTGCGCACCACATCGGCCATGGCCGGGACGGCCATGAGGAGAAGGCCTGCAAGGGCGGCGGACAGTCGTTTCATCATGTCATCGGTCCGTGGGTTGGTTTTGGAAGCAGCGTGTCGTCGAACCGCTACGGTCCGTTGTCTGCCACATGATACCATTGGCCGCCGGGATGGTCGAGAGGCTTTGGGTTTTGTCGAGGCGGCCGCATGGACTGATGGTTTTCGGCCTGCCGGGTGGCGGGAGAAGATGGGAGAATGGACGGTGTCCGCCTCGGGAAAGGGTCCCCGCGCGGCAGGCGGAAACCCTTTCCCCGCAGCCGGGGAGGTGATGGAGGAGACCCCCTAGCTGCTCTGCGGACAGTAGCGATCGAATCCCATGAGGGCGGCCGCTCCGGCAATGGTCGTGCCGTAGAACAGCACGGGCTTGCCGGTGAGGAACATGTCGATGGTGCCGTTGGCCAGCGTGGTGCCGGTGACGAGCAGGAGGTCGGCCCAGTCGATGGCGTCGGCGGATGTCTCTCCCCCTTCCACCAGCACGCCGCGCTTGGTCTGGCCGATGTTGTCCGGGTCCAGGTCCACGAGCCTTACGTCGGTCTCCGCGCTCACGGCCTGGGCCAGGGCTGGCTGGAATCCGATGATGGCGACGCGGCATTTGCCGTACTGCTCGTCGATGTATCGGAAAACGCCCTTGGCGCATTCGGCGGGGCCTTTGTCTCGGCAGTGGACCGTGTTTCCGGTCAGTCCCAGGGAGCCGCACACGGCGTTCGTGGTGGAGACGAACACGGCGCGGTGGAAGTTGTCGTCCATGGGAAGCTCGGATATCTCGGCCAGTGTGCCGGAATAATTGCCGTAGTGGTCGGTGAACGCCTGGCCTCGCGCTCCGCGGAAGTTGGCCTCCATGAGCTTTTCCTTGCCCTTTTGGATGGGGAAGTCGTTGCCTTCGGGCGTGCCGATGGCCTCCTTGACGCTCAGGGGAGCGGCGGTCACGGTGATGCTTTCGTCGAGAATGCCCTCCTTGGTCCAGAGTTCGAGGGCTCGTTCATGCACTGTTTCGAGTATGGTTTTCATTGCGTCTCCTAGACGGCGGACAGTTTTTTCAAGGCGGCGAATATGGTCAGCGAGAACAGGCCGATGACCACTGCCAGGACCATGGCCCGGTCGAATTCGCCGCTGAAGACCGCGTTGTAGATTTCAAGGGACAGGGTATTGGTCTTGCCGATGATGTTGCCGCCGAGCATGAGTGTGACCCCGACTTCGCCGAGCGAGCGGCCAAGGGCCAGGAACCAGCCTGCGGTCACGTTGCGCCGGATGTTGGGGAGGAGCACCAGCCAGAAGGTTTGCCAGTCGCTTTTGCCCAGTACCTGGGATATCTCGCCCAGCCTGCGCACGTCGCCCCTGAGGGCCGCCTCCACCGGCTTGACCATGAGCGGCAGCCCGGACACGAAGGAGGCCAGGACAACGCCGGGGAAGTTGAAGACGATGTCCACCGGCGAATACTGTCCGAGCCATCCGGCCCTGCCCAGAAGCATGAGCAGGATGAACCCGGTGGCCACGGGCGGAAAGACCAGGGGCAGCGTGACCAGAAAGTCCACGACCGAGCGCAACGCGCCCTTGCCGGAGGTCAGGTAGTAGGCGATGAGCACACCGCCCACCAGGTGCAGCGCACCGGATGCGGCCAACGCCTTGAGGGTGAGCCGTAGAGGATCGATTGTCTCCGGCTGGGCCAGTATGCCGACGAAGTCCATATGCTAGAGGCCGTTCGCTCGGACGATTGCCTGGGCTTCGGCGGTCTTGATGAATTCGAGGAATTTTCCGGCCTCAACCTTGTTGGGTGAGTTCTTGAGCACGGCCGCGATAATGCTGATGGGCGCGTAGTTCTTCTCGTCGACGATCATGTAGCCGCCGAGCTTGTCTTTGACGTTGAGGGCATGGGTCAGGTTGATGAAGCCCATGTCCACCTCGTTGGTGGCTAAGTAGGAAAAAACCTGTGGCACGGTGGCGACTTCCACCAGCCTGGGCTTGATGCCCGGGAGCCTGCCGGTCGTCAGCAGGTATTCGCGCGCCGCCTTGCCGTAGATAGCCTTGCTCGTGTCGGGCAGGGCAATGCGTTCGGCTTTTGGGTTGTCCAGATCGGATTCCTTGGAAAATTCGGACCCTTTGGCGAACGCCAGGACCAGCTTTCCCCGGCCCAGCTCGGTCTCCTCGGTCACGGGCAGGTCCGCCCGAACGATAAGGAACTGCCGGTCGCCCAGGACGATGTCCACCTTGCCGCTTTCCTTGGCCAGCGTGGTCACTCTGCCCATGTTGCCGTAAATGAGGTCCATGGATCGGCCGGTTTTCTTTTCGTAGGCCGTGTTGAGCGCGTTGACCATCTTCTTGTAGCCAGCCCCGGCGGCCAGGACGACTTTGTCGCCCGCGAAGGCGCTCGTGGGCAGGGCGAGAAGCAGAGTGAGCATGACGGCACAGAAACGGATGCGGTGCATGGTGGTTCTCCTTGCGCCGCCGCGTTCGGCGCGGCGGGTGGGCTGTTTGCGAACGGGTTGTGCCCCGTCGTTAAATTCCCTATGTTCTGTGCTGTTATGTCGCAACCAAGTCACGCGAATGGATAAAGGCGTGATAATTCGGCAGGTGATGGTTTCATGCGAGAAGACAGGGCTTCGGGCAAGGTGTGCCCCCGCGAATTTTTCAGCGTTTCGGATCAGGTGAGCTACCTGGAACCGTCGCAAATGAACGCTCTGGAAGAATCTTTCAGGAAATGGAAGGATTCGGCCAGGCGTATGGACAGCGTCCGGGCCAGGACCCGGCTGTGGCTGGTCTTTCAGCTTGTCCGCCATACCGGCGCGCGTCTCGGGGAAATCCTGTCGTTGGACGACGCCGAGGCGTTTGACGCACAGGGGCCGTTTGTGCGTTTGGGGAAGGAGGACCGGATTCGCGAGGTCCCGCTGCCCGAGGACTTTTTCGCCGAGCTGGCCGCGTTCCGGGAGAGTCCTATGGGCTGCGGGTTGCGCGGGGAGCTTTTCAGGGTGGACCCCGGCTATTTCCGGCGCATTTGTTATGAGCGCGGCAAGGAATGCGGCTTGTCCAAGGACCTTGTCTGTCCCAAGTCCCTGCGCAACACCCGGGCCGTTGAGATGCTCCGCAGCGGCGTGCCCATCACCATCGTCAAGGAAGTCCTGGGGCAGTCCTCCCTGGATCTGACCGCCAACTTCCAGCAGTTTTCGCCGGGCGACGTGCAGTCCATCGTGCGCAACGCCTACGAGGCCATGCGCAAACGCACTTCGGCCCGCAACTCCTTTTTGGGCCACGTCGTCGAGGTCGACACGGATCAGGTTATGGCCCAGGTGGTTTTGGAGACCCGTTCCAATCTCAAGATTTGCGCGGTCATCACCATGGACTCCCTGCGCAATTTGAAAATTCAGCCGGGCAGCCCCGTCGTCGCCACGGTCAAGGCCCCGCTGGTCAATGTCCTGCGTCGGGCCGAGCGGCTCTCCGGCAGCGCGCGCAACTGTCTGGAAGCCCGGATTCTCCGGGTCACGGACACCCCTGTGCTGACCGAGGTTCTGGGCCGTCTCCCCGATGGCACCGACGTCTGCGCCCTCATCTCCGCCCTGAGCGCCCGGGACCTTGCCCTTGAGCCCGGCGACGAGGTCGAGTTCTGGTTCAAGGCCATGTCGGTCGTCCTGAACACCGTGCAACTGTAGCCGTCGACGGCCGTTGATTCCGCTGGACGGTTGCGGCGCATGACCGTCCGAACGCGCCGGGAGAGCCTGTGCCGTTTACCATAAAACATGGAATGTCAGCCGGATCAGATCGCGAAAGTAAAGTTTTCTGTCGAAACGTAAAGAAAACCGACAGGATGTCTTTGCTGTTTTTGTCTAATATCCTGGAATAAATGAGCAATATCTTTGGTATGGTGTTTGCTTCGTTTGTCAGTGGTTGGGGAATACTACTGCCAGGAGGCTGCTATGAATAGGATTTACAAGGTTGCAATTCTGTTTTCTTCATTCGTCATGTGTTTGTTTCTCGTGACGCCTTCCCAGGCACTTGTTCTCGATTTCGAGGGGCTGGGCGATCATGACCAGATTCTTGATTTCTACAACGGCGGAACAAGTTCCATGGGTAACTCCGGGACGGACTACGGCGTTTCTTTCAGCGACAACGCCCTGAGCATTATTGACTCCGATGCCGGTGGCACCGGCAACTTCGGCAACGAGCCCAGCCCGGATACCATCCTCTTTTTCCTGAACGGTGACGCGGCCATCATGAGCCTCGCGGCAGGGTTCGATACCGGCTTCTCCTTTTTCTATTCCGCCATCAACAACCCGGGCAGCGTGAATGTGTGGAGCGGCCTCGATGGCACCGGCGATCTGCTCGCCACCCTGAATCTGGACGTCACTCCGTCGGATGGCGGAGATCCCACGGGCGATTTCAGCCCCTTCGTGGCCACGGGCGTCGCTTTTGAGGGCATCGCTTACTCGGTCAGCTTCGGCGGCGTTATCAACCAGATCGGTTTCGATGACATCACCTTCGGTTCCGTTACTCCCGGCGATCCCGGCGCTCCCGTTCCCGAACCGGGGTCGTTCCTCCTGATGGGACTCGGTATGCTCGGGTTCCTGGCTTACGCCCGCAGGCGTCGCAACTCCTAGGCATTCGGAAATAGATCAAAAGGGCTCCACTGGTTGGAGCCCTTTTTTTTTGGGGGCTTGGCGAGGGCCGTTTTTTCCCCCCCCTCTGATCCGGCGGCGGGGGATAGGTTGAGGAAAGACCTCTCGACGGGTTGACCTGGGGCGAATGGCGCTATGGGAGGCTTAAGCGTGTTGGCCGCAGAGTAATTTGCCGCCAAGGGGCTTCCCGAGTTTCGTGTCCGCACAGTCCGTTCCCAATTAACACCATTCCTCATCTGTCGGCAGTTTTTCGAAACATTGTCGAATTTAGCCGCAAGATAGGGCAAGCCGAACTTGTGTTTTCTGTCGTTGTGATTGAGACTGGCGCGAAGTTCTCCTTTGAGCTTTGGGCTCGGTTTGATGGTTCCTCGCTAGTCCCGTCAAATGGGAGAGCCTTTCGTTTTTCAGAAGGAATCGATCGATCAAATCAAAACGGCTTCAGGTAATGTCTTCTCATCCGCGCATACTGCATCAGCAAAGTCTTTAGTTTCCGTAAATCCCCGGCGATGTGTGGTGACTCATGCGGCGATAGGCCCAAGGGAGTTCTTCCTTGGCCTTCGGCGTTCAATGCCATTGTTCACGTCGGGAAGAGGGGGCCTGCGGACCAGGCCTTCGGCGGAACGGTTTCGATCGTATGGAATATCCTTCGGTGAACAAACGTCTTTTTATTGCGGCGAAGTCAAACCATGTGGATTGGCAACGTTGATTTATTGCATTGCAGCGCTTCTTTTCGGCCGAAGAGGTGTGTCTGCAATAAATTGTTCGATTGCGCAGCCTTTGTTGCCTAGGCAACAGACACGCTCCGCGATCAGACCTATCGTAACAACAAGACCTGGCAACAAGGCTACGTGGATCTTACAAGCATTTTAGCAACTTGCTCGAAATAATGATGTTGGAAAAACAGTGAATTATATGCCGAAAGAGGAGAGGAAATGAGTTCGGACGGGAAAAAACCATCTTTACTGTGGGCTTTCTTAACCTTCGCGATTCCTGTCGCAATTATTTTGTACGGGACAGTTGTGGTCGGCGTGCGTCCGCCTGTTTTGCCTTTGCTTGTGGCCGTGGCCGTGGCGGGCGTCATGGCCCTGAAAATCGGCTATTCGTGGGGGGAGTTGCAGGAGGGGATGCTTGCGGCCGTGGGGCGTATTCAAATTGCGGTGGCCATCCTGATGCTTGTCGGCATGATTATCGCCTCCTGGATGGCTTCCGGCACTATCCCGGTTATCATCTACTGGGGGCTCAAGCTTATTGCTCCTGAGCATTTTCTCACATCCACCTTTGTGTTGTGTTCGGTTGCCTCTCTGGCGACGGGAACCTCTTTCGGCACAATGGGCACCATCGGCGTGGCCCTGCTCGGAGTCGGCGGAGCAATGGGGTTCAATCCCGCGTGGACCGTGGGGGCCATTGTTTCAGGAGCTTACTTCGGCGACAAGATGTCGCCCGTCTCCGACTCGACGAATATTACCGCCACAGTCTGCGAGGTTCCGCTTTTCACGCACATAGCCTCAATGTTGTGGACCACCGTTCCGGCAGCCGTGATCTCCATCGTCGGCTATACCGTGCTTGGCTCCATGCATTCCGGCGATCTCTCCGGCGTGGGGAATATCAATGCGATTCTCACTTCCCTGGAAGCGAGCTATTCGCTTTCCCCCATCGCGTTCCTGCCTCCCGTATTGATGGTGGTGCTGGCCTATAAACGAATGCCTGTCCTGCCTGTCATGGTCGTCTGCATTCTCAGCGCATTGGCGATTGCGTTGTATGACGGTGCCACCATTTCCGTTTTGGCCAAGCAGTTGACGACCGGCTACACGGCTACCACGCCTTCCCCGGAATTGAATTCGCTTCTTTCCCGTGGCGGTCTAATGTCCGTCATGGTCACGATCCTGCTGCTTACCAGCGGCATGGCTTTTGGCGGTATCCTGGAAAAAGCCCGCGTGCTTGAGGTCTTGCTGGACGCGATGTTGCGGGGCGCGAACTCCGCGCTTTCGCTTGTCGGCGCGACTCTCGGTGCCGCCTACATCATTCTGCTTGGTACCGGCAGCCAAATCCTGGCCGTGGTGGTTCCCGGCCGGGCCTTCGGCCAGAACTACAAAGACGCGAAGATCGCTCCCCAGGTGCTTTCTCGCACCTGTGAAGACGCGGGCACCCTGGGGTGTCCTCTGGTGCCCTGGTCCGTTCACGCCTTCTATATCCTTGGCATACTCGGCGTCGGCGCAGTGGATTACGTTCCCTTCGCCTTTTTTAACGTGATAATTCCATTCGTATCTCTGGCTTTGGCCGCAACCGGTTTCGGAATCATGAAGACTGACGGCACTTCCGTTCGATCGCTGAAGTCGGCAGCCGATTCCGAATCAGTTTAACTCAATAAGGTAGTTCAATGTCTAAATCCCAAATCAAAAACGTTCTGTTCGTCATGCTGGACACCCTACAGTTCAATTACTTGGGCTGTTACGGGAACAAGGAAGTCAAAACTCCGAATCTGGACAAGTTCGCCGAAGACGGTTTCCTGTTCGAAAACGCGTACAGTGAGGGACTGCCGACCATTCCGGTTCGTCGAGCCCTCCTTACGGGACGGTATACCTTGCCGGAGAGCGGCTGGCGTCCGCTGACCACGGAGGATACGTCCATCACCGATGTTCTCTGGTGTCGCGATGTGCAGACGGCTTTGGTGTATGACACCCCGCCGATGCGTCTCCCCAAATACGGCTATTCCCGTGGATTCGACTATGTCCGTTTCTGCAACGGCCATGAGTTGGATCACGAAACCTTCAGCAATGTCCCGCTCAAGGCCGAATTCAAGGGAGAGGACTATCTTTCTCCCAATTGGCTCAAGAAGGATGAGGACGGCGAGTACGACGATTCCAGCAAATCCCTGATCCGGGAAGCCGAGTGCTACTTGAAACAGCGCCAGAACTGGCATTCGGATGCGGATAATTACGCTTCGGTGGTGATCTCCGAGGCGGATAGTTGGCTGAAGGAGAAGCGTGATCCCAATCGGCCGTTCCTCCTTTGGCTCGATTCGTTCGATCCCCACGAGCCGTGGGATCCGCCGTCCGTTTGGGAAAAGAAGCCGTGCCCGTACAATCCGGATTACGAGGGGAATCCGCTGCTGCTCGCCCCGTGGACCGAGATCGATGGCGTCATGACCGAAGAGGAGTGCGCTCACATTCGCGCTCTCTACGCGGAAAAAGTCACTCTGGTCGACAAGTGGCTCGGCAAGCTTTTCGATTCGCTCAAGGCGCAGGGACTCTGGGACAATACCATGGTCATCGTCACTTCCGACCACGGGCAGCCAATGGGTTCCGGCGAGCACGGCCACGGCCTGATGCGTAAATGCCGCCCCTGGCCTTACGAAGAGTTGGTGCATGTTCCCCTGATGGTCCATGTTCCCGGTTTGAAGGGCGGCAAGCGTATCGACTCCTTTGTCCAGAACGTGGACATTACCGCCACGCTTCTCGACGGCCTGGGGCTTGGGACCGATGCGGTGGAGCAGACCGGGCATGAAGGCATCTCGACTTATGATGCCGACGACATGCACGGCATCAGTCTGCTGCCGGTCATGCGCGGCGAGACCGATACGGTCCGCGATTTCGCCATAGCTGGTTATTATGGCATGTCCTGGTCTATTATTAACCATGATTACAGCTATATACACTGGATTCAAAAGGAGATCGACACGGACTCCATGAACAAGATATTCTACGATGGTTCCGGTTCCGGCGGCAACGCGGGCGCACAGTCCGCGAAGTTGGAGATGAAAGAGGAGATGTGGACCTGCGTTCCCGGGGCGAAAGTTTCGGTGCCGCATATGGATGAACTCTTTGATCGCCGCAAGGACCCATTCCAGTTGGAGAACATCATCAAAAGCAATCCCGAAAAGGCCAAGGAATTGCTGCAAAAATTGAAACTGTACATCGGGGAACTGCGAACCAGTTAAAATTCGCGCAAGACCAACTTCCCCGCACGGGAGACGATATGTCGGCACCGCATGTAAACGAATTCTGGCGAATAAAAGTCAACAGCGGCGCCTGGAATAAGGTTTTGCCTTTGGGTGTCCGCAAAGAGTTCAAACAGGGCGAGCATATTGTCTTCGCGGGGGAGTTGGTGACGGAGTTGCGCTATCTCCAGTCCGGAACCGTGTCCATGAAGCGGACATCCTCTGGCGGCAACGAAAAGATCATCATGCATGTGGAAGAGAATTCGCTCTTCAGTGAGGTGCCCTTTTTCACCAAGGAACCGATCGACAGCTCTTTTGTTTGCCACAAGGACGCCGTGGTCTACTCCTTTTGCAAGGAGACGGTGGACATAATGCTGGAAACGCACCCCTGTATTGCGAAGGATATTATTTACACGCTTTCTCAAAAAGTGAATGTCCTCAGCAATCAGTTGGCTTCGTTGGGGCTCGACACTATGATGCAACGAATCGTGAAATTCGTGCTTCTGCGCTATAATTCAATGGATCTGCCTTCCAATGATATTGTTTCGCTCGGCTCACTGCGAATGAAGGATATCGCGTCCATACTGGGAGTGCATCGAGCCACCTTATACAAGGCGCTCAAATCGCTTGAGAGAGTTGGGCTCATAAAGATACTGCGGGATAACAAATTGCAGATTCTGAACATGGAAGCCCTTGCCGCCATAGCATACCACTAACAAAACAAGATAAATCAATGAATGAAATAAAGAATATCACAGATCAGGCCTCATCCGAGCTTTTCCGTTCCTACAATGACGCCATCGTCATTTTTTACAAGGAGCTCTGCCCGCACTGCAAGAACATGGAAAAGGCACTTATGAAGTTCGGCGCCAAGTCTCCTGAAACCGAACTGTATTGTGTTGACAGCGAAGTCAAAGGGGATCTCATGGCGGAACTCGGTTTTGAGCGCGTTCCCACGCTGATCTTCATCCGAAACGGCGAGGTTGCGAACATTTACTCCGGCCTCATGAATCCGCGTGAATTGAAAGCGCTCCATGCATCCCTGTAGTCGCGGCGGAGTCGATCATGAGTAATGAATATGACGTTATCATTCTCGGCGGCGGCGTCGCAGGCATGACCGCAGCCGTGTACACGGCCCGAGCGAACCTGGATGTTCTGTTGCTGGATGAAAATGCCTGTGGCGGGTTGGTCAACTGGACCAAAGAAGTGGAGAACATGCCTTCCTATGCCAGCATCGGCGGCATGGAACTCATGGAGAGAATGCAGAAGCAAGTCGAGTCGCTCGGAGTGACCGTTGAGGAAGCGGTCTGCATCGACTCCATGGACCTGTCCGGGGCTGTAAAGCGGATCGAGGCGGACGACGAGACGTATACGGCGAAGGCGGTCATTGTCGCCACAGGCCGCAAGCCGGTTCCTCTTCCCGTGGCCGGTGACTGTGAACAGGTCCATTACTGTGCCATCTGCGATGGCGCGCCCTATATCGGCAAACGGGTGCTCATCGTGGGGGGCGGCAACAGTGGATTCGACGAGGCGATCGCTCTGCTTGATCTCGGCGTCAGCGAGTTGACTCTGGTAGAGAAAATGGACCGCTTCTTCGCCGCCCAATCCACACAGGATGCATTGGCGGCCAGGGAAAACGCCTCCACACGGCACTCCACGGAAGTCCTGTCGTTGAATGGAAACGGCAAACTTGAATCCGTTACCCTCCGCAATATGGAGACCGGTGAGGAGAGCGAGTTGCAATGCGACGGCGTGTTCGTGTTCATGGGCCAACAGCCCGGCACCGACGCTTTTGCCAAACAACTGCGTCTCGACGAGCATGGCTATATCATTACGGATGACGTCATGGCGACCTCCCTGCCCGGCGTGTTTGCCGCGGGCGATGTGCGTCCCAAGAAATACCGGCAAATCACCACGGCAATGGCGGATGGCACCATAGCGGCTCTGGAAGCCGAACGTTTCATACACACTACGCGGTAGGTCCAGCATGTCAGGGATAACAATCACCATCCTGGACCCTGACACAAACCGGGCTGAACGAGCCGCCAGACGGCTCCGGACCCATCTGAAAAACGAAGGGGTCTCGGCTTGTGTCCGAGTAACCACCTGTTATCTGGAGATAGCAAGGCAAGGACTGAAAGGGAAAACGCCAGTTATTTCGGTGGATGGCACAAACTATCAGTGTAAAAATCTCGAAGATTCCCTGTTGGCGGAATTTGTGGCCCACTTGGCTCGATGTTTAAATCATCATTCAAATTGATATGGAGTTGAGCAAACAAAGAAACTGCTTAACGCCTTTGAATAAAAGCAACCTGAGATCGTTTTTGAATGAAATGATTCCGAAACGGAGGCAAAGGGATGGCACGTCATCGATTCCCTGCGAGGCGGAGCCGTAGGCGGCTGGGCCATGATGCGCAAAGGACTTGATGAGCATGAGGTCGTTTCTCTTGCCCATACAATGGAGATCAAGTTCGCGGCGTCCGGTCCCCATCTCTGCGCCACCAAACCCTGTATCGATTTTGATCCGGCTGATCCGCGCAGGGAAGATGTCCTCAAGCGGTGGTACAAGGCCGCGAGGCCGCTGCTGAACAACCAAAAAGGTTTTACCATGGAAGTACTGAACAGCGTCGCCATTGAATTTGACGCCATTTCCGACCTTTTCCGCTCCGCCAGAGAGGAAGGCCGCGATTATCTTTTTGAATACGAAGTATATAACCTGTTGGGCCGGTCGGGAGCCGAAACGCCTCCCAAGTGCATTCTGCTTCCTCGCGGGGCGCGTTCTTCCGATGACGAATTGAACGCGTTGCCCGGGGAGAAGGTCGTTCTCAAGATCGTCTCTCCGACCATCGTCCACAAAACCGAGGTCGGCGGCGTTCGAGTGGTCCCCAAGAACCCGGATAAAATTCGTTCGGCTGTCCGGAGAATGTTGTACGACGTCCCGGAAAATTACGCGAACATGATAAACCTTGCGCCCGAGCACGCTCCCGCGGAATATCGGGGACTTGCCGGAGAGAACCTCGTCGCCGCCATCCGCAGGGACCTCAAGGGCGTGCTCATGGTCCAATTCATGCCGCCGGATTCCTCGGCGTTCGGCAACGAGCTCATCGTCGGCCTGCGCAACACCCGTGAATTCGGCATGGTTGTTTCGGCGGGCCTGGGCGGCACCGATACGGAATTGTACGCCGAACGGTTTCGCAAGGGGCAGGCCATCGTGGCGGCGTCCTGCGAGTTGATTGACGGCAAGGCGTTCTTCGAACTTTTCCGCAAAACCATTTCATACAGGAAGCTGGCTGGCCTGACTCGGGGGCAACGTCGCATTGTCACCGACGAGCAGTTGGTGGAGTGCTTCTCTTCCTTCATCGAAATGGGCCGCCACTATTCCCCCATGAATCCGGATGCCGAATTCGTCATCAACGAAATGGAAATCAATCCATACGCCTTCACGGATTTCCTCATGGTTCCCCTGGACGGCATGTGCAAGTTCGGGTCTCCCCGCGAGAGGGAGAACCGGCGTCCCATCGGCAAGATCGAGAACCTTCTGCATCCCGGAAAGATCGGCCTGATCGGCGCTTCCACCAAGCGCAGGAATTTCGGCCGCATCATCCTCGACAACATTCTGGCCGAAGGATTCGCCAAGGAAGACATCTTCCTGCTCCGTGAGGGAGTGGACGAGATCGACGGCGTGAAGTGCTATCCCAACCTGGCGGATTTGCCCGAAAAGATGGACATGTTCGTCGTGGCCGTGGGAGCCGACCAGGTGCCGGGTTTGGTGGATGAAATCATCCGTTTCGACGCCGCCAATTCCGTCATGCTCATCCCCGGCGGCATGGGCGAGACAGAAGAAAGCCGCGAGCGCGCGCAAAAGGTCATTGAGGCCATTGACGAGGCGCACGGGAACGGTGACGGCGGGCCTGTTTTTCTTGGAGCAAACTGCATGGGCGTGGTTTCCCGTCCGGGCAAGTACGACACCTGGTTCATTCCGGAGGAAAAGCTGCCCAAGGACCGCGAATCCGCGTATCGGCGCGCCGCGTTGGTATCCCAGTCCGGGGCCTTCATGTTGCATCGCTCTTCGCAGTGTCCGGAAATGAAGCCGGCATACATGATTTCCATGGGCAATCAGACCGATTTGACGCTGGGCGACATGGTCAAACACTTCAGGGATTCCACAGAAGTGGACGTTATCGCTGTCTACGCTGAAGGGTTCAACGATCTCGATGGATTGGAGTTTTGCACCGCTGTGCGGGAAGCCGTGCTGGCGGGCAAGGAGGTGGTATTTTACAAGGCGGGACGCACTCCCGAAGGCAAAAGCGCGACCTCTGGACACACGGCCTCGCTGGCTGGCGATTACATGGTCTGCGAATCCTGCGTGCGGCAGGCGGGGGCCATCGTCGCCCGCAATTTCACGGAGTTCCAGGACCTCTTCCTGCTGGCGGAGAACATGGCCGGGAAACGTATCAACGGCAACCGTCTCGCGGCCGTATCCGGGGCCGGGTTCGAAACCGTGGGTATGGCGGATTCGATTCACTCCGACGATTACCAGATGCAGTTGGCTTCGTTCTCAGCCGAATCCCATCAGAAGATCACGGAAATCCTGGACGCCAAGAGACTGTCGGGGCTCGTGACCGTGCACAATCCCCTGGACATCAATCCCTCTGCCGACGACCAGGCCCATGCCGAAATTACCGATATTCTCGCCCATGACGAAGGTGTTGATGCGGTTGTCGTAGGCCTTGATCCGCTTTCCCCGGCCATGCACACGCTGCTGGAGACGGATGTTCCGGCTTTCGACATGAAGGCGGAAAGCGGCATTGTGCAGCTTCTGGCGGAGGTTGTCGGCCGTAGCGACAAGCCCGTTGTCGGCGTCATCGATGGCGGCAGGCTGTATGACCCCATGCGCGATGCATTACACAACAGTGGCGTGCCGATCTTCCCAGTGTGCGATCGCGCCGTGGCCGCTCTTTCCCAGTATATCGAAGCCCGTCTGTATGCGGAGAGCATTCGCATGGAGTCCGACCGCTAATATTACCCGGGCAGCGGAAAATCTCCGCTGCCCGTGAAGAGCATACTTTCACATGAAACGATCAAACATTATCGCAGTCGCTGTCATTGGCGGTGTCCACGTCTTTGGTCGATTCTGATCCATTCATCAGAAACGGAGAGCGGGGCGTAATTCCCGAACGGGAAAAAAGGGAAAGCAGGGCCAGAACGTTTGCGTTTTGGTCGCAGAAAAGCAGTTAGGCCGGAGAACCGGCCTAACTTGTTGTATAAATGGTACCGGAGGAGGGGGTTGAACCCTCACGATCCTAAGGATCTCGGGATTTTAAGTCCCGTGTGTCTGCCATTCCACCACTCCGGCATATGTGCGGTATCCGCTCGGGGAAGGAAAATGCGAACCGGCCTGTTCAAGGACCGGGCTTGTTTTGCCTATCCGATTTTCCCCCGGCGCGAGGTAGTTTCAATATCGTGCAATCCTGCGGCGAGTCAATGCTTTTGGCCGTTTGTGGCCGGGCGGTGAGGCGAAGGGCGGCGTCGGCTTTATCGATGGGATGGATTGGAGTATTCTGTCCTCTCACAGGAGCGGGGAAATCCCGGCCGACAGCCGTAAACGGAGCGTGATATGGTCGTGAAGGACAACAAAATGGGCCTGTGGGGAGCGGTCTCCATCGGGGTGGGAGGCATGGTGGGCGGCGGCATATTCGCCGTGCTGGGACTGAGCGTGCAATTGGCGGGCGGCGGCACGCCCGTCGCTTTCGCGCTGGCCGGACTGGTCGCCCTCGTCACCGCCTCCTCCTATGCGCGGCTGTCCGTGCGATACGCCGGGGCGGGCGGAACCGTGGTCTTCCTGGATCGGATTTTCGGCAACTCCATGCATGTGGGCGCGCTCAATGTGCTGCTGTGGTTTTCCTATGTCGTCATGCTTGCCCTCTATGCCCACGCCTTTGGCTCATACGGGGCCGTGTTCTTCCCGGAGAACACCGGTTGGCTGGTGCGGCACGGACTGATATCCCTGGCGATCATCGTGCCCGCAGTCCTGAATTTGACCAGCGCCAAAGTGGTCGGCAAGGCCGAGACCTACGTGGTGGTCGTCAAGATATCCATTTTGCTTTTCTTCCTGGTAGTCGGCGTCAAGGGCGTGGAGCCCGCGCGGCTGGCCCCGGACACCTGGGTTCCGATGCTGCCCCTGGTGGCGGGGGGAATGATTATCTTCGTGGCCTACGAGGGGTTCGAGCTCATTGCCAATACCGGCGCGGAAATCCGCGATCCCGAGCGGGACCTGCCGCTCGCGTTCTATCTATCCGTGGGCTTCGTGATCCTGCTTTATGTGGCCATCGCCGTCGTGGTGGTGGGCAACCTGCCGCTTGACGCCATCACGGGGGCCCGCGACTACGCCCTAGCGGAAGCTGCCAGGCCGTTCCTGGGACGGACCGGTTTTACCCTCATCGCCGTAGCCGCGCTTCTGTCCACGTTCAGCGCGATCAACGCGACCCTCTACGGCTCCTCACGGCTTTGTTACACCATAGCCAAGGAAGGGGAACTGCCGGTTCAGCTTGAACGGCAGATGTGGGGCGCGCCCGCCGAGGGCCTATTGGTCACGTCCGCGCTCGCCCTCATTCTGGCCAACGTGGGCGATCTTTCCTTCATCTCCACCCTGGGCAGCGCGGGGTTCCTGTCCTTGTTCGCCGTGGTCAACGCGGCCAATTTCAAGGATGAGGACGCCGGGGCGGGCCGGACTCTGTCCGCCCTGGGCGTAGTGGCCTGCGCCGCCGCTTTCGGGGCCATGGTCTGGCAGAGCGTCGGCGACGATCCGGCCAATGTCTGGGTGCTGGCCGCGCTCTTCGGCGGGGCGGGCGTTCTGGAGGTGACCTACCGGACCCTCGGAACCAAGGGGCCGCGCAAGCGCCGCCGGGAAGCCCGGGTTACTCGCACGCTTTGAGGTAGTTCCGATACAGCCGCGGACTGACCCGGGAATACTGGTCGAAGTCGGAGATCAGCTCCAGGCCGGGAACGATGGCACGGACCACCGGGATGTTCAGGTCCCTGCGGGTCAGGTCCACGTAAGCGGGCCGGTAGCCGTTGGCCAGAAGCGTTTTTTCCAGCACCATCACATCTCCCTCGGCGCTGCCCGTGGACAGGTCGGGGAGGTCTTCCAGGTTGCGGACGGGCAATCCTTCCGGCGCGGGTCCACTCTTGGGGCCGGGGTACGGGTAGGCCGTTTCGGTCATGGCCGAAACCAGGGCGGCCTTGCCGTTCAGCGAACAGCCGCCTCCCTTGTTCACGTCGCCGTGTTTGCCAAGCACCACGGATTTGTAGCACGGCACGCCCAGTTCGGTGGTCATGTCCATGAACCAGACGTCGATGCCGTCCTCGTGGTAGTTCTGGAGGAGCGAGCCGATTTCGGGATCGCAGCTTCTCACGCGGAAACACCGTTTGGGGTCGAATATCTGCGTCGCGTCCGAATCACGTTCGATGACTTCGGTAAGGGCGGCCGCCTTGGCTTCGAAGAGGGTGTTGCCCGAAGCCAGGCCGGTGGAGCCCAGCGCGCTGAACAGGGTCTGTTCGTCCAGGTTGCAGAACAGGAAGACGAACTGGGCCGGGACCAGAATCGGCTCGCCGTCGGGGCCATGCCCTTCCAGCCAGTGGAGCCTCTGGCCCGCATAGGGCACTTCCAGCCGGATGTCGGCCGGGTTTATGGCGGGCGCATCCAGTTCATCGAAGGACGCGTAGGTCAGCGGGTACTCGCGGGCGTAGTTCAGTACGCCCTTGGGTCCAAAGCTGGCGTAGGAGGAAAAGCGTTCGGCCATTTCCATGGCGTAGGAGGCGTCGGCCCGTTCCATGGAAAGTCCCCGTCCGTAGCAGGTCTGCAAGCCATGCAGGGAGTTGGACAGGTTGCCGTTGACCGTACGCGTCTTGACGGACCAGTGACGCAACCGGGCCACGGGCGACAGGGACGCCCTGTGCTCCATGGCTGGGCCCATGAAGGCGTCGGCCTTGTCCAGGGCGGGCAGGGCGGTGTCGATGGTTTCCTGCAAAGGCCTGCGCGGCAGGGGCGCGGGCAGGTTGCCGTCCATCTCGGCGCGAATCGTCGCGGCGCTCACCGGCTCGGGCGCATCCAGCTTCTTTTCGTCGAAAAGCGGTTCGGGCGCATCCTTCGGGTCGGGCAGGGGCGCGAGGGTGAAGATGTTGCGGCCGAAGATGCGGGCCCATTCCCGGTGCCGGGATTGGTCCACAAGCAGATGGGAGCGGATGTGGATGGCCGGAGTATGATTCAGGAGAAATTCGGGATCGACGCCGTCGAACAGGGGCAGGAGCCGGTTCAGGCGTTGATGGCAGATGCACGCTTCATACATGATTGCGGCGACCGCCGGATCGGATTCGCCCTTGTCACGCATGATTGCCGTAATCATTTTTTCCAGCTTGCGCGGACGGAATTCCTTGAAGCCCTGAAGCACGAACTCATGCATGTAGTCGTCGAAGGGGTGAGCGCGGAGGTGGTCGAGCATTTCGTTGTGGCTCAGGTTCACGTCCGGCAGGGCGGCGAACATACCTACCCCGAAATCCGTATTCATCATTTGCAACTTGTAGCGCATGGGCTTCCTCCGGTTTCCCGCATCATTTTTCGCCGCTGTTTCCATGAGAAGCAGGGGCGTATAAGGCAAGGCGCTACGCTATGGCATTCCGCGATGGAGTACAAGGCCCGTTACGGCGGGGGCATACAGGACGAGGCAGGAGAAAAGACGGCCCCTTTCCGTCCCCATGGCCGCCGGCGCACAGGACCATGGGGACGGAAAGGCAGTGTCCAGAAGGAATGGAAACGGAAGGGGACGGGGGAAATCCGCCTATCGCGCGGCGGTCGTGGCCAGTTCCTCGACCAGGGGGAGCAGGGCGCGGCCAATGGCCGACACTCCCGCCGCATTGGGGTGCAGCCCATCCAACAGGGTCAGGGACGGGTCGCCCTGGTACGGAGCGAGCATGTCGGGGAACAGGGGAAGGCCGTACCGTTCCGCCAGGGAGGGATAGACGGCTTCGAAGCTCGCCCTGTAGTCTTCGTCGGGATTGAGTTCGGCGTTCACGCCCACCAACAGGACCGGAATGCTTCGTTTCCGAAACGCCTCGATCAGGAGGGCGAGCCTGGACTCCACGTCTTCAGCCGGTTCATCCAGAAAGCAGTCGTTGGCCCCGAAGGCCAGGATCACGCCGTCCGGGTCCGCTTCAAGCACCTGGTCCAGACGGCGCAGCCCATCTTCCGCAGTGTCGCCGGACACGCCGAAATTGAGGCAGCGTGCGTCCACTCCCCGATCGCGCAGGGATTGTTCCAGCACGACGGGCAGGGCTTCGTCAGGGGCGAGGCCGTACCCTTCGGTCAGGCTGTCGCCGAAACAGGCTATACGGAACGGGGAGGTCATGACCTAGCCGTTGATCCAGAGCTTCACCCTGGCGGATTCCTCGGCCCAATCCTTGCTCAGGCGCAGGTTGAGGAATTGGGTGTAGGCCACGTCGATCATTTCCAGGCAACGCTCCAGCAGGAACATCTTTTCCAGGAATTTGGCGTCCGGGTCGTCGCCTTCGTCATCCTTGGTATTGATCTTCGGGGTTTTCAGGCCGGACAGGCCGAAATCCGTGGAGTTGACCGTGACCAGCCATTCGTCCTCGTCCATGGCAAAGAGCAGTTGGGCCTTGTTGACTTTCTTGCCTGTGCGCAGACCTGTCTTGGCCTCGGAGAGTTCGCCCGCCGGGCTGGATACCGTGGCCGTGGCCTTGGTTTCGCCTTCGCCGCCCTGGACTGAGACCTTCTGTTCCATTTGCAGGGTAAAGGTCCGGTTGTCTTCGAGTTTGAAGAGCACGGTGTCCTGGTCGGTCTTGAACCAGAGCCAGGTCAGGAAGTCCTGACCGAGCAGGGTGTTTTCGCGTTCAACGAGTGAAAGATCCATGGCGTGCTCCTAAACGAATATGGTCGGGTCGAGGTTTTCCAGCCTGGGCGCGGCGTCTTCGCCGAGGATGTCCATGGCCATGAAGAACGGGGTCAGCGGCTCCAGATGGAGATCGAAGGTCAGGGTGAAATGATCCTCGAACAGGGACCGGACCTTGGCGTTGGTGGTGGACAGATAAATCCGGTTGGTGGTCGGGTTCCAGATGATGTCGAAGACCGCCGGGATGGGCAGGGTTCGGGCGCGAAGCCTGAGGGCGACCTGTTCCTTGATCTCGCGTTTGCGGTCGCGGGAGACGAAGTTCTTGCCCTGCTCCTTGTTGTGCGCCAGCTCCTTGTTCACCGCGATGGTGTTGTGCTTCTTGAGCACGGACGGCGGAATTCGTCGGGTGTCCAGACGCAGGGAGAAGGCGAAATAGTTGGCCTTTTCCGGCGGCGACACGGCCCAGTTCATGTCCAGCATGTCGTCGATGTTTGCCCAGCCGAAGGCACGCTCGTCGGCTGTGCCGTCGATGTCCACCATGCAGAATTGCCTCAGTTTTTCAGGCACCTGCTGAAGAAGTTCGTTAGGCACGTCTTCTATTATGCGGTATCGTGTCAGCCCGAGGCTGGAGGATAGAATGCTCAATTCAGGGCTCCTTGGGAGTTCGTGTTCCGGGACCCATTCAGGTAAAACCTCTTGGCCTCCGTGTAAAGCGGATTTAGTTCCGTAAAGGTGGTCGACGTCCTTCGCTCTCACTTGTTTTCCAGGAGTTCCACGGCTATATTCAACGTAAAAAATCAGGAGAATATCATGTCCAACGATGGTTTGTCGGAATTGATAGCGTATCTGGAAAAAGTGAACGCCGAGGTCGGGCGTATCGAGGCGGAAGGGGAACGTGCCCTGGCCGATGAGGGGCAGGCCGCTTTTCAGGCCTGCCTGGAACGAAAGGCCGCACTGCTGGCCGGGCTGGCTGAAAACTCCGAGGAACTCGTGGAAGGAATACCCGGCGCGATGGGCGACGATATCGCCGGGCGGCTAGAACGGTTCTCCACGAGCGCGGCGACGGCGCTTCGCATCGGCAGCGTCTTCTTCATGACCGCGTTGCTCTATCCCGAGGAGCACAAGCCGGGCGAACCCAACGACCTTGAGGCGTATATAATGGAATTGCGCGGGGAGGGCGGGGGCGAAGGCTAGTTCTTCGTTCCCCTGGTGGCGACCCGTCGGGCGGCGAGCTGCTTTTCGCCTTCCAGGACGAGGTGGTCCACCGCTTCCTCCTGCTTCCGGTCCATGTCTTTGAAGATGCAGCCGACAACGCCGCGTTCATGGCGCACGACTTCGCACGGGACGCCTTCCACCACTCGCCCGCCGTCCAGAAGCAGATCCATTTTGATCTTCGCTCCGGTCTTGATCCTGGGTTTTTCAAAGCTGAAGCCTAGGCCGGACGTGCTGATGTCGGTCACCGGATACGTCTTGCCCAATCGGGGAATGAAGACAGCAAGCCCTCTGACCGTGACGCGGAACGCTTTGCGCTTGGTGATTCGGCCGTCTTTTATGGTGATGCTGAAACCGAGGGCGGCATCATCGACCGGATCGGCGTGGAAGGTTTCGTTTCGGCTCGTGGCCGAGGGCGGCGAGGCCGTTTTCGTGCCTATGCGGACGTCTGCCGTGGACCCGGCAGTATCGGGCGCGGCCGGGGAGCCGCCTTTCCCGGATCGGGAGAATATCTTGCCCAGAGAGTCCAGAATGCCCATGTTCTGTCGTTTGTTGAAGGGTTTCGCGTCTGTCGATAATATTAGGCCAAAGCCGAGGTTCTGACAAGCATACCAGGGCCGGGCCGGTCACGGCGGCACGTCCGGCCTCTGCCTTCGCAAGGCAGGGGGGCTGACAATGGATTCGGTTTCTCCCGGAGGAATCGGCCAAATGGCGGGAGGGGGTTGACAACAAGCCTGTTCGAGGGGCAATAAGGTATATCTTTCAAGTAAATTGGGCGAGCGAGGAGGAATAACATGATTGGCGAACTGCTTCACGGCATGACTCAGAGCACCGGCGCCGGATTTGTCGGCGTGTCCTTGATTTTCATCTATCTGGCTTGGATTCTCGCCATAGGCGTCATCCGCGTGCGCGAGGCCATGCACGAGAACCACCACTAGAACGTGGAAAACGCGATTTCAGAATCGCGTCTCGAATTCTTTTTCCGCGAAGCCGCTTCCCGTTGTCGGGGGAAGCGGCTTCGTCGTTTTTGGTATTCGGGCAGCCGAATCAGAACATGCCGGGAGCTTCCTTGGCCACTTCCATTAGGTAGCGTCCATAATCGTTGTTGCTCATTTCCGAGGCCAGGCGCATGAGCTGGTCGCGTGAGATGAAGCCCATGCGGTAGCCGATCTCCTCGGGGCTGGAGATGACGTATCCCTGCCGGGCCTGCACCGCGCGAACGAAGCCGGACGCCCCGTGTAGTGACTCGTGGGTGCCCATGTCGAGCCAGGCGTAGCCCCGGCCCAGGGTCTGGACCTCCAGGTCGCCGCGTTCGAGATAGAGCTTGTTGATGTCCGTGATCTCAAGCTCCCCGCGCGCCGACGGCTTGAGCGACCGGGCCATGCCGATGACGTCGTTGTCGTAGAAGTAGAGGCCCGTGACGGCGTATTTCGATTTGGGGCTGGCCGGTTTTTCCTCGATGGAGAGCGCCTTGAAGTCCTTGTCGAATTCGACCACGCCGTAGCGTTCCGGGTCCTTGACCAGATAGGCGAAGACCAGGCCGCCCTTTTGCAGGCCTCCGGCCGACTTCAGGATGGAGCCGAGGCCGTGACCGTGGAAGATGTTGTCTCCGAGCACCAGGCAGACGTTGTCGCCGTCGATGAAATCCTCGCCGATGAGAAAAGCCTGGGCCAGTCCTTCCGGTCTGGGCTGTTCGCGGTAGCTCAGGTTCAGGCCTAGCTGGGAGCCGTCGCCGAGAAGTTTTTTGAAATTGGGCAGGTCGTGGGGAGTGGAGATTATCAGGATGTCCCGGATGTCCGCCAGCATCAGGGTGGACAGAGGGTAATAGATCATGGGCTTGTCGTAGACGGGCAGCAGTTGCTTGCTGACCACCCTGGTCAGCGGATGGAGCCGTGTGCCGGAGCCGCCCGCGAGGATGATGCCTTTCATGTGTGCCTCTGAGTGCTTTGATTTACTTCGATTTCAAGTTAGGATACATCCCAACTGCGTGTATGTTGCCTTACTATAGGGCCGGGATAAAAGCAAAAGCGAGAGGCCCGGGCGCATCCTTAATCCAAGGTGTATATAATGTATCCGTATTTTCAATATTCCGGCGGCATCATCCCGGCACTGCTCCTTTTGGTGGCGCTTTTCTTTCTGTTCGTCTTTCTGCCGGTGTCCCTTGTGGCCGACGCCTTTTCCAAGCTGGGGCTGACTCCGGCGCAGGGCGTGCTCATGTTCATCGCCATCCTGCTCGGGCGCATGGTGAATATCCCGGTTCATACCAGTGAGCGGCTGGTGGTGGTCAACAAGCCACGCACCGTCAGCTTCGGGCTGGACGAGAGCGGCCGTCCCGTGCGCATCGACGCGGGCGGGGAGAGCGAGCTGAAGAAGCAGGTCTTCGCCATCAACGTGGGCGGCTTTCTCATGCCCCTGCTTCTGAGCATTACCTTCATTATACGCCAGCACATGATCTTTCAGGCGGACGGGGTGTACCCGTGGATCGGCTTCGTCATGCTCATGGTCGCGGGGGGATGCTACGCCATGTCAAAACCGGACCCCGTCACCGGCGTCCGCATTCCCCTGGTCCTTCCCGCCCTGATAACCTTTCTGTGCGTGTATTTCTTCGTGCCGCAGGAGTACCGGCCCGTGGCCGCCTATGTGGCGGGGACCATGGGGGCCGTGCTCGGCGGCAACATCATTCCGCTCCTGACGCCGCGTTTCCGCAACCAGGTGGGCACGCAGTTGGTTGCCATCGGCGGTCCCGGCATCTTCGGCGGCGTGTTCGTGGCCGGTATCCTGTCGGTCCTGTTGGCCTGATAAGCAAGGGAGAGACCATGTCCTGCAAGAATCTGAATTTACGGCTGGAGGCCCCGGTGAAAAAAGGCGGCCTCATCCATCTGTGTTCTCTCGCCGGGGGAGCGTTCCCGGCTCCTCTGGTAACGGATACGATCCGCCCCGGCCTGCTCGTGGGCGATCGGCTCACCGGAGACGGCGGCGCGTTTTTGGTCCGTTCGGCCGCCTGGCTGACTCAGGGAACGGAAGACGCGTCCCGCCCCTTGTATCTTGTCGAGGCTCTCGACGATATGACGCCGGGCGAAGGGCGTTTTGAAGTCTCGCGTACCGGTTACGCCCTGGCGTGGATCACCTTGAGCGACAAGGGAGCCAGGGGCGAGCGCGTGGACGAATCCGGCCCGCTGGTGGGCAGGCTCGTGGGCGAGGCCCTGGACCTGAACTGCGTGCAGGGATTCGTCATTCCGGACGAGGAGGGCCAGCTCAAGGGCCTCCTGGCTGACTTGGCCCTGACTCAGGGCTTCGATCTCATCCTGACCACGGGCGGCACGGGCGTCGCTCCCCGGGATGTTTCTCCCGAGGCGACGCTGGCCGTCATAGAGAAGCGTCTGCCTGGCTATGAGCGGGCCATGACCGCGGCCAGTCTGGCCAAGACACCGCACGGGGCCATCTCCCGCGCCGTGGCCGGAACCTTGGGGCGGGCACTTGTCGTCAACATGCCCGGCAGTCCCAAGGCCGTGGCGGAATGCCTCGCCCCCCTGTTGCCGACTTTCCGGCATACTTTGGAGAAGCTCCAGGGCGATCCGTCCGACTGCGCGGTGTTACGCAACGATTGATCTTTTGGGCTTGCGGCCTGGAAAGAGAGTTGATAAACAGTTGGATTGATGATTGTTGATGGTTCAACTTAACGTGCAATTTCAGGCAGGAATTCGAATATGAACTGTACCCGGTTGTTTTTGGCCCTGATTTTTTCGACCCTCCTGGCTTCGGCCGGTATTGTTTTCGCTCAGGATGCCGATCCGGCAATGAGCGTCTCGGAGACGGACGACATCTCCGGTCCCTACGATCTTGGACGGTGCGTGCAACGCGCCTTGACGTCCAATCCGAACATGCAGGCCATTCGAGCTCAGTTGAAGGGTGCGGAATTCGGCCAGAGGTCGGCGTTGGGGCAGTTCGGACCCGCTTTCGGCGCGGCTTTCGGGTATACCCATTACAATCGCGGCAATTCCTACAGCGGTCAGGAAGATGATTGGGTCGCCTCCCTGAATCTTTCCCAGCCGATTTTCCAGGGCTTCAACCTCCTGGCCAACTGGCAGAAGGCCAAGTTGAATCGAGAGTCCACCGAGGCTTCTCTGACCAATGTTGAATTGACCCTGATCGAATCCGTCCAGGCCAACTTCCTGTCTCTGCTCAAGGCGCGCATGGACGTCAAGAGCGCCGAGGATTCTGTGGCCCGTTTGGAATCCCAGCTCAAGGTGACCAACGCTTTCTACGAGGTCGGACTGCGGCCCAAGGCCGAGGTCTTGGACGCCGAGGTCGATCTGGCCACCGCCAAGCAGTTGCTTCTCACGTCGCGCAACAGCGTCTCCACCCAGGAAGCCCAGCTCAACACCTTGCTGAACATTCCCCTGGAAGCCCCGATCCAGTATGTGGGCGAACTGCGGTACATTCCGTTTGATCTGACCCTTCGGGACTGCCTGACCCGGGCCTACGCGCATCGCCCTGACCTGATTATCGGCCAGAAGAGCGTGGAAATGGCTCAGAAGGACGTGACCATGTCCGAGAGCAGTTTCTATCCTTCGGTCACCGGCCGTTGGGATTACGTCACCCGCGGCGACGATCCGTCCGTCAGCGGCAGCGGCTACCGTTCCGAGGCTTCCAGCGAGTACTGGACCGCCGGGGTGGACGCCACCATGGAAATTTTCCAGTGGGGCGCCGACTACTACGATTCCAAGCGTTACGACGAGATGGTCAAGCAGATGCAGGCCGACCTGGAGAACACCAGGCTCAACGCCGGGTTCGAGGTCAAGAGCTCCATCCTGAACCTGCAGGAAGCGGCCGACCGCATTTCCGTGGCCAAGAAATCCGTGGTGGCCGCCGAGGAGGCCTACCGCATGGCCGTGGCCCGCTATCAGGCCCAGGTGGGCACCAACACCGATGTGCTCAACGCCCAAGAGCGCCTCAGTCTGGCCGAAGCTCAGCTTTCCCAGGCCCTGGCCGATTACGGCACCGCCGTTTCCAAGCTTTACGTGGCCATGGGCGAGAAGAACCTTGGCCTCAAGGAGGTCAAGTAGCCCCATGACGTTCGGGCGCAAACGCACTTGGCATGCCAAGGGCATGGAATGCGAGAAGTGCGGTCTCGACCTGACCGCATATAGGGGATGCCGCGAGGTTACGCTGAAGTGTCCATCCTGCGGCGCGGTCTATGATCTCAGGAAGTTTTCGTCGCAGATGGACGAGGATTTCGAGGAGGAGATGGGGTTTGTGCCCATGGATCGAATTTGACTCGCAGCCCAAAAGGCGCATGAAACGCGCGGCCATCGGAATTTCGTTGGCCGCCGTTTTTGTTTGTGTCCTTGGACTGGCGGCCGCAGCGTCGGGTGGCCTGTGGGACCCGCTGGTGGGCCGTCTCGCGGAGGACGGGTTTGAGCGGCGCAAGGTCGCTTATCTGTTCTCCAGTCCGGACCTGGAGTTCAAGCCCGAGATCATGGCCCGCAAGATGAACGTCCTGCTCAACACCCGGCTTTCCTCCAGAGAGCCAGGCCCTCGGGCCGAACCGCAGGTCATGGATCGCTATCTGAATCCGTTGCTTATCGCCGGAGCCTATGCCTTTTACCGTGAACACCGCGCCGATTTGACCCTGATTCATGAGGAGTTCGGGGTGCCGGGTGAAATCCTGACCGCGCTTATGTTGCTGGAGACCCGGCTGGGCATGAGCGTCGGCGACCACAACGGTTTCACCATACTGGCCTCCATGGCCCTGGCTGGAGATTTTGAGCTCATCCGCGATCGCATCGAACGGACAGACTTGTCCGACGAGACCATGGACTGGCTCAGAAGGCGGACCCGGGAGAAGGGAGATTGGGCCTATGAGGAACTCAAGGCGCTCATTCGCTATGCCCAGGGCATCGGACAGGACCCGTTGACCATCCGCAGCTCGGTGTACGGCGCCATTGGCCTGTGCCAGTTCATGCCGACCAATGCGGAACATTACGGCCGGGACGGGTCCGGAGATGGGCGTATCGATCTTTTCGAGATGCGGGACGCCCTCTACAGCATGGCCAACTTCGTGGCCGCGCATGGCTGGAAGGATTCCATGACGCCGGAGCAGAAGCTCAAGGTCATCTATCGCTACAACCACTCCGAAAGCTACGCCCTGACCGTTCTGGCCGTGGCCGACAGGATCGCCAAGACCCGCGAGCTGTTCGGGGGCTGATTCGGATCAGGCGTCTTCCAGAAGACTCTGGTAGAGGTTCAGCGTCCGCTTGAGGAACTCGTCCAAGGTGAGCTGGGACATGGTCCGTTTCTGGGCGGCCAGGACCTGTTCGCGCAGATCCGGATCGGTCGCCACGCCTTTTATGGCTTCGGCCAGTCCATCCACGTCCTCGGGTTTTACCAGCACGGAGGCGTCCACCAGATCGGGCATGACGCCCACGTCGGTGGAGACCAGCGGCCGTTCGGCGGCCATGATTTCCAGCGCGGAGCGGGCGATGGCCTCGGACCACAGCGAGGCGACCACGCCGATGTCCAGCGCGCTGACGCAGGCGGCCACGTCGTCCCGCCTGCCGCTGATGCGGGTGATGTCCTCAACCCCGGCAGCCCGGATGTGCGCTTCGATCTGGTCGGTGGTCATGGCCGTGTCGAAGCCGATGAGCAGAAGACGGATGTTGTCCATGCCCTGTCGGCGCAGGGCGGCCACGGCCTCGATGGTTTCCTTGTGTCCCTTGACCCGGTCGAACCGTCCGAGCAGGCCCACGACGAGGTCGTCCGGGCCGAAGCCGAACTCTTCACGGACCCGATCCCGACCAGCCTGGTCGAAGTGGAATTTTGCGGTGTCCACGCCGCCGTGGATGAGCCATAATCCGGGGCCGGGGGTACGCATCTTGTGCAGAAAATATTCGGCCATGCGCCGATTGGTGACCACCACGGCGTCGGAGACGCCCGAGTGGAGCCAGCGATTGATCGCGTCGGAGCGGGGCGGACGCTGGTCGCCCCGGGTGCGCACCAATTGATAGTGGAAGCCGAAGAGTTTGAGCAGTCCCCACAGGAAGAAGCCTTCACCCCGGTGGCAATTGACGATTTCCGGGCGGTGCGTCCGCAGGAGTTGTATGATATGCCTTGCGGCGGCGGCGAAGCGCAGGGGATTGGTGGTGTTCAGGTCGACGGAAACGGTTTCGAGCCCGGCTTCACGGGCCATGGCCTCGGATTGCGTTCCGGCCTGCGTCAAGACCAGGACCTCGTGACCGGCATCGGCCAGGAGTTTGCTTAAGGTGATGGCGTACCACGCCGTCGCGTTGAACCAGCGGACATTGATGACTTGAAATATTCTCATTGATTGCGCCTGGGTGGACTGTTGGATACACAACATGACAGTTCACGACGGCGAAAGCAAGGGCTCTGATACATGAAAAACAGTCTGGTCTCCATAATCCTGCCCACTTACAATCGGGCGGAATACATAGGCAGGGCGCTCGAATCGGTCCTGTCGCAAACCTACGGCAACTGGGAGTGCCGGATCGTTGACGACGGCTCCACCGACGACACCGAAGCGGTCCTTTCCCGGTTCGACGATCCGCGCATTCACTACAGCCGTCAGGAGAACCAGGGGGTTTCCGGGGCGCGCAACACAGGCATAGCCTCGTGCCTCGGCGAGGTCGTGGCTCTGCTCGATTCCGATGACGAATGGATGCCGCACAAGCTCGAAACCCAGCTCGCGTACATGGCGGGGAACGGCTACGAGATCTGCCAGACCGAGGAAATCTGGTATCGCGGCGGCAGGCGGGTCAATCAGCCCGCCCGCTACGCCAAGCCCGAGGGGTGGTTCTTCGAGGCTTCGCTGGAGATGTGCCTGATTAGTCCGTCGTGCACCATGTTCACCCGCAAGGCGTGGGAGGTCATGGGACCTTTCGATACGGCCATGCCTTCCTGCGAGGATTACGACATGTGGCTGCGGGCCTGTCTGCATTTTCCGGTGGGACTGGTCCGCGAGCCGTTGACTGTCAAGCATGGCGGCAGGCCGGACCAGCTCTCCGTCTGCGTGCCGTGCGCGGACCTGCACCGCATCCGCGCGTTGATGAAAATCCTGCAAAGCCGAAAACTTGACGACACCTTTCGGGGGCTCGCCCTGGATTCTCTTCGGCGAAAGGTTGAAATTTATATGCAAGGTTGTGAAAAAAGAGGAAAAAGTGAAGAAGCGCAACGTGTTTGGAACCTGTTTTGCATGGTGCGCGACGGGAAAGATATTCCCCTGAATACGTTGAGTTAGCGCATGTCGCGCGGTCCGGCCGCGCAACATGCTTCGTCCCCGTGGAGAAGGATGCCCGTCAGCGGCGAGAGGTGGCCCCGTGCAGAATATAAGCAAGCTTCTGGAGACCCTGCCCGTCATCAGCCAGTCCCGGCTGGTGGCCTCCGGCTTCGGCATATGGGTTGTCTGGAAGGGCGACCTGCACGGCGTGGTGGACAATACCCTCCAGGAGTTCGGCGCCCTGTGCGTGGCCAGGGAAGGTGAGCAGGCCCTTTGGTATTGCAACACCGTGGAGGTGTTCCGGGCCATTGCCAGGTTGCAGGTTTGGGCCAGGGTCAATCCCATGCCGGTTTTCTGCCAGTTGGTGCCCCTGACTTTTCTGGCTGGCTACAACCTCGAATTTTCCGTATCCCTGTCCGTGGAACTGGACCGCCAGCGGGTGGCACCTCCGAATGATTTCGAAGTGGTCGTCCATCCCGGCCTCAAGGAGCGCATTCAATCCGTGGCCGGGTTGTCCACCGAACCCGCCGGGAGCATGGACGGGCTGGCCAACGTCAAGTGGCTGCGGCTTGTCGCCGACCAGGGGCTCGACTACGAGTCCATGCTTCGCTGGTATTTCATCATCAAGCCGCTCGGGCGCATGTCGGACAAGGAGAGCATTGTTGGCTGGCGCGATTTTTCCACCGACATCATCGAGCTTTTGCAACGGCTCGGACTCAAATACATTTCCGACGTGAAGGAAGGGGCGCTCTTCCTGCCTCTCGACAATTTCCGGCTGCTCAAGAGCTTTTGCACGGAGATAGTGAATCTCATCCGCTGCAACAAGGAAGCCTCGGACAAGAAATATTGGCCCGTGGTCATGGCCGCGGTGCCCCAGGGCGACCTGCATTTCACCGCCGATCTGCCCCGCAAGGTCGGGTTGGATTGGAATCGGCTCACCCCGGACTATCCCCACGTGCGCTTCATGGACGGCTTTTTGCTTTCTCCCTGGTTCCGCATGAACGAAGCGCGCTACGGAGCCGGGCCGGTTTCCCTGGACTCCTGGTGCACCCTGTCCCTGCGGGACGCCGAAGGAAGCAGAGGATACGGGACCATGCAGGTGCCCCTTCCCAACGCGTTGGTGGCTTCCGACGGGGGCGGCGAATGCTTTTATTGCGGGCTCAAAAATCACGAGGCCTCCCAGTGCCCCAGCAGGAAGATTGTCACTCCTCAGCCCCAGGTCTGGCGGTTGCTCGCCAAGGCCGACTTCAACGATTTCTCCGACGGGTTCGCCAGCCTCGACACCGATCTGAGCAAGGAGGATTTCGTCTCCGGTATCCTCAAAGTCATGGAATCCAGGGACGACCTGGAGAGTTTGTTGGCAAGGGCGGTTTTCGAGATTAATGTTCCGGTCCAGCTCAGAACCCTGAAGCTCGTCTGGCGTTGCCGGAGCAAGGAGTGGGACGGAGCCTTCAAGCAGTTGGCTCCTCAGGAGGGGGACTATATCTGGGAGGCTCTGGACTGCCTGGAAAAGGGCGACATGGACAATTCCGAGCGGTTTCTCAAGGACGCTCAGATCAAGTACCCGAGAAGCTATCAGCCTCAATCTCTTTGGGGCTATTGGTATCTGGAGAGGGGCGATACGACCCAGGCCATGTTCCATTGGCAGGAGGCCGAGCGCATGAGCTACACCCCATTGCAGCAGGGGTGCATGGCTTTCCTTCAAGCGAGGCTCATGGAGGTCGAAGGGGACTACAAGAACGCCATCAACACCTACAAACGGGTCAACACTCTGGCCCCGAGTTGGCTTCAGCCGGTTTATCGGCAGGCCGTGTGCATGGTCAAGATGGGCTTTACCGGCCAGGCAATGGACACGCTTTTCGATCTCGTGGACCGCGATCCGAATTACTTTAATCGCATCCTCGTTGATCCCGAACTCGATCGCGGTAGGGTGCAGTTATTGAGCGCCATGTGGGAGAAGTGGAACGAAGCCGAGAAATCGGTGGAAACGACCCGCAAGCAGGTGGAGGATTTGACCGACGACATTTCCAGGCGGTTCGACGAAACCCACCCCTATTTCGAAGCGGCCAACGAGGAGCTGGACCGGCTGCGCGGCTTCGGGCAAACCAATAATTATGTGGCCTATCACCAACTGCTTCAGGGAACGGATAAATTCCGGGCGGGCCTTGATGACGAGGTCAGGCGGGAGGTCAAGCGGATCAACGCGAACATCGGCCACCTGACGGAACGGGTGCGGGGTATTCAGCGGGAGGCCGCCTGGTTCCCGTTTCCCAAGCTCCTCAGAGAATTCAACAAGGAATTCAACCACTGTGTGGACAAGATCAACTGGATTCGCACCCAGCGCCTCCAGGAGGCGGACAATTTTCGCAAATCCTTGCGGTTCTCCGACGAGATCGAAGAGCATATCGACAGCCTTCAGGGCCGCCTCGTCACTTTGCGCATCATCCGCGACGCCACCCTGTTCATCCTCATGCTCGGCCGCAGTTTCATCTGGCTTGAACTCATCGGCCTTGGTATCCTGCTCGTCGCCTTGCCTTCGCTCATCTATTTTACCCAGGGCGTTGAGGGGAACATAATCCTTGATACCATCAAGGACCCGAGCCAGCGGTGGGAAATATCCAAGGGGCTGGTCATCATCCTGAGCATTTTGTGCGTGGCGGCGGCGGCCATCAAGAGCGCGCTGACCTTCGACAAGCGCAAGCGCGAGCTTTTCGATCAGATCGACAAGGAAATTCGCGGTTCGACTTCCAAACGTTACTGACTTCGGCGGGCCGTCCTTTCCAAGCCTCCCGTTCTCGGGCTATGATGTCGTGTCGTAAAGCGAACACGAAGCGGAGGCGTCATGCGTAAATTGGTATTGATTCGGCATGGGCAGAGTCTGTGGAACCTTGAAAACAGGTTCACGGGCTGGACCGACGTGGACCTGACCGAGCAGGGCTTGCGCGAGGCCGAGCACGGCGCAGGGCTGCTTTTGGAACAGGGGTTCACCTTCGACGTGGCCCATACCTCCCTGCTCAAGCGGGCCGTCCGCACCCTGTGGCGCGTTCAGGACGTGATGGATCTCATGTGGCTGCCCGTATTCAAGACCTGGCGGCTCAACGAGCGGCACTACGGCGCATTGCAGGGGTTGAACAAGGCCGAAACCGCGAAAAAATACGGGGACGAGCAGGTTTTTGTCTGGCGTCGCAGTTTCGACACCCCGCCGCCGGAACTTGACCAGGACGACGATCGGTTCCCCGGCAACGATCCGCGCTACGCGTCCCTCGCTCCGGAAGACCTGCCGCGTTGCGAAAGTCTCAGCCTGACCATTGACCGGACCATGCCTTACTGGTTTGACACCGTCGCCCCACAGGTGCGCGCCGGGAAGCGGGTGCTTATCGTGGCCCACGGCAATTCCCTGCGCGGGCTGGTCAAGTTCCTGGACGGTATGTCGGACGAGGAGATCACCACCCTGAACATTCCCACCGGCCTGCCTCTGGTTTATGAGCTGAACGATGATCTGACCCCCATCAGGCATTACTATCTGGGCGATCCCGAGGAAGCGGCAAGGGCCGCCGAAGCGGTTGCCAACCAGGCCAAGGGAAGGTAAACAACTCCGGTCATGGATGAGACCGGATTCACTCGCGCGCTGCTTGGCTGGTATGATGCCAATGGACGGGACCTGCCCTGGCGGCGACATCCCGAGCCCTACGCCGTATGGGTTTCCGAGATCATGGCCCAACAGACCCAGATGGATCGGGTGGTGGAATACCACACCCGGTGGATGGGGCGTTTCCCCGACATTCATTCCCTTGCCGAGGCCCACGAGGAGGACGTCCTCAATCTGTGGGAAGGGCTCGGCTATTACTCCCGCGCCCGCAACATGCGCCGCGCCGCGCACCTTATCGAGGAGCGATTCGGCGGCGACTTCCCTTCCGACATCGAAGACATCCGCTCCCTGCCGGGAGTGGGGGACTATACGGCCGGAGCCGTGGCGTCCATCGCCTTCAACCAACGTGAGCCCGCTGTTGACGCCAACGTTCTTCGGGTCTTCGCCCGTCTGCTGGACATGGATATCCCGGTCCGCGACAGGGCCGGGCGCAACATGATTGAGGACGCCGTCCGGCGGATCATCCCCGCCGACCGGCCCGGCGATTTCAACCAGGCGATCATGGAGTTCGGGGCATTGGTCTGCCGCAAGAATCCCCTTTGCGAAACCTGTCCGGTCCGCGAATACTGCCGCGCGCTTGAGGCGGGCACCGTGCCGCTTCGTCCGGTGCTTCCCGTGTCCAGGCAACCCATTCGTATCGACATGGCCACCGGCTTTCTGGTCCACGAGGGCTGCGTGCTTATTCAGAAGCGCAAGCTCACCGATGTTTGGCCCGGCCTTTGGGAATTTCCCGGCGGGTGCGTCGAGCCCGGCGAGACCTCCGAGCAGGCTCTCAGACGCGAGTATCTGGAAGAAGTGGAGCTGGCCGTGGAGCCTGTCGAGAAGATCACCGTGGTCCGCTACAGCTACACCCGTTACCGGGTGACCATGGACTGCTTTCTTTGCCGCTATGCGGGCGACCCCACCGAGCCGGTCTTCAATGAGGCGGTCCGGGGCGGCTTTGTGCGTCCGGCCGAGCTTTCCGGCTACGCCTTGCCTTCCGGGCACCGCAAGCTGGTTGACCATATGCTCGCCGATATGCGTTTCTCCCACCTGTTCACGGATTGATCCCCGACCATTCCTTCGTGCTGCATTCATAGGCACGGCCTTTGCTTCTCATTCAGCGGACCCGAGCGGGGGTCATTTTTTTGACGTCTTCAGCGCAGGAGCAGCCCATGTCCATCGGCAGGATAAACGGTTACGAGACCCTTAACGCAACGCAGGATTCATCCGGTGCGCGCGATGCCCGGCAACTGGCCTTGCGGACTTCCTTTGATAACCAGATGCGCATGACCCGCGCGCTTTTCGGCAACGACTCCGGCGGGACCGGCGACGAGTCCGGCGCTGGGTCTTTCGATGTCTCAGTCATCAATGATTCTCAGGTCCTTGAGGCGTTGTCCGCCATCTCCAGCATCATGCGCGACGAAGCCGCTCTTCAAACCGCCAACGGTTCGCCTTCAGCCCGTCAGCAGGGTGCCCGTGAAACGGTCCGGACCGGCGGTCCGGCCCATATCCCGGGAGAGCTCTCGGCGCGGTTCGAGTCGGGCGACGCGGGTGTGGCGGCTATCGGTTACGACCGTGTGGGCGGGACTTCCTATGGCAAGTATCAAATCGCCTCCAAGCCGGGCACCATAGACGAATTCTTGACGTATCTCGATGATGCACGGCCCGAGTGGGCGAATCGTCTGCGCGAGGCCGGTCCGGCCGACACCGGCTCGAAGCAGGGTGCCATGCCGGGCGTCTGGCAGGCCATCGCCGCCGAGGATCCGGCCGGATTCGAAAAGGCCCAGCACGATTTCATCGCCCGCCAGACCTATGCCCCGGCCCGGGCAATGATTCTGGAACGCACCGGCCTGGATTTCGATAACGCCCCGCCCGTTCTTAAAGAAGTCCTTTGGTCCACTTCGGTTCAGCACGGCCCGACCGGCGCGGCCAACATCTTCAACAAGGTCATCGACAAGTTCCTGGGGCACGGACAAAACGACGATTTCAACGCCCAACTTATCGAAGGCGTCTACGAATCCAGGAAAGGCCAGTTCGGCTCGTCCACCGTCGGGGTCCGGCGCAGTGTGGCCGACCGCATGGATTCCGAAAAACAACTGGCCCTCAACATGCTCCAAAAAATGTCCGTCAACCGTATGGTGTAGACGAGGCGGTGCCTCCGGGGCCAGGGGAAGAGGAAGGAAAACCCTTTCGGTGAAAGGTTCTTTCCTTCCTCTTCCCCCGCCCCCCCATCTCCATTCTTTTCCAAAGCCTTTTATGTTGCTTTGCAAGTGTGAGTGGCGTGTTGGGGAGTTCTTTTTTACGGATTGTGGGGTTAGCCTCTCTGGTAGAAAAGAAGCTTATCTTATTGCGGAGCTTCGGCTGCGCGGAAGCACATATAAAAAGTTTCGGAGGGAGAGGGGGGGGGTAGGGGGGCCAGGAGGCATTCCTACGCCAATCGGCTGTCCAGATCGGGGTCCAGGTCGACACGCAGCGTGCCGAGTTTGCGGTCCACGGCCACTTGGCCGAGGTTGAATCCCTTGACCTTGCGCACATCCTTGACCAGGGCGTACATGATGTCGGCCTTGCCATCGTCCTTGCGATAGCTTTTGAGTCCGCAGAGCGCGGCTGCCTGGATCAGGGATGCTTCGGGCACGTCCTGACCAGGGTGGTCGCGTTTGAGAATGACGTGGGAGCTGGGGCCGTCTTCAGCGTGGAACCAGTAATCGAAGGGCGAGGCCGCCTTGCTGAGCATGTGGTGGTTGGCCTGTTTGTTCTTGCCGCGAATGACCGTGAAGCCGTCGGTGGTGCGGAACAGGCTGACGGCCAGGCCGCGAAATCGTTTGGGCAGGGCGGCAGGGCCTTCCGGCTCGGGGGAAGATTGGTGCGCGGCGGGATGTATTTCAAGCGTTCCGTCCTCGGCCTTGGCAAGCTGGGAGAGCAATTCCCGGCGGCGTCGTTCGATGTGCGGAAAACCTCGTTGCGCCTTGGCCGACAGCTTGAAATACCGCTCCATATTCTCGGTGGGAGACAGGAAGGGATTGAGGGGGACGGTCATGGTTCCGTGCACGGGGTGCGATACTTCCACTGATTCGAGCCCTTCGGCGTTCTTGAATCGATACAGCTCGGCCTGCAATGCCTCGGCCTTGATCTGTTCGGCGGCAAGGGTTTCGAGCCGCGCCTGTTCTTCGTCCAGCCGGGCGAGGTTGCGCTTGAGTTTCTTGCGCACGCGCTTGAGCTGCACGGTTTGCGCCTTGTCCTCTTCCATGTCGAGCAGGGGGAAGAGAGTGCTCTCGCCGTAGGCGCGGGCGGCGTCAACGGCCGAGGCGAACACCTCGTCGTCGTTGCCGTTCGGCCAGGCCGTGGGAGGCTGTCGGCGGTCGCCGGATCGGGGAATGTGAAATTGATCGGCGGAGGCGGTGGCGACGCGGAAGTAGAGGGCGTGGGCCTGGTCTTCCGGAAGACCAGCCAGGACCTTGCGCAGGAGCGGCGATATGTGCGGATAGGCGCGCCAAATTTCAGGATCGTCGAGGACGTCCTCCAGGGCGGGCCATTCCGGCTCGTCTGAAAAGGATTGTGGCAACTCGTCGGCCAGGGTCATGCCGGTGCGGCAGTCGAGGATGAGGAAAGTTTTGCCGTCCGGGTCGGTGCGTGGGGTGAGCTCGAACGCCAGCCGCAGGTTGGGCCAATCCCGGTGCACCGCCAGAATCTTGCGGTTTCGCAGCCGCTTGCGGAACCACATGGCCATGGCCGGAGCGGTTTGCGGGTTGACGGGCTTGACCGGGGAAAGAAATAAATGGCCCGCCGATTTGGCGGGCCTGAAGATCATGTGTAGAGGTTCGCCCGTGTTCTGGATGGCCAGCACCCAGACTCCGGGGGCCGGGCCGAATACCTTGTCTATTCGGCGACCGGATAGAAAGGACGCGAGTTCCGCGCTCAGGAAGCGGAAAAAGTTGGCTTCCATGGCCGTTTTCGTCCAAGACCGGGGAGGCGGCTAATCGCCGCGGACGGCCTCGTCCTCTTCCTGTTTGCTTTTGCAATTGATGCACAGCGTTGTCATGGGTCTTGCCTTGAGTCGGGCGATGGAGATGTCGTCGCCGCACTCCTGGCAGATACCGAACTCGCCGTCTTCAATGCGGTTGATGGCCTGTTGGATCTTTTTGATGAGCTTCCGTTCGCGGTCGCGCAGACGCAGTGTGAAGGCGCGGTCGCTTTCGGCCGTGGCCCGATCAGCAGGATCGGCGTAGACCTCTCCGGATTCGGTCATGTCTTCGATCGTTGCCTCGCTTTTCTGGAGGATATCGTCGAGCATACCGTTCAAAGTTTCCTTGAAGTACTTCAGGTCATTGGCTTCCATTTGAACCTCCCCTCTGATAGTGAGCAATCTGTTTGAGGAGCTAAGGGTGCACACACAGTTCTACTGAATTAAAGCGCGTTGGTATACCAAAAAGGCTCAAAAAGTAAAGTCTTTCCGTTAGGGTTAAAAATACAGGATGTTCATATGCCTCAGGATTTTAAAAAAAATCATAGAATCCGCTTGACACCTGAAAGGGGCACGGGTAAACAGTGGTTCGCTTTTGAGGGCGGGAATAACTCAGTGGTAGAGTGCAACCTTGCCAAGGTTGAAGTCGCGGGTTCAAATCCCGTTTCCCGCTCCAAAAAAGTCGGCGACATAGCCAAGTGGTAAGGCAGAGGTCTGCAAAACCTCCATTCTCCGGTTCAAATCCGGATGTCGCCTCCACCGGCGGGAATAACTCAGTGGTAGAGTGCAACCTTGCCAAGGTTGAAGTCGCGGGTTCAAATCCCGTTTCCCGCTCCAGCCAATTGGGCCGGTCTCTGCGAGAGACCGGCTTTTTTGGGGGGAGTCTCCATATCACCACGCGGGAATAACTCAGTGGTAGAGTGCAACCTTGCCAAGGTTGAAGTCGCGGGTTCAAATCCCGTTTCCCGCTCCAGGCAATCAGGCCGACCTCAATGAGGTCGGCTTTTTTTGTGCCGAGTTAATCCCTTATCAGCTTGTTTTTGTGGAATTAGTGAGAAATTGCGACTTTTGTGCGACGTTTCTTTCATCGCCGGTATGGTCCGTGCAAATACGGGCTGGACGGCAACAATTTCCACTAACACGACCGTTCCAGCGACCATGAGCAAGACAAGCGTACATAATATGTTCGATCCGACGCACAGCGCGGTATCCGGCGGGGTGACCGGCTCTCCTCTCGCCTCGGCGGGAATGCAGGCCCGCAACTTCACGGCCTTGGTCGGTTGTCAGGCCCCGGCCATCGTCCCGGAATTTTATACCTCCGATTCCCTGGCTTCGGATGTGGAGCATCTGTGCGACCCCGGCGAGCCCGTCTCCGATGCCCGCCTCCTCAACGTCGCAGTGAAATATTTCTTTGCCTACGTACATGAGAACGCGCATCGCGATCCGGTGCCCTACGGCGAGCTGGCCGCGTTGTATGAGCGGTTTTCACGCCATCAGTCCATGAACGAGCCGGGAGACGATATCGAGATCATGAACCGGCTGCGTATGTGGTCGCCGGTGCTGCGGGTTCTGGCCGACGCTCCCAAGGCAGCTCACCTTATGCGTGCGGTCCTGTCCAGAACGGAAACGGTCCGGGAAAACGGTTCCTTTCTCGGCGTGGATATCGGAGCGGGGACCGGCATCATGCTGCTTGCCATGCAGATACTGGCGCGGCGCGGCAGGTGCGCGGATATACAGACCTTGGGCTACCAGAGCGACCCGCTGTCCGGGGAAAGAACGCACGATTTGATCCATTCGCTGGGCGCGGGAGCCGTCATGTTGGCCGATCCGACCCGGCGCAACGCCTATGCGCTGGTCCGTGGCCGGTCGGTTGATTTCGTGGCTAACGAGATCATGGCGGGCATCCAGCAGACCCTGGCCGCGGATAATTGTTTCGACAAGTATCGCGCATTCTTCGAAGCCGTGGGCGACAGTGTGGATCGGGCCGAATTCTTTCCGGAAGGACTCATAGCGCATAGCGCGGCCACTCGTGCATCGGTCATCCTGGTTCGCGAAAATGGCTTCCAGCCGCCGACGGAGTATCTTGGCGAGAAATTCATTCCCCAGGGGCTCATTCTCGAAGGCCGCGTGGTGCCCATGCATAGGCTTGGCGGGGATTTCTACCGCTGCCTGACCTGATTTCGATTTGATCCGAAATATGTAAGCGCCCGGTTCTTCCGGGCGTTTTTAGTGTTCGCGACCGGGGCCGGGGCGGCGATCGGGCGAGGTGTGGGCTTGAGGAAGATCGTCGGGCCGGGCGTTATCCCCACAGGGCTATGACGGCCGCTCCAGCGGTCATGATGACCGTTCCGAGCAAGCGGAACCGTATGCCGCTTTCATTGAAGAGAATCCAGCCGTACAGGACCGAGAAGATGCCGGTCGTCCTCTTGATGGTAATCATATAGGCGGCCGCGGTCATGGACATGGCCAGGTTGTGGCAAATGATCTCTGCGAAGACGATCAGTCCGGCCGCCGTCCCAAGGAGCGGCCTTCGTGTGAGGCTTTTGAGCGAGGCCCTGCCCGTCCATATCAATATGAGTGTCAGCAGCAGGCCGTAGAGGATGAATACGGACAAGGCCGCGAACATGGGGGAGGAGTCCAGGATCATGACTTTCCCGCCCACGGAGGTCAGGCCGAACAGGAAAGCGACGATGAGCATGAGCCCTGAACCTGGTTCTTTCCAGATGGCCCGTATGGGACCGATAAATCCGTACCGGGCGGCATCGAGATTGAGTACGTAGCCGCCCACGACCACCAGGAGCATCCCAGCGACGCCGGGGACGGAGAGCGTTTCATCCAGAATGAAGCCGCCGGTGAACAGGACGAAGACCGGGGTGAAGCTCAGAAAGGGCAGGGTCAGGGATAGGGGCGACATGCGGATGGCCCTGTAATGCAGGATGATGGATATCATGAGCACGGGCAGGACCCAGGCCAGGGACGGGAGGAATCTCGGCCCGATGGCCGGAATTGCGATGAAGGGCATGGCGAGGACCATGAGCGGCATGGCGTAGAAATAGGGAATGAGGCTCATTTCCCAGGCCGAGAGGTCGGAGAAGAACCGTTTCATGAACGCGGAGTTGGTGGCCATGAAAAAGGCCGCCCCCAGGGAGAGCGCGAACCATGTCACTTGGGCGGTTCCCCGGCGTCGCCCCTGGAACTGACGCCGCCCTCGAAGGACCACGCCGTGATGTGGCCGGAGCCGTCGAGGTGCGCGGTGAGGGTGAACGGCGGTTCCCTGTCGCGATAAACCCACGCCATGGCCGGACTGGTGGAGGTGAACCGCAGGTCATGGAAGATCAGGGTCCTGCCGTCGGGAGTTTCGGTCTCCTCGACATAGGGCCACTTGGAAAACCATGCGTAGGTGGCGAACATGGACTGCTGTTCTCCGAGCTTGCGCAATACCCGCTTGTCCGCCCGCCTGACCCGCAGGGGCGCGTCTGGTTCGCCGTCGCCGAACAGGTCCATGGTGTCGAGGAGGTAGTCCGGTCCGGCCGTGACGACTACCTTCCAGAAACGGGGCGACAGCGCGTCCGGAGTGACGTGGACGTGGCCGTAGGCAACACCCTTGGCGTCGAGCTGGCGGGCGTAGACTGTTTGGAGAATCGCTCCCATCCCCATATTGGCCAGCGGATAGATGAAGAACCAGGCCATGCCAGCGAGGGCTATGGCCTGGCGGCGAGTCTTCAGGAACAGGGCCGTGGCGATCAGGCCCAACGCCGTGAAGGTGAAGAGCGGGTCGATGATGAACGCCCCGTCCAGGGCGAAGCGGTGGTTGGAGAAAGGCGCGAGCAACTGGGTGCCGTAGGTGGTAATCAGGTCGAGCCAGACGTGTACCAGAGTCAGGGCATAGAACAGGGGCGCGATTTTGGTGAACGGAGTGCGCGGGGAGACCAGCTTGTACAGACCGGCCAGGGCCAGGGCGAGGAACAGGGTGCCGAAGACGGAGGTGCTGACGCCCCGGTGATAGAGCAGGTCGAACTCGGGATCGTTGTTGCCGAAGAGGATATCCACGTCGGGAATCCAGGACGCGAGCACGCAGGCGGGCACGAGGTGCTTCGCCTCGGGAAACCACCTGCGGGCGGCCATGCCGCCGAGCAGGCCCGACGAGAGGTGCGTGACCGGATCCATATCATGGGGTATACCTTGGGAGGAATATATTGTAAAAAACAAACTTGCGGTTTGAGGGAGCCGGGGGTAAGGACCGTGAAATTCTTTTGAAAGGAGCTCGACGCGCTATGTTGAAACCGTCTGTCGGCGTTGCCCTGGAAGGGGTGCCCTATATAATAATCGCTGCATTCACGACCCTGATTTTCGCCATCATGGGCTGCTGGCCCATGGCCTTGCTCGGGCTCGCCGCCACCGCTTTCATCGGTCATTTCTTCCGTGATCCGGAGCGTGTCGGACCTGAGGACGCGGAAGCCGTGGCCGCTCCCGCCGACGGCAGGGTCATCAAGATAGACCGCGCCATCGATCCCGTCACCGGCGACTCCCGCCAGTACATCGCCATCTTCATGAACGTCTTCAACGTGCATGTGAACCGGATGCCGGTCAGCGGAAAGATTGAGACCATCCGCTACATCCCCGGAAAGTTCTTCAACGCCTCCTTCGACAAGGCGAGCGAGGACAACGAGCGCAACATCGTGGTCGTCACGGGCAAGGGCAATCAGCGGTTCACCATGGTCCAGATCGCGGGGCTTATCGCCCGCCGCATCGTCTGCTGGGCCGAGCCCGGAGATAAGCTCAAGCGCGGAGAGCGGTATGGTTTGATTAAATTCGGATCAAGAGTTGACCTTTACATTCCGGATGGCTATGTACCAACTGTCGGTGTCGGTCAGAAGACCGTCGCGGGCGAAACGGTACTGGCGGAGAAACGGACCGCCTGATCCGGAAATACGGAATAAACGATTGCCATGGTTGAGGAAAAATTGCCGCGCCATAAAAGTGTCTACCTTCTGCCGAACCTGCTGACTACGGCCAGCCTGTTTGTCGGCTTTCTGGGACTCACCTGGGCCATTCAGGGGGATATCGCCTCCTGCGCCCTGTGTATCCTGGCAAGTTGCGTGTTCGACGGATTGGACGGCAAGGTCGCGCGCATTACCAACACGCAAAGTGAATTCGGCGTCCAGCTCGACTCCTTGGCCGATCTGGTAGCCTTCGGCGTGGTTCCGGCAGTCATGTCCTATCTCTGGGTTCTGAACGATTTTGGCCGCCTCGGCCTCATGGCCGCTTTCCTGTTCATGGCCTGCGGGGCTTTGCGTCTCGCCCGGTTCAACGTCCAGGCCGCCATCACCTCCAAGAAGCATTTCGTGGGCCTGCCCATCCCGGCCGCCGCCTGTACGTTGGCCACTTTGGTGCTCTTCTCCGAGTACGTGCCGCAGGAATACATCCATTCCGTGGTTTCGGTGGGCACTCTGGTTCTCGTCTATGTGTTGTCCTTCTTCATGGTCAGCACTATTCGCTTCTACTCCTTCAAGGAAATTGGCGCCTTCAAGGCTCACCCCTTTAGCTGGATGGTCACCGCGATTTTGCTCTTCTCGCTCATCGCCTCCCGTCCCAAGGTGCTTGGTTTCGTCTTCTTCCTGGGCTACCTCGTGTCCGGCCCTCTCTACACGCTCTTCCTACTATCCCGCACCAACAAGCGACTACTGCGGGATGGCTCCAAGAAAGAGCTGAGCTAGACTCCTCATCCCATATCAGTACGTCGTACTGACCCTTATCGCCACGCTACCCCGTGCGGGTTTTGCGCTTGGCGGTTGCATATCCGTTGTCAAACATTTAGAACATATCCCCGCAGGGGGAACCATCGGAGGACACCATGGCAGACAGAGTGTACGTATTTGACACTACCTTGCGTGACGGCGAACAGTCTCCGGGCGCGACCATGAACCTGGACGAAAAAATCCGCATGGCCCGTCAGCTCGAAACCTTGGGCGTGGACATCATCGAGGCCGGCTTCCCCATCGCCAGCCAAGGTGATTTCGAGGCGGTCCAGGCCATTGCCGCGGCGGTCGAGAAACCGCAGATCGCCGGGCTGTGCCGCGCTGTGACCAAGGACATCGACCGTTGCTGGGAGGCCATCAAGGACGCCAGGCATCCGCGTATCCACACCTTCCTGGCCACCAGTGAAATTCACATGAAACACAAGCTGGGCAAGACTGCCGACGAGGTCATCGAGATGATCGAGAAGGCTGTCAGCCACGCCCGGAAGTACACCGACAACGTGGAGTTCTCTGCCGAGGACGCCTCGCGGTCGGACTGGGATTTCCTGGTCAAGGTCGCCGAGACGGCCATCGACGCCGGGGCCTGCGTGGTCAATATCCCTGATACCGTGGGCTATACCCAGCCTTTCGAGTATTACGAGCTCACCAAGTACCTCATGGACAACGTGCGGAACATCGACAAGGCCATGCTGTCGGTCCATTGCCATAATGACCTTGGTTCGGCTGTGGCCAACTCTCTGGCCGCCGTCAAGGCAGGTGCGCGGCAGGTGGAGTGCACGGTGCTCGGCATCGGCGAGCGCGCGGGCAACGCGGCCCTTGAGGATTTGGTCATGGCGATCAACACCCGCAAGGAGCTCTACAACGTCGAGACGGGCATCAACACCGAGCAGATTTTCCCGTCCTGCCGACGTCTCTCCCAGATTATCGGAATGCCCATTCCGCCCAACAAGGCCATTGTGGGCGCCAACGCCTTTGCCCACGAGTCCGGCGTGCACCAGGACGGTGTGCTCAAGAACCGTCTGACCTACGAGATCATGACCCCGGCTTCCATCGGGCGCACGTCAAACGACATTGTCATCGGCAAGCATTCCGGCTCGCACGCCGTGCGCAAAAAGGCCGGTGAACTGGGCTACAAGCTGGACGAGGAACAGATCTCCGTGCTCTTCAAAGCCGTCAAGGATTTGGCTGACAAGAAGGAGCAGATCTTCGACGAAGACGTGGAGGCGCTCATCCTGGAGTCCGTATACCGCCGCAAGGATCGCTTCCGCCTGGTGGACATGTCCGTGTTTTCCGGCACCGGCGACGTTCCTCCCCATGCCGCCACGGTCATGGAGTTTGGAGCCGAGGGCGATGCCGAAATTCGCAAAACCAGCAATTTCGGTGAAGGCTCCATTGACGCTGTGTTCCAGTCCATCTACTCATTAGTAGGCGTGTCGCCGAAACTCGAAGTCTACTCGGTCAATGCCGTGACCGAGGGAGCCGACGCCTTGGCCGGCGTTGCCGTGCGCATCGAGTTCGAAGGCATCAAGGCCGTAGGCCGTGCCAACGACGGCGACGTGGTCAAAGCCAGTGCTTTGGCCATGATAAACGCATTGAACCGCTTGGAAAAAGCGAAAGAGGAGAAATAAAACAATGGGGCAGACCTTAGCAGAAAAGATTTTGCAGAACCACACGGACCAGGAGGTCACCGGCACCGGGCAGATTGTCCAGTGCAGGGTGGACATGGTGCTCGCCAACGACATCACCGCCCCCCTGGCCATCAAGTCCTTCAAAGCGATGGGCGCGAAAAAGGTCTTCGACCAGGACAAGGTGTCCCTGGTCTGCGATCACTTTACTCCCAACAAGGACATTGATTCCGCCGAACAGGTGAAGGTGGTCCGCGAATTTGCCGAGGAAATGGGTGTGACCCATTACTACGAATGCGGCGAGGTGGGCGTGGAACATGCGCTCCTGCCAGAGAAGGGCATCGTCGGTCCCGGCGACATCGTCGTGGGCGCAGACTCCCACACCTGCACTTACGGCGGCCTGGGCGCGTTCGCCACGGGCATGGGCTCCACCGATATCGGTGCGGCCATGGCCCTGGGCGAGACCTGGTTCAAAGTGCCGCCGACCATCCGCGTGAATTTCACCGGCACCCCCGGTCAGTACGTGGGAGCCAAGGATTTCGTTCTCAAGCAGATCGGCATTCTCGGTGTGTCCGGCGCGCTTTACAAGGCACTCGAATATGGCGGCGAGGTTGTGGACAACATGTCGCTGGAAGGGCGCATGACCATCGCCAACATGGCCATCGAAGCTGGTGGCAAAGTCGGGCTTTTTCCGGCCGATCAGAAGGCCCTGGACTATTCCCATAACGCCGGTTTCTCCGGTGGCGAGCTTATGGCCGCCGATGAGGATGCCGTGTACGAGCGGGTGCTCGACATTGATGTGACCGGCATGGCTCCGCAGGTCGCCTGTCCGCATCTGCCCGAGAACGTCAAGCCCGTCGACGAGACCGCCGGGCTCAGGATTCATCAGGCCGTCATCGGCTCCTGCACCAACGGCCGCATCGAGGATATGCGTCTTGCCGCCGAAGTGCTCAAGGGCCGCAAGGTTGATCCCAAGGTGCGCTGCATCATCTTGCCCGCCACTCCGTCCATCTGGAAGGCGTGCATGAAGGAAGGGTTGATGGAAATCTTCATGGATGCCGGTTGTATCGTGGGACCGCCCACCTGCGGCCCCTGTCTGGGCGGCCACATGGGCATCCTGGCGGGCGGCGAACGCGCCATCACCACCACCAACCGGAACTTCAAGGGCCGTATGGGCTCCCTGGAATCCGAGGTCTTCCTGTCCAACCCCGCCGTGGCCGCCGCCTCCGCCGTGGCCGGTGAGATCACCAACCCCGCCAAGCTGTAGGAGGGCGCAATAATGAAAGTAACCGGAACCGCTCACAAAGTGGGCGACCATATCGATACGGACGCCATCATACCGGCCCGTTTCCTGGTGACTACCGACGCCAAGGAGCTGGGCAGGAACTGCATGGAGGGACTTGAGGCCGGATGGGTCAAGCGGATCAAGGAAAACGACGTCATGATAGGCGGCGTGAACTTCGGCTGCGGCTCGTCCCGCGAACACGCTCCCATTTCTATCCTGGGCGCGGGCATTCCCGTGGTCCTGGCGCACAGTTTCGCACGTATCTTTTACCGCAACGGGTTCAATATGGGCCTGGTGCTGCTCGAAATCGGCGATGACATCGACAAGTTCAGCGATACCGATGAAATCGAGGTGGATACCGCCTCCGGCCTCATCAAGAATCTGACCACCGGCGCGACCGTGCAGGCCGCCCCGGTGCCCCCGTTCATGCAGGAAATCCTCAATGCGGGCGGCTTGGTGGAATACGCCAAGAGGAAATTGGCGTAGGAATGCCTCCGGCGGCCGGGGGAAGGGGAGGAGGTTCGGGCCGTTGATCGACATGAAGGTCGTGAACGGTTATTGGGGGATCAAGGAATTGTTGCACGCCTCGGCCTCGCCGAAGGCGCGATAAAAAGTTTTGGAGAGTCCAGAGAGCCTTTTTCAAAAGGTTCTCTGGTCCCGCCGAAGGCGACCCCCGGTAGGGCCGCCGGAGGCATCTCGCATCCACAGGAGAAGACGATGAAGATTTGTGTATTGCCCGGTGACGGCATCGGCCGGGAAATTGTGGGCCAGGCCCTGCGGGTGCTGGAAAAGGTCGGCGACAAGTATGGCCGCGCTTTCGAGACCACGGAAGCGTTGATCGGCGGCTGCGCCATCGACGCCGAGGGCGTGCCGTTGCCTGCGGAGACCGTGGCCCGGTGCAAGGATTCCGACGCTGTGCTGTTGGGCGCGGTTGGTGGTCCCAAGTGGGATACCATTGACCCCGCCATCCGCCCGGAGAAAGGGCTGCTCGGCATCCGCAAGGAGCTCGGGCTGTTCGCCAACGTGCGTCCGGCGCGGCTGTTCAAGCAGTTGTCCGACGCCTGTTATCTCCGCCCCGACATCGTGGCCAAGGGGCTGGATGTCATGGTCGTGCGCGAGCTGACCGGCGGCATCTATTTCGGTGAACCCCGTTTCGACGGCGAAAAGGACGGCGAGCGGTACGGCTATAACACCATGGTTTACTATGAGCATGAGATTCGCCGTATCGCGAAGGTGGCCTTCGAGGCCGCCCGCAAGCGCTCCGGCCGGGTCTGCTCCGTGGACAAGGCCAACGTGCTGGACGTGTCCCGCGTGTGGCGAGAGATCGTCATAGACGAGCACAAGAATTACCCTGACGTGGAGCTGTCGCACCTGTACGTCGACAACGCGGCCATGCAGTTGGTGCGTGATCCGTCCCAGTTCGACGTTCTGGTCACCGGCAACCTGTTCGGCGACATCCTGTCCGACGAGGCTGCGGCCATCACCGGCTCCATCGGCATGTTGCCGTCCGCGTCGCTGGGCGAGGGCAATCCTGGGCTGTTCGAGCCCATTCACGGTTCGGCTCCGGACATTGCGGGCAAGGATTTGGCCAATCCCCTGGCCACTATCCTGTCCGTGTCCATGATGCTGCGCCATGCCTTTGACATGGCCGACGAGGCCGACTGCATTGAGCAGGCCGTGGAAAAGACCCTGGAGCAGGGCTACCGCACCGGCGACATCATGCAGGAAGGCTGCAAGCGCGTGGGCTGCGCCGCCATGGCCGAGGCCGTGCTGAAGAACATGTAGTCCGCTTGCGTGAAGATTGAAAAAAAGGGCCGCTTCGCTTGGCGATGCGGCCCTTTTGTCTGGTGTAGTGGATCAGCGGGAGGGGACGTTGGCCTTGCTGGCCTGCTGGACTTTTTTGCTGGTTTCCAAGTCGATGAATCCGAGCGTCAGACATACGCTGAGGTAGTCCATTTTGAGGATGTTCATCTTTTGGATGGCCCGTTCGTGCTGCTCCATGGAGATCTTTTTCCGACCGAGCAGATAGCGGCTGATCTTGTCGTTTTCGTTCATCTCCAAAGCTTCCAGGGCGTCAACGGTGACGGTCGGGATATCGCCGCGCTTGTTCTTGAGGGAGCACAGGGTCTGCTCCTTGTTCGTCCGCTCCCGTTGGAGCTCCCGCTTCTGCTTGCTCAGGGATTGATGGAGGGTGTCCATTTCCTGGCGTTCGTTGTTTAGCTGAATCAGGGTGGTGTAGCGGTGCCGGGAGAGCGCGCGGAATACCGTGACGAAGAAGGCGAGGGCGGAACCCAGGATGATGCTGAAGGTCATCATGACTGTTGCCTCTGTTCGAGCAGGGCGATCTGGTCGTCGATTTCGTTGATTTTGGTTTTGAGTTCCGCGATCTGTTCTTCGAGAACGGCGTTCTTGGCCGAGAGGTCGACGGTCAGCCGCCGGATTTCATTTCTCTTGCGGCAAACCTGGTCGGTGCAGTTGTGGTGGTGGATGACAAGAATCCCCAGAAGAACAAACCCGAACATGGCCAGGAGAAGATATAGGGTACTGACTTCCAGCATGAAATGAAGCTTTGCGTTGTCGGGTTTGCGGCGTTCTTGGCTCCATTGAATGTACGTTGGATTATGGTATGAGGCAAGCGAATACTGGAAATTCTTTAGGAATTCAGGATAGGTTCGCCGGTGGCGAGCAGTCGTTCGATCTTTTGTCCTGCGGGCATTTTCTTGATGGCCATCTCCAGCCGAAGGGCCGCGCTCTTGCCGTCCACCGTCACGCTTGCCGCCAGGCGCACGGGAAGTCTCGCCCGGGTGTATTTGGAGGCAGTCCCGGCGTTGTGTGCCGCGAGCCTCCGGTCCAGATTGTTGGTGATGCCGCAATAGAGGCTGTTGTCCGCGCAACGGAGCAGGTAAACGTGCCATGTTTGCATGGGCGCAGTGTACCCTGCGGGCCGCGCGCGGTCAAAACGGTTGCCAATCCCGTCCTCCCATTATATCTGTCATCCGCAAAACAGAAAGGTCCACACATGTCCCGCATTACAGTACAGAGCCTACAGAAATCCTTCGGCGGAGAGCCGATCTTTTCCGACGTCGCCTTCGAGGTCGCGCCGGGTATGCGTTTGGCCCTGACCGGCCCCAACGGCTGCGGCAAGTCCACCTTGCTCAAGGTCCTGGCCGGGGAAATAGAACCCGACGGCGGCCAGGTCACCCTGACCAAGGGAGCCCGAGTGGGCTACGTGGCCCAGGAGATGACCGGCGAGATCCTGGAGCAGCAGCTTTTGGCCTGGGTCCTGTCCGCGCTGCCTTCCTGGAACGAGTTCTGGGAGGAGTGGGAACGGGCCGTGCACGAGGGCGACAATGCCCGCATTGAGCAACTGGCCCATCGGCAGGCCGAGTTCGAGCGTCTTTACGGCTACAACCCGGATCACAAGGCGCGGGCCATCCTGACCGGCCTCGGGTTCGCCGAGGAATCGCTTTACAAGCGCATCGGCGAGCTTTCGGGCGGTTGGCGCGAGCGCGCCAAGCTCGGCAGAGTGCTTCTGCAGGGCGCGGACGTGCTCCTTCTGGACGAGCCCACCAACCACCTCGACCTGGAGGCCGTTGAGTGGCTTGAGGACTATCTGCTCAACTACCGGGGCGCGCTCGCCTTCGTGGTTCATGACCGCATCTTCCTGAACCGGGTGGGTACACACGTGCTTTTCCTTGGAGGAGCCAAGCCCCTGTTGCGCAAGGGGTCTTTTGACGAATTTCTGGCCTGGGACGAGGAGAATCGGGAGCAGCGGCGCAAGGAAGCGGACAAGCTTTCGGCGAAGATTGAAAACGAATACAAATATATCAACAAGTTCCGCGTCAAGGCGCGCAAGGCCGCCCAAGCCCAGAGCAAGCTCAAGAAGGTGGAGAAGCTGGAGCGGGAACTGAGCCAGATCAAGGAGGTTCAGGCCTCCCATCATCGCGGCAGGAGCCTGAACTTCCGTTTGCCCGAGCCCAAGCGCGGCGACAAGGTCGCAATCTCGGTCGTGGATTTGGAATTTCACTACGAGGGAGGGGAGAGCGTCTGGCCCGCCCTGAATTTTCAGCTCTTTCGGGGCAAGAAGGTGGCCGTGGTCGCGCCCAACGGCGCGGGCAAGTCGACCTTGCTCAAGCTTATCGCCGGGGCACTGACGCCCTCGGCAGGTACCGTCAAGATCGGGCCGGGCACGGAAATGGGCTATTTCAGCCAGCACCAGCACGAAATCCTCAACCTGGACAGCACCGTCCTCGGGGAGATCAGACGGTTGTCCAGCTCCGGGTTGACCGAAGAGCAGGTCATGAGCGTTCTCGGCCTGTTCCTGCTGGGCGAGCCGTATTTCGACCGCAAGGTCCGGGGACTTTCCGGCGGCGAGAAGTCCCGCCTGCTCCTGGCCACGTTGTTTCTTGCCAGGGCCAACCTGCTTCTCCTCGACGAGCCCACCAACCATCTGGATATCGAGACCCGCGAGGGGCTCATTCGCGCGTTGCAGGATTACGAGGGGACGCTCTTTTTCGTGGCCCACGACCGTTATTTGCTCAATGAGGTGGCCGAAGAGGTCTGGGCGCTGGACGAGAACGGGTTGATTCAGCATATCGGCGGGTTCGAGGAGTATCACGCGAAGCAGAAGCGGGAGGAGGCGTGCCGCAACGGGCAGGCCTCGTGCGATCCCGAGGAGGCTTTGGAGCGGCGCAAGCTTTCCAAGGAGGAGAAGCGCCGCCAGGCCGAGGAGCGCAACCGCCTTTATCGCGAGCTCAAGCCTCTCAAAAAGAAATATGAAAAGCTTGAGGCGGACCTGGAAAAGGTCCTGGACGAGCAGGCCGGGCTGGAAGAGAAGATGAACGATCCCGCCACGTACGCAAAGCCTGAAGAGGCGCTCAAGCTCAATGCCGCCTACAAGGATGCCACCGAGTGGGCCGAGAACCTCATGGAGCGCATGGCCGAACTGGAAGAGCGCATGGAGGCCATCTCCGGCGACGGGGAGCCCGCATGACCAAACCCGTTCTTGAGGTGGTGGCCGGCATTGTCTGGCGCGGCGGCGAGTATCTGGCCGTGCGGCGGCCTGACGGCGGTCCCATGGCCGGGTGGTGGGAGTTCCCCGGCGGAAAGGTGGAGCCGGGCGAAACCCGCGAGCAGGCGCTCGTCCGCGAGTTCCGCGAGGAGTTGGACGTAACCCCCCTTGAATTCGAGTACTGGCGCGACCTGCGGCATGAGTACGACGAATTCTCCGTGCATCTGCATTTCTTTCATATTCGCCAATATTCCGGTGGGTTGAAGGGTCTTGAAAATCAGCTCATGGCCTGGGTCGATCCCTCCGGACCGCTCCAACTCGATTTCCTGCCCGCCGACACCGTCATCGTCGAAGCGCTCCATTCCTGATTCGGATCGCCTTCCCGCCGCGCCCCGCGCCATTTCCCATTGAAGGTTGGGCCGAGAAGGAGTATATGATTTCACTTGCCCCCCATGGGCCGTACTTGAAGCGATTGTTGAAGGAGTAAGCTTTGCGCGTTTGTGATCTGATCGATGGGAAGTCCCCGTTCATCTCCATGGAGTTCTTTCCGCCCAAAGAGCGGGAAGCATGGCCCGTCTTTTTCGAGGTGGTCGACAAACTCAAGGTCCTTGATCCCCTGTTCGCGTCCGTGACCTACGGTGCGGGCGGCGGAACGCAGGACAATACCCTGGAGATCGCCACCCGGATGAAACGGGACCACGGCATCGAACCCATCACCCACCTGACCAGCGTCGGGGCCTCGGCTGAAAAATTGGACGGGTTTCTCGAAGGCCTGGTCAAGGCCGATATCGACAACGTCCTGGCCCTGCGCGGCGATCCGCCTCGCGGCGTGGTAAATTTCGATTTCGATGCCCAGGAGTTCCGGCACGCATCGGACCTTATCGAGTACATCTCCGGGCGGTATCCCGGTTTATGCGTGGGCGGCGCGGCCTATCCCGAGCCTCACTGCGAGTCTCCGTCCATCAAGTCCGATCTGGAAATGGTGCATCTGAAGGTCCGCAAGGGCGCGGAATTTTTGGTGACGCAGTTGTTCTTCGACAACCGTATGTATTTCGACTACGTGGAGCGGCTTCGGTTGATGGGTTCGGATGTGCCGGTCATTCCCGGCATCCTGCCGATCATGAGCCTGAAATCCGCCAAGTTCATCCTGGGCCTGTGTGGCGCCGCCATACCGGGCAAGTTCCTGAGCGCCTTGGAAAAGGCGCATGAGGAGGGCGGTGACGATGCCGTGTACAAGCTCGGCATCGACTACGCGACCAAACAGGCGCGCGAGCTTCTGGAAGGAGGCGCGCCGGGCGTGCATCTGTACACGCTCAACCGCGCCGAGGCTGTTTTGGAAATCGGAAAAAATCTCAATATATAGTTCTTGGGAGTAAGGAAGATGAGCAAGAATTTCGTTGTCGCCGTGTGCGGCGCCACGGGTGCGGTGGGCCAGGAGATGCTGAAGGTCCTGGAGCAGAGGGATTTCCCCTACAGCAAGGTCATTCCGTTGGCCTCCGCCCGAAGCGCGGGCAAAAAGGTCGAGTGCAAGGGCGAAGAACTGACCGTGGTCGAACTGACCGAGAATTCCTTTGACGGTGTGGACATCGCCTTGTTCTCCGCCGGCGGCTCCATCAGCGAGAAGTTCGCCCCCATCGCAGCCAAGGCGGGTTGCGTGGTGGTCGACAACTCCTCGGCCTGGCGTATGGACCCCGAGTGCCCCCTGGTGGTTCCCGAAGTTAACCCCGAGGACCTCGATTGGCACAAGGGCATCATCGCCAACCCCAACTGCTCCACCATCCAGATGATGGTTGCGCTCAAGCCCATCCATGACGAGGCAAAGATCAAGCGTGTGGTGGTTTCCACCTATCAGGCCGTGTCCGGCACCGGTCAGAAGGCTATCGAGGAACTGGAGAACCAGGTCCGCCGCCTCATGTCCGGCCAGCCCGTCGTGGCCGACGTCTATCCGCACCAGATCGCCTTCAACTGCCTGCCGCACATCGACGTTTTCCAGCCCAACGGCTACACCAAGGAAGAGATGAAGATGGTCAACGAGACCGTCAAGATCATGGGCGATCCGAATATCAAGGTTACGGCCACCTGCGTGCGCGTCCCCGTTTTCTACGGTCACTCCGAGTCCATCAACATCGAGACCGAGCTCAAGTTGACCGCCGACGATGTTCGCGCGCTGCTGGCCAAGGCTCCCGGCGTTGTCGTCGAAGACTACCCCGAGAAGCTGGCCTACCCCATGGCCATCACCGCCTCGGGCGAAGACGACACCTTTGTCGGCCGCATTCGCGAGGACGAAACCATTGAGAACGGCATCAACATGTGGGTCGTTTCCGACAACATCCGCAAGGGCGCGGCCCTGAACACCGTTCAGATCGCCGAGACCCTCATTGAGCGCGACCTGGTGCGCGTGCCCTAAGGAGTTCATCGTGGCCAATGTAGCGGATTCCAAGGCGTATCTGGAGGCCATGCTGGCCGTCGAGCGGCCCGGCGCGAGCGAGATTCAGGCGTTTTACGAGCACCGTGTGGGCATGATCTGCACGGACCCGAAGCTCATGCTCATGCCCTGGGACGACCATCTGGTCCATCGCGGGGACGGTATCTTCGAGACCATGAAGTTCGTGGGCCGCAAACTGTATCAGCTTGAGCCGCACATGGCCCGCATGGAACGTTCCTGCCAGGCCATCTACATGGCCCCGCCGTGTCCCTGGGACGACATCCGGCAGATCATTCTGGACGTTGCCAGGGCGGGCGGACGGGAAGACGGCATGGTCCGCGTGCTCATCGGGCGCGGGCCGGGCGGTTTCGGCATCTACCCGTCCGAATGCCCCGAGGCGAGCCTCTACGTCGTGGCCTACGACCTGCACCAAAAACCGGAGTCGGTCTACGAGAAGGGCGTCACCGCCTTCAAGACCTCTATTCCGGCCAAGCAACCGTATCTCGCGACCATCAAGTCCATCGACTATCTGCCCAACGTGCTCATGAAGCACGAGGCCGAAGAGAAGGGCTACGACTTCCCGTTCTGTTTCGACCACAACGGCCTGCTTGCCGAAGGGGCCACGGAGAACGTCTGCATCGTGGACGAGAACGGCCGTCTGGTCATTCCCGAGTTCACCAACGCCCTGGCCGGAACCACTCTCATGCGAGCTGTGGACCTCATCAAGGGTGAGGTCCCCATTATTTTTCGCGGCATCAGCGAGGAGGAAATCCTCCTCGCCCGCGAAGTTCTTATCGTGGGCACCACCGGGGACGCCATTCCCGTGGTCCGCTTCAACGGCAAGCCCATCCACGACGTCAAGCCCGGCCCGGTCGCCAGGCGCATCAGGGAACTGCTGCGGCAGGACCTGGTCGAGACCGGCATCCCTCTTTAGGGACGGACCGTGTTCGGGGCCGCCATGCCCGGGGTTGACCCGGGCGGCGGTCCCGGCGGCCCCGGCGTCATGACCGGAGTTGCAAATGAATGTGTTTTTGTTTCTGGCGGTTGTCGGCCTGATCGGATGGTCGCTTTTTCAGGCTTTCAATAAATCGGCCGAGGGACGCGTTGCCTGGGCCGTGGTCGCGGCTCTTCTCGCTGCGGCGTTGGTTCTGCTCGCTTTGGGCAATTATTTCGTCACCGTCGATGAGGACGGTGTTCTCCGCGAGTTCGGTCCCGCGCTCCCCATCGGCGCAATCCTTCTGCTGACCGGCCTTCTCGGTTACGCGGCGTTGATCCTTCGCCGCATATACCGGCGCTTTGCCTCCCGTCGCCGGTGATTCCATCGGATTATTTCGTCCTGACTGCCGGGTTTTCCGGCTTCATGCATTGATGTCGCGCAAAGGCTTTTCGGTTGCGGCGTCCTTTTGCGCTTTGTTCAGAATGGACCGGAGTTGATGGCCGCGTGGCGGAATCGGCGGATGGCTTCATCGGCCAGCGCATCGGTGCCCATGGCGCGCATGGCGTGGTCGTGAAGCATGTGGGTGACGTCCAGGGGGCCGGGAATGGACATGAATCCGAAGGCTGCCGCCCAGGCGTCGCCGCGCAGATAGGCCAGTGCCCATCGCACGGTGTGTTCATGGAAAAACTGCTGGTTGTTGATGACCAGGATAGCCTTGCACCGGCCGTCTTCCGCACGTTCTTTGAAGGACGCCTTGTGATGCTCGCAGGAGGCCAGGGGGTACGCGACGTGATGGAAGCGGGTGCCCGACAGGGCCGCCTGGACCCAGAGGTCCCAGTCCCGATAAAAGGTGTTGTCCCGGAATCCGCCGGTCCGGTCGAATGCCTCGCGAGTGATGAGCACGCCAGGACCGAGGAAGCCCCGGACCTGGAGCAGGCCGTCACGGTATGAAGGGAGTTGGACCATGGATGGTCCGAGACTGCGGTTTTTGGCGGGGGCGAGCCGGATGTAGTCGGCATACATGATTCCGGTTTCGGGATGATCCTCGAAGACCGCATCGGCAGTGGTCAGGTATTTCGGGTCGAGGCGGTAATCGGGTCTCACGAACATGAGCCGGTCGCCGAGAGCCCTGGAAGCGGCCTGATTGCGGGCCCGTGCAGGGGTGACGTCGGCATCGAATTCTTCCAGGCGAATGGCTTCGAGTCCCGTGATGGCCCGCCATATGCCGAGGTCGGAAGAGGCGTGCCCGCCGTTTCCCGCAATCACGATTTCGGTACGGTCGAGCCCGTCGGACTGCCTGGAGATGGACTGCAACAGGCGCGGCAGGGCGGGGTGGGTTTCCAAGTCGGAAACGATTATGGAAACGGTATGCTTGCGCATGTCTCCCTTCCATGGGATTCGGTTTCTCGTCCGAAGAGGCTGGTACGATCCGTGTACACAATTCGCCTCACTCGCATTTATTGCATCGGCCCATAGATCGGGAACTTTAGACCCTGAACGTATGTTTTTTTGAAAAAAGCACGGGCATTCAATTGGCGGGTCGGCTTGCGTGAGGCCGTGGGTTGACGTATGTAGCTAGAAGCGTGAAACAATATGTCGACCGGTTTCGTCTATCCCCGGTTTATGGATGCACCTCTTGTACCCGGCGGTAACCTGTGGCTATTTTCAAATGTGATTCGTGCGGTTATGAGCGAATTGTCCCGGATGAGTTGATTGGGAAGAGAGCCAGGTGCCCTGGTTGCGGCCAGGGTGTAGCCGTGGCGGGCGACCGTGTTCCGGAGAAAGCGCCCTCCAGGGCCGCTGAGGACGACGAGCCTTTGCAGCCCATCAATCTCGACGATGGGATGGCGGTTGAGCCGGAGAGAGCGGAAGACGTCATTTGCACAGCCTGTGGCCATGCCCAGGCGCAGGGCAGCGGGCTGAAGTGCTCCAGTTGCGGCGCGCTGCTGGATAGTATCGAGGCCGTGCCCGAGGTGGACGAGAGCGAGATCGACGTCAGCGATCTTGCCGAGCCGGGCGGACCGGAAGTGTGGGACGCGGACTTCAAGGGTGATGAAGGCGCGGCGGACCTTGAGAACGCCTCGGATCCCGACCGCTGGCGGCTGCTCCGTGGTGGCAAGGCGCTCAACCTTTACGCGGGCATCGTTTCCGGCCTGCTGTCGCTGTTTTTCGTCTATTCCCTGTCCTTGCTGGCCGCCTCCCAGGGCGGGATGCACCAATATCTGCCGTTTCTGCTCGGCACCGCGCTTACCGGCGTCATCGTCGGCTCCATCTGTTTTTCTTTCCTCTCCCGCATTCCCTTTGCCCTGGTCGGCCCGGAAACGGTCCTGACCGCCGTGCTTTTTCTGTTCATCGGGGGCATGTATCGCCATATGTCCGAAACCTTCGCCCCGGAACTCATCCTGCCGACCATCCTGGCGGGCATCAGCGTGGCGGCTTTGCTGACAGGACTGAGTTTGCTTTTGCTGGCACGGTTCAGGCTCGGCGAGTTCATTCGCTTCATTCCCCTGCAAATCGTCGGCGGAGCCATTGGCGGCGTGGGCGTGTTCGTGCTTGTCGGGGCGTTCGCCTGGATGGGCTGCCTGAATCCCGACTGGAGCAACGTCTATAGTCTGGGCCTCTCTCTGGCCAGCAATTTCGATCTGAATCAGGACCTCAATACCATGGGGCCGAGTGTGATCTTTGGCCTGTTCCTGTTTTTCGCCATGTTCAGGACCAAGAATTCCCTGTTCCTGCTGGCTCTGATTCTTGCCGCCGTGGGGGCCGGAAACGGAGTGGGTGTCTGGGCGACAGATTCGACCCTCAAGGACCTGGCCGCGCCTGTGCCGTTTCCGGAAGGCTCGCTCCTGGTTCATCTGGTGGAGGTGCTGCGCTCCCCACTGCTTTTCAGCGACATCCAGTGGGCGGTAATCAAGTCCCATTCACTTTACATCGGCGCCATGGTTGTTCTGGCCGTGCTCACGGTCATGTACCGGATCACCCGGCTAGAAATTATGCGCGGGAAAGAGAGTGATCTGAACCGCGAATACGCCGCCCTCGGTGTGACGAATATGGTTTCCGGGCTGTGTTGCGGGATGCCCGTGTCCCTCTCCTACGGCAGGAGCGCTGGCAGCTATGCCGCCGGAGGCCGGGGGCCGCTGGCCGGGATCGTGGCCGGTTTGGTCTGCGGCGTGGGATTGTTCTACGCGGACGTGGTGCTGCCCATGATTCCCCGGTTCGTGCCCGAGGGGCTGCTCGTGTACGCCGGGCTTGATCTCATTCGCGACTGGGGATTCCGAACCCGCTCTTCCTTCACCGGCCGGGCCGATCTGTGGTTGCTCCGGCTGACCTTCGCGGCCACCATCCTTCTCGGCCTGCTCGAAGGTATCGGCTTCGGCGTGGTCCTGGCCCTGATGGTCACGGTGAGCCGCGCGGGCCGCGGCGGCGTGGTGCGCAACCAGCTTTCGGGTTCCCAACACTCCAGCAACGTGGACAGGGCCTCGGCGCAACAGCGGATTCTCAAGGAATATGGCGACCACATTCATATTATGCGCGTTCAGGGTTTCCTCTTTCTCGGGTCCATGGAGCGGCTTCTCAAGGCGGTGCGCGCGAGGCTGGAGGAACGAAATCGGCTTTCCCTGGACTATTTGGTTCTTGATTTCCGGCAGGTGGACGGTTTTGCTTCGACTTCCGGGCTCGGTTTCGCCAAGCTGCATAGGCTGGCCGAAGAGGGCGGCGTGCAGGTGGTCATCACCAGCGCGCCGTTGGAATTGGAGACCCACCTCGTCTCCCTGGGCTATGCGGGCGATGAGGACGGCCAGTTCAGAATTTTCTTCAACCTGGATTATGCCCTGGAGTGGTGCGAGAATTGCGTGCTCGACGCCGAAGGGATGCTGGAGATGAGGCGCAGGACCCTGCCCGAACTGTTGGTACCCATCTTCCCGGAGACCCGGTATATACCGGCGCTCATGAAGGCTCTCCAGCGCGATGTGGTGCGGGCGGGCGAGACGGTCTTTCGTCAGGGTGACGGTTCGGACGCCATGTATTTCGTGGAATCCGGCAGGCTGGATGTGGAACTGGAACTGGCCGACGGACGCATTGTCCGGTTGAAAAAAGTGGGGCCGGGTGCGGTGTTCGGCGAAATGGGCATTTATACCCTGTCCCCGAGGTCGGCGACCATTCGAGCCGCCGAAAAGTGCGTTCTCTATCGCCTGACCTTGCGCAGGCTCGAAGCCATCGAGGCGCGTGCTCCCAGGCTGGTTACGGCCATCAACCGTTTTCTGGTGAATCTGCTGTCCGCGCGGCTGGCGGCGAGCAATGCCCGGGTCCGCGATTTGATGTCCTAGGTGATCGTAAGCGGGCTAGGCCCCAAGGCCGAGATCTTCCAGCACGTACTGCCTGAGGGCGTCTTCCCATCGGCGTGGGGTGGCGCCCGTGGTCCGAGTGAACTTGGCCAGGTCGAGCACTGAGTATGACGGCCGGACGGCTTTAGTGGGATAGGCGGAGGTGGGGACGGGCGAGACCGTGCAGTCCTTGTTCGCAAGGTTGACGGCGGTGTTGGCCAGCCCGTGCCAGGAGGTTTCCCCGGAGTTGGCGAGGTGGAAGATGCCCGAAGCGTCCCGTTCCACCAGCCGGATGGTGTTTTCTGCAATATCGGGCGTGTAGGAGGGGGAACCGATCTGGTCGTTGACCACACTCAGATTCCTGCGTGTGTCCGCCAGCCCGAGAATCTTTTTCACGAAATTCGTCCTGCCCGGCCCGAAGAGCCAGGATATCCTGATTATCAGGGTGCGGTCGTAGCCGAGCTTGAGCAGGCCGCGTTCACCGTCCGCCTTGCTGATTCCGTATACAGAGGTTGAGTTGGCCTCATCGTATTCGGTGTAGGGCGAATGTTTGCTGCCGTTGAAAACGAAGTCCGTGCTGTAGTGGATGAACGGGATGGCCCGCCGCGCGGCCAGGGTGGCCAAGAGCGGCGGAGCCGTGGCGTTGAGGGCGAACGCCTTTTCGGGCTCGTCCTCAGCCAGGTCCACCTGCGTATAGCCCGTGGCGTTGATGAGCAGGTCTGGGTCGTTCCGGTCCAGCCATTTTTCCACGCACAACGGGTCGAGGACGTCGCAATCCTTGCGGGACAGGGGGAAGGCCATGGCACCGGCGCGGCCGAACGCCTTGGTCAGCGCCTGTCCCAGCAGTCCTGTCCTACCGCCCAGGATGGCAACCCGCAGTCCTTCTATGCGCATCAGGCGCGCTCCTCGTACCAGGTATCCATGAAGTTCCGGTATTCGCCGCTCTGGACTTGTTCGAGCCAGGTCCCGTTGGCTTCGTACCAGGCGATGGTTCGCGCCAGCCCCTCGGCAAAGGGCAGGGTCGGGGCGAAGCCTAGTTCCTCTTGGGCCAGGGAAAAGTCCATGGCGTACCGTTTGTCGTGTCCCGGCCGGTCGGTGACGTAGGTAATCAGCGATTCCGGCTTGCCCACGATGGAGAGCAGGGTTTTGACAACGGAAATATTGGTTTCCTCGGCGTTGCCGCCGAAGTTGTACGCCTGTCCCTCGCGTCCCTTTGTCAGGGTCAGCTCCACGCCTCGGCAGTGGTCGTCCACATATATCCAGTCGCGCACGTTGAGGCCGTCGCCGTAGACGGGCAGCGGCTTGTCCGCTTTTGCGTTGAGGAACATGAGAGGGATGAGTTTCTCGGGGAATTGGTACGGCCCGTAGTTGTTGGAGCAGCGGGTGATGAGCACCGGGAAATGGTAGGTCTCGAAATAGGCCCGGGCCATGAGGTCCGCGCCAGCCTTGCTGGCCGAGTACGGGCTGTTGGGCGCGAGCGGTGTGGTTTCGGTGAATTTCCCTGACGGGCCGAGGGTGCCGTAGACCTCGTCGGTAGATACATGCACGAATCGCTCCGTGCGACACTGCCGGGCGCATTCCATGAGGTTCTGTGCTCCGGCCGTGTTGGTGGCCACGAAGGGCGACGGGTCGTTGATGGACCTGTCGACGTGGGACTCGGCCGCGAAGTTGACTACCGCGTCCACGTTGTTGCCGGACAGCAGGTCCATGACCAGATCGCGGTCGCAGATGTCGCCGTGCACGAATTCGTAGCGGGGCTCGTTTTCCTCCAAATCCAGGAGGTTGAGCCGGTTGCCCGCATAGGTCAGCTTGTCCAGGTTGAGGATGGACCAGTCCGGATGGGAGGCGAGCATGAGCCTGATGAAATTGGTGCCGATGAAGCCGCAGCCGCCGGTAACGAGTAGTTTCATGGAATGTCTGTTGGTCTGGGTGAAAGGGTTTGGGGATTCTTGAACTTTGAAAATCCTACAGCCGGGCGGGTAAAAACTCAAGCCGGGAAGGTGTCCACGATGGAATCCGTGCGGCGCAGGGCTTCGAAGAGCAGGATGCCGGTCGCAGTGGACAGGTTCAGACTGCGGACCTCGCCCCAGATGGGGATACGCACCTTTGGATGGCCGTCCATGAGCTCGGCGGGCAGACCGCGCGATTCCGGGCCGAGGACGATGGCGTCATCGGCCCGGAACTCGAAAAGGTGGTGGGCGGTGCTGCCCTTGGTCGTGGCCATGACCAGTCTCGGCGGCGCGACCGTTTCAAGAAAGTGGTTGAAGTTCGGGTGGATGGTCACGTCCACATGCGGCCAGTAGTCCAGTCCGGCGCGTTTGAGGTGCTTGTCGTCGACGGAGAACCCGAGCGGTTCGATGAGGTGCAGCGGGGTCCGCGTGGCCGCGCACAGCCGCGCGATGTTGCCGGTATTGGGCGGAATTTCCGGCTCGAAGAGAACGATGCGCATGATCTAAACGTCTAGCTTGATGGTGGCTTTGCCGGGAGCGTACCCCTTGAGGGTGCGGATCATTTCCCTGATGGAGGCGGAGATGATGTCCTCCACAAAGGGTTTCATGCCGACCGGCGCGCCGTCGATGTCGAGCTGGATGGAGTTGTGCATGGCAAGGCACGCCTTGGTCGTAGCCTTTCCCGCCACGATCTCCGACGCCAGTGTGTGGCAGTCGGGGCGGCCACAGGTCTCGCAGTCCATGCCCGGCAGGAAGAATCCCTTCTCAAGCACCGTGTCGGCCAGGGCCGGGATGTCGTTGAGCACGGGCACGCCGTCCACGGATTCATCGCCCACGCTTGCTATGGCCAGCTCGGGGTGGAGCCAGTCGATGCCGTCTGACAGGTCGCCGCTCAGACAGAGGATGCGCGGCAGGAAACCCAGTTCCTTGCCTCCTTCCACGATGAGCACATCGTTGTTCAGCAGCGGCAGCAGGTCGGGCAGGAAGCTGCGTTTGGTCCAGTGAACGAAGGTCTCCTTGGGGCTCAGGCCCGCCACGGTGTCGCAGACGGATGCGTAGTCCGTGGTGTCGGCGTCGCTCCAGTCGAAGCCGTGGTGGCTGAACTTGGCCGCGGAAACGGTCAGTCCCTGTTCCTTGAGATGACGGGCGAGCTGCACGCCCAGGGTGGTTTTGCCGGATTTCTTCGGTCCGACGAGGGAGACTGCCTTCATGGATTCCTCCGAACGGTTAGACGGTCCGCACCAGGCGGCCGCTGTCGAGATAATGGATTCGTTCCGCGACCCCTTCGAGCCAGGGCATGTCGTGGCTGGCGATGACCAGGCTCGCGCCGTACTCGTCGCGGGCGGACAGCACGGCCTGATGGATCAGTTCGGCGCTTTTGGCGTCGAGGCTTGCCGTGGGCTCGTCCATGAGGAGGAGCTTGGGCTTGAGAACAAGGCGGGCCGCCAGGGCCACGCGCTGCACTTCTCCGCCGGACAGCTCGTACCATTGCCGCTTGGCGAAGACGGTGGGGGCGAGCCCGACGATTTCGAGCGCCCGGGCCACTTTGATCGGGATGTCGTTCTTGCCTCGAATGCGTAGTCCGTAGGCCACGTTGGCGAAGACCGTGCGCTTGAGCAGGTAGGGTTCCTGCACCAGCAGCGTGACCTGTCGGTTCACGGTTGACTTGGCCTGGGCGGGGCGGCCGAGAAAAGTGATGGTGCCCTGCTTCGGGGATTCCAGAAAGGCGAGCAGCCGAAGCAAGGTGGATTTGCCGGAGCCGTTGGGACCTGCGAGGCCGACGATGGAGCCTTCTTCGAACTCCAGGTGGTCGATGTCGAGGACGGTCCGCTCGGAATACCGTTGGCGAATCTTGTCGAGGGAGATGAGAGGGGTGGTCATTGGACAGCCCGTTTTTTGAGGCCCGCGGCTCCGATGTTGACCAGCAGCGCCACTGCCAGGAGAACCATGCCCAGGGCTATGCCCACGGCGAATTCACCCTTGCCGGTTTCCAGCGCGATGGCTGTGGTGATGGTCCGGGTATGCCATTTGATGTTGCCGCCGACCATCATGGAGATGCCCACCTCGGAGACGATGCGTCCGTATGCGGCCATGGCCGCGAGCATGATGGAATAGCGGGCTTCGAGGACCGTGGCCCACATCATTTGAACCGGGGTCGCGCCCAGGGTGAGCAGGGTCATGGGCAGCCGCTTGTCGAGCGACTCCACGGCGTTGGCGGTCATGGCGATGATGATGGGCAGTCCGAGCAGGGTCTGGCCTATGGCCATGCCCGGCACGGTAAAGAGCAGTCCGGTCCCGCCCAGCGGTCCGTGTCGGGTCAGGAAGGCGTAGACGACCAGTCCGATGACCACCGTGGGAAACGAAAGCAGGGTGTCCACGATGGTGCGGACGACCTTCTTTCCGGGAAATGTGTTGTAGCCGAGCAGGAACCCCAGCGGCACGCCGATAGACAGGCTGCATATCATGGACAGGGTGGACGCATAGACCGTCGCCGTGATGGCGGAGTAGGTCTCGGGATTGCCTGAAAAGAGGAGTTTGAACCCCTGCATGAAGCCTTGCAGCAGATATTCCATATAGGTCTCGTAAAGGGGGGGGAGGGAGACGTAACTCCCTCCCCCGCCGGATCAGGACTGTGATGTTATTTCGCGTTGGGAATGAACAGCTTCTTGCCGAGCAGCTTGAAGTTGCCGATGGCTTCCTGGGTGTCGGGAGTGGCCATCCAGTTGATGAACTTGGTTGCCAGCTCGTACTGGGCGTTCTTGCACTTGGCGGTGTTCACGGCCAGGGCGCTGTACTGGTTGAACAGGACCTTGTCGCCTTCGACCAGGACAACCAACGGCGGGTTGCCGCCCCTGGTGTCGGCGTACTTGATGTAGGTGCCACGGTCGGTCATGGTGTAGCCGTTCTTCTCATTGGCGATGTTGATGGTCGGGAGCATACCCTGTCCGGTCTGGACGTACCAGGCGTCTTTTTCGGGCACGGGCATTCCGGCGGCGTTCCACAGGGACAATTCCTTCTTGTGGGTGCCGGAGTTGTCGCCACGGCTGGCGAACACAGCCTGCTTCTGGGCGATGGTCTTCAGCGCTTCGGCCACATCCATGCCCTTCACGCCCGCCGGATCGGAGGCCGGGCCGATGATGACGAAGTCATTGTACATGAGTTCTTTGCGGTCCACGAGCACGCCTTTGTCCATGTACGCCTTTTCCGATGCGGGAGCATGGACCAGGACAACGTCCACGTCGCAGTTCTCGGCCATTTTGAGGGCCTTGCCCGTGCCCACGGCCACGAATTTGATTTCGATGCCGGTGTCCTTCATGAATTTGGGCACGATCAGGTCGTCCAGCAGGCCGGTGTTGGCGGTGCTGGTGGTGGTGGCCATCATCAGGGTCTGGCCTGCCATAACGGGCAGGGCCATGGCTGCGATGATGAGGCAGGACAGGGTGGCGATCAGCAAACGTTTCATTTTTCCCTCCATTTATGAGCAGTTATATCCGCTGGCCTCAAACGATATGAGGCTCTATTCCGTGTCGTCCCGGTAAAATTCGCCGGCTTTTTTGACGTCCATGTCGAGGAGTTCCGCAGCGCGTTGCGTGGCGTATTCCTCCACATCCAGATAGAAATGCAGAAATTTTTCCATGACTTCCTTGCCATAGGGCGAAAGATTGAAGCGCTGGCCCTTGCCCTTGGTCTTTTCAACCAGAGGCTTGCCGATGCGTTCCTCGGCGTTTTTCAGTTTGCCCCATGCACGGCGGTAGGACATGCCAAGAGCTTCGGCCGCCTTGCGCAGGGAGCCGAGTTTTTCGACTTGTTGCAGCAGGAGAGTGCTGCCAATGCCGATGTAGGTCTGGTCTTCATGGTCGAGCCAGACGCGGAGTCTCAGGACGGTTTCGGGTTGTTGTTTCATGGAGTACCTCGGAGTTCGCAGGCCGGTGAACCCACCATTTTGTAAAGAATATTATAGCAGATGAAGAAAATAGACGATGTTGGGGAATTACGTCAACGAAAACATAATTCAACAGGACTTGGCACCGAATCAGAGCGAAACGGTTTCAAATGTGTGCGAGCGCAGATCGGTCACAAGCATTTTCCCGGCCAGGGTCGGTTGGCCGGTGAGAATGTTGACGACTTCGGAGGCCATGAGCGAGGCCGCGAGGTTTACGGCCGGGGCCGGACAGCCGAGCAGTTCTTCGCCGCCGTTGTCCGTGCCCATGAGATCGGCCGGGCCGATCTGTCCTGGCATGACCACGGCCACATAGCCGGTCCACCCGGCCAGGGCGCCGGTCACCAAGGGGATGGACGCGGCAGTGGCGGCTTTTTGCAGGTGGCCGCGCATGGTCAGGCCGCCCAGGGCGTCCACGGCCACGGTACAGCCTTCCAGGAATTCCGGCAGGGTCTCCGGCGTCAGAAATTCGGGCCGGGCTTCCAGGGTTGCCGAGGGGTTGATCTCCGCCGCCCGCAATTTGGCCGCGCGGGTTTTGCCCCGGCCGAGGCCGCTTAAGGTGGCCAGAGACTGCCGGTTCAGGTTGGAAGCCTCGAATGTGTCGCCGTCAGCCGTGCGCAAGGTTCCGACGCCGAGGCGCAGGAGCTGTTCCAGCAGTGCGCCGCCCAGGCCGCCGAGGCCCACCTGGGCCACGTGCGATCGGAGCAGGAGGATCTGATCCTTTGGGGAGACGGATTGCCGGTTGCGCAGGTAGCGGGTCGGCGTGACGTCGAGCTCAAGGGCCAACGCCTCGATTTCGCAGCCGGGCACAGCGTGGCGCGCGGCAAGGTCGGCCACCCGTTCCACATCAAGGACTTGTCCCGTGCCGCCCCAGGGCAGGGAGCCGGGACGGGCAGTGGCGAGGATGTCGTCTTTGAGGGCGCCGTCCAAAGGGCTAGCCTCCGCCAACCGGGGGAAACAGGCCCACGCGGTCTCCGTCGGCGATTTCGCTGTCCGGGCCTGAACGCAGGGCGTTGATGAACACCAGGGTGACGTCCTTTTCCGGGATGCCGAGTTTGGCTATCAGGGAGCGGACGGTCTCGCCCGGTTCAATAGGATAGTCCTGGCCGTTTTCCGGTAGATATTTCGCCAAGGTGGCGAAGCATTTGATTTCTATTCCCATGCTCTGAATCTAGGCGGTTGAAGGGTCTGGGTCAACCATAAAAAAGGGCCGGGGAACAGTCCCCGGCCCATGTCGTGGACAGTGTCGTCCGAACTAGGCCTTTGCGTCTTGCAGTTCGTCAACGGTGTAGTCCCAGACCACGTTGTGGGGCGGCAGGGGGTCGGTTTCGAAGAAGCGGGGCAGTTGGTCGTCGACCTTGGAGAAGCCCGCGCGCTCGTTGAAGTCCTGCTCGTCCTGCATGGCTCCCGCGCCCAAGGCGACCAGGTCGTCCACGGAGAAGGAGTTGCCGGTCCAGGACTGGACCAGGTCGGCCATGATCTGAACGCCGTTCTCGGAGTCCAGGACCGCGAAGGCCACGAACAGGCAGAAGCCCATGGAGTCGATGGCGGCGGTGGCTACCTGGAGGTTCTTGGACAGCTCGACGTTGCCTTCCTTCTTGTGTCCGTCAACGGTTCCGCCCACGCCAAGGACGTTGGCGGTGACGCCGTATCCAGCGGTGTGATCGGCTCCCATGGCCGTGGTGGCGTAGGTCACGCCGACGCCCTTGACCGCGCGCGGGTCGTAGGCGGGCATGGACTGGCCCTTGACCGTGGGCAGGCGTTCCACGCCGAAGGCGCCGCCCGCGAAGTCCACGCCGTTGCCGATAATCATGCCCATGGGATCGTCGGTGCCGACCTTCTTGAGCAGCTCGATGGCGGCCTTGCCGTCACCCCAGGGGATGATGCCGCCGTCCATGGCCACGGCGATGGTGTTGCCGATTTCGATGGTGTCCATGCCCTTTTCGTCGCACAGGCGGTCCATCATCGCGATATCGTCGATGTCGCGGATCATGGCGTTGGCGCCGAAAGCCCAGACGGTCTCGTACTCGAAGCCGGAACTCAGGTAGTTGCCGTTGGCGTCGTTATACTGCTGGGAGCACTGGATGATGCAGCCGGTGTGGCAGCCTTCGGTGGTCTTGCCGCCGCGCTCGGTGATGACCTCGGCGATCTTTTCACCGGAGATGTCCGCTGCGTGGTCGCACTGGCCGAAGCGGAAGTTCTTGGTGGGCAGTGCGCCCGCCTCGTTGATGACGTTGACCAGCACGGAGGTGCCGAAACCGGGCAGGCCCTCGGCGGTGACCGGATGTCCCTTCAGGATGGAGACCCAGGTGGAGCGGGCTTCCTTGAATGCGTCGTTGTCGACGGCGGAAACCTTCACGTTCACCTCGGGGTCGAGAACGATGGCCTTGATCTTCTTGGAGCCCAGGACCGCGCCGGTGCCGCCGCGTCCCGCGGAGCGGGCGGGCCGCTTGTACGGATCGGTGAACTGGATGGTCGCGGTCTTGCGCAGGGTCTCGCCGGCGGGGCCGATCATGGCCGCGCACAGCTTGTCGCCGTATTCGCCCAACAGCTTGTCATGGCCGGGATAGGTGTCCATTCCGGCGATGTCGGACGCGTCGCGGAACTCGACCCTGTCTTCGGTGATGAACAACGTGGAGAAGGGCGCGTCTTCCTCGGGCTTGTCCTCAAGCACGATGGCGAGGAGTCCGAGCTTGGGCATTCTGTGGCCGAACAAGCCGCCGGAGTTGGATTCCTTGATGCCGCCGGTCAGCGGGGACTTGGTGCCAACGGACACACGGCCCGAGTTGGCAGCCGTGGAGCCGCCCAACAGGCCGGAGGCGATGACCAGCTTGTTCTCGGCGGACAGGGGATGGCTGGTGGCGGGGACTTCCTTGTTGATGATTCTGGAGGTCAAGGCGCGACCGCCCAAGCCGACGTACTGGCCGACTTCATCAAAGGAATATTCTTGAGTTCGGCAATTGATTCTAAGGATCTTAGGCATAGGATTACCCTCTGCGGTTAGGATTCAGCGTTTTTCTTGACGCTTTGTCGATACTCTGACTATTGATTTAATCATAGCCTAGTTTGAAAATTAATGTCAAAAAAAACAGTATATTGTGCTCGGTTTGGCATAATGTTTGATTTCGGTACAATGGTTTGGACAGGAGGAAGTGAATTTGTCCGGGAAAAACGACTATATGGAAATATTGATGCCCGTAGAGGCGGTTTCCGCGTGGAATTATCTTTTGCAGAAAGGATTTGCCTTAGAAACGATTTCCGGCAGCTCGGTGAGAAATTTTTTGCGGAGCGCGCTTGGTTTCGACGACGAATTCATCGACGGGACAGTCAGGACCATATTCCTTAATAACAGTCCGGTGGACGATCTGGACGATACCTTCGTCAAGGACGGGGACCGGCTGGCCCTGGGGGGCGCAATGCCCGGCCTGGTGGGTATCGTCATGGGCCGCGACAATTTCTACAAGAGTTTCCGCAGCGGCATTTCCGTCAAGGATCACGTTCCGGCCCAAGCGGCCCCGGCGCGGCTGTCTGTGAAGGTTTTCAGCACGTTGGCCGTGGAGAGCGGCAGGAATATCCTCGGCCGGGGCATCCTGGTCGACGCTGCGGTGCTGGCCGAGTTCCTTGACGGAAAGAAGGACCGGATTATCGAAGTGGACGGCATGAGCGCGGACGATTTTATCGCCGGGCTTGCGGGCAAGACCGGCGATGTGGCTATTCGGATCAGATTCGTCTGACCTATATTTAGTCGGCGACGGCTTGTATTTGTCGACAGGTAACAGGTGCTCCATTATTTCTTGACATTTGATGATAACAAAAAAATTATGTTTTAACATGAATATAGTGTTTTTTGTTATCAAATCTGTGTGGAAAGCCATGAGGAGTGCTTTTCGATGAACGCCACTTTCCTGAAAAGAATCATGGAAGACCGGATGCGCTCGGCTGCGCGTTCGGTCTTTGTTTTTGTCGCCGTGCTGGCGGGATTGTGCGTTGTCGTGATCCCTGCTCAGGCCCAGGACGGCAAGGCGTCCGCCACGGTTCACAGTCCCGATTCCCTGTCCGAGGCCGGAGCCAAGCTTGCCAACCCCTTGGGCGACCTGTGGGCCTTGAATTTTGACCTGCATCCATTGCAGTTCTTTGACGGGAAAGAAGTGGACGGCGGGCCGAAGTATGGCGTTGGGCTGAATTTTCAACCGATTTTGCCCATTCCGCTCATGGGCTCGGGCGACGATCAGTCCAAACTTGTCACCCGCCCCGTAGTGCCCATCATTTTTTCACAGCCCGTTCCCAAGGGAGGGGGCGATGTGCGTCAGGTGAGCGGCCTCGGCGATATTCAGTTGCCGGTCATTTACACGCCGTCGATCAACGTGACCGGATCTAATCTGATTATTGGAGCGGGAGCCACGGCCCTTTTGCCCACCGCCACGGACAGCCGTTTGGGCCAGGACCAGTGGGGCCTGGGACCGGCTGCCGTGATCGGGTATAAGAACAAGCTGTTCACCGCCGGTATTTTCCCCAATTATTTTTGAAAGCTTGCGTCCGCAGGCCAAGGCGGAAAGGCTGATCTCAGTCAGGGCACCATGTTGTATTTCCTGACCTTCAATCTGCCCGATGCCTGGCAGGTGGGCATGAATCCGACCATCACCTATAACCACAACGCCTCGGACGGGAACAAATGGACCGTGCCGGTGGGGCTCTTTGTGGGCAAGACTGTCAGCATGGGCGGCACGCCCGTGAACATCAAGGCTGGGATCGAGTATTCGGTGGTCAAGCCCGAGGACTTCGGCCAACAGGCCATGTTCCGCATTCAGATCTCCCCGGTGATAAAGTCGCTTATCACTGAACCTCTCTTCGGAAAATAGGCGCGCGTTTCCCGTCCGCGCGATGGTCCGTTTCGGGCGCGTTACGGTACACCACCTCATCGGCCACGGCCATGAAGAGGTCGTGGAGGCAGTCGATCGCCTTGATGGTTGAACGTCCCTTCAGGGTCACTATGGCGTAATCGGTCCTCAATTCCGGCACATCCACCGGCAGGAGGCGGAGGCTGTCCTTGAATACGCTCTTGTCGAACACCTCACGTGTGGTGATGGTGAAGGCATCGCCGGAGCTGACCACACGCAGTAGGGTGTGCAGGTTGTCGCATTTTATCAGGCCGGTGCCGAGGTCTTCGAGTCTTCGGATTTTTTCCCCGAGGAGCTTGCTGAGCAGGGCCAGCACGGGCTCGGACGTCCACATGATGGCCATCGGGTGGTTGAAAATTTCTTTGATTGAAGGCGATGGAAGTTTGATCAGCGGATGGTCTTTCCGGCAGCAGAAATAGCCCTGCTGTTGGGGGAGCGGGGTCAGGGAGAATTCCTGATTGCCGTGCATCTGGGAGGCGTCCGCGACATAGAAATCGATGGCCCGTTTGCGCAGTAGTCCGTTGAGCCTCGGCGCGTGGTCCACGGTCAGTTTGACGGTACCTTCGGATACAGCTTGTTGAACCGCCCGATGGCCTCGCCCGCCAGCACTTCGCCGGGAAACGGGCCGCATCCGATGTGGATGATCCCCTCTTCGCCCCCTCTTAACATGGAAATGTCACGATGCAGCAATTGCACCTCGCGGAGCATTTTTTGTCCCCGTTGCTGGATGAGGGCTCCATATCCGGTGGGCAGCAGCTTGCCGCGCGTGCGGTCGAACAGCTTCACTCCGAGCCTTTCCTCCAGGGTGAGGATGGAGCGGCTGAGCGCCGGTTGGGAAATGCAGAGGTTGTCTGCCGCGAGCCGGAAATTCCCGTATCGGCAAAGTGCGTCGATTTGTTCGATGTGCCTGAGAGTAATGTGCATTTCGTGCTCCCGTTGGGGGTGCGTATGAATTAACCACGTGCGTCCTGATCCAGAGCGAGGTGTTTTTTGCGGTCTTTTTTTCGTTGGCGTAACGATCTCGTTTTTCGAATAAAAAAAATAACCTTGTATGCATATAACAAAAAATTATCGAATAGAAACAAAAAAGCATTGGCAAATTTTAGAAACCGCCTTTAGAAAATAAAATAGGTTATAGTGTTATGGCGGGATGGTTTTCCGTTTACACGGTATCTCTTGGTGTGTTTTTGCCGGTGCCGCTCGTCTGCCGGCAGTGAGTGCTCGTCAGTTTTTCAGGCGTTGGTTTCGACGACGGAACTTCATTCCCAGGCCCCATAGTTAAACCTAGGGAGGAAATTGCTTATGAGACCGAAAATGTTTTTTGTGGCGGCAATTGCGTCCGCCCTGGTCCTTTGTCTCGCGGCGTTCGCCGTGGCGGCCGAGAAACCGAACATTCTCCTGATCGTCTCCGACGACACCGGGTTCGGCGACCTGGGCGTCTATGGCGGCGGCGAAGGGCGCGGAATGCCCACGCCCAACTTCGACCGGCTGGCTGATGAAGGCATGACGATGTTCTCGTTCTATGCCCAACCGAGCTGCACGCCGGGCCGCGCCGCCATGCAGACCGGCCGTATCCCCAACCGCAGCGGCATGACCACGGTTGCCTTCCAAGGTCAGGGAGGCGGCCTGCCCGCTTCCGAGTGGACCCTGGCCTCCGTGCTCAAAAAGGCGGGGTACAATACCTACTTCACAGGCAAGTGGCATTTGGGAGAGGACGATTACGCGCTGCCCAACGCCCATGGCTACGACGTGATGAAGTATTGTTTCCTGTATCACCTCAACGCGTATACTTATGCCGATGCCAATTGGTTCCCCGACATGGACCCCAAGCTGCGTGAAATGTTCGCGAAGGTGACCAAGGGGTCCCTGTCCGCCAAGGCCGGAGAAGAGGCCAAGGAGGACTTCAAGGTCGACGGCTCCTACAACAACACCCCGGAAAAGGGCGTGGTGGGCATCCCCTTCGTGGACAGCTACGTGGAAAAGGCGACCCTGGAGTTCCTGGAAGAGGCAGCCAAGGGCGCCAAGGACGGCAAGCCGTTCTTCATCAACGCCAACTTCATGAAGGTGCACCAGCCCAACCTTCCGGCTCCCGAGTTCAAGCACAAGTCCCTGTCCAAGACCAAGTACGCCGATTCCATCGTGGAGCTTGACACCCGCGTCGGCAACATCATGAACAAGCTGCGCGAGCTCGGCCTGGATAAGAACACCCTGGTCTTCTGGACCACGGACAACGGCGCCTGGCAGGACGTGTACCCCGATGCGGGCTATACTCCCTTCCGCGGCACCAAGGGCACCGTCCGCGAGGGCGGCAACCGCGTTCCGGCCATTGCCTGGATGCCCGGCAAGATCAAGGCCGGCAGCCGCAATAGCGACATCCTGGGCGGCCTGGACCTGATGGCCACATTCGCTTCCGTGGCCGGAGTCGAGCTTCCGAAGAACAACGTCGAGGGCAAGCCCATGGTCTTCGACAGCTACGACATGTCCCCGGTCCTTTTCGGCAAGGGCAAGTCTGAGCGCAACAGTTGGTTCTACTTCACCGAAAACGAATTGACCCCTGGCGCGGTGCGCGTGGGCAATTACAAGGCCGTGTACAATCTCCGCGGCGACAACGGCGCGCATACCGGCGGTCTTGCCGTGGACTCCAACCTCGGTTGGAAGGGGCCCGACAAGTACGTGGCGACCGTACCTCAGGTCTTTGACCTCTGGCAGGACCCGCAGGAGCGCTACGACGTGTTCATGAACAACTACACCGAGCATACCTGGACGCTGGTGTCCTTTAATCTGGCCGTCAAGGAGCTGATGAAAACCTATGTCGAGTATCCTCCCGAAAAGCTCCAGAGCGAGGTTTACACCGGCCCGATGACGCTGACCAACTATCAGCGTTTCCAGTATGTCCGTGACTCCCTGAACAAGGAAGGCATCAGCCTGCCCATGCCCACGGGCAACTAGGTTGGACCGTAGCCGTGTTGAATTGATCGAACGACAATCCGTGACGCTTGCCCCCGGGAGCGCGAAGCTTTCGGGGGCAAGTCCGTCCAAGCGGGTGGACTGTCCGCTTAAAGCCCCAAAAGGAAGACGCCATGGGCTACACTTTGAAGACTTGGAAGATACTGTTTGCGGCTTTTGTCCTGGTTTTCTTCTCGGGCCTTGCGCAGGCCGCCGATCCGCTTCCCTCCTGGAATGACGGCGACGTCAAGCGGAGCATTGTCGATTTCGTGAGCAGGACGACATCGGAGGGCGGCCCGGATTTCATTCCGGTTTCCGAACGGATAGCCGTCTTTGACAATGACGGCACCTTGTGGGCGGAAAAGCCCATGTATTTTCAATTGTTCTTTGCCCTGGACCGGGTCAGGGAACTGGCCCCGGAGCATCCCGAATGGAAGACGCGGGAGCCTTTCGCCTCCTTGCTCAAAGGCGATATGGAGACGGCGGCCAAGGGCGGGATGAAGTCGCTCCTCGAAGTGGTCATGGCCACCCATGCGGGCATGACCTCTGCCGAATTCGAAGCCCGGGTCAAGCAGTGGATCGCGACGGCGAGGCATCCACAGACCAAGATGCCGTATACGGCGATGGTCTACCAGCCCATGCTTGAGCTTTTGGCTTATATGCGCGCCAACGGTTTCAAGACCTTCATCGTATCCGGCGGCGGCATCGAGTTCATGCGCCCCTGGTCGGAAGCCGTGTACGGTATTCCGCCCGAGCAGGTCGTGGGCAGTTCCATCAAGACTAAATTCGAGATGCGTGATGGAAAGCCGGTCATCATCCGCGAAGCCGAGCTGGGCTTCATAGACGACAAGGAAGGCAAGCCCGTGGGCATCAACCTGCACATCGGCCGCCGTCCTGTCGCCGCCTTCGGCAATTCGGACGGAGACCTTCAGATGTTGCAGTACACCATGGCCGGGGAGGGTGCCCGTTTCGCCCTTCTGGTTCGCCATACCGACGGCGGGCGCGAGTTCGCCTACGACAAGGGCGCGGAGAAGGCACAGGCCGAGGCGGCCAAGTCCGGTTGGGCCGTGGTGGACATGAAGAACGACTGGAAGACGGTGTATCCCGAAACCAAGTAGCGCGCCCGGTCTGCCGGAATTCGCTCCGCCTCGCCGCGACTTGTGTGCGGCGGGGTGGAGTTCCTTTCATTCTGGCCGGATGTGCGTTATACCTTGTCTGTATATTGTCCGGCCAGCGTCCCGCCGATTCTTGAACAAGGAAGATTCATGAAGGCGTCCAGGCAGTCCATCACCGACTTCATTCTCCACCTCCATCCCCGGACCGTGCCGTACCCGACGATCCGCTTCCGCCTGAGCTGGGGGCTGGGGGGCATGGCCGTAGTCTTGACGGGATTGCTTTTTCTTACGGGTGCGCTCCTGCTCCTCGCCTACCGGCCGACGCTTGAGGAAGCCTACGGCTCGGTGCGGGCCCTGGGCCGCGACATTCCCCTCGGATATTGGGTACGCAACATTCATCATGCCAGCGCGAACCTGTTGGCGGTGGTCGTCGTGCTCCATCTGCTGCGCACGGCCCTTACCGGAGCCTTCGGGCCGGGCCGCCGCCTCAACTGGACAATTGGGCTCGGCCTGCTCGTTCTCGTGCTGGCCGCCAATTTCACCGGCTACCTGCTTCCATGGGATCAACTCGCCTATTGGGCCGTGACGGTTTCCATGGCCGCGCTCGGCTATATTCCCTTGTGCGGGGATTGGCTGCGCGGGGTTATCCAGGGCGGGCCCGAGATCGGACAGGCGACCCTGTCCAACTTCTATGTGTTGCATGTGGCGGTTATTCCCGGCTCCCTGCTGGTTCTGCTCCTGTGGCATTTCTGGCTTGTGCGCAGGGCGGGTGGACTCATCAGCGCGTCGGAAGGGGGCGAGCCGATTCGGCGGATTCCCGTGGTGCCGAATCTGATCGCCCGCGAGGCGGCCGTCGGCCTGTCCCTCGTCGCCTTTGTCCTTTTTCTGGCCATGTTCTGGAACGCCCCCCTGCTTGAGCAGGCCAATCCGGGCATGAGCCCCAATCCAACCAAGGCGCCGTGGTATTTCCAGGGATTGCAGGAATTGCTGCTGCATCTTCATCCCGTGTTTGCGGCGTTTGTCTGGCCGTTTCTGGGCGGCGCGGCGCTTTTGCTGCTCCCTCTCATTCCGGGCAGCGCACTGCCGGGCGGCGTCTGGTTCGGTTCGGAGCGGGGCAGGGGGCTGGCGGCATGGGCCGCAGGAGGCGGCGCGCTTTTGGCCGTGGCCGCCGTGTTGGCCGACAACGCCCTTCGGCAGCCGGGCGTCGGCATGGCTGCGGGTGCGTTGATTGCGCGCGGGATAGTTCCCACCTCGGCCGTCATTCTTTTGGCGGCTGGGGGGTATTGGCTGCTGGTCAAGGCCGCGAACCGCACCAGGGCGGAAGCGGTCATGGCCGGTCTTGTCGCGGGGTTCGCGATTCTCACTGTACTCACTGTTGTCGGCGTTTTCTTCCGCGGCGCGGAGATGCACCTGGTTTGGCCCTGGCATGGAACAGGAGGCAGCTTGTGAGCAAAACGGATACGCGTTTCGCCGGGTTCAAGATTGGCCGCCGGACTTTCTTCAACAGGCTTTGGGCTGTGCTCGGTCTGGCGGCTCTGGCCGAGTTCGGTTGGCTTGGCATATCGTTCCTGGCTTCGCGCAGGGACCGCAACCGGCCGGAGCGCGAGGTCGGCGTGGTTGACGCGGGCGAAATCTCGATGTTCCTGCCCGGCACTGTGACGGCAGTGCCACAGGGGCAGTTCTACCTCGCCCGACTGCCGGACGGGGGATTTCTGGCCCTGTCGAGGACCTGCACCCATCTGGGATGTTCCGTGCCGTGGGATGAGGAGAAAGGGGCCTTTGTCTGCCCCTGCCACGGTTCGACTTTCAGTCTGACAGGGGAGGTCCTGACCGGGCCTGCGCCGAGGCCCCTGGATACCTATCCCGTGCGTATAGAAAACGGCATGGTCAAGGTGGACTGCGCCAAGGCCCGTCGCCGGGACCGCTTCCTTGCGGAACAGGCGACGAGAATCTAGGACGCGGGGAGCGGAGGCGTCGCCATGGCCAAACCCTTTCACGACTCGGCAATATGGGAGCGGATCGCATTCGTCGCGGCGGTCCTCATCCTGCTGTCTCCGTTTGCCGCTCTGCATCTTCGTCCGCCCGTCGCGCCGGAGCCGGAGGAATCCGCTCGGTTCGTGGGTTCCAAGGCGTGCGCCGAATGTCATCGAAGCGCTTATGACAAGTGGCTCGGCTCTGACCATGACAGGGCCATGGACGTGGCCGACGAGACCACGGTGCTCGGCGATTTCGATAACGTCGTCTACACCGATCCTCATACCGGCGCGGCGACCCGTTTCTATCGGCGCGACGGGCGATACTGCGTCGAAACCGAAGGGCCGGACGGCAAACCCGGGCGGTTCGAGATTTCCCACACCTTCGGGGTCTATCCTCTGCAACAATATCTCATTCCGTTCCCGGGGGGCAGGTTGCAATGCCTGAATATCGCCTGGGACGTCGAGCGGAAGGCATGGTACCGCCTGCCGCCCTACGATGTGGAAGGACCGAGCGATTGGCTTCACTGGACCAACGGCGGCCAGACCTGGAACGCCATGTGCGCCGAATGCCATTCTACGCGGCTTCGAAAGGGGTATGACCCGGAGAGCGGCGTCTACGACACCACTTGGGCCGAGATCGACGTGGGGTGCGAAGCCTGTCACGGGCCGGGCTCCAAGCATGTCGAGTGGGCCGGGCTGCCGCCCCTGGCGCGCAAGGACACGCCGAATTATGCCCTGACCGTGCGCACGGCCAATCTCACTGCCGGGGAGCAGGCCGCGATCTGCGCCCCGTGCCATTCACGCCGTTTTCAGTTGGGCGACAACCGCCACGTTCAGGAGGAATTGCTGAACCTGATGATACCGCAATTGCTCGGCGAGGGGATGTATTATCCGGATGGCCAGATACAGGAAGAGGTCTACGTCTACGGTTCTTTCGTGCAGAGCCGGATGTTCGCGCGCGGGGTGCGGTGCGGCGATTGCCATGACGTGCACGGTTTGAAGCGTCATGCGGACGGCAATGATCTGTGCACCCGGTGTCATCGGGCCGAGGTCTATGATTCGCCTGGCCATCATTTCCACAAGCGGGAGCATGAGGGGAAGCCGAGCGAGGGGCATCTGTGCATTCAATGCCATATGCCCGAGTCCACCTATATGGGCATCGACAGACGGGCGGATCACAGCCTGCGGATTCCGCGTCCCGATCTGAGCGCGGCCCAGGGAACTCCCAACGCCTGTTCGGCCGAAGGTTGCCACGGCGACAAGCCGCTGGAGTGGAATGTGAAGGCCGCGACCAAGTGGTACGGGGAGAAGCGCAAACCGCACTACGGTACGGTTATCGCGGCGGGGAGGGCTGAAATGCCCGGGGCCGAGGCAGAGCTTGTCCGTCTGGCCGATGACGCGCTTTCGCCCGCCATTGTCCGGGCCACGGCTCTGGAGCTGCTCCGCGCCTATCCGTCGGATGCGAGCCGGGCCGCTTTGGCCAGAGCTTTGGAGGATGAGGACGCCCTGATTCGTTACACATCCATCCGAAGCCTGGAATATTTCGACGCCGGGACCAGGCTCAAACGCATTGCGCCCAAGTTGTACGATCCGGTCGCGGCCGTGCGCATGGAAGCCGCCGCGCTGCTCAGCGCGTTGCCCGAGGAGGACCTCCGCGAGGCGGATCGGGAAGCCTTCCGGCGTGGCCTTGAAGCGTACCGGCGGAGTATGCGCTACAACGCCGACTTCGCCCCCCAACGGTACAATCTTGGCAATCTGGCCGTTAACCGGGGGCAGGACGCCGAGGCGGAGCGGGAATACCGCAAGGCCATCGAAATCGACAGCCAGTTCTATCCTGCCAAGGTCAATCTGGCCATGCTCCTGAACCGGAGGGGAGACAATGCCGAGGCCGGGCGGCTTTTGCGGGAGGTTGTCACCGACAATCCAGATCTGCACGAAGTCGCCTACTCTCTCGGCCTGCTCCTTGCCGAAATGGGCCGATACGAGGAGGCCGAGGGCCATCTTGGCCGGGCGGCCGCGCACATGACGGAAAACGGTCGTGTTCAGTACAACCACGCGCAGGTCCTGCTTGCCCTGAATCGGCCTTTGGAGGCGGGGGGAGCTTTGGAGAGGGCGCTGGCCGCCGATCCGCGACGCGACTATTTCGTGGCTCTTGCCAATGTCTATCTGGCCACGGGCAGGCCGGAAAAGGCCAGGGAATTGGCCATGCGGACCCTGGAACGGTCGCCCGGCGACACCGCCGCCTTGGAGCTGCTTCGCCACCTCAACCGTTGATTCGGTCGGCGGCTGGTTCTGGGCTTACGTTTGCAAATGAGGTATGGTTGTATCGTGGAGTGCCATTCGATCAAGGAGGAGCCTCATGATTACCGTTATGGAACAATCCACGCCGATGATGCTCGCTGTCCGGGCTTCCGGCAGATTGACGGACGCTGACTACCGGGACGTCTGGATTCCGGCCTTGGAGAAGGTCATCAGTGAGAACGGCAAGGCCGATGCCTTGTTTTGCATGGATGCGGACTTCACCGGGTGGGATGTAATGGCAGCTTGGGACGACGCGAAGTTCGGCCTGGCCCATCGCAAGGATTTCCGCAGACTCGCCGTGGTCGGCGGTCCCAATTGGGTGCGATGGGGAGTCAAGCTCGGCGAATTGCTCATGGACTGCGAAATAAGATTGTACCCGCCCGAGAAGCTCGGCCAGGCCCTGGAGTGGGTCACGTCTTGAGGCTCCGGCCAAAGACGGTCTTGATCACATACAAAAGAAAACGGACGCTTGATTCAAGCGTCCGTTTTTTCAATCAAAGTGGTGGGCGATACGGGATTTGAACCTGTGACTTCCACCGTGTGAAGATGGCACTCTGACCAGCTGAGTTAATCGCCCACTTTGGTCTTCCCTCGGGGACATCGCCTCAAGGGAGAAACTGTATATCCTTCTACCCTGACGCTTGGCAACCTTTTTTTACTGATTTTTTACACAATCTTCGCTGACGCATTCCTGGCCGTCGGTCATGTCCCGATTGTAGCAGGTCAGACCGCACCGCAGGCATCGGCACGTCTCGTGTTTGGCCTGGGCTTCGTTGAGCGCGCCTTCTATTTCGTCGAAGGAGCAGGCCCGTTCGTCGCATTCCAACAAGTGCGGCATTCTGGATCGTTCACGCCAGCCGACATCCGGGATGTCCGTGAACATGGTGTAGGCGAGCAGGTCGCGCTGGGTGCGTTCGTCCACATGGGGCGTTTCACCGTTGAGGTACTGGTTGATGGACCGGGCAGCCTTGCGGCCTTCGCCCAGCGCGGTGATGACCAGGGCCGGACCGGTGTGCATGTCGCCGCCGGTGAAGACATGGGGCAAAGCCGTCTGGAGGGTATCGGAATCGGCCGCCAGGGTGCGCCAGCGCGTCTCCTCCAGTTGGCAGACGCCGTCTTCGTACAGGCAGGAAAGCTCGGGCTTCTGGCCGATGGCGGTGTATACGGTGTCCGCTTCGAGCAGGGTCTCGGACCCTTCGATGGGAACGGGACTGCGGCGGCCCGATGCGTCAGGTTCGCCGAGTTCCATTTGAATGTATTCGATATGGGTGACGTGCCCGTTGTCGTCGGTGACGATGCGCGTGGGCGCGGCGAGGAAGAGGTAGTTGACGCCTTCCTCCTCGGCTCCGATGATTTCCTCCACGTTGGCGGGCATCTCGTCGCGGGTGCGGCGATACATGAGCGTCACTTCCGCGCCCAGGCGCAGACTGGTCCGGGCCGCGTCGATGGCGGTGTTGCCGCCGCCGATGACCACGACCTTCTTGCCGGTGCCGGTGTCGACGCCCAGTCCCACCTTGGTCAGGAACTCGGTGCCGGTGGAAATGCCCGAGGCGTCCTCGTTTTCGATGCGCAGGTTCATGTTCATCCAGGCGCCGATGCCGAGGAACACGGCTTCGAAGCCGTCTTCCCGCAGGGTGTTCAGCGAAAAGTCCTTTCCGAAAAACTTTTCGTATTGCACGTCGATGCCCAGGTCGAGGATGCCCTCGATCTCCCAGTCGAGCACGGCCTTGGGCAGCCGATATTCCGGGATGCCGTAGCGCAACTGGCCGCCGAGCTTGGGCATGGAGTCGAAAATGGTCGGGCTGTGGCCCAGGCGGCGCAGGAAGAAGGCGCAGGACAGCCCGGCGGGGCCGCCGCCGATCACCGCTACCTTGCGGCCGGTGTCCGGAGCGCAGGAGATGGGCAGTCGGGTCCCGGAGTTCATTTCCCAGTCCGCTGCAAACCGCTTTATCATGTTGATGCCCACGGGTTCGTCCACGTGGCCGCGACGGCAGACGCCTTCGCAGGGGTGGGGGCAGACCCTTCCGATGGACAGGGGCATGGGGATGCGTTCGCGGATGGTTTCCAGAGCGCCCGCATAATCGCCGCGCGAGACCTGCTCAATGTAGCGGGGGATGTTGATCTGGCCCGGGCACTTCTGTCGGCACGGAGCCAGGCAGTCGGATTCGAGGTTGAGATGGGTGATGCGCGCGGACATGCCCCAGACGGTAATCACGCCGCGCGGGCAGACCTGTTCGCAGCCGCCGCAGGCCGTGCAGAGGTTCGGGTCGACCACGGGGTAGCCGTTGGGCCCCATCTCGATGGCGCCGAATTGGCAGGCCGTGACGCAGGTGCCGAAGCCGAGGCAGCCCTCGGGGCACATTTTCGAGCCGCTGTAGAGCATGTGCTGGGCGCGGCAGTCCTTGACGCCCGCGTATTTGTAGACTTCCTCGGCGCGGACGCCGCCGGTGCAGTCCACGAACGCCACCTGTTTCTCCATGGAGGAGAACTCAAGGCCCATGATGGCGGCCACCTTTTCGGCCACGGCGTCTCCGCCGATGACGCAGACCGTGGCGCCGGCTTTGCCTTCGACCACGCCCTGGGCCGCCCCGGCGCAGCCGGGGAAGCCGCAACCGCCGCAGTTGGCCCCGGCCAGCACGCTTTCCACTTGGGCTATGCGCGGGTCCTCGTAGACGTAGAGCAGCTTGGAGGCCACGGCCAGGATGATGGCGGCCGTGAACCCGATGCCGAAAAGAATCAGAACGGAAGCGGTTATCATGTAGTCAAACTCCTAGGAAGCCATGCCCTTGAAGGCGAAGAAGGCAAGAGACATGAGGCCTGCCATGACGAGGCCGAGCGGCGTGCCCTTCATGGCCATGGGCACTCTGGACAGGTCGAGGCGTTCGCGGATGCCCGCCAGAAGCACCAGAGCGAGCATGAAGCCGAAGCCCGACGCCACGGAGAAGATCAGGGTTTCGAGCAGGGTGTATTCCTCGCGCTGGCAGATGATGGCGATGCCGAGCACGGCGCAGTTGGTGGTAATCAGCGGGAGGAAAATGCCGAGCGACTTGTAGAGCGGGGGGATGGCCTTTTTCAGGAACATCTCGACGAATTGGACCAGGGCGGCAATGACCAGAATGAAGGCGATGGTCTGGAGGTAGCCGAGGTCGCTGGGCGCGAGCAGGAATTTCTGCACGCACCAGGTGATGACCGCCGCCATGGCGGCCACGAAGACGACGGCCAGCCCCATGCCGATGGCCACGCCCGATTCCTTGGACGTGCCGATGAACGGGCAGTTGCCCAGGTATTGCGCCAACACGATGTTGTTGACGAAGATGGCGGCTATGACGAGAACGAAGTAATCCATGATGCCTCCCTACACTCTCGGCTTGCTGGAGCACATGCCGCAGGTCTTGCAGTCGTGGACCGGGCCTTCGATGGCTTCCAGTCCCTTGGTCTTGCGCTGCCAGTTGGTCAGGGCGTTCATGCCCGCGAGCAACACGCCCAGGCAGACGAAGGCGCCGGGGGCCTCCACCATGAAGCCGAAGGGCTCGTACCAGGAACCCATGATCTGCATACCGAACCAGGTGCCGTACCCGAACAGTTCACGCAGGGAGCCGAGAAACGTCAGGGAGAGGGTGAAGCCCAGCCCCATGCCGAGGCCGTCCGCCACGGACAACAGAACCGGGTTCTTGGAGGCGAACGCCTCCGCCCGGCCCAGGATGATGCAGTTGACCACGATGAGCGGCACGAAGATGCCGAGCTGTTGGTACAGCGGATAGGCGTAGGCCTGCATGAGCAGCTCGACGCAGACCACCAGGGATGCGGCCACCACGATGAAGCAGGCGATGCGGACCTTGGACGGGATGATGTTGCGCAACATGGATACCAGCATGTTGGACAGGGCCAGGACGAAGATGACGGCCATGCCCATGCCGAAACCGTTGTAGGCCGTCTTGGTCACGGCCAGGGTGGGGCAAAGCCCCAGGACCAGCTTGAACGGCGGCAGGTCGCGCCACAGTCCTTTCGAGAATTCCTTCCACAATGTGCTCATGCTCAATACCTTGCTAGGACGCCCACGTGGTGTGGATCTTGTCCTTGATCTGTTGGAAAATCCTGATCGCTTCGTTGACGGCGGCCACGCTGCCGGTGGACGAGATGGTCGCTCCGGCTATGGCCGTTATGTCGCCGCCGTCCTTGGACAGGGCCAGGGAGTCGGTGGAATGGCCGCGGAACTGATCGCGGTACTCGGGTTCCACCAGGCGCATACCCAGTCCCGGCGTCTCCTTGAGGGTGGTCGTGCCGATGCCCGCCAGTTTGGAGCCGTCGGTGTCGAAGCCGACCATGATGCCTACCGGGCCGCCATAGCCTTTGCCGAAGGTCTCGAAGGCCACGCCCAGGAGCTTGCCGTCCTTCATGGCGGGGAACACCGTCACCGGGCCGTCGGGCAGGTCGAAGGTCTTGCGGTCCTTGACCGGGTTGTTGTCGCAGTCGGCGAATATTTGCGTCAGGGCCGGGCCCTGCACATAGGTCATGACCTGTTCCTCGATGCGTTCGGAGGTGGCCTGACGAACCGAGGCCAGGGTCAACCCGGACAGGCCGCAGATGAGCGACAGGACCAGGACCATCTTTATCATTTCTTTCATTTACGCGCCCTCCGTGCCGTCCAGGAATGAATAGGGACCGCCGAACGGTTTGGGCCGGATGCGGTCCAGCAGCGGGGTGAACAGGTTGGCCAGCAGTATGGCGAAGGGCACGCCGTCGGGATAGATGCCGTAAACCCTGATGACGATGACCATGGCCCCGGCCATGAGCCCGAAGAGGACGGACGGCAGCCGTCCGATGGGGCTGGATGCCGGGTCGGTGGCCAGGAAGAAGGCTCCGAAGACCGAACCGCCCGCCAGCAGGTGGAACAGGGGCGGGGCATAGACCGTGGGGTCGATGAGCCGGTAGACCCAGGCCGTCAGCAGGAGGCCGCCGATGAATGCGGCCGGGATTTCCCATGAGATGTGCCTGCGCAGGAGCAGGTAGGCTCCGCCCGCCAGGAGAGCGGCCACATGGACCGCGCCCAGGCCGCCGAGCTGGTTGCCCAGGAGCAGGTCGGAGAAGTGGATGGAGTCGATGGCGTCCACGCCGAAGTACTTGAGTTGTTGCAGGGGCGCGGCCAGTCTGGAGGAGAGCATGGTCGCGTTGGTGTCCATGTAGCCGCCCCAGGAGATGCGGCACACGGCCCAGCCCACCAGCGGCGAGCAGAGCGGGTTGCCGCCCAGGCCGCCGAAGATCATCTTGCCCATGGCGATGGAGGCGATCGAGCCGACCGTCACCAGCCACCACGGGGTCGAGGCGGGCAGCAGGAAGGCGAGCATCAGGCCCGTGACCAGGGCGCTGTAGTCGTCCACGGACTGTTCGCGTTTTATGATTCGGTTGAGCGCGGCCTCGGCGGCCACGGCGACGGCGCAGGACAGGGCCATGACCCGGAGCGCTTCCACGCCGAAGACGGCCACGGCCATGACGGCCGCCGGCAGGAGCGCGATCAGGGTGTCCAGCATGTGGCGGCGGATGGTCCGTCCGCAGTGCACGTGCGGCGGGGCGGTTACGGTCAGAATTGGATTGAGCGGCTTCAGCATGGCGTGTCTCCGGTCTGCTCCTTGATTTCGTCGCCCGAAGGTCCGGCGGGCGCGCTGGCTCCGGCCAGCAGGGCCAGCTCGTACTTGGCGAGGCGGATGTATTGCAGGAGCGGGCGTTGCGCCGTGCACCAGTAGCCGCACAGGCCGCATTCCATGCAGGAGTGGATGTGATAGGCCTCGGCCCGTTTGAACTGTTTGAATTCGGCACACCGGCTTATCAGGCCGGGCATGATCCGGGCCGGACAGTGGCGTTCGCACGTTCCGCAGCCCAGACAGAAATTGTCTGTGGGCTCCAGGGCCGCTTCACGGCGCAGGATGGTCAGGCCGCAGGCGTCCTTGCCCACGCCCTGATCGAGGTTGGCCGCTGCCAGGCCGCGCAGGGGCCCGCCCAGGACGATGCGGTCGCCCGGTTGGATTTGCGCTCCGGCCTCGGCGGCCAGGAAGCCGACGGGGGTGCCCACGCGGACGAGCTGGTTCTGCCCGCCGATGGTCATGACCGTCTCGGTCACCGGGCGGCCGGTTTCCATGACCCGGCCGATGGCGTACAGGTCGGCGACGGAAAGCATGGTGGCGTTGTTCGGTCGGGAACCGGGCAGGACCTCCTGTCCAAGGACCGCCTTGTACACCAGAGGATCGAGCCCGTTGGGATAGACCGGGGCCACGTGGACCACTTCGCAGTTGGCGAAGGCGTTGGCCCGGTTGCCCTTGGCGGCCGCCAGGTACATCTTGGACGGCTCCACAACCTTGGCGGCCGTCTCCAGACCCAGTTCCAATGTCTTGCGGTAGTCGTGCAGCAGAGGCTCGAATACGGATATGCCCGGTTCGGGCGGAACGCCGTTCACGATCAGGGTGGGGGCCTTGTACAGCGCGCCCACGTTGATGCCCATGGATTTGAGCCACAGCCTGAGCGGCTCGCCGCCGTCCAGACAAGGTTGAAGCGTGTCGGTTTTTCCGCCTCCATCCATTTCAATAAGCATGGAGTGGCGTTCCACTTCGAGAATGGTCCCGGCCAGCGGGGCGTGCAGGTCGCCCGTGTCCGGACCGTTGCCCACGGCCACCTTGGCGCCCGCAAGGACCTGGTCGCCCACGGCAAGGATCGGGGTCAGACCGTCCATGGGGAGGCGCAGCCTGTCGGGGAGGGAGGCCGAGGCCAGGGGGCCGGTCTCGCCACATAGCAGGCTGAAGTCGTAATAGCTCATGTTCTTCGGATCCCTTATTTCATATGGCATTGGTAGCAGGCGTCGTCGCCGAACGGGCCGCTTCCGTTTTCTTCATGGCAGCTCATGCATTGCGCGTGGTAGGCGGCCATGGTGGTGGGTATCAACTGGTCCGTCGGGACGGTATGACAGTCGGCGCAGGCCCGGTATTCGGCCTTGGCGGTCGGTTCGGTCTTGCGCTCGTGACAGCGTGTGCAGCCCGGAGTCCCTTCCTTGAACATGTCGTCATGGCAGTCGGCGCATCGGGCGTGGGCCGCGTCGCGAAGGCTGGGCAGGGAGTCGTCACCGTTCGAGTGGCAGTCGGAACAGGCCTGCGGTTCTGGTTCGATGTCCTCGGAATGGTGGCAGGACCGGCAGTCGCCGTCGGCGTAGTCGTCCGCATGTTCGTCATGGTCGAACCTGTTGATGGTCGCTCCGGCGTGGTGGCAGGAGGCGCACAGCTTTTCGTCCATGGTCTTTTGGTGTTCGGCAGCGAACGCCTTGTCGAACTTGGCCACATGACAGGTGGAGCAGGCCGGAGGGTTCGGGTCGTCACCAGTGGTGTGGTGGCAGTCCGCACACTGTCCGCCTTGGTCCTCGATGTGTTGGGCGTGGTTCAGGATGACCTTGCCGCCTTTATTCTCCAGCAGCACCCGAACCGGCGGTCCTTCGTGACCGGTTGGGGCCAGATAGCCGCCCAGGGCGGCGAGAAAGAGGATGCCGGTCACGATGACGATGGGGAGATACCGTTTCTGCAATAGATGAACCTCTTGATTTAGGGCTTAATACCAATGTTTAGCTGAAATCGTGTGGTTTAGTCCATACCCTAAGGGTTTCATGGTTGTGACGACGGTTGTCCGAAAATGGTTGTTTCGGGCCGAATTTATTTCCGGCGCAGCAGCCCGATGGCGAACATCAGACCGAATATCGCCACTCCCGCCCACCATAGGAACAGGGCGAGTTCGGTTGTGGCGAGCAAGTAGGCGGCCTTTGCGGCCATGTCGAGGGGAAGCCTGAGCGCAAGGGCCGGCAGGTCGAGGCCAAACAGACCGCCGAGAACGTTCATGAGGGTCAGGGAGGGGCGTGATCCGGTGACGGCCCAGGCTATTCCTTGCCAGGCCAGTGTCAGAAGGCATCCTCCCCAGGCGAGGATTCCGAGCGTTTTGAGCATGGGGAGCGTGTATATATAATTGCGGGCGGAAAGGCCATAGTTTATTGAAGGGATAAGGAGGGCTGTATGGATATCGGCGTCGGCGACAACATACTCCTCGAAGTGTCCACGTTCGAGGACCGTTTTATCGCCTTTGTATCCGGCGTTGGCCGGGACGGCAGCCTGGTGGTCCGCGCCGAGGTGCCTTCTGCCGTTCTGGACCGGATCGAGGCCGACGTCTTTGCCGAAGTCCTTTACGTCTATGATGGCGAGTTGCTCTGTTTCGATACCCGTATTTTGAGCGTTGGCGGTTCGCCGGACGCGCACATCGAGTTGGCGGCCCCGCAGGCGGCATTTGACGCCGAAGAGCGCGGCGAACCTCGCTATGCCTGTTTTTTCCCGGCGTCGGTGGTTGTTGGGGAGCGTGTCGTCAACGGAGTTGTCGAGGACATCTCCGACAGTTGCGCACGAATCCGTTTCCCGGTCTCAAGCCGGGACGATTTTCCCATCGACAAGGGGGCTGAGGTCTTGCTGACGATTAGGCCTTACGGTGTGAAGGGGGCCGTGGTGTCCGTCGATTGCTCCGTGTTTAAGATGTTCATGAAGGATCATGAGCGGTATGCCGTCCTGAGCTTCGAAAACGACGAACCGGACACCCGCGAGCGGATATCCGGTTTCATCAAGGCCCGAGTCTGCTGCCGCATTTCGGGAGACTAGCGTTCCGACTAGTTCAGTTCCAGTTTTTTGGCGTAGGTGGCGGTTTCGATTCCGGCCACGCATCCTTCGCCCACGGCCTTGGCCATTTGCAGGGGCGGGCCGCAGATGTCGCCCGCTGCATATATGCCGGGCACATTGGTGCGCTGTTTTTTGTCGGTTTCGATATATTTCATGTTTTCGTCCAGTTGCACTCCGAGCATGGCGGTCAGCTCCAGCACTCCCTTGGCGCCGAGTTCGATGAATACCCCGGAGACCGGCTGCGTGGTGCCGTCGTCCAGAAGCACGGACTCGACCGCGTTCTCGCCGACTATTTCCTTGATGCTCACGCCTTCATGGACTTTTACGCCCGTGTCGACGAGCTGTTGGCGCAATCCTTCGTTCACATCCAGCTCGGCGCAGTAGAGGTGCACTTCGCTGGCGAAGTTGGTCAGAGCCACGGCTCCACCGGCGGCGGCGCTGCGGCAGCCCGCCACGGCCACCACTTCGTTGCGGTAGAAGCCCGCGTCGCAATCGACGCAGTAGCTCACCCCCTTGCCGAGAAGCTCTTTCTCGCCGGGGACGCCCAGCTTGTTGCGGTTGGAGCCCGTGGCGAGGATGACGCTTTTGGTCCGGACAATGTCCCCGGATTCCAGCTTGAGGGAAAACAATTTGCCTTCGGGTTCGATGGCGAGCACATCCTCGTCCCGAAATTCGGTGCCGAAGCTCTCAGCCTGTGCACGGCCTTTTTTCAGGATTTCCTCGCCCGTGATCTCGATTTGGCAGCAGTAGTTCTCGACATGGGCCCAGTAGAGGCTGGAGTTGTCGATGCGGCCGAGCATCAGGGTTTTGACTTTCTTGCGCGAGGCATGAATGGCGGCCTGTAGGCCGCCGGGGCCGGAGCCGAGTATGGCGACGTCGTAAAGTGTGTCGGACATGGGAATTCTCCTGTGTTCGGATAGAATGCGTTATCGAAAAGGATAAGCATTCGCGACAGGATGTAAAGCATCCATCGGGAGAAAGGGAGCGGCCGTTCGCCGTGGCGGATTTTTACGGCCCGGGTGTCTCGCGGCGGGATTTCGTTCAGCGTCGGGCCGAGGCTGCGGCTTGCAGGTGGCGGAGCACCTTTTCTTTCAGCGCACTGATGTCATCGTTTTTCGGCAGCATCCCGAACGTGCGCGCCACCATGCCGCGATCAAGCAGCAGTCGGGCCGAGGTTCCGTAGGCCAGTGAAAAGAGCCACCCCGTCATGAGAAGCAGGAAGTCCTTGTCGTAGCGCATCAGTGAGTAGTCGCAGGAGCCGCCGGACATGACCGCGTCGAGAACGGCCGGGGTGTAGCGTGTGGGGTGTTCCTCAAGCTGAAGGACGACCACCCGGTCCGGTGAGTCCGGCTGGCTCAGGTGGTCCAGGACCACGCCGAAGATGTCGACCTTGTCCGCGTCGCGGGCGACGTTGACCATGGTGGCCAGGACGCCTTTCAGGCCGGGGTTGACCTCTTTGGCGTTGTGCAGGCCAACGGCGGCCCGGATAAGCCGCCATTCGTCGTGCGTGAACCCGCCGGGAAGGTCGAGGGTGCGCAGGGTGAGCACACCCATGCGTCCGTGGTTGATCGATTCGGCATCCTTGAAGGTCCCGTATCGGGCGAACTGCGGAAACCGTCCGATGTCATGGTACAGGGCGGCCATGGCCGCGAGGTCGGCGGTGCGGCCGTCAATGCCCTCGCCCTTGATGATGGCCATGCCGTTGTCCAGCACCCGCATGGAGTGGTCAAGCTTCAGGCGGATGTGGTAGTCGCGGCGATTTTCACCGATGAGGTGGCCTTCGGCGAATTCCCTGACCAGGCGGACATGGTCGGACAGGGGCATGGTCAATCCTTGAGGCCCTTCATCTTGACATTGTATTCCATCTCGGAAATTTCGCCTTTCGCAAACATTTCTTCAAGTTCGGCCCGTTCCTGTTCGGTTTCGCGCCGGGCCTCTTCCTCCAGTTCCTTGTCCCGGAGCGGACCGCCGGGGCCGAAGAGCACACGGAGAAAAAGGAGGACCACACCGATGATCGCGGCGACGAAAAGCATCCGGGCCGCTGCGGGCAGGATGTGTTCGCCGTAGCCGGAGTTGAATGGCCAGGCGCGCCACTGGGGGCTGTCCAGGAAATCGAAAAAGCCGCCGAGAATGGCGGGGATATGTGAAAAGTCCATGCGTTCGTTCCTCCCGCACGTCGAGGTTCGCCGTGGCCTGTTCCTACGTTGCAAATGCTTTCAGGGCAAGTCCCGGTCGCGGGCGGGGACCGTCGCGGTTGATTATAATCGGGCAAGGCGTAGCTCCCTGCCCGTTGAATTTCTTGTGAGTTTGATGTATCTTCCGCCCGGTAAAGGAGGGGTGTCGTAATGCGAATTCTCATTGTGGAAGATGAATTTACCAGTCGCAAGCTGTTGACCGCTCTTCTGTCCGATTTCGGCGAGTGCGATACTGCCTCCGACGGCGTTGAATGCGTGGATGCATTCCGTCGGGCTCTTGAGGACGGGCGACCCTATGACCTGGTCTGCATGGATATTATGATGCCTAACAAGGACGGTCATCAGGCTCTCAAGGATATCCGCGCCATGGAGCAGCAGGCGGGCGTTTCCGCCGCCGATGAGGCCAAGGTCATCATGATTACCGCCCTGAACGATCCGAAGACCGTGGTCCGCGCCTATTACAAGGGCGGCGCGGCGGCATACCTGCCCAAGCCCATCGAGGTGGAGAGCCTTTACGCCATTCTGCGCAATCTGGCGTTCATCGATTGATTGCCTGTCTTTCGACTTTGTTTTACGAAGTACTCATGCACAACGTCATTCATGCTATCGCGCCGGGCCCGGTTGCCCGTCTGGCTCGTTGCCTGACCGCGTCCGCCCTGGTCCTGCTTACGGCCACCCCGGCCCTGGCCCAGGACGCGACCTCCGGCCGCACCGGCAGTGTCCTGAATATCCTTCTGCTGGCGCTTATCGCCTATTTCCTGGTCCGCGCCTTCAGGCGGCGGTCGGGTGGCGGAGACAATACTCGTCCCGGCCAATGGAGCCGACCCGATGATTCCGCTCGTCCCGACGACGGCTCCGCTTCCGGCAAAGACGGCCAGTCCGGCGGGGAACAGTCCAAGCCCGCCGCCATGGACCGCCACGAGGCCGCCCGCCGTACCTGGGATATGCTCAGCTCCCAGGGGCAGGACAAGCCCGCGTCCACCACGCCCACCGGTGCGCCGGTCCGGGCGGACGGGTTCGACGAAGCCGAGTTCCTGGAGGGAGCCAAGCTTCTTTTTTCGCGTTTCCAGCAGGCCAGGGACAAGGAGGATTTCGACGCCATTCGGGATTTCCTGTCCGACGAGGTCTATAGTGACGCCGTGGCCGCGGGGGAACGTCCCCGGACCGACGTTATGCTGGTCTCCGCCCGACTCCTGGAGGTGAAGACCGAAGGTGACCTGACCACCGCCTCCGTCCATTACGACGCTCAGTTGCGTGTGGGCGAGGAGGGCCGTCCGGTTCAGCATCGGACCGTATGGGAGTTCGACAGCAACGAATCCGTGCGCGGCGGTCTGTGGATTCTGGAAAAAATCAATTCGATCGTTCAATAAAAACACAGCCTCCTCTTGAGGCTTACCGTTCCCGGAGGGAAACATGGCGGATACCGTTTTCGACCTGGATCAGCCTATTGGTGCGCTCATCGACGTCGCGGTTCGCGAGTTCGGCGAAGTTGGCTTTGAAACCGTGACCATAGGTGACATGAATCTGGAGGTTCTCCAGGTTCTGCACATGCAGAAATATCTCGACAAACTGGTGGACAAGAGCAGGTCGGGCAAGACGATCAAGCTGCCCCTGTGGGCCAAGGTCTGGCCGTCCTGTCTGGTGCTTGGCTACACCCTGACCCGGTTCCCGTTCGCTCCCGGCAGCTCAATCCTTGAGGTGGGCGCGGGTTGTGCCGTCGACGGCATGGTCATGGCCAAGCTCGGCCACAAGGTGACCGTCACCGATGTGGAGCCTTTCGCGTTGCTCGTCAGCCGGATCAACATCCTCAAGAACGGCCTGGACGGCAAGGTGGACATTCGGCAAGTCGATTTCACCCAGGATGTGCTGGGACGCCGTTTCGATTATATCATCGGCTGCGAAGTCCTTTACGAGGAGGCCGTTTACGAGCCGCTGGCCGACTTTCTGGACGCGCATCTGTCCACGTCCCCGAAGGCCGAGGTGCTCATGGCCATGGATAAGAAGCGGCAGGGCCGGAAGTTCTTCGACAAGGCGGACGGCATGTTCGCCATGATGAAGTCCGGCGCAAGTTATAAGGATAATGAGACCGGCGAAGAGAACATCGTCAACCTGTTCCGGATGAAAAGGAAGGGGGCATGATGGAACTTGGAAATTGCCGAAAATCCTTTACCACCGATCAGGACAAGGCGTGCAGCCCGGTGGAGACCGTTACCCGCGTAAAGGGAATTCTGGCTGAAAAATGCCGGGGCGTTCTGGCCAAGACGGATCGGGTCGACACCGGAAGGCTGGGGATTCCGGTGTTCGTCAGCGAGTGTGGACCGGAGGCCCGCGAGGTCATGCCCACCCGCAAGCAGATGGGCAAGGGCGCGTCCCCTGAACAGGCTGAAGCCTCCGCGCTTATGGAGCTGGTGGAGCGGTTTTCCTATTTCAGCTTCTGGGCCTCTCCGGCCAACTTCACGGAGCTGACCTGGTCCGAGGCGCAGAAGATGTGGCCCGGGCAGGTCATGGACATCGGGCAGATCATTCGCTCGGTGGACGAGGACCTCGATCCCGACAAGGCCGTACGACTCATGGACCTGCTGCGCTGGAAGTTCCATCCCGCGTTGAACGTGCTCTCCGGCAAGGAGGAGTATGTTCCCCTGGATTGGTTCAAGAAGCTTAATGAGTTCAACGGGTCCTCCGCAGGCAACACCTTCGAGGAGTCCATTGCCCAGGGAGCGTGCGAGCTGGTCGAGCGCCATGTCTGCGCCCTTATCGACCGCAGCCGTCAGGTCACGCCGACCATTGATCCCGCTTCCAGCGATGATTCGGTTCTGCGCCGCCTGTTGGACTGCTTCGAGCAAAACGGCGTGACCATCATCCTCAAGGATTTCTCTCTCGGCCACCCCGTTCCCACCGTCGGAGCCGTCGCCTGGGATCGCAAGACCTTTCCCGCCCTGAGTGAGATAGTCTTCACTGCGGGCACCGCATCGTCGCCGGTCAAGGCGGCCATCCGCGCTGTGACGGAAGTGGCCCAGTTGGCGGGCGATTTCGAGACCAGCCGCGTCTATGAGGCGTCTGGACTGCCCAAGTTCACCGAACTCGACCAGATCGAGTGGCTGAAGGAAGGGGAGGTCGTTCCGCTCGATTCCCTGCCTTCGGTGGAGGACTCGGACATTTACAATGAACTGATGGCCCTGGCCGGTGGACTCGCGGATATGGGGCGCACCCTTTATTCCGTCGATACCCGGCACCCGGAGTTGATGGTCACGGCCAACTACAACTTTGTGCCCGGTTTCGATTTCCGCGAGCGGACCCCGCATCGCTCCATAGGGTTGTTCGTGGGCCGCATTCTGGCGGAGGACGCCGATTTCGACGAGGCCCTGGAAGGGCTGGACGTGCTTGAGGATGTCTATCCGGGTGCGTACTTCCTGCCTTTCTTCCACGGTCTTCTGGCTCTGCGTATGGGCGATCCCATGTACGCGGCCGCACGGTTCGAGGAATCCGTGGACTTGCAACCCGCCGACGCCGAACGCGGTCTGGCCGTCTTTTATCAGGCCTACGCCCTGTCCCAGGCCGAGGAGTGGGAGGACACCGTCGGGCTTTTGGATCGGGCCATCGAACTGGACCGCGAGTGCCGGGAGTTCTTCAACCTGCGCGGCGTGGCGCATTTCAAGGGCGGACGGTACGAACTTGCCGCCGCCGACTTCAAGGCTTCTCTTGATATCGACAGCGGTTCGCCGCATGATTTGGCCAACCTCGGCCTGTGTCACAAGTTCCTGGGTCACCGCGAGGAAGCGGCCGATTACCTTCAGGCTGCTCTCGATATGGACCCGACCTTGGATTATGCTCAAAAACATTTGAACGAACTTCTGGAATCCTAGTTTGTTACGGGCGTCCTTTCAGATCGTTTTTTGTTGTATTGAAATGTGCCGAGTACTTGACAAGGTTGGGGAGTCGACGTAATGTCCCCACACGGTTTTGAGCCGTGTCTTTTAGTTTGCAGCTAAGCAGCGGATCGCTGTTTATTTGGATAAGGTCGCTCCGACGGTTGCGCGGAGCTACAGCAAGAGAAACATCCACTTAGGAGGATACAATGGCTGTTGTTGAATTCCAGGGCTCTTCTTTCGAAGTTGACGAAGACGGCTTCCTGCAGAAATTTGAAGACTGGACCCCTGTTTGGGTCGAATACGTGAAGGAATCCGAGGGCATCAAGGAGATCTCCGAGGACCATCAGAAAGTCATCGACTTCCTGCAGGACTACTACAAGAAGAACGGCATCGCTCCGATGGTCCGTATCCTCTCCAAGGTCACCGGCTTCAAGCTGAAGCAGATCTACGAGCTGTTCCCGTCCGGACCGGGCAAGGGAGCCTGTAAGATGGCCGGTCTGCCCAAGCCCACCGGCTGCGTCTAGTTCTCATCGAACTCGACAGTTCAAGGCGGGTGCTTCGGCTCCCGCCTTTTTTGCGCCCGGGTGGAACGGGGCGGCTGAGTAGCCGAAATGCGGCGAGGACCGGGAAAAACTGATAGTTTTTGCTTGCCAATCGGTGGGGCAGTGCGTATAAGACCGAGTTCCACGCACAAAGAATGACAGGAGATAGTCATGAAAAACAATATTCATCCCAAGACTTACATGGCAAAGGTTCGTTGCCACTGCGGTTACGAGGCCGAACTGCTGACCACCAAGGGTGAGGCGTTCGAAGTGGAAATTTGCTCCAACTGCCATCCCTTCTACACCGGCAAGCAGCGTTTTGTGGACACCGCCGGCCGCATCGATCGCTTCCGCAAGAAGTACGGTGATCTGAGCACCCTGGCCGCCAAGTCCAAGTAGCTCTTTTTTTCGGCGCAAGCCGAGACCATATGCCTTCGTTGGGGTCGTGTACCCTTCGGAGGCATATTGTTTTATCCGGTGCTTTACAACGGGCGGGGAATCCTTAATTCTCCGTAGTACGGGGCATGGCGTCAGCCGCCTCGGTCCTATTTCATTACCGGAGGGTATCTACTTGAAACTGCGAGGAATTCTGACGATGGCCGCTCCCCAATCCGTGGGCGGTCAGGCTGTGATCGAAGGCGTCATGATGCGCGCCCAGGACAAACTTGCCATTGCCATCCGCAAGGCGGACGGCGAAATCGTCACCGATGTCCGGCCGTGGTATACCATGGTCAAGCATCCCTTGCTCAAGAAACCCTTCCTGCGCGGCTTTCCCATCCTCATCGAGACCATGGTTAACGGCATCAAGGCCCTTAACTATTCCGCCGTGCAAGCGGCCGATGACGGCGAGGAGGAAGGCGGCGAACTGACCACCTGGCATCTGGTGCTGACCATGGTGCTGGCCCTGGGCGCCGCCCTCGGACTGTTCGTGGTGCTTCCGCATTTCCTGTCCGTGGGCATGGAGATGCTCGGCCTGGGCGGCGATGTGGATTCCCTGAGTTTCCACGCCTGGGACGGGCTGATAAAGATGATCGTCTTCGTCGGCTATATCCTGGCCATTTCCTATATCCCGGACATCCACCGGGTTTTTCAGTATCATGGGGCCGAGCACAAGGTCATTTGGACCTGGGAAGAGGGCAAGGCACTCTCTCCGGCGTCCAGCCGTTTTTATAGCCGTCTGCATCCGCGCTGCGGCACCGCTTTCCTGTTGTTTGTCCTGGCGGTGTCCATCATGCTTTATGCCGTGTTGGTGCCGTGGCTTCTGACGTTCTATTCTCCGGAACATTTTATCGTCAAACATCTGTACATCGTCGGCATGAAGCTCATTCTTATGATTCCGGTCAGTTGCGTGGCCTACGAGATGATCAAGTTCGCCGGCAAATACAGCAAGAACGGTCTGTGCAAACTGATGTGCTGGCCCGGGCTGATGATGCAGATGCTGACCACCAAGGAACCCGACGACAGCCAGCTTGAGGTGGCTATTGCCGCCCTGCGTTGTGCCGTCAATGCCGAGGAGTGCTGATTATGTTTGGCAAGCTTGAAGAGATTGAGGAAAAATATGTCAAGTTGGAGCAGGAGCTTGCTCAACCCGATATTTTCAACGACCAGGAGCGTTACAAAAAGGTCTCCAAGGCCCATGCCGATCTGGGCGAGGTAGTTGAGGTCTTCCGCAAGTACAAGCAGCTTTCGCAGGATCTCGAAGACAACCGAGAGATGATGGGCGACTCCGACCCGGATATCCGGGACATGGCCAAAGCCGAACTTGAGGATATCGAGGAGCGCCTGCCCGTGCTGGAGGATCAGCTCAAGGTCCTGCTGCTGCCCAAGGACCCCATGGACGAAAAGAACATTATTCTTGAAATCCGAGCGGGTACTGGCGGCGACGAGGCTGCATTGTTCGCGGCGGACCTGTACCGCATGTATACCAGGTATGCCGAGATCAACCGCTGGAAGGTCGAGGAGATGAGCGCCAACCACACGGGTTCCGGCGGCTACAAGGAAGTCATCGCCTCCATTTCCGGCGACAAGGTCTACAGCAAGCTCAAGTACGAGTCCGGCACTCACCGGGTGCAGCGCGTTCCGGCCACCGAATCCCAGGGCCGTATCCACACCTCGGCCGTAACCGTGGCCATCATGCCCGAGGCGGAAGAGGTGGACGTGCATATTCGTCCCGAGGATCTGCGTGTGGACGTGTTCCGTTCCTCCGGTCCCGGCGGTCAGTCGGTCAACACCACAGACTCCGCCATCCGCGTGACGCACATTCCTTCCGGGTTGGTGGTCATCTGCCAGGACGAAAAGTCCCAGCACAAGAACAAGGCCAAGGCCCTCAAGGTTCTGCGCTCCCGTCTGTTGCAGGTCGAGCAGGACAAGGCCAAGGCTGAGGAAGAGGCCGCCCGTCGGAGCCAGGTCGGGTCCGGCGACAGGTCCGAGCGTATCCGCACCTACAACTATCCCCAGGGCCGCGTGTCCGATCATCGCATCAACCTGACCCTGCACAAGCTTCCCCAGGTCATGGAGGGCGAGTTGCAGGAGTTGACCGATGCGCTGATAAGCTACTTCCAGGCCGAAGCGCTCAAGCGGCAGGGCGATTAAGCCTCCGCGCCGAGAAACTCCGGTGCCCCGAAACATTCAGGATGTTCTCAGGGATTGCGAGTCCCGCCTTGCAGGCGTGGACTCGCCCCGTTTGAGCGCCGAGCTGCTGGCTGCCCACGCCCTCTGCTGTTCGCGCCTGTCCCTGAACCTTGAACGCGGCAGGACGCTGACCGACGAAGAGTTCGACGCCGTGGACGCCCTGGTGTCGCGCCGCGAGGCCGGTGAGCCGGTGGCCTATATTCTCGGTTCCAAGGAATTTTACGGCCTTGATTTCGCGGTTTCGTCCGCAGTGCTCATTCCCCGCCCCGAAACCGAGCATCTCGTGGAGGCCGTGGAAGAGACCTACTCCAAGGAGTTCCCTTTTCTTTTTGCCGATCTCGGCACCGGGTCCGGCATTCTGGCCGTGACCGTTGCGTCACTCTTCCCCTTGGCTCGCGGTACGGCCGTGGACATCAGTGCGGACGCCCTGAAAGTGGCTCGCGCCAATGGGGCAGCCCATTGCGTAGGGGATCGAATTGCATTTCATCTGCTCGATTTCACCAGGGAAACTCCGGAAGGGGAATTCGATCTCGTTCTTTCCAATCCCCCTTATGTGACCGAAATTGAGTTTGAGGAGGCCAGCCGTGAAGTCACCGGATTCGAGCCCACAGGCGCTCTGGTGAGCGGGGCGGATGGGCTCGATCACATTCGGGCGATGCTTCCTGGAGTCGTGGCCATGCTCAAGCCCGGCGGTCGTTTTTTCATGGAAATTGGCTGTGGGCAGGGGCAGGCGATAATAGATATTATTACTGAAAAATTCCCGCAATTCGAGTCGGTTGAGGTGCGAAAAGACCTTGCCGGGCTGGATCGTGTTGTGGCCGCGCGAAAGAAATAATCGTAGAAATGCAACACGATCGTTTGATTGGTGTTGTAAAAAAACGAAGATTCGTGTGAATGCAACACGCGTTTTAATCGTTGAAAAACATAAAAGTCATTAAAATCAACAAATTGCATTGCTATAGTGTCGTGGCATTATTCTTGCTTTATCGTGATTGGTTAATCAACCGGAGGAATAATGTCACAGACAACTATACATAGATCAGTACGTTGCACCGGAATCGGACTCCACAGCGGAAAACAGGTGGATATGGTTCTTCGGCCCGCAGCGGAAGACACCGGCATTCTGTTCGCACTGCGCGATGGTTCCGGGTCCACTTTCCTCACTCCCGCCCCGTCCCTGGTCGTCGAGACCAGCCTGGCCACGGTGCTGGGTGACGGACGCGAGACCGTGGCTACTGTCGAGCATCTGCTCGCCACCATCAACGGCATGGGCATCGACAATATCCATATCGAGGTGTCGGGCAAGGAAGTGCCCATCATGGACGGCAGCGCCGCCTCCTTCGTCTACCTGCTCAAGCAGGCCGGAGTTCGCAGGCTGAACAAGCCCCGCAAGGTCATGGCCATCAAGAAAGCTCTGGATTTCGAGCAGGACGGCAAGTACATCAAGGCTCGCCCGTACGACGGCTTGCGGTTGGATTACACCATCGAGTTCGCCCATTCGCGCATCGGCCGCCAGCACTTGTCCATGGAGATCACCCCCGAGAACTTCTCGCAGCATCTCGCCAAGGCCCGTACGTTCGGTTTCCTCAAGGAAGTCGATTACCTTCATGCCAATGGTCTTGCTCTGGGCGGTTCTCTGGACAACGCGGTCGTTCTGGATGAGTACAATATCCTCAACGCCGAGGGACTGCGTTTCGAAGACGAGTTCGTGCGTCACAAGATGCTCGACTTTGTCGGCGACATCGCCACGTTTGGTTCGCGTCTCCAGGGCAGCTTCGAGGTCTTCGCCTCTGGTCACGCCTTGAACAACGCCTTCCTGCGTCATCTGGACGAGAACCGGGACCTCTATCTGGAGGAAAAGTCCCAGTCGGCTCCAGTCGCCGAGGAGGCCATCGGCCGCGAACGGCTTCAGCCTGTTCCCGCCATGGCCTAGTCCACAGCAATAGATTAGGAAGAAGGCCCGCCTGTTGGCGGGTCTTTTTTTATGTCTTGCGCGAGGTCCTAGGCTAATCCTGGCGAATGGGCACTTCGTTTGTGGGGACAATTCCGGTTCAGAGTCGGCAAAGAGTGGCGAAAGCCGGTTGATCTGGGTCTGCTTCGTGCTGCCGCTTAGCGTTTGTCCGCCACCGGGATCTGATTTGGGGATGCTCAGGAGGCCACTGGGCCGCCGTAGAAGGCAAGCTACCATGGAACGGCGGGGGAGGTTCGGCTCTTATCTGAAAAGCAATTCCGCGAGGATGCCCGCGTGGCTTGTTCGGGGCAGCTTCCCGATGCCGAGGTGCTGAACATTGAATGCGGCGTCGGGATGTCGGCGGGAGCCGAGATAGCGCGATAAGGCTTCGGCGTGTTCCGGATGCTGAAGCAGGACCCGGCAGGACAGCGTGTCGGGATTCGCGAGGAATTGCACGCGGGTCAGTCCCATCTTGTCGTGTTCGAATTCAACGATGGTTTCGGTCAGTTGGGATGTCGCCTCGCATGTTTTCACAAAGGTGATTTGTCGGCGGGAAGAGGGGGCGAGCCACGGCTGATAAGCGAGGTGTCCTTTATTGGCCGACTCCAAGGCCTTGGACAGGGGGTGGACGCAGTTGGCCGCGTCTAGGTAGGCTGCGTAAAGGTCGGGAGTTTGGGCAAGCAGGAGAAGAAATTCGGGCTGGGTGAGTGGGCGTTCGGAAAGGCCTGCCTGCGCGAGCGCGGGCCGAAGACGGTTTTCAAAAAGCGTGCGGGCCGAATCGAAGTCACTGACAATCCCCAGGGCGTTTGCGGCCGCGCCCCCGGCCCCTGCGGACAACTCCTTGAGGATGATTTTCGGAGTGAGTTGCTGGATGAGGAAGAGTAGTCTGCTGCCTTCCGGGTGCACGGTTTCGAGCTGTGCGAGCAGGCGTTCGCCGTCGATCTCCACCCAGGCCATGGAGTCGGGCAGATTCTTGAGGAGTACACCTCGTACTTTCTGGCCGGGCCGGTGTCGATTGCGAAAACGATCGGACCGGCTGCCGCCTCCGCCGTATGATCCGGAGTTGCCTGAACCGGAGATGCGCATGACGCGGACCTATGCCTGGTCTATGATGAGCTCGACCTCCTCCAGCCCGAGGCCGGTGGATTTTGCGAGTTGCATCGGTGTTTTGCCGGAACGGTGTCCCTGGATGATTATTTCACGCATGAATTGCGGAGACTTGGCGTATTCGCTGGCGAGCTTGACGAGTTTTCCGAGTTCGTCGGCCTTATGCTCCAGTTGGGAATTCAAGGCAACGAGCTCCTGCTGGCGCTGTTCAAAGGTGGCCACCAGTTCGTTTTCCAGTTGCGTGTTGAATTGAAGACGCTTGATGAATTCCTCCTGTCGGGCGTGCAAGCCGTTCAGAAGCGTTTCGGATTTCCGCAGTCGGAGGAAGAAGACGATGACGACGCCGAGGAGCACGACTTCGCTGAGAGAGAAAAGAATGATGAGCAGATCGGACATGATATGGCTTGCCCTTTTCGGGGTCAGATTTTGACGTTGACGATGTTGCCGGACCAGGGGGAGCCGTCCGAGGCGCCGGTTTCAGGGGTGTCCTCGTCCCGTTCCCGGTCCTTGCGTTCCGAGGCGGCCTCCTGCCGCTGATTGTCGTGGCCGTCGCGGTCCACGGGATCGGTGGCGGTCTTCTTTTGAACTTGCTGGACCGTGCCTTCGCGCTGGCGGAGTTGCGCCTGGATAAGCGGGCCGAAAAGCAGTCGGTTGATTTCCGGTTTGGCCTTTTCCGCATGGGCGATTTTCTGCACGAAGGGCAGTTGAGATATGAGAATGGGCAGGTCCAACGGCGTGGAGCTCATGGATCACCTCACAAGATATTGTTCGAACATCAATGTGTCGAACTGGCCGAACCCCATGTACTGGTTGACGATTACCAGCAGTTCTCTTTTAAGTCTCTCACTGTTCTCCTTATCGGACAGAAACTGGAGATTCTTATTCTTGAGATAATAGAACAGAGCGTTGCGAACGGCAAACGTCTCCTGTTTGAACTGTCGGGCCAGTCCTTCGTCCTCGGTGGACAGCAGAATGCTGATTTCAAGGAACCGTATGTCGCCCTTCTTGTCGTGTTGCTCAATGAGGAACGGGTCGAGCTTGATGATGATCTGTGGCGTCTCTTCCACAGCCGGTCCCGGCTCGGGGATATCCGTTTTTTCCGCGGTCGGAGGAGGTGGCGGAGGGAGTTGCGTTTCGGGTTCGCGCAGGAGGAGGATGGCAATGACGATAAGAAGGACGAGAATGACGCCCAGGCCCATGAGTACGAATTTGTTCTTGAGCAGGGCCGCCAGACCGGGCTTGGTCTGGGCCTTGTCCCCGGCGAGGAGCGGAGTTTCGACCTCGACGTCACCGATTTCCTCTTCCTCTTCCTCATCTTCGAGGAAGGGGGCGTCATCGAGGTCGAGGTCGACCTTTTGCGTGGCTCTGCTCGTCGAAGCGTCGTCCAGCTCCGCTTTTCGTTGTTCAGCGGGAGCGTCGGTTACTTCATCGGCATCATCCGGGACGAGCAGAACCATGGCATACGCCTAACAGCTACGAATTTAGGCGAAGATTTTTTCGATCTTCTGGCCCAGGGTCTCGGGAGTGAACGGCTTGACGATGTAATTGGACACCTTGGCCTGGACGGCCTCGATGATGTTTTCCTGCTGGGCCTCTGCGGTGACCATCAGGAAGGGGATGTCCGAATACTCCTCGCTGGCGCGCACCTTGCGGAGCAGTTCGATACCGGACATGGTGGGCATGTTCCAGTCGGAAACGATGAAGTCGATGTTGTCCTTGTTGAGCGTGTCCCATGCTGTGGAGCCGTCGTCGGCTTCGACGATGTTGTTGAAGCCCAGTTGGCGCAGGATGTTCTTGATGATTTTACGCATGGTGGAAAAATCGTCTACAACCAGGATGCGCATATTGGTATCGTACGCCATTGAAAGTCTCCTTTCATGAGTTCTACTCGTTTTCGTAGCGAGCTCTGAACGTTTTTCTCAATTTATTCAAGGCCTGGGAGTGAAGCTGTGAAACGCGGCCCTCGGTTATGTCCATAACCTCGGAGGTCTCCTTCATGTTCAACTCCTCCCCGTAATAAAGAGATATGACCAATTTTTCTCTTGGAGTCAATTCTTCAATGAGATTGGCTACTTTGTCAACAATCTCCTGGAAGGCGGCCGACTGGAACGGCTCGTTGTCGGTCATTTTTTTTGGGCCGATGAGATTGTCCTGGAAGGAATCGAGACTCAGGCAGACCTGGTTGTTCAGGGCCTCAAGCCCCTGCTGCACTTCCCGGTCCGACATGCCGGTGAGTTCGCACAACTGTTCGGTGGTGGCGGGAGAGCCGGTCTCGTGCTCGATCTGGCGCATGGAGTCCTCAAGCACCTTGACCTTCTGGCGCAGCCCCCTGGAGAACCAGTCCATGCGCCGCAGTTCGTCGAGCATGGCCCCCTTGATGCGGTTCTCCGAATAGGTGTCGAATTTGATCCCCAATTCCGGGTTGAACTTTCCGAGGGCGTCCAAAAGGCCGAGGCTGCCCGCGCTGATGAGCTCGTTGAGCTCGACGCTCTGTGGCAGCTTCGCCTTGAGTCGCAGGGCCAGGATGCGGATTTTGGGCGAGTAGTATCGAACGATGTTTTCCCGGTCCCTCGGCGAAAAATCGTCCCAATGCCTGACGCCTTGTTCCAGCTCAAGCCACGGATCGTTCATGGAAGAGGAGCTTCTTCCAGAAGAATTTAATATTGCCATCGGTGTTGGGGGTTACTTGCCAGGTTTTGATCTTCTGGGCCGTCTGACGGACTGCCACGCTGGCCGGGGTCTTGGGAAATTTGTGGCAGAACGGAGTCTGCGCGATGACCGAGTTGCGCACGTTCTGGTCGAAGGGCACGAATCCGACAAGGTCGAGGGAGATGCCGTCGAGGAAATGATCGCAGGCGTTCAGGAGCTTGAGGTACACCTCGCGGGCCATCTTCACGTCCTTGACCATATTCACCAGCACCCGGAATTTTTCCACTCCGTGGTGGAGCTTGAGGACCTTGATGAGCGCGTAGGCATCGGTCAGGGATGTAGGCTCGGGGGTGATGATGAGCAGCCGTTCCTGCACGGCGAGGTTGAAATAGAGTACATTGTCGTTGATGCCCGCGCCCGTGTCCACGATCAGGTAGTCCACGTTGTCCTCGAGGGAGTCCATGGCGTCCAGCAGGTCGAGCTTCTGTCCCTTGTCCAGGTTGACCATGTCGCTCACGCCCGACGAAGCCGGGAGGATGCGGAACCCGTAGGGGGTGTCGTAGAGAATCCGGTCCAGGGTCATGTCTTCATGGAACAGATGGAAGAGGTTGTACTGGGGCGCGAGTCCGAGGATGACGTCCACGTTGGCCAGGCCCAGATCAGCGTCCAGGAGGACCACCTTCTTGCCTGCGGCGCTCAGGGTGTAGGCCAGATTGACCGACATGTTGGTCTTGCCGACGCCTCCTTTGCCGGAGGTGACGGAGAGGACCAGGGGAAGATGCGAGCTCATAACGTGTGTCGTGCTCCTTAGGGTTGTTTGTTGCCGTCTGGCAACGTGCGCATGAACATGAGCCGCCAGATCATCTCTTCCGAGGCCGGGCGGATGCTGTTTTTGATGCCCGGTCCGTAGGACAGGGCGGATACCGGCAGTCCGCTGGTGAACGCCAAGTTCAACACTGCTCCGAATGTACAGGCTTCATCGAGTTTCGTCCAGATAACGCTTGCTAGTTGTTCACTTTTGTATTTGTCCACGAACCGTTCGAATTGGGCCGTGCTGTAATAGGGGTTCATGACCAGGTGGATCGACAGGTCGCGGCAGTCGTCCAGGCCGTAGAGGCGTGTCCACTCTTCAAGAGTCGTTTGGCCTGACAGGCCGGGCAGGTCGATGAGGATCATGTCGAACTGCCGGGACTCCTCCTGAAGCAGGGCGAAGTCCTCCTTGGTGATGATTTCGCGGAAGGCCAGGCCGCTCAATTCGGCGTAATGCTTGAGGACCAGACGGCCCTTGCCCCGGCCGCCGTCGGCGGTGGCCAGACATAGCCTCATGCCGGGGCGCTCCTTTTTCATGCGCAGAGCGAGTCGCACCAGGCTGGACGTCTTTCCGGCGCCACCGGGTCCGGCAAAGGCGTGAAAAGTGTTGGTCCAGGTCTCGGCTCGGAACGGAGTCGCCTTGATGAGCGGGTCCAGAGCGGTCATCACCGGGCAGTCGCTGGTCTCGCGCATGGTGCAGTAGATGTGGGTCAGAACACGCTCGTTTACCTCTTCTCGCTCCAGGTATTCCAAGGCGATGCGCTGCTTCGGCGTGAGCTTGGACGGGTCCATCTGCGGCTTCATCAGCGCCATGATCTGCCCCTTGATCTGGCTCCATTCCCGCTGCCAGCCCACCGAGTCGCACAGGGCGGCGTCCACCACGCTTTCTTTGCTGTGCCGCTGCGGGCGGACAGGCGCGCTTTCCACCGCGGCTACGATTTCGCAACACTTGCATCCGTTTTCAACGACGGTTTTGTTGGACAGTATCACGGCCTCGTTGCCGAGTTCGGATTTGACCTTGGCGAAGGCGGCCGTGGAGGTGGCGGCCCTGTACGTCTTCATTTTCATAATGGGTCCTAGATTTCAACGGTTGCGACTGACTGGATTTTGACGTCCGCCGGAATCTCGGCCTGGGAAATGACCGGGAGCGTCGGGATGAACCTGTTCAGAAGTTGCGCCAGTTGCGATCTGATCTGCGGGATGACCAACAGGATGGGTTGGCCGTCGGCCACCATGGCGTCCTCGGTGGAACGGTTGATGGCCTGGATGATCTGTTGCGCCACGCCGGGCTCAAGGGCCAGGTAGCCGCCTTGTTCAGCCGGACGCATGGCATGGTTCAGAATTTCGTCGATCTTCGGGTTCAGGGTGATGATGGGCAACACTCCGTTCTCGCCGAGATACGGTTTGACGATGGTCCGGCCCATGCGGGCTCGGACATACTCCGTGAGCTGCGTGGGGTCCTGGGTGGCTGTGCCGTAGTCCGCGAGGGTTTCCACGATGGTCAGGAGGTCGCGGATGGACACGTTTTCCTGGACCAGGGATTGGAGGACCTTCTGGACGCCGCCGAGGCTGAGCACTGCGGGCACCAGGGATTCCACAGCCTTGGGAGCGCGCTTGGAAAGGTTGTCGAGCAGCTCCTGGGTTTCTTGCCGCCCCAGGAATTCGTGCAGGTTGCGCCGGAAGACCTCGGTAAGGTGCGTGGCGATGACCGTGGACGGGTCGACTACTGTGTACCCCGCCAACATGGCCTCTTCCTTCTGGGCTCCGGGAATCCACACGGCCGGAAGGTTGAAGGCCGGCTCCACGGTTTCCACGCCCTCGATGCGGTGTCTGGCGTCGCCTGGGTCCATGGCAAGGTAATGGTCTATGAGCAGTTCGGCGCTGGCCACGGGGTTGCCCTTGATGAGCACGCGGTATTCGCCGGGCTTGAGCTGCAGGTTGTCGCGCAGGTGCAGGGACGGGATGACCACGCCCATGTCCAGGGCGAACTGGCGGCGGATGGAGCGAATCCGCGACAACAGGTTGCCGCTCTGTTCCTCGTCCACCAGGGGGATGAGTCCATAACCGACTTCGAGTTCCAGTTGGTCCAGGGGAAGCAGGGCCTGGACTTCCTCCGGGGTGTCCAGAGTGGCGGGCTGCTTCTGCTCCTTTTCCTCCTGCTCCACGGCGAAACCGTGCTGCTGTTTGGACGAAATGTGCCCGACGCCGAAGACAATGGTGGCCAGGGTCAGGAAGGGCAGGGTGGGCATTCCGGGAACGATGCCGAAAATGACAAGGATGCCGGAGACGAGCTTGAGAGCCCTGTGATGGAAGGAAAGCTGTCCGATGAACTCCTCGCCCATCTTGGCTTCGGCTGCCGCGCGGGAGACGATGATGCCCGCCGAGGTGGAGATGATGAGCGAGGGGATGGTAGCCACCAGACCGTCACCGATGGTCAACAGGGTGTAGGTCTGGGCCGCGTCCATCCACTCCATGTCCTTCTGGAGCACACCGATGAGAAAGCCGCCGACGATGTTGATGGCCGTAATCATCAGGCCAGCCTTGACGTCTCCGGAAACGAACTTGCCCGCACCGTCCATGGCGCCGTAAAAGTCGGCTTCACGACGCAGGTCATCGCGCTTCTTGGTGGCCTGCTCCTCGTCGATCAGTCCGGCGTTGAGGTCGGCCTCGATGGCCATCTGCTTGCCCGGCATGGCGTCCAGGGTGAATCGGGCGGCGACCTCGGCGATACGGGTGGTACCGGTGACGATGACGGTCTTGTTCAGGATGAACAGGATCATGAAAATGACGATGCCGATGACGTAATTGCCCCCGACCACGAATTCACCGAAACTCTGAATGACCGAACCGGCGGCCGATGTGCCTTCGTCGCCGTGCAGCAGGATGGCTCTGGTCGTGGCCACGTTCAGGGCGAGCCGAAGCAGGGTGGTGACCAGCAGCAGGGACGGGAAAATGGAAAATTCGAGGGGCGAGGTCATGAACATGGACGTCACAAGGATGACCAGTCCCAGGGAAATGGAGACCGAGAGCATGAAATCGATGAACGGGGTGGGCAGGGGGATGAGCATCACGAAGAGGATGACCACCACACCGCCCGCGAGAAGGATGTCGCCCTGCTTGGCGAATTTGGCGTAGTCGATTTTCGGAATAGCGCTCTTGGCAGAAGGTTGGGCCATGTTTTTGACACCTCTCGGACGGTTGGGCTTTTACTCCCGTGGAGGTTGTCAGGTCCCCGCAATTACTGACGATGCTTGAATTTCTCCAGCTTCGCCAGGATTGCGGCCACGGCCTGAAACATTTCCTCCGGGATGGTTTCACCGATTTCAACCTGTTTATACAAAGCCTGTGCCAAGGGGCGGTTCTCTTCGATGGGGATGGAGTTTTCCCGCGCAACTTCCTTGATTCGTTCGGCAACCTTGTTCACGCCTTTTGCCAGCACAAGGGGAGCGGGAGCTTTTATGGGGTCGTATTGCAAGGCCACCGCGTAGTGGGTCGGGTTGGTGATGACCACGTCCGCCTTGGGAATGTCCTGGAACATGCGCGAGGCCATCACCTCCATCATCTTCTGACGCTGCTTCTGTTTGATCTTGGGATCGCCCTCGGCCTGCTTGCGTTCGTCCTTGATTTCGTCCTTGGTCATCTTGATCTGTTCTTCGTAGTTCCAACGCTGATACCAGAGGTCGACGAGGGCGATGACGAACATGGGAATCAGCGCGTAGCAGACCATCTTGTAGCCGACGGACAGGATGAAGACGAGGATGCCCTGGACGTTGGCGTGAAACAAGGGCAGCAGGTTGGGCAGTTCTTGTCGGATGACTATGTAGGGGGCTATGGCCACGGCCATTGCCTGGAGGATGCTTTTCGCCAGCTTGATGAGGGCATCGGGGCTGACCATAATTTTTTTGATGCCGCTCATAATGTTGAAAAGCTTGCCGAATTTCGGTTTTAGCGGCTTGGATGTCCACAGTGAGCCCACCTGTAGGCGCATGGTCAGAAACGATACGAAGGCGATGACCAGCATGAACGGCACCACCAGGAGCGCCATTTTCTGCAAGCCCCAAGTGAACAGCGTGTAGGCCATGGGCTTGTCGACGGTGAAGTTGATCGCCTCCAAAAAGGTCCAACGGTAGATCTCGGTGAATTGGTCGCTGTAGAAGCCGATCATGGCGCGCAGGATCAGCACGCCGGACAGCAGGACCATCACTTTGGTAATTTCGTCACCCTTGGCGACGTTGCCTTCCTCGCGCTGCTTTGTCCGCCGTTTTTCCGTGGCTCGTTCGGTTTTACTCGGATCTTCCTGGCCTATCATGGCTAACGCTCCTTATGGGATGGTGGAAGTTCCGAATTTCATGAGGTTTTCATACATATTGCTCAGGCCGCTCAGGAAGTCGCCCACATACAGGGCCATGATGCTGAAGATGAAGCCAAGGAAGAAGAATCCCACGGTAATTTTGATGGGGAAGCCGAGAATGAGCACATGCATTTGCGGCGCGGCGCGGGAGATGAGCGCCAGGGAGAGATCCACCAGGAACAGGGCGGCCATGACCGGGGCCGCGATCTTGATGGCCAGGGTGAACATCAGGTTGGAGAAATGAAAGATGTCTTTGGCCAATTCCGGGTGAAGCAGGAGCGTTCCCGGCGGGATGTACTGGAAGCTCATGCCCACGGCCTTGAGGAGGTACAGGTGGCCGTTGAGGACGAAAAACGTCAGCATGGTGCACATATAGAGGAAGTGGGCCGAGACCGCGTTGCTCGTGCCGGTGATGGGATCGACCACGTTGACCATGGCGAACCCCATCTGGAAGCCGATGATCTGGCCTCCCAACTGGACTGCGGCGAACAGAAAATTGACGAGCATCCCGAGGATCAGGCCGAGCACCAGTTCGCCGAGGAACATGATGAGGATGTTCCAGCCGGTGGGCATCATGGAGCCGGGAAAGGAAAGTTGCGGCCATAGCGCCATGGAAAGTACCAGGACGAGGGCTCCCTTGACGGGCCTGGGAATGGACGCCCCTCCGAAAAAGGGCAGCAGAAAGAGCACGACGCTGATGCGGAAGAGCGTCAGGAAGAAGCTGAGCATGTCGCCCGGGTTGAATCCGAAAATCTCCATTGCCAGACTCAATGCAAAACCCGAACCAAGTCGGGTTTCATCCGGTTCGGCCCGCAAAAGACAGGCCCTTTTGGAACATCACATTCCAAAAGGGCCTGGGACATTCGCGAACCGAGGGCCGGTTTAGTTGAGGATGTACCGCTTCGGGTTCACCGGCACGCCATTCAGGCGAACCTCGTAGTGGAGGTGGGGGCCGGTGGAGCGACCCGTGCTGCCGACGTAGCCGATGAGCTCGCCTCTCGTGACCTCTTGACCGCTCTTGATGGCTATGCGGTTGAGGTGCGCGAACCGGGTGGACAGGCTTGAGTTGTGCTTCAGGCGGATGGACAGGCCGTAGGAGCCGTCGCGTCCGGCGAAGGTCACTGCCCCGCGGGCCGGTGCGTACACCGGGGTGCCCCTGGGGGCGGAGATGTCCAGACCCTTGTGGAATTCACGCTTCCCGGTGAAGGGCGAGGAGCGCCAGGCGAAGCCCGAGGTCACCCAGCCGGATGTCGGCCAGATGGACGGGGTGGCTTCGAGGATGTTCTGATTGCTGCGCAGGGTATGCATGATCTCCTGCTGGCGGACCTCTTCAAGACGCGCCTCCACATTCAACTGGCGGAGGAATTCATGCATCTTGCGGGCAAGGAGTTCCTGGCGATAGAGGGGCAGGTATCCTTTGGAAAAATTGTCGTTGGCGGGACCGCCCTTGGGAGCCGCGGCCTGGCTGCCGTCCTGGTCCAGATTTATCATGACCCGCAGCTTGGAGTCGAAGTCCCGGATGCGGTTCAGGTTGCCTTGCAGTGCGGTGATTTTTTGGGAGAGGCTCAGTAGCTGGGTTTTCTGTTCTTGGACGGTTTTCTCGGCGATGTTCAGACCCTGTTCGATGCGCGAGTGCTCGGCATAATTTTTCCAAAGGATCACGTTGCCGGCGGCCATGGTGACGGTCATCAAGACAAGGAATGCGATAAACCAGCCTCGAAGCTGGAATTTCCTGCACGACCCCTGTTTGTCCTTAAAGACAACTATGTGGTATTTTCGGAAAAGCATTACCTTTCCAGGATGTTACATGTTTTGTAGAGCAGCCAGCTCTGAGGCTTGTGTACTTTTAGTCTAGACTTTTTTGCTTGTCAAGTCGACTTGTTGTCTTGTTACAGCATTGAAGATATTGTTTTTTATGCGTTTATCGTGACGCCACATGGTCCGGAGCCATTCGTGTATTTCATCACGTTTGGTGAAGCCGTTCGAGGGGCAGACGTTTTCCCATATGGGCAGTTCCCACTGCGTGGCCGCTTTTATGACGGTTTTCTTGTCCAGGAGCATGGTGGGTCGGATAACATTCAGTTTGCCGCCGAAAAACGGTTCGTTGGCCGACAGGCCGTCCGCGCGACCGTTCTGGACCATGTTCATGAAGAACGTGACCACGTTGTCGTCCGCGTTGTGGCCGAAGGCGAGGTGCGTCAGGCCGTAGTCGCGGCACAGTTCGAAGAGCCGCTTGCGGCGCTGCATCGCGCACCAGAAGCAGGGCGAGTTCTTGCGGTTTTCCTCGGTGTGGGCGCGGGGGCCGAAGTCGGTCAGCTCGATGTGCGCGGCCAGACCGTTGTCGGCGCACCACCTGACCAGCGGCTCGTGCGATTCGGGTGAGAACCCGGGATTTACATGCAGGACCATGAGTTCCACGGGGAAAGGCATGATGGCCTTGCGGATGGTCATGACCTTGAGCATGAGGAAGCTGTCGACCCCGCCGGAGATGGCCAGGCCGATGCGCGCTCCTTTCGAGACCATGTCGGTTCGCTGCATGAGCTTGCCGGTGGCTGTGACGCATTTTTTCTGTGCAAAGGTGAGTTTGCCCCATGAGGCCATCTGTCTTTCTTCCTTTCTATCTGGTATGCAGGGCGGGCCAGCTAAGGGGGATAGTGTATTCCCGCTTGACTTGCAAGCCCCTTTGGGGCAGCTTTACAAGCTTTCGCGTCACGGTCCGGAAGGTACGCCCGAGGCCGAACAAGGTCCCCCCGGAGGATGCCTGTTTTGAGACGTTTATTGTTCCTTGTCGCCATTGTGCTCGCGGCCTCGCTGGCCGGGGGCGCGTATTGGTACAGGACGAGCGTGGATGAACGCGTCGCATCGTTCCATTGGCTGGGGCATCCCTTGGACAAGGCCGAGTCCGTGCAGGTGGTTATGGGGAGTGACGTTTATACTCTCGTCGCCCGGGACCGCCTTTGGGACATGCGGATTCCCGGCGGGGAAGGGAGCGTTTCGGCCAAGGCGTTGCGCGGCCGGGTCCGGGACTATCTCGAAAGGATATCTCAACTGGCTCCGCTGCTTTCGCTGGAAGGAGAGCAGGGCGATGTGCAGCGGCAGTACGGTCTCGAAGAGCCTGGCCTGATGCTTGTTGTCCGTCTCAAGGATGTGAACGCCCCCTTGAGCCTCCGTTTCTCGAAGGATGAAACCGGCAGGACCTACGGCTGGAACTCGGAGACGCCCGATCTGGCGTTCGAGTTCGTGGGCGATGTATACGAGCAGCTCGCGCTTCCGGCAGCCTATTTCCTCGATACCAGGGTCTTTCGTTTCAACGAGGAGAAGGTCAACCAGGTGCAGCTTGTCCAACCCTTCGGCTCCAGTTGGGTGGTGAAGCGCGGAAAGAACGGATTTTACTTTACCCTGCCCGGCTATCTCAAGGACAAGGAGGCGGCCGATTCCGAGCTCAAGCTCTACGTTCACGCTCTTGCTCTGCTTCGCGCGGGCAAGCTGGTGCTTGAGCCCGAGGCGGAGGGCGAGAAGGGGATGGCGGCGCTGACCATCAAGGTCTGGTCCGGGAACGCCAAGAAGCCCTCTTCGGTGGAGTTCTTTCCCATCGAGGGTGATCCCAAGCATTTTTACGGGCGTTCGTCCTGGCTGACTGTGCCTTTTCTGCTTGATGCGGAAAGCGTCAGCCAGCTTGTGAAGAGCGCGTTCGACGTTCAGGGCCGGAATGTGTTTACCCTGGATATCGGCCAGGTGGCCACTTTCGTCGTCACCAACGGGGAGCGTCGCTATGCCGTGGTGCGGGAGGACGCCGGATGGCGGTCCGTGGGCACGGAAAAAGTCATTCCCGGCATTGACATGGCGCTCTGGCGATTTACTGAATTACAGTTTGAGGCGTTGCCGCTGAACAACCTGGCCGCCACTGCTGTGAAGCTCATGCACTGCCGCCTGCTGGACCGCGACGGGAACGAGTTGAAGGAGATAACCTTCTACGCCGACCCGAAGCTGCCTCAGGGGCAATGTTGGATGAAGAACGGGGACGGAATGTATTATCCCGTTTCCGCGCGGCTGCTTAAGGACCTGCAGGGCATGTTCCCGGCCGGCCCGATCGTGGAATAGAAATAACGGCGCTTCAAACGAAGTCTCAAGGAGAATATCATGGCAAGGATCACCGTAGAAGATTGTTTGGCAAAAGTGAGCAATCGTTTTCTCATTACCCAGATGGCCATCAAGCGGGTCAAGCAGTACCGCGAAGGGTATGAGCCTCTGGTCGAAAGCAAGAACAAGGAAGTGGTCAGCGCCCTGCGCGAGATAGCGGCCTCCAAGGTCATTCCGGATACCTCCACCGACCTGCATCTCCATTCTTCCGAAACCGAGGAAGCCTAGTACCCGACCATGTCCAAGCGCGACTATTACGAAGTCCTGGCAGTGGAGCGGACCGCCACTCAGGACGAAATCAAGACGGCATATCGAAAGCTGGCCTTCAAGTATCATCCCGACCGCAACCCGGATGATCCGGAAGCCGAGTCCAAGTTCAAGGAGGCCGCCGAGGCCTATGAGGTCTTGGGCAACCAGGAGAAGCGTCAGACTTACGATCGGTTCGGCCACGACGGCATGAACGGTCACGGCTTTTCCGGTTTTTCCAGCAACGAAGACATCTTCGGGGCCTTCAGCGATATCTTTGGCGAGGTCTTCGGATTCTCCTCTGCGGGCCGTGGCGCCAACCGGCCCAGAGGTGGTTCCGACCTCCGTTACAACCTGGAGATATCCTTCAGGGAAGCCGCCAAGGGTACCGAGGTCGGCATCAAGATACCCGTGGAAGTCACCTGCGAGGATTGCGACGGCAGCGGGGCGGCTCCCGGCTCCTCGCCCGAGACCTGCCCCCAGTGCGGCGGGTCCGGGACCGTGCAACAGTCCCAGGGCTTTTTCCGTATTTCCGCCACCTGTCCCCAGTGCCGCGGCACCGGCAAGCTGATTACCGATCCCTGCGACACCTGCATGGGGCGCGGGACGGTCATCAAGGACAAGGACCTCAATGTCCGCATCCCGGCCGGTGTGGACAACAACTCCCGCCTGCGCTTGCGTGGCGAGGGCGAAGCGGGCGTCAACGGCGGCCCTCCGGGCGACCTCTACGTGGTCATCCGGGTCGCGCCGGACGAGACCTTCGAGCGTCAGGGCCAGAATCTTATCATCAGCCGTGAAATCTCCATGGTCGAGGCCGCGTTGGGCCATCGGCTCGAAGTGCCCACCTTGGACGATCCGGTGAACCTGGACATCCCCAGCGGTACTCAGTCCGGGGAGATATTCCGACTGCGTGGACTGGGTTTGCCCCATCTGGGTTCGACTCACAATGGCGACCTGCTCGTGGAAGTTCGCGTGAAGACGCCTTCCCGCCTGAACAGCCGCCAGGAGGAATTGCTCCGTGAGTTCGCCGAGATCGAGACCGGAAAATTGAGCAATCGGGCCAAAGGGTTCTTCAAGAAGGCCAAGAGCAAGGTCATGGGAGAGTAGACGATGGCAGACGGTTTTTCGCATATGGATCAGGACGGCAATGCTCGCATGGTGGACGTGTCCGCCAAGAACGACACGAATCGCACCGCGATAGTCCGGGGGCTCGTCAGACTTGCGCCGGAGACCATGAGGCTGCTCAAGGAGAACGCGCTGCCCAAGGGCGACGTGTTGACCACGGCCAAGATCGCGGGCATTCAGGCCGCCAAGCGCACCGCCGACCTCATTCCCATGTGCCACCCCCTGCCCATCAGCTATATCGACGTCCGCTTCAATGTGGCGGACACCGACTCGACCATCGAGCTTGAATGCGAGGTTCGCACCGCCTACAAGACCGGCGTGGAGATGGAAGCCCTTATCGGCTGCCAGGTTGCGGCCGCTACCATCTACGACATGTGCAAGGCGGTCCAGAAGGACATCGTCATCGACAATTGCCGTCTGGTTTTCAAATCCGGTGGCAAGAGCGGGACCTTCCGGGCCGAATAGCCGGACGCATCGAACAGAGAATGCAAAAAGCCCCGTCGGGTTATCCGACGGGGCTTCTTTTGTGCTTTCGTCCGTTTGTCGCTACCAAACCATGCGGGTCTGAACGCCGTGATCGGACATGTATTTCTTGATTTCCGGGATAGTGTATTCGCCATAGTGGACGATGGAGGCGATGAGGGCGGCGGTGGCCTTGCCCTCGGTGACGGCGTCGACCATGTGCTGCGGGTTGCCCGCGCCGCCGGAGGCGATGACCGGGATGGTAACGGCCTCGGCCACCAAACGGGTCAGCTCCAGGTCGTAACCGTTTTTGACGCCGTCCGCGTCGATGGAGTTGAGGCAGATTTCACCTGCGCCCAACGCCTCGCCGGTCTTGGCCCATTCGATGGCGTCCATGCCCATGTATTTGCGGCCGCCGTGGATGACGATCTCGAAGCCCGAAGGGATTTCCTCTGAAACGGGCACGCGTTTGACGTCCATGCCGAGCACCACGCATTGGGAGCCGAACCGGGCCGCGCCTTCGCTGATGATGTCCGGGTTCTTGACCGCGCCGGAGTTGACCGAGACCTTTTCCGCGCCCGCGACGAGCACATCGCGCATGTCGTCGACGGAGTTGATGCCTCCGCCCACGGAGAACGGGATGAATATCTGGGAGGCGACCTTTTCGACAACATCAAGGAAGATGCCGCGCGCCTCGTGAGAGGCGGTGATGTCGTAAAAGACGATCTCGTCCGCGCCTTCCTCGTAGTATTTTTTGGCGGACTCGACCGGGTCGCCGATGTCCACGTTGCCTTCAAATTTGATGCCCTTGGTCAGACGACCATTGCGCACGTCGAGGCAGGGAATGACGCGTTTACTCAGCATCGGTGGCCTCCCGGCAGAAATTGTAGAAGTTCCTGAGCATTTGCAGGCCGGGGCGTCCGCTTTTTTCCGGGTGGAACTGGACAGCCCAAAGGCCCTTTCGGCCGTGCACCGAGCAGAAGTCGATGCCGTAGCGGGTGGTGCCGATGACGAACTCCTCCTTGGGCGCCGGATAGTAGCTGTGGACGAAGTAGAAGTCCGCGTCCGGATCGATGCCCTTGAAGAGCTCGCAGTCCTGGAGCAGTTCCACCTGGTTCCAGCCCATGTGGGGAACGCGGATGGAGATGTCCTCGTAATCCACCCAGGAGGGGTTGAAGAGGCGGCATTCACCGGGAATCACTTCCAGGGCCTTGGTGTCGTTCTCTTCGGAGTAGTCCAAGAGAATCTGGCAACCGACGCAGATGCCCAGCACCGGCTTTTTCTGCCAGATGAGTTTCTTGATGACTTCGTCGAGACCGCCGGATTCGAGTTCTTCCATGGCCTGGCCGGCCGCGCCGACACCGGGGAAGATGATGCCGATGGCCTTGTCGAGCTTTTCGGGATCGTTGGTAATTTCATTCGGGATGCCCAGGTGTTCCAATGCCCTGTGGACACTGGTCTGGTTCCCCGCTTTGTAATCGAAGATGGCGAGCATTGGTTCCTCCGCTTGAAACTCGGTATCCTACAGCGACTAGTAAAAATAGCGGGGGAAAACAAGGCTTTTATTTTAGCCTCAAAAATGTATGCCAGGATTGGCAAACGCCCGTTGCGGCGGGGAGTTGGGAGGGATTGCGGAGAGCGGTCCAGGCGGCTATTTCCCGAGGATGCGCAACAGGAGATCGCCCTTGAAGGGACCGAGCCTGCGGCCCAGTCCCTTGAGCCGGATGGGACGGCCGACCACGAAGTCCGTCGGCAACGTTATTTCAATGGTTTTAGCCCCTTTGGTGAAGGGGCGTTCCACTGAAATGCGGATTTTGCGGCCGGGCATGAGGTGCGTTGCCGGGTAGTGGACGGTCTGCTCGAAGTCCATTTGGCCCTTGAGCCAGCCCTTGATGCCCTTGGAGAAGTCGAGATTGATGGTCCGCTCGCCCCAGTGAAGCTGGAGGCTTCGCTTTTTCAGCTCCAACGGCCCCTGGTAGCCGGGCTGTTCCTTGCGGATTTGCGAGTAGATGTCTTCGAAAACCTTCTTGGCAAAGGGATCGTTGAGGATGGTCTTCAGGACCTCCTCTTCCTTATAGTAATACCTCTGGGCCCTGGCCCTGCTGGTGGAACGACGCTTCTTCTCCGCGCCGGGCGGGGGCGTTCTGCGCTGCTGGCGGGCATACGTCTTGGCGCCTTCCTCGCGTTTCGTCTTGGGGCCGCCCGCATCAGGCCCGGGCGCGGCGGAAGACGAAGGACCGTCCGTATCAATGAGCTTTTTGGCCGTGACATAGGCCTCATTGACCACACGGAACCTTTCGGCGGCGGATGCGCTCGGGTTGAGATCCGGGTGGTATTTGAAGGCCAGCTTGCGGAAGGCGGACTTGACCTCTTCCAGGTTCGCCCCGGGGGCGAGCTGAAGCTCCTTGAGGCACTCCTGGAGATTCATGGGACGCGTCCTTGGTTACTCGTCGGAAATCAATGCGTTGGGCGAAGATTCGGGATCATAGCGCAAAAGGTCTTCCTTGCGCAAATACGCGCGTCCCTGGCGGACGAACTCCTCGTGCCCCGCATCGGGATTCACGCCGGGACAGTAATCCTGGATCATCTCCCAACTGGTCTTGTCGATGAGATTGCCTCGGAAATAGGGCCAGGCCCGACAGATGTCGGGACGTCCCGGATGCACGCCGCAACCTTCTTTGAAAAAGACGCAGTAGTTGTTTTCGCCCACGTTGAGATGGATTTTCCCGCCGCGCGTGTGGGCGTATCGGGAGACAAGTTCGTCCACGTCGATGCCCAGGAAGGCGGCCAGACGTTCACGGTCCTTGGCGGTCATGACGATGCCGCCCTCGCCTTGGCAGCAGTGGCCGCACATGCGGCATTCGAAGGCGTTCTCGGTCATCGGTGAATTCCCATGGCTTGCATTTCGACTTTGCTGCAACGATCCTCGACCACGGTAATGCCGCTTCCGGCCAGTATTTCCCGGGCCTCCGGGCTGGAGATGCCGGACTGCATCCAGAAAATCTTGGGCAGAGGGGTCATGGACAGAACCTCGCGGGCATGTGCGGGGCAGAATTGCGGCGCGCGGAACAGGTCAACCATGTCCACCTGCATCGGAATGTCGCCCAGGGCGGAATAGGTGGGCAGTCCCCAGACGTCACTTCGCTTGGGGTGAACGGGGATGACCGTGAAGCCCATTTCGATGAGCGCCCGGCCGACCATGTCCACGGGGCGGCCCGGTTTGTCCACCGCCCCGACAATGGCGATGGTCTTGACCTCGCGCAGCAGGGGAGCTAGCTCTTTTATGTCGATCAGCATTTTCGATACCTCGTTGATTGTGACCGTCCTTGTACAGCAAACCTTTCCGGTTGCCTAGTCGATATATCCCCGAAGGAGTCCCCCATGTTCGAAGCCATAGCCCGCATCCCCGAAGAGGAACTCAAACGTCGCCGGGATTCCGTCCGGCATCACCTTCAGGATCTTGCCCCGGAAGCGGGGGGAATTCTCGTGTTTTCCCGGTTGAACATCTACTACCTGACCGGCACGTTCGGCCAGGGCGTGCTATGGCTGCCTCTTTCCGGCGAGTCCGTGCTGCTCATCCGCAAGGGCGTCAATCGCGCCCGGCTCGAAGCCGGCGTGAAGCACATCCTGCCGTACAAGTCCTATTCGGAACTGCCCGGCTTGTGCGCCGACGCGGGCAGCCCCTTTACGCCGACCCTGGCCGCAGTGATGTCGGGGCTTACCTGGCAGCTCGGAATCATGCTCGCGGACAAGCTCAAGGACTATGCCATCGTGCCGGGCGATCACGCCGTGACCCTGGCCAGGATGGTCAAATCCGAGTTCGAGCTCGATATTCTCCGACGTTGCGGCGAGAAGCACCATCGGTGTCTTTACGACATATTGCCGACCGTGATCCGTCCCGGCATGACCGAGCGGGAGATCGCCCACAAGGCGTGGGAAGCCTTTTTCAGCGAGGGACACATGGGCATCCTGCGGATGCAGGCCCACGGCGAGGAGGCTTTCCTCGGCCATGTCTCGGCCGGTGATTCCGGTAATTATCCCAGTGGGTTCAACGGGCCTCTCGGATTGCGCGGAGAGCATCCGGCCTCCGCCCTCATGGGTAACGAGAACAAGGTATGGGAATTGGGCGAGCCGCTCATGCTCGACATAGGCTTTCAGTTGGAAGGGTATCACACGGACAAGACCCAGGCGTATTTCGCGGGGCCGCAGGAGGCCATGCCCGACGACATCCGCCGCGCTCACGATTTCTGCATTGAGTTGCAGGATTGGATGTGTGCCCATGCCAAGCCGGGCGTTACCCCCGAGGAGCTCTATCGTCATTGCCTGGACGAGGCCGGGACGCGTGGGTATGCCGAGGGCTTCATGGGGCTCGACGAGAACCAGGTCCCGTTCGTGGGCCATGGCATTGGGTTGACCGTCGACGAGTTTCCGCCCATTGCCAGAGGCTTTTCCCTCCCTTTGGAGCAGGGCATGGTCATCGCCCTTGAGCCCAAGCAGGGCATACGCGGCAAAGCCATGGTCGGCGTGGAGAACACTTTCGAGATCACCGCCGACGGCTGCCGATGCATCTCCGGCGACAGATATGACATGATTCCGGTGGAATGACGCATTATTAATGTTGTCTTTTCTGCGCGCTTGAGTACGCTGACGCCGTGCGGGACGGTTTTCACACGCCTGCATCAAACTCGGGGGGATCATGACCTATACGCAGATATTCACCATCAAGGATTCATACTTGTTGTGCATCACGGACGGTGAAGTATCTGATGTCGAGACTTTCATCGAATGGGGCCTGAAGCTCGTGGACAAGACTCGCCATTGTCAGCGGACGCGGGTACTTGTGGACAATCGGACCTTTCGTTTGACCCTGTCGCCTTTGGATATCATCACGTTCGCCAATTTCATGGAGGATCAGGGCGTGGCCAAGCTGGGCCTTCGCCTTGCCGTTCTTTCCAATCCGTACAATCCGGAATCCAGCCGACTCGTGGAGACGGCTCTGGTCAACCGTTCCGCATCATACAAGGGCTTTCAGTCACAGCGGGGAGCTCAGGAGTGGCTCTGTCCCTAGGGCCGGATATCCCTGTGTCGAGACATGAAAAAGGCTCCCGAAAGGGAGCCTTTTTTTGTCGCGTATGGTCGGACGGGCTAATCGTAGGCCGCTTCGAATATGGCGATGACGTCCTCCAGGGACATATCCACGGGGGTGACATCGAAGAGGCCGCCCATGGTGGTCAGGGCGTTTTCTGCCAGCGCCGGAATTTCTTCGCGGGTCACGCCGTAGTCGGACAGCTTTTCGTCAGCCAGGCCGACCTCGGTGATGAGGTTGTCCAGGGCGTCGAGAAAGGCCACGCCGGTCACTTCCTCTTCAACGGTTTCTTCAAGAGTGTCGCCCATGGCCAGGGCCAGGTCGCCGAGGCGCTCCTCGCCGCGCGAGGCCAGGAAACCGAAGTATGCCTTGGACAGAAGCACCAGTCCGGCTCCATGTGGCAGGTTCGGGTGGAAGGCGGACAGGGCGTGTTCCAGGGAGTGCTGGGAAATGCACGAGGAATAGGTTTCGCACAGACCCGCTGCGGTGCAGGCCCAGGCCATGACGGTCCGCGCTTCCAGGTTGTCGCCCTCGGCGACGGCTTGCGGCAGGGTGTGCGCGATGAGGTGGACGGCTTCCAAGGAGAGCATGTCGCTGGCGGGCTGGCGGCAGGTGGCGAGGTAGGCCTCGGCCGCGTGGAAGAACGCGTCCATGCCGGTGTAGGCGGTCTGTCTCGGCGGTACGGAGAGCATCAGTTTGGGGTCCACGACGGACAGGGCCGGGAAGGTGCCGTCATACCCCCAGCCGAGCTTCTCGCGGGAGTCGGTGCCGGATTTGGTTATGACGGTCCACGGGTCGGCCTCGGTGCCGGTCCCGGCCGTGGTGGGGATGGCCACGATGGGCAGTGGCTCGTTTTCCGGGGTCTGGCCGCCGCCGGACCCGGATTGCATGTAGTCCCAATACTTGCCGGAATTGACGGCCATGGCGGCGATGGCTTTCGCCGAGTCGATGGTGGAGCCGCCGCCCAGGCCGACCACGAATTTGACGCCTTTTTCTCGGCAGATGGCTGCGGCTTCATCCACGGCGTCGGATTCGGGGTTGGGCTTGATTCGGTCGTAGACGATGGTTTGGACGTCCTGCTTGGAAAGCAGGGACTGGACGCGGGCCAGGTATCCCTGTTCGATCATGACTCCGGATTCGCCGATGACGATCATGGCTTTGTCGCCCCGGGGCAGGTGCGGGGTGTCCCCCAGCCTGTCGAGGCTGTCGGGGCCGAAGATGATGCGGGTGGGCATGTAGTATTGGAAATTGAGCACGAAGCGTCTCCTCGATGTTTTTTCTCTGATCTAAAGGGATTTCAGCAAGTTTTCAAGTTGGTTCACGGTGTACAGGTCGCGTATGACAACCGGGGTTTGCCGATCGTTCTTTCGGAACACGGCAGCCGTGGGCAGGCTTCGGCTTCCGAGGGCCTCCAACAGGGCTTCAGCCTCGGGATCGCGCTCGGTCATGTCCACCTTGATGAAGCGGACGTTGTACCGCTCCTTCCAGTCCTCGACGTTCTCGCGGGTCATGACCGTTGCTTCGAGGGCCTTGCAGGTTGGGCACCAGTCGGCAGTGAATTCCAGGAATATCCGCTCTTCGCCAAGGTCCTGGTTGAGGACGGCCGGATTGAATTGTTCCCACGGGTCAACTTCTGTCTGCATGGGGGTGGTCCAGTAGACGGTGGCGGCCAGGAGCACGAGCATACTCACGCGCAGAAGGAGCCGGACGCCTTGCCCGGCGGTTTTGGTGCGGAACCACAACCAGCCGCCGAAGAGAATGACCCAAAGCGGGGCGAGAATGCGCAGGCTGGCGTCTCCCAGGGCGATGCCTACCAGATAGAAGGCCGTGCCGAGCAGGAAGAAGGCGATGCCCTTTTCCACATATTCGATCCATGGTCCGGACTTCGGCAGAAAACGGGCCAGGCCGGGATTGAGGATCAGCAGAATATACGGCGCGGACATGCCGAGTCCTATGGACACGAAAACCGTGGCGATGACGACCGGTCCCTGGATGAGCGCCCAGCCGAGCACGCCGCCCAGGAACGGGCCGCTGCACGGGGTGGCCAGAAGGGTGGTCAACATGCCGGTGAAAAAGGCTTGCTTGCGAGGGTCCTTGTTCCCGACGCCGAATTTGAGGTCGATCACCGGCAGATGGAACAGGCCGAACAGACTCAGGGCGAGTGCGCCCATGACGGCGGCAATGCCGAGTACCAGCCAGCGGTCCTGAAAGAGCGCGCCCCAGGCCGAGCCGGTGGCGCCCAGGACAGCGGCCAGGAACAGGAAAAAGGATATTACCCCGAGTACGAAGAAAACGTTGTGCTCCCTGAATGCGCGGATGCGGTCGGGGCCTTTTTCGGCTCCGGCTCCAAGCAGCGAGGAGAGCTTGAGGCTGACCACGGGCAGGACGCAGGGCATGACGTTGAGAATGAGCCCGGCAAGCAGACCCATGAGCACCGCCGAAAGCAGGCCGCGTACTTCGAGGCCGGGCTGGAAATACGCGGGGGTGAACTGCCAGTCCACTATGTGCGCGTTTCCGGTGTCCTCTTTTGTCGAATCTTGCGTTTTGACCTGGCCCCCGCTCATTCCCTGAAATTCACTCCACCAGGGCTGTCCGTCCGCAGGCGGAAGCGTGCCGGTGTCGAGACCCGCTTGGCCGAAAGTCAGATTGACGCGGGCGGGGACACATTTCGTCGGATGGCACAGAAGCAGGTCCAGGGCGAGACTGGTCGGGAAGGGGGCCGTGAGCCCGTCGGGCACGAGAACGAAGAGTTTCGTTCCGTCGAGGTATGCGGCCACGGTGATGGTCGGGTCGTAGGAGTCGGGCTTTTTCTTGCCGGCGGGATAAAATACCTCCAACTGAGTCCCGTCGGCCGCCTTGGCGGTCAGGCTCGTGGGTTTGCCCGTTTCGCCGGGGACGTTGGAATATGAGTACCATTCCTTTTCCATGTGCAGGGTCAGAGCCAGGAGAACGCCTCCGGGCGACCCGGGGCGGATGGCGTCCGCAGCGACGGCGAACGGCTCCACCGAGGTCTTCAAGGGGAGGGAAGACGGCTGCGAAAGGGGCATTGCGGACGTTGCGGAAAGGAGGATGAACAAACTCAGGAGCAACGTGAAAAGGGGTTTTTTTATAATCATTTAAGTCCCATGAAAAAAATGAAAATTAGTTGTTGACTTTTCGGGGGGCGACTTATAAATATCTCTCCGTCGTGACGAACACGGCCGAGTGGGTCACTAGCTCAATTGGCAGAGCAGCGGACTCTTAATCCGGAGGTTCAAGGTTCGATTCCTTGGTGACCCACCACTCAGAATACACACCCCGTCAGAAATGGCGGGGTTTTTTCTTGAGCTGGATCGTGTTTCGAAAAAAAAGACGTGAGCAAGTTGCATGAATGTCCTCGTTGCTGTTGACATTTCCGGGAGCGGCTTATAAATATCACTCCGTCGTGACAAACACGGCCGAGTGGGTCACTAGCTCAATTGGCAGAGCAGCGGACTCTTAATCCGGAGGTTCAAGGTTCGATTCCTTGGTGACCCACCACTCTGAATACACACCCCGTCAGAAATGGCGGGGTTTTTCTTTTGTTGGTGCGGGTTCCGAAAAAAAATGTAGGAAAATTGCATGAATGTCCTTGTTGCTGTTGACATTTCCGGGGAGGCTCTATAAATATCCCCCCGTCGTGACAAACACGGCCGAGTGGGTCACTAGCTCAATTGGCAGAGCAGCGGACTCTTAATCCGGAGGTTCAAGGTTCGATTCCTTGGTGACCCACCACTCAGAACACACACCCCGTCAGAAATGGCGGGGTTTTTTTGTTGCTGCGGTCGAGCCTTGAAACAAATGGCGGCGGTGCGCATCGGAGTCCTCGTCGCTGTATCCGGGATAATTCGTGCCGGATTCCCTGCCTCATGGACGGAAAACCCGGCGCCAATTTCATATTACCCTACACCGGGGTCAGGTCAATGAAATGATGGTTGGCCGAGGATTGGCACACCTTTGGGCCTGGCTCAGTTCCGTTGGAGCCATGCCCTTCGCAATGCGCCGTCGTCGGCCGTCCAAGCCCGGGTATGCACTTCGAGCAGGCCGTCCGGGTCGCGCAGGAGGCAGAGCTTCTCGTCGGGAGTCAGGGCCTCGGGACCATTGCCGAGAATCTTTTCGACCAGTTTCGCGTTGCGTTCGCGGGCCTTTTCCCCGGGCCGCCGCTGGTTTCGGGACAGCAGGGCGCGTCGAAGTCCGTTGACGCCCGGATCAAGCAGGGCGCGCAGGAAGCCCGCTTCGCGCGGGAGTTCTAGGGGAGTGGGCGCGGCTTCCATTTCCTTGGTGAATCGGATCACATCTCGGATTTCGCGGGCCGGTACTGTCTCCTCCGGGATGAGAAGCAGCCCTTTTCGACGGAGCCAGCGTCCAGGGCCGTCATGGCTGGTGAGGACCGAAAGGGGCATGGAGAGGACGATGGGTAGGACGATGGGCGCGATCCACCAAAAGAAGTACGGGGCGTAGAGCCAGACCACACCGCCCCAGAGCAGTCCGAAAATCGCGCCGCCGCCGTGGAAGCGGATCGCTTCGCCCCAGGACGTCGGGCGGTCGTCCCGTTGCTGCGAACCCCAGCCGATCTGTCGTCCGAGAAGGGTGATGCAGACGAATTTGCTGTGAAAGAGCATTCGGATGGGGGCCAGCAGGGCGGAGAAGGCTACCTCCAAAGCGATGCTCGCCAGCAGGCGGAACGCACCGCCGAACTGCTTCGAGCGGCGTGTTTTCAGCACGATCAGGAGATAGCTCAGGATTTTGGGGAAGAACAGCAGCACGCCCGTGGTGGCCAGCAGGATCAGGGCCCAGAGCGGTTGCCACACCGGCCAGGACGGGAACAGGGAGCGCGTGGCGGCGAAGTAGCTCGGGCCGACAACGGCCTGGATAACGGCCTCGGCCGAGGAGAGCATAAGGAAGAGGAACCACAGCAGGGCCGAGACATAACTCATGGCCCCGTTGAGGAACAGGACCCTGTGTGCGGGAAAGAGCCCTTCCGTGAACAGCAGTCGGAGGTGCTGGAGGTTTCCCTGGCACCAGCGGCGGTCGCGCTTCAGTTCCGAAAGCAGGTTCGGCGGACATTCCTCCCAACTGCCGGTCAGGTCGAAGGCGAGGCAGACTTCCCACCCGGCCCGGCGCATGAGCGCGGCCTCGACGAAGTCATGGCTGAGGATGTCGCCGCCCAGCGGGGGCTTGCCGGACAGCCTGGGCAGGCCGCAGTGCTTCATGAACGGCTCGATGCGGATGAGCGCGTTGTGGCCCCAGTACTGGGCGTCCCCCAACTGCCAGAAATGCAGCCCGGCGGCGAACATGGGGCCGTAGGCGCGGTTGGCAAACTGCTGAAGCCTTCCGAGCAGGGTGTCGCGGCCGAAACAGGCCGGGGCGGTCTGCAATATGCCTATCCTGGGGCGGCGCTCCATTATTCGGACCATGGCGTTCAGGGTGTCGCCGCTCATGACGCTGTCAGCGTCGAACACGGCCATGTACGTGTATTCGCTGCCGTGTCGGCGGCAGAAATCGGCCACGTTGCCGCTCTTGCGCTTCAGGTTCACCTTTCGGTTGCGGTAGAATATGCGGCCCTGCGCACCGAGTTCCTTTACCAGATCGGCCCAGGCCGCTTCTTCCTCCATCCATTTGTCCGCGCTGCCGGAGTCGCTCAGGATATGGATGTCGAATTGGTTCGCGCCGGGAGTGCGCTGAAGCGAAAGATACGTGGTCTTGATCCCGGCCATGACCCTTGGCGTATCTTCGTTGCAGATGGGGAACAGGACCGCCGTGCGCGGAAAATCGTTCGGGTCGAACGGCTCGGACAGGGCGCGGCTCGCGGCGAAGCGGTCATAGCGGCGCATGATCGTGAACCACCCCATGATCGCCGTCCAGAATCCGACGGAAATCCAGGCGAAAAGGATGGAGTAGACGATGATGATCGCGAGCTCCAGCGGGGTGGAGCCCTTGTCGGGCAGGACAGATCCCACGTAGGCGCTGGCCATGGCCGAGGGGATCAGGATGAGCAGCGTCAGGACAAGGCGCCGTTTTCCTGTGGAGAATGACAGTCCGGGAACCTGCGAATCGCTTTGCATCGGGTTTCTCATTGGGAAAAGTTCAGCAGGAGGGTCAGGGCCAGCAGAAGCCCGACGACGCCAAGCCAGGCCCAGTGGACGAGGAAGGCGCTGAGGCCGGAGTGCGGCCGACCGAGGTATTGCGCGGGCATATGGCTGCGGTCGATGGGCGGATGGCTCGGCGGATGTGCCGAAGGGGCCACGGCGGGCAACCGCGCGAGCAATGCCTCCAGGGCTTGGGCCGAAGAAGCGTCGCGCGGCAGCTCGCGCAGTGTTTCGAGAACCAGCGCCAGGCGTTGCTCAGTGGGTATGGGGAGTTGTTCCGCATATTCCAGCAGACAACGGGCGGTCAGCTCGCGCCGGGCGTCATCGTCGGACGGCCGGGGGTCAGGGGCGATAGGCATAGTTCCACGTTTCCGTCAGGGTGGTGTCGTTGATTTTCAGGAACGCGCGCAGGTCCACGGGAGCCCGACGGTTGGGCAATACCTTTTCCAGGGCCGAGGGCGCCTGGTCGGGGCGGACCACGAAGGAAAGCCGCCAGCCGCCGATATGCGTGTTTTTCTCCACATGCTGCTCGGTGACGGTCGCGCCCTCGCCGCAGGTTATCACTCCTTCAATGTTGGAAGGAGGTTCAAGGAGATTCAGGGCCTTGCTCCTGAAGTCGATGACGAAGCGTTGTCCGCCGTTGCCCGCGTCGCCGGTTCGAGTGGCGTACGTGTACCCCAGGGGCGGATGGGTGAAGCTGCCGTGATACCACAACAGCCGGTATTCATAGGTTTGCGGGACGCCGATGGGCAGGTCGTCCTCGGGGGTCCAGAAGGCCACGATATTGTCGTGAATCTCCTGGTCCGTGGGAATGTTGATAAGCTCCACGTGACCGTGGCCCCAGTCGCCGCGCGGCTCCACCCACAACGTGGGCCGCCGTTCGTAGTTGGCTTCGAGGTCCTGGTAACTGTGGTGGTTGCGGTCTCGCTGAATGAGTCCGAAGCCTCGGACGTTGTCGGCCCTGAATCCGTTGACCGCCAGCGTTGCCGGGTTGTCGAGGGGACGCCAGAACCATTCGCCCGAGTCGTTCTTGATGAGCAGGCCGTCCGAATCATGCACCTCGGGGCGGAAGTCCCGAACCTTGCGTTCGTCGGTGTTCTCGCCGAACAGGAACATGCTGGTCAGCGGGGCTATGCCGATTTTTTTCACGGGAACCCGCAGGAACAGGGTGGCGGTGACGTCCATGGTGGTGGTTTTCCCGCCCTGGATGACGAAGGTGTAGGCTCCGGTCAGGCTCTTGCTGTCCAGCAGTGCGTGCACGGTCAGGCTTGAACTCCGGCGGGCCGGCTTTTCGATCCAGAATTCGCGGAAATAGGGAAATTCCTCGCCGTCCGGCAGGGCTGTATCCACGGCCAGGCCCCGGGCGGAAAGGCCGTAGACCTGTCCCTTGGCCACGGCCCGAAAGTAGCTGGCTCCCAGAAACACGGCGATTTCATCGAAATATTTTGCGGTGTTGATGGGCCCGTGGATGCGGAATCCGGCAAATCCGAACGGAGTCGGAATCTGTTCGGGCACGGTGTGGTTGTTGCCGTAGTCGAACATCGTCGAATCAAAGGGCAGCCGTTTCGCAGTCCCTTTGTCCACGATATTGATGTCTACAAGTCGATCATAGAAGAGGCCGGGATGGAAGAATTGCAGATGGAAGGGACGGTTTTCCTTTTTCCACAGGGCCTTTTCCGGACGGAAGCGGATGTCGCGCCAAGCGTCGTAGGAGAGGTTGAGCAGGGCCTTGGGCACCTGGCCCTGATTGGGGTCGAACGGGGTTTGGCTCAGTTCCCTGGCCCGGTCCACCACGACCTGGCGGCTGAACCCGCTGTTTTCCACGGCTTCGGCCGTTTGGGCATGGAACGCGCCGGGCAGGAGCAGGGCGAGTATTATGAGGGCTAGCGGGGAGACGCGGTAAAAGCGTCGGCGGACATATCTGTTTTCATTATTGTATTGCATCATTTGGGTCAGTGCTTTTTCTCTTGAGTTTATTCCCTGTCGCGGGGAGGCAAAGTTCAAAAAAAGAAATGCACAGTACGCGATGGATTCAGTATTATCAATTTTGAAACCGTGTTTTTGCTGGAAGAAACTTTTTACTTAATGTTCAGTGTGTTACTGATGGTTTTTGAGGCGAAAACGGGGAGGGGCAGGAGAATCGGGATAAGAGAAAGGCGAGTTTTTCGGTTCGAGCGGGGCGGTTTGGGCGCATCGGCCGAACGTCGGGTAGCCCGGATGAGGCGGGTACCTCTCTGTATCCAGGCGCAGCCTTTTCCCATGGAAAAGGGGAAGCAGGAGCGGTCAGCGCAGCGGCAAGCGTATGGTCATGCAAAATCCTCCGTCGACACTGGACGCGTTGATGGTCCCGGCGTGGTCCTCGACTATTTTGCGGGCGAAGGCCAGGCCAAGACCGTTGCCCTCCACGTTATCGTAGCCAAGCCGCCTGAATGGCACGAACACGGTTTCCAATTCCTTTTCGGACAGAGGCGGATAGGCATTTGTCACCCGGATGGTTGCGATTTCGTCGTCCGATTCGCAGACGATGTCCACCGGGTTGTTGTCCGGGCAATATTTTACCGCGTTGGAGAGCACGTTGTCGAGAACGATGCGCATGTCCTGCTTGCAGCAGCGATAGGGAGGCATGGGTGACAGGTCGAGCCTGACGGGGATATTCCGCCCGCCCGAGAGCGGCCTGACGCGCTCCGCCGCTTCCTCCAGCATTTCCGCCAGGTCGGCCGTATCCTCGCGGGGCGGCGGTTCCTGGAGATCGAGCTTGGAGAGCCTCATAATCTGGTCGATGAGGGAATCCATATGGTTGATTTCCTCTTCCATGCGCCGGACGTGCTTGGAGATTCCGTCCGTACGCCCGGCATCCAGGCGCTCGCGGATGATTTGCTGGGAGATGCGGATGCGCGCCAGGGGGGAGCGCAGTTCGTGGGAGAGGTTTGCGGTCAGCTCGCGTCCGCCCCGGACCATTTTTTCCAGGCTGTTGGCCATGTGGTTGAAGGTCCTGGCCAGCGTTCCCAGCTCGTCCTTCGGACTTTCATCCACCCGGGGGGAGAAGTCTCCCTGCGCCAGTTTTCCGGCCGATTTGGTCATTTGGTTGATGGGCCGGGTGATGCGCCGCGATACCGGGATGAGCAGCAGGGCGGCGACCGTGGCCATCAGGGCCAGCCCTTCCATGAACCATATCTCTTCGTTGCGGGCAAACCACTGATTGAGCAGGTGGACGGTCAGCGGCCCCAGCGGGGTTTCAAGCGGGCCGTAGGAATAGATGGCCCCCTTTTTGCCTTTTCGGATGAAATAGATGCGGTCTCCCTCGGCCGTGACCAACTTGAGGTTCAGCTTCTCCTCGCCGGTCAGGGGACGGGTGCTGAAGGACTTCGCCACGATCTCGCCTTGTTCGTTCTCGATCCATGCCTGGCCGTTGAATGCGTTGGAGTAGATGTCGAGCACGCGGTTGAGGCGGTCGCGCAGTTCCGGGGTGAGCCCGGCCGAATCGCTGATTTCCAGTCCGACGATTTGTTTGAGGGCCTCGGTGCGGTTTTTGGCGTGCAGAGTGAAGGGCGGCCGCATGTGGCCCATCTTGAGCAGCACACCAACGCCCGCAATTGCGACCAGGAGGACCAGGATAAAGGCCAGGAGTATGCGGAGGTAGAGTCGGCTGACTTTCATCATTCACCCACGAACATGTAGCCCGTGCCCCAGACGGTCCTGATGCGCTTGGCATGGGCCGGATACGGTTTGAGCTGGGAGCGCAGCTTGGAGATGTGCACGTCGATGGAGCGGTCGTATGCCGCGAAATCCTTGTCCCAGACCATGTCCATGAGTTCGTCCCTGGTCAAGGCCCGGTCCACGTGGGCCATGAGCGATTTGAGCAGGCGGAACTCCGTTGGGGCCAGTTCGATCTCGTCATGGTCGATGACCAGCACTTGCCGGGAGAGATTCAGGATGAGCCCTCCGGCCCGGATGGATGTGGCTTCGGGCTTGCGGTCGTTGTTGTTTGTCATCCGTCGGAGGACGGCCTTGATTCGGGCCAGCAGTTCGCGGGGATTGAACGGTTTGCCCATGTAGTCGTCTGCTCCGAGCTCCAGGCCCACGATACGGTCCGTGTCCTCGCCCTTGGCCGTGAGCATGATTACCGGGGTGGCGAATTCGGCGCGGATGTCGCGCAGGACTTCGAGCCCGTCTTTGCCGGGCATCATCACGTCCAGCACGATGACGCTGGGATTGAGCGAACGAATGGTCTCCAGGGCCTTGGCGCCCGAGGGGAGGGTGGCCGTGGCGAAGTCGTATTCCTCAAGATATTCCACCACGAGGTCGCGCAGTTTGCTGTCGTCGTCGATAATCAGGATCGGGCCATTGTTTTTCATGATTTGTCCTTACCCATATGCGGCGTGGAATGAAAAGGTTCCTTCGCGTTCTTTTACAATCTTTAACAACTTTTATCATCCATCCAACACTCTGCCGAACTTTTTCCGGTACTTTCGGGGCCAGTGAAATCATACGCGGAGAGGAACGTGACAGGCAGAATTCCATATTGCATTGCGTCCATGGCGGCGGTCTTCCTTCTGGCGATGGCCCTGACGGCCTGCTCGCCGTTCAGGCCGGACGCCCGTACAACGACGCTTGCGCCGTTGCCCGTGGCCTACACCCTGTATTCGGAGCAGCCCCGTGAAATGGGCAAGTGGTGGGAATCCATAGGCAACGCCGAGCTGAACGGTTTGGTTGAGACGGCCCTGGCGGCCAATCTGGACATCATCCAGGCGTGGGCCAGATTGCGCCAGGCGGGAGCCGTCTCCGTGCAGTCCTCGGCGGACAAATACCCGACCTTGGACGCTACGGGCGACTATCAGCATACGCGGTCGAGCGCCAAGGACGGGACCGGTTCTTCTACCACTTCGGAGACTCATGCCATCGGCCTTGAGGCCGGTTACGAGATCGATTTGTGGGGCCGTATTGAGGCCGAAGCCCAGAGTGGACGCCTTGATTACCGGGCATCTCGCGAGGACTTGAACACCTCGGCCATGACCGTGGCCGGTGAGGTCGTCTCCCGTTGGCTGGAAATCCAGTCCCAACGGCGCAAGGAGCGGATCATCGAAGAGCAGATCAAGACCAACGAGACCTATCTTGAACTCATTCAATTGCGTTTTCGCAATTCCATATCCACGGCGTTGGACGTCTATCAGCAGCGTCAGAACCTTGCCAAGGTCAAGGCGCTCCTGCCGCCAGTGAAGTCCCAGGAACAGCTTCTTCTCAACGAGCTGGCCCTGCTTCTGGGCAAAGCCGCCGGGACTGTGGCCGTATCCGACGCCGAGGTCCTGGAACCGCGCGAACTGCCCGGGCTGGGGCTGCCCGCCGACCTGCTCGCGGCGAGGCCCGACGTCCGTTCCGCCGGATTGTCCCTGTCGTCGGCCGATTGGTCCGTAACCGCGGCCAGGGCGAACAGGCTGCCGTCGCTCACCCTGGCGGGGAGCGGGCAGTATTCCGGCGCGCAGCTCGGGACGCTCTTCGATAATTGGATGCTGAGTCTGGCCGGGGCGGTTGTCGGGCCCATCTTCGACGGCGGCTACCGCAAGGCCGAAGTGGACAAGGCCCGCGCCGTGGTGGACGAGAGGCTCGCCGCGTACCGGGAGACCGTTTACACAGCCTTCAAGGAGGTGGAGGACGCCCTGACCGAGGAGAAGTGGCAGAAGGAATACATCGCCGCGCTCTCCGCCCAGCTCGAAGCCTCACGGATCAGCCTGCGGGAAGCCGTGTCCCGATACGCGCAGGGGTTGGACGACTATCTTCCCGTCCTGAGCGCGCTCATGTCCGTCCAGAATCTCGAAGTGACCATGGCCGCGGAGCGGACCAACCTGATGCTTTATCGCGTTTCCCTGTACCGCGCTCTGGGCGGGACCTGGACCGAATCGCTGCCCGATCCCGATAAACGAACCGCTGACATCAACATCGAACAGACAGGAATCGAGGGATAAACATGAACCGTCACTTTAAGAAAATATTGTCGATTTTTCGTCCCAAGGCGTTGATACCGCTTGTCATCCTGGCGGCGGGCGCCATGGGAGCCTACGCGACCGTGATGTCAGCGCCCAAGGCGATGAAGATGCCGCCCCAGGTTATTCGCCCCGGTGTGGAGACTCGTGAGGCGGTCCGGATGGATCACCGGGTGGTCGTGGACGTCATGGGCACGGTCACGGCGGCGAGGCTGATCGCGCTTCAGTCGCAGGTGTCGGGTAAGGTCGTCGGGGTCAGCGGAGAGTTCGTGCCCGGCGGCTATTTCGACGCGGGCCAGGAGATTCTGACCATTGATCCCAAGGATTACGAGCTGGCCGTGCGCGAGGTGGAGGCCGAGGTGGCGGAGGCCGAGTACAACCTTAAGGTGGAGCAGGGGTATCAGAACGTCTCCGCTCGTGAATGGGACCTGTTGCAGGAAGCCGGGCGAGCCACCGAAGCCGAGGCCGAACTGGCGCTGCGCAAGCCGCATTTGGCAAAGGCCAAGGCGGACCTGCGGGCGGCCAGAGCCAAGCTTGAACTGGCGCGCCTCGATCTGTCGCGCACCCGCGTCACCGCGCCTTTCGCGGCCAAGGTCGAGTCCAGGACCGTCGATTTGGGCGCGGCCGTGGCCGTGCAGGGAGACCTTGCTACCCTGGTGGGGACCGACGAGTTCTGGATTCAGGCGTCGGTGCCCGTGGACCGGTTGGGCTGGATCAGTCTTCCGTCCGACAACACCCCGGAGGGGGCGAAGGCCCGGATTGTCTCGGTGGGCGCGGCAGGAGAGTCCGAATGCGAGGGATATGTGGTCCGTCTGCTCCCGGCGCTCGAAGACGAAGGCCGCATGGCCCGCGTGCTTATCACCGTGAAGGACCCGCTCAATCTCAAGGGCGAACCGGGCGTCAATCCGCTCCTTCTCGGCAGCTATGTGTCGGTCAGGATCGAGGGCGGCGAACTCGACAACGTGTTCGCCATTCCGAGGACCGCTTTTCGCGACAACAGCCAGGTCTGGGTTCTTGCCGAGGACGACACCCTGGATATCCGCACCGTGGCCCCGGTCTGGAGGGATGAGGAGAGCATCGTGGTGCGGGAGGGGCTCGCACCCGGCGAACGTATCGTCATGTCCGATCTCTCGGCCCCGGTGCAGGGCATGGCCCTTCACGATGTGAATGAGGACGACGAAATAGCTGTGCCGGGTGCCGGGGAGGCCGACAATGGCTAACGCGGAAAAAAACGCTCCCCGAGGACCTATTGCCTGGATGGCGAGCAATTCCGTAGCCGCCAACCTGCTCATGGTCGTGTTTCTGGTGGGCGGTCTCATCCTGGCCCTGCAAATCAAGCAGGAGGTTTTTCCCGAGTTCTCCATGGATACGGTCACTGTGTCCATCTCCTATCTGGGGGCCAGTCCCTCGGAGGTGGAACAGGGGTGTGTCCTGTCCATCGAGCAGGCCGTGCAGGGGCTTGACGGTGTGAAGGAGGTCACTTCGGTTTCCTCCGAAGGTAACGGCAGCGTGGTGGTGGAAGCCCTGGAAGGGGCGAACTTGCAAAAGCTCGCGCAGGACATCAAAACCGAAGTCGACCGCATCACCTCTTTTCCCGAAGAGGCCGAGGACCCGGTCGTCTCCGAGGTCTCCCATCAACGGCAGGTCCTGTCGGTGGTGGTTTACGGCGATCTACAGGAAACCACCCTGCGCGAGTTGGCCGAGCAGCTCCGCGAGGAGCTTATCGCCAATCAGGGCGTGACACAGGCCGAGTTGTCCGAGGTCAGCGGGCTTCAAATTTCCATAGAGATCCCCCAGAACCGTCTGCGCGCCCATAATCTGAGCCTTGGAGAGGTGGCGGACCGCATTGGCGAGGCCTCGGTAGACCTGCCCGGCGGCGCCATCAAGGCGCAGTCCGGCGAAGTCCTGGTGCGCATGAAGGACCGCCGCGATTACGGCCGCGATTTCGCCCGCATCCCGGTGGTCACCGGCAACGACGGCACCCAGGTGCGCGTGGAGGATATCGCCGAGGTCGTCGACGGGTTCGAGGACGACGACATCATCACCTCATATAACGGCAAGCCCGCCGTCCGTCTGGACGTGTATCGCGTCGGTAACCAGACGCCTATATCCGTGGCCGATTCGGTAAAGGAGACGCTTAAGACCTTCAAAGCCAGGCTCCCGGCGGGCGTGTCCGTGGACATCCTCAACGACATGTCCGAGACATATTCCCAGCGCATGGACCTGCTCCTGGGCAACGGCGTCATGGGGCTCTCCCTGGTTTTCATTTTCCTGGCCCTGTTCCTGGAGCCGAAGCTTGCTTTCTGGGTCGCCATGGGCATCCCCATATCTTTTCTGGGCAGTTTCCTGGTCCTTTCCCTGCTGGGCGTGAGCATCAACATGATAACCATGTTCGCTTTTCTCATCGCGCTCGGCATCGTGGTGGATGACGCCATTGTGGTGGGCGAAAACGTCTTCACCATGCGGCAGGAGGGGCTGTCTCCGCTCGAAGCGGCCATAGCCGGGGCCAGGCGCATCGCCATGCCCGTGGTCTTCAGCGTGTTGACCAACATTGCGGCCTTTATGCCGTTGCTGTTCGTCCCCGGTGTCATGGGCAAGATGTTCTGGGCCATCCCGGTGGTGGTCATAGCCGTTTTCTCGGTTTCGCTCATCGAGAGCCTGTTCGTCCTGCCCGCCCACCTGTCCCATCTGGGCGACAAGCGGAGCCGGGGCATGGCTTGGATTACCCGATATCAGGAGCGTGTGGCCAATGGACTGCTCCGGTTCATTCGAAGCGTCTACCGTCCGTTTCTGGATTGGTGCCTGCAATGGCGGTACGCCACGGTGGCCACGGGGGTCGGCCTGCTTCTCCTGTGCGGCGCATTCGTCGTGAGCGGCCGGTTGGGCTTTACTCTCATGCCGAAGGTCGAGTCCGATTTCGCCTATGCCACGGCCGAGTTGCCCTATGGGTCGCCCGTGGAGAAAACCAAGGCCGTGCGCGACAGGCTTCTGGCCGCGGCCGACAAGGTGACGGCGGAGAATGGCGGCGACCGGCTGGTCGTGGGGGTGGATTCCAAGATCGGCGGGGCGGGCCGAGACATCTCCGGTACGCACGTGGTCAAGATCAACGTGTACCTGGAATCGGCGGATATTCGCCCCATCACCACGCAGCAGTTCGTGGACAAGTGGCGCGAGGAAGTGGGCGACATCGTCGGGCTCGAAGTCCTGTCCTTCGCTTCGGACCGGGGCGGCCCAGGCGCAGGGGCCGCCCTTGAATTCGAGCTCAGTCACTCGGACACCAGGGTTCTGGAGCGGGCGGCTGCCGAGTTGTCCGAGGACCTTGCGCAATATCCGGGCGTCACGGATGTGGACGACGGATTTTCTCCCGGCAAGGATCAGCTCGATTTCAGCATGACCGCTGCGGGCCGCGCTCTGGGGCTGACCGCTCAGGAAGTGGCGAGTCAGGTCCGCGCCGCCTACAACGGAAAGGAGGTTCTGCGCCAGCAGCGGAGCCGCAACGAGGTCAAGGTGGTGGTTCGCAGGCCCGAGCGGGAACGGGTGTCGGAATACGATTTGGAAGAGATGGTGCTCAAGACCCCGGACGGTAAGGAAGTGCTCCTGCGCGACGTGGTCGACGTCAAGCGGGGCAGTGCCTACACCGCCATCAACCGCACGGACGGTCGACGGGTGTTGTCCGTCACGGCGGACGTGGTCCCGCGCGATCAGGCAACCAAGGTCATGCAGAGCGTCCTGGCCGAGGTCGTGCCTGTGCTCAAGGTCAAGTATCCGGGGCTGTCCTGCCGTATGCAGGGGATGCAGGCGGACATGACCGAGTCCACCAACACCCTGTTTGAAGGGTTGATGCTGGCCATGCTCGCCGTGTACGCCTTGCTGGCCATTCCGTTCAAGAGCTACGTCCAGCCGGCCATCATCATGGTCAGCATCCCGTTCGGCGCGGTGGGCGCGATTCTCGGGCACATGGCCTTCGGCTATCCCATCAGCCTTATGAGTTTGCTCGGCATCGTTGCCCTGTCGGGCGTGGTGGTCAACGATTCGCTGGTGCTCATTGACCGGGCGAACCAGTATTGCAGGGAGGGGCGGTGTGCCCACGACGCGGTGCTCGACGCAGGCACGGTCCGGTTCAGGCCCATCCTGCTGACCACTCTGACAACCTTTAGCGGTTTGGCTCCGATGATCCTTGAAACCTCCATGCAGGCCCGGTTCCTCATCCCCATGGCCCTGTCGCTCGGGTTCGGCATTCTCTTCGCCACCCTGATTACCCTGGTGTTGGTGCCGTGCCTGTATATGATTCTGGAGGACATCCGGCGCAAGCTGCACATCATGGCCTTCAAACGGCCGCCCGCAGCATACCGGAATCTGGCCGAAAAATAACGCGGCCCCCGATTGAGGCCGCGTATACGCCCCTGAGCGGGGCCTTGGAGAGGGGGCGTTATTGCGCCCCTTCCTTCATGGCGCGGACCAACGCCCGCGTCGCTTCGGCCGGGGAGGGGGCGGAGCAGATGGCCGACACCACGGCTATGCCCGCCACTCCGGAACCGGACACGGCGCGGGCGTTGTCGCGCTGTACGCCGCCGATTGCCACCAGCGGGATGGAGGATAGCTCCACGGCGCGCCGCAGCCCTTCCGGGCCCCATGGCGTGCCCTTGATGTCCTTCTTGGTGTCGGTGGGATAGACCGGGCCGATGCCGAGGTAATCCACGGGACGGTTCTGGGCGTCCAGAAGTTCGGCTTCGGTGTCCACGGACAGGCCGACGATGGCGTTGGGGCCGATAAGGCGGCGGACGTCTTCGGGAAGCATGTCCGATTGCCCCACGTGCACGCCTTCGACCCCGGCTGCCAGGGCCACGTCCACGCGGTCGTTGATGAGCAGGGGGATGTTGCGCGGTTTGAGCAGTCGATGCAGGGAGCGGGCCAGTTCGACGAACTCTCCGGTGTCGGCGTCCTTTTCCCGCAGCTGGACCATGGTGCAACCGCCCGAGGCGGCCTCGGCCACGACTTCCTCCAGGGAACGGCCCAGGCAGAGGATGCGGTCGGTAACGAGATAGACGAGCAGGTCTTCGGTTCTCATAACGCCGCTACCTTGAGTCTTGCGCGTATCGTGTCCTCGTCGAGGAGGTAGAGCGCGTCGTGCAGATGCATTTGCAGGCTGCCTGGGCCGGGCGAGACCTCGGCGGCTTGTTCTCCGGCGATGTTCATGACCGCGGCGGTGTCCACGGCCGCCTGGAAATAGTCGGGCTGGACCGCGGCGAAGGCTCCGGCAAGGGCTGTGCAGGTGCAGCCGAGGCCCGTTACGCGGGGCATCATGGCCGAGCCTCCGGCCAACCGGATTTCCCGGGACGCGTCGACTACCAGGTCGGTCTCGCCGCTGACCAGAACCACGCAGCCGTACCGCTTGTTCAGTGCCTTGGCCGCGCCCCTGGCCTCGTCCACTTCCATGGAGGTGTCCACACCCTTGGGGCAGCCGTCCTCGCCCGCCACGGCCATGATCTCCGAGGCGTTGCCACGAAGGATGACGGGATGATACTTTTCCAGAAATTCCAGCGAAATGCCGGTGCGCAGCGCATTCACTCCGGCGGCCACGGGATCGAGAATCACGGGCATGTTCATGTCGTTGGCCTGGGTCATGGCCACATGCATTCCCTCCACGTAGTCGTCCGCCAGGGTGCCGATGTTGACCACCAGCGCGCCGGCCAGGTCCACGAGCCCGGGCAGGTCTTCGGCCACATGGTTCATGGCCGGGGAGGCCCCCAGCGCGAGCAGGGAGTTCGCGGTGTTGTTGGTGACCACGTAATTGGTGATGTTGACGATGAGCGGGGCTTGTTCTCGGACCGCTCGCACATCGTTCCAGACCCTTTTTATCAACGTTTCGGAAGCGCTCATTTCAGCAGCTCCCCGACGCTGTCGACCTTGCTTTGCATCCGTCCCGCCTCGCCCGACCGGGAATCGACGGCCAGTGTGAGGTAGACCCGGCCGCAGTCGTTGCGCATGTCGTCGTGGCAACGCTTGATGGTGGCCATGACTTTGTCGAAATCGCCTTCGATGACGGTTCCCATGGCTCCCAGTTCATAGGGCAGCCCGGATTCCCGGACGATCGCAATGGTCCGGGCCACGTAGGGCGCGAGAGACCCTTCGTCCGTCCGTTCCAGGGGGAAGATGCTAAAGGTGGCTACACAACTCACGGTGTCTTTCCTTATTTGAAGTGTATGAAAAGGGACCGCCGAACAAGCGGCCAACCGCCCAAGAATTGACCCATTCCCTTCCGACGTCAATGTTCGGCCTTCAAAAAGCTGTTGTCATGGCCGCCCGAATCATGCCGGGAGGAGGACGGCGGGGCTGCGGAGATAAAAAGGCCGGGACTTTCGCCCCGGCCTTGTCTTGATGGTTGTGGATACGGACAGGCTATTCCTTGCAGTCTTCGCCCGCCATGTGCTTGAGGGTCTCGTAACGCTTGTTGAAGTCGGTTTCGATCTTGGTCCGGTACTCCTTGGAGAACTCGGGATAGAAGCGTTCGAGCATGGCGTAGCGGTTTTCGCCGGACAGGAACTCCTGAAGGGAGCCGTCGGGAGCCTTGGACTCCAGGGCGAACGGGTTTTTGCCTTCGTCGGCCAGCAGCGGGTTGTAGCGGTAGAGCGGCCAGTAGCCGGATTCCACGGCCAGCTTCTGTTCCAGCTGGGTCTTGCCCATGCCCTTCTTGATGCCTTGATTGATGCAGGGGGCGTAGGCGATAATCAGGGACGGGCCGGGGTAGGCCTCGGCTTCCTTGACGGCCTTGAGGAACTGCTGCTTGTTGGCGCCCATGGCCACGGAGGCGACATAGACGTAGCCGTAGGTCATGGCCATGCGGCCGAGGTCCTTTTTGTTGGTGGTCTTTCCGGCCGCCGCGAACTTGGCGATGGAGCCGAGCGGAGTGGCCTTGGAGGACTGGCCGCCGGTGTTGGAGTAGACTTCGGTGTCGAGAACCAGGACGTTGATGTCCTTGCCCGAGGCGAGAACGTGATCCAACCCGCCGTAGCCGATGTCGTAGGCCCAGCCGTCGCCGCCGAAGACCCAGATGGACTGCTTGGTGAACAGGTCGGACATCGACAGGATCTCCTTGAGGGCCTTCTTGCGAGTTCCCTTGAGAGCTTCCTTGATGGCTTCGCCGGCAAGCCGGGATTCCTCGGGATCGTCCATGACCTTGACCCACTTGTTCAGCTTGGTCTTGAGCGCGCCTTCCTCGGCCTTGGCGGCCTCGGTGCAGAGCGCGGCCAGATGGGTGCGCCGCTGGTCAGTAGCCATTTCGATGCCGTAGCCGAACTCGGCCGCGTCTTCGAACAGGGAGTTGCCCCAGGCCGGGCCGTGTCCCTCGCCGTTGACGCAATAAGGAGCGGTGGGAGCGGATGCGCCCCAGATGGAGGAGCAGCCGGTCGCGTTGGCGATGACCATGCGTTCGCCGAAGAGCTGGGTGATGACCTTGACGTAAGGGGTCTCGCCGCAGCCTGCGCAGGCGCCGGAGAACTCCATGAGAGACTTGCGGAACTGGGAGCCCTTGACCGTGTCGCGGCCGAAGGCGTCCTTGTAGGAGACGGTCTCGGAGAAGTCGAAGTTCGGCACCTGGATCTCGGTCTGGGTGGCGATGGGCTTCATGACCAGGGCTTTTTCCTTGGCCGGGCAGATGTCGGCGCAGTTGCCGCAGCCCAGGCAGTCCAGGGTGTTGACCTGAAGGCGGAAGTGCATTCCCTTGGCATCCTTGCCGATGCCGTCGATGGTCTCGAAGGTCGCGGGGGCGGATTTCAACTCATCGTCAGTGGCCAGCACGGAGCGCAGGGCGGAGTGCGGGCAGACAAAAGCGCATTGGTTGCACTGGATGCAGTTTTCCTTGATCCATTGGGGGACCAGGATGGCCACGCCGCGCTTTTCGAATTTGGCGGTGGCGGAGGGCATGGTGCCGTCGTGGGAGAAGGCCGAGACGGGCAGGGTGTCGCCCTTCTGGGCCAGAACCGGGCGCATGACGTCCTTGACGTAGTCGGGCTCGTCGCGGTTGACCGGCTTGTCGTCCTTGAGGGTCTTCCATGCCTCGGGCACGGGAATTTCCACGATCGCTCCGGTGGCCGCGTCCACGGCTGCGTTGTTCATGTCGACGATCTTTTGGCCCTTCTTGCCGTATGCCTTTACGATGCCTTCCTTGAGCAGGGTAACGGCCTTATCAAACGGGATGACGTCGGCCAGTTTGAAGAAGGCGGTCTGCATGACCATGTTGATGCGGCCGCCGAGGCCCACCTCGCCCGCGATCTTGACGGCGTCGACGGTGTAGAATTTGAGGCCCTTCTCCGCGATGGTGCGACGCATGGCGGCAGGCAGGCGCGAGTCCATCTCATCAGCGGTCCAAGGGCAGTTGAGCACGAAGGTGCCGCCGTCCTTGATCCCTTCCAGCACGTCGTAGAGGTTGACGTAGTTCGGGTTGTGACAGGCGATGTAGTCCGCGTTCTGCACCAGGTAGGTGGACTGGATGGGCTTCTTGCCGAAGCGCAGGTGGGAGATGGTGATGCCGCCGGACTTCTTGGAGTCGTAGGCGAAGTAGCCCTGCGCGTACATGTCGGTGTTGTCGCCGATGATCTTGATGGCTTGCTTGTTCGCGCCCACCGTGCCGTCGGAACCCAGGCCCCAGAACTTGCACTGGACCGTGCCCTCGGGGGTGGTGTCCACACAGTCGCAGTCGAAGAGCGAGGTGTTGGTGACGTCGTCGTTGATGCCGACGGTGAAGCCGTTTTTGGGCTTGGCCAGGGAGTTGAAGACCGACTCGGCCTGGGCCGGAGTGAAGTCCTTGGAGCCGAGGCCGTAGCGTCCGCCGACGATGACGGGGGCGTCGGCCTTGCCCGCGTAGGCGGCGCAGACGTCGAGGTACAGGGGATCGCCCAGGGAACCGGGTTCCTTGGTGCGGTCAAGCACCGCGATCTCTTTCACGGTCTTGGGGATGGCGGAGAACATGTGCTTGATCGAGAACGGCCGGTACAGGCGGACTTTGACCAGGCCGACTTTCTGGCCCTTGGAGGTCAGGTAGTTGACGGTCTCCTCGATGGTCTCACAGGCGGAACCCGCGGCGATGATGATGCGCTCGGCGTTGGGGTGGCCAACGTAGTCGAACAGCTTGTAGCCTCGGCCGGTGATCTTGCCGACCTTTTCCATGGCGTCGGCGACGATGTCGGGGATGGCCTCATAATAGGTGTTGGTCGCCTCGCGGCCCTGGAAATAGATGTCCGGGTTCTGTGCAGTGCCTCGGATGTTCGGATGTTCCGGGTTCATGGCCCGTTTACGGAACTCGGCCACCTTGTCCATGTTCAGCAGGGGCTTCATGTCCTCGTAGTCGATGACTTCGATCTTCTGGATTTCGTGGGAGGTGCGGAAACCGTCGAACACGGACATGAACGGGACGCTGGCTTCAACGGCGGCGATGTGCGCTACCAGGGAGAGGTCCATGACTTCCTGCACCGAGTTCGAAAAGAGCATGGCGAAGCCGGTCTGGCGGCAGGCCATGACGTCCTGGTGGTCGCCGAAGATGGACAGGGCGTGGGCCGCAACGGCGCGGGCGGACACGTGGAAGACGCCGGGCAGCAGTTCGCCCGCGATCTTGTACATGTTCGGAATCATCAGGAGCAGCCCCTGGGAGGCCGTGAAGGTGGTGGTCAGCGCGCCGCCGGCCAGGGAGCCGTGAACCGCGCCCGCCGCGCCCGCCTCGGACTGCATCTGGCGAATCTGCACGGTTTGGCCGAAAATGTTCTTTCGCCCCTGGGCCGCCCATTCATCGGCGATTTCGCCCATGGGCGTGGACGGTGTGATGGGATAGATGGCGGCCGTCTCGCTCATGGCGTAGGCCACATGCGCGGCAGCGGTATTGCCGTCCATTGTTTTCATGATTTTCTTGGGCATGTGCTTCTCCAAGTGGTTTGATTGGACCTGTGTCTGCCTGGGTCATATGGGGTTCGACGGTCGAATCCCGTACGGTCCGTGCGGACCGGATCATGCGAATTAAATGCAATCCATCTTATTTATGTCGCGATTTCCGGGCTTCTGGTCAAGTCATTTACCCTCCGTTCCCCGACAGATCGAAACCGTTTACCGAATATATTGCCGGGTGAACGGTTGAAGTACAGTTTTGTGATACATTTTACACTATTGGTTGTGCATTCGCGATCAGTTGTGTTTGCAGACGGATAGCTCTCGCGCGATGGCGGGCTACAGCGAAAAAAAGAAAACGGCCCCGAAAAATCGGGGCCGTTTGTCGTGTCGGAAACCGTTTTCGGATGCGATGATTATTTTTCGGTTTGGAAGCCCGCGCGGCTCCATGCGAGATAGCCGCCCGCAAGGCTGCGCACATCCCAGTAACCGTGCTTCTGAAGGTAGGACGCCGCGATGTTGGCGCGATAACCGGCCGCGCAGTAGAGCAGGTGATGCGCGTTCTCGTCGAGATCCACCTTGCCGTCGAGAATGTCGACCAGGGGGAGGTGCTTGGCGCCGGGGATGTGTCCGCCTTCCCACTCGGTGGGAGTGCGCACGTCGATAAGGCTGATCGGCTTGCCTTCCTCCTGGATGTTCTGGAGGACCTGGGCGGAGTCGATGGCCAGGGAGTCCACCGGGCGGCCGGAATAGACCCAGGCCTGGATGCCGCCGGACAGGTAGCCGTAGATGCGGTCGTAGCCTATGCGGTGCAGCTCCGTGCGCATCCGGTCGTAGTCCTCGCGTGTGTCGACCACCAGGAGGATGTCGGCGTCGGGCTCCACGGTCATGCCGACCCAGTTGGCCAGGCTCGGCTCGAAGCCGATATTGAGGGAGCCGGGGATATGGTATCCGGCGAACGCCGCGGCGTCGCGCACATCAATGACCACGGCGCCGTCCAGCATTTTCTCCTCGAACTTGTACGGGTTCATGGCCAGGTCGAGCGGGCATCGTTCCAGGAGCGGCGCACCGCCCGCGTTGGTGGAGATGATGTGGGTGAAGGATTTAGGCCTGGCCGGGAAATTCTGGCTCATGGCCAAATGGAATTCCTCGAAGTTGTCGAAGCCCAGCATGGGGTTGTGCCGACGTTCGAAGCCCAGTGTGGAGCTAGGCTTCGAGGACATGCCGCGTCCGCACAGGGAACCCGCGCCATGCGCCGGGAAGACCTCCAGGCTGTCGGGGAATTTCTCGAACTTGACGTACAGGGTGTTCCATAGGTTCCGGACCTGCTCGTCGAGCTTGGCTCCGCCCACCAGGTCGGGGCGGCCGATGTCGTTGACGAAAAGCACGTCGCCGGTGAGCAGCATCCACGGCTCGTCGCCGCGCGTGGTGTCGGTGACCAGCAGGGACAGGGCGTCCGGGGTGTGGCCGGGGGTGTGCAGGACTTCGAGCTTGGCGTTGCCTACGGTCAGTGGGTCGCCTTCGGCCAGGGGCGTGAAGTCATAGGTGACCGGCGAGGTCTCGTAGACCATGATATCGCAGCCGGTTTGGGACTTGAGCTCCTGCGCGCCGGATACGTGGTCGGCGTGAACGTGGGTGTCGATGGCGTGGACGATCTTCATGCCCTCCTCGCGGGAGATGTCAAGATAGTCCTGCACGTCGCGCTTTGGGTCCACGACGATCATTTCGCCGGCGGCCGGGCAGCCGATGACGTAGGAAAAACAACCGAGTCCGGGTGTGGTGATCTGTTTGAAGTACATAGATCGGCTCCTTGGTGGATTCTCTTCTTGCTGCCGACAGGATAAGCACTAAGGGAGATCAATGCAACATGTGAGCAATTATTTGAGTTCGTCCGCCTTGGTTCGGAAGCGCGCGGCCAGGTCGTCCATGATGTCCGCCGCCGCGCCGAATACCTTCAGCTTTTCTTCGGATTGCCCCAGAGTGCGACGGTAGGCCCATTGGGAGAGGTAGAAGAGTTCAGCTTCGGGGCAGGGCTGGCAGACCTTCTTCAGGTGCCCGACGATTTCGGCCCGGGTCCGTTCACGGAAGAGTATGGCCTGCTTGAGGCGGTCGCTGGCCTCGCCGGAGTCCTTGCCTTCGGCCATGGCGGTTTGCAACTGGCCGTTGGCCCGCTCCACGGCCTTGGCGGCGCGGCGGTATTTGCCAGCCATCTCGACGATGGACGGATCGTCGGCAAAGGCGTGGAACACATCGGCGGTGCGCTCGATGCGTTGCGCGTTGAGCCGGAGCATGACCTTGATCTCGTCGTTGGTCAGGGTGCGTGTTTCGGTGGCGTCGCCGACCACGTACTCGCGTTCGCTGGTGGACGCGGTGTCCACCAGATGGACCATGAAGGCCGGGGCGTAGATCTCATATAGGGTCTTGAGCATTCCGGGGGTGAAAACATAGTCGTAGACCGCTTTGCGCGAGGTGACGATGTCGTTGCCGGACACGGCGAAGCCGTCCAGTTCGCGGCCATAATATCTGTTCAGGGCCACGGCTGTGGCCAGGGAGTCGGGCTTGCCGTTGGAGTTGCGCGGCTGAAAGCGTTGGAGCAGGAAGTCCGTCAGGGATTCGACGAAAGAGAACGTGACCATCTTGTCCTCGGTGACCTCTATGGTCTCCGGTTCCTTGGGAGCCTGGGCGGGTTCCTGGGAAGGTGCGATGGTTTCCGGCTCGGCCGTCGCGGCTGAGTAGTCAGGCTTTGCTTCCTGGCCGTTGTCGACCCAATCCGGTGCTTTCGCGGGCGGTTCGGCGGGCTGGGTCACTTCGACCCGGACGGAGAAGGGGTCCTCCTTGGTTCTGTTCAGCATGAGAAAGGCGCCGACGGCGAGCAGTGCGGCGCAGACGATCAGTATGAGGGCGGTCCGGTTCTGTTTCATGACCATGCCTCCCGGCAGGGAATTATGTGGGTTATCCTTCGTGTTTCCAGGCGTACTTGTTGTCCGCGTCGGCGTTGGCGCAGGTCAGCTCGATATCCCGCAGCCTCGACCAATAGGTGGTTCCCTTCACGGCCTGTTCGCACATGACGCGCACATGGGAATAGAATTCCAGCAGCGAAACCATCCTGTCGAGTTCAAGGCTACCCTGAGCGCCCGCTTTGAGCAATGCCTCTTTCAGCTCGTGATAGAGCTCTTCAATGCCGTACATCATTTTCGCAAGGTCCGCGAACTCCGGGGCGCACGGCGTGCGTGCCGCATCGAGGATGCGCCGGACCTCCCGGCGGAAGGATCGGGCGGTCTCAGCATAGGTGCCGGGCAACTGGTGGTCCAGGTCAGCGTACTGCTGATATATTTCGGAGACGATATTCAGGGCCTTGGCGTAATATTGAATGACCCGCAGGGCCGAGGGCATCCGCAGGGCCGCGTTGTCGGACAGCTCCAGCGGCTGAAGCTTGATGCAATAGGCGCGGATGGCGGAGATCAGCGTTTCCACGGCCGCCCGGTCCTTGAGGAAATCGCCGGGGCGGAATTTGGAGGCGAGTCCCTTTTGGCAAATGTCTCGGGTCATGTCACCGAGCCTGCCCAGTTCCATGAACAGGGCGTCCATGGCCAGGCCCGGGGCCTGGAGCGCTGTGTCGTCCAGGTATTTCGGCTTGCCCATCTCGGCCTCTTCCCGTCCGATGTGTCGGTCCAGAAACGCGGTGAGTCGGTTGGTGATAGGCAGGAATATGGCCACGCCGAGCAGGTTGAAGGCGGTGTGGAACAGGGCCAGGATGGTTGCCGTGTCGAAGTCAGGCCCGAGGGTAGCGAGTAGGGACGCGCCCTTGAGCAGCAGGGGGATGCCAAGCAGGGCGACGAGCCCGGTGCCCAGATTGAAAAGAATGTGTGCGGCCGCCACCTTCTTGGCGTTGTAGGTGGCCCCTATCACGGAAAGCAGGGCCGTGGAGGTGGTTCCGACATTGGTGCCGATGGTCGCCGCCGCCGCGCTTTCCAGGGTGATGACCCCGGACATGGCGGCGGTTAGGACCAAAGCCATCGCCGCACTGGAGCTTTGCATGAGCAGGGTCAGGATCGCGCCCACGGCCGTGAAGAGGGCCATGCCGCCGATCCCGCCGATGTTGTAGGCCGACAGGTCCACCATCTGTTCGAGGTGTTGGAATGTGCCCTGAAGAATCTCGATGCCCAGGAAGAATATGCCGAATCCGGTCAGGGCGTCGCCGAAGTATTTGCGTCGCGTCCGGCTGCCTGTCAGGCGGAGCAGGGCTCCCAGGCCGACCATGGGCAGGGCCAGGGCCTTGACGTTCACACTGACGCCGACGGCGGCGACGATCCAGCTGGTGGCCGTTGTGCCGATATTGGAGCCAAAGATCACGCCCACGGATTGGGGCAGGGACAGGAGTCCGGCATTGACGAAGCCGATAACGGCCACGGTGACGGCGCTGGAGGACTGAACCAGAGCGGTGATGGCGCACCCGGTGAAGAGCCCGTGGAGGGGCGTCCTGGTCCATTTGCCGAGCAGACTGCGCAGGGCGTTGCCCGCAGCGTTGCGCATACCCGAGGTCATGAGGCGCATACCCAGCAGAAAGAGGCCGAGGCCGCCGAACAGGCCAGCAAAAAGGGGGAAAATCGGCAACGGTATCTGGCTCCTTGCAACTGATGGATATTGCACTCATAGTTTGCCGGGGGCGCATTGTAAACATGTTTCGGCCGGGACGGAGGGGAGGTTTGGGGCTCCGGACCGCGCGAGGCGGCCCGAAGCCCTAGGAGGAGGATGGGTCAACTGTCATTTTTCAGGGCTTCCCTGATGTGGGGAACATACCGCTTGTCCACGCCCTGTATGTGGTTCACCAGCCAGTCTTTGAGGAAATAGAACAGGTCGCGGCTCATGGCTGTCTGTCCCGATTCAAACTTGTCGATGAATTCCGAGACTTGGCCGAGAAGTTCGCGGTGGACGGACTTGTGTTCATCCGTTTCGGAGTAGCCGTATTTTTCGAAAAGAGTTTCTTCCTGATTGAAATGGAATGTGGTGTAGCGCCGCAGTTCCTCCAGTGTCTCGCCGATCACGGCCTTGCCCTTGCCCTGGAGCATGGCGCTGTTCAGTCGGTTGATGAGTTTGACCAGCTCCTTGTGTTGGTCGTCGATGAGGTCGATGCCCGTGGCGATGCTGTCGTCCCAGACGATGAGCGGCTTGTTTCCCTCGGTTGAGAGGCGCTCTTTGCGGAAATGCGCAGTCCGCTTGGGAGTTGTGGGCGCGGCTGGATTTTGGGCCGGGCCCGACGGGAGCGGATATTCCGACTGCGGTTTCGCCTTTCGGGGCGGCGGAGCTTGTTCACTTTTGCCGGTCTTGAAAAAGTGCAGTTCGCCGCGAAGGGCGTCCGCCTCGCCGGACAGTTCCTCGGTGGTCGCCGAAAGGTTACGGGCCATGTGGGCGGTTTCCCCGATGCCCTGGTCCAGGTCTCGGACAGACCGGCCAACCATCTCGGCGTCCCGTTGCTGTTCGGCGCTGGAGGCGTTGATCTCCTCGATCATGGATGCGGTCTTTTCAATGTCGGGAACCAGAAGCTGTAGCAGTTCCCCGGCCTCATTTGATATGCCCAGCGTGTTGGCCGACAATTCGCTGATTTCCTTGGCCGCCTGGCCGCTTCGTTCGGCGAGCTTGCGGACCTCGGATGCGACCACGGCGAATCCCTTGCCGTGCTCGCCCGCCCGCGCCGCCTCGATGGCCGCGTTCAGGGCCAGGAGGTTGGTCTGTCTCGCGATTTCCTCGATGATCGTGATTTTTCCCGCGATGGTGGTGATGGCCTCCAGGGCCGTGCCCACGGATTCGCCGCTCTTTCGGGCGTCTTCCGCCGCCTTTACGGCCAGTTGGTGTGTTTCCCTCGAATTGCCCGCCGTGGTCGAGATGGTCGAGCGCATTCCCTCCATGAGGGATGCGATTTCTCCCACGGAAGCGGCCTGGCTGGTGGCGCTTCGGGCCAGGTCGGCCGCCATGTCGTTCAGGTCCGCGCTACGGTCGGCCATATTCACCGTCGACGCCTTGGCACGGCTGACCACGCTCTTGAGTTTTTCCTCCATCGTGCTCAGGGTGCGCGCGACCATGCCGATTTCATCTTTTTGCCGGTTGTCGTAGGCTTGGGTGAGGTCGCCCCGGCAGATGGTGTCCATGGTCGAGCCGAAGGTGTGCAGGGGCCTGACCAGTTTGCGCTGGATGGTCAGGAAACTGACCAGAGTGGTCAGAATCATGATGGCGATACCCGCTATCTGGGTGGCGAGGAGGACGTCCACCCGGCTTTCGGATTCCGCCTGCATCATGGTCACGGCTTCGTTCATGTTGACCAGGACCGCCAGGCTTTTCTTGTTGAAGTCGCTGTCCAGGATTTGCCTTTCGAGGATGTCGCCGAGGGCCGCGTCATAAGGTCCCCAAAGCTGTCTGACCTTGAGCAGTTGCGCCTTCACGGATGCGGACGGAGCGGGCAGGTCCCGCTTCGGCCCGTCGGGATTGGCGGTCACCGGGGCAGGCCCGGAGTCGGTCAGGGCGGTCAGGGTGTCCCTGAACAGGCGGGAGGTTGTCACCACCTGGCCTCGCAGCGCGTCGCCGTCGCCGCCGGCCCGTCTCTCTTCCAGGTAGAGCAGGGCTTCCTTGGCCATCTTCTGACTGAGCATCCGCTGGCGTCCAGCCAGATTGATGACCAGCCCGTCGTGCTCCTGAGCCGAGGTTATGACGATAGTTGCGACAAACATGCCAAGGCCCACGGCCAGGAGAATCCCGATGGCCGAATAGAGCTTCAATCTCAGACTCATCCTTCCCTCCTGCGGCAACACCCGAAACCCATGGGCGTGTGCGTGGTTGTTTGATGCGTTATGGGTAGTTAGCAGAAAAATATAGGCAATGTGATTATAATTCGCTGACAAGATAGATACTATAAAGGGTTGGGCTGTGCCGAAGGTGCGGCCGGGAGCCTGGTCAGGCGTTGATGAGAAAAGGCCCTTGCGGATTTCCGCAAGGGCCGTCGGTTTCGAGTAAAGCCGTTTGTGGACATCCTTTGCGTGGACAGGGAGGAACAGGACTGGAAACAAGGCGGAGAATGGAGGATGTTCGGCGTTTACGGGACGTTGCGGGTGTGTACCCCAATGGAGAAAAAGAAAAAGCCCTTACGATTTCTCGTAAGGGCCTTGTTCTCTTTGGCTCCCCAGCACGGACTTGAACCGCGAACCTAGTGATTAACAGTCACCCGCTCTGCCGATTGAGCTACTGGGGAACGTTTTTCCGTCGAAGCGAGAGAGGGTTTAAACAAATCGTTCCGGGGGGTCAAGTAAAAAAGTGGATTTTTTTTAGAAAATGCAAATAAGGTTTTGCCGGAGGCTAAGGAGTCCATTTTCTTGACGCCATTCATTATATGGCTTACGGAATCAACGTCTCTCGTATTTTTCTAGACTTGGCGGGAGATAAGGAAAAAAATTTTGGGACAAGATACTAAGAATACAAAGAAAATTAAGCTGGCAACCAAGTCGCCCAATGCGGCTCGGTTCACGCACATGCTTGAGGCCCTCCAGGCCAAGGACGAACTCAACTCCGTTATCAAGACGCGTGTCGAGAAGGCGTGCCTGCTGTTGGACAGCGGCATCGATCTGTACCCCAACAATTTCCGCAGAGATACGGAAATCAAATCCATCTGGGATCGGTACGGGGAGACGGACGGCGAAGCCTTGGACGGCCTGGACGAACAGTTCACTATTGCCGGACGCGTGGTTTCCTACCGTTCTTTCGGTAAGGTCACCTTCTTTCATATGCAGGACCGCAGCGGCAGCATTCAGGTCTACGCGGCCCGCGACGAGCTCGGTCCCGAAGGATACCAATTCTTCAAAAAAACTGACATAGGCGACATCGTCGGCGTGACCGGCTCCCTGTTCAGGACCAAGACGGGCGAGTTGACCATCCGGACGGAACATTTTCAGTTGGTGACCAAGTCCATGCGTCCCCTGCCCGAGAAATACCACGGGTTGAAGGATGTGGAGACCCGGTACCGCCAGCGCTACGTTGACCTCATCGTCACGCCCCGGACCAAGGAGATTTTTCAGGCCCGCACGGCAATTATCCGCGAGTTGAGGGACATTCTGGACGAGAAGGGTTTCATGGAAGTGGAAACCCCCATGATGCAGGCCATCCCCGGTGGTGCCACTGCCAAGCCCTTTGAGACCTACCATAACGCCCTGGACATGAAGCTCTACATGCGCATCGCGCCGGAGCTTTACCTCAAGCGGCTTCTGGTGGGCGGGTTCGAGCGCGTCTACGAGATCAACCGCAACTTCCGCAACGAAGGCATTTCCACCCAGCACAATCCCGAGTTTACCATGCTCGAATTCTACTGGGCGTACGCAACCTTCGAAGACCTCATGGATTTGACCGAAGAGATTTTCTCTCGCATAGCCGAGAAGGTCACAGGCTCCTCCGTGGTCCCGTATCAGGGCGAGATGATCGACCTGTCCGTGGGGGCCTGGACCCGGATGCCCTTCCACGAATCTCTGGAGAAGATCGGTGGGGTGTCTCCCGAGGTCTACACGGACTACGAGAAGTGTGCGGCGTTGGTGAAGGAGAAGGGCGAAAAGGTCATCACCGGCGAGAAGCTGGGCAAACTACAAGCCAAGCTTTTCGACCTTTTGGTCGAGCCCAAGCTGGTTCAGCCTCACTTCATCTATCATTATCCGACGGATATTTCGCCGTTGTCTCGCAGAAACGAGAAAAACCCCGAGATCACGGATCGTTTCGAGTTGTTCATGACCGGCCGCGAGCTGGCCAATGCCTTTTCCGAACTCAACGATCCCGTCGACCAGCGCGGTCGTTTCGAGATCCAGGTCCAGGAGAAGGAGGCCGGAGACGAAGAGGCCCATTTCATGGATGAAGATTACGTCCGCGCTCTTGAATACGGTATGCCTCCGGCGGCCGGTCAGGGCATCGGCATCGATCGGCTGGTCATGCTGCTCACGGACAGCGCCTCCATCCGCGAGGTCATTCTCTTCCCGCTCCTCAGGCCGGAGGCGGGGTAGAGCTGTATGCGCTTTGAGACATTCGTCGCACTGAGATACCTGTTCGCACTGCGCAAGCAGTCGTTCATTTCCGTCATATCGCTGTTTGCTGTGTGCGGGGTGGCCATAGGCGTTGGCGCGCTGATCGTGGTCATTGGGGTGATGAACGGGTTCTCGACTGACCTTCGCGACAAGATTCTCGGGGTCAACGCGCACATCCTGATTACGTCGTTGCGTGGCGGCATAGGCGAATATCAGGAACTGGCGGACGAAGCGAAAAAGGTTCCGGGCGTCACTGGAGTGACGCCCTTCGTCTATTCTGAGGTCATGCTTTCCACCCGCACAGGGGTCAAGGGCGTGGTTCTTCGCGGCATCGATCCGTCCACTTCGGGGTCCGTCCTGTCCTTGTCCAAGGATATGGTCAGCGGGGATGTAAACCGGCTCAACGACAACGGGGACTTTCCCGGAATCATCATCGGTTCCGAGCTGGCGAAACGACTCGGGCTCACCGAGGGCTCTCTGGTCAATCTGCTTTCGCCGTCTGGCAGGAGCAGTTCGGCCGGGTTTACGCCCAAGGTGCGCCGTTTCGTCGTGGCCGGCGTTTTCCGCACCGGCATGTTCGAATACGATTCCTCCATGGGATATGTAAGCATTCCCGCCGCCCGTCAATTGCTTGGCTTCAAGGGCGATGTGGTCTCGGGGCTGGAAATCAGCGTGGACGATGTCTACAACGTGAAGAAGATTTCCAGCGACCTGCGCGAACGGGTCTCGTCCTTTACGGTCTATGTGCGCAACTGGCAGGATATGAACGCCAATCTTTTCGCCGCGTTGGAGCTTGAGAAAACGGCCATGTTCATCATCCTGGCCATGATCGTCCTGGTCGGATCGTTCAGTATTGTCACCACGCTGGTCATGCTGGTCATCCAGAAGACCAAGGACATCGCCGTACTCATGTCCCTTGGGGCCGACATGCGGAGCATTCGCAACATCTTCATGCTTCAGGGGACGTTCATCGGCTTTGCCGGAACGTTCTTCGGTTTCCTCATCGGCGTGCCACTCAGCCTGCTTCTCAAGGAGTATCAGTTCATCAAGCTGCCGAGCAACGTCTACCCCGTGGACTATCTGCCTGTCCGACTGGAAGCTCTCGACCTTTTCACCATCGGCGCAGCCGCCTTCCTGCTCTGTTTTGTGGCCACTATTTATCCCGCCCGGCGGGCGGCGGCTCTGAGCCCTTCGGAGGCCTTGCGTTATGAGTAGGGAGGCGATATACCAATTGATTGACGTTAGTAAGGAGTTCGATGGGCCGTCCGAAGTAGTCCGCGTTCTGCGTGGAATCGATCTTGAAATACGCAGGGGAGAATCTCTGGCTATTTTGGGGGCGTCCGGCTCAGGCAAGACCACGCTGCTGCATATGCTCGGCACGTTGGATGCCGTGTCCGGCGGAAAGATTTTTTTGAATGGCGTCGACCTCGGCACGCTGGGGGACAGGGAAAGGGCGGAACTGCGGAACAAGGAAATCGGATTCGTGTTTCAGTTTCATCATCTCCTGCCTGAATTTTCCACGCTGGAGAATGTCGCCATGCCCGCTTTCATCGCCGGGAAGGGGCGCAACGAAGGGTTGCGCATGGCAAAGGAGGCGCTCGACATGGTTGGGCTTGCTCACAGGCTTGAACACAAGGTAACGACTCTGTCGGGCGGAGAACGACAGCGGGCTGCTATTGCACGAGCCATCCTTCTTCGTCCCAAGGTTCTTCTTGCCGACGAGCCGACGGGCAATCTCGAAGAGGAGAACGGTGCCAGAATTGGCCGCTTGCTGACCTCACTAAATAATGAATTGGGTATGACCTTCGTTGTCGTTACACATAATCCGGAACTCGCAGCGATGATGCATCGGCGCGTCGAACTGCGTTCAGGGGAACTCTATGCTCAGTAATTTTGTTCGCGGACTGGCGATGGGGGTAGTCGCCACACTCGTCCTGTATGCCTCCGGAGTCGCACTCGCCGCCGAAAAACTCAACCAGGACGTTTCTGTCGCTGTCCTGCCCTTCGAAGTCAACGCGGGGGAGGATTTAAGCTATCTCAGAGAGAGTCTTCCCGAACTCCTGAAGGATCGATTGGTCGAGGCGGGCTTCAAGGTCGTCGACCCCAAGGAAGTCGCCCGTTTGATCGCCGAAAAGGGATACACCCGGTTTGATCCCCAAAAGGCCCGCGAACTGGCCCTCGCGTCCGGAGCCCAATTCTCCGTTTATGGTGTCTTGAATCAGATAGGTGAGGACCTGGCCATTGATGGCCGCCTGGTTGACGCCTACGCCGACGATACCGGCAAGAAAATTTCCGTTACAAAAAAAGGGCTTATCAACCTTCTGCCCGCAGTCGACGCCCTGGTAGACCGGATGCGTATGGACCTCCTGCGTCTCGACATTGTCGCGAAAGTCGACGTTGAAGGCACCAAGGTCCTGGACAAGGACGTGGTCCTTATGCGCATGACCATGCAGAAGGGCGACATGATTACCGGTAAGGCTATCAATACTGCTCTGAAAAATGTATATGATCTCGGATATTTTGATGATGTTCGAGTGAAAGTCGAGGATGCCGAGGACGGTAAGAACGTCATCTTCGTCGTCAAGGAAAAGCCGCGTATCCAGGCTATCGGCGTGCGCGGGGCCAAGGAGATCGACGCTGACGACATTCTTGAGGCCGTGTCCACCAAGAAGGGCAGCGTCACCAACCCCAAGGTCCTGTCTGACGACATCCGCGTCATTCGCGAGATGTACCGCAAGGAAGGCTACTACAAGGCCAATGTCACCCAGGAGATCGAAGACGCGGGCTCCGGCGTCGCCCGTCTGACTTTCGTTATAGACGAGGGGCCGCAGCTCTACATTGAAAATGTTGTCATCGACGGTGCCAAACAGCTCGACCCGGATGACATCAAGGATGTTCTCGCATTGAAGGAACGCGGCTGGCTTTCCTGGATTGACGATTCCGGCGTCCTCAAGGAGGAGCTCCTGGAACGTGACGCCGCCGCCATCATGGCTTTCTATCAGTCCAAGGGCTTTTTGGCCGCCAAAGTTGGCCAGCCCGAGGTGGAGATCAAGGACGACGGCATCGACGTCATCTACAAGGTCTGGGAGGGCGATCGCTACAAGATGGGCGAGACTTCCTTTACCGGCGACCTCATCGACGATCCGGCCAAGCTTCTGCAGGTAACCGAGATCGATCAGCTCAAGGAAAATGACGAGTACTTCGACCGCCTCATCCTCAAGCACGACGTTTCCGCCCTCACCAATTATTACAACAATTACGGTTATGCCTATGCCGACGTCGGTGTGAAACTCGACGACGATCCCGAGACCAAGATCGTCAATGTCGTCTACAACGTCAGCAAGCACCAGCGCGTGCATATCCGACGAGTGCTTATCGAGGGCAATACGGTCACCAGGGACAACGTCATCCTGCGCGAGATGCGTCTTGCCGACGGAGACCAGTTCAGCGGCAAGAAATTGAAGCGTTCGAGCCAGCGTTTGACCAACCTTGATTTCTTCGAAAAGGTAGACATAGCCCCGGTGCCCACCGGCAACCCCGAGGAAATGGACTTGGTGGTCAAGGTCAAGGACAAGGCCACCGGAAAGATCAGCGGCGGTCTCGGGTATTCGACCTATGACGGCGTCTTTTTCGGCGGCGAAATCTCCGAAAAAAACCTGTTCGGCCGCGGGTATGATGTCGGTTTCAACGGGCAGATCGGCGGTTCCACCACCAAATACGTCCTGTATTTCACCAACCCGCGCATCAACGATACCGACCTCGGTTTTGGTCTCCAGGCCTACAATCGTTCAACCGAGTACAATCAATACACCCTGGACGGCACTGGCGGGGACCTGAACTTCTTCTATCCCATCGGCGAATATACTAGACTTCGTTGGAACTACGGTCTTGAATCCTATAAGATCAAGGATGTCGACGATGACGCCTCCCAGGATGTCAAGGACGACGAAGGCGAGCACCTTGCCTCGGTCTTGAGCGCCTCCGTCTCGCGTGATACCCGGGACAATTTTCGGGATACCACCTCCGGCACCAAGACGACCTTGACCATATACTTTGGCGGCGGCCCCTTGGGCGGCACTGATGACTTCGTCAAGTACATCGGCGAGTACGAGTGGTGGCAGCCCGTGTTCGAGCAAGTCGTTTTCCATTCCAAGTTCTGGGCTGGTTACCTGCACAAAAACTTCGGAGGAGATGAAGTTCCCACCGCTCAGCGGTTTGATATCGGCGGTGTATATACTGTCCGCGGTTATTCCAACTACGGCATTTCGCCGACGGAAGGGCCGACTTCCAACTCGTCCGTGGGCGGCAACAAGGCGTTTTACACGAACCTCGAACTCAAGCGTCCCATCAGCAAGGAACTCGGCATCGTGGCCTTGGGCTTCTTCGATGCGGGTAACTCCTGGCAGGAAGGGGAAGAGTGGTTCGAGTCCGTTGAGCGCGGCGATGTCGGTAAACCTTCCTTCGGCCTCTACAAGAGCGTCGGCGTCGGCATCAACTGGTATTCCCCCATCGGTCCCGTGGGTCTCATCTATGCATATGCCCTGGACGACCTGGACGACTCGAAGCAGCATACTGTCGAGTTGATCATGGGGCAGCAGTTTTAACCCGTATTGCTATCAATCAGTTTAAGGAGTCATACAATGAAAAAAATCAGTCTGTTTGCCGTTTGCTTCGTCTTTCTGCTTCAGTCCGTGGCTTTTGCCGAGACCAAGATCGCGGTTTTCGACACCAAGGTGGTCATGATGAAGTCCGCTTACGGAAAAGAAGTCAGCGAAAAGCTCAACGCCAAGTTCAACGCCCGCGGCGTTCAGCTTAAGAAGGAGCGGGAAGATCTGGAGAAGCTCAAAATGCAGATCGACAGCAATGCCTTCGAGGGCAAGACCCTGCAGGACAAAGTGACCGAGCTTCGCCGTCGCGGCCGCGACTGGAATGAGGATTTCTCCGTCTACCAGAAGGCCATCCAGGCCGAGCAGAATGAGTTGGGCAAGCCTGTCCTCGCAAAGCTGGAGAAGATTGTTCTGGATTACTGCACCACTCACGGCTACTCCATCGCCTTCGACAAGCACACCCCCGGTTTGGCTTTCATCGCCGATGGCCTGGACATCACCGACGCGCTTGTCAAGGAACTCGACAAAGCCAAAAAGGCCGGAAAATAAGCAATGTCCATCAAGCTGTCCGCCCTGGCCGAGAAGCTCGGGCTCGAATACACCGGCGCGGATAGGGATATTGACGGGGTGAACACCCTGGAAAAGGCCGGACCCGGCGATCTGTCGTTCCTGGTCAATCCCAAGTATCTGCAACAGCTGGAAACCACCAATGCCGGATGTGTCCTCACATCCGGCTCTTATGCCCACAAGGCCCAGTGCGCGCTCGTCAGCGAAAATGTGTACATGGATCTTGCGCGGGTGGTGAATGTTTTCGCGCGTCCCCAGGGGTGCCTGACCGGGACGCACGAGCTGGCCTTTGTCCATCCTGATGCCGAGGTGGCCGATTCGGCCACGATCTATCCCTTCGCCTTTGTGGGGGCGGGGGCGAAGATCGGCGAAGAAACCGTGATTTTCGCCGGTGCCTATGTCGGCGAAGAAACCGTTATCGGCGATCGGTGTATCCTCTACCCGAACAGCGTTGTCATGGGCGGTTTGTCTCTTGGCAACAACGTTATTCTTCAGCCCGGCGCGGTTCTTGGAGGCGACGGTTACGGCTACGCCCAGACGCCGCTCGGACACATGAAGATTCCGCAGATCGGCACGGTTCGCGTTGAAGACGACGTGGAAATCGGTTCCAACTCCGCCATTGATCGCGCCGCATTGGACACCACGCACGTTGGACGTGGGACAAAAATCGACAATCTTGTCCAGATCGGCCATAATGTTGAAATAGGCGAACATTGCCTTATTATCGGGCAGACCGGCATCGGCGGTTCCACCGTGGTCGGAAACGGCGTGGTCCTGGCTGGCCAGACCGGCGTGCCGGATAACGTCAGGATCGGTGACGGGGCCATGGTTGCCGCTCAGAGCGGCATCCTCGGCAATGTGGAGCCCGGCAGCAGGCTCGCGGGCAGTCCCGCCATGCCCGCCAAAACGTTTCTCAAGGCTGCGGGCGTTTGCTTGCCCAAGCTTCCTGAGTTTTACAAGCGAGTAAAGAAATTGGAAAAAGAATTGGCTGCCCTGAAGGCGGCATCGGGAGTGAGCGATGAGTAACCAATTCCCTCTCGACATACGAAAGATCATGGAAATGCTGCCGCACAGGTATCCGTTTCTGTTGGTCGATCGCGTTTTGGAGATTGAGCCTGGAGTACGGCTCAAGGCCATGAAGAACGTGACCATGAACGAGGAATTCTTCCAGGGGCATTTCCCCGGCCTGCCCGTCATGCCGGGCGTGCTTCAGTTGGAGGCTCTGGCCCAAACCGGGGCGGTCTTCGTCATGAGTTCCTTTGACGAGCCCCTGGGCGACAAGGTTTTCCTCTTCACCGGCCTGGACAAGGTCAAGTTCCGCAGGCCTGTTGTTCCGGGCGATCAGCTCATCCTCAAGGTCGAATTCCTGAAACAAAAGTTGAACATTTGGAAGATGCGCGGTGTTGCCGAAGTGGAGGGCCAGGTGGCCTGCCAGGGCGAATTCTCCGCCGCCATCGCCAGCAAGGGGGACATGTAATGTCCAATCTGATTCATCCCACCGCCGTCATTGATCCTTCGGCGGAACTGGGAGCCGACGTTCGGATTGCCCCGTACGTCGTTGTGGGTGCCGACACCAAAATCGGTGACGGCACCTTCCTGGAGGCCCATTGCGTCATCCAGGCCAACACCGAACTCGGCCGGAACAACCATGTTCATCCCCACGCCGTTATCGGCGGAGAGCCTCAGCACGCCGCATTCAAAGGGGAAAAGACCTTTACCCGCATCGGCGACGACAACATCATTCGCGAGTGCGTGACCATCCATCGCGGCACCGTGCAGGGCGTGCAGGAAACTGTTATCGGTTCCGGCTGCATGTTCATGGCGTATTCGCACGTTGCCCATGACTGCAAGATCGGCGACCATGTCATCCTGGCCAACGCCGTGCAGTTGGCCGGACACGTGGAAGTGGGGCGCAACGTCATCATCTCCGGCATGTCCGCCGTCCAGCAATTCATCCGCATCGGCGAATATTCCTTCCTTGGCGGAGCCAGCGGCTACAAGCTCGATGTGCCGCCGTTCATGTTGGCCCACGGCGTCCGCGGGATGTTGTTCGGCCCCAATCTCATCGGTCTCAAGCGCAACGGTTTCGATTCCGCCACCTGCAAGGCTTTGAAAAAAGCCTACAAGATCATCTTCCGCTCCGGTCTGACCAAGGAGCAAAGTCTGGCCCAGGTAGAAGAGGAGATTCAGGGAATTCCGTCCGTTGACCGCCTCATCGCCTTCATTCGCGAGAGCAAGAACGGCGTGGTGCCCGATCACAAGCAGCGCTCCGCAAACGGCCACTAACCAGCAATCGAACGGCATGACCGAGTCTGTCAGCACCATCGGCCTCATTGCCGGAGGCAAGCAGTTTCCCGTTCTGGTGGCCCGTGGCGTCAAAGCCAAGGGCCACCGGCTTGTGGTGGCCGGTTTTACCGGGCACACCAACATGGACGTCGTCCCTCTGGCCGACGTGTTCAAGGAACTCAAGCTCGGCAAACTCAATCAGCTCATCGGCTTCCTCAAGTCCGAGAAGGTGGACAAGGTCATCATGGCCGGGACCATCGAGAAGCCCAAGGTCATGGACATCCGCCATTTGGATATGCGTGCCATCAAGCTTGTCCTTGGACGCAAGGACAAGGGCGACTCCGCGCTGCTCGGGATCATCGCCCGCGAATTCGAGAAAGAGGGAATGCCGGTGGTTCCCGCCCACGAATACATGCCGGATCTGCTTTCTCCCGAAGGCGTCATGACCCGCCGCGAGCCCGACGAGCGCGAGTGGAGCGATCTCAAGTTCGGCTGGGGCATCGCCAAAGAGCTGGGGCGTATGGACGTTGGACAGTGCGTCGTGGTCCGCGAGGGCATCGTGGTCGCCGTGGAGGCTCTTGAAGGCACGGACGAGACCTTGCGCCGGGGGGCGCGCTATGGCGGCTCCGGGTGCGTGGTCGTCAAGGTCTTCAAGCCCGGCCAGCAGAAGGAGGTGGACCTGCCGAGCCTCGGTCTGGACACCCTCCGCCTCATGGCCGAAGGAAAGGCCACCTGTCTCGGCGTCGAAGCCGGGAAAAGTCTTTTCTTCGACAGGGAAGCGGCAGTCGAGTTCGCCGACAAGGCGGGCATCACCGTGGTCGGATTGACCCCGGGGTCCTTTCCAGAAACTTCCTGACATTTTGTCGTTCAGTTCGCCGTCTCCTTGCCAATGCCGGGACGTTGTGCGATTAGTCTTTGAAGTCGTGGAGTTATGGTCGGCCATAATATCCACAACTTCCATTTCCCTTTTCAAATACGGATTATTTCATGGATACAGCCCTCGAATGTATGCCCTGTTTCAAGAGAATGGCGGTCCGGGAGGCGCAAATCGCGTGCCCGAACGATCCGGATCTCCGCGAGGAAATCCTGACCCGATGGGAGGCGCTCCTTCCCCGGTTGAATATGGATGAGCCGCCGCCGGCTATTGCCCGTCTGCTCGCCGAACTGGTTCGCGAAGTGTCGGGCTGCCGTGATCTCTATGTCGAAGATAAAAAAGCCGCCAACGAATTCGTTCTTGGTCTGCTGCCGTCTCTGGAAGAACGCGTGGAGGCTGCGCGCGCAACCGGCGATTCTCTGAGTCTGGCCCTGGAGCTGTCCATCATCGGCAATTATATCGATCGTGGCGTCGAGCTTGAATTCGACCTCGAAAAGGAACTGGCCGACGTGGCCGGTTCGGTGTCTCCCGATGCTCTTGCCGCGTTCGCGGAGCAGGCGAGGCCGGGCGTTTCCGTGCTTATTTTGGGAGACAATACCGGCGAGATCGTCCTGGACACCCTGCTGGTCCGGGAACTTTCCCGGCTCGGCTGCGATGTTACCTACGCGGTCCGTTCCAAACCCGTGCTCAACGACGCCACCATGGCCGATGCAAAGGCCGTGGGCATGACCGAGCTTTGTCCCGTGGTTGAGTCCGGCGTGGACACTCCCGGCACGGTTCTGAGCCGTTGCACGCCTGAATTCCTTCAGCGTATGCGCGAATCTGATGTCATCCTGAGCAAGGGACAAGGCAATTTCGAGGCTTTGAACGGGGTCTGGGCCGGTGTCTTTTGCGCCTTCAAGGTCAAGTGCCCCCGCATTGCCAGGAAGACCGGCCTGAATTTCGGCGAGAGCGCCCTGTGCGTGAGTGTCTGCGAAGGGCCCGGCGGCAACGGGGCCGGGGGAGATCATGCTTAGGAAGCTGCCGCGCATCCTGGTCGAGTGCCTGGTGGCGTTCGTCCTGGTTTGCACCGGGCTCCTGCTGTGGGTCTCTTATTACATTGATACCGGCGAGTTTCGCGCTCGTCTCAAGACCACCGTCGAGAACGCTATCGACCGGCCTGTTACGGTCGGCGGCGATATCGACCTCGCATTTTGGCCGCGGCTCGCCGTCACGCTGGAAGATGTCAGTGTGGGCGAGGCTGCCGGTTTTGGCGACGATCCGGCGGTCCGGTTCGACGATATCAGTATCCGCGTGCGGATCGTTCCGCTTTTTTCCCGGCGTATCAAGGTGGAATCCCTGGAAATCGACGGCCTGGAAGCGAATGTCATCCGGAATAGCGATGGCGTTTTCAACTGGCAGTCCCTTACTGAGTCCGACGGTCAGGACGATTCCGGCGCGGACGCGGCGGACGAGTGGACCTTCGCCGTGCATAGCGTGAAGATCACGGATGCCGAAATTCTGTTTCGCGATGAGCAGGAAAAGACCGAGTATCGGTTGAGCGGCATCGATATCAACACCGGGACCGTCAAGTTTGGCGTCGATGTTCCATTTTTCTTGAATAGTGATTTTTCCTGGGCCGACCAGGGGATCAAGGCGGCCCTGGAACTCAAGGGCATGGTCCGGGCAAATAGCGACGGTTCGCCTCCGGTCTTTTCACGGACCAGCGTTCAGGCCAAGGTGTTCGGTGATTTTCTTCCCAAAAATGCCGAGCCCGGTGAATTCATCGCCGACGTTGATCTCGATCTTGTCAAACGAATTGTCGCATTCGACAATGTAAAGGCCAGTCTGTTCGGCCTGCGCGCCGAGGGCAATGTGACCAGCGGCGATCTGAATGAAGGGATCGATTTCAAGGGACATGTCTCGGTGCGTCCCTTTGTGCCACGGGAACTCATCGCCCGATACGCTCCTGAACTGCCGCTCAAGGATGTGGACGGCCTGAACAGCGGTGCGGTCGCGACTTTTGTGCACGTCACCGAAGAGGGGATGAGCTTCGACAACCTGGTCCTGGCCCTGGACGATATCACCGTGCGCGGTCGGTGCGGCTTCAAGGGGTGGCAAAAGCCGGTTTTCGATTTCGCTTTGCGCGGCAACTCTATCGATCTGGATCGTTATCTGCCCCTGTTCAGGACCGGCACTCCGTTCATTTGGGATGATTTCGGCCTGCCGTTCTTCGGGGGCTTTCGGGGAAGCGGGGCCATACGCGCTGACGATTTCAAGGTCTTGGACATCACCGTTTCGGACGTTCGCCTGAAGGCGGCCGCCACGGATAAGGGTCTCAATGTGGATGCCGGGGCGATCCGGGACGGCTTCGCCTCGCTGGGCGGAAAGCTGAATGTGGCCATCGGCCGGGAGGCCAAAGGGATTCCGACCCTCTCCCTGGATTGCGTGGTGGATGCCGAATCGAAGGGGGACGGGTTTGCGTTTCTGCAGCACGAATCTTTCAAGGCCGGGGGAACCGGAAAGCTTCATCTGGAGGCCATGGTCCCCCAAATGACATGTCGGCCGGAGGCCCGCTCCATTAATTTGCTTCAGCATCTCGATGTGACGGCTAAACTATTTCTTGGTCAGGGCAAGGCGGTTGTCCAGAAGGAAGAGGGCGATCCGCTCGATTTCGCCTATACCCAGGCCGATTTGGATTTGAAGATCACCTCCAGAGCCTTGAAAGACGCGAATATCTGGAGCGGTGATGTGTCGGCCACGGCGAAGACACGCAGCCCCGGGACGCTGGGAAGTCTGAACGTCACGGCGAAGGGACCTGTCACGGCGGATATCGATCAACTTCATGCCAAAAGTTCCGGAATGTCCGTCAACGGCTACCTGACCACCCCTTTGCTGCCCAACGAAGCTCGGCGGCTGGGATTTGACGGGAACATCTCCTTTGATTCCGGGAAGGGGACGGCCCGGCTGGAAAACGGCGTGTTACAAGCTTTGGAAACCACGCTCAAGGGCAGTGCCCGGTTGGCCGGAACGGCCAAGGAGCGAAGAGCGGAGGGCAGCCTCTCCATTGACGGGGCCGATCCCAAACGCATAATTTACCTTTTGACTGGGAAAAGTCTTTCGACCCGGGACGGCGAGGCTCTGCGTAAAGCGTCGGTCCGCACCGAATTTTCAGCGGACGGGAAGGGGTTCACCTTGAGCGACCTGCGTGGAGAGTTGGACGGCATGGAGATCAAGGGACATGTGGTCGGGACGGGATATGTCCACCCCATGTTCGCCTTTTCCCTGGCCGCAGGCTCTTTCGATCTCGACCGCTACCTGACCAAGAGTCCCGCTCCCAGCTTGGAGGACATTCGTAGGGGCGTCGTGCCCAAATCCGAGCCGGTGGAGATGCCCCTTGAGTTCCTTCGCGCTCTCAAGCTCAACGGCAAGCTCTTTTTCCGGGAGTTCACTCTGGCCAGAATTCGTGGGGAGTTCCTAGAGGGATTTGTTCGTGCCAACGCGGGCATCATTTCCTTGGCCCGGCTGCAAGCCAAGCTACATGGTGGCGATTTTAAGGGAAATTTGGACGGAAAGGTCGGGTCGGATTCGCTTGATTTGCATCTGATCTTGGATGTGGAAAGGATGCAGGCAGGACCGTTCATGGCCGAGATGGCCGAGCGGGAGTACATGCGCGGAGAGACAAACATCAAAGGGGATTTGCGTAGCGTTGGGAAAACGGACGACGAAATCCTGGCCAATTTGAGGGGCAAGGCTTCGCTCAGTATCCTCAACGGTTCTTTCAAGTTTACAGGCTGGAACGGAGGCGTCAGTCAGCCTACCGCATCCCGGAGTCCCCAGATTGGTTCGAGCCGGACGGTGCACTCCAGTGGACGCACGGCTTTTCGGCGGGGTTATTCCGAAGCCACGGTCAAGGAAGGCGTGTTCCATCTCGACAAGTTCCGGCTTGAGGCGCCTCCCGTGCTCCAGGCCTACGGCGAGGGGAATTTCAGCCTGCCCGCCAATACCATCGCGATGTCCATTCGCAACGATTTTGTGGCCGTGCCAAGCGTCACCCTGCGTTTGACGGGCAAACTGACGGACCCGAAGGTGGAAGTCCCCACGGGCAGAATCCTCAACGATACGGTGCTCAACATCTTGAGCCTGCCCAAGAAATCCTTCGAGTTCCTGCGGGATCTTTTCTGATCGGGCGATCTCAACTTGCCCGCGAAGGCTGATTCGGTGTAAGCGGCAACGGTACGAACTCTCATCATCCACGCGGAGCGGTTATGAATCCGGCGAGACAGTTATTACAACTGAAGAGACAGCTTTTGGAAGATATCTGGGTGCGCGACACTCCGGATACTCCCTATTTGATTCGTACATTGCGGGGAGGTTGCCGTCTGCTTTATCTGGTGGGCTTCAGCTTCGTGAAGGATCAGACCATCATCCGCGCGGCCGCCCTGACTTTCACCACCATTTTGTCCATCGTTCCATTTTTGGCCGTGGCCTTCTCCATTTCCAAGGGGTTCGGGTTCCAGAACACCGGCAAGATGCGCGACCTCATCCTTCATCTGACCACGGGACAGCCCGAGGTGGCGGACAAGATTATCGAATACATTGATCGGACCAATGTCCAGGCCTTGGGATGGGTCGGCGTGGTTACGCTGCTTTTCACCGTTCTTTCCCTGGTGGGAACCATCGAAAAAGCATTCAACGTCATATGGAGCGTGGGCAAGGGTCGGTCCGCCTGGCGCAGAGTGACGGATTTCTTTCCCATCATCCTTTTCGGTCCCATTTTCCTGTTTGTCGCGTCGAGCTTCAATTTCAGCCTGCAAAATCAGGATTTCATTTCCAATGTGGTGAGCCTCAGAGCCATCGGCTACCTGGAGGCCATGTTTCTCAAGGCGGTGCCTTACCTCCTTATCATCATGGCCTTTTCCATGATGTACGCCTTCATTCCCAATACGCATGTGCGCATACGGGCGGCGGTCATCGGCGGTGTGGTGGGCGGCGTGCTGTGGCAGATGGCCCAGTGGCTTTACATCAATTGGCAGATCGGCGCGGTCAAGTACAACGCCATTTACGGCAGTTTCGCGCAGCTTCCGCTGCTCTTGGTCTGGATATATTTGAGTTGGCTCATAGTTCTGCTCGGGGCGCAGGTGAGCCACGCCTGGCAAAACATCAACTCATTCGTCAAGCAGCGCTATTTCGGCGCGGCCACGCCCTACGAGCGGCAGAAGATCGCTGTGCTGATGATGGTTGTCCTGGCCAAGCGGTTTCACGAAGGCCGTCCGCTGCCTTCCGTGGAGGAAATCTCCGACGGCCTCATGGCGCCCGCCTCGTTGGTCTCCGACCTCTTTCGGGTCCTGCAGACAGCGGGGTACACCGTTCCCGCGGACCTGCCTGGAAGCGAGGTCTACGCTCCGGCACGCGAACTCGGCGAGGTTCGCGTCCTCGACATCATCCGGGCCGTCAACATGGAGGGCGAGCCGCGTGTCTTCGCAGAGTTCGACGAAAAGTACGGTTTTCTGGACCGCATCCTCGGCGGGTTGGCTGAAGTGCTTTCCGGAAGCGAGGCCAATCTGACCTTGCTTCAGTGCGCCGAAGAATACCCCGGGGCGATCTTCAGCATCGCTCCCGAGGTGGAATCGGACAAGTAACCGAGGCGCGGCGGATTTCGGTGTCTATTTTTGGCCGTAGGCCGCTTCGTATTTCGCCTTGAGATCCCGGAAGGAGCCTTCTTCGATGGCTTTCCGGATCTGTTTCATCAAATCCAGATAGAAATACAGGTTATGGTAGGTGTTTAGCCGGTAGGAGAGCAGCTCCTTGGCCATGTACAGGTGGCGCAGATACGCCTTGGTGAAGTTGCGGCAGGTATAGCATCCGCAGTTGGGGTCCAGAGGCGAGTCATCCTCGGCGTATTCGGCCCGCTTGATGTTGACCTTGCCCTGCGAGGTGAACAGGGTCCCGTTGCGGGCGTTGCGCGACGGCAGGACGCAGTCGAACATGTCCACGCCCGCCGAGACGCCTTCCAGAATGTCCAGCGGCGTACCGACGCCCATGAGGTAGCGGGGCTTGCCGGAAGGCAGCTTGGGCGCGATGTGATGAAGAATGTCGTACATCTCCTCGGTGGACTCGCCCACGGACAGGCCGCCGATGGCGAACCCTTCGAAGTCGATTTCCCGGAGCTGTTCCAGGCTGCGGTCCCGCAAGTCCTTGTGGAAGCCGCCCTGGACGATGCCGAACATGATTTGGTCGCCGGTTCCCCTGGGATAGTGGTCGCGGCAGCGTTTGGCCCACCTGGTGGTCATTTCCAGGGATTTCTCGGTGTAGGCCCGGTCGTTGCCGTAGCCCACGCACTCGTCGAGCACCATCATGATGTCCGAGCCGAGGTTTCGCTGGATGTCGATGGCCTTTTCCGGCGAGAAAAAGTGCTTGGAACCGTCGATGTAGGAACGGAACTCCACGCCTTCCTCGGACAATTTGCGGATGCCTTCCAGGCTGAAGACCTGGAATCCGCCGCTGTCGGTGAGGATGGGACGCTTCCAGTTGGCGAACTTGTGCAGTCCGCCGCGCCGGGCCACCAGGTCGTCGCCGGGTCTGAGGTAGAGGTGGTAGGTGTTGCCCAGGATGATCTGGGCCTCCATCTCCTCCAGGTCCAGCGGGGTCAGGCTCTTGACCGTGCCCTGAGTGCCGACGGGCATGAATATGGGCGTCTGGATGTCGCCGTGGGCGGTCGTCAGGGTGGCGCGCCGGGCAAGGTTGTCGGTCGCGTGGATGGTGAAATCGCCGGGCTTGGTCATTATTCGACTCCCTTTTTCGGACAGATGTCGGCCAGTTCGCAGATATCGCATTTGGGTTTACGGGCAGGACAGATTTCCCGGCCGAAGAAGACCAGGGAATGGTTGACGTCGCCCCATTGATCGCGCGGGAAGAGGGGCATGAGGTCTTTCTCGACCCGGATCGGATCGGTCTTGTCCGTCAGTCCCATGCGGAAGGCCAGCCGTTTGACGTGTGTGTCCACCGCGATGCCCTCGTTCACGCCGAAGGCGTTGGAGAGCACGATGCTCGCCGTCTTGCGGGCCACGCCGCCAAGGGTCGTCAGCTCGGCCATGGTTCTCGGCACCTCGCCGTCGTATTCGCTCATGATGCGTTGTGCCGCGGCCTTGATGTTCTTGGCCTTGTTGCGGAAGAATCCGGTGGAGCGAACCACTTCCTCGATTTCGGTCACGTCGGCCTCGGCGGCGTCCGAGATTTCGGGCCAACGCTCGAAGAAGACCGGGGTGACCTTGTTCACCCGCTCGTCCGTGCACTGTGCGGACAGGGCCGTGGCCACGAGCAGCTCCCATGGAGTGCTGTAGCTGAGGGCCGGTTTGGGGGAGGGGTACCGTTTCGAGAGACGGTCGAAAATTTCAGCCGCGCGTTCTTTCTTGTTCATATGTACTCCGTGTCGGAGGCTTGTTAACACCTGTCGCCGCGCGGCTCAAGGGTCAAGGAACCCCTTCCCCGGTTGCGTCCTGCGTCGAACCATGTATCATTTCCGTGAACGGAGGAATCCATGTCCGAATCATTCATTTACATTACCTGCGCGGACGAGTTCGAGGCGGAGACCGTCGGTTCCATGCTTGTGGAAAGGCGGCTCGCGGCCTGCGTGAACATCCTGCCCGGCATGAAATCGATTTACTGGTGGCAGGGGAAGCTGGAGCGCGGCAAGGAGGTCGTGCTTATCGCCAAGACCAGGACCGAGCTTGTGGATACGCTGACCGAAGCGGTCAAGGGCGCTCACGGCTACGAGGTCCCCTGCGTCGTGGCCATGCCCATTTCCGGCGGCAACCAGGATTTTCTCGCGTGGATCAGGAGCGAGACGGCCAAGTCGTGACCCTGCCTACGAGCACCGTTGACAGGTTCGCGTCCATGCACGTAGTTTCCCGGTGATTCAATCAGCTTTCAAGGAGCGAAAATGCAGATTTATATTTCCGGTTCCCTGGCTTTCGACCGCATCATGACTTTCCCCGACAAGTTCTCCAACCATATTCTGCCGGACAAGATTCACATCCTTAACGTCTCCTTCCTGGTGAACGGCCTGGTGGAACGCTTCGGCGGCACGGCAGGAAACATCGCCTACAACCTGTCCCTGCTGGGCGTGAAATCCACCATCCTCAGTCAGGTCGGCAAGGACTTCGCTCCCTACGACAAGCGGCTTCAGGAGTATGGTCTCGCCGTGGACGGCATTAGGACCATTGAGCAGGAGTTCACCGCCGGGTGCTACATTACCACCGACATGTCCGACAACCAGATCAACGGATTCAATCCCGGGGCCATGAAGTATCCCTGCCAGTATGACATGAGCCGTATCGATTCGTCCGACGCCATCGGTCTCATCGCCCCGGGCAACATCAACGACATGCTTGAGCATCCCAGGTACTACCGCGAGCAGGGCATTCCCTATATCTTTGATCCGGGCCAGCAGATTCCGGCCCTGTCGGGCGATCAGCTCAAGGAAGCCGTTTGCGGTGCGGAAATCCTCATCGTCAACGACTATGAGCTGGAAATGATAAAGAAGTCTACCGGGATGACCAAGGCCGAGCTTCTTGAAAACACGGCCTATCTGATTACGACGCTTGGCGAGAACGGTTCCATCGTCAGTTGCGGCAACAAGGATACCGCCGTCGGCGTGGTCCCGGCGAGTGAAGTGCTTGACCCTACCGGGGCGGGCGACGCCTATCGGGCCGGGCTGCTCAAGGGGCTGTCTCTGGGCAAGACCGTTGCCGAGGCGGCCAAGCTGGGCGCAACCTGTGCCACCTATGCGGTGGAGTTCAAGGGCACTCAGGAGCATTCCTTCTCTCTGAAGGAATTTACGGAACGCTACGAGTCGGTCTTCGGGCCTCTCGAATAGCGGCGGCCGAACAGGCCGGGGAGGGCGATATGATCGAACTCAGGGACCAGGCCATCGAATTGTATTTGCGCAGCGTATACGGCGACGACGCCCGCCTTCTCAAGGCGGGCGATATCGGCAGCCTCGATGCGCAGGGCATGAAGGGATTCGGCTACGGAAAACCGCTGCTTGTCCGTTTCGAAACGGGCGGCGAGGTCCGGGAGGCCGTGTTTTCGATTATGAAGGGCGACAGGTATGGCCACCAGTTCTACTGGGACCGGGCGGCCATCCTCATGTCCCAGTACGAGACATCGGGCCGCATGGAGTGTCACGCCCGGCCCCTCGGGTTGGGGTACGTGAACGTCTCGGACGCCCTGGTGCCGGTGTTGGACCCCAAGGAGTTCTTCATCGTCAGCGAGAAGCTCGAAGGATACGACTACTTCCGCGACCTGGAGCGTATTCGGGAGCGTGGCCTTCGTGACGCTGACGTGGACATGGCCCGAGAGTTCGCCCGCTGGCTGGCCGAAGTGCATTCGGTCAAACTGGACGACCCGTCCCTGTACGCTCGACGCATCCGTAACCTACTTGGAGCCAGCGAGTGCATTCTCGGTCTGGTGGATGAGGCGTTCCCCCGCAACTACGCCTTTTTTGGCGACGAGCAATTCAAGGCATTGGAAAAGCGTCTTGTCGATTGGCGCTGGAAGCTTAAGAGGTATGCTCATCGGCTGAGCGCAGTGCACGGCGATTTCCATCCGTGGAATGTCCTTGTCACCGAAGACGGCCGGTTCTCGGTGTTGGACCGCAGCCGCGGGGAATGGGGCGAACCCGGCGGCGATCTGGCCTGCATGGCCATTAACTATCTGCTCTGGTCCATGTACGGCCACGACGGTTTGGCCGGGCCTTTCGAGACGTTGTACCGGGCGTATTTCGAGGAATATCTGGTCCGTACCGGCGACACCGAGGTCCTTGAGGTTTTGGCTCCGTTCTGCGTATTCCGAGGCCTGGTCATCGCTTCTCCCGAGTGGTATCCGGATCATCCCGATTCCGTGCGTCGCCGTCTGTTCAACTTCGTGTCCAATGTCATCGAGGACGAAATCTTCGATTGGGAGCACGTCAACAAGTACCTGGAGTAGACATGACGGATCGCGGCGGACGGCGGGGGTGGGCGGTCTGGATCGTCGGGCTTCCGGGCAGCGGCAAGTCCACCCTGGCGCGCGGCGTGCGCGCTGCCCTTGCGGCCCGGGGCGTGGATGCGATGCTGTTGCAGATGGACGAGCGGCGCAAGGCGTATTTCCCGGAGCCGACGTACACCGCGGAGGAGCGCGAGGCCGCCTACGCACTGTTCGCGGAGGAGGCGGCCGGCCTGACGCGTGAGGGGCGCAACATCATCATGGACGGTTCGGCCTATCGGGTGTCCATGCGGCGGTATGCGCGCGGATTGATCCCCCGTTTCGCCGAAATATTCGTGCATTGCGATCTGGAGACGGCCATGGCCCGCGAGGCGGGCCGTCCTGCGGGCCAGGTTATGGCGAATCTTTATCGCAAAGCGCTGGAGCGGCGGAAAACAGGTCGCAGTTTTGAGGGGTTGGGCGAGGTCATCGGCGTCGACGTGCCCTTCGAGCAGGACCCGGAAGCCGAGTTCGTCATCGACAACACCGCACTTTCCAGAGAGAAAACATTGGGAAAAACCTTGCACTTTCTGGACACATGGCTCGCCAATGCGTAATGGCCCGCTTGACCGCGCCGACTTGTCGGCCTGAACCTAACGACCTACCCGAAAGACGGGATAAGATTATATGAAATTTCACATCACCACCTTCGGGTGCCAGATGAATGTCCATGATTCTCAATGGCTGGCGGCCGCCCTGGAAAGCAGGGGTTGGGAAGAGACCGGCGAGGACGACGCCCAGGTGTATATCCTCAATACCTGTAGCGTGCGCGAGAAGCCGGAGCAGAAGGTTTATAGCGAACTCGGACGTGTTGCCGCCCATCTCAAGCGGGACGAGAATGTATTTGCCGCCGTGGGCGGGTGCGTGGCCCAGCAGGTGGGGCGCGGTTTTTTCGATCGTTTTCCCTTTGTAAGGCTGGTCTTCGGTTCGGACGGCATTGCGGGCGCGCCCAACGCGCTGGAGCGCATTGCCGGTGGCAAGGACGACCGGGTGGCCCTGCTTGATTTCGTTACCCTTTACGAGGAGCGCGAGCGGCCGGATGCGCCCGTGGTTTCGGGCGACACCCGGCAGGCGTTCGTCAATATCATGCAGGGATGCGATAACTTCTGCGCCTATTGCATCGTGCCGTACACGCGCGGTCGCCAGAAGTCCCGTACCCCGGACGCCATCCTTGACGAGTGCCGTGCTCTGGTCGACAGTGGCGTGCGTGAGATCACCCTGCTGGGGCAGAACGTCAACAGCTTCGGCCTGGACAAGGGCGGAGTGGGGGTGAGCTTTGCGGAGCTTCTGCGTTCCGTGGCGGCCATCCCCGGCCTGGACCGGCTGCGTTTCACCACCTCGCACCCCAAGGATATCGCCGAGGAGGTCATCCGCGCTTTCGGTGAGTTGCCGAATCTTTGTCCTTCGCTGCATCTGCCCATGCAGGCCGGTTCGGATCGGGTGCTCAAGGCCATGCGCCGCAAGTATGATATCAAACGCTATCTCTCCATCGTGGAGGGCCTGCGTGCGGCCAGGCCTGACATCAGCCTGACCTCGGATCTCATCGTCGGTTTCCCCGGCGAGACCGAGGAGGACTTCCGGCAGACTCTTGAAATGGTCGAGCGGGTCGGTTTCGAGTCGAGCTTTTCCTTCAAGTATTCCGACCGGCCAGGCGTGGCGGCGGTAAATATGGAGCCCAAGGTCCCTGCTGAAGAGGCCTCGGATCGGTTGCTGCGCTTGCAGACTCTGCAAAATAATATTACTAGAAAATGTCTAAAGAATCAGTTGGGCGCACGTACAGACGCGTTTATCGAAGGGTTGAGCCGTATGCAGGGTGGTGATTTCACTTCCTGGAAAGGGCGCGACCCGGCCGGGCGCATCGTCAACGTATCCATGGAGGAGACGGCCGGGTTGACCGGCATGATGGTTCCGGTCGCGATCAAGGAAGCCAAGAAACACTCCCTGGTGGGAGAGAGGGCGGGCGAGCCGTGGTAAAGGTCGAAATTTTCGGGCTGGCGCTGGACGAAGCGGGGAAGTCTCCCATAATCGTCCTCAAGGATGAGGCGGAGACCGTGGTGTTGCCCATCTGGATCGGGGCCATGGAAGCCATGGCCATCTCCATGGCCATCAATCAGGTGCCCTTCCCCCGGCCCATGACTCACGACCTTCTGCTCAATACCATCCGCGCCATGGGCGGTACGGTCACGCGCGTCGAGATCACCGACATTGAGAACGGGACCTTTTTCGCCGAGTTGGTTATCGCTTCGGGCGACGAGACTTGGCGCATCGACAGCCGCCCTTCGGACGCCATCGCCTTGGCCGTGCGCGCGGAGTGTCCCATTTTGGCTGGAGAATCCGTTCTGGAAGAAGCCGGAGGCCCGTTTCCGGAACATCCCGAGGCGGTCATCAAGACGGAGGACGCCGAGAAGTGGCAGGATGAACTGGACAAACTCTCCGAAGACGACATCAAATATAAGATGTAGGCCCCTATGATAGATCTGCACACCCATACCATTTTCAGCGACGGGGAGCTTATCCCCGCCGAACTTGTCCGCCGTGCCGAGGTCATCGGGTACAAGGCCCTTTGCATGACCGATCATGCGGACGAGGCGACCATGTATCACGCCTTGGAGAACGTGCTTCGTTTCGTCAAGAAGCACGGGCACTTTTTCGATATCAACGTTCTGGCCGGGGTCGAGCTGACCCACGTGCCGCCCGCGCTCATCGACGAGATGACCCGGGCCGCCCGGCAGAGCGGGGCGCAGGTGGTGGTCGTGCATGGCGAGACCCCGGTGGAGCCAGTCGCTCCCGGCACCAACCTGGCGGCCATTGAGGCGGGGGTGGATGTTCTGGCCCATCCCGGCCTGATTACCGACGAGGAGGTCCGGCTCGCGGCGGAGCGAGGCGTCGCGCTGGAGATCACCACGCGCGGCGGCCACAGCTACACCAACGGACACGTGGCGGCGCTGGCGCGGAAGCACGGAGCCAAGTTGGTGGTCAACAACGACGCCCACGCCCCGCGCGATCTGGTGGGCGAGGAGCTGCGCCGGACCATTGCGCTGGGCGCGGGGCTGACGGTCGAAGAATATCGGCAGACCGAGTCCAACGCCTGGGAGATCGTACAGCGATGCATGAAATGATGTTTCCCGATTGTCGCACTGTTGTGACAAAAAAGGCGTAGGCACTTTCGGAGATACGGAAAAGCCGTGGCTTTCTGGCCCGGCTTTCTTCGCATGAAGCGGGTTGCAAAGCCCATAGAATCAAAGGTGAAATCATGAATTTTCTGCCCGACAACGACATCCTGACCCTGCTTTCCGGGGCGACCCTGGCGGTCAAGCTGGTCATGCTCTTTCTGGGGTGCATGTCCCTGTGGAGCTGGACCATCATCTTCCTCAAGTTCTTCACCATCGGCACGGCCCGCAAGCGGGTCATCAGCGGTTACGACGCGTTCATGGCCGCAGGCGATCTGTCCAAGGGCATCAAGCAGTTGGGCGACAAGAGCGATTCGCCCCTGGCCCGGGTTTCCTCGCTGGCCGTGAAGGAATTCCGCCAGCTCGAAAAGGCGGACGTCAACCGGGAGCGCAGACGGCTCCTGGTCAAGGACACCCTCCGGCGCGTGCTCAAGCAGGGCATTTCCAAGGAGATGCGCGGCCTGACCCGCAACCTGCCGTTCCTGGCCACCTGCGCCAACGCGGCCCCGTTCATCGGCCTGTTCGGCACGGTTTGGGGCATCATGCACTCGTTCCACTCCATCGGGCAGGCGCAGTCCGCGGCGTTGGCAACGGTCGCGCCAGGCATTTCCGAGGCGCTTATCGCCACGGCCATCGGCCTGCTCGTGGCCATCCCGGCGACCATTTTCTACAACTATTTTCTCGGCAAGCTGAACGAGGTGGAGTCCGGCATGGTGGATTTCGCCGGCGCGTTCCTGAACCGGGCCGAACGTGAAATCGCCTGGGCCGACAAGCCCGAGCGCCACTAGGAGTCGGTCATGGCGATCAAGACCGGCGGCGGGTTTCTCAACGAGATCAACGTCACGCCCTTCGTGGACGTGATGCTGGTGCTGCTGATTATCTTCATGGTCACGGCTCCGCTCATGACACAGGGGGTCGAGGTGGACCTGCCCGCGACACGGACGGTCCGCAACCTGCCGCAGGATTCCGAACATCTGGTCCTGACCGTGAAAAAGGACGGCAACATCTTTCTGGACGAGTACAAGGTAAGCCTGGACGAGCTTGAGGAGCACCTCAAGCGGCTGGTGGCCACCCAGAAGAAGCAGCTTTTCCTGCGCGCGGACCGGGAGGTGCCCTACGGCACGGTGGTTCAGGTCATGGGCGAAATCAAGGCGGCGGGCATCGACAAGCTCGGCATCGTGGCCGAAGAGCCCAAGCCGGACAAGAAAAAGTAATTTTACAGAGTTGTTAGAGATATGCGGCAGGGCCTTGGCTTTTTTCTTTCTCTTTTGTTCCACGCGGGCATTTTCGTCTTCGCGCTCTATGGCGTGAATTATACTGCGCCGCGTGTGAGCCTGGACCGGCCCGTGTACAACGTGGACCTTATCTCCCTTGCTCCGCCTCCGTCCGGTCCGCCGGTCAAGGTGGAGGCCAAGTCCGAGGCTCCGGTCGAAACTTCGGCCGTGCCTGTGGTGGAGGCCAAGCCCGAACCGGCGGCCGAGGCCAAGCCTGTGCCGGTGGTTGAGGCCAAGCCCGAACCGGAGCCGAAGGTCAAGGACATCAGCCCCAAGAAGGTTGAAAAGAAAACCGTGGTCAAGAAAAAGGAAGAGCCCAAGCCTCAACCTAAGCCCAAGCCTAAGCCGAAGCCTAAGCCGAAGCCTAAGCCGAAGCCCCAAAAAACCGCTCAGCAATTGTTGGCGGAAGGCATGGCGGCAGCCAAGGCGCAGGCCAAGCGCGAAGAAGCTGCCCAGAAAAAGAATCTGGCCGCCGAGTTGGCCGCGCTCAAGAAGCGCGAGGGGAGTGACGTCTATGCCCATGGCGGTCAACCGGGTGGGCAGGAGGGCGGCCGTGAAGGTGGTTTTACGGGCGGTTCCGGTTCCGGTCTGTCCGAGGTTTATGCTCTCATCGTCGGGTCCGCCATCAAGAAGAATTGGCGGTATCCCGCATTCGCCGGGGAGACCAATCTGACGGCGACCATTGAGATGACCCTTGCGGAAGACGGTAAGATTCTTTCCTCGAAGGTTCTGGAATCATCGAATAATCCTGAGTTCGACAGTTCTGCCCTTCGAGCCATCAAGGAAACCGAGTATGTCGAAAAGCCGAGAACCCCGCGCGATCGGCTTATTCGCATCAATTTCAACAGCCAGGAACTCTCAGAGTAAACGGTATGAAACGGATAACGACCTTTTTTGTCTTGATTGCACTCGTCTGCCTCGCGGCTTCGACCGCTTTGGCGCAAGGCCCCCTGACCGTGGATATTCATGGCCCGGGCCAGCGCATGGTCAACATTACCTTGCTTCCGCCCAAGGGGCTTGACGGGAATCCTGTTCCCGAGGCCGCGGCCAAGGAATTCGAGGAGTTGGTGAAAAACAACCTCGCCTACATCCCGTTTCTGAAGCTGGTTTCCGTGGGAGAGCTTCTTGGAGGCGATCCGAGCCGGGGCGTGAGTGCCCAGGATATCGACTTCAAGCCGTTTCAGCTCGCTCGCGTCGACCTGTGCATGACCACTGGCTGGAACGGTCAGTATATCGAAGCGCGGGTGTTCGAGACGTTCAGCGGACGCCGGGTGGTGGGCAAAGCCTATCGCGATGTGGGCGACAAGCTTCCCATGGTGGCCGACAGGTTTTGCTCGGCGTTTCTGGAAGCTCTGACCGGCAAGAAGGGATTCTTTGATTCGCCTATCGCCTTCGTCAAGCAGGACGGCAAGGTCAAGGAGATCTACACCGTTTTGCCGCAGGGCAGGGGGCTTCGCCAGATTTCCGATCTGGGCGGCTTCAACCTTAGCCCTGCATGGTCCGCCGAGGGCGATGAAATCGCCTTTACCCACATCGGGGACGATCGCCACGAACTGTGCATCTACGACAGCAATACGCAGAAAATCCGCCGCTTCGCAAAGGGCTTGGGCGACACGGTCATCAGCCCGGTCTACGGCCCGGACGATGTGCTCTACCTTTCCCTCAATCTGAATGGGACCACGAACATCTACGAGTTGAGCAAGTCCTACAAGATCGGCAAAAAGCTGGCGGCCAGTCCTTATATCGATGTCTCGCCCAGCTTTGACCGTACCGCCTCCAAGATGGCCTTCACCTCCGGCAGGGCCGGAAATCCGCACATTTATCTTCTGGACATGAAGACCGGGCAGGTCCGGCGCGTGACCACGACGGGCAAGTACAACACCCATCCCTGCCTGAGCCCTGATGGCCGGTATGTGGCCTACACCCATCAAACCAGCAATGGGCACCGTATCTTCCTGCACGACCTGGAAACCGGCAGGGAGAAGCAGTTGACCTTCGGCCCCGGAAACGACGAGTACCCCGCCTTCGGCCCGGATGGCTACTTTGTGGCATTCGCCTCCAGCAGGACCGGAGAATATCAGCTTTATTTAACGACCCGGCACGGAGATAAGCCGCGAAAAATATCCACTGGCAAGGGAGCCGCCTTCGCTCCGGCCTGGGATACTTCCATGCAGTGGTAAAATGTAATACAACTGGACTTGATTTTTATTGGGGAAAATGTACATCGTAAAAGTCGCGAAAACCGAGCGCTCTCGGATCAATACAATATGGCCGGGCGACAGCTTTACCAAGGAGTGAGCATGAAAATCAAATGGTATGTCGGTATGGTGGCCCTTATGGCCGTGTCCCTTCTTCTTTTTGCCGGGTGTGCAAAGAAATCCACAACCACGGAACCTGCCCCGAGCCAGGTCGAAGTGAAGGATGATACCCAGTGGACTCCGCCCGTTCAGGAGGAGCCTGTTGTCGACGAGGCCACATTGGCCGCAGAAGCGCAGGCCCGCGCTAAAGCCGAGGCTGTTGAAGAGCTGACCAACGTGACCATCCATTTCGCCTTCAATTCCTATGACCTCAGCGAAGAAGCGCGTTCCACCCTTGCCCAGAAGGCCAACATTCTGCGTAAATTCAAGGACGTCAATGTGGTTATCGAAGGTCACTGCGACGAACGCGGCACCGAGGAATACAACCTCGCTCTGGGCGAGCGCCGTGCCCGTGCCGCCTATGAACATCTGGTTATTCTTGGCGTGGAGCCCGAACGCATGAAGATCGTCAGCTTCGGCGAAGAATACCCGGTCGATCCCGGTCATAACGAGACCGCCTGGGCCAAGAACCGCCGCGACGAGTTCATAGTCAAATAGCTCGACGCACACCGATGCGATAATAGACGCCGTCCCGAAAGGGGTGGCGTTTATTTTTGGCCGGGGCCTCACCGTTGGCCTGTCGCGGTTTTGGTTCGGCCGCGCTCGTAAGGCCCTTCGTCGGAGCGAGTCAGGGTGGTGGCCGGAAGGAACGGCGGAAGAGGAATTGAATCTATCAATTCCGTCGGAGCATCAGCGATTCGCCAGGAAGCTTTGAGGCCGGTTTTAGCCGATCATCGAGACGAAGTAGGCCAGAAGATGGAGGCAGCCCATGGCATAAAGTCCGGCCACGCCGTCATCCAGCATGACTCCGTAGCCGCCCGGGAAGGCGTTTTCCGCCCATTTGACGGGCCACGGCTTGAGGATGTCGAAGATGCGGAACAGGACGAAGGCAGCGGGCAGGTACCAGATGGGCATGGCCGTGAAGAAGATCAGGGTGAGCCACTGGCCGAAAAGTTCGTCGACGACCACGCAGCCGGGGTCCTTTTTTCCCATAACGATTTCCGCCCGTCCACAGGCCCAGGTGCCGACAAAAAAGACAAGGGCGAGGGCGGCCGCACGCAACGGCAGGGACAGAGTCAGGAAAAGCCAGGGCGCGGCCACTACGGCCGCAAGGGAACCCCAGGTGCCGGGGGCTTTGGGGAAGTGGCCCACCGGGCCGAGCGTGGCCACTGCGGCAGCCAGTTTGTCGAGAGGATTGGATGTGGACATGACGGCTCCAGGCTGTTTTTTCGCTGTGATAATCGGAAACGCGGCCGCAGGCAACATCCTTGGAGAAGGCCCGGAAGGTACCGTCGGATTTTTGTCGCCTGTTTCGCCAAGGCCTCTTGCGGATGGGGAAAAGGGGAATTAAGGTTGTCTGCAAACGTGCCCGGCAGAGTTCGGAATCAAGGAGCATACGGAATGCAGCCCGCTACGGAACAGGACCTCCCGAGAATCGTCGACATCTACAATTCCACGGTTGCCACGCGCATTTCCACCGCCGACACCGAGGAAGTCTCGGTCGAGTCCAAAGTGGCCTGGTTCCGCTCCCACACTCCCGCCAGACCCATACTTGTGGAGCGCATCAGCGACAAAGTAGCGGCATGGGTCAGCTTCGAGTCATTTTACGGCCGTCCGGCCTATGACCACACTGCGGAAATAAGCATCTACATCGCTCCTGAGCATCGACGGCAGGGACTGGGCGGCAGGCTTCTCAAGGAGGTCTTGGCCATGACACCGGCTTTGGGCATCAAGACCGTGCTCGGCTACATTTTTTCGCACAACGAGGGTTCCATTCGCCTCTTCAAATCCTTCGGTTTCGAGGAGTGGGGCAGATTCCCCGACATCGCCGAGATGGATGGCCGGGAATATAGCCTGTCCATTCTGGGCAAACGGGTCAACCCATAAACGATTCCATTCTTTTGACGTCGTTGTCTTTGGTGCGTATCCTGTATTGATTCGTGAACATCTTCCTGGAGAAATCATGGACGCCATGCCAAAAGCCGCCGGTAAGAGCAGTTTCGGCCACATCGATCAGGACCTCGTTTTCGACAGCATAATTGTCGGCCTCAGGGCCACGTACCTTGATCTCGGTTGCGGCGCGGGGATGTATGCCTTGCCCTTGGCCCGTAGGTTGAAGGCCGGTTCCCTGATATACGCATTGGACCTTTGGGAGGAGGGCATAGCCGCCCTGGCCGAGTCCGCCCGACGGGAAGGGCTGGGGAATATTCAACCCATGGTGGCAGATATCTCGCAGCCGCTTCACCTGGAGGCCGGGGCCATTGACGCCGCGTATATGGCAACCGTGCTGCATGACCTGCCGGAATCCGTCAGACCGGGACTCATGGCCGAAGTGAATCGGGTGCTTGTGCCGGGAGGACGCTTTTCGCTCATCGAATTCAAGAAACTCGACCACGGCCCCGGCCCGTCCATGGGCAAGCGAATCGGCCTCGAGAACGCTGATCTATTGGTCGAGCCTTTCGGTTTCGTTCAGGAAAGTGTGGCCGATTTAGGCGAATTTACCTATCTCGTCCGGTACATCAAGCCATAGGGGATGCGGCGGGCGACGCGTTTCTTGAATCCATGTCTTCCAAAAAACGCCGGGTGATCCCGTACACGGCAATGTTTGCTTCGCTCAGGGAACGGATCACTTCCGGAATGATCTGCATGGGGATGACCACTGTGTATGTCCGGCCGGATTGCACGGGCTCGGGAAAGCCGAAATTGCAGTGGGATCTGATTATGCGCAGCGCTTTTTCCTTGTGGTCGGCAACTTCGAAACCGACTTCAAAAAGCCTGTCGGAGTAGTCGAGGATATCGCCCTGGTTCGTCATGCTGTCTCCTTTGCCGTGTAATGCCATGTCGCGAGCTGAATGGCCAACGGCCGCCTTTACAAATTCCCCGGCGTCACGATGCCGTATTTTGTCAGTACCTCAAAAAGCCGTGCCACGGGCAGACCGACCACGTTGGTGTACGAGCCGCGTATGGCGGTGACCAGAAAGGTTCCCACGCCCTGAATGGCGTAGGCTCCGGCCTTGTCCATGGGCTCGCCGGTTTCAATGTAGCTCATCAACTCGTCTTCGGTGGAGACGCGCATGTCCACATCCGTGCTCACCGCTTCGGACAGGATTGCGCCATCGGGCAGGACCACGCAGAATCCGGTGACCACCTGATGCGTTTCGCCGGACAGCGCTTCCAGCATGTCCAGCGCGTCGAGCTTGGAGCGCGGCTTGCCCATTATGCGGTTGCCCAGGACCACGGCGGTGTCCGCGCCGATCACAGTTGCGCCCCGGAATTTCCCGGCCACATCCAAAGTCTTCAATTCCGCCATGCGGAGGACATAGTCGGCGGGCGATTCGTCCGGTTTGGGGGCCGGCTCCTCAAGCGGGCTGGGGTGGACGTCTAAAGTCAGTCCGAGGTCGGAGAGGAGTTCGCGCCGTCGGGGCGAACCCGAGGCCAGGACGATGGGCGATCGATTGATGAATGGGCCTGTTTTTGTCATGCCCGGAATGTTCCCCATATCATCCCGCGCGTCAACGACGGACTCTTGACGGACGGAAGGTCTTTCTGTCGTTCGGATCGTTCTTGATTCGACGCAGTTTTAAGTTTTTCTCATTATTTTAGAGTGTTAAAATCGTGGCAGGCTTTTTGCTTCAAATCGTGCGCGCTAGGCGCAGGAGAAAAGATGCAAAAAATGAATTCGAAAGACCTACAGGGATTCACCTCGTTTCACCAGATGGACGGCGCGGACCCGAGCCGGGGGGCCAATGATTGGGCTGTGCCGTGGTCGGATTTGATGATGGTCATGTTCGTCTTGTTCGCCGTGTTGTTTATCTATGCGAGCAACCGGCAGGACGTGAAAATCCTGTTCAGCCGCCAATCCGCTGAACAGGCCCAGTCGGCCAGCGCCCTGGACCCGCTCATCGGGCTCATTGGGCAGATCGCCAGCCGGGCCGAGACGGGCGGATCGTCGGATGTGGTCCGTATGCCTGAAAACGAGGTCCTGTACCGATCCCGGGCCAACGGCATCACCGTGGTCCGTGAGGCCCCGGGACAGGTGCGCGCGACCTTGCGCGGCGATCTTTTCTTCGACGTCAATTCAGGACAGCTCAAACCCGAGTCGGCCGTCTATCTCGACGAGATTGGCGAAGTGGTTCGCCTGAGTCCGGGCATGGTGCACGTCATCGGATTCGCGGATCAAAGCGAGGCGGAAGGGGTGAGGAGCTTCATCCTGTCGTCCGAACGGGCGGCCGATGTGGCGGGCCGTCTCATCGCGAGGCTCGGCATCGATCCGAAACGGTTGGTCATATCGGGCCGGGGGGCGTACCAGCCCGAACTGCCCGAAACCTCGGCAGCCAACCAGACCCTGAACCGCCGGGTCGAAATCGTCATTTCCAACAATTGATTCATCGGAGGCATTCATGGGCAGAAAAAATATTATCGGCGTAGCCCTGAGTCTGGCCGTTTTTGTATGCAGCTTCATGCTCACCGGAGCGGCCGGGGCGTATTTCAATATTGCGGCTTTTCTTGTGGTCGCATCCGGGCTGGCCGCGGCCATGCTCATCAGCTACCCCGTTCAGCACGTGAAAAACGCTTTTGATGTCGCTCGCGCCGTATACGCCAACGGGCGTACCACGGCCGAGGAGATTGTCGATACGCTGCTTGATCTGTCGGTCAAATCCAAGGTGGACGGAGTGCTCTCCCTGGAGCGGTCCGCCAACAAGGCGACCAGCGCTTTTTTGAAGAGCGGGCTGTGCCTGCTGGTGGATAATTATAAGGAAGAAGAGATTCGTGAATGCCTCAACGCTGAGATGGCCTTCTTCAACCTGCGCCGCCAACAGTCCGAGCGATTTTTCCAGACCCTGGCCCGCACGGCTCCGGCCTTCGGCGTGGCCGGTTCGGTCATAGGGCTTATCGGCTTGCTCATGGGGATCAACGATACCGCCGTAATCCTGAAGAATATCCCGGTGGCGTTCATCTCCACCCTGTACGGTCTTATCCTGTCTCATCTCGTGTTTGCGCCCATTGCGGAAAACATTAATTATTCCACCAGGGCCGAGCTGCTCAATCAGAAGCTCGTCATGGAGGGCATCGTGGCCATCAGCAAGGAGCAGAACTCCTACAAGCTGGAACGCAAACTCGCTTCGTTTCTTTCCCCGGCCGAACGGGAGGGCAAGACCGAAACACTGCGCCGTATCACTCGCAAATACGTGCAGAAGAAAAACCGCCCGGTGGACCTGACCGACATGCCCGGCGGAGATGAAGACGGCGAACTCCGCAAAACAACGGAAGCGGCCTGATCCGGAACATCTCGAATCGGCAGGAAAAGGAGCCCTTGGGCTCCTTTTTTTTTCGGCTGATTGTGATAGGGTGCGTTCCACGGAGGAGAGGGGCACATGGCCAAGATTCTGGCCGCCGACATCGGCGGCACCAACAGTCGGTTTGCCTTGTTCGAGGCGCATGGCGACGGGCTTGAGATGCTGGAGTCCATCTGGCTCGAAACCCATGGGGCGCGGACATTTCCGGAACTCGTCGAACAGCTTTGGGAGAGCGAGTTCCCGGCTGTTCCCGGCGGCTTCGAAGCCGCTGTACTGGCCCCGGCAGGGGCCGTGTACCATGGCGTTACTTGTCCAAACCTGCCCAACGCTCCCTGGGGCATCGATCTCCGGGAAGTTGATTTCGGCACGCCCGCCGTGCGCCTCATCAATGATTTCTCCGCCCAGGCGTTCGCCTGTCGGACGAGCGCGGTGGACGATGCCCTGGTCATTCAGGAAGGGGGGCCCGTGGAGGGCGAGACCATCGGCGTTATCGGGGCTGGAACCGGGCTGGGCTATTCAGCTTTGCTTCAGACCGGCGGGACGTGGATGGCCTTGCCTTCTGAAGGCGGACATATGGCTTTTCCGTTTGTCGGGAAAGATGAGGCCGAGTACGCAGAATTCAATCGCGTCGAGGGCGGGCGAAACTGGCCGGAAGGGGATTCCGTGGTCACCGGGCTCGGACTTAGTCTGCTGCACCGCTATTTGACCGGCGAGGATCTGACGCCGAAGGAAATATCCGCCAAACTCGTTCCGGAGAGTGAAACCACCGTATGGTACGCCCGATTTTACGCCCGGGCGTGCCGAAACTGGGCCATCGGGCTCATGACCACCGGCGGGTTATTCATAACGGGCGGGGTGGCGGCCAAGAACCCCATGTTCGTGCAGGTGCCGGAATTCATGGTGGAATTTCACAACTCCCATGTTTATCAAGAATTTCTTCATTCCATTCCGATTCGGCTCAATGGTAACGAAGCGAGCGGCCTGTTCGGCGCGGCCTTTTACGGTGCGCAGATGCTGGCGGAACGCGGCAAGGGCGTATGAGGCGGAGGGGCCGCTTTGTCCGGCGCCCGGCCTCAGTCGTGATCCGTTTCGCCGCTGACGTTTCCAAGGCTCGGAAGCCATTTGATTTCCTTTTAGATTACAAAGGGGACGCTTGCCCCCTTGATTAATTGTCCGGACACGGGTACGAAGCCCGTCGTTCCCACACCGCGCAAGGAGTTTATCCGCATGGTCGACAAGAGCCGATATCAGAAGATGTTTCCCGTTTCCTGGGAGCAACTGCACCGCGATTGCCGGGCGTTGTCCTGGCGGCTGGTGGAAAGGGGCCCGTGGAAGGGCATCCTGGCCATCACGCGCGGCGGGTTGGTTCCCGCCGCCATTATCGCCCGTGAGCTGGACATTCACCTCATCGACACCATTTGCCTGTCCTCTTATAATTGGAAGGATCAGGGCGAGGCCAATATCCTCAAGGAAGTGGATTGCGACGGCGAGGGCTGGTTGCTCATCGACGACCTGGTGGACACCGGCAAGACCGCCAAGATCGCCCGCGACATGGTGCCCAAAGCGCATTTCGCCACGGTTTACGCCAAGCCGGAAGGCCGCCCCACGGTGGACACCTTCATCACCGAGGTCAGCCAGGATACCTGGATACTGTTTCCATGGGATGCCGGTACACAGTTCGTGGAACCTATTGTCCAGGTCAATGAATAGGAATCGAGCTGAAAAAACAGCATTGAATTTCAATGAACTCGCATCGTCCCGGCCAAATTGGGTCTTGCCCGATATCGGTAGCTGGGATATGCGTTTTTGATATTTAACCGCTAATGGAGAGGTCTTCATGAAGAAACTGCTGAAACTGATTGGAATATCTGCGGCGCTGCTGATGGCGCTTTCCCTTTTCGCCTGCGGTGAAGCTCCGCAGCAGGAAAAGAAGGCAGAGGAACCCGCCAAGACCGAGGAAGCCCAGGCTCCCGCTGAAGCGCCCAAGGTCGTCAAGGCCGGATTCATTTACGTCTCTCCCGTGGGCGACGCCGGTTACTCCTTTGCTCACGACATTGGTCGTCAGGCCGTGGAAGCGCTGCCCTTCGCCACCACCAAGTTCGCCGAGTCGGTTCCCGAAGGTGCGGACTCCGAGCGCGTCATCCGCAACATGGCCCGCGAAGGCATGGACATCATTTTCGCCACCAGCTTCGGCTACATGGACCCGGTCATGAAGGTCGCCAAGGAATTTCCTGACACCAAATTCATGCACTGCTCCGGCTTCAAGAAAGGTCCCAACGTCAATAATTATTTCGGCCGCATCTATCAGGCCCGCTACCTGACCGGCCTGGTCGCCGGTTCCATGACCAAGTCCAATGAAATCGGCTATGTGGCTGCTTTCCCCATCCCCGAAGTCATTCGCGGCATCAACGCCTTCACCATCGGCGTGCGCGAAGTGAACCCCGAGGCTCAGGTCCGCGTTGTCTGGACCAAGACCTGGTATGATCCGGCGCTGGAGAAGGACGCCGCCAAATCCCTGCTCGACGCCGGTTGCGACGTCATCACCCAGCACCAGGATTCCCCGGCTCCGCAGGAAGCGGCCCAGGAAGCGGGCGCCTACTGCATTGGCTACAACACCGACATGGCTTCCTTCGCTCCCAAGGCCAACCTGACCTCCGCCATCTGGAACTGGGGTCCGATGTACGTGAAGACCGTTGAAGAGGTTCGCGACGGCACCTGGCAGGGCGACAAGTCCACCTGGGGCTCCCTGCAGGACGGCGTGGTCGATATCGCTCCCCTGGGTGCCATGGTTCCGGACGACGTGAAGTCCATGGTCAATGCCAAGCGGGACGAGCTCAAATCCGGCAAGGACGTCATCTTCGCGGGCCCCGTCAAGAATCAGGCCGGTGAAGTGGTCTTCGCCGAGGGTACCGCCCCCGATGATGCCGCGCTGCTCGGCATGGACTGGTTCGTTGAAGGCGTGGTCGGCACCACCAACTAGACGGTACACGTGCTGAAGATAAGAAAAAGAGATGAACCCTGGAAGTGGGGCGCCCTGGTTGTTTTCCTGGGCGCCCTGCTCTTTTCCCTCGCGATCAGCGGCCTGCTTCTCGAAGGGCAGGGCAAGGACGCGTTCTACGGCCTGACCGTGCTCTGGCAGGGCAGCTTCGGCAGCCTTTGGTCCCTGGAGGACGTGCTCCTCAAGGCCATTCCCCTTTTCCTGTGTTCGCTGGGCGTGGCCGTGGCCTTTCGTATGCAGTTGTGGAACATCGGGGCCGAAGGGCAGTTCGCCCTAGGAGCCATCGGGGCCACTTGGATGGCTTTGTCGTTCCCTGATCTGCCGAGATTTGTCCTGCTGCCGCTCATGTTCGTCATGGCCTTCATTCTGGGCGGAGCCTGGGCGCTGATTCCGGCCTTCCTCAAGCTGAAGCTCCGGGTCAACGAGATCATTTCCACCCTGATGCTCAACTACATCGCCATCCTGCTCCTCGACTATCTGGTCTTCGGCGTGTGGAAGGACCCCGCGAGCTTCGGTTTCCCCATGACTCCCGAATTTACCGAAGGCGCGATCATTCCCGGTATCGGCGGCAGCCGCGTGCACTGGGGCATATTTTTTTGCGTGGCCGTGGGCGTCGGTCTGTGGGCGTTCATGCGCTTCACCCGGCTCGGATTCGAGCTCAAGGCCAGCGGCGAGGGCGCGCGCGTGGCCCGCTACGCCAAGATTCATTACGGTATGCTTGTTCTGTTCGTCATGGGGCTGTCCGGCGGTTTTGCAGGCTGGGCGGGGTGCGTGGAGACCTCGGCCATTCTCAATCGGCTTCAGCCCTCGCTCATGGTCGGCTACGGCTATACCGCCATCGTGGTGGCCTGGCTGGCGCGCCTGGAGCCGTTGAACATCGCTTTCGCCTCCTTTCTCCTGGCCGCTCTCAGGGTGGGCGTCGAGAACATGCAGCTCAAGCTTCAGATTCCGGCCGCCTTCGGAACCATCATGGAAGGCGTCATTCTTCTCACCGTTCTGGCCGGACAGTTCTTCCTGACCTACAAGCTGGTCCGCAAACCGAGGCAGGAGTAAGGTCATGTGGGAATTCCTCATACCGCTATTCGCGGCCACTGTGCAGTCCGGCACCCCCATCCTCTACGCCACCCTGGGTGAAATGCTCACCGAGAAGGGCGGGGTGCTCAACCTCGGCGTGGAGGGCATGATGGCCCTGGCCGCTCTGGCCGCATTCTGGACCAGCCTCGTCACCGGTTCCCCTTGGCTCGGGTTTGTGGCGGGCGGCTGTGCTGGTATGCTCCTTGCCTCACTACACGCCTTCGTCTGCATTTCCTGCCTGGGCAACCAGGTTGTGTCCGGCCTGGCCCTGACCATCCTCGGCGGTGGTCTGACTCATTTTCTGGGCGTGCCCTACGTCGGCCTTGCCGCGCCCGGCTTCGATCCGTTTGATTTCCCGCTGCTGTCGCAGATTCCGGGTGTGGGCGAAATATTTTTCAAGCATGACATGCTGGTCTATCTTTCCTTCGTCATTCCGTTCCTGTTCTGGTTCTTCTTCCGGCGGACCAGTCTTGGCCTGCATGTGGCCGCCACCGGAGAGATGCCCGCAGCAGCCGCTGCCGTCGGCCTCAAGCCCATTCGTTTGCGTTACTTCGCGGTGATGGCCGGCGGATTCCTGGTCGGACTTGGCGGGGCGTATCTGTCCCTGGCCTACACTCACCTCTGGACCAACGGGCTTTCCGGCGGTCGTGGCTGGATCGCCGTGGCGTTGGTCATCTTTGCCTTTTGGCGGCCCGGCCGGGCCGTGGTGGGGGCGTACCTGTTCGGCGGGGTCATGGCCTTTCAGCTCAGGCTCCAGGCCGCGGGTACGCATCTGCCGTCCTCTCTGCTGCTCATGCTTCCGTATTTGCTGACCATCCTGGTCTTGATTCTCTCCGCTTGGCGCGGCCGCCGTATTGATGCTCCGGCCGCTCTCGGCACCAACATCGAGCCGGAGGGGTAGGGGATGACCGACCTGCAATATGTCCGGCCCGTGCGGACCCGCCCCCTTGCCAAGGACGCGCGGCCGGTGGTCAGCCTCAAGGGATTGACCAAACGGTTCGGCAAGGTGGTGGCCAACGACGCCATCACGCTCGACGTGTATCCGGGCCGCATCAAGGCCCTGCTCGGCGAGAACGGCGCGGGCAAGTCCACCATGATGTCCATGCTGGCGGGCAGGTACAAGCCCGACGAGGGAACGATCGAGGTGGACGGTCGGCCTGTCCGGTTCAATTCTTCCAAGGACGCCATTCGGGCGGGCATCGGCATGGTCTATCAGCATTTCATGCTTGTGGATTCCATGACCGTGGCTGAAAACGTTCTTCTCGGGCAGGAGGGCAGCTTTTTCGTCTCCCCCCGCGAGATGGAACACCGCGTGGGTGAATTGGCGGAACGATACGGCCTGGACATCAAGCCTGGCGAGCGCATCTGCAATCTGTCCATGGGCGAGCGGCAATTGGTGGAGATTCTCAAACTTCTTTACCGCGAGAGCCGCATTCTCATTTTTGATGAGCCCACGGCGGTTCTCACCCCGGAGGAGACGCGCAGCCTTTTCGAAGCGTTGTGGCGCATGACCGAGCAGGGCAAGTCCATCATTTTCATCTCCCACAAGTTGGAAGAGGTCATCGCCCTGGCCGACGAGATCGCCATTCTCAGGCGCGGTCGGATCGAGGGCGAGCTGGACCCGGAATCCATCGAGTCCAAGGCCGATCTTGCCTCGCGCATGGTCGGCAAGGAAGTCCTTCTTGAAGTGGACCGGCAGCCCGCCGAGATCGGCGATACGGTCCTTGAGGTCAGGAATCTCACCGGCCTCGGTCTGACCGAGGTGGACCTGGACGTTCGCCGTGGCGAGGTCGTGGCGCTGGTGGGCGTGGCCGGAAACGGCCAGAAGGCGTTGGTGGAGGCCGTGACCGGCCTGACCAAGCCGCCGCTCGACACCGTGTTCATCATGGGCCACCCGTGGCGCAAGTTCTTTGCCGAATCCACTTGGAACAGGTCTATGTGCTACATCCCCGAGGACCGTTTGGGCCTGGCCACGCTGCCCAATCAGAACCTCGTGGACAACCTGCTCCTGACTACCCGCAAGGGGTTTGCCAAAGGGCTATGGCTGGACAAGAAAAAGGCCGCGAAGCACACGGTCCGGCTCATCGAGAAATTCGATATCCGCCCCGGCCGCATTCACGCCCTGGCCTGGCAGCTCTCGGGCGGCAATCTTCAGAAGGCCGTTCTGGCCCGCGAACTCTATCGCGAACCCAAGCTCATCGTGGCCGAACAACCCACCCAGGGACTGGATGTGTCCGCCACCGAAGAAGTCTGGAAGCGGCTGCTTGAAGCACGGTCCATGGCGGGCGTGCTTCTGGTTACCGGGGATCTCAACGAGGCCCTGCAATTGGCCGACCGCATCGCGGTCATCTACCGGGGCCGAATTCTGGATGTCCTGGACAATACCGACAAGGACACCTTCCGCAAGATTGGTCCTCTCATGGCCGGGATCGTCGATTAGACCTTTCCGTCATGAAGAGCTTGTATAATTTTCCCGCCACTCCGGCCGGATTGATCCATTAATCATTTTTACAAGGAGACAGATATGAAGTTCAGCAAATTGCGCGTCATCCTCATGCTGGTCATGGCTCTTACGCTGTGTGCTTTCTCTTTCGCCCAGGCCGGAACCACCCTGGAGAAGGTCAAAGCCGCCGGTGAGATCACCGTGGGCAACTCTCCCGACTATCCTCCGTTCGAAGCCATCGGCGACGGCGGCGAGCGCGTTGGTTTCGATGTCGACCTGCTTGACGCCATTGCCGCCAAGATGGGCATCAAGGTCAAGTGGGTGACCATGGACTTCGCCGCCATCGTTACCGCCACCCAGAGCGGTCAGGTGGACATGGGCATGTCCGGCTTCTCCATTTCGCCCGAGCGCGCCGAGCAGGTGAGCTTCTCCGCTCCCTATTTCGCCAGCGGCCAGGTCATCGTGGTTCGCAGTGATTCCGAGATCAAGTCCGCCGCCGACCTTAAGGGCCGGAAGATTGCGGTTCAGCTCGGCACCACCGGCGAGCAGGAGGCCGACAAGATTGAGGGCGCGGAAGTTGTCAAGCCGGAGAGTTACAACATCGCCTTCATGATGCTGAATACCAAGGCCGCCGACGCGGTCATCGCCGACATCTCCGTGGCCGACGAGTTCGTCAAGCGCGGTATGTTCAAGCGCGCCGGAGAGCCGCTTTCCTTCGAGGAGTTCGCCATGATTACCCGCAAGGGTAACGACGATCTGCTCACCGCCCTGAACAAGGCGCTGGCGGAAGTGAAGGCTGACGGCACCTATGCCGCCATCGTCAAGAAGTGGAATCTGTAGTTTTGGCGTAACCGGGCCGGGGCCTTGCGTCCCCGGCCTTTTCAGGAGTTTTGGCGATGGATTTTTCCCTTATCTTCAAACACCAGGACATGCTCCTTCAGGGCGCATGGACCACGCTGCAGATAACCTTCGGGGCTTTGTCTTTGGGGCTCTTTCTCGGCATCCTGGCAGGAACCGGGCGCATCAGCCGCCGTCTGCATATCCGCATCATAGCCGACATCTACATTCAGATCATTCGCGGCACCCCTATGTTGTTGCAGATATTTTTCTTTTATCTCGGATTCCCGCAGATTTTCATGACGGTCACTGGCGAGAGCTACACTCCCGACCCGCTTCTTACGGGTATCGTGGCGTTGGGTATCAACAGTGGCGCGTACAACGCCGAAATCATTCGCGCCGGTATCCAGTCTATCAACAAGGGACAGATGGAGGCCGCACGCGGCACAGGGCTGACGCATGTGCAGGCCATGTTCCACGTTATCCTTCCCCAGGCCCTCAAACGGATGATTCCGCCCCTTGGAAACGAACTTATCGTTCTGCTCAAGGATTCGTCCCTGATCTCCACCATCGGCGTCGCAGAACTCATGTTCACCGCCAAGGTGCTGGGTGCGCGGTATTACACCTATGTTCCGTTCCTGGTCGGGGTCGGGGTCATCTATCTGACATTGACCTTCGGCTTTTCCCGCTTTTTCAACGCGCTTGAGCGCAAACTGTCTGCGGGCAGCGGAGCTCGCGAAGAAAAAGGCGCGGTTCCGGATCTCGGCTGATCCCATCTGGATCGGCTTGAAAGCCTCTTTGCGTTTCGGCGCGAAGAGGCTTTTTTTGTTGTGTGTACATTCCCTCTGGTTGACATCCGTGACTCACCGATATGGTAAATAGTATGAACAAAAAAGACGACACATTGATCCCAGATCGGGACGTAGCGGAATTTCGACACCTCATGGAAGGTATTTTCCAATGTTGCCGGGAGCGGATGCAGGATCAGAGCGAACGGTTCGATCTGCCCGATGCCCAGTTGCGCTGTCTACTACAGTTCAATGGGGAACGATACCTGACGGCCAAGGCTCTGGCCTATCGTCTCAATGTTGCCAAGAGCAGGGTGACAAAGCTAGTCGCGGCCCTTGTCCGACGTGGTTTCCTTGTGTCGTTGCCCGATCCGGCCGATTTCCGGGTGAAGCTACTTTCCCTGACGTCGGCAGGGGGAAGACTTCTCAAGGATATTTCCAGGTTTCGTTTCGAGATGCACCGAATCGTGCTTGAACAGTTCAGCTCTGAACAGCGTGGAGAATTGCTTAATTCTCTTTCCTTGCTTTCTTGTCACATGAAGACGGCAAAGGATGTGGTCGAGTAATTTTTTTTTAATATAAAAGTTAATACGATGAAATATTGGGGGGATGTTATGTCCCAGTCAACGAAAACCGGAGGCATGAACCAGAAGCACGGCTTCATTACCTCCAGGGGAACTTTGGATGGCGCAATGCCTGCGCTGGTCATGGCGCTCAATTCCGTCAGGCTCGGCAATGACGCGACCATTTTTTACACATTCATGGGAATGGACGTGATTCGGCCCGGCGGCATCGAGAAGTTAAAGTTTTATCCGGAAGGCACCATGGGCGCGATCCCTGGAATGCCCCACATTGCGACCGGCATGATGAAGAAATGGATGAACGAGGCCAACATTCCCGGCGCCGCCGAGATGTTCGAGATGGCGCAACTGGAAGGGGTAAAGTTGGTGGCCTGTCACATGACCATGGAGATGATGAAGCTCAAGCAGGAGGATTTCGTGGAAGGCGTCGGTCTGGACTGCGGAAGAGTTTATAAAATACGCGGGCGAATGTGACCTGTGCCTGTTTACCTGAACAAAGAAATACCATGTCGGCACTCCCAAGTTTTGCTGGTAACAGTACCAGTGAAACCCAAACCCAAGGGAGGCCGACATGGCAAAGCTCAAAGTATCATCTGTTCATCGGTTTGTTGAAGCGTTTTCCGGCGAGAAGGTATGGATAGGAGTGGACGTCCATAAGCTGAGTTTCAGCGTGGCTTTGCTCAGACCTGATGGTGCCGTGAAGGACTGGACTTGTCCGGCTGATGCAACAGCACTCACCCGGCTTGTCATGTCATTACCTGTTGAGGTTGGCGCGGTTTGCTATGAATCTGGACCGACTGGCTTTGAGTTGGCCAGGAGCCTCGAAGCAGAAGGTGTTACGGTTGTCGTTGCTGCGCCAAGCCGAATCCCGCGCCCCATTACCGCTACCAACAAGACCGACAGCCTGGACTGCCGCAAACTGGCAGAGCTGGCAGCCTCCGGCCTGATCAGACCAATCGCCATTCCTTCCGTTGAAGCTGAAGCCTTCCGTGCTCTTGAGCGTCGAAGGCATCAGCTCACCGACTCTCTTCGTCGAGCTAAACAACGGATTCGTTCACTTCTTCTTTATCTTGGAGCGCAGGAGCCTGCCGATCTGGACCATTGGAGCAAGGCTGCCATACTCACACTTCATCAGGTGGAACTTCCTTCGGGGGCAAAAGAGACTCTTGAAAGCTTGCTCGATGAACTGGAGTACTTCGCTTGTGCACAACGCAAAGTGGATCAGCGTTTGCGAATAAGCATCCGGGAACAAGACGAGGCAAGACGTATTGCCGCCATGAGGTCCGTTCCCGGCGTTGGCGAAGTCGTGGCCACGACTTTTGCGGCAGAGGTTTACCGCCCGGAACGTTTCAATCGCAGCGAAGAGGTGACAGCTTACCTGGGCCTTGCGCCAGTGATGCGGCAAAGTGGAGGCAGCAAGGGTAAGGCAACACTTCGCCCGGTCGGTCAAAAGCGATTACGAAGTTTACTGATTGAAGCAGCTTGGGTGTGGAAGCAGCGAGATGAGTGGGCCAGGGAGTTCTACAACCGAATTTATAGCCGACATGGTGTGGCACAAAAAGCAATAGCTGCGCTTGCTCGTAAATTGGCCGCGCTTTTGTGGAAGCTCAGCTTACCTGTAACGCAGTCGTAAACAAAGATCGCGGCGGGGCTTTGGTGGCGTAGACCACGAAAATAGAAATGGCGATCTTAAACTGATTTACGTACCGAATAGGTACTTGGTGCCGTAGAGCACGAATAAGAAAAGGAATACAAACCAATAGCCGTTATGGTGAGGGTGGAGTCTGGCCTAAGAAATAGGGAAATCGAGTAAATAGGGAGTCCTTGACATGGGGCCGCATAAGAAAAGCCCCGGGAATGTCGGGGCTTTTCTTTGAAATCTACTGTTCTTTGATGAGTTTGATTTCACATTTTCCCAAGGTCACCTGTTCGCCGTTTTCGTCGACGAAGACATAGGTGTCCGAGGAAACGTCGTATACCGGGTTGTCTTGGGCAAAATAGATTTGCCCGTTCGTGGTAGTAATTTTGTAGCTTGTTGTCGTGCAGGCGGCTAGGGCCAGAAGGCACGCTGCCAGCAGTTTCGGCAATGCGGACATGAAAACTCCCGAATGTTTCGATATTGGGCAGACAATAGCCCCTTATAGGGCGATTTATCAATGCCTAAATGATTCTGTCGGGTAATATTAACCGAATATTTTGCCTGCGCGGCTCAAAAAGGCGTCCAGCCGTTCCTCGGACATGTTGAGACGCCGGGATATGCGCTGAATTTCCCTATCTGCGTCGTACAAGGGATAATCGCTGCCAAACAGGATGCGGTCCGGTGTGAAAGCCTCCACAAGGCGTTCGAGCAGATCGTCGTTCACGAAGTCCATGACGCTGGAGCAGTCCACATACACATCCAGCCCGGCCAGGTGCTTGATAGCGTATTCCCATTGTTTGAGGCCGCCCATGTGGGCCGCGATCATGATCGGTTTGGGGAAAGTCTTGCGCAGGGCCGCCATTTTTTTCGGGCAGGACGGGTTTTGGTCGGGCGGCAAGTCGTCGCCGACGTGGAACATGCAGATGAACCGCTCGTCAACCAGTTCCATGAGGTCGTAGAACGCTGGATCGTCCATGCGGAATCCCTGGAAATCGGGATGAAACTTGAGGCCCTGAATACCGTTGGCGGCGAGCCGCTCCAGTTCCTCGCCATTGCGGTCGTAGCCGGGGTGCAGGGTGCCGAAGGGGATAAAACGGGGAGCGGTCTTCTTCAACTCGATGGCCCAGTTATTGGCGGGAACGACTTGGCGGGGCGAGGTGGCTGCGGCCAGCACAACGGCTTTGTCCAATCCGGCTCGGTCGAGTCGTTCGATGAGGTCGTCGGCTTTCCCGGTTCCCACCGGGTTGATGCCGTAGTGATCCACAAGATGGTGGACCGCCTTGTCGGCTATCTTGTTGTGAAAAGCGTGAGTATGTATGTCGATTCGCATGACGGAAGTGTACCCGGTCCTCTCCGGGACTGTAAACGGTTGTTTGAAAATGTTGCCGTAAAATTCATGACAATAAAGCGATTTTATTGAAATAAATCGCGAAGCCAGCCGGGGATGGGGATAGGCTTGCCGTCGAGGTTGACGCAGGCATGGCTGGTGGAGCCGGTGGCATGGAGGACGGTTTTGTCGTCGTTCCAGATTTCGTAGACGAAGTTCACCGAGGCCCTGCCCCATTTGGAGATGCCGCAGCGCACATGGATGCGTTCATCGTAGCGCGCAGGGGTGCGGTAGCGGCAGGCCGCATCGCGAACCGGGAGCATGATGCCGCGTGCCTCTGCCTCACGGTAGCTCAGGCCCGATTCACGAATGAACTGACTACGCGAGCGTTCGAACAGGTGCAGGTATTCGGCGTGATAAAGCACGGCCATGGCGTCGGTCTCGCCGTAGGAGACATAGTGAGTGTACCAGGTGTCTTGTTCCGGGAAGTCCTTTGGGGTCGCCATTACCGTATCCCGAAGATTTTGAGGGCGTGGGCGAGCAGTTCGTGCCCGTTGTCCAGTTTTTTGCCCGAGGCCGCATTTTTCTCGCTGAAGCCGTCCACCTCGGAAGGGGCACAGCCCGGACCGTTGAGAAGGAAGGGTACCGGGTCGGAAGTGTGAGTCCGTTCCTTGATGGGCGTGAAGTGGTCGCAGGTGACGATCCAGGCGGTCTCTTCATCCTTGAGCGCTTCACGCAAGGGGGCGACGATTCGCGCGTCGAACCGTGAGATGGCCTCCACCTTGTCCCTTGCGCTGCCGCCGTGGCCGCATTCGTCCGGTCCTTCCAGATGGACGAAGACGAAGTCGTGGTCCTCAAGGAAGGACAGGGCCGCTTCCACTTTCCCTTCGTAGTTGGTGTCGAGCAGTCCTGTGGCACCCGGCACGTCCAGAACAGACATGTTCGAAGCGAAGCCGAGTCCCTTGATAAGGTCCACGGCGGAAATGACTGCGCCGTCGAGCCCGTTGGTTGCCTTGAAGTCGGGGAGATTCAGGGGGCGTCCCTGGCCCCAGGGCCAGATGGAGTTGGCGGCCGAGCGGTTGTTGGATCGGTCGGCCAAGAACTCATGGGCTTCGAAGAGAAGGTCCCACAGGTGCGGGCTTTTGGAAAAGGCGCGCAGGTCGAGCTTGATGGGCTTGTCCGTGATGTCGTGCGGCGGGTTGATGAACAGGTGCGCGTCGTCGGTCAACGCGCCGTCCTTCTGGACCAGCAGATGGCGGTATTGGATGCCCGGGTAAAAGGTGTAGGTCTCGTCGCCGAGTTTCTCCTGGAGTTTTTCCACCAGGGGACGAGAAATCTCGGAGGCAATGTGCCCCGAGGAGTAGTCGCGCATGGCCCCGTCGATGGTCAGCTTGGAGACAGTCACCAGATTGAGCCGCCAGACCAGGTCGTCCGGGCCGAGGGAGAGTCCTTGGGCGGCGGCCTCGATAGGGCCGCGGCCCGTGTGATAAACGGCCGGGTCGAAACCGAGCAGGGCCATGTTGGCCACATCGGAGCCGGGGGCCATACCCTCGGGGACGGTCTGCGCAAGACCGACCGCGCCCGTGCGGGCCAGTTCGTCCATATTCGGCGTGTGCGCGGCTTCCATGGTGGTCTTGCCGCCCAGTTCTTCCAGGGGCCATCCGCCCATGCCGTCCGCTATGAGATAAAGAAGCTTCATGTGCGATCCGTTTACAGGATTCGGAATTTGACGCAGGGCTCCACGGAGAAGTCCATGGCGTCGATTTCAGCCAGTACAGCGTCCGCGTCCCGCGCCGAGGTTTCGTGCGTGATAATCACCAGCGGAATGCCTTCGGCTCCGCCTTCGCCTTTTTGCACCGCCTGGGCGATGGAAACGTTGTGATCGGCCATGGACCGGGTGATGGCTGCCATTACGCCGGTGCGGTCGGCCACGGTGAACCGGAAGTAGTACTTGGACTCGGAGTCCTCCGGCGGCAGGATTTTCGCCTTGGGGATCGGCTGGTTGTGGAAGCCGGTGTTGTCCGGGCCGGTGCAGCCGTCGCTGATCTTGCGCACAAGGTTCATGATGTCCGCCAGTACCGCGCTGCCCGTGGGCAGGTCTCCCGCGCCCTGGCCGTGCAGCATGATCGGTCCCACCGCGTTGCCTTCCAGGCGCACGGCGTTGTAGTTGCCGCCCACACGGGCCAGCAGGTAGGTGTAGGGGACCAGGGCCGGGTGCACGCCCGCCTCCAGACGGCCGTTCACATCCATGACATGGGCCAGCAGCTTGATGCGGTAGCCGAATTCGCGGGCGAAATCGATGTCCATGGGCGTCACGCTGGTAATGCCCTGCACCGGCAGCTCAGCCAGGGGGTAGTCCAAGCCGTATGCCATGCGAATGAGCACGCACAGCTTGTGGGCGGTGTCGAACCCTTCAATGTCGAAGCTCGGGTCAGCTTCGGCGTAGCCCAGGTCCTGCGCGTCGGCCAGTGCGGCTTCGAAGTCCATGCCCTTGGTGGTCATCTCGGACAGGATGTAGTTGGCCGTGCCGTTCATGATTCCGAGCATCTTGGTGATCTCGTCGCCCGCCAAGCTCTCCTTGAGGGTCTGGACGATGGGGATGCCACCGGCGCAACTGGCCTCGAACATGAGCCCCACTGCATTGTCCGAAGCGGCCTGGAACAATTCCAGGCCGTGTTCGGCGAGCAGGTGCTTGTTGGCCGTGACCACGTGCTTTCCGGCGGAGAACGCCTTGAGCATGAGATCGCGGGCCGTGTCCAGTCCACCCATGAGCTCCACCACGATGTTCACGGACGGGTCGTTTACCAACTCGTCCGGGTCATCGGTGAAGACCACGGCCGAACCGGGGTCGAAGGCGCGTTTTTTGTTCAGGTCCCGAACCAGGACCTTGGCGATTTCCACGCGCTTGCCGAGCCGCTTCTCAATGCGTTCGGCGTTCATGTCGAGGATTTTGGCCAGGCCGGAACCGACCGTGCCGAAACCTCCAAGACCGAGTCTTATTACATCCATATTTATCCCTTGGCGAAGAATTTACGCAGGTTGCGCACGGCCTGGTTGGTGCGGTGACGGTTCTCGACGAAGCTGAACCGCACGTGATCGTCGCCGTACTGACCGAAACCGAGGCCGGGCGAAACGGCCACTTCGGCTTCCTGTAGAAGCATCTTGGAGAATTCCACGGACCCCATGGGACGGAACTCTTCGGGAATTTGCGCCCACAGGAACATGGTCGCCTTGGGCGGAGTCACGGGCCAGCCGATGCGGTTCAGGCCTTCGCACAGGGCGTCACGGCGGTCCTGGTAGACGGCCATGATTTCACGGACCGAGTTGTCCATTTCCTCTTGCGTGAACTTGGGATCGGGGTCCAGGTCGCCGTTCAGGGCGCAGGCGGCCGCGATCTGGATGGGCTGGTAGATGCCGTAGTCCAGATAGCTCTTGATCCGGGTCAGGGCCTGAACCATGTCCTGGTTGCCCACGCAGTAGCCGACTCGCATACCTGCCATGGAGTAGCTCTTGGTCATGGAGAAGAATTCCACGGCCACGTCCTTGGCTCCGTCGGCCTGCATCAGGCTCGGCGCCTTGTAATCGTCGAAGACGAAGTCGGCGTAGGCCAGATCGTGGATGACGTACAGGCCGTTTTCCTTGGCGAAATCAATGATGCGCTGGAAGAAGGGCAAGTCCACGCACTGAGTGGTCGGGTTGTGCGGGAAGTTGATTATCAGGAGCTTCGGCTTGGGCCAGGTGTGCCGGATGGCCGTTTCCAGGTTCTCGAAGAAATCCTGGCCGGGGCCGATGGGCACGCGGCGCACGTCCGCGCCTGCGATGATCGAGGCGTACGGGTGAATGGGGTAGGCCGGGTCCGGGGCCAGAACGACGTCGCCGGGGGAGAGCATGGCCAGCGCCAGGTGGGCGAGGCCTTCCTTGGCGCCCATGGTCACGCAGACCTCCTGATCAAGATCCAGAGTGACGTCGAAACGGCGGTAGTACCAATCGCGGATGGCCTTGCGCAGGCCCTTGATTCCCTTGGATGCCGAATACTTGGAGTTGCCGGGCTTGTAGGTCGCTTCCGCCAGCTTGTCGAGAATGGGCTTGGGTGTGGGCACGTCGGGATTGCCCATGCCCAGGTCGATGATGTCCGCGCCTGCGTGGCGCAGCTTCATCTTGAGTTCATTGACCTGAGCGAACACATAGGGGGGCAGTCTATCTACTCTCGCAAACTGTGACATGGTGGAAAACTCCTCAAAATGTATTAGTACAAGAGATTTTTCTTACTCTGCGCCGTGTGTAGTGTCAAAATGAAAATGGCCTGCGGCGTCTCCCCGGCAAGGGCGCGGAATCAGGGAGTTGGCGGTTGCGCCTTGACCTTGGGGACAGTTTTTTTTAGCGTCCATCTTCCAATCAAAAGATGTACGGCTACGCCGAAATTTATAAGGAGACATTTCATGGTTCAAAAATCCGAAACCATTTGGTTCGACGGCAAACAGGTTCCCTGGGACGAGGCCAACGTTCACGTCCTTACCCACGCCCTGCATTACGGTACCGCCGTGTTCGAGGGCATTCGCGCATACGAGTGCGGCGATGGCTCCTCCGAGGTGTTCCGCCTGCGGGAACACATGGTCCGCCTTGTCAATTCCGCGAAGATTCTCGGCCTGAAGATGCCGTATACCGCGGACGAGCTGACCGACGCCACCATCGAGACCCTCAAGCGCAACAAGCTGGCCGGAGCCTATGTCCGTCCTCTGGTCTTCGTCGGCGAGGGCGCCATGGGCGTCAGTCCCGGCGAGAACCCCATCCAGACCATCATCGCCGCCTGGCCGTGGGGCGCGTACCTCGGCGAGGACGCCCTGGAAAAGGGCATCAAGGTCAAGGTCAGTTCCTTCAGCCGTCATCACGTCAATGTCATGATGACCAAAGCCAAGTCCGCCGGCAACTACGTCAACTCCGTGCTGGCCAAGACCGAGGCCCTGGCCGACGGGTATGACGAGGCTATCATGCTCGACACCACCGGCCATGTCTCCGAAGGTTCCGGCGAGAACATTTTCATGGTCCTCAACGACATCATCTACACCCCGCACACCGACGGCGTGCTGGGCGGCCTGACCCGCGACTCCCTCATTGCCCTGGCCGGTGACCTCGGCTACGAGGTTCGCGAGGAACCCATCACCCGCGACATGCTTTACACTGCGGACGAGGTCTTCTTCACCGGCACCGCCGCCGAGTTGACCCCCATCAGCTCCGTGGATTGCCGTGAGATCGGCTCCGGCCATGCCGGTCCTGTCGCCAAGCTGCTCCAGACCGAGTTCTTCAATATCGTCAAGGGCGAAAATCCGGACTACGAGCACTGGCTGCATCGCTACCAGGTTTAATAGAAAGTCTAGAAAACCGGGGCATCATCTGGTAAGTAGGGGGAAATCCGGCGCGGAATGTCGGATTTCCCCTTTTCCGTCAATCTTTCCCGGCAAATGCCCTTTCCGCGCCACAGCCCCGAGCATACCCATGAGCACAGCGAATCTCACGGCCAAGTATCGTCCCCAGACCTTTGAGGAAGTTGCCGGACAGCAGGCGATCAAATCCATCCTTTCCCGGGCGGCTGCCCAGGACAGGATCGCGCCCGCCTATCTTTTTTCCGGGACGCGGGGCGTGGGCAAGACCACCATCGCCCGCATCTTCGCCAAGGCGCTCAACTGCGTGAACGCGCCTACGGGTGAACCGTGCAACGAATGCGATCATTGCAGGCAGATCACCGCCGGTGTGGCTCCGGACGTCATCGAGATCGACGGCGCGTCCAACCGGGGAATCGACGACGCCCGCCGCCTTAAGGAGGACATCGGGTACGCGCCCATCGAATGCCGCTACAAAGTGTTCATCATCGATGAAGCGCACATGCTCACCAAGGAGGCGTTCAACGCCCTCCTGAAGACGCTGGAGGAGCCGCCGCCGCGCGCCACCTTCATCATGGCCACCACCGAGCATCACAAGTTCCCGGCCACGATCATCAGTCGCTGCCAGCACTATACGTTCAAGATGCTGCCCCAGGCCGAACTGACGGCGCATCTGGAAAAGATCATGAATCTCGAAGGGCTCAAGTTCGAGCCCGGTGCGCTTTCCATCATTGCCAAACGCGGTGCGGGCAGTGTGCGCGATTCCATGTCCCTGCTCGGTCAGGCCCTGGCGATGGATGAGGACGTACTCCGTGAGGCGGATGTGCGCAGTTTTCTCGGCCTGGCTGGCCAGGACGTTTTCTTCGGACTCATGGAGTCCATGCATGACCGCGATCTGGTGGCCGTGGGCCAGGTCTTGCGACAGGTCCTGGATCAGGGACTCGACCTTGGATTCTTCCTGCGCGAACTGACCAGTTGCTGGCGGAACATGTTTCTGCTCCGGCAGGCGGGGGAGGCGGCGTTGCCTCTTCTCGGCATGTCCGGCGAGGAAGCGGCCGGATGGCTCGGCTGGGCCAACAAATTCGAGCCCGCCCACATTCATGCCTGTTGGCAGATGACTCTGGACGGCCAGCGCAAGGTCATGACCAGCCTGGAGCCCGCCTTGGCCCTGGAGCTGCTGTTGCTCAACCTGACCAGCCTGCCGGACCTCATCAATCTGGAAACCATGGGAGCCCGCTCCGGCGGCGTGCCCAGGCCTCCCGCATCCGGTGTGGGCGGGCAGGGTGGCCCGGCGCAGGGCGGTCCCGGCGGTTCCATGCAGGGCGGACGGGGCGATATGCCCCAGGGCGGTCGGCAGTTCGCTCCGCCGCAGCCGGTCCAACAGCCTCCCCGGCGGCAATCGGCTCCGCCGCAGCCCGTTCAGACCCAGGCCGCGCCTTCGCCCCGAGCACCCCGACCGGCGCATGACGCGCGTGAACCGCATAAGTCCGGCGCGGTCCCGCCGAAGAACGCTTCGTCTCCTCGGCCCGACCCGGAACCCGAGCCCGCAGGCCCATCCGAGGCTACCCCGCTGTCCGAGCCCTCGACGCAGGCCGTGACGCCCGCGTCTATCCCCGGTCCGCGCGACTGGGACGGGTTTCTTAAATTCGTGGAGGCGCGCAACGGAGAGGCCGGAGTCAGGGTCTCCATGCTCCATCTTACTCAGGGCGAGCGGGAAAAGAATGCTTTGAAGATCGTCTGTAAAACCAGGACGATGTGTTCTCAACTCAAGGAGAAGTCCACTCTGGCCGCCCTTGACGGCCTGACCAGGGAATATTTCGGTCCAACGGTTGAGGTTCGTGTGGAAACAGGCGATATTGCCGAGCCGAAATCGGATAAGCAGCTTATGGAAGAGGCGGAAAATCATCCTGGCGTTATTAGGGTCATGGAGGCCTTCAATGCCCAGATGCTTTCTGTAAGTCATAGAAAACACTAAGATACGACTTGAGGAGAATATAATGAAAGGCATGAACGAAATGCTCCGTCAGGCCCAGATCATGCAGCGTAAGATGACCGAAGCCCAGGATGGCCTCAAGACCCGCGAGGTCGAGGCTACCAGCGGCGGCGGCATGGTCACCGTCAAGGTCACGGGTGCCCAGGAAGTCACCGAGGTGCGCATCGAACCTTCCGTCGTGGAGGCGGGAGACGTGGAGATGCTGCAAGACCTGGTCATGACCGCGGCCAACGAGGCGCTCAAGAAATCCAAGGAGATGATGGAGGAAGCCATGAAGGGCGTTACCGGCGGCATCTCCATCCCCGGCATGTTCTAGCTCCGGCCTGTCGAAGGCGTGCGGAAGCGGCCCGGCGCAAGGCCCGGCCGCCATATTCGCACGCCTTCGAACGTCGGTTTTCCCCAAGGAGTCGAATTGCAGAATCTTCCCGGACCACTCAAGGAAGTGGTCGATCAATTGTCGAGCCTGCCCGGCATCGGCCCGAAATCCGCCCTGCGCATTGCCCTGACCCTGCTCAAGATGCCCCGCGAGCGGGCGGCCGGTGTGGGGCAGTCCATCATTGAGCTGCGCGAGCGGCTTTGCCTTTGCGAGGATTGTGCCTGTCTGGCCGAGTCCAGCCCGTGCGCTATTTGCGCCGATCCCTCCCGCGATACCGGACAGATTTGCCTGGTGCCGGAGTGGGATGCGCTCCTGGCCATGGAGGCGATGGGCGTTTATCGCGGAAAATATCTCGTTCTCGGCGGATTGTTGTCCCCTCTGGACGGCGTGGACCCGGGGCAGCTTGAGATCGACCGGCTGCGGCGCAGGCTCTCCTCCGGCGATTTTTCCGAACTGATTCTCGCCCTTGGGGCCACCCTGGACGCCGAAGCGACGGCTTCCTACGTCAAGAATCTGGTGGAGTCCGAATTCCCGGGCGTTTCGGCAACCCGGCTTGCCCAGGGCATTCCCATCGGGGGCGAGGTCAAGTTCATGGACAAGGAGACCCTTAAGCAGTCCCTGGTTCATCGGCAGAAGGTTTAACGGGCATCCGCATGAGCGACGAACAACTTGTTTCTCTGTCCGACGTCGAAGTCGTCGGCGTGGTTTATCACAACAAGGAGAACGGCTATGCCATCGCCCGGGTCCGGATCAAGGACGAGCCGGGGCAGATTACCATTGTCGGAACCTTGGGCGAACTGGCTGGCGGCGCGACGCTGAACCTTCGGGGCCGGTGGACCGTGCACCCCAAGTTCGGCCGCCAGTTCGAGGTGGTCACTTTCGACCAGGCCCGGCCCGCCACAGAGAACGGAGTCATCCGTTTTTTGCAGTCGTCCATCAAGGGAGTGGGGGAGAAGACCGCCACCCTTATCGTCGAGGAGTTCGGTGTGGAAGTCCTGGACCTGCTGGACGACGACCCCGAGCAGCTTTTGAAGATCAAGGGCATTTCCAAGCGGAAACTTGAGGATATCATCGAGTCATGGGGCCGCCAGCGGGAGATCAAGAACCTGCTGGTGTTCCTTCAGTCCCATCATGTGCCGACCACTTTTGCGGGAAAGATATTTCATCTCTATGGAGCGCAGGCCGAGGCCAAGCTTCGGGAAAATCCCTACGACCTGGCCTACGAGATTCGGGGAGTGGGATTCAAGACCGCCGACCACATGGCCATGAAACTCGGTTTCCCTCCGGATTGCTCGCAGCGCCTGGAGGCGGCCATCGCCTACACCATGCTGACCTCCTGCGAGCGCAACGGCCACCTGTTCATTCCCAAGCCGAAGCTGCTTGAGGACGTGGCCCGGATGCTCGACACCACGGACTACGACAAGTTGGAGCTGGCTCTCTTCGGATTGGAGGAAAAAAAGCGCATCCGCATTGAGGACCTGTCCGCGCAGGGCGTGTCCGAGGCGGTCTATCTCATGTATTTCTTTCATTATGAGAACGAGACCACCCAGCGTTTGTATCAGTTGGTCAGCCACCCCACGCCCATTTCCCGCAAGAAGATCGACAAGACACTGCCCAAGGTGGAGGATAAGCTCGGCTTCACCCTGTCCGAGGAACAGCGGGAAGCTGTTTTCGAGGCGTGTTCCAACAAGGTCTTTATCATTACCGGCGGACCCGGCACCGGAAAGACGACCATCACCAAGGCGATTCTCCTGACCCTCAAGGAGCTCGGACTCAAGGTCATGCAGGCCGCGCCCACGGGGCGGGCGGCCAAGCGCATGGCCGAGGCCACAGGCCATTCGGCCAAGACCGTGCACCGGATGCTCCAGTTCCAGCCCGAAGGCGGATTCCATTATTGCGAGGACCAGAAGCTCAAGGCGGATGTCCTGGTGGTGGACGAAGCCTCCATGGTGGACGCCCAGCTTTTCGTTTCCATCCTGCGGGCGTTGCCGCATACCTGCCGCCTTATTCTCGTAGGCGACGTGAATCAGCTGCCCAGTGTCGGGCCGGGCAACGTTTTGGGTGATCTCATCGATTCCCGCCGTGTGCCGTGCGCCGTGCTGACCCATATCTTCCGCCAGGCGCAGGAGAGCTTCATCGTGGTCAACGCCCACCGCATCAACGAGGGGAAATTTCCGCGCCAGCATCCGTGCTCGCCGCCTGAGGCCGACTTCTACTGGATTCCCCAGGAGGACCCGGTCAAAGTCCAAAAGCTTATTCTTGATTCGGTGTGCGAACGCATTCCCGAGCGGTACGGCCTGGACCCCATGCGCGACATCCAGGTGCTGACTCCCATGCACAAGGGGGATGTGGGCACCCAGGCCCTGAACATGGCCCTGCAGGGGCGTCTCAATCCTCCCGGTCCGGGGGTGCGCGAAATCAAGCGCAAATTCGCCACGTTCCGCGAGGGCGACCGGGTCATTCAGCTCAAGAACAACTACGACAAGGAAGTGTTCAACGGCGATCTCGGCTGGATCATGGAGGCGGACAAGGAAAACCATGAACTCATGGTGGAGTTCGACGGCAACTACGTGCACTTCGAGTCCTCGGATCTGGATGAACTCGGTCTTGCCTACGCGGTCAGCGTACACAAGTCGCAGGGAAGCGAGTACCCGGCCGTGGTCATGCCCATCGTCACCCAGCACTTCCTGCTCTTGCAGCGGAACCTGCTCTACACCGGCCTAACCCGCGCCCGTCGGCTCGCCGTGCTTATCGGCTCGGAGCGGGCCTTCAAAATAGGTTTGAAGAATGCCACTTCCGGCAGCCGCCATACTCATTTGGCCTACCGTCTGCGGGACGTATTCGATCAGAACCGCCTCTATTAGCCTCCGCCCCGCCACGGGGCGGGAGGTTGCAAAACATTCGAAAAAATGGTGTGGAATGATCTGGTCATTCCGTTTGTGATGATTATTATTCCCCACTGGAAGGGGCGCACGGTTCACGCGCCCCGCATATGAGAGAACAATAAAGCCAAGGAGACGTCAGTCATGCTCAGCGAGAAACTCGAAGATGCGCTCAACGCGCAGATGAATTGGGAAATCTATTCCGCACATATTTATCTTTCCATGGCCTCCCATTTCGCCAACGAGGGGCTGTCCGGCTTCTCCGCCTGGATGTACGCCCAGTACCAGGAGGAAATGTTCCACGCCATGCGTTTCTTCAATTACATCAACGAGGCGGGCGGACATGCCAAGCTCGGCACCATCGAGGCCCCGCAGCATAGCTGGGAGACTCCGCTGGCCGCCTTCGAGGAAGCTCTTGAGCATGAGAAGGGCGTCACCGCGCGTATCAACAAGATCGCTGATCTGGCCGTGGAGGAGCGCAACCACGCCGTGGGCATCTTCCTGCAGTGGTTCATCTCCGAGCAGGTCGAGGAAGAGGATTCCGTGAGCGATGCCGTCGGCAAGCTCAAGCTCGTGGGCGACGGCGGCGGGCTGTTCATGCTCGATCGCGATCTCGGCACCAGGGTTTTCACCCCGCCGACCAACGCGTAGCCGACAGAATCAGTCGGCCGGGAGGAACGTGCGTTCCTCCCGGCTTTTTTTTAACGCAAAGCAGGGGAAGGCATGTCGCGAAAAGATATCAACATCGTCATAGGCGGTGCGGCGGGCCAGGGACTGGTCACCATAGGCCAATTGCTTGCCAAGGCTGTCGTCAGGGCGGGGCACCACCTTTTGGTGACGCAGCGGTACATGTCCCGGGTGCGCGGCGGCCACAACACCTACGCCATTCGCATGGGTGGGGATTACCTGTCCGGCGGGACCGAATCCATCGACATCCTGGCCGCGCTCAATTCCGAGGCCTTTGCACGGCATGTCGATGATGTCCGTGACGGCGGGCTGATCGTGGCCGGAACCGATCTCGAAACCGGGGAGCGCGACGCTCTTCGTATTCCCTTCGAGGAGCTGGCTCCAAAACCGCTTTTTCACAACACCGTCATGCTCGGCGTGCTCGGTCGGACCATCGGTCTTGATCGCGGTATTTTCGAAGACCTGCTCGGGCAGACTTTCGGCAGGAAAGGTGGTGAAGTGGTTGAGGCCAACGTCGACGTTTTGCGCAAAGCCTATGAATGGGCCTCTGGCCGGGATCACGGCTTTCCCGGCCGTATCGGGCCCGGAAGCGGATCGGGACGGATGATGATAAACGGCAACGAGGGCATTGCCCTGGGCGCCATGGCCGCAGGCTGCAATTTCGTTTCCTATTATCCCATGACGCCGTCGTCCTCCGTGGCCATGGCCCTCATCGCCAAAGGTGCGCCGCTCGGATTGCAATACGAACAGGCCGAGGATGAGCTTGCGGCCATGAACATGGCCATTGGCGCCTCCTATGCCGGAGCAAGAACCTTGGTGACGACTTCCGGCGGCGGTTTTGCGCTTATGGGCGAAGCCGTCAGTCTGGCGGGCGTTTCAGAGACTCCCATCGTCTGTGTGGTGGTCCAGCGTCCTGGTCCGGCCACGGGTATGGCCACCCGTACCGAACAGGCGGACCTTGATCTGGTGCTGCACGCCGGACACGGAGAGTTCCCCAGGGCTGTATTTACGCCTGCAACGCCCGAGGACTGCTTCTACCTGACCCATCGGGCCTTTGATTTGGCCGAGACTTTTCAGACTCCGATTTTCGTCCTTTCGGAGCAATATCTGGCGGACTCCTATCGGGATGTGGAGCCGTTCGACCTGGACGGTCTTCCCAAGACGTCCCGTCCGCTTTTGGAATGGGACGGCGAGGAATACAAACGATACGCCGCGACGGATGACGGCGTCTCGCCGCGATTGGTCCCCGGCTTTTCCGAAGCCCTGGTTCGGGCCGATTCCCATGAGCACGACGAAAATTCCCGGATCACCGAGGACAAGACTGTCCGCGTGACCCAGAACTCCAAGCGGTTGCGCAAGGAGTCCGGGCTGTTCGAGGAAGTCATCGGTCCCGACTATTATGGTGAGGAGAACGCCGACGCGCTGCTGGTCTGTTGGGGACCCACGTTGGGGGCCTGTCTGGAGGCCGTGGAGCGGTACGAGGGCGACGAGTCCCTGGCCGTCCTGCATTTCAAACAGGTCTATCCGCTACGTGAGGAGCAGTTCATGGAATTCCTGGAAGGCGCGGGCAGGGTTGTCGCCGTGGAGGGCAACGCCACGGCCCAATTCGCCCGGCTCATCGCCAGTGAGACCGGTTTCGTGATTCCCGACCGCATCCTGCGGTTCGACGGCCGGGCAATGACCTGGGAATACGTCCTCAAGGGCCTCACCGACATCCTCTAGCCTTGGAGCGGTTTATTATGGTTTCCATTGAAGAGTACGGCGATTTTGAAACATCGTGGTGTCCCGGTTGCGGTAATTTCCCCATCCTCAAGAGCCTCAAACAGGCTCTCGCCGAGCAGGGAATCGCGCCGCGCGACGTCATCGTCTCGTCCGGAATCGGCCAGGCGGCAAAGCTGCCGCACTATCTGCGCTGCAATATGTTCAACGGACTGCACGGCCGGGCGCTGCCTGTGGCGCAGGGTATCAAGATGGCCAACCCGGAAGCGGCCGTGCTTTGCGTTTCCGGCGACGGTTGCACCTACGGCGAAGGAGGTAACCATTTCCTTGCCGCCATCAGGCGCAATCTCGATCTGACCCTGCTCGTCCACGACAACCAGATTTACGGCCTGACAAAGGGCCAGGCCAGCCCGACTTCGGCGCGCGGCCATGTGACCAAGGCCCAGCCTGAAGGCAATCGATCCGACGCGTTCAACCCGCTAAGCGTCGCCGTGGCCATGAAGGCGGGCTTTGTCGCCCGCGCTTTTTCCGGCGAGCCTGAGCATCTGGCCGAGGTAATCAAGAAGGCCATGAACCACAAGGGTTTTTCTTTGGTGGACATCCTTCAACCCTGCGTCTCCTTCAACAAGGTCAACACTTATGGCTGGTATAGCCAGCGGGTGTATTTCCCCGAGGACCATGATCCGTCTGACTGGGGGGCGGCCATGGCCCTGAGCGAGGAATTCGGCGACCGAATCCCGTTGGGGATCATCTACCGCGCCGACAAGCCCGTCTTCGGCCTCGGCGGCAGATTGGCCGAACAGGAATACGATAGAAACGACTTGAAAGCGGTATTGCAGTCGTATACATAGGTCGGTTGCTGCGTAAATTCACTTTTAATGAGGTTATAATGAGCAACGAAGCGGAAAAGATCATCTATTCCATGTACAAGGTGACCAAGCGTCACGGACAGAAGGAAGTTCTCAAGAATGTTTCCCTGTCCTATTTCTATGGCGCCAAGATCGGCGTGCTCGGCCTGAACGGCTCGGGCAAGTCGTCGCTCTTGAAGATCCTGGCCGGAGTGGACGATCGGTTCGAGGGCGACATCCAAGTCAAGGACGGATACTCCATCGGCTATCTTGAACAGGAGCCTCTGGTCGACGAGACGCGCACCGTGCGCGAGGTCGTCGAGGAGGGCGTGGCCGAGATTATGGACATCGTCCGCGAATACAACGCCATCAACGAGAAGTTCGCCGAGCCCATGGAAGCCGAGGAGATGGACGCGCTCATCGAGCGCCAGGGCCAGGTGCAGGAACTCATGGATGCCAAGGGGGCCTGGGACATTGATTCCAAGCTCGAAATGGCCATGGATTCCCTTCGCTGCCCTCCGGCCGATACTCCGGTCTCCGTCATATCCGGTGGTGAGCGCCGTCGCGTCGCCCTGTGCCGCTTGCTGCTCCAGTCTCCGGATATCCTGCTCCTCGACGAGCCTACCAACCACCTGGACGCGGACTCCGTGGGCTGGCTGGAACGATACCTTTCGTCCTTCCCCGGCACCGTTATCGCCGTGACCCATGACCGCTACTTCCTGGACAACGTGGCGGGCTGGATTCTTGAACTCGACCGTGGACGGGGCATTCCCTGGAAGGGCAATTACTCGTCCTGGCTTGAGCAGAAGCAAAACCGCCTCGCCCAGGAGGGCAAGCAGGAGGCCGACCGCCAGAAGACGCTGGAGCGCGAGCTGGAATGGATTCGCATGTCTCCGAAGGGCCGTCGGGCCAAGTCCAAGGCGCGTATCAATGCCTACGAGTCCATGCTTTCCCACGAGGCCGAGCGTCTGGCTGACGATCTTCAGATCTACATTCCGCCGGGACCTCATCTTGGCAAGCAGGTCATTGTGGCCGAAAACGTGACAAAGTCCATGGGCGACAAGCTGCTCATGGAGAATGTCAGCTTCATTCTGCCGCCCAATGCCATTGTAGGTATCATCGGTCCCAACGGCGCGGGCAAGTCCACCCTGTGCAAGATGATCGTGGGCGAGGAACAGCCCGATTCCGGAACCCTGACCCTTGGCGCCACGGTCAAGCTCGCCTACGCCGACCAGAACCGTGATTCCCTCATTCCCGGCAAGACCGTGTATGAGATCATCAGCGGCGGGGCGGAGTTCGTCAAACTCGGCGACCGCGAAGTCAACGCGCGGGCCTATTGCTCCCGTTTCAACTTTGCGGGGCAGGACCAGCAGAAAAAGGTCGACGTCCTTTCCGGCGGCGAGCGGAACCGCGTGCACATGGCCCAGATGCTCAAGTCCGGGGCCAACGTGCTTCTTCTCGACGAACCGACCAACGACCTGGACGTCAACACCATGCGCGCCCTGGAGGACGGCTTGGAGAACTTCGCGGGCTGCGTCCTGGTCATCAGCCACGACCGCTGGTTCCTTGACCGGATCGCGACCCACATCATCGCCTTCGAAGGCGATGCGCAGGTGGTCGTGAACGAAGGCAACTACAGCGACTACGACGCCGACCGCAGAAAACGCCTGGGCGCCGAGGCCGATCATCCGCATCGACTGAAATTCCGCAAATTGACGCGATAAATAAAATGAAAAGCGGGCCGGTTTTACCGGCCCGCTTTTGTTTGTGCTTCTTGGCTTTCGAAATTTCCACTCATTCACCCGAATTATGCGCCTTTTGGCCTGTGAAACCATAAGCCGCACCGATGGTGCGATATGGGATGCAAAGAGGATGGTTGTTCTGTGGCGCAATCATTCGTCAATCGTCATGCCGCTGATTTCAAGTTCAGCTTGAACAGAGTCAGTTGCACACGGCTTCCTCGACCTTGCCGATGGCGGGGCGGCGGTCGATGGCCACGGAATTGCCGGGAATGGACTTTGCGTATTTCTTGATGTGCGCGGCGCGCTCTCCGATTTCCATGAGGGAGCAGGGGCCGTCGATCTCGATGACCCCGAGGGAGATCGTCACCAGGGGGTATTTGCGCTCCTTGTCATCGCGTCCCTTGGCCAGAATCCAACCGCGCTCCTTGTCTTCCATGCAGTAGCAGCTCTTGACCAATCGGCCGAAACAGCGGGTGATCGATTTGCACAGATTGTGGACCGAATCGGGCGGGGTGATGAGCACGAAGTCGTCGCCGCCGATGTGGCAGAGGCGGGCGTCGTGGGGCGCGTGCTTGCGCGTGGCCCATGACATGATGTCGGCAGCCAGCTTGATAATTCTGTCGCCGTTCTTGAAGCCGTAGGTGTCGTTGTAGACCTTGAAGTGGTCCAGGTCGCCGTAGATGATGCTGAACTGCCGTTTCTGCTTGATGCGGGATTCCACTTCCTGCTCGATGGCAACATTGCCGGGCAGGCCGGTCAGGGGGTTTGTCCCCTTGGCCATCTCCACCTGGATTTTGGCCAGCACGTTGAGCAGGTCCTGGACCGTGACCACGCCGTAGAGCAGTCCCTTCTTGGTCACGATGATGTCGTCGTAGGTCTTGATATGTTCCCGCTTCATCGCCGTTCGCGCGGCCTGTTCAACCGGCATGTCCGCGTCCACGATGAGTGGGCTCTTGTCCATGACCGTGTCTATGCTCCGCTTGTGGTACAGGGCTATGCCGAATTGCGAGGAAAGTTGCCGGTTGAGGTGGTACTCCATGACCAAGCCCTTTGGTACGTTGTCCCGGACCACCACGATGTTCGTGAACGAGTCGTTTTTGCGGAAGAACTCGTGGGCCGAGGCGACCAGACAGGACATTTCCATGGAGTGCGGGGCCTTGGCCAGGTCCCCAACAGGCGGAGAGCAGATGATATTGTTGGAAATGTCGCCGACGGTTTTGAGATGGCGGCATTCCTCGTTGACGTCCGGCTTGGGGGCGGCAGGTCGGGCCAGGAAATACCCCTGGCCGCAATGCACGCCGATGTTCTTGAGGCAGATCGCCTGGTCCCTGGTCTCGATGCCTTCGCCGATTATCCGGGAGCCGATTTTGTCCGCGAATGTGGCCGTGGTCTCCACAAGCGCGCGTTTGACCGGGTCCTTGTGGATGTCGTCTATGAGCGACTTGTCGAGCTTGATGTAGTCGGGCTGCAATTCGGCGATGAGGGTCAGCCCCGAGTATCCGGCTCCCGCGTCGTCCACCGCGATCTGAAATCCCTGGCTGCGATAGTGCGCCAGGGCGCGGTAGAAGAGGTCGAAATCCTGGACGCTGTGCTGTTCGGTGATTTCAAAGACCACGTTGTCCGGGGTCAACCCGTACTTGTCCATGAGGTCCAGGGTCTGGCCCGGGGAGAACGACGGGTCGGCCATGGTCTTCGGGTGGATGTTGAGAAAAAGTTTTTGGCCGTCCTTTAGCTCTCCCACGTTGCGGATGGCCGCTTCGCGGCAGAGCTTTTCGAGGGCGAACAGGCGGCCCAGCTCTTCGGCGGTCTGGAACAGCATGACCGGAGAGCGGAAGGCGGACCCTTCGGGACCGCGCGCAAGGGCCTCCCATCCAAGGATGGTGTCCGTCCGGAAGTCGAGAATGGGTTGGTAATGGGCCGAGACCCACCCCTGGACGAGGATTGTGTTGAAACGGCTGGTGATGGACAGATCGTTCATGTTCAGCGGACGGCTCTCCATGCGCAGGGCCGCGTTGAGCGCTCTATTCAGGGCCGCGCCCCATTGGCCGTCGTCCGGGGCGACCGGGATCGGTGCGAAGCCCATGCCGAGGTCGATGCCCAGTCCCGTGTGGCGGAGCATTGTCGGCTCCATGTCCTTTTGGGCCTGTGTCTTGTATTCGTATGCGATATCCGCCGGATTGTTGTCTTGGGGAACGATGAATGCGGCCTTGCCCGATGCGGGCCTGATGACGCGCATGTTGCGGGCTTTGTTGGCGGCGGCTGTGGCGGCTAGAGAGTCGCTGAGCTCTTTTTCCAGGAGGTCTACGAAGTTTTGTCCGTACATCTCCTTGAGCTTGGAATAGTCCTTGATAGTGATGAGAATGAGGGTCCTGGTCAGCATGGGGCCGGTCGGGATTTCCCTGAGAATGTCCGCTGGTAGTTCCGTATGCATCGTCGTTCCCCTGTAACTGGAAAAGGCGGATCAAATATGAGTTGACGAGGCGACATGGCTCATGCCGCCACCGTACGTCGAGTTGTCACCGCCAGGCGACTCGCGCAACAATTTTCTTACATGGGAGGCGGGATCGGTTGTTACCACTTGGTGACGGGTCTCATAAAATTTTGTTTCAGCCAATAAAAAAGGCAGCCTGACGGCTGCCTTTTGATTGAGCGAGGTGCTGCGGCTATCGGTAGTAGAGGTTCCGGCCGCCAATGGTCAGGAAGGCCTGGTGCAGGTTCTTGCGGATGTCTTTTCGGCTCCACACGCCCTGAATGTGGCCTCTGGAGAGCGCCTTGTAGCAGTTATGATAGTTGGGCGGAATCTCAAGCCCCGTGGTTTCCTTGATGACTCCGGGACCGGCAAAGCCGATGCGCGACGAGCGCACCGCGTATTGGTAGGGCGAGCAGCCCAGGAACGAAGCCACTGGACCGGCATAGGAGTTGGTGTCGTAGAGGACGATATACAGTCCGCCTTCCTCAATGTAGCGGCGTACGGCCATGGTGACCCTGGGCATCTGGATGAGGCCGTTGACGCCTTCCTGGATGCGAATGCCCGCCGTGCCGTGGATGTAGGCCAGGAACGGCTGGTGCTTGGTCCGGGCCAGTTCCAGGGCGCGAATGAACTTTTCGCCCTCGGCCGCTCCAACGGAACCGCCCCTGAATTTGGCCACCAGGGTGGCGCAGGTAACGCGCAGCCCTTCGAGGCTGGCGTTGAAGGTCAGGCAGCTCGATTGCAGGCCGGTCTTCTTCTTTGCGGCTTCAATCCTTGCCGCGAAGTTGGGGAAGTCGGTGGGGTTCCCCGAGGCGATGTCGCGGTTGAATTCCCGCACGGACCCGCGGTCGAAGACATTGTGGAGATACCATTGGTATTCCATGGGGAAGTTGTAGCCGCAGTTGGGGCAGACGCCCGCGTAGTCGGTGAACAGGTCGCGCGCCCAGATGTCCAGACAGCCGCGCTTGCGGGAGTGCGGGCAAGTGACTTCGCGGTCCTCCAGGGCCTGGGGACTGACATAGTCGCTGTCGTTCACCAGGGCGGGCGCTTCCGGCTCGGCCTGGGACAGTCCCGTCAGCTCCATTTCCTTTTGTTTGTCACTGGTGGAGGTGATGCCGATTTTCTTCAGCGCGCTGCGCAGCACGGCATCGATCTTGGCCGTGATGACGTGGGCCTCGTCCGAGACCTCTTCGACGATCCGCTCCACGCGGTGTTTAAAAGGCTTGATGAGCCCATACAGAATAAGGCTGGCCGAGTTGGAGACGATGCCCGAGCTGGTGGCGCTGAGCTTTTCCAGAAGGGATCGGTTGTCCTGATAGGCGTGCTGAGCCATGCGGCGGTACTTGCGGAACCGCTTGGCGACCAGCCGTTCGCGGGCCTTCTCGTTGAGGGACCAGCGCACAATGACGTCGGTGTTCTTCTTGAAGTGGCGCAGGGCAACGGCGCGGAAAAGGCGCACGCCGCGAACGCTCAATGCCACCTCGTCGGTGGCGCGGACGACCTGCTCGCGAACCTGCTTGAAGAAATCGAAGTGGTCGGCGCGCGCGCCAAGGGGCGGCTCCTGGATGATCTCGTCGATATAGCCGTTGGCGAGGTTGTCCTGGGCGGTGATGCGCTGGGCCATGGCGCAGGACTCGATGAGTTCGGCCGGAGCCCGCTCGGAACCGCGAATGTGTCCCTCAATGGCGGCCGCTCCCTCCGGCGAGATGACGGAGTAGTAACCGTGGGAGAGCATGATGCGCTTGTCGGCCATGCCGATGGCCTCGGCGCCACCGGACCCGCCTTCGGAGAAGATGGCAACGATGGGCACATCCAGTCCGGCCATTTCATAAATGTTTTCGGCGATCTGTTGCGCCGCGCCGGGGAAGTCCTCAATGGGGTAGGAACCGGGCGTGTTCACGTAGGCGTGGATGGGAATCTGTTCCCGGGCCGCGACCTTCATGTATTTGAGCGCCTTGGAGTTGCCCCAGGGCTTGATGGAACCGCCGTTGCGGAATTCCTCGCCGTGGCCTTTTTCCTGGCCCACGACCATGACCGGCTGGTTGATGATCTTTTTGCCCCGGCGGCGGGTGATGTAGGCGCGGGCGATGAGCATACCGGGGTCGATGGAATGCTCGTCCTGGCCGCCCATCTCGGTGTAGTTGTCGTAGACGTTCTCCAGGATGTCCTTGAGGCTGGCTCGCTGGGGGTGGCGGACTATGCGCACCTTGTCCATGGCGGTCAGTTGAGCGTCGATGGCGGTTTCCATGGTGGATAGCCGCTTGTCCAGGGATTCCACGGCCCGGATGGCCCGCTCCTCGGAGAGATCGGCGTTCTTCTCCTGGAATTGGGCGATCTCCGTGGCAAAGGCGTCCAGCTCGGGGCGGGACTTGTTGCCCAGGATGTCGCGGGCGTAGTTCACCCGGCCCAGGAGGGATTGCAGGGTCTTTTCTATGTTCATAGCTTAGAATACGAGGAGGTTTTCGGTTTTTTCAATGAGGAAGGGGATGTTCGATTTCATCGCCTCCCCGGCGGAGTCGGAGCCGTTGAGTTGCAGGTCCCGCAGGAATTCCAGCCCTCGGGCCTTGGCTTCTTCGAGATCCTTGCCCCAGATGATGGCCAGGGCCAGGTTGGGGTCGTACTCCGTGGGAATCTGATAGGTGCGGTCAGTGGGAACGTGCGTGTGCACGGTCAGCCAGTCGCGTTCCTGCCACTTGAGCTCCTCGATCCGGCCGACCCAGGGGGTGAAGCCGTTCGTGGTGTCTTCGGCGATGAGACGGTATTCGATACCCACGCCGCCAAAGGAAACGTCGTCCTGGGTGTAGCCCAGCGGCTCGCCAAGGCCGGTGCGGATCTGCTCGCGGATGAGGTTCACGTCGGGATTGCCGTTGACCGAACCTATGCAGGCCGAGACGCCGTTCTCCACCTGGATGCGGGTGTTCACTTCCATAAGGAAGGGGTCGCCGTTCGGAGTGACGATCCACTCCCAGGTGCCGACGTTGTCGTATTTGATTTCCTTGGCGATGGACAGGGAGTAGCGGGTGATGTCGTCGAGGAGTTTCTGGGCGTCGAAGCCGTAGGTCAGCCCCTGCGGCCAGAAGCCGGGAGCGACTTCGATACGTTTTTGCAAGCCGGGAGACTGGACCGAGCAGTTGCGGGTACCGAAGTGGACCGGATTGGTCCCGGAGCGGTCGGAGACGATCTGCACTTCAAGGTGGTTGAAGTTGAACACACGCTGCTCGATGAGCACGCCTTCGTCGTTGAACGTCCGCAGGGAATAGTTGCGAATGCGGCGGTAGGTCTGGCGGAAACGGGCCATGTCCTCGCATTCGTCGATGCCCATGCCGCCGCCGCCCGCCGACGCCTTGACCAGGACCACCGGACGGCTGATGCCCATCTTGGCCTGGAATTCGAACAGGCTTTCGGCGATGGCCTCGGCCTCAAGCTCGTCATATATGGCCCGGTCGGAGCCGGGCACCGTGGGCACGCCCAGGGTGCGGGCGATGCGCTTGGTGTTGATCTTGTCGCCCAAGTCCCGGATAACTTCCCAGGAAGGGCCGATAAAGGTCATGGGGCGGTCGCGTTGAACCACACGGCGTGCAAACCGGTAGTTCTCTGAAAAGAAGCCGTATCCGGGGTGGATGGCCGTGGCTCCCGACTCGTCCGCCACGGACAGGATGTCGCCGGCGTCGAGATAGTTGTGGATGCGGTACAGGGATTTCTCCCCGCCCAGCCTGCGGGCCACGTCCAGGTGACCGGACCGGGAGTCCTCTTTGGTATACAGGGCAACGAAGGGCAGGCCGAGATCGGAACATGCTTCCATGATCCGCACGGCGATCTCGCCCCTGTTGGCAATGAGTATCTTTTGTCCGTCTAAGCTCACGTCGAATTTCTCTTTCGGGTATGTTTTTTTGCGGAGCACTAAATAGCCTTTCTTCCGCTATCTTGCAAATCTTTTGAAATGGTGTTTATTCTTTTAAATCAGAGTGTTATCTTGAAACACCCGTTTGAATTAATAATTATGGATTTTTAACTAAAATATGTGTAGAAAATCGGTCCGGCAAATTTTTTCAGGCCATTGTTGCCAGAATTGTCAATACGTTGAGATTTTGACCAAGAGGAGTTCCGAATGGATTACGTTATTGTGGGAAATGGCGTTTCTGCCATCGGTGCAATCGAGGGTATTCGCCAGCACGACAAGACCGGTCCCATCACGGTTATCAGCGACGAGGCCGTGCCGACTTACGGCCGCCCGCTCATTTCCTATTATCTCTCGGATAAGATCAAGTTCGACACCTTGCCGTTCCGCCCTGAGGAGTTCTACGAGCGTAACGGGGTCGCCATGCGGCTGGGGTCGAGGGTACTTTCCGTGGACGCTTCCGAAAAGGTCCTGACTCTCGACTGCGGCGACAAGGTCAAATACGACAAGCTGCTCCTGGCCACCGGAGGCACTCCGGTCAAGCCGAACCTGCTGGGCATCGATGGCCCCGGCGTGTACAATTTCACCACCGTGGCCCATGCTGAGACCCTCAAGGAATTGGTGGACAAGGTCAAGAAAGTCGTTGTCATCGGCGCGGGCCTCATTGCGCTCAAGGCCGCCGAAGGCTTTGCCGAGAAGGGAGTCGATGTGACCATCGTGGTTCGCTCCCGGATCATGCGTACCTACTTCGACGAGACCGCAGGCGAACTGATTGTCGAACACCTGGAAAAGAACGGCATTCGTTTCCTGCAAGGTACGGACACCAAGGCCGTCATCCGCCACGAGGACGGTTCCATCGAAGGCGTGGAAACCGACCAGGGGCTGGTCCCGGCGGACGTGGTCATCGTGGCCGCGGGCGTGCGCCCGAACATGGGGCTGGCCATCCAGGCCGGGCTGACCACCGGGCAGGGCATCCGCGTGGACGACTACATGGCGACCAGTGACCGGGATGTTTTCGCGGCCGGAGATGTCGCCGAAGCCAAGGACTTGCTGACCGGCGAATATACGGTTCGCCCCATCTGGCCCAACGCCTACACTCAGGGGCGTTACGCGGGCCGGAACATGGCCGGGGCCGAAACCCCGTACACCGGCGGGATGTCCATGAACTCCATCACCTACTATGGACTGCCGACCATTTCCGTGGGCGAGACCAATCTTGCCGATGACGAGCTGTATGAAGCCGCCGTGTTCCTCGACCGGGAAAACTCTGTCTATCGCAAGCTGATTTTCAAGGACAACGTCCTGGCTGGCTGTATTCTCATCGGGGCCATCGACGCGGCCGGGTTCTACACCAGTTTCATCAAGAACGGTTTCGAACTGGACGAAGCGGGCAAGGAGCGCCTCATGGAGGGCGATCCTTCTCCGGCCCTTTGGCCCGACAGTTTTATCGAAGCCATGATGAACAACCCTTAGACTGGAAATTCATACGAAACACCAAGAGCCGCTTGAAGCGGCTCTTTTTTTGGCAAGCGGTCGGCCTTCATTGCGTGTTCATCCATCAAGAGCCTCGGAATTATCGGCCAGGCGTTCTCCAGGCTCAGATGTTGCGGTAGATCATCATACAGCCGAGCAGGAAGACGACTGCCAGTGCGAGTGTCCTGTAGCCCTTGTCGGAGAGGTGTTTGTACGCCCTGGTTCCGAGAAAGATGTCGGTTAAGAGAGCGGGCAGGCTAAGGGCGTACAGATGCAGCACTTCGCCGGTAATCATTCCGGAAAGGGCCTGGGAGAGGATGATGACTAGACCGGACAAGGCGAAGAAGCACGCCAGCGTGGCCTTGGCCTCGTTCTTGGTCCATGGTTGAAGGGCAGCATAGACAATTGCTGGCGGCCAGTAGTGTGAAAGTGCATTTGAGATTGATGCATTTGCGTAAACGGATGGTCAGGTAGAGACTTATGATCAAAGCGAGCAGGACCATGAGCGGAACGCTGGTCTTGATGCTCAGAAAGAATCCCAGCAGAGGAAGGGCAATGAGTCCGAATCCGAATCCGGTCAGTCCCTGAAGGAATGCTGCGGCGAGCACGATGAGAATGATGGAGACTGTTTCGAGCATGGTCGTGACTTACTGTATTTGCAGTGGGCTGCCGATGACGATCGCTTTGTCTCTAAATTCAGAATAAAACAGTTGCCACCAAATTGAATCGCAGGGTATAGGTATCAACAAATGGAAATCCATTTTTAACTAATTCCAGTATCTCAGGAGGTTGAGTTATGGCCATTGTCATTGATCATGATGAATGTATTGGTTGTGAATCGTGCGTTGAGATCTGTCCTGAAGTTTTCGAAATGGACGCCGACGGGGAAAAGGCTACTGTCATCGATCCGGATTCGACTCTGGATTGCGTGGATGAAGCCATTGAGACCTGTCCCAACGAAGCCATATCCAAGTAGCCGAACGACTGTACAAAAAAAGACCGCCTTTTGGAGGCGGTCTTTTTTTGTGCGCTTTGGGAAAATGATTATTGCAATTTGGCGAAGTTGACGCGCACCTCTTCGATACGCTTCCGGCTGTCCGGGAAATTCAGGGCTTCGCCACGGGACAGGGCATGGATATGAATCAGACCGGCCTGCTCGTCGTAGAAAAATTCCGCATCGTCTATGGTCCGCAGGACGCTGCTTCGGAACTCGGCACGCAGATAGTTGCCCTCGCTCAGGACCACCTTGGCGCCGAAGATGGATTCAATTGCGCTGCGTAGGTCCACCATTACCTTGTTTGGATCGCCGGTGGCCGTGATGGGAGCGATTTTGTGTTTTGCATCGTCGGCTTGCGAGGAAATGCAGTCGACATCGTCCGGGCAGACGGCGAACATTCCATTGGCCATTCCCAGGTCCGGGGCCTTGGTCGAACAGGCGGGGAGGGCGGCTAGGGAGACGGCAAGAATTATGGTGGCGAGTAGTTGTTTCATGGCTCTCAATATATTGTAAAATCGAACGGAAAAGCAACCCTCATTTCGAGTGGCAACAGCTGCCCGGTCAGCGGGTGCGGGTGGCCATGACCACGCCTGAAAAGATGAGCACGAAGCCTGCGGCGTGGACCGGGGTTATGGGCTGGTCGAGCAGGACCCACGCGCCGATTCCGCTGAAGACCGGAATGAAATATTGAAACAGGGCGGCATTGCCCGGCCCGATGTGCATGATGGCAGTGTTGAAGAGGAAAAATGCGGCCAGGGAGGCCAGCACGCCTGTGTACAGAATAACGCCGATCACGGCCGGGGTGAGAGTCCAGGAGGATACGAAGCACTGTTCCATGAGGGCTGCGGGGACAAGCGGGATGGTCCCCAGTAAAAAGGTCGCGCCGAGATAGGCGTTTTGGCTAATAGTCGCGGGCTTGCGCTTGACCAGAATAGAGTACACGGCCCAGAGGAAGCCCGCGGCGAACATCCAGATGTCGCCCAGCCGAAAGGTCATGTGAAGGAGCGTGTCCAGAGAACCTCTGGTGGCGATGGCCAGCATTCCGAAAATGGCGATGGCCAGGCCGGTCCAGCGTAGCGGAGAGATTCGTTCCTTGAGGAATATGCGGGCCAGAATGACCACGAAGACCGGCGCGGTGGCTGCGAACAGGGCCATGTTCACCGTGTCTGTGGTGCGCGCACTGATATACACCATGGTGTTGAACAAGGTCACGCCGGTGATCGACGCCGCAAGAAGCTCGTAGCGATTGTCGAGCAAGGCCTGCATGTCGCGTTGCATGTCGCGTTTCGCGAAGGGCAGGAAGACAGCAGTGGCCGTCAACCAACGGAGGGCGGCCAGCGTGACGGGAGGAATATCGTCCACGAAACCGCTGGCGATAAGAAAATTGCCGGACCATATGGTCACGGCGAGCAAGGCGAAGAAGAATCCCAATGGACGATTTCCGGACATGGAGAGTGTGATAGTCGAAGCCGGAACACTTGGCAATCGCTATCTATCTGTCACTATTGGCTCATTCGGCAGCCAGGCGAATCGGTCCAGGTCAATGCGCCCTGCGTGGTCGAACTCCACGCCCTCGGCTTGGAGCAGACGTTTTTGCTCATCGCGCCCTTGCAATTTCCCCAGGGCGATCCGGCCTTCGCGGTTGACCACCCTGTGCCACGGCAAATTTTCTTTGCGGGAGCTAGAATGCAGCACTCTGGCAACCTGTCGCGCTCCCAGCCGATTGCCCGCCAGAGCGGCCACGCGGCCGTAAGTGGATACCCGACCCTTTGGGATGGCCCGTATGGTTTCAATGATGTTTCGAGTGAAGAGCGAGGACATGCCGATAAATAAACCGTGGAGCGCCCGCAAGGCAAGACTCCAACGTCTGTTCCACGGTTTTCCCCTCGCACCGTTAACTGGCCGTTATTTAAACAGCCGTTCGTCTTTGTGGTCGGGGCTTTGTTCTCCATCCACCAGAAGGTAGCGGTTCTCCCATCGCTTTAGCATGGTGATAAGCGCGATCGTGTTGGAGTTGAGTCGAGTTATTTCTCTCTTTGTGGCCTTGGTCCATTTCCAGATGAAAAGCGGGGCGAGGATTAGACAAAAAAGAAGGATGAGCGTCAGGATGAGGAGGAAGACCAAGATCACGCCGTTTGTCGCCGTGATGTAAGGTTCCATGGGGTCTCCATGTGGTTATGTGTTACTGCCATGCAGCCGGGCGCGCTTGCGCTGCGGGTCGGCAACACGATTGCGTCCGGCCGCTTATTTTTTGAACGTTTCAGAATCGGATAGGGCCCGACCATGGCCTCCACGTATTTTGTGACGCGGAAACAAAGAAGTTGGGAAGCTGGAGTAAAATAAACTGGTCGGAATGTCATGGCTATGCGCTCCAGCCGCGTTCGTATAACGGGCATGTTTCGGGATTTGATCCAGGAACAGCGAGCAGCCATTTTAGGAGAGTAAAATATATAGCCCATGACAAGGCAAAAGCAAAGCCGGTTGTAAGACAGCCGTGTTGTGGTGGCATGGCGGCAACTCCTGTCGTCCAGCGAGGGGCGACCAGTGAACAGATGTTTCCCCTTGGCGAACCCGATAGACCTGGTCAAAGGAAGCGGCGACATCGCACTGGCCTTAGCTTTGAATTTCCTTGGGCAATGAGAGTCAGCCCCCCCCGAATTTTGTCCGTGTGTGGGCTGACGCGTGTTCCTGTGTTGAGAATAGAGCATATCACGCTGGGATTAGGGCTTAACCACGATTTTGGCTGGATTGTAGTAAAATTGGTTGACGGAAATTCCCGATTTACAATTGTCCTGTCTTCAGATGAAAGGTTTGGCGGCGGAGCAAGAAGGTGGTGTTAGTGGAAACAAGTGTCTTGTGATCTTTTTCACATGGCATGTTTCTTGTTTAAGTCTGGATTTGGATCTGGGAATAGCAGGATTGGAGTGCTCAACTGGTAGTAGTGCAGTGGAAAAATTATGTTCCATGTTTCACAATTGGCGTTTGACAAGCGTTTTATGATTAGGTAGTTCGATTCTCAACGCACGTGAGACCGTTGTTTGTGCGTTGGTCGGTAGAAAGTGTTTTAGATTTACTTCTGCTGAGTGTGTCGCTTTCCGGTCTGGTTTGAGAAAAATGGCACAATCTCGGATTTGAAGTTGTCTTGGATCAAGATGTTTGGACCGCACGCTTTTTGCCGAAGGAACGGATAGGGGCCGTGGTACGGCTCCTGGGCGACGACCCCGATTTTGTACGACTCGGTGTTGATTGGCCCTTGTTCCCTGGTCGCCTTGAGGAATCGTCTCTGTCCGAACGGAAGACGTATGAAACCTTCCGACGGCCCCGAATACGGGACCAAGCCGGAGGGAGGGAAGTCTTGCCCGCATGACGCCATGCCGCAAGGAAAGACGAGTTGTTCTTTAGCCGGGTTTGTCCGGTTGGAATTTTAAATAATACGGATAAAATACAATGGATAACGCACAGCATCACTCAGCTTCCGCAGTCGCAGCCCCGTCCTCCCGAGTCAACGTTGAGCATTACATCCCCGAAGCGGGTGTCTGCACCAAGGAAATCGATTTCGTCGTGGACAACGGCAGCATCGACTACGTCAACTTTTCCGGTGGATGCGAGGGCAACCTCAAGGCCATCGCTTCCATGATCGAAGGCATGAACGTGGACTTCGTTCTTGATCGTTTCAGCGGTATCACTTGTGGCTCCAAGTCCACTTCCTGCATGGATCAGTTCTGTCACGCCCTGCAGGAATACAAGGAAAAGCACCAGTCCAGATAAGTTCTGCTACCCACCGGCCCCAGGCCGGACCTGCAAATTGTACAAGGGCCGACGATTTTTCGTCGGCCCTTGCGTTTGCTGGTTCAGGTTCGAAGAAGGCGAATGGTAAAGACTGTGTGTTGTTCAAAAAAAGAGCTGACAGTGATTAACAGTCGCTTACTCGTTGTCTTGTTTGGATGGAATTTGTGATCAATCGCATCAATTTTCGCATATCGTCGTCAAAACACCATCAAAAAGGGGTTACGGAAATATTCCGTAACCCCTTAAAATATAGCAGAGAGGGTGGGATTCCAGGAATGGAGTCATCAATCCCTGTTATCATTGATGTTTTTGTGTCCGCAATCCGACTCTGGTGTAGCAGTCTAGTATAGCAGTCTGGTGTGGCAGTTGGCAAGGGGCAGGACGCCACTACGTTCCTACAGTGCTTCTACAGCCAATTCCGGCGATGTTCCTCAATACCTCAGAGTGAAATGGTCCGGTGTCTTGAACTGCTTCACATAGGCACTTTGTCGGGTGTCTTGCATCAAGTGGTAGTAGCAATGACGAGCGTATTCCGCCTCCATCTCATCTGGTACGATTATGCGTGGAATCTGCTCCTTGAGGAGATCGTGATAGACGTACCGTGTTACGCTTGCGGCTTCAGGTGTAACGTAGGCCTTGATGGCGTGTCGAATGTCGTTGAGCATTTGTACGATAACGCAGCCGTGATAGATGAAAATATCGTTATGAAACCATTCAATGAAGTCATCCAACACGATGTAGGAATCCTGTGCGCTGATGGTGCACCCGTTCCGCGCTAGTAGGCGTCTCAGGTTGTTGGCTACAGAGTTCAGGCTCATGTCGTTGTGCTTGAGAATATTTCCACAGTTTTTGATGAAAAAACTACGTGGCATTGTTATGTTCACCACTTTGTCGATGGAGGGGAGGTTGACGTTATCAAAGGTGGGTTCATATTCAAGCCACTTTTTGAACACCATACAGGCACATGTTAGACCATCTACTGTGCCTTCGTTGTTGAAGTGAGGAGCTTGCGTGATACGGATTGTTGACGCAAGTCTCGATTCCTGCTTGGTGCATAGCTCGCTACGATCTGGGGTGAGAAAGTCAGTGAGGCGTGAGTTGAAGAGTGTCGCTTCGGGAATGCCCTTGAAATGTGCTTCCGTGCCATACTCATTGGAGCAGAATTCCAGGAGTAGATGGTTCACCATGCCATCGATAGCTCGGTTGGTGGTGTGAAGAGAGATCACTTCCGCTTCGATGGCAGAGATGGAATGCTCTTTTCCGTTAGAATCGATCATGGTTGTCCTCCAAAAAAGACAGATACACCCCAAGACAAAAACACGCAAAGACAAAGCCCACCCAGGAACGTAGTCAGGGTGGGCATTTGCAGACGCCGTATGGGGCATCCTGGCTTCTGATTTGACCCCTCGGCAAGGGTGACCGGCTAGAATGCGTCAGAGGGGAAATATGGAGGCCGTTTACAGGCTATACCTTTATGATCCTGTACAAAGTCTGGCGGCTGATCCCGAACTCGATTGCCAACGCCTTCTTTTCCTCCCCCTCACCACTGCGCCGCCTGATCTCCCCCATCTGTTCCTTGGAGAGCTTCGACGTGCGTCCACAGTGCTTGCCCCTGGCCTGTGCCTTGGCGATTTTTTTCACACTGCGGATTTATACAAATTCCCGTTTGAATTGTGCGATCACTCAATAGGACGCAAAGTTCAAAGGTCTTCTCCTGGTTCTTTGCATCTTTTTTCAAAAAACAGGAAAAAAGGGGTTACGGAAAATCCGTAACCCCTTGAAATATGGCGGAGAGGGTGGGATTCGAACCCACGTACGAGCTATTAACTCGTAACTCGATTTCGAGTCGAGCGCGTTACGGCCGGACTTCGCTACCTCTCCAATGTGTCCACTGTGCGCTGCTCTGAAGGGGCGGGGGTGAATCCCGTTCCTTTCGTTGTGCTTTTGTATGTGGCAAAACTGTTTGTCTTGCTCGAAACATACGGAGCGCGTTGTGGAATTGGGTTTATAAACAGAGTCGGCGCGGCTGGCAAGCACCTTTTGGGATTTGTCGGGGGGCGGGGCGATCTTTTGACGAGGGGGAGGGGATAAAAAACGCCTCGCGGTCGGGCCGGGAGGCGTTTTTACGGGGATTTGAAAAAGTGTTTTATAGTGGTTTCAGGTTGTTGTGATCGTGCCCGTCATGGTGGTCGCAATCGTGGTGATCGCAGGTGATCTGGTTGTCCTTCAGTTCACCGGACAGCCATTTTTCGAGGACGTCCTCGATGGGACCGGAGCAGCCGCGGATTACTTCGATGCCGGCGTTCTTAAGGATATTCAACGCACCCTGGCCCATGTTGCCGGCCAGCATGACCTTGACGCCGCGTTCGGCCAGAACCGGAGCGATGTCGGATTTGCAACCGCATCCCTGAGGCGAATCCATGCGCTCGCTGAAAGTGATTCGGTTGTCCTCTATGGTCACGAGGGTGTAGTGGTCGCAGTGACCGAAATGATCGTCGATGAGCCCTTCACGGGTAGGCAGTGCGATTATCATATGTCTCTCCTGGATGGATGAATGGGTTCGAATGAAATATGATAAGACGGAATCGTTCCGTGTAAAGGGGGGTCCTACTTTCTGCGTTCCAGGAAGAACCTTTTGAGCAGGGATGAGCATTCGCCGCCCATGACGCCCTCCACGGTCCACAGCCGATGGTTTGCAAACGGCAGGGAGCACCCCTGCAGGTTGGAGACCAGGGCTCCGGCGCGATCGTCCCGGGCCGCGAAGACCACTCCGGCCACACGGGCGTGGATAAGCGCGCCAGTGCACATGAGGCACGGCTCCAGGGTTACGGCCATGATGGTGCCGGGCAGGCGGTAGTTGCGCATTGTGCGCGCCGCCTCGCGCAGGCAAAGAATTTCCGCGTGCCCGGTCGGGTCATGGGTGGCGATGGGCCTGTTGTGGGCCGCCGCAAGCAATGTGCCCGTAGACGTGAACAAGGCCGCGCCGATGGGAGCTTCGCCCGCCTTGGCGGCCTTGCACGCCTCGCCAAACGCCACATCCATAAGATCGCGCCAGGAGGTCCCGGCGGGCGGTTGGGGAGCGATGGGCGCGGCCATGGTCGTGGACTACCTGTCCTTCAGGTAGCGCACCCCGGCTTCGAGCATGACCAGACCGAGCGGCATTTCCGGGTCCGTGCCGCGCGTCCAGGAAGGATGGTTGGTCTTGTGGTTGTACGCTTCGGGATGGGGCATGAGGCCCAGGATGCGGCCCGTGGGGTCGGTCAACCCGGCGATGCCGAGCGGCGAGCCGTTGGGATTGTACGGATATTCCTGGGTGACCTCGCCGGTCTCGGGATGGATGTATTGGACGGCGATGAGATTTTCTTTTTGCAGAGCCTGGAAGGTGGCGTCGTCCATGGGGATGATCTTGCCTTCGCCGTGGCGGATGGGCACATCCAGGCAGTCGATGCCCTTGGTGAAAACGCAGGGCGAGGCGGGGTTGGCCTTGAGCCGTACCCAACGGTCTTCGAATCGGCCGGAGTCGTTGTAGGACAGGGAGACCTGGCGTTCGAAATACCGCCCGCCGATGGCCGGGAGCAGACCGAGCTTGCACAGAAGCTGGAAGCCGTTGCAGATGCCGAGGATAATGCCGCCCTTGTCGAAGAAGCCCTTCAACTGATCGAGGACCGGCTTGCCGTTTGCGTCAATGGACCATCGCCAGCGCAAAGCGGCCGCCTGGGCCGCTCCCAGGTCGTCGCCGTCCAAAAATCCGCCTGGGCAGAGCAGGTAATTGTATTCGTCCATGCGGACATGGCCCGCTGCGAGATCGGAAAAGTAAACGATATCGGCATTATCCGCACCAGCCTGTTGCAAGGCGTAGGCGGATTCCTTCTCGCAGTTGGTGCCGTATCCGGTGATGACGAGTGCATTGACGCGGGCCATGAAATTCTCCTCTTCATATTGACTTTGTCGCAGTACCCTGCAAAATTCGCGAAGCAGCGACGTGCTGGGCAGGAACATACGTGTCCGGCGCACGACAGTCAACATGGCCGGAGAACGAGACCGGTTGTGATATATCCTTACAATTCAAGCATAACCAAGGGGCTTTCTGACGCATGAAAACCAAGTTCATATTTATAACCGGTGGTGTCCTTTCTTCTCTGGGCAAGGGGTTGGCCGCTGCATCCATTGGAGCGCTTCTCCAGGCCAGGGGGCTCAAGGCCACCATCCAGAAGCTTGATCCCTACATCAACGTCGACCCCGGCACCATGAATCCCTTTCAGCATGGTGAAGTGTATGTCACCGATGACGGCGCCGAGACCGACCTCGACCTCGGCCATTACGAGCGTTATCTCGGCACGGCCCTGACCCAGCAGAATAACTACACCTCCGGCTCCATCTACAACTCCGTTATCCAGAAGGAACGCCGTGGCGACTACCTGGGCGGCACAGTGCAGGTCATCCCGCACATCACCGACGCCATCAAGGAGGCGGTCATCAACCTGCCCAACGGCGAGGACGTGGCTCTGATCGAGATCGGCGGCACCGTGGGCGACATCGAGGGACAGCCGTTTCTGGAGGCCATTCGTCAGCTCAAAAACGACTTGGGCAAGGAAAACGTTCTTTTCATTCACCTCACTCTCGTGCCGTACATCAAGGCCGCCGGTGAGCTGAAGACCAAGCCCACCCAGCACTCCGTGAAGGAATTGCGGAGCGTGGGTATCCAGCCCGACATCATTATCTGTCGTTCCGAGGTGGATCTTGCCGACGATCTCAAGAAGAAGATCGCCTTGTTCTGCGACGTGGACCAGGACGCCGTCTTTACCTGCGTGGACGTGGATTCCATCTACAAGGTGCCGCTGAAGCTTTATGATGAAGGCGTGGATCAGAAGATCGCGATCCTGCTGAAGCTGCCCGCCAAGAACGCCGAGCTGGGCCCGTGGGAGAAACTCAACGAGACTCTTTCCAACCCCAAGGGGGCGGTTAAAATCGGTATTGTCGGCAAATACGTCGACCTGACCGAGGCCTACAAGAGCCTGCACGAGGCGCTGATTCACGGTGGTGTGGCCAATGAGGTCAAGGTGGAATTGGAGTACGTCAACTCCGAGAAGGTCACTCCTGCCAACGTCGAGAAGAAACTCAAGGGACTGGACGGCATTCTGGTGCCCGGCGGCTTTGGTTCGCGCGGCATCGAGGGCAAGATTCTGTCCATCAAGCACGCCCGCGAGAACAAGATTCCCTTCTTCGGCATTTGCTTGGGTATGCAGTGCGCCTGCATCGAGTTCGCCCGCAACGTCATTGGACTGGAAGGCGCCAACTCCGAAGAGTTCGACAAGGCCACCCCGCATAATATCATCTACTTAATGAAGGAGTGGTACGACTTCCGGACCAAGAAGACCGAGACCCGCTGCGAGGAATCCGAGAAGGGCGGCACCATGCGTCTGGGCTCCTACCCCTGTAAGCTCAAGAAGGACACCAAGGCCTACGAGGCTTACAAGACCGTGAACATCGATGAGCGCCACCGCCATCGTTTCGAGTACAACAACAAGTACATCGCGCAGTTCGAGGAGAACGGCATGGTCCTGTCCGGCACGGCTCCCGACGAGTCCCTGGTGGAGATCGTGGAACTGCCCAACCATCCGTGGTTCCTGGGTTGTCAGTTCCACCCGGAGTTCAAGTCCAATCCCATGAAGCCGCATCCGCTGTTCCGGGAATTCATCAAGGCGGCCAAGGACGAGAAGGCCAAGAAGTAGTTTATGGCGGATCTTTATCAAGTCAGCAGGTCCGGCCCGTTCATTCTGGCCGGACCCTGCGCCATTGAGAGCAGGGAAATCGCCCTCGAAACGGCCGACGTGCTCGCCGGACTGGCTTCGAAGCTGGATATTCCCATTGTCTACAAGAGTTCCTTCGACAAGGCCAACCGGACCTCGGTAACCAGTTTTCGCGGCCCCGGTCTGGAGAAGGGGCTGGACATCTTGGCCGAGGTGAAGCGGACCACGGGGTTGCCCGTGGTCACGGACATCCACCATCCCGAGCAGGCCGCGCCTGTGGCCGAGGTGGCGGACGTCCTGCAGATCCCGGCGTTCCTGTGCCGCCAGACCGATTTGCTGGTGGCCGCAGCCGAAACGGGCAGGGTGGTCAATGTCAAGAAAGGGCAGTTCCTGGCCCCTTGGGACATGCGAAACGTGGTGGACAAAATCCGTTCCGTCGGCAACGACAAGGTCTGGCTGACCGAACGGGGGTCCACGTACGGCTACAACAATCTGGTCGTGGACATGCGCTCCATTCCGCAGATGAAGGCGTTCGGCGTTCCTGTCGTCATGGACGCCACCCATTCGGTGCAGCTTCCCGGCGGATTGGGTGGCGCATCGGGCGGACAGCGGGAATATGTGTCCGTTCTGGCCTCGGCTGCCGTTGCCGCGGGTGCGGATGGCGTGTTCATGGAAGTTCATCCAGCCCCGGACAAGGCGTTGTGCGATGGTCCCAACAGCCTGCCGCTTGCCGAGGTGGAAAGCCTTCTGAAAAGACTTTTGGCCTTGTGGGAGATCAATCGTGGCTGACGCGACCGCGCTCGCGCGGAAGATCAGGCTGCTGGTGCTCGACGTTGACGGCGTGCTCACCGACGGCGGCCTTTACTATGGCGAAGATGGCCTGCTTATGAAACGATTTAACGTGCAGGACGGTCTCGGCATCAAGATGGCCCAGGCCGTCGGCCTTGAGATCGGGGTCATCACCGGGTTGAACCAGGCCCCCGTGGAGAATCGCGTCCGGGAACTGGGCATCAAGTTCTACTACGCAGGCCACCACCACAAACTCCCTCTGTTTGAGGAAATATGTGAAAAAGCCGGGGTCGATCCGAGCGAGGCCGCCTTCATGGGCGACGATTGGATTGATTTGGCCGTTATGAAACGCGCGGGGCTGGCCCTTTGCGTGCCCAACGCCGTGCCCGAGGTGGCCGAGGCCGCCGACTGGATGTCCACCCGCAAAGGCGGGGAGGGCGCGGTTCGCGAGGCTGTCACCTTCATCATTGAAGCCCGGGGCCTCAAGGAAAAAGCCCTCAATTACTGGGTGGACTAGATGAAAGGCCGTCCGGCTCTGATTCTTCTCGTCATATTCGCTTTGGGGCTGCTTTTAGGCGTGGGCGTCAACGAACTCTTTCTTTCCGATCCTATTCTGGAGCCGAAGGAAGACGTTGAGCGCGCCCCCATATCCCGTGAGGCCATGTTCGCCGACGCCGATATTTCGGCTGAGGACATCGAATTGGTGCAGGGCAAGCAGGGAAGTCTGAATTGGAAGCTCCTGGCCAAAAGCGCGAAGTACAATCAGGAACTCGGTATCATTGCCGTGAATTTCCCGCAGCTCACCGCGTTTTTCGGCGATGACCGCCAAGAGGTCTATGTGCAGTCGGAGCGTGGCGAGGTGGATCAGGAGAATGACAACCTCACACTGTACGACAGGGTCAGCGGCCGCTTCGGCGATTTGGCCTTGGATGCCCAGCAGCTTGATTATGTGGGGGCGATAGGTAAGGTGTACCTCAAAGGCGGCGTCTCGTTGCGCCGTTCCGACATGATCGTCCAGGCCAAGGCCCTGGAGATCGATCTTGTCACGAGACAACTGGTGGCCGCAGGTGGCGTGGAAGCGTTGCTGGCCCCCGAGGGACTGGTTGGAAGTCCTTTGCAAGACGACAAGGAATAAGACGTTGCTGAATACGGTTCGCCAAACGGTTATTTTGCTGATGCTGGTTGTGCTCCTGATTCCGGCCGGGGCGATGGCCCAGGACTGGGGCGAGGTGTCCGAGGCTACGGTCAACCTCAACGTTCGCAAGGAACCCGCTCCGGGCTCGGCTCATGTGGTCACGCTGACCAAAGGGCAGCGGGTGAGGACCGACTTTCCGCAAAACGGCTGGGTGGCAGTATTCGAACTCGATGAAAAGGAACGCGACCTGTCCAAAGCCATCGGGTATGCCAACGCCAAATATTTCAAAACAGTACAGGTGAAGAAGGCCGAACCCACGCCGGCCGCCGCTCCGCAACAGGATTCCGGCGAAGGCGAGGTCAAGGCGCCCGTGGCCGAGACTCCGCCGCCCGCATCCGTTCCGGTGAGTGTCGATCCGAGCCGTGCGCCGGTAAAGATCACCTCCGACCGCATGACCTATGACGAGGCGGGCAAGGTCATTTCCTTCGAAGGCAACGTTGTCGCGGTCCACGGCGAACTGACCCTTTGGGCCGACAAACTTTCGGCCTACCTTTTGGCTGACGGACAGAGGAAATTCTCGGCCGACAGCGTTGAGCGAATCGTTGCCGAGGGCAGTGTTCGAGCCAAGAAGGGCAACACCGAGGGAACCTGCGGCAGACTGACCTATCTGGTCGGCCCGCAGCTTCTCAAGATGGAACAGAATCCCAAGTTGCAGGACGGCCCCAATTCCCTGACGGGCGAAGTCATCAATTTCCATATCAAGGACGACCGGTCGGAGGTCATAGGCGGCGAGCAGCGCGTCAAGGCCATCTTCATGACCCCCGGCAACATGAAGGTGCAATAGCCATGGGCGAAGGTCTGCGCGCAACCAACCTGTCCAAGCGGTACGGCCAGAAAGAGGTCGTGCATGGCATCAACATCGAGCTCAACTCCCGGGAAGTCGTCGGCCTGCTTGGCCCGAACGGCGCGGGAAAGACCACGACGTTCTACATGCTTGTGGGCATCGTGCAGCCCAATACCGGGGTGGTCACCCTGGATGGGCAGGAGCTTACGGACAAACCGCTGCACGAACGCGCCCGGCTTGGGGTAAGTTATCTGCCGCAGGAAAGCTCCATCTTCAAGAAGCTGACCGTGCGCCAGAATTTGGAGATCATTCTCGAACAGACCTCCATGACTTCCAAGGAGCAGCGGGCGAGGGCGGATGAATTGCTTGAGATGTTCACCATCACCAAGCTGGCGGATCAGGCGGCCATGTTTTTGTCCGGCGGTGAGCGGCGCAGGCTGGAGATTGCCAGGGCGCTTATTCTCGACCCGCAGTTCATTCTTCTTGATGAGCCATTCGCGGGTATCGACCCCATCGCGGTCATCGACATCCAGGAAATCATCTCCGTACTCAAGTCCATGGAGATCGGTATTCTCATTTCCGACCACAACGTTCGGGAAACTTTGAATATTTGTGACAGAGCCTATCTCGTTTACGAAGGTACGGTCATTCTTGAAGGGGCTCCGACCGATATCGTGAAGTCCAGCCGAGCCCGGCAGATTTATCTGGGCGAAGATTTCCGGCTCTGATTCACCGCCCACATCTTTTTTTAGCTTTCTCGATTTACACTGTACCCAAAGGTTGGTACACTTTTTTCATACCATAATATATTCGATTGATTGCGAATAGAAACAGGATGTTATCACAATGGTGTTGCATCCTTTAATTCGTTGTGGCATAGTTCAACCGAAAGAAATGGCAAGCCGAGCAAAAAAAATTTCTTTATCCGGCAGCCGATAAACGCAACCCTAAGCGAGTGACGAATCATGGGATTGGAACTTCGACAACAGCTCAAGCTCTCACAGCAACTGGTCATGACGCCCCAGTTGCAGCAGGCCATCAAGCTGCTGCAACTCTCCCGTCTTGAACTGTTGGAGACGGTGCAGCAGGAATTGTTGGAGAATCCTTTCCTGGATGAGACCGAAACCGAAACCGAGGTATCGGACAAGTCCGAGGTTCTGACCGAGTCTCAGGCCGAAGAGGAACTGGTCCGCAATGCGGATTGGGAGAACTATCTCGGCGAATTTTCCTCCACCTCCAAGCAGGCGTTGTCCCGCGACCTGGAAGTGCCTGAGGAGGGCGTTTCCTTTGAGGCGCGGTTGGCTTCCAAGCCGTCCCTGGAAGGCCATCTCAATTGGCAGATGCGGCTTTCCAGTTTCAGCGAAAGCGAGCTTGCGATTGGTGATGTCATCCTCGGCAATCTTGATTCCAACGGCTATCTCCAGGCTTCCATGGAAGAGTTGACCGCCATGGTTCAGGCTTCCGAGGAGGAGATTGAGAGCGTACTCACTCGCATTCAGCATCTCGATCCCGTCGGGGTGGGCGCGCGCACTCCGCAGGAGTGTCTTCTGGTTCAGATGGAGGTTCTTGATTACGACGACCCGATCCTGGTGTCCCTCGTGCAGGACCATCTGGAAGATCTGGAAAAGAACCGCTACAAGCCCCTTGCCCGCAAGTTCAAGATTTCCATGGAAGAGCTCAAGGAGTATTTGGATCTTCTCCAGACCCTGGACCCCATGCCGGGCGCCAATTTTTCCAGCACTGAGCCGCACTATGTCAGCCCTGATGTCTTCGTCTACAAATACGGGGAAGATTTTGTCATCATTCTTAATGAAGATGGGATGCCCCGTTTGCAGATGAACACCTTCTACATGGACTCCATGAAGGGGGCGGCCGACAAGGAAAAGGAATACTTTCAGGAAAAGATGCGCTCCGCCGCGTGGTTGATGAAAAGTCTGTACCAGCGGCAGCGAACCTTGTATAAAGTAGTTGAAAGTATTGTCGGTTTTCAAAGAGCCTTTTTCGAGGAAGGCGTAACAAAGCTCAAACCCCTGATCCTCAAGGAGGTGGCTGAGGATATAGAGATGCACGAGTCCACCGTGAGCCGGATCACTACCAGCAAGTATGTTTCGACTCCTCATGGAATTTTCGAGTTGAAGTTCTTCTTCAACTCGGCCCTGGACCTCAATGACGGTTCCCAGGTGGGTTCGGAGAGCGTCAAGGCGCTCATCAAGCAAATGATCTCGGAAGAAGACACGAAGAAACCGCTCAGTGACGAGAGAATCGGCGAAATCCTCCAGGAAAAGCTGGAAGTGAATATCGCCAGGCGCACGGTCGCCAAATACCGCTCGGCCATGGGCATTCCTTCTTCTTCCAAACGCAAGCAGTATTTCTAGATTCTGCTTGCCGCAAACGCAACCAGGAGGCAGCGTATGAACATCAGCTTCACTTTCAAGAATTTCGAGCCTTCCGATCACCTCAAGGGGTACGCGGAAAAGCGTTTTGAAAAGGTAGCGAAATACGTTTCCGATGCGGAAGCAGATCTCCAGGTCAATTTGTTGGTCGACAAGTTCCGCCACAAGGCGGATGTGATCCTGAACTCGGATCGCATTCATATCTCGGCCTACGAAGATTCTGAAGATATGTATTCGACCATCGACATGGTCCTGGACAAGCTGGAAGCCCAGCTCCGCAAGATGCGGGAAAAGATGAAGAACCGCCCCAGACAGGCGCGTCCCAATAAAATGGCGCAGATGAACTACCTGTCCTTCGAGGAAGGCGGCGGTGCAGCTCCAACCATCGTTGGCTCCGACGCATACGAGCCCAAGCCCATGTCCGTGGACGAGGCCGCCATGCAGTTGGATGCCCTTGAAAATGAGTTCCTGGTGTTTCGCAATTCGGAGACCGAAGGCGTTAACGTCATATACAAGAGAAAAAACGGCGATTACGGACTGATCGACCCCGGTAACTAAGCATGAAACTCAGTGATTATCTGGCGAAGGAGCTGATCCTTCCCGAATTGCAGTCCGAGAACAAGTCGGACGTATTGCATGAACTAGTCGCCCCCTTGGGCGAACAATATCCAGAGATGGACACGGACCTGGCGGTCCGTGTCCTTCTCGATCGAGAAAGACTCGGATCCACCGGGATCGGCGATGGCATCGCCATTCCGCACGGCAAGCTTGAGGACTTGGAGAAGGTCATCGTTGTCGTGGGCCGCAGCCTGAAAGGCGTGGAGTTCGAGGCGCTCGATCACAGCCCCTGCAACATTTTCTTCCTGGTGCTCGCGCCGGAACAGGTGGCGGGTATGCATCTGCGCGTTCTGGCTCAGATATCCCGTCTTCTCAAGGACGAGGAATTCCGCAAGGCTTTCCTCACGGCTGAAGATACTGAGGCTCTCTGGACTCTCCTCAAAAGCGTCTAAACCGATGGGTGTGCACCGATGACGTCGAACAATTCCTTTCCCGTGGTCATCGTTACCGGACTCTCGGGTTCCGGCAAGAGTACGGCTCTTCGGGTTTTCGAAGACCTCGGCTTCTTTTGTATCGACGGCCTGCCGTCCGAAATGTCGCCCAAGCTGGCTGACCTTATTCTCAAGTTCGATACCAAGTATCGGGGGCTTGCGCTAGGCATGGACCTGCGCCAGCTCGAATTTGTGGACGGATGGGCTCAGGCGCTGGAAGGTTTTCGAGAACTCGGCATCACCCCGCAGGTCCTTTTCCTTGAGGCAAAGATGGCTGAGCTGGTCCGTCGTTACGCCACGACCCGTCGGCCGCATCCGCTGGAGTATGGCAATCTCGGGTTGGAACAGGCTTTGGAGAAGGAGAAACAGCTTCTTGAGTTGGTGCGTTCCCAGGCCGCTTTGGTTCTGGATACCACGGACTATTCGATCCATGATTTGCGCCGGGTCATTCAAACAAAATGGTCGGCCCTTGAGGACGTGGGCATGGGTATGCGGGTGCATATCATCACCTTCGGCTTCAAGTACGGCGTGCCCTCCGAGGCGGATTTGGTCTTTGACCTACGTTTTCTGCCCAACCCCTATTTCGACAAATCGTTGCGTCCCATGTCCGGGATGGACAAGGCCGTATCCGATTATGTCCTCAACAACCCCGCCGGAAGTGGTTTCATCAAGCGGTTTCATGAATTCCTGCTTTATATCCTTCCCCTTTATGCAGATGAAGGGCGCTACAGGATAACCCTGGCGCTGGGGTGCACCGGAGGCCGGCATCGGTCGGTATCCGTTGCCGAGTCGGTACTGGCGACACTCAAGGAAAAAGGCTATACAGTATCGATTGAACATCGACACATGGAACTCGGATAGACATGGTTGCAAAAACTGGAAAAAAGGACGGAGTGATCGGCGTGGTACTGGTCACGCACGGTACCTTCGGCGAAAGCTTGCTTCAGGCGGCGGAGATGGTCATGGGTCCTCAGGTAAATTGCCTGGCCGTGGGCATTGACGTGCAGAAGGGTGTGGACGAGGCTCTGGAGGGCGTGCGAAAGGCTATCCAGTCCCTGGAACAGGGAAAGGGTGTCCTGGCTCTTACCGATTTGTTCGGCGGTTCTCCCACGACCATGTCCCTTTCTCTTATGAAAGCGGAAAATGTCGAGGTCATCACCGGTGTCAACCTGCCCATGCTTGTGGCGGCCCTGCAGGGGCGGACCATGAAACTGCACGATCTAGCCGAACAGGCCATGGTCGCGGGACAGCAGGGGATCAAGGTCGCCGGAGCGATGCTGCGTAAAAAAGCAAAGAAGTAGGAATGAAGCCGTGACTCTCGTTCGTATCGACAATCGCTTGATTCACGGCCAGATCATCGAGACGTGGCTGCCGTATACCGGGGCCAGGACCGTCATCGTTGCCAACGATGAGCTGGCCCATGACATTCTGCAGCAGGAGATCATGTCTTTGGCTATTCCCCAGGCGGTGAAAAGTTCCTTCATCACCGTGGAGGAAGTGCCTGAAGCCGTTACCAAGCTGAGTTCCAATTCCGGCGAATACGCCGCCATCATCCTTTTTTCCAACTGTTCCGATGCGCGCCGCGCCTTCGATTCGGGGTTCGGTTTTCATGTGCTCAACATCGGAAACGTTCACTACAGCCCGGGCAAACGGCAGATTTCGCCGAGCGTGGCCTTGTCCGACGAAGACGAGACCTGCCTGCGGCATCTCAACAAAAAGGGCGTGGAGCTGGATTTTCGATGTGTTCCCAATGACCCCATACAGGTGAGGTTCTAGCCGTCATGATCTTGCCCCATTCCTTCGCCTGGTTTGCACTGGTCGCTTTTTTTTTGCCCTCTTCTCCCTTTTTCGTTCAGCGCTGAGCATCGGGCTACTTGAGCGTCCCCTGGTGGTGGGTTTCTTCTGGGGAGCAGCCACTGGCGAGTTTACCACCAGCCTTTACATCGCCATTTTCTTCGAGCTGTTCTGGCTCGACCTCATTCCGGCGGGCACTTACATTCCACCGCAGCTTACCGCCGCGACGTTTTCCGCACTGACGCTGACCACCTACTTTGGTCTGGACCAACCCTCCAGGATCATGCCTGTGCTTTTCGCCAGTATGCCGCTGGCCTGGATAGGCACCAAGGTGGAAGGGTGGTTGCGCGAACGTGAGCAGGGAAGCTACAATATGCTGTTGAACTGGGCGCGCAATCCCGGCACCGTCCATCTCCCTGGAATGCTCATTTTGCGTTCCATGACGAGAAATCTGTTCATGAGCTGGATTTCCTTTCTGGCTGCTGTCCTTGTCCTCAAGCAGGGGTTTGAGATCATATTCACATTGTATCCGGCTATCTTTACGCGATTGGGCGTGACCTGGGCCTACCTTTGGGTGGCCGCATCTCTCGGGGGCCTAATGGCTCTGCGCCTGAAACGGGCTTATGTCGTTCTTACGACGGGCATAATTCTTTTCTCGCTTTTCTTACTTTGGCCTCGCTTTTAGCTTGGCAGTCGGCATAGTTTGTGATATCTCTCACATTCTGTTTTAGATGCTCAAATTCCTGATAAAGGATAAATCAATTAGGAGGACTTGATATGGCTATTTTGGTTGTTGGACACAAGAACCCCGATACCGACACCGTTGCTTCCGCGATCGGTGCCGCCGACCTGTACAGCAAACGTGGCATGGAGGCCAAGGCCGTCACTCAGGGCGAGATCGCTCCCGAAAGCGCATTCGTGCTTGAGAAGTTTGGCTTCGCCGCTCCCGAAATCGTCACCGACGCCACCGACCAGAAGATTATCCTGGTCGACCACACCGACATTTCCCAGACCATCGACAATCTGGACAAGGGTGAGCTCCTGGCCGTCGTCGACCATCACAAGCTGGGCGACGTGACCACTCCCGGTCCCCTGGAAATGTGGGTTTGGCCCGTGGGCTGTTCCGCCACTGTTCTGAAGTCCATGTACGACTTCTACAACGTGGAAATCCCGGCCAACATCGCCGGTATCCTGCTGTGCGCCATCCTGAGCGACACCGTCATGTTCAAGTCCGTTACCTGCACCGATGCCGATAAGGCTGCCGTCGAAGCCCTGGCCAAGATCGCCGGTGTCGATGACGTCATGGCCCTTGGCATGGAGATGTTCAAGGTCAAGTCCGCTGTTGACGGCGCTTCCGCCAACGAGCTGGTTTTCCGTGATTACAAAGACTTCGATATGGCTGGCAACAAGGTCGGTATCGGCCAGTTGGAAGTTGTCGATCTGTCCATGCTCGACGCTCATAAGGACGCCCTGCAGGCCGAGATCGAAAAGGTCAAGGCTGACGGCCGTCACTCCGTCTTCCTGCTCCTGACCGACATCATGAAGGAAGGCTCCGAGATGCTCATCGCTTCCGAGGATCCCGCGGTTGTCGAGAAGGCTTTCGGTATCGCTACCAAGGGCGAGTCCGTCTGGTTGGACGGCGTCATGAGCCGCAAGAAGCAGGTCGCCCCCAACTTCATCAAGGCCTTCGAAGGCTAAGCTGAAGACTGTTGATTTAGTGCGCAAAGTCAGGCCCGCCAGCGTTGTGCTGGCGGGCCTTTTGTATTGGCTGCGCGAGGGGACTCAGAGGATAATAATGGGTTTTCCTGTCCGGTTGTGCCTTAAAGGGAGAACAGGTCGACCGCGCGAACAACCATTGGAGGAAGTCGTATGAAAATGATTGTGGCAGGATGTGTGGTGGCGTTGGTGATATTAGCAGTAGGTAATATCGCCGGGGCGGAAGATGATTTTTACGGTATTATTGAAAGCCGCCCAACATCCAAGGTGGGCACATGGATCATTGGGGGCAAAGCTTTGAATGTTACGGAACAAACCGAACTTGACGAGGATTATGGGCCGCTCAACGTGGGGGCTTGTGCAGATGTTGAAATGGATGGAGGCAAGGTCGAGGAGATGGAAAGCGAACCTCCGCAAAAATGTGCCGCCAATTGATCGCATCGGATAGCGCAAACAGGATAGACGGGAGTTTTCCTTGATACAGGGCGGTATTTCTTTCTGTACATTATTGGCGAGTCGAAAGTCTGTTTACATTCCTAATGTACGCCGTTGCCATCGTTAATCCGTGCTTCGAAAAGGAAAAGGGACGGCTCGTGGCCGTCCCTTCGAGGAGATGACGAAAAAGGCCTCGGCATAAGCCGAGGCCTTGGAATATCACAAAAGACCGGCAGTTTTCAGCACGGCTTCCAGTTTGGGTTTGTTCTCGTCCAGCAGGGGAACGATAGGCAAACGGAACTGAGCATCCTTGAAAACGCCCATCATGTCCAGAGCGGTCTTGACCGGAATGGGGTTGGTCTCCATGAACATGGCGCGGTTGACCGGAGCCATCTTGAGGCTCAGTTCAAGAGCCTTTTCGTGGTCCTTATCGAAAAATGCGCTGCACATGTCGCTCATGGCCTTGGGCATGATGTTGGAGACGACAGAGATGACCCCGGAACCTCCCACTGCCAGCAAGGGCAGGACGGTGAAATCATCGCCGGACAGCAATGTGAAGTCGCGGCCGCAAAGCTCAACAACTTCTGCTCCCTGACAGAGGTTCCCAGTCGCTTCCTTGACGCCGATGGCCTCGGGGACAGCGTCCTTTATCATCTTGAGGGTAGACGGCAGACAATTCAGGCCGGTGCGTCCAGGAACATTGTAGATGACCAGGGGCAGGGAAGCGGCTTCGGCAATGGCTTTGAAATGGGCCACCAAACCGCCGGGAGTGGGTTTGTTGTAATAGGGAGTGATCTGCAGGGCGGCATCGGCACCGGCATCCTTGGCCATCTTGGTCAACTCGATGGCTTCCTTGGTGGAGTTGGATCCGGCTCCGGCTATTACGGGAACGCGCCCTTTGGTCTGGTCCACGCAAATTTTGATGACCCGCCCCTGTTCCTCGTGGGACATGGTCGCCGCTTCGCCGGTGGTGCCGCAGGGCACCAGGCCGTCAATGCCCTGCTCGATCTGCCATTCAATGAAATCGCGATAGGTCGATTCGTCGACCTCGCCATCCTTGAAGGGCGTCGAGAGGGCTGTGAAAGCTCCTCTTAATTCCATCGTCATCTCCTCCTGAAGTATACGTAGCTATCCGAAATTTCAACCATCCTCATTGAAAGAGGGCGTTAATTTTCGGATCGTCCTTGATTGCGTCGTTAATGCCTACGGATGCCGATGTATAATTCTTCGCTTCGTCCCACGCAAATGAATTTTCTCTTTTCGGCCATTGCAGCACATTGACTTCGGATATGCTGCGCCCCTTGTCGTATGGGCGGACCCAGAGACATCGGCCATCGGCCAGTACCCGTCCGTTGATGCCCGATCCGCCGCCGCTGCCGAAAAGCATGTCGGGTACGTACTCGGGATTGGACTTGAGATAGGCATTTTCCGCTACCCAGCCCCAGTCGCACAGGCCGATCATCAAATCCACCTTGTCGCGATTCTCGCGTATTTGCCGCGAGAGACGGGCTATGAGTTTTTGGGGGGCTTCATCAATCCCGTCGGGCAGGGACGGGAAACGCAGAAATCCGACTTTGCGGCCGTCCCTGATCTTCGCTACGGTGAAGGGCTCTTCCTTGGCGCTCTTTCTCCATGATTGGAGGACTACGCCGTTTTCCCGGAGAGTCTCGGCTTCCCGGGCGGAGAGCAGGCCAACGTCATAATGCATGGCGTTGAAGGCCTTGTTCAGATCCGTCAAGGTTCGCGCTGGTTCAGGGTCATAGGCCGGGCGCATAAACTCCCAGGCGCCGGAAACAAGCAGCCTTGGGGCGTCGGTATGATGAACGTCCATAAAATACGTGGCCCGACGGGCCACCCCTCCGAGGGTTTTACCGCCTCAGGTGGGGCATGGCCGCACCGTGCCATACGTATTCGCCGAATAAAGGATGGTCAGAACAGAACCCTGCGCACGGGCGTCGCCGCACACAAGGACCAGAACTGCCAGAAAAAGGCAGTATGAAAGTCGTCGCATCCTACTGGTTTATATATTCCTTCAGCTCTTTGCCGGGACGGAAAAAGGGAAGCTTCTTGGGTTTGACCGAAACGACGGTCCCGGTTTTGGGATTGCGCCCGGTGTACCCTTCGTAATCCTTGATCTTGAAGCTGCCAAAACCGCGAATTTCCACACGGTCTCCGCGAAGCAGGGCTTCCTTGACCGAATCCACGAAGGCTCCAACCACTTTGGTGGCTTCGTCAACGTGCATTTTCTTCTGTTCCGACAGAGCCTTGATCAATTCGCTCTTATTCATGGTGTTCCCCCTGAGACAGGCATTTCCCGCTGGTCCCGACAATGGGCCTGCGAGGTAACAATAAAGGAATCAATTCCGTAATTCTCACTAACTATGCCGAAAAATGGCTCTTTTCGTCAACCATTATTTCCTGATTTTCATTCCGAGGGGAAATTCTTCAAAATGGGGCGTCCGGCTATCCGTTTCAGGTTGTCTTCACGGTACCGAAGAAGTTTCTTGGCGATGCCGACGATATCCTTGCTGGCAGTGGTCTGCGGGGCGAATTTCAGGAGCGGCGTCTGGTGGCGAACCGCCTCGACCAAGGTGCGATCCTGATGCACGAAGCCCAGGTTGCGGAGTTCGATGTTCAGGAAATTGCGGCAGGCCGCGTCAAGCCGTTCAAAGGTCAGTTTGGCCTCTTTGGCGTTGGCGGCCTGGTTGATGAGCACCAGAAAGTCTTTCACGCCGTACTGGGTGGCCAGCACCTTAATCATGGCGTAGCTGTCTGTCAGCGACGTTGGTTCCGGGGTGACGACCACCACGCGCAATTGGGTGAGCGAGGCAAGGGAAAGCACCGTGTGGCTGATGCCCGCTCCGAGGTCAAGCATGAGGAAGTCGTATTCGCCGGCCAGGGTGATGAGTTTCTTGAACAGGATGTCCTGGAAGTCTTCATCCATCTCAACCAGTTCGGGCACCCCGCTGGTCGCGGGAAGCATATCAAAACCGTTTTCAATGGAAACCAGGATATCTTCAGCGTCCACTCCGGACTGAAGCAGATCGTGCAGGTTGCGGTCGGGGGATATGCCGAGCAGGACATCGAGATTGGCCAGCCCGAGGTCGCAGTCCATGAGCAGGGACGAGATATTCATGGCGTGCAGGGCGTACCCCAGGTTGAGAACGATGTTGGTCTTGCCGACGCCGCCCTTGCCGCTCATGATCGAAAGGCTCAGTGTTTTATTGTTGTTCATTATCCGTCTCCGTTATTTCCCGCCAAACAGGAACTGCTTTTCGTTGGCATGAACCAGGGTGTCGTTGGGGACATTATCCGCAAAGGGAAGCCTGGACACCCTGATTTGATCTTTCCCCGCAGCCTTGGCGTCATAGAGCGCACCGTCGGCCATTTTGATCAGTTCCTTGTCCGTAATGTTCACGCTCCCCTTGTAGCAGGTGAGGCCGACGGAGCAGGTGACCCTGAAGGCGTCATTTCCGTCCGGAGTCGTGAATTCGAGCTGTCTGAACTCGTGGAGCAGGCGGTCGAGCATTCTCTGCGCTCTGACCACACCGGACCCGGCCATGACCAGAGCGAACTCTTCGCCGCCGAATCGGGCGGCCAGATCATAACGTCGGGTGGTTGCTTTGAGGTGACCGGCGAACGCGCGCAGGACCTCGTCGCCCTGGGGATGTCCGTAGGTGTCGTTGACGCGCTTGAAGTCGTCCAGATCGAAAATGGCCAGCGAAAGCGGAGTGCGCGCACGCTTGGACCGCTCGATCTCGATATCCAAGATGCGGTCGAAGGCCCGGCGGTTGGCCAGCCCCGTAAGGGGATCGTGGTCGGTCTGATAGGCCAGCTTCTCCAGGGTTTCCTGGAATCGCTTGAGGTTCGGATAGGCATCGCTGTCGATGGGCAGCGAGAGCCATTGCCCGAGGTCGTGCTCGGCGGCAAAGGCGTCCCAATCCTCGGGCGACATTCCGTTGAGGAGCCTAAAAATCCAGACGGCCTGGTTGAGCGGGGCGCTGCATTCGTTGTAATGCTCGCACAGCTCCTTTTGGAGCGAGGAGAGTTCCGACGCGAGCGCGGGCTCGGGGAAATTAATCTTTTTGTCCGTGGGCATGGATGAATAATAGGTAGTTTCTGATCATTTCGTCCAGATCCCCATCCAAAAAGGCGTCCACGTTGCCGCTTTCGCAGTTGGATCGGTGGTCCTTTATCAGGCGATACGGTTGCAGCGTGTACGTCCGTATCTGACTTCCCCAGGCAATGGCTCCCTTGGACTGGTAGTCCTGCCTGCGGCTTTCTTCGATCTTCTTGAGTTCCTGTTCGTACAGGCGGGCCTTGACCAGGCGCAGGGCAGTGGCCTTGTTGCGGTGCTGGGATTTCTCGTTCTGGCACTGGGCCACGATGCCCGTGGGGATGTGGGTGATGCGCACGGCCGAGCTGGTCTTGTTCACCGACTGCCCGCCGGGGCCGCTCGACCGGAACGTGTCGATGCGCAGGTCTTCGTCCCGGACTTCGATTTCGATGTCGTCGTCCATGTCGGGGTAGACGTCCACCGAGGCGAAGGAGGTATGCCGCCGCCCCGAAGAGTCGAAGGGGGAAATGCGGATGAGTCGATGCACGCCGGTCTCGCCTTTGAGCAGGCCGTAGGCGAAAAGTCCTTCAATTTGAAGGGTTACGGACTTGACGCCCGCCTCGTCGCCCGCCTGGTAGTCGAGTTGAGTGACCTTGAATCCCTTGCGTTCGGCGTATCGGTTGTACATGCGCAGCAGCATTTCAACCCAGTCCTGGGACTCGACGCCGCCCGCGCCGGGATGGATTTCGAGGATGGCGTTGCCCTTGTCGTGCTCGAAGGCGAACATGGTCGCCAACTCGATGCCGGACAGACGTTCCTTGAGCAGGCCCACCTGCTGGTTCAGGGCGGCCAGGGATTCTTCCTCCGGGTCTTCATGGGCAAGTTCAAGCCAGGCGTCCAGATCGTCCTTGGCTTCGGACAATCCATCATACATTTCGAGTTTTGACGAAAGCTGGCTCTTTTCCTTGAGCAGCGGAGTGAGGGCCTCGGGGTTATCCCATGCCCCGGGCTTGGAGAGTTCCTTTTCTATCTCGTCGAGCCGCGTTTTGGTCTCGGCGTAGTCAAAGACGCCCCCAAAGGGATTCGTATTGTTCGATGAGGTCCGCGGAGGCGGCTTTGAGTTCGGGATATTCCAACATTATTCAGTAATTCCTTTATTTCGTCTGGCCGCATAGGCGATGAAGCCAAAGGCGGCCACGGTCATGACATACACAAAGACTTCCAGCCTGCGGCTGATTGCATGATACACGGTATTCGCCTTGATGGCAGCGATTTTCATGCTGAGGGTTTTCGCCCGGAATTGATCGGCCTCAGCGGCCCTGCGTCCCACCGGGTCGATGAACGCGGAAATGCCGGTGTTGGTGCAGCGCGCCAGCCAGCGTCCCTGCTCAACTGCCCGCATGGTGGCCAGATCGAGATGCTGTCCTGGGGCGGAAGTGTTGCCGAACCAGGCGTCGTTACTGATGTTTACCAGCACGTTGGCACCTCGCTCCACCTGTTGCTGGGCGAGTTCCGGAAAGATGGCTTCATAGCAGATGAGCATCCCCAGCGCAACGCCGTTGAGCTTGAGCGGCCTGTTGTCCTCGCCCGACTGAAAGTTGCCCGCAGCCTGAACAAGCTTCTCGAAGGGCACCCATTCCTCGAAAGGCATGTACTCCCCGAACGGAACAAGGTGCTCCTTGTCGTAATACTGGGTGGTTCGCCCTGTCGAATCCATTAGCCATGCGCGGTTGTAGAGGACATAGGCGTTGGTCTTCATGTCAGTCACGCGATAAGCGGGCGAGCCCGTGATGATCGGAGTGTCGGTTTCGCGGGCCAGCGTTTCGATCGCCTTGCGAAGGGGAGTCGGATCCTGAAGATAAAAAGGCATGGCTGTTTCAGGCCAAATGATAACCTTGGGGTGTTCGGCGGTGATGGCCTCAATGCTCAGTTTGCCGTATTTCTTGATGGTTTTAGCTTGATAGGATGGAATCCATTTCTGTCCCTGGTCCACGTTGCCCTGAACCATGCTGACCATGTAGTCGCGGGTGCCCACATCAAAGGTGTCGGTGCGGTAGAAGCCGAACCCGACGATGAAGACCGACAGGCCCACGGCAAGCCAGAGTGAGCTTCGGTACGTGGAGCAAAGCAGGATGGCTGTGGCGAGGGCGGCAAACACACCGGACAGACCGAACGCCCCGACAAGGGAAGCGCCCTGAACCGCAAAAGGCCAGGACGCGAAAGCCGAGGACAGGGTCATCCACGGGAAGCCGGAAAACAGGCTGCCCATGAGCATTTCCATGCTGGACCAGGCGAACCCGGCCAGGAGACAGAGGGGAATGCCGTCGATGAGCTTGCCTGCATGGTGAATGCCGTAGGAGAATAAACCGAAATACAGGCCGATGAACGCGGCCAGAAGGACCGGGCACGGCAGGGCCACGAACCAGGGCAGGCCGCCGTATATCTGTACCGGAATAACCATCCAATAGAAGCAGCCTGTGGCCGCGAGCGTTCCGGCCAGCCAACCGAATCGGAAGCTGCGGCCGCCGGAGGTCGCCCTCAGCCCAATCCAGGCCAGCCCAAGGGGAAAGGCGAGAGCGGCCGCGGGAAAATGGAAAAGCGGATTGGCGAAGCCTATCCAGGCGCCCACGGTCGCGAAAAGAACCAGCTTGAGCACGGTCTACATCTGCCCCAAAGGTTCGACTTTGATGGTCCAGATCTGTCGTTCGTCAGCCTCCATGATGGTGAACCGCCACCCGGAGAAGGTGTAAATAGAACCCTGCTCGGGAATACTGCCTGCCATGGCCGCCAGATAGCCGCCGATGGAGTCCACTTCCTCGCTTTCGAGATCAAGGCCGAACTTGCGGTTTACGTCTTCCAGAGGCGCGCGACCGGACACGACGAAAGTTCCGTCCGGGAAATCCTGGATTTCGTCGGGACGCTGTTCATCGTATTCATCAGAGATTTCGCCGACGATCTCTTCGAGGACGTCCTCCATGGTCACCATGCCGGACGTTCCGCCGTACTCGTCCTGGACGATCGCCATGTGGAGTTTTTCCCTCTTGAAATAGGCCAGCACCTCGTCCAGGGGCTTGTTGTCGGCCACGAAAAAGGCAGGCCGCAACAGATCCACCACAAGCCGGTCCAATTGGCCATTGAGCAGCGGCTCTAGGAGATCCTTGGCGTGGACCACTCCGAAAATATGGTCCTTGTTATCCTGGAAGATGGGAATACGCGAGTGTGCGCCCTGGCTGAAGATGATCTCGGCCACGTCCTTGACGGTACTTGTCGCGTCTGCGCAAACCATGTCCGTGCGCGGAACCATGATCTCTTCCACGAGCTTCTGGTCCAGTCCCAGAACATTCAGGAGCATGGAAACCTCATGGCTTTCCAGCTCGCCGTCAGCCTTGGCTTCGAGGATGTGTTCCTCTATCTGATGATCGTTATTGCCAAATAATTTCTTAAAAATATTGCGAAATCGACTGTCGGAACCTTCGTCCAAGACCAGACTCCTTGAAGGGGTTCAAAAACGATGCGCATTGCGCAGATCCATTTTCGTGCGAATGTCGCATCGATATTCATGTATTTAGACAGACTGCGACACCCTGTCAACTCGCGAAAAGGAATGATCTGTTACGATAGGCCGAGTTTTTTCAAGTGGATTTCGAGGCAGGACAGTGCAGCAGGAGTAACGCCGGAAATACGCCCGGCCTGGCCCAGCGTCCGGGGCTGTATGCGGGTCAATTTTTCCACGACCTCACGCGTCAGGCCGGAAACAGAGGAATAATCCAGGTCTTCGGGCAGGATCTTGCCCTCAAGGGACTTGAACTTGGCCACCAGTTCCTCCTGCTTGACCAGATAGCCTTCGTAGCGGACCTGGACTTCGGCTTCGCGCAGCACTTCCTCGTCCGCATCGGCCAGCTCGGGGAGAAACGCGGCCAGTCGGCCGATTTCCATCTGCGGTTGGCGAAGCAAGGCAGCCAGTTGCACCGCTTTACCCGGAACGGATGCGCCGATATCGTTGAGAATTTCCCGCGTGGGCGCGTCGGGCTTGATGCGGACGGAATGCATGACTTCAAGGATTGCTTGAAGTCTTTCCCGTTTGTCCGAGAACAACCGCCATTGGTTGTCGTCAACGAGGCCAAAATCGCGGCCCAGCGGCGTAAGCCGTTCGTCCGCATTGCCTTCACGAAGCAAGAGCCTGTGCTCGGCGCGGGATGTGAACATACGGTAGGGCTCTTCGGTACCCTTGGTCACGAGGTCGTCCACCAGCACGGCCATATACGCCTGGTCACGGGAGAGCAGAAACGGCTCCATCCCGCGCAGTTTGCAGGCCGCGTTCAGGGCGGCCCACAATCCTTGGGCCGCGGCCTCTTCGTAGCCGGAAGTTCCGTTGATCTGGCCAGCGCAGAAAAGCCCGGGGACCGCTTTGGTCTCCAAGGTGGGCTTGAGCTGGGTGGGAGGCAGAAAATCGTATTCGATGGCGTAGCCGGGCCGAACGATTTGGGCGTTCTCAAGGCCTTGAATGGCACGGATCATCTTCTTCTGGACATCGAAGGGCAAGCTGGTGGGAATGCCGCTCGGATACATCTCCGGGCTGTCCAGCCCCTCCGGCTCGACAAAAATCTGGTGCCGATTCTTTTCGGGGAACCTGGCCACCTTGTCCTCGATGGAGGGGCAATAGCGCGCTCCGGTCCCTTCGATGATCCCGGTGAACATGGGCGAACGGTCGAACCCCGAGCGAATGGCTTCGTGGGCCTGCTCGTTGGTGTAGGTCAGCCAGCAGGAGACCTGCGGCAGGGGGACGGTTTTGTTGCGAAAGCTGAAGGGCACGGGCGGATTGTCGCCCGGCTGCTCCTGCATGGCCGAAAAGTCTATGGAGTCCCGAAGCAGGCGGGGGGTAGTGCCGGTCTTGAGGCGCCCCAGTTCAAAACCGAGCTCGCGCAGGTTGGCGGACAGGGAGTTGGCGGCCGGATCACCCATGCGTCCGCCGCTGAAATGTTCCAGGCCGACGTGCATGAGGCCGCGCAGGAATGTGCCGGTGGTCAGGAGTACGGCCTTTGCCGGGAACACCTCGCCCAATTCGGTGCGCAGTCCCGACACCTTGCCGTTTTCGGTCAGCACCGCCGCGCCCATGTCCTGGAACACCCACAGGTTTTCCTGTGAGAACACGGAACCCTGGACCGCCTGCATATAGCGGGCGCGGTCGATTTGGGCCCGGCTCGATCGTACGGCCGGGCCCTTTCTCGTGTTCAGAATGCGGAATTGGATGCCTGCGGCGTCTGCCCAAAGTCCCATCATGCCGCCCAGGGCATCGATCTCCTTGACCATGTGCCCCTTGGCGAGGCCGCCGATGGCCGGATTGCAGGAGAGATGCCCTATGCGGTCGACGTTGATGGTCAACAGCAGAGTCTTAAGGCCGAGCCGGGCCGAGGCCATGGCGGCTTCGCAACCGGCATGGCCAGCGCCGACCACAATAAGGTCGAACTTGGCAGGGATCGGTCCTTTGCGCTGCATGATTCCTCGTCGCCGCTATTTGGTCAGCAGCATGTCCGCCATGACTTTGGCGTCGTTGATGGTGCTCTTGATGGAAGACCATTCGTTGGGCTGATGCGCGGCGTGGTTCAAGGTGGACCAGACAACGGCGGGATAGCCCTTGCGACGCAGGATGGCCGCAACAGTGCCGCCGCCGACGCCAACGGTGCGCGGATTGTTGTTATATATCTTGCGCACGGACGCCATGGTCCGGGCCACGATCTCGGTATCGGCCGAAGTGGCCGGAGCGGCCTGCTCCCATTGGGCGGGCTCGCACTCGATGGTCACACCGTATTTCTCGGCGACCTCGGCGGCAAAGCCCTTGATGGAGGCGAGAACGTCGTCCAGCTCGTATTCGGGCATGACGCGGCTGTCCACGTAGAACACGTCCCGGCCCGGGATGGTGTTCACGTTGGCCACGTTGGCTTCGCGCATGGTCGGCTGGAAAGTGGAGCAGGGCGGATTGTAAATCGAATCCTCGGCCGGGAACAGGGCTTCCAGTTCCTTGATGCGCAGAATGAGTTCCGCGCTGGGATACATGGTGTTGATCCCCTGAGCCGGAGTGGAGGCGTGGCACTGCTTGCCGATGACGGTGACCTTGAGCCAGAACATGGACTTTTCGGCGATTTCGACCATTTCGGAAGAGGGTTCGCCGGAGTCTGGGATAAGGAACAGGTCATCCTTGCGAAAGATGTCTTCGTGCTCGTCGACCATGTATTCCAGGCCAAAGCCGGAACCGGTCTCTTCGTCGGACACAAAAATGAGACCCAGATTGATCTCGGGGGTGATCTTGAGGTCAAGCAGAGCCTGAGCGGCCAGAATGGAAGAGACCATGCCCTGCTGGTTGTCCTCGACGCCCCGGCCGATCAAGGTGTCGCCGTCGCGCTGAACGGTGTAAGGATCGGAATTCCAAAGGCCGAGGTCTCCCGGAGGGACCACATCGATATGGGAGATGATCCACAGGGTCTTTTCCGTGTTTTTGCCGGGGATGACGGCAACGATGTTGGGCCTGTAGCCGCAGGGCACGTCGGAAGCGGGCGCGTTGTACTCGCGGATGTCTTCAATGCCCATGGATTTGAGATGGTCGAGCAGGAAATCGGCCTTGGCTTTCTCGCCTTCGCCGCCATTGCGGGGACCAAGTGCGGGAATGGCCGTGAGTTTGGTCTGTAGTTCGACAACCTTCTCGGTCTGGTTGTCCAATTCGGAAAAGAGCGCGTCCATGAGACCTCCCATGTAGTTTTCGATGAAGCTAGCTCAAAAATCAGCTTGCACAAACAAAAAAAAGGCGGGGACATCGCCCCGCCTTTTCTGCTTGCAGAGGTCTACCGACCGCGTGCGGCGCGCTTGGAAGCCTTCAGCGGGTTGACCTTGACCTTGCCGGCCTTGTCCATCTCTGCGCGCACGTGAGTGGCGAAGTTGCACACGCCGCTTGCCCACTTGCGGGAGGGATGGGCGTAGGTCGGGCAGTAGTTAACGTCTTCGAAGGGAACGATACGATCGCAACCTTCGCACTTTTCATCAACGGGTTCCATGATGACGCCCTTGTAAGTCAGACCTTCATCGGTCTTTACGGCGCCTTCCAGGGAAACGATACCTTTTTTCTTGGCCATGTCGTGCCTTCCTCCTAAAAATAATGCGGCTCACAGGATGCCAGCGGCATACGTAATTTCATATTGGTGCAAGAGCAGACTTCGATATGCACCCATGGTGGGTGTTGTCAAGCTATTTGCTGTCTTTTTCAGTTTTCGGAGGCGTGCCGAACCCATTTTGCGCACCGTGTCGCTTCCTTGCGAAGGCCGCTGATATCAAGGGTCCGAAACTCGCCATACAGGTACAATACCTCGCCCGCAACCATCGTCATGCACACTTCCATGCCTGTCGCGGCGTAGACCGCGTGGGATACGTGGCTGAACACGGGCATGAGATTGGGCGAGGAAAGATCCAGAGCGATCATGTCCGCCGGGTATCCCGCCTCGATCCGGCCCAGCTCGGGCCAGCCGATGCAGCGGGCCGAGCGGCGGGTTGCCATGTCCAGGGCGGTCTGGGCGTTTACCGCCGAGGCGTCTCCCATGCGCACCTTGCCCAGCAGGGCGGCCAGCCCCATGTCGCGGAACATGTTCAATTGGTTGTTGCTCGATGCGCCGTCCGTGCCCAGGCCCACGTTGACGCCTGCGTCGAGCATCTTCTGCACCGGGGACATGCCGGAGCAGAGTTTCAGGTTTGATGCCGGATTGTGGACCACGTTTACCCCGGCCCCGGCAAGCTGCCCGATCTCTTCGTCGGTCACGTCCACGCAATGGTGCAGGGTCGCGCGCGGTGAAAGGAGACCGTTCCTGCGCAGGATTTCGACCGGGCGCATACCGTATTTGCCTTGGCAAGCGGACGTTTCCGTGGGGGATTCGGCCAGATGGGTCTGCCATGGGACATCCAACTTCTCGGCCAACTCGAAACTCGCCTTGAGAATCTCGGGCGACACGGTGAAGGCAGCATGGGGCGTGACCACCGTGCGGATCAGCGGATCGCCGCGAAACCGGCCCTCCAGTTTCAGTATGGTTTCCCAGCACGCCTCGGCAGAGGGGAAGAAGGGAGAGGGAAAGTTGAAGAATCCCTCGCCTAGGACCGCTCGCAGGCCGCAGTTCGATGCGGCTTCGCCCGTGACGTGTTCATGGAAATAGCCGTTCATGAAGGCCGTGCATCCCGTGCGGATGAGTTCGGCACAGCCCAGTTGAGCGCCGATGCGGAGCAAGTCCTCGTCCAGATGCGCTTCAACCGGCCAGATATGCCGCTCCAGCCATTCCATGAGCGGAAGGTCGTCGGCAAATCCTCTCAACAGAGTCATGGGCAGGTGTGTGTGCCCATTGACCAATCCGGGCAGGAGCATCTTGCCCGACATGTCCAGCCGCCGGGCTGGTTCGTAGTTTGCTTCAAGGTCCGTGTAATCGCCCGTTTCAAGCACAAGTCCGTTGCGCACGGCAACGGCCGCGTCTGTCAGGACGCGCCGTTCGTCGTCCTGGGTGACGATGGCGTCGGCACGGACCAGCAGGTCGCAGGCAGCAGGAGTGGCTTTTGCGGCGGGAGTGGACATGCGTTAATCCATGCTGGAAATGACTTCGACCAAAAGCGACGTGACCTTTTCCACGTTGCCTTTGAAGACTTCGAGAATCTCCTCCCAGGTGACGGGAGCCTCGTCGGTCTTCCAGCAGTCGTAGTCCGTGCTCATGGCCACGGCGCCGTAAGGCAGGCCCGCTTCGTTGGCCAGGATGCACTCCGGCGCGACGCTCATGTTGATGACGTCCGCCCCCCACAGGCGGAACATGTTGGACTCGGCCCTGGTGGAGAACCGTGAACCCTCGATGGTGATGACCGTGCCTGTTTTGTGATGAATCAGGCCGAGCTTGTCGCACGCCCGATTGAACAGGCCGCGCAGATTCTCGTCGAACGGATCGGCCATGGCCGTGTGCACGGCTCCATGCGGCTGGAATTCCTCGAAGAAGGAAACCGGCCTGTGTCGGGTGAAATCGATGAACTGATCCAGGATGACCAGGTGGCCCCGGTCGATCTCCTCACGCAGGGAGCCGCAGGCCGTGGTGGCCAGAATGCTGGTGCAGCCTGCGTCCTGAAGAGCCCGGATGTTAGCCCGATAATTGACGAAGGTGGGCGGGATGGTGTGCTCGCGGCCGTGCCGGGCGAGGAGGACCACTTCCCGGTCCGCGATGGTTCCCGTCTTCAACGGGGAGGAGGGCTTGCCGAATGGGGTGTCCACCTCAATGTCTCGGGCGTCTCGCAACAGGTCCGGATTGTCCAGACCGCTGCCCCCGATGATCCCTATCTTGGTCATGGTTGAGCCTTCCTATTCGATTTCCAGGAGAAAATCATGTTTTACATCGGCCGCGCGCATGACCTCATCTCCATCCAGGAAAGAAAGCTGGATGACGAAGCCCGCACCAACGATATCGCCGCCAGCCTCACGGACCAGCTTTATCATGCCTTCCGCCGTACCGCCCGTGGCGAGCAGGTCATCAATAAGCAGGACCTTGTCGCCTTCCTCAATGGCGTCCACATGCATACAAAGAGTATCGGAGCCGTATTCGAGATCGTAGGTGACGCAACGGTTCTTGAACGGCAGTTTTCCGGGTTTGCGGATGGGCACGAAGCTGACGTCCATCTTAAGCGCCAGGGGCGCGCCGAAGATGAATCCTCGCGCGTCGGCGGCCACTATCTTGTTAATCCCGAGGTCCTTGTACTTTTCGTACATTTGGTCGATGACGTAGCCGAACGCCTTGGGGGAGCTCAGAATAGGCGTGATATCGTAAAAAGTGATCCCTTTTTTGGGATAGTCCGGGATGTCCCGCACATAATGACGTAAATTCATGAATCCTCCTCATGGAATGAATACCGAGGATTCATACGTTTTTCATGGAGAATGTGTCAATGCTGTTGCCAGCCGGGCGGGCTTTCGCTATCCGTGTGCAACGGAGAACACACATGCCACGACAAGACCCGCCGCATCGGGCCAAGAAAAGCCTTGGCCAAAACTTCCTGACCGACCCGAACATCTGCCGCAAGATCGTGGACGCCTTGGCGCCGTCCGCAGACGATTATATTATAGAAATAGGGCCGGGGCAGGGCGCGTTGACCGAACACCTGGTGGAAACCGGGGCGCGCAGGCTTCGCGCGCTGGAGATGGACTATGATCTGGCTGATAGGCTCGCAGAACGCTGGCCCGGCCTGGACGTGGTGAGAACGGACGCCCTCAAGTTCCCCTGGGATGAATTGAACGACACTGGTCCGTGCAAGATCATCGGGAATCTCCCGTACAATGTCGGCTCCAAGCTTATCTGGGACATCGTCAGCAAGGTGGAGACTCTTTCGCGGGCGGTGTTCATGGTGCAGCATGAAGTGGCCCTGAGACTGACTGCCGAACCCGGTACCAAGGCTTACGGCGGACTTACCGCCTGGGTGAAGAACTATTGCGATACCCGGTATCTTTTCAAGGTGCCGCCCACGGTGTTCCGCCCCCGCCCCAAGGTCGACTCGGCCGTTGTCCGCTTCGATCCGTTCCCGCTGACGGACCGCCCCGTGGATCGGGAGAGGCTGTCCGGGCTCGTCAAGCTTCTTTTTCAACAGCGGCGCAAACAGATTTCGACCATCCTGCGGAAGCGTATGAAGCCGGAAATCGAAGAATGGTTCCAAAAAGAGGGCGTGAGCCCTTCGTTGCGGCCGGAAAACCTTACTCCAACGCAATTTCGTTCACTTTCCTTAATATATTAGTACAATTTTTCACAAGTTCCCGTTGGATACCGATCCTCAGTGGTGTGGAAAGGGCTGCGCCAAGCGCGAAAAATGCGGGAACGAAATGGCCAGAAAGCACCATATAGCGTAGTTTTTTTCGACTTTTTCCGACACTCGGGCTGGACACGGCTCGAAAGTTCATTTAAAGGCCAAGAGGTGAGTTGGTGACGGAAACAGGGTGCAAAAAATATTTTGTGCTCTGGCTGCACTTAACTAATACCATCAGGTTATTATTTCACCGAGGAGGAAGGACTGATGACAAAGGCTGAATTGGTTGTCAAAATTGCGGAAAAGGCCAATCTGACCAAAGCGAATGCCGAGCGCGCGCTAAATGCGTTCCTGGAGGCCGTTGAAAGTACTCTGGTTTCCGAAGGCAAGCTTACCCTGACCGGGTTCGGCACCTTCGTCGTGGAGCTCCGCAAAGCCCGCGTGGGACGCAATCCCCGCACTGGTCTCGAACTCAAGATTCCCGAGACCAAGGTCGTCAAGTTCCGTCCTGGCAAGATTCTCAAGGATGCCGTCAACTAGCCTGGAGATAATATGATGATTCACGGTGAAACCGTTCACAGCCCGCTGCCAATGGATCTTCCTTGGTGGATGCCTGACCATTTCGTCTTCTTCGGCGTTCTGTATATCGTCCTCGGCGTAATCGGAGTCGCCCTGACGGTCACGGTCCTGCAGTCCCTGCGTGACGCGAAAAAGGCGGAACACTAGTCCCCGGACATCAACGATATCAAAAGGGCCTGCCCGCGCATTGCCGGACGGCCCTTTTTTCATGTCCGTTTTTTTGCCTTGTCCGCTTTTTATGGTTGCTTTTTCTGATTTTTGTATATATCAAGTGTCTCTTATTTCGCCAGCCCGACAAAGAGCGGGCGGTTCACCGAGGAGGTGATTCTCATTGCCCGGAGTGTATTTTGACGATAACGACAATTTCGACATCTCCCTGCGTCGCTTCAAGAAGCAGGTCGAGAAGGCCGGAATTCTGTCCGAGCTGAAGAAACGTCAGCACTACGAGAAGCCCAGCGTGCAGAAGAAGAAAAAGAAAGCTGCCGCCAAGAAGAGGCTCGCCAAAAAAATGCGCAAGATGCGCAGCATGTAGATTATGAGTCTGTCAAAGCAAATAGACAAAGACTACATAGAGGCCTATAAGGCCAAAGCTACGGTAAAAGTGGCCGTCTTGAGACATCTCAAGACGGCCATTAAAAACCGTATGGTCGAGGATAAGGCGCAAGACCTTTCCGACGAGATCGTTCTCGATCTCATCGCCAAGCAGGTCAAGCAGCGCAAGGACTCCTTTGACCAGTACTCCAAAGCGGGACGGGACGACCTTGCCCAGGTCGAAGCCGAAGAACTCGCCGCCCTCGAAGTGTATCTGCCCAAGCAGCTCTCCGACGAGGACCTCTCCGCCGCCATCGACAAGGCCATTGCCGACCTTGGAGCATCTTCCATGGCCGACATGGGCAAGGTGATGCAGGCCGTGCTCGGTGCGTACAAGGGACAGATCGACGGCAAAAAGGCCAGCGGACTGGTAAAGTCCAAGCTCTCTTGAATTTTCAACAGCCCGGCTCATCCATGGAGTCCAGAACTTTCCAAGTATTGGAGTTCCCCAAGATTCTTGGGGCACTGTCCGGTTTCGCCGTGTCCGAACCCGGTGTTGACGCGTGCTCGGCCATCCGCCCTTACGATACCCTCGCGGCCGTACGGCGGGCAGGTTCCCTGTTCGATCAGGCTGCGGCCTGGGTGGGCGAGTCCGGCTTCCGCATGCGTCCTTTCCCCGAGCTCGGCGGCATCTTCCCGCATTTGGGAAGTGAACTGGCGGTACTCGACCAGGACGCGCTCTTTGCTCTCAAGATTATTCTCGATCTGGCCCGGGACGCCCGGGATTCTCTGACCGGATTTCCCGACCGCGGTTGGGATGTGCTCGAAGAGGAACTCTTCGCTTACGCCTGGCCGCAGAAGACCGTGTCCGGCATCGGCCGTTGTCTCGACGCCGAAGGGCAGATCAAGGATGAAAGTTCTCCGGACCTGCTGGCCGTGCGCCAGGAGATCCGGTCCATCCATCAGCGTTGCACCAAACGGGTCAAGGATTTTATCCTTCAGGAAAACATGAGCGCGGCCATGCAGGACGAGTTCATGACCATCTCGTCCGATCGGTACGTGATGCCCATCAAGGCGAACTACAAGAACAAGACCAAGGGCATTATCCACGACTACTCGCAAACCGGCGAGACTTGTTATTTCGAGCCCCTTTTCCTGGTGGAGACCAACAACAGGCTTCAGGAGTTGAAGCGCGAGGAACGGGCCGAAGAATACAAGGTCCTTCAATACCTTACCTCCCTGGTTCGCCAGGAACAGGATCAGGTGCGCGAAGCTTACGACGGGCTGGTCACGCTGGATGTGCTCATGGCCAAGGTCCAGTTGGCCGCCGCCTATGACGGCCGGACCATCTATGTAGAGGAGGAGGGCGCGCCGAAGTTGCTCAAGGCCCGTCATCCGCTCTTGGCCCTGACCGACGAATCGGTCCATCCGGTGAACATCGAGCTGCTGGACGACCAGAAAGCCATGATCGTCAGCGGCGGCAACGCGGGCGGCAAGACGGTCTGCCTCAAGACCATGGGGCTCATCGGCCTGATGGTTTTTTCCGGACTCCCGGTTCCGGTTGCGGAAGGCAGCTCCCTGCCTATGTGGCGCGATATTTTCGTCATCATGGGTGATGAACAATCCCTGGAGGAAAACGTTTCCACCTTTACCGCCCAGATTCAATACCTGCGGCGGGTCTGGGACATGGTGGACGAACGCTCCCTGTTCATTCTCGACGAGTTTGGCGCGGGCACCGATCCGACACAGGGCGCGGCCCTGGCCCAGGCTGTCATTGATTCGCTAATGGAGAAGCGGGCCACCGCCTTTACGGCGACTCATTTTCCGGCCCTCAAGGCCTATGCCATGGCCACCAAGGGCGTCCGGGCCGCCAGCGTCCTCTTTGACCCGAACACTAAGAAGCCGCTGTTCAGGCTTGCCTACGACCAGGTTGGCGCGTCCATTGCCTTGGACGTGGCCCGCGAACATGGCCTGCCCTCCGCGATACTGGAACGGGCCGAGAAATATCTTTTGCTGGACGGTTCCGACACCTCCGCCGTGCTGGACCGCCTCAACGCCATGGCCGTGAAAAAAGAAGCCGAACTGGACGCCATTGAAGACGAGCGCCTTCGCATAGAGAAGAAGCGGGCGAATCTCGAACAGAAATTCGAAAAGGAACGCACCCGGATTCTCAAGGATGTCCAGACCAAGGCGCAGGAAGTCGTCAAGCAGTGGAAAAGCGAGCGTATCGGCCAGAAAGAGGCTCGCAAGAAGCTCCATGAGGCTCGGCTGCGCATTGAGGACGTTGTCCCGGAACGCAAAAAAGACCCCGTCTTTTCTTTCTCGGATATTGTCCCGGGCCAAAAAGTATCGTATCCGGCATGGAACAAGTCGGGTACCGTGCTGGAAATCAACGGGAAAAAGAAGCAGGCCAAGGTCGACATCGGCGGAGTGGCAATGTGGGTCAAGACCGAGCACCTGGGACCGGCCGACAAGGTTGCCACCGAGGCTTCGAAGCCTCGGGCAAAGACTCCGTCCCCGAGCGATTTGGTGGTTGAAATCGACCTGCGCGGCAATAGGGCGGACGAAGCCATTAGCGAGTTGGAGCGGGCACTGGACAGAGCCTTGCGCAAGGGCGCGGGCAAACTGGAGATCGTGCACGGTCGGGGGACCGGTGCGCTCCGGCGGGAAGTCCACGAATTTCTGAAGCATTACCCGGCGGTGGAAAGTTTCACCCTGGCTCCGGAAGACCGGGGCGGGGACGGAATGACCGAAGTGACGCTCAAATAGTGGCGTTGCCGGAGGCTATAGGTGGACAGAAGTGATGTCGAGGCCGTTAAGGCCCGAATCAACATATCGGATATCGTGCGTCGGTATGTCGACCTGAAACCCGTTTCAGGCCGATGGATGGGCGCATGTCCGTTTCATCAGGAAACAAAGCCCTCCATGTCCGTGAACGACGAAGAGGGCTTCTTCTATTGCTTCGGTTGTCAGGCGTCGGGCGACGTCATTGATTTTTACGGCCGCATCAACGGACTGGATTTTCGGGAATCCTTGGAACAGCTTGCCGCCGAGTGCGGTGTGGAGCTGGGGTCCGCCCCGCGCGATCCGCACGCTGCGGAACGCAAGGCCAGGAAGCAGATGCTTCTCGATATGCACGACGAGGCCAACAGTTTTTTTCAGCGGAACCTGTCCCTGGCATCCGGGGATCATTGCCGCCGCTACCTCGCCAACCGGGGGATGACTCCGGAAATGATAGCCAAGTTCGGGCTGGGTTATTCGCCCGACGATTGGCACGGATTGGACAATTTCCTGCGCACCAAGGGCAGAAGTCCTGAATCCGGGGTCGAAGCCGGTCTTTTGTCAAAAAACGATAAAGGCAATATATACGATAGGTTCCGTGGAAGATTGATCTTCCCCATACAAAATTTGTCGGGCCGGGTTATTGCTTTTGGCGGTAGAATTATTACTGATGGAGAACCCAAGTATCTGAACAGCTCGGATACGCCTATATACAAGAAGGGCGACCACTTGTATGGGCTCAACCTGGCCCGGTCCACCATGACCCGCACAAAGCGGGCCATCCTGACCGAAGGATACATGGATGTCATATCGCTCCATCAGTTCGGCTACACCGACTCCTGCGGCGTTTTGGGCACTGCCCTGACCGCCGATCAGGTGAAGAGGCTGGCCGGATTCTGTTCGCGTGTGGACCTGGTCTTCGACGGCGACGGAGCGGGACGAAAGGCGGCCATGAAATCCAGCAGGATGATCCTGTTGCAGGGCGTGGCCTGCAAGGCCATCCTCTTGCCGGACGGCGAGGATGTGGACAGTCTGCTCCAGACCAGGGGAGCGGAAGGATTCGAGGTCTGCATGAACGAGGCCCCGGATGGATTGACCTTTTGTATGAACACCCTGCGGGAGCAATACGCCCCCAGGGATATCATGGCTTGGGCCAAGAGTTTTTTGTCGGAATTGTCCGACCCGTCCTTGCGGGCGTATTACCTGCCCCGTCTGGTGAGCGGGCTCGGGTTGTCGGAGGCTGATTTCAGGCGCGACGCGGGTGCAGCGGCACCGCAACAGCGCACCGTACGGCAGCAGCCTCGACAAATGCAGCGAGCCGCCCAGCAACCGGCCATGGGCGTCGGCAAGGACTATGCTGATGATAGGTATTTTCTACGGTTTACGATCCAGTATCCGGATTATATGCCGGAACTGGCCAAAAGAGGACTGAGTCAGATTCTTCGCACCCCTTGGGCGCAGGCACTGTGGGAGAAGCTCGAAACGACGCAGCAAGGCCATGTCGCGAGCCTGCTGAACGAACAGGAAAAAGGCTTCTACATCCAATGCCGCGAAGAACTGCATGAAGAAACCCTCTCCGGCCGGGAACTGCTGGCGGAATGGAATCATATTTGTCGCACAATCGCGCAGGAACAGCAAAAGCTGGACATGCGCCAGCTCACAGAGGCCATACGACAGGCACAGCAGAGCGGGGACACCGAAAGGGCGTTGCAACTACTGGCCTTGAAGGAATCTCGCAGGAGGGAAGATGAGCAACATTAAGGAAATCCAACAGATCAAAGCTCTTATCGCCGAAGGTAAGAAAAAGGGATTCCTGACATACGAGGAGCTGAGCAAGGCTTTGCCTTCGGACTGCACCAGTCCGGAGCAGCTTGAGGAAATTCATGCCATCTTCGATCAGATGGATATCGCCTTGGTGGATTCGGATGATTCGGGCAAGAAGCTGACCGAAGAAGAAGACGACAAGGAATTGGAATTCGAAGATAACGAAGAAGATTCCACGGAATATGCCTCGCGAAGCACCGATCCTGTGCGGATGTATCTGCGCGAAATGGGAGCCGTTCCGCTTCTGGACCGCGAAGGCGAAGTCGTTATCGCCAAGAAGATCGAAAACGGCGAGATGGACGTCCTGTACTCCCTGGTGGAAGTGCCTGTGGCCGTCGAGGAGCTGATCGCCGTGGGCGAAGACCTCGAAGACGGCCGCATCAAGCTCAAGGACGTGGTCAAGACCATCGAGGAGGACGATCCGTCCGAAGATGAAATGAACCAGCGTCAGCGGGTCATCTTTCTGCTCGCCGAGATCAAGAAGCTCTATCAGAAGAAAAGAAAAATCTACGACAAGCTAGACTACTGCGCCTGCCTGGACAAGCGCGTGTACGGCGTTCAGCAGGAGATTCTCAGCTACAAGGAAGAGATCGTCACCCGGCTGCGCGACATCAAGCTTGAAAAGACCCTCATCGATCGGATCATCGAGACGGTCAACGATTACGTTCGGCAGATGCACAACTGTCAGCGCGATCTGTCCGCCTATGTTTTGTCCGTGGGCATGACCAAAGCCGAGATAAAAGAGCTGTTCAAGCAGGTGGACGATCGCGAGATCAACCCTGTGGCAGCCGCCGACCAGCTCGGCATGACCGTGGAGGAGTTCTTCTCCTTCAAGGAAATGCTGGCGGGCAAGTTGGAGATCATGACCCGCTTGCAGGACAAATGCTGCCACTCGGTACACGACCTCGAAGAGGTCCTGTGGCGGATCAAGTCCGGCAACCGGACCGCAAGTCGGGCCAAGCAGGAGCTCATCCGCGCCAACCTCCGCCTGGTGGTGTCCATCGCCAAGAAGTACACCAACCGCGGCCTGCAATTCCTGGATCTGATTCAGGAGGGCAACATCGGCCTGATGAAGGCGGTCGACAAGTTCGAATACCAGCGCGGCTACAAGTTCTCGACGTATGCGACCTGGTGGATTCGCCAGGCCATCACCCGCGCCATCGCGGACCAGGCAAGGACCATCCGTATCCCGGTGCACATGATCGAGACCATCAACAAGCTTATCCGCACCTCTCGATACCTGGTGCAGGAGCTGGGCCGCGACCCCTCTCCCGAGGAAATCGCCGAGCGCATGGATTATCCGCTCGAAAAGGTCAAGAAGGTGCTCAAGATCGCCAAGGAACCCATTTCCCTCGAAACCCCCATCGGCGACGAGGAAGATTCCAGCCTGGGCGATTTCATTGAAGACAAGAAGGCCACCGCGCCCGCCGAGGAAGTGGTCTCCACCAAACTCGGCGAACAGATCGCCTCGGTCCTGTCCGACCTGACCCCTCGTGAGGAGCAGGTCCTGCGCAAGCGGTTCGGAATCGGCGAAAAGTCCGACCATACCCTTGAGGAGGTCGGCAAGCTCTTCAACGTCACCCGTGAGCGCATCCGCCAGATCGAAGCCAAGGCGTTGCGCAAGCTTCGCCACCCTGTACGAAGCGCGCTCCTCAGGTCCTACTTCGAAAACTAGACACAACACAGGGCCGGGAAGAGTATCTCTTCCCGGCCCTTTTTACGCTCATGGATCAACTCACCGCCGTTTTTCTCGTACCTGTAGCCGCCGTTCTGCTGGATCGTTTTTTGGGCGACCCGGCAGGGTTTCCACATCCGGTTCGGATCATCGGCAAAGGCCTTGATCTCTACGAATCCATCGTTCGTCGTCTTGGCGTAAATCTTCGAGCGGCAGGCTGGACCGCTGTTGTGCTTTTCTCCGGGCTCGCCTGGTTTACCGTGAGCACATTCACTCGCATTTCATACCTTGGCCCGATGCTGGCCGTATATTTCGCTTACGCCGGATTGGCCCTGGGCTGTCTTATGCGCGAGGCCAAAAAGGTGACCGCGTTTCTCGATTCCGGGGACCTTTCCGGTGCGCGACGTGCGTTGTCCATGCTTGTCAGCCGTGAAACCGCCGAACTGGACGAATCCCACATTCGCCGCACCCTGGCCGAGACCGTCAGCGAAAATCTCAACGACGGATTCACCGCGCCCCTGTTTTATCTCGCGCTCTTCGGCCCCGGCGGCATGTGGGCCTACAAGGCCGTCAGCACCATGGACTCCATGTGGGGCTATCGCACGGATCGTTTCCGCGATCTTGGGCAGGGTGGGGCATTGACCGACGACCTTCTGGCTTGGATTCCGGCAAGACTTACGGCGTTTCTTCTCCTTTTCACAGGCGGGAGGCTCGGGCTGAATGCCGCTATGGCCAAAAGCCGGTTTCGCGCCGACGCCGTCAAGATGGAAAGTCCCAATGCCGGCTGGCCCATGGCCGCTACAGCCTGGCTCCTTGAAGGGCAGATGGGCGGGCCTACCGTTTATTTCGGCAAGGTGAAGGAAAAACCTGTTCTCGGCCCGGAAGGGCATCCGTGGACACGGGAAATGCTTCGCACGCTTTTTGCGCTGACCCGAAAGACCGGCACACGGACCGCATTGGTGTTGATCCCTGCCCTTGGATTGATCCGACTGTTATTTTTTGTTTGACGATTCCCGAGGGGGGAAAGGCTGCCTATTTGAACGCACTCCCGGAATGAGCCTCCGTGTCGCGCCTGGCCATCCGCGATATGTGGGGGCGTGATGAATTTTTTTCAGGTCAAACGGATTCGATATGCAAAAAACGGGTTGCTGGTAAAAAACCGGCAACCCGTTAAATTCAAGGAGAAATGACCGTGCGAAAGCGCGGCTGCCGTTAACGGCTTTTCTTTCTCTTTGCGCTGGAGTTGATATTACTTTTCGCCGAGTTCCATGCTCCGATAGTAGCACTCGAAGACGCCGTCGATGATGTCGCCTCTGAGAGCCTGCCGGTCGAAGTGCATGAGAGCCCGAACGGTCGTCCCTCCGGGGGAGGTGACCATTTCACGAAGTTCGGACACGGAGTGTTCGCTCTTGTCGGCCATGACGGCGGAGCCGAGGAACAACCCCTTGACCATATCCACGGACTGCGCCCGGGTAAGGCCCAAGGCCACTCCGGACTCGATCAGGGCCTCCATGAAATAGAAGACATAGGCCGGGCCGGAACCGATAACGCCGGTGAAGGCGTCGAAGAGCTTTTCCGGCAGAATGTGCACCTGGCCGACCGAGGCGAAGAGTTCGGGAACCAGCGCCTTGTTCTCGTCGGTCAGATTATGGTTGTCCAGGCAGACTGCCGACACGCCATGGCCCACCAGGGCCGGGGTGTTGGGCATGATGCGCACAACCGGGCAACGGTCTTCCGTCCAATCCTCGTAAGTGGACAGGGGGATGCCCGCGCAGATGGCGATCAGGCATTTGCTCATGTCCAGCAGGGGCGTCAACTCCTTGACCACGGGTTCGGCATGTTGCGGCTTGACGGCCAGGACAATGTAGTCGCACGCCTTGGCGAGGTCGGTCGCGTTCTCCTGCACGATAAGCCCCAATTCCTTGTTGAGCTTTTCGAGATTGGCCTTGTTGAAGTCCACTCCGTGCAGTTCGATGTCATCGCGGGAGGCCAGCCCCCTGGCGATGGCGGACCCCATGTTTCCTACGCCTATGAACCCGATTTTCTTTGTCATTATCCCACCAACTCGTCGTCGTTGAAGAAGTATGCCACCTCGGTCTTGGCGGTGTCGGGACCGTCTGAACCGTGGCAGGAGTTATTTTGGATGCTCTGGCCGTACGTAGCGCGAATGGTGCCCTCGGCCGCGTTCTCCGGATTGGTTGCCCCCATGAGAGTGCGGTACCGTTCAATGGCGTTTTCGCCTTCGAGACAGGAAACCACCACCGGGCCGGAGATCATGTAATCGACCAACTCGCCGAAGAAGGGGCGTTCCTTGTGCACGGCGTAGAAGCCTTCGGCCTTTGCGCGGTCCATGTGAATCATTTTCAAGCCTTTGATCTTGAGGCCGGAGTCGGTGATCATTTTCAGAATTTCGGCGATGAGGCCGCGCTCGACCGCATCGGGCTTGATGATGGAAAAGGTCTTTTCAATAGCCATGTAAGCCTCCGTTTGTCAGTTACTGTCTTATACCTGTCGGCACCGATTTGCCAGCATGTGGATTGAAGCCCGCACCGGCCTCAACCCAACAACATGCGGTCGGAGACACCTTCGTCCCCGCGCAGACGCGAGAAGCGTTCCAAGAGGTCTTCGACCTTGAGATTTCGTTTTTCCTCGCCTTCGATGTCCAGCACCACCTGGCCGCGATGGAACATTATCAGCCGATTGCCCAGGGCGATAGCCTGTTTCATGTTGTGGGTCACCATGAGGGTCGTCAGGTTGAGGGAGCCGACGATCTCCTCGGTCAGTCCCAGAACCATGCCCGCAGTCTTGGGGTCCAGGGCGGCGGTATGTTCGTCGAGCAGGAGCACGCGAGGTCTGACCAGAGTTGCCATGAGCATGGTCAGGGCCTGCCGTTGGCCACCAGAAAGCAGGCCGGTATGTGTCTTCAGGCGGTCTTCAAGGCCGAGCCCCAAGATGGACAGTTTTTCGCGGAAAAACTCGCGGTCCCTGTTTTTGACGCCTCGGGAGAGCCCGCGCAACATGCCACGCTTGTTGGCCATGGCCAAGTTCTGCTCGATGGTCGCTCCGGCGCATGTACCGAGCAACGGGTCCTGAAAGACTCGGCCGATGAGCGAGGCGCGCTTGTGTTCCGGCCACTTGGTGATGTCCTGGCCGTCTAGGACGATCCGGCCGGAATCCACGGGGAACGACCCGGCGAGGGCGTTGAGGAACGTGGACTTTCCGGCACCGTTGGAGCCGATGATGGTGATGAAATCGCCATCCTTGACTTCGAGGTTCACCCCGCTGAGTGCGGTGACCTCATTGACGTCGCCCCTGTTGAAGGCTTTGGTCACTTCGGAGACGGAGATCATTTGGACCTCCCTGCAAGGAACTTGCGTTTCATCTTGGGCATAATCAGGGCGAAGACCACCAGAATGGCGGTTATCAGGTTCAGGTCGCTGGGAGTGATGGAGAAGGAGCCGAGCTTCAGCCCCAGGGCCAGGCCGATGGCGATACGGTAGAGCACCGAGCCGAGCAGGGCGGCAATGAGCGCACGGGAGATGGTCTTGTCGCCGAACACGGTCTCGCCGAGAATGACCGAGGCAAGCCCGGCGACGATGGAGCCCACGCCCATGTTCACGTCCGCCGCGCCCTGATTCTGCGCCACCAACGCCCCGGACGCGGCCACCAAGGCGTTGGACAGGCCCACGCCGAAGATAATGATGTTGTCGGTGTTCACGCCCTGGCTGGTAATCATCTGCTGGTTGTCGCCCGTGGCCAGGAAGGCCAGTCCAAGCTCGGTGTGCAGGAACCAGATCAGCGCGGCCACCACGGCCAGGCAGATGAGGGCGAAGAGCAGTGGGGTGGCGTATTGCGGCAGCAGGCCGGAAAGACCGACGAATTTGTCCACCACGGTTTCTTGCCCGAGTAGCGCCATGTTGGGCCGCCCCATCACCCGCAGGTTGATGGAATAGAGTGCCGTCATGGTCAGGATGGAAGCGAGCAGATGGAGGATCTTGAACTTCGTGTTCAGGATGCCGGTGACCATTCCCGCCAGAAGTCCGGCTCCAGCGGCCATGAAAATGGACAGGAGCGGGGAGTAGCCGGAAGTAATGGCCATGGCTGAAACGGCCGCACCAAGAGGGAGGCTGCCGTCAACGGTGAGATCCGGGAAATCGAGCACTCGAAAGGTCAGGTATACACCGATGACCATGAGGCCGTAGGCGAATCCCTGCTCGATGGCGCCGAACAATGCATAGAGAGTCATGTAGTAATCCTAATGGTTGCCGGAGCCGAAACCGTCGCGGATCCGGCTGAAAAACAAAAAAAGGCGCGTTGTCGAAGCAGCGCGCCTTGTATCGTTTCTGGGCACAATTGGCAAATGCGTTTCGCGCTATTCAATGACCTTGGACGCCCGGTCGATGACCGGCTGGGGCAGGGTCACCCCCATGGCCTTGGCGGCCTTCAGGTTGACGTGCAGGTTGAGATCGTTGAGGAATTCAACAGGCATGTCGGCGGGATTAATGCCGTCAACCAGGATGCGGGCGGCCATGTCGCCGGTCTGCAAACCCATCTTGTAATAGTCCACGGCCACGGCCGCGATGGCGCCGCGAGCCACGGAATCCACATCGCCGACGATCAGCGGCAGCTTGTTGTCCGTGCAGACCTTCACGGCGGACTCGATGGCCGAAACCACGGTGTTGTCCGTCCCGATGTAGACAACGTCGCAACGTCCCACCAGGCTCTTTGCGGCCTGATAGACACCGCTGGAGTTGGCGATGGTCGCCTCTTCGACATTGATGCCGACCTTTGCGGCCTCTACCTTCAACGCCTTGAGATTGGGAACAGAGTTGGGTTCGCCGGAGTTGTAGATGATGCCGATGGTCTTGACGCCGGGAACGATCTCCCGGATCAGGGCCACATGCTTGTCCATGGGGCTGAAGTCGGACATGCCGGTGATGTTCTTCCCGTTGGTATTCTTGAGGTCCTTGACCAGTCCCGCAGTGACCGGATCGGTCACGCCGGTGAAAAGGATGGGCCGATCATGAATCTTTTGGGCGCAGGCCTGGGCCCCCGGAGTGGCGATGGCCAGCACCAGATCGGGACGTTCGCCTATGATCTGGCTGACGATCTGGGTGTTGGTGGCCATATTGCCTTGCGCGATGTGGACGTTGTAGGTGAAATCGATGCCTTTTTCCTTGAGGCGGTCGGCCATGCCGATGCGCATGGCGTCCAAAGCGGGATGCTCCACGATCTGGGTCACGGAGATGACATATGTCTTACCGGCAAAGGCGGTGGAGGCGACCAGCAGGAAGGCCGCCGCAAGCAACAGAATTTTTTTCATCGGGAAAACTCCTTCTCGAAATGCTTTTCAAGTTGGGACTTTGATCGTGTCGCGGGCTTTTCGTCAAGGTATTTCATTTTTGGAGGAAATGAAAAGAGCCGCTTGGAGCGGCTCTTGAAGACTTGACTGGGGAGAAAATCAGAAACGGATTTCCTCTTCCTTCACGACCTTGAAGGACTTGTTGCCCTTGACCCTGCCGGGCAGTCCCTTGAACTTGCGGACGCCTTCGACCTCGGCTTCGAGAAGCTCATCCTCATCAGTGTCGAGCAGGATGATGTCGCCTTCCTGAAGGTAGAGAAGCTGGCGGCCCGAAATGGATGTCCGGCCCAGGCGCACGACCATTTCGACCGGAGTTTCCATGAGTCGCTCCTTGAATCGATTGATCCAGACGTGATCCACTTCAAGGCGTTCAGATTGGAAGGAGGCGTGGAGCTTGGAGCGGATGGGCTCCATGGTGGCGTAGGGGAGGCAGACGATGAGCGACCCGATGGCGTTTTCCAGTTCGACTTCGAAGGTGACGACGATGACTACGTCCGAAGGCGGAACAATGGCCGCGAACTGGGGGTTCACCTCGGTGCGGACCATCTCCACGTGAACCTCGTGCACCGGCTTCCAGGATTCCTCCATATTGGCAAGGGCGATCTTGACTACCCGCTCGACAATGGCTTGTTCGATGGGGGTGAAGTCGCGCCCTTCAACCTTGGGCTGGCTTCCCGCGCCGCCAAAGAAATTTTCGACCAGCGCGAACACCAGGCGGGAATCGACAACCAGCAGGGCATTGCCGCGCAGGGGGTCCATTTTGAATATGGAGATGGAAGTCGGCACCGGCAGGGAACGCATGAAATCGCCGAACTTCGACATGTCTATGGAAATGGGGTTGATGTCGACCCGCTTGCGCATGGTGTTGGCCAGCGCGTTGGTGCACAGACGAGCGAAGCGGTCGTTGACGATCTCGAGCACGGGCATACGGCCGCGAATGATCCTGTCCTGATTGGCCAGGTCAAAGGCGACCACGCCGGTATCATCTTCAGGAATCTCGGTCTCGGTTTCGACATCCCCGCCGGAAAGACCCCGGAGCAGGGCATCTACTTCATCTTGTTCGAGGATTTTGCTCATCTGGACAAAGCCTCATGGTCGCCGATTCTACGGCCCGTTTGGCCGGCCTGTGCCGGGAAATTGAACATCGTAAAACAACAAGCAAAAAACGGGCCGATCCGTCTTTTCTTATCGACGGAATCCGTTCGATTCTTAAGATTTATTGTACCTCTCCCGCGATTCGCTTGCAACGGCAAGACGAAATCCCCGCCCGATTGGTCCTGATGGCCGCGGTGGCTAACGTGAAATATTGCCTAATGTCAATATCAATACATTCAAATGGTTGGCAGGGCAACGTCCCGCAAGTATTCAAAAAAATGGCCCCGGTTAGCCTCCAAAGACACGGACGAAAGGCCCCGCGCAATCGGTGGCGCGGGCTTCAACAAAAGCCGGGCAAGATTTATTCGGGACGAAGTTTCGACAGGGAAATAACCTGAATGGACTGGTCGCGGCTTGTCTGCCACTGCTTGAGAGCGGCCAGAGTTTCCCGGTAGGGATGGCCGATGGCAATGGCCCACCCCTTGCGCTTGGCCACCCGCTCGGTCTTGCGCAGTTGCAGCACAATGGCGTTCACGTCCTTGACGTTGTCCAGAAACGTGTCCCGTTCGTAGAAGGGGATTCCCACGTCCTTGGCCGTGGCGCGGCCAACGCTCTTGCCCGATGTGAGACTGTCCAGAAAGAACAGGCCGTGCCGCCGAAACTCCGTAAGGGCTGCCCGCATTCCCCGTGCGTTTGCCGTGAAGCGCGAACCCATGTGATTGTTCACGCCGATGGCCTCGGGTATACGCCTAAGATTGTCCCCGATACGTTGTCGGACCTCGTCGTCGGACATGGACACGAACAGGGCGTCGTCTCCAGGTTTGACTGCGGGGTAGCCCATGGGCTCCATGGGGAAATGGATGAGCAGGTCATGATGCGTTTTGGTGATGAGGTCCACGCATTCCCTTGTGTGGCTGGCGTTGGGCCATACCGCAAAGGAAAGCGGGATGTCGAGGGCGGCGAGTCCCCGGAGCAGTCCATAGTTTTCGCCTACGTCGTCTATGACCACCGCCAGTTTGGGACCTTTGGCTTCGGGCAAAGCAATGATCTGCGGCGTGGCTTCAAGGAGCAGCAGGTGGGTGCGCTGTCCGTCTATCTCGACCGCCGCTTCTGTGTCGCCGTTATCGAGCAGGGTCGCGTCGGGGAGACGCTTGTAGAGCTTTTTGCGCAATGTGACCAGAAAACGGCCTCGGTCGGAAACCTTGGGGAATTGCAATACCTGATAATGGTACCCGCGATCTTCGAAACGGCGAAGCTCCACATCCACCAACTCAAGATCGTGCATCTTGATATCAAGGTCGCGCATGGTCTCGATGATGGCCAGGTCGGCCTGTTTGACTCGATCCTCCAGATCGGAAGCGGCTTCTTCATAGACCTTGTCGCGCTGCGGTTCGACCTGGGGGGCCCGTTCCTCGGTCACGGGAGCGATGACCTGAGGCGGTGGCGTCTTCGCGGTCAGAAGCTTCCAACCTAATCCGGCCATGGCCAAAAAGGCCAAAGTAAAGAGAACAATAAGAGGACCGGGCCGATAGATCCACGTAAGGAGTCTGTCGAGCCCGGTCTGTTTTTCGTTTTTCGTTTCCGGAGCGTGTTCGTCCATTGGCGAAGCTCAGTTCCTTTACTGAATTTCCTTCATCTTTGGCAGGCTCTTGACCAACTCCAGGGCCATACGCAACTGGTTGTCCCGGGCGAGCATGTCCTTGGCCTTTTCGGCGTCCTCGTCACGCTTGCGCTTGGCGGTCTTCTGACCATTTTCCAAATGGCCGCTCAGGTCCTTCTCACGAACCGTGAAACGATCGCGCATACTCATCTCGTCCTCACTCGGGGCCACGAACGGAATGCGCAGGTCGGGTTCGATGCCCTTGGCCTGAATGGAGCGTCCGCTCGGGGTGTAGTAGAGCGAAGTGGTCAGCTTGATGCCCGAGCCGTCGGACAGGGGGATGATCTGCTGGACCGATCCCTTTCCGAAGGAACGCTCGCCGATAATGAGGGAACGCTTGAGATCCTGAAGGGCTCCGGCGACGATCTCCGAAGCCGAAGCAGACCCCGCGTTGATGAGCGTGACCATGGGCACCTTGACTTCGCCGGATTCCTTGGAAGCGTAGAAATCCTTGCGATCGGCCTTGTTCCTGCCCTGAATGTAGACGATGGTGCCGCCCTCAAGGAAGGTGTCAGCCACGGAAACCGCTTGGTTCAGCAGACCACCGGGGTTGTTGCGCAGGTCGAAGACGATGCCCTTGAGTTCGTGATGCTTACGATACCCGGCGATGGCGGCACGCAGATTCTTGGTGGAGGACTCCTGGAACTTGGTCAGGCGGAGATAGAGATACCCGTCCTCAAGAGACTGGGTCTTGACGTTGACGATGGGGATGGTCCCGCGAACAATGGCCACCTCAAGCGGCTTGTTGGAGCCCTTGTGAAGGATGAGCAGCGTGACGGTGGAGCCCTTTTCGCCGCGGATCAGTTTGACCGCGTCCATGAGGGTCATGTCCTGGGTGGATTCGCCGTCGATCTCAAGAATGATATCGCCCGCCAGCAGGCCAGCCTTGTAGGCCGGAGTGTCCTCGATGGGGGAGACAACCACGATACGCCCCTGGTCCATGCTGATCTCGATGCCGATGCCGCTGAACTTGCCGGCGGTATCCACCTGCATGTCCTTGAAGTCCTCGGGGGAAAGATACGTGGAGTGGGGGTCCAGCTCTTCGAGCATACCCTTGATGGAGTTGTCGATGAGCTCTTTCTTGGTAACAGGCTTGACGTAGTTGCCTTCAACAAGGTCCAGCACCTGCGAAAAGGTCTTGAGAGCTTCGAACTGGTCTCCCTTGGCCGCGATGGTCTGGCCGGGGGCGACGGTAAGAGTGAAAAGAAGCAAGAAAGTGACTATCCAAAGCGTGACACGCATGAACGCCTCCCGAATAACGGAGTCCTGAAAATGTTGGGTTAACGACGGTTCATCTTGTTGCGGTTAACCAAGTTTCTGGGTTAATTGGTTTTTGGTGAAAACGCAATTCAAAATACAACCCGGCCCCGTCCACCTTGGGGAAATAGCCCACGGTGCCCAGGGGCTCATTCTTTTCGACTTCCTGCCCATTACGAACGAACGTATCCGATAAATAGGCATAAAGGCTGTAATAATTGTATCCGTGGTATATGATGACCACGCGTCCGAAGCCGCGCAGGGTATCATTGTGCACCACCTTGCCCCAGAAGACGGACTGTACCGTGCTCCCTTCGGCGGCTCCGATGGCCAGACCGCGCACAGGGGGAGTGGCTTTCAGATTGAAACTTGATACCACGCGTCCCCTGACCGGCCAGGGCAGGGCACTCTTGTACAGGGCGAACCGCTTGGTCTTCTGAGACTGCAATTGGTACTTGAGATCGGCGATGGTTCCCAGAATCGCGGTCAGCTCGGCCTCGGCGCTTTCCTTCTCCCGGTTGACCTTCTTGAGGTTCCGGCGCAGGGCGTACTGGTTGTCCAGCAGTTTATCCTTGCTTTTGTTCACCTGCGAAAGCTGCTTTTCCGCCGCTTCGGCCAGGCGACGCTGATTTTCCAGATTTTCGGCGATCCGCTCGGAATTGGTCTTCGCTTCGTCGAGCTTGCGGCTTGTGGCCGCATAGATATCCGCCAGCCAGTTGAAGCGCCGGTCGAACATGGCCCAGTCTTCCACCCCGTTGAACCGCGACCTGACGTTTTGCATGTGCACCGGCCACAGGGTGCGCATGAGCCCGGAAAGCTCCAGGGAAATGCGCTCCTTGTCCTTTTCCAGGGCAAGATACTCCTGGCGCGCCAGCCGCTCGCGCTCATGGATGGAAGCCAGCGTCTTCTCCTGCTCTTTGATGCGTCCTTTGAGCTGCGTCACCTCGCTTCCGATATCCGCAAGCCGGGTGGATATCCTTCCGGCCTTCTTTGTCAGATCGCGAACTTTCTGCTCATTTTCGTCCGCCTTCTGGTGCTCCTTCTGCAAGGACTCGCTCAAAACCTCGTCGCGGGCCTGGCCAAGCGCCACGGAGGGCAGCAAAATGACACAGCACGTTATGATGGCGAGAAGTTTTCTCATGCGACCTATTGTTCAAGGAAAGGTTGAAGGGGACAGGATTCGCAAAGGCCCGCCTTTTTTCGGCACCAGTTCGCGCCCACGCGGACAATGAGGGCGTGATATTCATTGTACAATGCCACATCTTCCGGCAGGACGTCCATGAAAAGGCCCTGAAGCCCATGATAGTCTATGTCTTCCCATGCCAGTCCGTGGCGGCCGACGATCCTGGCGGTGTAGGCATCCACCACAAAGGTAGGAAAGTCCAATGCGTAAAGCAGGATACAGTCCCCCGTCTCCGGGCCGATGCCGTTGATGCCGAGAACCTTGAGCCTAAGTTCGGCCAAGTCCCTGTTCTTGAGCGAAAGCAGATCGAACTCGGCCTCTTCTTTGAGGAATTCAAGGAAATTGTGAATACGTCGCGCCTTGACGTTGTAATACCCGGCTGGCCGAATCAATTCGGCCAGCCTCGGCACGGGCAAGGCATAAAGCGGTTCCGCCTCAAGCACTCCGGCGTTCTTGAGGTTGCCCAAAGCCTTTTCCACGTTTTTCCAATTGGTGTTCTGTGTGAGAATGGCCCCGATGGCTATTTCAAAGGGCGTTTCGCCCGGCCACCATTTGCTTGGGCCGAGCGTCGCCAGCATGGCGTCGTACATGTCCATCAGCAGACCGGACCTGGACATGCGGCTATCTCCTCAAATTCTCCCAGACCAGGCAAATCCATTCACCTTCGATAAACCGCTGAGGCTCGTCCAGGCCATGTCGGCAGTAGGCCTCGGCCACAGCGTCGGATTGCTTGTCGGCGAGGATGCCGGACAAAACCAACGAGCCGCCGGGAGCGACCCTGGCGAGGATGTCGCCCGCCATTTCGATGAGCGGCCCGGAGAGGATGTTGGCCACCACGAGGTCGAAGGTTCGTCCCTCTTCAACACAATCGATGGAGCCGACGGCCAAGTTGATGGATTCGGCAACGTCGTTGGCCTCCACGTTTTCCACGGCGCAGGCCACTGCCTGCGGATCGATGTCCAGGCCGATGCCGGTCAGGCCGAGCTTGGACAACCCGATGGCGAGAATGCCGGAGCCGGTGCCAAGGTCAAGGAAGGTCTGTCCGGCGCGGATGGTGCCGGCCTTGGCCAGTCTGCCGATGGTCGCCAAGCACAGCGAGGTGGTGGCGTGGTGGCCGGTTCCAAAGGCCATCTTCGGCTCGATGACGATATGGGTGGTTCCGTTCTCTTCGTCGTCATTCAGCCACGGGGGGTAGATGCGGAACGTATCCCCGCAGTTGACCGGGACGAAAAAGTCCTTCCAGGCCATGGCCCAGTTTTCGGACTCCTGTTCGGAGCAGGTCACGCCGCCTTCGGGGAAATGCTCGCGGAAAGCTTCGACCACCTCTTGTCCCAGAGGATGGTCTTCAAGGTACAACGTGAACTTGCGGCCGTCTCCGGTGAGGGTCTCCTCCCAGCCTTGGGGAATTTTGGAGGCGATGAACACACCGGCTGCGTCGGCGGTCTCCTCGGGGATGATAAATTCGATCTTCAGAAGGGTGGACATGGGGTGGATTGTCTCCATTTGATATGACAAGGCCGGGTACGTGCCCCGGCCTTGATTGATTGCGTCGTCAATGAGCCAAGCTAGAATACCTTGTCGATGAACGAGCCTTTGCCCGTATACCGAAAATCGTTGAGAGTGGTCTTTTCGGCCTGTGCAACGGCATCCGCCTGGATTTCGGCAGGAGTTTTCACGTCGTCGGACACCCTTTCGGAAGGGGAGACCCGTTCCGTTTGTTGCTCGCGCCCGGTCCAATACTCCGACGCGGAATCCATGGAAGCGACGCCGTTCATGACTCGATACCTCGATTAACGGAATACGCCTTAGCTATCAGACGGTCAAGCCGGCCGCCTATTCCTCGATAGCGGTCAGGACCTCGTCCAAAGCCTGGACAAAAGCGGTGATGTCGTCCTCGGTGATGGTCAGGGGCGGCACAAGACGCAGGATGGTCCCCTGGGTCAGGTTGCAGACAATCCTGTGCTCAAGGAGGCCGTTCCAGATCTCCCGACCGTTCTTGGACAACTCAATGCCGAAGAGCAGTCCCAGGCCACGCGTTCCGGCAATGGTATCGGGGTGCTTTTCCTTGAGCTTGAAAACCTGCTCCCTGGCGAATTCGCCCATTTTAAGAGCGCGTTCGGCCATCTTTTCCTCGATCATGATGTCGATGACCTTTGCAGCAACGGATGCGACCAGCGCGCCGCCGCCGAAAGTGGTGGCGTGGGAGCCGGGTGTAAATCCCTTGGCGACCTCGTTTGAGCACAGGACCGCGCCCATGGGCAGTCCGTTGGCCAAGGCCTTGGCCGAGGTGAAGATATCGGGAGTGACGCCGTAATGCTGATGCGCCCAGAAACGGCCCGTGCGGCAAACGCCGGTCTGCACCTCGTCCACGATGAGCAAAATGCCGTTTTCCTTGCACAGCGCCACGATGTCGTTGACGTAATCCGTGGGCAGGGGACGCACGCCGCCTTCGCCCTGGACCATCTCGACCATGATGGCGGCGGTATGCAAGTTGATGGCTCCACGCAACGCGTTGACGTTACCGAAAGGCACGGTCACGAATCCATCGGGCAGAGGGCTGTACCCCTCCTTGATGGGACCGGCCTGGCCGGTGGCGGTCAGCGTGGACAACGTCCGGCCGTGGAAGGATTTTTCGAGGGTAATGATTTCGTAGCGGTCCTCGTTGCGCACGGTGCGCATGTACTTGCGGGCCAGCTTGATGGCTCCCTCGTTGGCTTCGGCTCCGGAGTTGCAGAAGAAGACCTTGCCTGCCGCGCAGGTGGAGAGCAGCTTTTCGGCCAGGTCGAGCTGAGGTTCCTGATAAAAGAGGTTTGAAACGTGAACCATCTTCCGCGCTTGCTCGGCCATTACGTCGGCCAGATCGTCGCGGCTGTGGCCCAGGGAGCACACGGCGATGCCCGCCAGGAAGTCGCGGTATTCGTTGCCGTCCAAATCATAGAGGCGGCAGCCCTTGGCCCGCGACACGGCCAGCGGATAGCGGCCGTAGGTATTACACAACAGATTCGATTCCCGTTCCTTTATCGCATCGAATTTCTGAGACATTGTCGTTCTCGCTATTTAGTGTTTCCCGGTGGAGCCGAACCCGCCCGCGCCGCGCGCGGTCTCGCCGAGTTCCTCAACGGGGGTGATTGTCGCTTGAAATATGGGCATGAAAACGAGTTGGGCAATGCGTTGCCCGCGTTTGATTCGTCGCATTTCGCCCGAGGTGTTGAGCAGCGAGACCTTGATCTCTCCGCGATAATCCGGATCGATGACGCCGACGCCCTGGCTGACAGTCAGTCCTTCCTTGGTGCCCAGGCCGCTACGGGAGAACACATACCCGGCCACGCCCGGTTCACGGATTTCGATGGCCACTCCGGCCGGGATGGCCGCTTTTTCACCCGGGCCGATCTCGACTTCGTCGGTGTCGATGCAGGCGCGCAGGTCCAAACCCGCCGAGTGCTCCGTGGCGTAGGCCAGTTTGTTTTCCTTCCAAACTTCATGCAGGAACTTCACGTTTACGTCGATCTTGTTCATTGTGCGTCTCTATACTTTGTGTTGAACGAATGGTTGTTTATGTTCGCATTGAAAGCAACTGTCAATCGGCGGAGATAAAGGGTTTCGAGTCGTAACCGGAATGCCTTTTCGCAATGAATCGCCCAAATCGCGCTCGCACCGTGTCCATTACGATGAAAAGGACGCCGCCCCACCGGAGCGACGCCCTGAGGTCACATTTAGGTATGATGAATTAACGGAGTCCCTCCCAACAAAGGTCCAGGTGTTTTTCCTCGATTCGTCGGGTGGCCAGGCTGACGCCCACCGCAAGGACCAGAGACACGGGCAGGGCGACCACATTGGGGTCCACCCACTGCATCAGCCACATCCAGGAACCGGGCGCGGCGTCGGCCACCAACGTCGCTTTGTCGAACATGGCCTGGCACAGGCCGATGAACCCCGCTTCCTTGACGTGGATGAAGAGCAGCCAGAACATGGATGCGCCGAAACCGCCGACCATGGAAACCTTGGCTCCTGTCTTGGTCATCCCTTTCCAATACAGGCCGAGCACGTAAATGGGCAGGAAGGAGGCCGCGCACAGGCCGAAGAAGAAGGCCGTGGCCCGGGCAATGACGCCGCCGGGCAGGAGCCAGGCCCAGACCAGTGTAGCCACGATGGCCACGGTCACGCCGAGCCGGTTGAGCTTCATGGACGATCCGCCGTTGCCCACGGACACATACTGCTCCAGAAAGTCTCGGGAAAGCGATGTCCCGCCAACATGATACTGGGAGCTCATGGTCGACATGGCCGCCGCGAACATGGCCACCAGGAACAGGCCGGAAAACCAGCCGGGCATGACCTTATCGATATACAGCGGAATGATGCTGTCGAAGTTGTTATTCGCAACGGCGATGGCCACCTTGCCGAATTCCTTGTGGAAGACCACGTTGGACAATGCGCCCGCCACAAAGGCCACGCCCGTCATGAGCAGGATGAATACTCCGCCGATGGCGACGGCCCGGTTCAGTTCTCGGTCGGAAGGCACGGTCATGTACCGGATGACCAACTGCGGCTGCGCCAGCACGCCGATGCCCACGCCATAGATTATTGTCGTGTATACGGTGAGGCCTATGGGCGATTCGAAATCAGGCCCCGTGGTCCATCCCGTCATGCCGCCCTTGGCCAGTCCGGCCGGAACCAGCCCCGCCAGATCGGTCAACGCCTGGTGCGCCTCGGTCACGCCGCCGAGCAGGGTATAGGTGGTGACGATGAGGATGAGCATCATGGCCGCCATGACGGTCCCCTGGAACGCGTCAGTGTACATGACCGCCTTGAGTCCGCCGGTAATCACGTAAACAGCCACCACGGCGGTGACGAGGATCAGCCATACGCCGTAGCTCACGGCCGGGAAAGCCACTTCGAGCATTCGACAGATGCCGATGAGGACGGCTGCCGCATAAACCGGGATGAATACAAAAATGACAACCCCGGAAAATTGCTGAATGAACTTCGATCCGTACCGCCTGCCCAGGAATTCAGGGAAGGTGTGCGAGTCGAGCGCAAGCCCCATACGCCGGGTACGCTTTCCAAAAAAGACCATTGCCACGAAAATCCCGACAAAAATTGTCAAAAAGGTCAGCCAGAGCAGAGACATGCCGAACATACCGGACACGCCGCCGAAGCCCACGATGGCCGATGTGGAGATGAAGGTCGCTCCGTAGGACATGGCAAGCACGAACGGGTTCATGGACCTTCCGGCGAGCATGTAGTCTGTGGACTCCCTGGTTTTGAGCCATGCCTTGTAGCCGAGATAGAAAATGACCGCGAGATAGACGAGAACGCCGATGATTTTGCCGGTCATGAGGCGCCTCCTCCGTTTTTGTCGTTGCCCTTGTTGTTCCAATTTACAATTCCGTAAACAACGCACAAGGCCGTCGCCGCGACGGACAGCCAAAATGCCAGCGCAATCTCTACACTCCCCAGTCCAAGCATCATGATTTTGCCCCTTGATTGCGGGCCTGAAACACGTCTGCCGCCAAAAACAAAAGGGCCGCAGACTTGTCGCCTGCGGCCCTGGTTGTGGATGAAACTAGTGTTCAGCTACACGCACACCTCGAAACCGCAGGCGCTTCTAAAAAAGCGAAAGCTAAAAAAGAAAAAGAAGCCGAAGCGGTTGTGGGGTGTTTGCATTTGTGTTTCATTAGTCGTGAATCCCCCGAAAGTCAAGGCTGGCGCGATTTACGGCGGGTTGAGCGGCTGTTCGGAGGCCGGATCGGCCATTGATACGATTTTGATATGGTTTAAGACACTTTTCAAATATATACATTGTAAGTAAAATCAGTATCTTAAAAGTTTTCTTGACAGGGAATATGGACTTGTGGTTTTGTGACTCCCCTTTGTAGTTCGGTAATATTACCCGAATTGTGAAAGTTTTGGAGAAGTGCTCCGAACATTTTGTCCGCGAGATGACTTTTTTGGCAACTAACGAGAGAGGTTACCTGTCTTGCTTTTTCAACCCATCAACAAGAATTACCATGAGTTCTGTATTGAACGGGACCCGGAGCTGTGCATCAACTGCAAGGTCTGCGTCCGCCAGTGTTCGTACGAGGCTCACTATTGGGATGAATCCCGGCAAAAGGTCGTGCACGACAATACCAAGTGCATCGGCTGTCATCGTTGCGAGGCGCTGTGTCCCACCGCGGCCCTGAACATCGTCAAGAAGCCGTCGGATTTCAGGACGAACAGCCTGTGGAGGCCGGTGTTCCTGCAGAACATCTATAAACAGGCCGACACCGGCGGCGTGCTGCTGGCCGGAATGGGTTCCCCCGTAGACATCCCGGTTTACTGGGATCGCATGTTGCTCGACGCGAGCCAGGTGACCAACCCGTCCATCGACCCTCTGCGCGAACCCATGGAACTCAAGACCTTCCTGGGCGCGAAGCCTCGCAAGGTGGAGCTCGCCAAGGACGAAAAGACGGGCAAGGCCAAGCTCAAGACCAAGCTCTCCCCGCAGTTGGAGCTGGACATCCCGATCATGTTCGCGGCCATGAGCTTCGGGGCCATCAACTTCAATCTGCACCGCGCCATGGCCCGGGCGGCCACCGAGACCGGGACCTATTACAACACCGGCGAAGGCGGGCTGCACAAATCTTTATATAAGTACGGCGCCAACACCATCGTGCAGGTGGCTTCGGGCCGGTTCGGCGTGCATCGCGATTATCTCCGCGCCGGTGCGGCCATCGAGATCAAGGTGGGGCAGGGCGCCAAGCCCGGCATCGGCGGACACCTCCCCGGCGAAAAGATCAACGACAAGGTGTCCGAGACCCGCATGGTTCCCATCGGTTCCGACGCCATTTCCCCGGCCCCGCACCATGACATCTATTCCATCGAGGACCTGCTCCAGCTTATCTACGCCCTGAAGGAGGCCTCTGAATACAAGGCCCCCATCTCGGTCAAGATCGCGGCCGTGCACAACGTGGCCGCAATCGCGTCCGGCATCGCCCGGGCAGGGGCGGACATCATCACCATCGACGGTATGCGCGGCGGCACGGGCGCGGCTCCGGCCATGATCCGAGACAACGTCGGCATCCCCATAGAACTGGCCCTGGCACAAGTTGACCAGCGGCTGCGCGACGAGGGCATCCGCAACAAGGTATCGGTCGTGGCCGCCGGCGGCATCCGCTGCTCCGGCGACGTCATCAAGGCCATCGCTCTTGGCGCGGACGCCGTATACATCGGCACCGCCACCCTCATCGCCGTGGGTTGCACCCTCTGCGGCCGCTGCTACACCGGCAAGTGCCCGTGGGGCATCGCCACCAACGATCCCAAGCTCTCCAAGCGGCAGAACCCGGACATCGCGGCCAAAAAACTGGCCAACCTGATCCGCGCCTGGGGCCACGAGATCGAGGAAATGCTCGGCGGCATGGGTCTCAACTCCATCGAATCCCTGCGCGGCAACCGTGACAAGCTCAGGGGCATAGGTCTTTCCGACACCGAACTCGACATCCTCGGCATCAAACATGCCGGACGTTAAACGGAGGAGCGTATGAAGAGAGTCTATCCGGACAAAGAATACTGCATCGGCTGCCACCTCTGCGAGGTGGCCTGCATCACAGCACACTCCAAGTCCAAGGACCCGATCATCGCTTTCCGCGAGGAGCGGGGGAAGGATGGCCTGACCGCCTGCAAAAAAGTCTTCGAGAAAGGCGATATCTGCGTGGCCATTTCCTGCCGCCATTGCGACGAACCCTCCTGTGTGGCCGCCTGCATTTCCGGCGGCCTGCACAAGGACCCCGAGACGGGCCGCACAGTCTACGACCGTGACAAGTGCGTCGGCTGCTGGTCCTGTCTCATGGCCTGCCCTTACGGGGCCATCAAGCGGCACCCCACGGAGAACAAGATCGTCAAATGCGACCTGTGCGAAGGGCGGGAGGGCGGACCGGCCTGCGTGGCCGCCTGCCCCAACGGGGCCCTGAAATTCGAGGAGAGATAGGGAGCTGACCATGAAATACGTCATCATCGGCAACGGCATCGCCTCCATCGGTGCCATCGAGGGCATCCGCAAGGTCGACACCGAAAACGAAATCCTGGTCATCGGAGCCGAAGACGCCCCGGCATACGGCCGCCCGCTCATCTCCTACCTTTTGGCGGGCAAGATCGGACCGGACCGTCTGGCTCTCAGACCCCAGGAGTTCTACGAAAAAAGCAACGTCTCCCTGATGCTCGGCACCAAGGTCACCGGCATTGACCCCAAGGCCAAGACAGTGACCACGGATAAGGGCGACACCGTGGAATTCGAGAATCTGCTCGTCGCCACGGGCGGCATCCCGTTCACTCCGCCCATTCCGGGGTCCGACGGCGCCGACGTCTACAACTTCACCAATCTGGCGCACGCCCAGACCCTCATCTCCAAAGCCAAGGAGATCAAGAGGGCGGTAGTCATCGGCGGCGGACTTATCGGTCTCAAGGCCGGTGAATCCCTGTTTGACCGGGGCGTGGACGTGACCATACTGGAGCTGTCCCCGCGCATTCTGAGCCTCGCCTTTGACGAGAACGCGGCCTCCCTGGCGGGTTCCCGACTTGCCGAGGTCGGCCTGAATGTGCGTTGCGGCGTATCCGCCAAGGAGATTCAGCGCGATGCCGAGGGCAACCTCAAAGGCGTGCACCTGACCGACGGCGACTTCCTGCAATGCGACGTGGTGGTCATCGCCATCGGCGTGGTTCCCAACTACAACCTGGCCAAGGAGGCCGGGATCGAAGTGGACCGCGGCATCAAGGTGGACGACCACATGCGCACCAGCGCGGAAGGGATATTTGCCGCGGGCGACGTGGCTCAGGCCAAGGACCTCCTGTTCGGCGACGACCGTGTCATTCCCATTTGGACCAACGCTTACAATCAGGGATTCTGCGCGGGCAAGAACATGACCGGCACGGATGTGCCCTTCACCGGCTCCTTGTCCATGAATTCCATTTCCTTCTACGGCCTGCCGACCATTTCCGTGGGCACGGTCAATCCGCCCGAAAACGACGACGCTTACGACATGGCCGTCGCTTTGGACGAAAAGAAGAAAAGCTACCGCAAACTCGTCTTCCACAACGACCGCCTGGTCGGCTACGTGCTGGTGGGAGACATCGACATGGCGGGCATGTACACCGCCTTCGTCAAGTTCCAGATGACCGTTCCCGAGGATGCCAAGAAGCAGATCCTGGCCGGTGAGCCCGACGTGCTCATGTGGCCGGATGATTTCTTCAAGGAGACCTGGAACCCCGGCGTCGTGGAACCCGACTAGAGAGAGGATAGAATGAAAGCGCCTGAAAGATATTATGATTTCCAGAAGGATATCTCCGGCTGCGGGATATTCGGAGTCATCAACAAGAAGCGGGGCCTCATCCCCGGAGACATGCCCATCCAGGCCATGGCCTGTATGCACGACCGGGGCAACGGCCTGGGCGGCGGGTTTGCGGCTTACGGCATTTACCCCGAGCACGCCGAGAAATACTGCTTCCACATGATGTGCGACGACGATGCCGCCATCAAGGGCTCCGAGGAGATGATAAAGCAGTACTTCGACTTGCACTTCTATGAGCCCATCCCGACCCGTCGGACCTTGGCCATTCCCAATCCGCCGAAGTTCAACCGCTACTTCGTGACCGTGCCCGAAAAGCCCGAAAACGAGTTCCGCGAACTGCCGGAAGAGGATTACGTGGTGGCCGTTGTCATGAAGATCAACACCACTATCGGAGGAGCCTTCGTGGTTTCCTCGGGCAAGAACATGGGCGCCTTCAAGGGCGTGGGCTTCCCCGAGGACATCGCCGACTTCTTCCGTCTCGAAGAGTACAGCGCCTACATCTGGACCGGCCACAACCGGTTCCCGACAAACACCCCGGGCTGGTGGGGCGGAGCGCATCCGTTCACCATTCTCAACTGGTCCATCGTGCACAACGGCGAGATATCCTCCTACGGCATCAACCGCCGCTACCTGTGCGAACACGACTACCTCTGCACCATGATGACCGATACCGAGGTCGTGGCCTATGAGCTGGACATGCTCATCCGCAAACACGGCCTGTCCTGGGAAATGGCCGCCAAATGCTTCGCGCCGCCGTTTTGGGACGAAATCGAGCGTATGGGCGATGAGGAAAAGGATCTTTACACCACCTTGCGCGCCACCTACGGCCCGGCCATGCTGAACGGCCCCTTCGCCATTCTTGTGGCCGACAACAACAGGCTCATGGGCCTCAACGACCGCATCAAGCTCCGGCCTCTCCTGGTCGCCGAGAAGGACGACATGGTCTTCATGTCGAGCGAAGAATCGGCCGTGCGCGACGTCTGTCCCGATCTGGACCGCGTCTGGATGCCCAAGGCGGGCGAACCCGTCATCGTTGATCTGGAGGATTAGATGGCAGCCAAGAGAAAACAGAAGACCCTCACGGCAGGGCGGACGTACTACAAGCAGTTCAACGAGGAAATCCGCAGCCTTGTCCGGGACGGTGTGACCGACTTCATCATCAAGGAATGCAACGGCCAGCGGTACCTGGCAACAGCCCTTGACGGCGATCTCAACTTCGACATCTACGGCGTTCCCGGGCAGGATCTGGGCGCGTTCATGCGCGGGCCGAAGGTGCGCGTGCACAACAACGCGCAGGACGGCGTGGGCAACACCATGGACAACGGCCGGATCATTATCGAAGGTCTCGCCGGAGACGTCATCGGCTACGCCATGCGCGGCGGCGAGATATTCATCAAGGGCGACGTGGGCTACCGCGTCGGAATCCACATGAAGGCATACCTCGAACACCAGCCGAAAATCGTAGTCGGCGGCAAGGCGGGGGACTTCCTCGGCGAGTATATGGCCGGCGGAATTATTTTGCTCTTGGGTATGTTTTCTGATAAGCCGGATGCGCCTATTGCGGGACGGAGTCTCGGAACGGGTATGCACGGCGGCGTGATCTACGTTCGCGGCACCGTTCCCGAGGACCAGCTTGGTCCCGGTTTGACGGCCACTCCGGTGGACTCCGACGATCTCAAGGTCATCGAAGGGCTGGTCAACGAATACGCCAATGAATTGAAGCTGGACAGCAAGGCGATTTTAAGCGAGAACTTCGTGAAAATTCGTCCGTTTTCGCACAGGCCGTATGGGAACCTGTACGTCCCTTGCTAGACGGCGGGGAAGATACAACACTCATTACCTTTGGAGGAACCAATGTTCTTCGATTCCGTAGCCTATGCCATGGCTCCGCCCGCTGGCGGCGGTGAAGCAGGCGGCCTCGGCGCCATCCTCGGCGGCCCCCTGCCCATGCTGATTCTGATGTTCGCCATCTTTTACTTTCTGCTCATCCGCCCGCAGCAAAAGAAGCAGAAAGCTCACAGGTCCATGCTCGACGAACTCAAGAAGGGCGATAAGGTCTGGACCAACGGCGGCATTCTCGGCACCATCACCGATATCGATGGCGACAACCTGACCATCGAGATCGCCTCTGGCGTCAATGTCGTTATCAAGCGCGGTTTCGTTGCCGACAGGGATGGCGGCGCTCCTGCGACGGACAAGAAGAAGTAGGTTCTTGCACCAGTACCTGAGACTTCGTGCGGATCGGACCACCACGACGTGGCCCGGTCCGCGCTTGCGTTTGTCGCTGGTGTTCTCAGGTCGGTAGCAACCACTCTGTATTACAGGGAGATTTCATGCAAAGTTTGCGTTTGAGAGCCATCATCGCTCTCGCTGTCGTGCTCTTGGGACTGGCCTTCATGCTGCCGTCCCTGCCCGGCGTAAAAGACTCGTCCCTCGGCAAGATTCTGCCGGGCAAAGGGGTCAGTCTCGGCCTCGACCTCAAGGGCGGCATCCACCTGACCCTCGGCGTGGACATGAAAACGGCCATGGACAACAGCCTGGCCCGTCTGGGCGACGACCTCAAGGCTTCCGCCCGCGAGCAGGAAGTTTACATCCTGCGCCCGACCGTTCTGGATGAAAGCCAGATCGAGGTTACGCTCATCAAGGGTGAACAAAAGGACACCTTTGAAAGCGTGATCAAGGATTCCACTCCGTTCGGCATCGAGCAAAGCACTCCGCTTGAAGGCGACAAGATCAAGTACATCCTGTCCGTGTCGCCCAAGTACCGCAGCGAGATTGAAAAGCTGACCATGGAACAGGCCATCAAGACCATCCGCAACAGGATCGACCAGTTCGGCGTGGCCGAACCGGACATCCGCAAGCAGCAGGACAATCGTATTCAGGTCCAGCTGCCCGGCCTGCAGGACCCCGAACGGGCCATCAAGATCATCGGCCAGACCGCACATCTTGAATTCAAGATGGTCGACGATTCCGCCGATCTCAAGAAGGCCCAGCAGGGCATCCTGGCCCCCGGCCGCGAGTTGTCCTCGCTCCTGCACCGTCAGGCCAACGGCTCCTATACGGAATCGCCCATCGTTCTCAAGAAGGACGCGGTGCTGACCGGCGAATATGTTTCCGACGCCCAGGTCCGGCTCGACCAGTGGAACACCCCTTACGTTTCGCTGACCTTCAATGCGCGCGGCGGCAAGATCTTCACCGATCTGACCGCTGACAACGTGAACAAGCGGATGGCCATCGTCCTGGACGGCAAGGTCTATTCCGCTCCGGTCATCCGCGAGCGCATTTCGGGCGGCAGTGCCTCCATCACCGGCAACTTCACCCGTGAGGAAGCCCGCGACCTGGCGGTCGTGCTTCGCGCCGGTTCCCTGCCCGCGCCCGTGACCATCCTAGAACAGCGTTCCGTCGGCCCGTCCCTCGGACAGGAATCCATCGACAACGGCGTCATGTCCGCCATGGTGGGCATGGCTCTGGTCCTTGTCTTCATGGTCATCTACTACGGCTTCAGCGGCATGGTGGCCGACATCGTGCTGATCCTGAATATCATGCTTATCATGGGCGGTCTGGCGGCGTTCGGCGCTACCCTGACTCTGCCGGGCATTGCAGGTATCATTCTTACGATCGGTATGGCGGTCGACGCCAACGTCATCATTTACGAACGCATCCGCGAAGAACTCAGGCGCGGCCTGTCGGCCAGTCAATCCGTGGCGGAAGGATACGGCAGGGCGACCCTGACCATCCTTGACGCCAACGTGACCACGGTCATCGCCGCCATCATCCTGTACCAGTTCGGTACCGGCCCGATCCGCGGCTTCGCAGTCACCCTGACGCTCGGCATCATAACCTCCATGTTCACGGCCATCTTCGTGTCGCGCATCCTGTTCGACCTGTACCTGAAAAACCGCAGCGACAATGCGAAGCTGAGCATCTAGGGGGACGACAATGGGACTTCAAATAATCAAACCTGATACCAAGATCGATTTTGTCGGCTTAAGAAAGATAGCCTTCATTGTCTCGGCGATCCTCATTCTGTGCGGTCTCGGCTCCCTGCTCATCAAGGGCGGCCCCAAGTACGGAATCGATTTCGCCGGCGGCATGATCGTCCAGGTCAAAATTGATAAGGCCACCGACGCAGCTTCCGTCAAGGAAGCCGTCAAAGAAGTCAACCTGCCCGGCCTGGTGGTACAGTCCATCGGCCTGGAAGGCGACCACGAATACCTGATCCGCACATCCTCCTCGGACATCACTTCCGAAGAGGTTCGGACGAAGATCAACAAGGCGTTGACCGACAACCTCGGCGCAAGCTTCGAAATTCAAAGGCTCGAAATGGTCGGCCCCAAGGTGGGCGCGGACCTTCGTTCCCAGGCTCTCGAAGCCCTGTTCTACGCGGTCCTGCTCATTGCCGTGTATATCTCCGGCAGATTCGAGCAACGCTGGACAGCGGCGGCGGTCATGGCTGCGGCCCTGGGCGGGTGCGTATACGGCCTGGGCCTTCTCGGCTTGGACATGGGCTGGCTCATTCTGGCGGCTCTGTTCATCACGGTCGGCTTGTGCTGGTATCTCAAGCTGAACTACGCCCTGGGCGCGGTTGCGGCACTCATCCATGACGTGCTCATCACGGTCGGCCTGTTCTCCATCATGAACAAGGAATTCGACCTGACCATCATCGCCGCGTTGCTGACTCTTGTTGGTTACTCGCTCAACGATACCATCATTGTCTTCGACCGCATTCGCGAGAACGTCATCGCCAGGCAGGGCAGAATGCCGTTCGGCCAGATCATCAATCTGTCGGTGAACCAGACCCTGTCCCGCACTATCATGACCTCGGGCACAACGCTTCTGGTCGTGCTTTGCCTGTACATCATGGGCGGCTCCGTCATTCACGACTTCGCCTTGGCGCTGCTTATCGGCATCACCGTGGGTACCTACTCCTCGATCTTCGTGGCCAGCCCGATCCTCTACGGATTTGGCCCCAGCGAACTCAAGGCAACGGAAGAAGAAGACTAATCTACTAGTCTGGTACATAGAATTGAAAAGGGAAGGCCTCACGGTCTTCCCTTTTTTTTTATTGCGTCGACAAGGTGTCCTGTTTGGCAGAGAATTTCGCGATTCAATAACCGGAGACGACAACCCCCTTTGAAAGGAGAGTCATTTCCGGCGACGAGACGTACGCAGCATCCCTGCTCCCGACAAAGCGAAAGGGCGTGAGCATCAACGACCCGCCATAAAACGATGGATTCACGCGGCAACAGCCGAATCAACGCACTGTTTCTCGTATGACTATTCTTCAAATGTCTTCACGGATGGCGTAACAGATCACCCCTATGAAGGGGAGAGCGGGACGAATTCGGTAGGGGGGGCGCACATTATCAAAAAAGCCCCTCCGGCAGTACCGGAGGGGCTTTTTATTGTTGTCAATCGAACGAGCTTAGTCGAGCTGGCTGACCAGGTATTCCTTGATCTCGTTGATGGACTTTTCGCCATCGAGCTGAATGTACTTGAAACCGCCATCCTTCAAGTCCTTGAAGTAGTTGCAGGCGGCCATGGTGCCGGTCTTGTCATCGTAGTAGATGTCATGACGCTTGTTGATGGCATCCTCATCCTGGTCGTCTTCGCGGGCGGTCAACGCGCCGCCGCAGACACGGCACTTGTCGCCGTCGGGGGCGATGACCGGGATGCCGACGTTGTTGGGATGGTTCGGGTTGTTGGCGCAAAGACGACGACCCATGATACGGGCCTTGGCGATATCGCGGGGCAGCTTGATCTCGATAACGTAGTCGAGCTTCACGCCGTCCTTCTGCAAGGCTTCCCAAAGCTTCTCACCCTGCACCAGAGAGCGGGGGAAACCATCCAGAAGCCAACCGCTCTTGGAGTGGGACAGCACATCCAGAACCATGGGAATGGTGATATCATCAGGAACCAATTCGCCCTTGTTGATGTACTCCTTGGCCTTCAGACCGAGTTCGGTGCCGCCGCCGATGTGCTTGCGGAAGATGGCGCCGGACTCGATGTGGTCCAGGTTGTACTTTTCCTTGGCGATGTCGCCCTGGGTGCCTTTACCGGAGCCATTGGGACCGAAAATCAGAATGTTCATAATTCCTCCTGATGATGAAAAACGAAATGCCTATTGGTCATCTCGACACATTGTGCAAAAGATCACATGCTCTTATACCGCGACCGCCTGGAAGTCAATCCTTGGTGGTGAAAACCACACCTGAAACGGTTACGGTCGCAGTCTTGTCGCCAGGGAATTGAAAGACGGCATTATTCCGATGTTCCTGCCACGCCTCGTCAAGCTTGAACAACGTATCCGCTAAAGCCTGCCCCGAGCCGAGACGGTCCAGGCACGCTTTGTACAGGTGAAGCCGTTGGGCTTTGTGCAAGCCTTCAAGACGGGCATTATCCAGGATTTCACAAGCCTCGTTTTCAAGGTTGGACCAGAAATCCTGCTCAACCCGGCCAATTCGCCACAACCGGGCCACGGATTGCCAAAAGTTGGGATTTTCCCGTTCGATGAGCGGAAGAATCTCGTTGCGCACCCGATTACGGGTCATGGACGAATCGGTGTTGGAATGGTCTTCGCGCCATCGGATGCCCAATTGGGTAACGAAGGCCGCAAGCGTGGATTTGGGGATGAGCAGCAAGGGGCGAATTAAGGCGCGTTTCGGATCATACCCGGTCATACCGGACAGCCCGGGCCAGCCTGTGCCTCGAATCAGACGCATAAGCACGTCTTCGCTCAAATCGTCCAACTGATGGCCCAAGGCCACGTAATCGTAGTCGCCGGACCGGAGAAGGTCGGCGTAAAGGCGATAGCGCGCTTCGCGTCCCGCCTCTTCACATCCGATGCCGCGAGTTTCGGCCATCCGGGCCACTTCGCGCGATTCGACGACGCATTCGATGCCGAGTGTTTCGCACAGGGAGCGGGCGAAGTCAGCGTCGTCCGCAGACTCTGGACGAAGGCAGTGATCGAGATGCACCGCGCCCACGGTAAAATTCGCCCGCTTGGAAAGATAATGCAGGACCATGAGCAGGGCAGTGGAATCCACCCCGCCGGAAAAACCGACCAGAACACGGCGCCCCTCAAGATCGACCCCAAGTTCCTCTTCGACAAACCGCCCCACATAGAGACAGAAATGCGCCCACTTGGGCAAAAGGTCCTGCAGGGACGAGGGGATATCGGCAGGCGTACTGGTCATGCTAGACAGAGACTTCCAGCTCCTCGACGAACTGGTCGAGGTATTCGATCATATGCTCACGCTGGGCTGTGGTGGCGTAGGACACGCAGGAACAACGAATCTTGTTGCGGGCGCGGACGAGCAATTCAAGGCGCAGGCTGTTCTGATCCGGGGACTCGACACCCTCCAGGGCCATGAAGAAGGGGCCGCAATCGCCGAGGTGGGCCTTTTGCTCGCCCTGAAGGAGATCTTCGGGCAGAGGAAGATAATAGATGCCCTCCAAAGACCCGCGCAAACCAAGGTCGTCAAAGGCTTTGAGCACGGTTTGGTAGTCCTTGTCCGTCAGATCGTCTATGAGATATGTGCGCATTATTGTTCCTTTTTCGACACTTCAACGTACTTTTCGATCTCTTCGGGCGAACAAGTCGCCGCCTTGCGGTCCAAATGTGCGTCAGGCGGCACGGTCTCGTCGTCCAGATTGAACATACGTCGGGCCAGATCGATGAATCGGTCGGCCGATCCCTCTTCCTGGGTGCGCCGCTTGAGAAAACAGATGGGCTCGTGCAGGGACTTGTGGGCGATGGACAAAACAAGCCGCTCCAGAGAGTTTCGGGTCCTTTCGTCCACCGGACCAATCTTTTTCATGGTTTTGTGCAATTCCCGCATAGCCACATCTTCGGCCTTGCCCACCAAGTCCACGATGGTGGGTTGGATATTCAACGAGTTGAGCCACTTGCCGAATGTTACTGTTTCAAGGTCCACAACAGCGCGAGCCTTGGTGGCCTCTTCCTGGCGATGAGCCATGTTCTCGTCGACCACCTCGGTGAGATCGTCGATATCGTAAAGATAGACGTTGTCCAAAGTATTGACGTCCGGGTCGATGTCGCGGGGCACTGCGATATCGATGAAGAACATCGGCTTGTTTTTACGCTTGCGCAACACTGCCTTGACGTCCCTGGCCCGGATCACTGACACCGGAGACCCGGTGGAGGATATGACGATGTCCACCTCATGCAGCCGGTCAGGCATGTTTTCGATCTGGATGGGTTCCCCGCCCAGGCTGTCCGCAAGCTCCCTGGCTCGCGAAAGGGTGCGGTTGGCGATAATGATGTCCTGAACACCGTTCCTGAGAAGGTGCATGGCGGCAAGTTCGGCCATTTCGCCCGCGCCCACGAGCATGGCCTTGGTGGGCCTGAGATCGCCGAATATCTTACGTGCCAGTTCAACGGCAGCATAGCTGATGGAAACCGCGCTGGAGGCGATGGCTGTCTCGGTGCGGATGCGTTTGGCCACGGAGAAGGACTTGTGCAGCAGCCGGTTGATGATGGTTTTGGCTGTTCCCTTTTCCACGGCGGATCGGTAGGCGTCTTTGAGCTGTCCAAGAATCTGAGGCTCTCCCATGACCATGGAGTCGAGCGAGGAGGCCACTGAGAAAATGTGCTTTACCGCGTCCAAATCCGAATACTGATAAATATCTTCAATCAGGAGTTCAGGGGAGCCGTTGCACGCCGTGGCCCAATACTGGATCACGGCATTCATGGCCTGATCCGACGGGACGTTTTTGACCACCGCCACGATTTCCACGCGGTTGCAGGTGGAGAGCGCGAGACACTCCTGCACGGGACAGTTGGCCATAAGGCCCTGTTCGAAGTTGTCCACGTCGGTCAGGGCGAATTTTTCGCGCACTTCCACGCCCGCGGTACGGTGATTGAGGCCAATGAGAATTATCTGCTTGTTCATGGCACGGCCCTGAAGGTGATGGTGTGATGAATGAGGGAAATGCACATTCCGGCAAAGACCCAGATTGCCAGGATGGCGGGTTTGCGTCCGCGCCAGTCAAGCACCAGCCGTTGATGGAAAAGGAAGGCGTAGAGGAACCAGACAGCCAGCGAGCCGATCTTCATGATGTCCCACGCGAACGGCTTGAACGGCGCGATCAGGTACCAGAAGAACGTGGAGAAAAGTCCCAAGGTGTAAAGCGGGAAGCCTATCAGCACGGCCCAGCGGTTGACGGTATCGAACTTGTCGAGGGACGGAATGTTCTGCCCCATGCGCGCCAGCCCCTCCTTGGTTTTGAGCTTGCGATTGTAATAGATGAAGGCGGCTCCCGCGCCGAAGGCCATGATGAGAGCCCCCAGGGTCAGGACCAACGCGCCGATGTGCAGACCAAAGAAAAGGGCGGTCAAATGCGGAGGCATGACCACCTTGATGCCGCCCAGAGCCAGGGACGCGACGAACAGCAGCAGAGCGAAGGGCAGGGCGGTGATGGCGAGGTATTCAAGACGCAACCTCCACCACAAAAAGAAATACAGGGCCAGAGCGCACCAGCCAATGATGTTGAAATAGAAAGTGCCCCCGCTCAGTGCGGAGGGATCACGGCTCAGGGTGAGGGCCAGGTCCACGGTATTGAAGGAGAAACCGAGAACGGCGAGCCAAATGGCGATGCGCTTGAGCCGGTCGTTTTCCGTGAACACGGATGTCAGGAAAAGCACTGTGCCGAGCGCGTAGAGCGCAATAATCACGATATGGAGCGAATCAAACAAGCCCATCAAGCAACTCCGGGATGTTGTCGTGCAGCGGGTCGGGTAAAGATTCTTTAAGAATTTGCGCGGCCGCGTCAAGATCGCGGTTCTTCATGGCGTCGAGCAGAGCTGAGTTCACCAGGGACCGAAAGACCGCCGTGTTGTCCGCCGTGGTCAATCCCAAACCGAGCATGAGGGGTCTGATGCGCCCCATGGCGGTCAGCAAATTGGCATACTCGTCGCCGAAATTTTCCTGCAGTTCCTTGCGAATGCGCTTGGCCATGGCAGGGCTGCGGCCCGCCGTGGAGATGGCCACGGTCAAATCGCCGCGCTTGACCGTGGCAGGCACGATGAAACTGCATTTTTCGGGCTGATCCACGATATTGCAAAGAATGCCCCGATCACGGCATAGATTGCTGATGCGCCAGTTGACCTCTTCGGAGGAGGTGCAGGCGATGACCAGGAATTTGCCGTCCAGATCGTCATCGACAAACTCGCGGCAATGGAAGTCGACGTTGGGCAGGGCCAGAATAGGCGTCATTTCCGGGTCTGCGCCGCGGGTGTCGATGATGGTCACGCTGCCTGCCCCGGAGTCGACCAGGGACTGGATTTTGCGCTTGCCGACTTCGCCCGCGCCCACGACCAGGCATCCCTTGTTTTCCAGGTTCACGAAGATGGGGTAATATCGCATGGCTCTTGATAACCAATGCACGGGAACATGTAAAATGGGAAATTGCCCGGTTCTTGCAAGAATCATTGAAATTACGCTAGGATTTTGACACACGCGAACTCAACATGAAGAATTACCTCGTCATACAACTCGCCCGGTTCGGAGACCTCGTCCAGACCAAACGGCTGATAAAAACGCTTCTGGCCCGGCCGGAAGCAACGGTTCATCTTTGCCTGGACGCCTCACTGGCCCCGCTGGCCCGGCTGATTTATCCCGATGCGATCCTTCATCCGATCATGGCCCACCGTGCCGGAACGTCTGACGAAAACGCATTCCTGAAAATGCTGGATAACAATCGGCGGGTCTTTGCCGAACTCGTCGAATTGGACTTTGTCGCCATCTACAACCTCAACTTTTCCGGCTTGAATTTTCGGCTGGCCGCTCTGTTCGACCCGGGAAAAGTGGAAGGGTATGCATGGCGCAACGGCCAGGAAGTCATCGGCCACTGGCCCGCTATGGCCATGCGCTGGTCGGGTTTTCGTCGGCTTGGCATCAATCTGGTGGATTTCTGGGGAGCGTATTGCCCGGACATGCTCCCTCCCGGACAGGTCAATCCCGAGGCAACGCCCAAAGGCGGCGGAATCGGCGTGGTTCTGGCCGGTCGCGAAACCAGACGGTCTCTCCCCGCGCCGCTGCTGGCCCGGATTGCGGCCACTCTGGCCGGCTCGCGCAAGGCGCAACGTCTCGTCCTCCTGGGTGGCCGGACCGAACAGGCGGCAGGGCAGGCGGTAATCAAGGACCTGCCTGCGGCCGTGCAGCGAAACGCCGAGAATATGGCGGGCCGGACCGACTGGAAGCAACTTGTGGAAACCGTTGCCGGGTTGGACCTGCTGATAACCCCGGACACCGGAACCATGCACCTCGCCGCCCATTTGGGCACGCCGGTGGCCGCATTCTTCCTTTCTTCCGCCTGGTGCTTCGAGACAGGTCCCTACGGCCTCGGCCACATCGTTTATCAGGCCTCGACAGAGTGCTTGCCGTGCCTGGAGACCGCTCCCTGCCAGGAAAACGTCAAATGCCTGAACGGATTCGCCGATCCGGGCTTCCAGCGATTCCTGGTCACTGGAAAGCCCGGACATTCCCCGGACGGTATCCTGACCCTGCGATCGGAATTCGACGCCTTGGGACAGACCTACATTCCGATGGCCGGGCATGATCCGGACGCGCCTCGGCGCGAAGTGTTGAGACGCTTTCTTCTTCACCACCTTACGGGCGCGGAACCGCTCTTCGATGAACTTGAACAGACTTTCGCCCAACAATTATACAGGGATAAGGACTGGATGACTGCTGACACGCACTACGGGATACAGGGATAACCTAATGGAAACGCTACGTATTCTCGTTATACTGCCGCTCTACGGCGGCTCCCTGCCCATCGGCCGGTACGCGGCTTCCGCACTGAAGCAGGACGGGCATCTGATCGAAGTCTTCGAGGCTCCTGCCTTCTACCCGGCATATACCGCCCTGAGCGACCTCAAGGTGACCACCGACCGCCTGGATTATTTGCAGAATTCCTTTCTGAACGTGGTCAGCCAGTCCATTCTGGCCAAGGTGGAGACCTTCCAGCCAGATCTGGTCCTGGCCATGGCACAGGCCCCGCTCAATCAACAGGCCCTCAAAAGACTTCGACGCGACGGAGTGGCCACGGCCATGTGGTTCGTCGAGGATTACAACCTGTTCACCTACTGGAAGGCGTTCGCGCCATTGTATGACGTTTTCGCCGTGATACAGAAAGGCGCCTTTTTCGAAGACCTTGCCGCCATCGGCCAGCCGAACGCGCTCTATCTGCCGCTGGCCGCCCAACCGGACTTCCATCGGCCCATGGACCTGTCGCCCGTGGAACGGCGCAAATTTGGTTCCGAGGTCTCGTTCATGGGCGCGGGGTATCCCAACCGACGCAAGGCCTTCCGCGAACTGGTCAATTTCGATTTCAAGATATGGGGCACGGAATGGGAGGGCGACCATGTCCTCGAACCGCTCGTGCAACTCAAGGGGGCTCGCGTAACCCCGGAAGAATGCGTAAAAATCTTTAACGCGACCAAAATCAATCTCAACTTACATTCAAGCATTCAGGCCGACGAGCTGGTCACGTTCGGTGACTTCGTCAATCCGCGCACTTTCGAATTAGCCGCTTGCGGCGCGTTTCAATTGGTGGACAGACGAACCCTCATGCCGGAGGCCTTCGCGGAAAACGAACTGGCGACGTTCTCGTCCATGGATGAACTCGTTGAAAATATTGAATACTTTTCCTCGCGCCCCGAGGAGCGGCAGGCTTATGCGGACCGAGGGCGAGCCCGAGTGCTCAAAGACCATACCTATGCGCAGCGCATGAATTCCCTGCTCCGGTTCACCGCCGAACGGATTCCCGGCTGGCCCAAACCGCGCGACGCCTCTCCGATCTTCGGAGTAGACTATCCGCCCGAATTGAAGCGCAACATCCTTGATCTGTTGTCCCGGCTCGGCCTGCCCGAAGACGTGTCCTTTGAAGACTTGGTCTGGGCGGTTAGGCAGCAGCAGGGCAAGCTGAACGACCTGGATACATCCATTTTATTCCTGGATGAATGGCGCAAATTATATAAGAAAAAGTCCTGAAAAAAAACTTTAAGTGTTTCATGAAGAAAAAGCCTGGTTGAGATTCCAACCAGGCTTTTTTACAGGAATAAATTATCGTTGTTTCTTGAATTGACGCAACCAGGCATTGAGCCTCGGCTCTTCGCCCTGGTCCTTTGGGTGGTAGAACCGACGCCCCGTAAGCTCGGTGGGGAGGTAGTCCTGATCGGCCCAACTTTTGGGGAAATTATGAGGATAAAGATAACCACGCCCATAACCCCATTCCTGCTGCAAGGAACTGGTGGCGTTGCGCAGATGAAGCGGGACCGGATGCGGTCCGTTTTCGCGCACCTCTTTTTGGGCGGTCCGGTAGGAGGCATAGGTGGAATTGCTCTTGGGAGCGAGGGCAAGGTACACCGCTGTCTGCGCCATGGGGATGAATCCCTCGGGCATACCGATGGCTTCCACGGCCTGATGGCAGGCCATGGCCTGGTTCAAGGCGAACGGGTCGCCAAGTCCCACATCCTCCGAAGCGGAAATAATCAGCCTCCTGGTGACGAAACGCGGATCTTCGCCGCTTTCCAGTAGGCAGGCGAGATAATAGAGTGCCGCATCCGGGTCCGAACCGCGTATGGACTTAATCATGGCCGAGACCAATTCATAATGCGAATCGCCGTCGCGATCGCCCCGGACCACGATCTCGGGCAAGGAATCGCGCAAACATTCAGGGCATCGTTTGTCCTTGGGAAGCTCTGCGGTATATTCCAGTAAATTCAGAAGGGTGCGGGCGTCGCCACCGGCCATCGCCGCAAGCATCTTGTGGCTTTCCTCCTCAAGGTCCACGCCGAGTTCCTCGGCTCCGCGGTGGGATACGCCCATCAGTTCCTCACGGCTGAGTTGACGCAGTCGCAGGACGTGAAGGCGTGAGAGGAGCTGACGGGTGACGCTGAAGGAGGGGTTTTCCGTGGTGGTGGCGAGCAGGGTGATTTCGCCGCTCTCAAGGATGGGCAGGAAAAAGTCCTGTTGGGCCTTGGAAAACCGATGCAGCTCATCGAGAATAAGGACTTCCTGCCCCGGCAACATTTTGCGCAAAGCGGTCAGTCCGGCCTCGGGGGCGCTGACCCGCAAATATTTTTTCCCGGTCATCTGGGCCAGAAGAAGGGCCAGGGTGGACTTGCCGCAGCCGGGAGGGCCGAAAAGCAAAAGGCTCGGCATACGCTTGGACTTGGCAAAGGCCTCGATCCGGTTGCGGATGTGGCTCTGGCCCACGAAATCGTCCATGGAGACAGGCCTGATCCTGTCGGCAAGTGGGTGGCTTTCTTCTATTTCCAGTTTCATGACCTATCCTGTTCACCAAACAAGGCGAGACTAAGGCAGTAGACGGCGGCGGTCTCCCACCGCAGGATGGATGGGCCAAGCGTAACCGGGACAAAGCCGGCCTTGATAAGCCTGTCCGCTTCGGCGAAGTCAAAACCGCCTTCGGGACCGATTACTACAAGAGTGCGCCCTTTGGAAAGCATTGACGGCGACAGAGGAACGGTGACCTCTTCCGCTTCCCAGGCCAAATAGAGGTTGTCGAAATTTCCGGCACGGGAAATCAATCCATCCAAACCTCCGGGAACCGTCTCCAGATCAGGAAGGCGGACGGCTCCGCATTGCTTTGCCGCCTGGATGAATTTCTCGTTCCAGGTGGCTTTCGGATCGTCGGGCGGCGTTCCCTGGCTGCGCACGGCCCGCCAGAAGACGATCCCACGCCCCTGGAGCTCCACGGCTTTTTCCAGAAGGTAGTCGCGCCGCTTGGATTTGCCCCAGCCGATAGCCAGGGTCAACCCGCCCTCGGGCTCTGGATGCTCGGCCAGCTCAACGGCCTCCAATTCAGCGCGATTCTTTGCAATATCAAGCACCTTGAACAGTCCGTCGCGCCCTTGTCCGTCAAATAAACGGACCATCTGGTTCCGTTCCGTGCGCAGGATGGTGCCCATGTGCCGGGCCTCGGGGCCGGTGAGGATGACGGTGCCGCCGCAATTAGCAGGCCATTGGTCCACCGGCAGGAAGAAGGAGTTCAATCGCGCCATGGCAAATCCGAAAAAAAAGCCGGAGGCGAACCTCCGGCCCTTCGAGCTAGAGTTCGTTTTCTATGAGATCATCGTACGTTTCCCGTTTCCGGGCGACAATGACCTTGTCTCCATCCACCAACAGCTCGCAGGCGCGCGGCCTGGAGTTGTAGTTGGAGGACATGGTGAAGCCATAGGCTCCGGCCGAGTATAGCACCAGCCGCTCACCCTGTTCGACGGCGGGCAGCTCCCTGTCGCGGGCCAGGAAGTCGCCGGACTCGCAGATGGGGCCGACCACGTCATAGACCTTGGGCTCACGTCCCTTGGACTCGACTTCGGCGATGCGGTGATAGGAACCGTAGAGGCTCGGGCGGACCAGGTCGTTCATGGCCGCGTCCACAATGAGGAAATTCTTGGTCGGATTGGACTTGGTATAGACCACTTCCGTTACCAGGATGCCCGCGTTGCCCGCGATGACACGCCCGGGCTCAAGGATGACCTTGAGAGGCAGCCCCTTGAGTCTCTCGCTCAGCGCCTTGCCGAATTCGGCGGGGTGGGGCGGTTCCTCTTCGTTGTAGGGAATGCCCAGGCCACCGCCCAGATCGAGATACTTGATCTTGATTCCAAGCTCCCCGAGCTTTTCATAGAAGACCAGGAGCTTGTCCAGGGCCTCCAGGAACGGATCCAGGCTGGTCAACTGGGAGCCGATGTGGCAGTCCATGCCCACAGGCTCGATATGCGCGAGTTCGGCGGCCCGCTTGTAGGCCTCCATGGACAGATCAATGTCCAATCCGAACTTGTTCTTCTGCATTCCGGTAGAAATATAGGGATGGGTCTGCGGGTCCACATCCGGATTGATGCGGAAGCTGATTTGCGCGACGGTGCCCATTTCCTCCGCCACCTGGTTGATGCGTTCCAGTTCCGCCAAAGACTCGACGTTGAACATGAGAATACGCGCTTCCAGAGCCTCGCGAATCTCGGAATCCCGCTTCCCCACGCCGGAATAGACGATCCGGCCGGGATCAACACCGGCCCTAAGAGCGCGGTAGAGTTCGCCGCCGGAAACGATATCCATGCCCGCTCCTTCTTTGGCGAGCATTTTGAGCACGGACAGATTGGAGTTGGCCTTGACCGAAAAACAGGTCAGGTGGTCCAGTTCGTTGAAAGCGGAATCGAAAGCGTGGAAATGCCGCTTGAAAGTCGCGGTGGAATAAATATAAAGCGGAGTGCCGTACTGGCTTGCCAGCTCGGAAACACTGACTTCCTCGGCAAAAAGAACGCCGTCCCGATGTTCGAAATGATGCATGAGGTTCGATCTCCTGATAAAGATGTATGGGGATCAATACGCCCTAAAAAAAGATATCATCCAATACTTTTCAGATATAAAAGGAATGTCCGGCTTTAGGGCTCGGCCCGGTACACGTCGGTGTACTGCAAGGGCATGGTCGAAATTTCGTTCTTGCCGGATACCCGAAACCTGTACTCGACGCCCGGCTCAAGCCCGCAGATGCTCAACTTCAGGACATTGCCGTCCAGGTCGAATCCCTCCTGGCCGCTAGTGAAATGCTGCGCATTGCGGGGGACGAACGGACATCCGACACAGCCCTGTCCCTCGCCGTCGCCAACGGCTTCATAAAGGACACTGGCGCGCCACAGCCGTTCCTTCGCACCGCCAACGCCCACTTCGAGGACCAGACATCCATCCTGCCGCACGCCTTCAATGAGCTTGAGAGTGAAACGGTCCTCACTCCTGGTCGCCTGGGGCCACTGCTTGCGCCCCAAGGCACAGCTCGACAGCACGGTTAATCCAAAGAGGAGGAGGGCGGTGAGAATGACGAATTTACGCATGGATCAGTCCTTAATCATGTCCTTCCACTGATTGAGAAGCATAAGCGCCTGGATGGGAGTCATACCGTCCACGTCCAGGTCCGTGAGCTGGGTAATAATCGGGTGTTCGCACAACTCGCGGTCGATCTTGATGGGCGGTGCGCCGAAGCCGGGCAGCAAGGTCTGGGACGCGCGGTCAACAGCCCCTTTAGCCTGACTATCCTGCGATTTTTCTTCGAGCTTCGCAAGGATTTCCCTGGCGCGCTCCACCACGGGGCGGGGCACCCCGGCAAGACGGGCCACTTCGATGCCGTAGCTCCGATCTGCCGGTCCGGGAACAAGCCTGCGTAAAAACACGATATCCCCTTTCCACTCCTTGACCGCGATGTTGAGGTTCCGCAGTCCCTCGATCTTGCCTTCCAGGCTGGTCAATTCGTGATAATGGGTGGCGAACAGAGTGCGAACCGACCCGCCCGCGCGAGTGGACAATTCCTCGACCACGGCCCAGGCGAGCGAAAGGCCGTCGTAGGTGCTGGTGCCCCGGCCGATCTCGTCGAGAATGACCAGGCTCCGTTTGGTGGCCTGTCTCAGGATGCGCGCGGTCTCGGTCATTTCGACCATGAATGTGGAGTGCCCCTGAGCCAGATTGTCCGAAGCGCCCACCCGCGAAAAGACACGGTCCGCCAGACCGATGCGTGCGCTCCGGGCCGGAACAAAGGAGCCGATCTGCGCCATGATGGTCATGATCGCCACCTGGCGCAGCACCGTGGATTTACCTGCCATGTTCGGGCCGGTAATAAGCAGGATGCGGCGGCTCTCGTCCATTCGGAGGTCGCCGGGGATGTAGTTGGACGCGCCCATAGCCGCCTCGACCACAGGATGGCGTCCCTGCTCGATATCAATCTCAAGCCCTTCGTGCAGAACAGGCCGGGTCCATTCGTTGACCCGTGCGGCCTCGGCCAGTCCCTGCCAGTAGTCCAGCGAGGCGACCACGTCGGCCATGAACAGGAACCGGGAACGGGCCTTGGCCAGCAATTCGCGCAACTCCTGGAACAATTTGTATTCCAGGCTCTTGCGTTCTTCACTGGCGGAAATGATCCTGTCCTCAAGCTCCTTCAACTCGGGAGTGATGTACCGTTCGCTGTTGACCAGGGTCTGACGGCGGATGAAGTGGTCCGGCACCTGTCCCTTGTAGGCTTTGGAAACCTCGAAGTAATAGCCGAAAACCTTGTTGAAACCGAGCTTGAGCTTGGGAATATCGCTTTTGGCCAGCTCTGCTTGATGCAGCTCCTTGAGCCGGTCCTCGCCGTGTTCATTGAGCTCGATAAGCTCATCCAGAACCGGATCGTATCCTTTGCGGAACAGGCCGCCGTCCGTGATTACGGGCGGAGGGCTGTCCACCAGAGCGGCATCAAGCAGGGCGCACAGGTCCTCCATGGCGTCCCATTTGTTAAAGATACGCTTCAACTCCTGGGCTTGCTCCAGTGATTCCTCTTCGGCAAGAAGCTTGCGAAGTGGGGGGAGCATGGTCAAACTGCGGCGCAGGGCTATGAAATCCTTGGGATTCGCACGGCCAAGAAAAATACGGGTAGAGAGCCGTTCCAGATCGTAGACCGAATCCAGGCCGTGCCGGATGTCGCCACGCAGGCGGTCGCGTTCAAAGAGAAAAGCGACGCACTCCTGGGTCTTTTCGATGGGCGTAAGATTGCGCCACGGCTGTCGCAGGCGGGCTTCCAGCAAACGACCGCCCATCGGCGTCATGGTCCGATCCATGACCTGCCACAGGGTACCGAGGCCGGTTCTGCCGTCAAGCCTACGGAAAATCTCAAGATTGCGTTCGGTTACTTCGTCGAGGAGAAGATGCTTGCCAAGGTTGAGCGGCTTGAATTCGCCCAAATGTCCGAATTCGCCTTTCTGTGTCTGGTCCAGATAGGTAAGGAGCGCTCCGCACGCTCTGACAAGTTCATCCTTGCCCTTAAGGCCGAGGCTTTCCAGGTCCGTAACCTTCTGCATCTCCAGAACGCGGTTCCGCGCTCCGGCCAAATCGAAGAACGCGCCAGGAGCAACGGACGTAACCTGACCGGCCAGGTCAATGAACTGAGGCGGTACCTTTATCCCCTGCGGGAGAAGCAATTCGCTCGGGTCGATCTTGACCATCCATTGCCACAGCTCCGGCTCCTTGCGGCTGTATAGGCCGGACCATTGCCCCGTGGAAAAATCGAGCCAGGCGATGCCGCCGGCGTCCTTGGAGCTGTCCCAATAGAGTGCGCCGAGATAGTTGTTGGCCTTGGACTTGAGATTGGAATCCTCGACCACGGTGCCGGGGGTGAGCACGCGGGTTACGTCGCGTTTAACCAGCCCCTTGGCCTCCTTGGGGTCCTCGATCTGGTCGCAGACAGCGATCTTGTACCCCTTGTCGAGAAGCTGACTCAGGTAGGGCTCCACCGAATGGTGAGGCATACCGCACATGGGAATGGGATTTTCGTCGTTGGGATTACGGCTGGTCAGGGCGATCTGGACAGCGCGGGAAACGACCTCGGCGTCCTCGAAGAAGAGCTCGTAAAAGTCGCCCATGCGGAAAAAAAGCAGGCAGCCCGGGTTTTCCTCCTTGAAGCGGAGGTACTGCTCGAGCATAGGAGTCAGTTTTTTTTGTACCACGAGAAGGTCTGTACGCTTGTATTATTCGTTGATCTCGGTTCTGAAGGCGATGGAGTGCCAGCTATGGCAACGCGGGCAGTTGAAAAAGAGCTGATCGCGCTTCAGGCCGCAATGGCGGCAGAAGAACCTCCGGACCAGTCTGGCCCGGTCGATGAAAAAGGAAAGCTGTTCCTTGAAGAAGGGCGTCAAGGTCTGTTCGGTTCGCGACAGATCAAACAGCTCAAGCCGCGCCTGCCAGAAATCGGCGTTGAGCATGAGCGCCTTTTCAAGCCAGGGGCGGGCGTTTTCCGTGTCCTCGATGCGCAGGAGAAGCAGGGCTCCGTAATGAAGCAACAGGACGTCTGGCTCTTGGGTCTCGATGACGGGGATCACAACCTGAACGATCTTTTGATCCGGACACGTCCCAGACCACTCGTTTTCCTCGCCAAAGGAATTGACCCGGACCTTTTCCGCCTGGGCCAAGGCCTGCAGCAGCCCCTCGAAAAGAACGAAACGCAGTTCGGGTGCCACCTGCGCCAAGGCTTGGGCGAGGATATCGCCGACCTTGGCGGCATTGCCGCTCTTGTAAGCCTGGGTCATCTGCTCCAACCAAGCCTCCACCGCGCCGGGGTAGGCACGGATGGCATGGCGCAAGGCTCGATGGCCCTGAGAGACATTACCCTCGGCAAAACGATCCTTGGCCAAACGGACCAGAAAATGCGCCTGAGGCAAGGGCAGGTCGAGCTGGCCATAGGACTCGGCGGCTTTTTCGTAGTCGCCGCGTTCGGCCGTCAGGCGGGCCATTTCCCTATGAATGGAGATGGGGTCCTGTCCGAGAGAGCGAGCCTGATGAAAGGCCTTCTCCGCACGATCGAGGAAACCGGCGCGACGAAAATCCCGGCCCAGTTCGAACCAGGCACGGGCCTTGAACTCTCGGTCCAGGCCCGGCCTGACAATAAGACTGTTTCTGATTTGGATAGCGCGCTCGATCTCGCCCTGAGAGCGGTAGAGGCTGCCGAGCGCAAGATAGATTTCAACCGCTTCCGGATCGTTCTGGACGACCTTGCTGAGTTCCTCTATGGCCGCACGGGTATCCTGCACAGGCAGAGACTCCCCGTTTCCCGCGGCTCTAGTCGTATCTCTCGTGAAGCTCGGCGTCTTCTTGCGGTTGAAGATATTCCAGCCCATGACGACGCCTAGGCGTTTTCCTCTTCCTTGGTCTCGACGGAGGAGAAGGAGGTATCCGCGCTGATAGGCATGTTGCGCAGGGAGTTGAGTTCCTGTTCCAGGCTGGCCATGCGGGTGCGGCATTCCTTGAGCTTGGAAGCGCTGCGGAATTTATCCACCGCGAAATAGATCATGGTCAGCAGGGAGCCGGCCACGAATGCGGTCAGAATCAGGAACCCGAAGGGCAGGGGAATGGAATGCAGGGTGGCTACGTAAGGAATATCGAGAACCAGTACCAGGTTCTGAAGCAGGACATCATTGTTCTGGCTGAAGAACAAGATGGAAAAGACAAAAAGCACCAACAGAAACAGGACCTTGATAAAACGCATGCGGTTCTCCTAAGCTGTTATTGCATCGAACAGCGGCTTGAGACGGCTGTAGGTTGAAGACAGGTGTTCGGGGATGACCGTGGTCTCGCCGAAGACGGCCATAAACGACGCGTCCCCATTCCACCGGGGGACAATCTGAAAATGCATGTGCTGAGCGATACCGGCCCCTGCCGCCTCGCCCAGATTAAGTCCCATATTGATCCCTTGAGGGTGGAATGCCTTTTCCAGCACTTCGATGCAGCGCCTTATCCAGAGCATACAGTCTTGGGACTCTTCCAAAGTCAAATCCGTCAGGTGGCTCACATGACGGTAAGGCGTAACCATGAGGTGCCCGTTGTTGTATGGGAACTTGTTCATAATTACGAAACAATGTTCGCCGCGGGCGAGGATGCAACGCTCCTCGTCCTCACTCGTGCCCTCGGGTATGCAAAAGACGCATTCCTCGGGTTTAGGACCGAGTATATATTCAAGACGCCAAGGCGCCCACAGAACATCCATTATCCACTTCCGTTTCAATTTCATGCGGTTGAAGAATATGTTGGCGACAACCGCTCGCACATACCAACATCTTGATTTTCTACACGGCTTGCCCGTGGAGGGCAAGGGGGTAAAGCGCCTAGTCCTCGCTCTTTTCGATGAAACTCGCCGCGAGTTCCCTGTTCAATCTCTTGGCCAGATTCAATTGTTCGTGACGAGTCTCAGCACGACCGTCGATCTTGGCAATCATCAGCTTGTCCAGAATGGCCGTATAGATGGGGCCGGGCTCAATGCCGATGTTTTTGAGGTCCTTGCCGTTAACATCTATCTCAATGTATTGCAATCTTGCGAGATATTGAGAAATATTCCTCCTGATGTATTCCTTTCGGCTACGCGCCATGAGAAAGAGAACACCCTCGACCGGGACAGGGTGAAGAATCTGGTAGAGGCGGCTCAACTTGGAGCGCCCTTCCTTCCAGCCCATGAGCTTCATCAGCGCCTCGCCGATCATATCCCGGAGTTGGAAGAAATCCCGTTCTTCTTTTTGGGTGAAATGCAGCCGCTTGGTCACCTGGCCGATGTCCTCGCGTTTGATGCCCATGGTCATGCCCAGAATGTAGAGTTTCCACGGGATAACAGACGGTTCCAGATAAAGAAGTTTGTACCAATTGTGGACCTTGGCCAATTCCGTCAGAATCTGGATACGATCCCTGTCAAGGGAAAGGAGGGGATGGATGGCTTCCATGATCCCCAGTTCCTGCATACGCAGCAGGCAGGAAAGAGGGTCATCCTCATTCATGATGAGCTGCAACTCATGCATAACACGAGTCCCGGAAAGCTTGCTGAACAGCTTGAGGTTAAGGGCGTTCTTGATGAGGCGCATGGTCTGACCGCCGATCTGGAAATCGAAACGCCGCTCGAACCGTATGGCCCTCAGAATACGGGTGGGATCTTCCACGAAGCTCAGGGAATGCAGCACGCGGATGGTCCGGTTGCGGATATCCCGGTCGGCGCCGAAGAAGTCCACCAACTGGCCGAAACGCCCAGGGTTGATGCGCAAGGCCAGGGCGTTGATGGTAAAGTCGCGTCGGTACAAGTCCATCTTGATGGAGGAAAGCTCCACAGTGGGCAAGGCGGCGGGGTATTCATAGTATTCCAGTCGGGCTGTAGCCACATCCACGCGCTGGCCGTCTTCAAGGATGACCAGAGCGGTCTTGAACTTGGAATGCGCCTTGACCCGACCGCCGAGCTTCTTTGCGAAACGCTTGGCGAAAACAATGCCGTCGCCTTCAACCACCAGGTCGAGGTCAAGATTGGGCCGCCCGAGCAGTATGTCGCGCACGAAGCCGCCGACCGCATAGACCTCCCAATCCAGTTCGGCCCCCAGATCCCCGGCCTCCTTGAGCAGGTCGAGCATACGCTGTGGCAGCCGGTTCCTGGCCTGGGCGGCGATATTCCTCTCCCGGCGGCGGTCCGGCATGAGGGAGTCCGGGATACGTGCGGGCTCTTCGATCAGCATGTTCATGAGATCGGTGCGGGTGATGACCCCGACCAGGTTCTCGCCGTCCGCCACGGGAAGCATCCGTTGGCGGTTGTTCAAAATTATCTCCATGACCCGATAGAGATCGGTCTTCGATTCCACCGTCTCGAAATTCCTGGTCATGTATTCGCTCAGACCTACCTCACCCAAGTGGTGGGAGAGGGCCTTGTCCGCGATCTTGTGACCGATGATGCCAATGCATCGCATCGTGCCGCCCTTCACCACCGGCACGTCCTTGAGCCCGTAGCGGGTCATCAGCTCCACGGCGTCGGCAATGGTCTTGTTGCTCTCGATAACGACGGGAGGTCGGGACATGAGTGATTCCACCACGATCTGCGGATTGATCTGGGAATAGAAGAGGGCGAACAGGTCGTCGCGCACCTCGGCAAGGGTGCGGTCCTTGATGGTGGCCGAGGCCGCCGAATCGTGCCCGCCGCCCCCGAGAGATGCGCAGATGCGGCCGACGTTGACGTCCGGGCTTTTGGACCGGGCCACCAGATGGATACGGTCGGCCATGCGGCCCAGCGCGAAGACGACCTTGATCTTCTCCATGTCCATAAGCTTGTGGACCAGCAGGGCGAAGTCCGGAACAAACTTGTCCGTAGACATCTCGGTGATGACCACATCAATACCATGGATGTCGTAAGTCTTGGCGTTCTTGAACAATTCGCCAAGATACGTGACCTGCACGGCGGACAGATCATGAGACAGCAGGTCGGCGATGACCTCAAGATTCATGCCCTGGGACTTGAGCCAGCCAGCGGCCTCGAAATCCTCCGGAGTGGTGGTGTTGAAGCCAAAAGAGCCGGTGTCCTCGTAAATGCCGACGCCGAGCAAAGTGGCTTCCTCGGCATTGAGGGACAAGCCCTGTTCCCTTATTTCATGCACGATGATGGTAGTGGTGGAGCCCCAATCCCGGACCACGACCTTCTCGGCGGGCAAATCCTCCTCGCTGTCGGGGTGATGGTCGTAGAGATGAATGCGCAACCCATCGTTGTCCAGGACCGGCCGAACGTGGGGAATCCGCGATCGCTGCCGTGTGTCCACGACCACCAGCAGCTCCACGGACTCGGGATCAATATCCTTGAAGGGCTTGAAGTTGAAGAGATAAGTGGTGCTCTCGATAAAAAAATTGCGAAGGTTGGATTCCTGGCTGCCGGGAAAAATGAGCACTGCGCCGGGGTAGAGCTTGCTGGCCGCAACCATGGCTCCCAAGGCGTCAAAATCCGCATTGGCGTGGGCCGTGATCACGATCGGGGCCTTTATCTTTTCTGGCATGTTTTTCATTTGGTATTCTGGCGGTTGCTGAGATCACATGGTTGATCGCGGATGGAATCTCCGGTGCAGGTTCTTCAGCCTGCTGGACTCCACATGGGTATAAATCTCGGTGGCGCTGATGTCCGCATGACCCAAAAGAATCTGCACGGCGCGCAGGTCCGCGCCGCCCTCCAGCAGATGTGTGGCAAAGGAATGCCGAAAGGTGTGAGGAGAAATGGGCCGCTTTATGCCCGCGGCCTCGGCGTATTTCTTGATGAGTTTCCATACGCCCTGGCGAGTCAGCCCCTTGCCCGATCGATTTAAAAACATGAAATCCATGCACGGCTTGAATCCGGGCCGGGTGAACTCCAGATAATGATTGAGAAAATCCTGGGCCGTATAATGGATGGGGATAAGCCGGTCCTTGGCGCCCTTGCCGAAGACCTTGAGCATCCCGACCTGGGGGTCGTAGTCCAGAACCTTCATGCCGATAAGCTCGGAGACTCTCAATCCGGCAGCATAAAGAAGCTCCAGCATCACCTTGTCGCGCATACCAAGCGGAGTGGAGGTGTCGGGCAGGGCGAGGACTCGTCCCATCTCTTCACGAGTGAGGAATTCCGGCAACTTGCGTGGCAGCTTGGGATTTTCAAGAAGTTGCCCGGGGTCTTCCTTGTACCATTTCTCTCCCACAGCGAAGGCAAAGAAACCACGAAGGGAGGAGAGGTGACGCGCCAGGGAACGGCTCTTCAACCCTCTGGCCCGCAGATGTGTAAGATAAAGAAAGAGGGTCCTGTCCGTCAGGTCCTTCAGGGCAAAGGACTTCTCTTCCAAAAAGGCGAGCAGGGAACCGAGGTCGTTGGCGTACCCCGTCAGGCTGTTCTCGGACAACCCCTTTTCAATCAGCAGGTATTCAAGATAACGGTCCACCCAGGGATGACTATACTCGTTGATGTTTTTTTCTTTTTCCGGGTGTGTCATAATCTTTGCCGAATCGGTTTGATACTATTAAAGTATTGGATGATATCCTGGATAAAAAGGTAATTGCCACACTGCACGGGAAACAAGCGCAATTGTCAGCATCCTTGCTACCAAGGTGAGGGTCAAAGCGCAATGGTTCGCATTGACACTGGGTCATGCCCCCATTATGAAAGTTCTTCAATATCGGATTTCAAGGAGAGATATACATGTCTGATTTCAAATTGGCCGACCGTTTGTCGACCCTGCCTCCGTATCTTTTTGCCGCCATTGACAAGGCCAAGGCGGAAGTAGCCAAGAAGGGCATGGACATCATCAGCCTGGGTATCGGCGATCCCGATCTGCCCACCCCGGATTTCATCATCGAAGCCCTCTACGAAAGCGCCAAGAAGGCCCCGAACCACAGGTACCCGGACTACATCGGCATGTTGGCCTACCGCCAGGCCGTGTCCGACTGGTACAAGCAGCGCTTCAACGTCGACCTTGACCCCGAAACCGAGATCGTCAGCCTGATCGGCTCCAAGGAGGGCATCGCCCACTTCCCGCTGGCCTACGTCAATCCCGGCGACACGGTCCTGGTGGCCACTCCCAACTATCCGGTATACGGCATCGCCACCGAATTCGCCGGCGGCAGGGTAGAGTATCTGCCTCTGCTTGAGGAAAACGACTTCCTCATCGACCTGGACGCGGTTTCCGACGACACCTGGGCCAAGGCCAAGATGATCTTCGTCTGCTACCCGAACAACCCGACCGCAGCCACGGCGACCAAGCCGTTTTATGAAAAGCTCATCGAAAAAGCTAAGGAATTCAACGTAATCGTTGTTTCCGATGCCGCCTACACCGAAATTTACTACGATCCCGAGAACAAGCCTTTGTCCATCATGGAATGCAAGGACGCCAAAGACGTCTGCATCGAATTCCACTCCTTGTCCAAGACCTACAACATGACCGGCTGGCGTATCGGCATGGCCGTGGGCAACGCAAGCCTCGTCGCGGGCCTTGGCAAGATCAAGGAAAACGTGGACTCCGGCATTTTCCAGGCCGTGCAGGAAGCCGGCGTCGCCGCCCTGAGAGAGGGCGAGCCCTTTGCCGAAAGCTTCCGGGCCATCTACAAGGAGCGCAGGGACGTGGTCAGCGCCGCTCTTACCAAGATCGGCATCAAACACCGTGTCCCGGACGCATCCTTCTACCTGTGGTGCAACGTCCCCGAAGGGTACAAGTCCGCTGAATTCGTGACGAACGTGCTCATGAAGACCGGCGTGGTGCTGACTCCCGGCAACGGCTTCGGCACTCCCGGGGAAGGGTACTTCCGCATTTCCCTGACCGTGAACAACGACAAGCTTGAGGAGGCCGTATCCAGAATTTCGAAACTGTGATCTGCTACGTGAGCCTAGGCTCCAACGTGGGAGACACTGAAGAAAACCTCCACGAGGCACTGGTCCTGCTTGAGGACTACGGCGACGACATCCGCTTGCGGAAGGTCTCTGATTATTACGTGACCGAGCCCCAGGGGGAGGTCAAGGATCAGCCATGGTTCACCAACCAGGTGGTGGAGCTTGAAATCGACGCCGAAATCTGGTCGCCGCCGGGTTTCCTGTCCACCTGCACGGCCATCGAAGCCAAAATGGGCCGCACCAGGGCTGTCCCCGGCGGCCCCAGGCCCTTGGACATGGACATCATCGCGTGGGGCGACACCGTTATGGACATGGATTTCCTGACCCTGCCGCATCCCCGCGCCAAGGAAAGGGCGTTCGTCCTCGTGCCGCTCAAAGAGATCGCGCCGGATTATGTCTTCCCTGACGGCACAACCGTCGACGAGGCCCTGGACGGCATAAAGTACAGGCTGGAAGATCGCAAGATCTGGCAGGACTCCTGATAAAACCAACCAACGAGGCTACCCATGCTTAAATTCCTTGTCATCGCGGCTGCATTGTTCTTGGTCTACAAGCTCTTCATGGGCGACAAGCAAAAACGGGACAAGCAAAAGGACAAATCCATCAAGCAGAAGGTTGCCTCTGGTGAAATGGTCAAGGACCCGTCCTGCGGCACCTATGTGGAAAAAGATGGCGACATCCGTGTTCGCGAAGGGGATAAGGTCCACGTTTTCTGTTCCTACGAATGCCGGGACAAATACCTGAAGCGCATCGGCGCATCGGTCCCCAAGGACGAAGAATAGGCGACCAGCCCATACCCAAAAGACAAAGGCCCGACTTAGGGCCTTTTTTTGTGCCCTCATTCCGGCCAAAGCCCGTTTCTACACCAGGAGGAACGTCCGCACACAAATCGGCTTAAAACGCGACACAGGCGAATTGTCGAAGGCATACGAACGAACAAGCGCCGTCCACGTTCTGATCCGGGTCTCGTAAGACAAGGATGCAGACATCGGAATACAAAAGGGGATTCCCCTGAAACGCGCTGACTCATTAAAAGTCGTAAGGCCGCAAAGAGTCGGGGGCATCATCCTCTGGACAAGACACATTCCTTGCCCATCCCAAAAGTCCCCACAATTTATTTCACTCCAGATTTATTCCTGAGCAACGTTACCCGCCAAGACGATGCCCACAGTCGGCCTGCGAGGCAAAAATGCGGCACAGGGCATTTGTCGAATCCACTTATTCGGCAAGCCATCAGTAGGCGACGATCTACGTAATCCAATTCGAACACTTTAAGTTTTTAAGTTCTTATTTTCAGTATGTTGTGAATTTGTCTCATAATATAAATTATGTAAACTTTGAACAAATGAAGGCCGAAACAAGGGTAATCGTCACCCTCGAAATTTGCCCTTCGACTTCTCTTCAGTCCGAACGAGGAATGCCTCAAACCGACCTGTGGACATTCGAGCTACCGATCAAGGTGACCATTGAGCATTTTTTATGCGGCTGTTAATGATGCCCCATCACAAACAGACAAAAAGGCCGTTACGGCCAAATTTGAGGAACAATGAAATCGAGACTCGTATTTTCGCTTCTGGCGGCTTTTTTGGCGTTTGCCGGAATGACCCCCGCCCATGCCAAAGAAAAACAGTCCTTCGAGCAATGGCTTGAACACTACCGGGCCTGGGACAGATTGGAAAAGGAATATGCTCATGAGCCCTCCGCCGACACTCCCGGCGCCGTGCTCAAACGCGCTCAGGTCTACCTGAACCTCAATTCTCCGGACAAAGCTCTTGAACTCATCGAAATGACACCCGCTTTTCCCGGGCAAGCCGAAGCCGACCGCCTGTGGCTCGGAGGCCAGGCTCATAGAGGTCTGGGCGATCTAACCAAAGCCGTGCTCTGGTACACCCAAGCCGCCAAATTCATGCCCGACGAAGAGGTTCTCTCCCGATTCAAGGCTGAGCCCGATCTGGAACCCATCTGGCATGATGTCTGGCTTAAAATGTACTGGTCATGGCTTGCAAACCACACTCTTTCCAGGGATTCCCAGAAGGAGGCCCTCGATCTGATTATGACCGTTGGCCTCAAAGTCTGGCCCAACGAATTTTGGAACGGCGTCCACGCTCTCCTGAGCAACAAGACGCTGGCTGCCAATTCGACAACAGATGTTGCGGTGCCCGCCACTGTCCTGGTGCCGCAGAACGACACCATGCTCATCGCCCAGGCTATGGCAGCAGTTTCACTTGAGAAATTCGATGAAGCCACGGCCCATATCGCCAAGCTGTCCAACGAGATGGTCCGCCAATTCTGGACTTCAACCCTGTATTTCCTCAACAGCGGCAACACTCCCACAAACGTTGATGCATTTCTCGAAGGAAACTACCTCAAGGCTCATGCGTTCTGGTCGGGCAATATCCTGGCCCCTTACTCCAAGTCGCGAACCGATTGGTTTCTGGGCAATCCAGACTCCGCCGCCTGGACCAAGTTCCGCAACAACATCCTGAACATGCCCGCGGTCGAGGCGGAAAAGGCCATCGACAACGAGTTGGGCTCCATGCTCATTTCCGAGCAGACTGCCGCCTTGCTACGCAACTTCAAACTCGCCCTGTCGCTCGCCAACGGCAATACTCAGGCTGCCGCAACCACTTGGAACAGCACGGATAAAACATCGCTTCCTATCTGTTTGCGGTTGGCTGGGATGTTGACCTTCAAGGAACACTTGAACAAAGTTTTACCCGAAACACCGAGCGAAGCCTTCACCCTTTATCCCGTTTTGGCCGCTCTTTCCGGCGCCGCCGGCATGGACGTCCATCCCGATACCGAGGCCCCCTTCTGGACCGCCGCGCCGCAGGACCAATTGCAGGTTCTGTCCACTGTCAGCTATCCCCTGGATCGACTGTTGCTTTTGGCCTATTGGCAACAGCGTTTTGCCGACTCGCCCTCCGTTGAGTTGGCCAAGCGTGGCGCGTATCTTTTTGACGACACCTCCTTCGGCATTCGCAGCCTGATTTATCTCGCCGACGACGCGGTAAAGGCCAAGCAATTACAGCTTGGCGCCTTTTATCTGAACCGGATAGACGAGACCACCCTGCCCCCCGAATTGCGGATGGCCTGGCTGGACATCAAAACCCGGCTGGAACTGGACGCGGGAAGCCAGGGCAAAGCCCTTGAAACCTATCAGGACATGGTCAAAACCGACGAACCCATTCCGGTGATGACCCGCCTGCGTATGGCGCTTCTCTACCAGCAGCGAAGGGAATACGAGGCCGCTCAAAAGGAACTGTTGGCCATGTGGGATGCCCGCGCTACCATGACCACAGCTTTGCAGGCCGAGACCTTGTTTTGGCTCGGTGAAGGCGAACAGGCCATGCGCAATCCCGACAAGGCGCTGGACTATTACCTTAAATTGGCCTGGCAATATCCCCAGGAAAACATCTGGGCCTTGACCGCCATGTATCGCGCCTCCCTGATCTACGAAAAACGGGGCAAGTACGAAACTGCCAAAAGACTGCTCGGCACGGTGGTGCGCAACGCGGCCCGCAAGGAGCAGCGAGTTGCCGCCCAGGCCCGCATCGACGCCATCGACAAAAAAATGGGTGAAGAAAAAAGCGAGGGTGAAAGCACCCTGATCTACCCGTTCTAGACCGTGACGGCACGACTCTCCCTCGAATCGGCCCGGCAGGGTGCCTTGCGCACCCTGCCGGTGGCCCTCAGCGTCTTTGCCTATGGCATGGTCTACGGACTGCTTACCCGCCAGGCTGGCTTGAGCATGACGGAATCAATCCTGTCCAGCGGGCTTGTCTTTGCCGGTTCGGTCCAATTCGTAGCCTTGGACATGTGGACACATCCGTTACCCATAACGGCCCTGATCTTCACCACATTCATTGTAAATCTCCGCCATGTGCTCATGAGCGCGTCCCTGGCTCCGTGGATGCGCGGGCTTCCGCCCCGCACCACCCTGCCTCTGCTCTTCCTCCTGGTGGATGAAAGCTGGGCCATGACTTACGGAGCCGTGCAGCGGGACAAGGCGGACATCGGTTTTCTTCTGGGCAGCGGCCTGCTCTTGTGGGCTGCCTGGATGGGAGCCACCATCACGGGCAGGCTGGCCGGAGCCGCCATCCCCGATCCCGAGGCATTCGGCCTCGATTTCGCCTTCACCGCCGTGTTCCTGTCCCTGCTGGCCGGGCTCTGGAAGGGAAAAGGCGACATTCCTCCGTGGCTTGCGGCTGCTGTTACCGCTCTGGCGGTTCATCATTTCCTGCCAGGAAAATGGTACATCGTGGCCGGAGGACTGGCCGGAAGCCTGACCGGATTGTGGGGTGCCAATGCAGACAGATAGCCTGCTCGCCATACTCGGCATGGCCGCCGTCACCTACCTGACCCGCATAAGCGGCCCATGGCTGGTGCGGCTGGTTCAGGGCAACCGCCGGGTGGAAGCGTGCCTGTCCCGCTTGCCGGGCTCCATCCTGACCGCCCTTCTCGCCCCCCTCGTCTTTACCGTTGGAACGGCAGAGGCCATCGCTTCGGGCGTCACCCTCCTCGTTTCCCTGCGATTTCGGAATATGCCCCTCGCCTTGGCGGCTGGTGTCGGCTCACTGGTCCTTCTGCGCCATTTCATATAATCAACTCAAGGAAATGAGAGGGGTATTCATGCGCATCGAACGTGGCGGCAAAGACGATTTCCCGGAACTCCTCGCCGTATGGGAGGCATCGGTCCGCGCGACCCACGACTTCCTGTCCGAAGAAGACATCCTATTCCTGAAGCCGCTCATCCTAGAGCGATACTTCGATGCCGTGGAATTGCGCTGCGCGCGAAACGCCGAAGGCCTCATCCTTGGCTTCTGCGGAGTCGGCGGAAAAACCCTGGAGATGCTTTTCATCCGACCAGAATGCCGGAACAACGGCGTCGGCACGGCTCTTTGCCGCCATGCCGTGGATACGCTCGGCGTGACCAAGGTGGACGTCAACGAACAAAATCCTCAAGCCTTGGGCTTTTATATCAACTTCGGTTTCAAGGTTGTAGGCCGCTCCTCTCTGGACGGGCAGGGAAAGCCCTTTCCACTCCTGCATTTGGAACTATCCTGATACCGCTGCCGCTTTCCTCCTCTTCTAGGCTTCGCGGTCTCCCTATCCAGCCCCTGTTCTGACAAAGGGCCCGTCGAGCACGAACACCGAAAACGAAATCGTGATTCTGTTCTTGTCACATACTTGCCTTATTGCGGAAATACTCCCGTCGTTTTTTCCGGGTATGTTTCGCCATCCTGTGCTGAGGGAAGAGCTAAAGAGAAATTCCTTACGCAGACTAACTTCCGTGTGAATCGAAAAAGGCCCCGCCATCTGGAATGGGCCGGAAGTTTTTCTGTATATTTTAGCATCGCCTTCAAGGGCGTTCAAAAAGGAATCTCTTATGCAAACGGTCAACTGGCAAAATCCGTATGACTCCGTCACGGCTTCCCGTTCCTGGTACAAAGGCAACCTCCATTCACACTCCTCGCCCGCCAGCCCGTGCGGCCGCATTTCGCTGGATGAACTGCTCCTCTGCTACGAAGGCAAAGGATATGACTTCATCTCCGTCTCCGACCATATGGGGATCACCCCTGCCCAACATCCCAATCTGACACTCCTCCCGGGATTCGAGTGGAACTCACGCATGGGCTCCATGGGCGACTCCGTCGTTTCCCATCAGGATCACCTCGGCCTCTACAGCCTCGACAGCGAGGCTCTCGCGGCCCTGCTTCCGCCGAGAGAGCTACGGACCCTGCTCGCTTCCGACCGAAATTCGGTGCTGACCGTCATCAACCACCCGAACTGGAAACTTCCGCGCCACTATGATCTGGCCACCCTGCTGACCACCGCCCCCCATGTTGACGGGATGGAAATCTATAATGCCGTGATCGATCGCCTGGAAGGAGACGCCTACGCCGTCAGGGAATGGGACATCCTGCTTAGCTCCGGCTTCCGGCTGTTGGGTTTTGCCAGCGACGATGCGCACCAAAGCGACGGTGTCGGCCGAGGGTGGATTATGGTCAACGCCGACGACAAATCGCCCGAAAGCATCTTCGATGCACTCGGAAAAGGCCGGTTCTACGCGTCGAACGGACCGGCTTTCACACACATTGAACGGGAAGGGGACACGATCCGAGTCAGCCTGCCCGACAAAGCGCTGATCCGGGTGATCGGTCAGGCGGGGATTTGCCTGAAGACAGAACTCTCCGAAGCCTTGGAGTGGAGCTTCCAAGAGCACACCACGCCCTACGCGCGGGTTGAGGTGCACGGGAACTACGGCTGCCAAGCCTGGACGCAACCTTTCTTCCGCTAGAAGAACCCCTTTCAAAGGACCCATCATGGCTTTCAAATCTTCCCTGCAAGCGGCGCAGGTACGGGTAGCGTATCTCCTTGTAACGCCTGCCACTCTGCTACTGTTCCTTCTACTCATAGGCCCGCTGCTCGTGGTGTTCGGCCTCTCCTTCACGGACTGGCAGTTCGGCAGCGACACCCTGGAGTTCATCGGCTTGCGCAACTATGCGCAGATTTTCGCCGACGAAACATTCAGACGTTCTTTCGGCAACACGTGCATCTATACACTCGTCACCGTACCGCTCACCATCTTCATGGGACTTGGCGTGGCCCTGCTTATCGAATCAGGCCAATCCCTCAAGAAATTCTACAGGGCAGTATTCTTTTTGCCTGTGATGACCTGCTCCGTGGCCATGGCCATCACCTGGGAATTCGTTCTGCATCCGCGGGTGGGACTGGCCGCCCACATACTCCCCCTCTTCGGACTGGGAGGATTCGAGCTGCTTCACAACGAAAACACGGTGCTGATTACACTCTGCGGCATAGGAATCTGGCAAAACATGGGATTCAACATGGTCCTGTTCATGGCCGGGCTTTCCGGAATCCCCAAGGAACTGCACGAGGCCGCCGCCCTGGACGGTGCGGAAAGCGGGTGGAGTCGCTTCTGGTTGGTGACTTGGCCGCTGCTTTCGCCGGTGACCCTGTTTGTCTCGATCATCACGACCATCCGTTCCTTTCAAGTCTTCGACGCGGTTCACGTCCTGACCCAGGGCGGCCCGAACAATGCCTCGGAAGTGCTCATCTACACCATGTTCAAGGAAGCCTTCGAATTCTTTCGCACCGGATATGCGTCGGCGATCACGGTGATTTTTCTCCTTTGCGTTCTCGGATTCACCCTCATCAAAACCTATGTGGCCGAAAAACACGTCCACTACAATTAGGAGCGGGACATGAAAACAAAACACTTCCGCTGGCAGCCTTTCCTGCGACACGCAATACTGCTTTCCGGCGCATGTATCATGCTGGTTCCCTTTGTATGGATGTTTCTGGCCTCCCTGCGGCCGCCGGAGGAAATCTTCAACAGCGGCTTTCAACTCCTTCCGGAGCGCTGGTACGTGATCGAGAACTACAGCAAGGCGTTTACGGCCCAGCCCTTGCTGACGTTCATGATAAACGGAGCCATCGTGACCAGCGCCATTTTCGTGCTCCAAGCCTGCATCGCCACGCCGTGCGCCTACGCCTTGGCAAAACTGGACTTCAAAGGGAAAAAACTGCTGTTCACCCTTATCCTGGTGGGGCTGCTGATCCCGGCGCAGGCCATATCCATTCCGGTGTACCTGCTCCTCTGGAAGCTTGGCGCATTGGACTCGTACAGCGCGCTCATCATCCCCTGGACCATATCCGTTCTGGGCATCTTCCTGATGCGCCAGTTCTTTCTCACCGTTTCGGATGAAATCCTCGACGCCGCGCGCCTGGACGGCATGAGCGAATTCAGCATTATTTGGCGCCTCATGGTTCCCATGGCCGTTCCGGCCCTTACGGCCTTCGGCATCATCTCCGTTGTCGCTCACTGGAACGATTATTTTTGGCCCCTGATCGTCCTGAGCAGCAAGCACACCTATACCCCGCCGCTCGGCGTCAGCTTCTTCGCCAACGACGAAGCGGGCAACGACTATGGCGCGCTCATGGCCGCGGCCACCGTCATCATCGCGCCTCTCGTCGTGGGCTTTTTGGCCGCTCAGGAAAAATTCATCAAAGGTATCGCCATGCAGGCAGGGCTGAAGGGTTAGTCCGTCTGCTTGAAAAACGTTTAGACCTCAAATCGGAGAACCTCATGAAAAGATTTGTACTCATTGCGGCATGTCTCGTGACCTGCCTCCTGGCCCAAAACGCGTTCGCCAAAACCACCATTACCCTGGAATACCCCTACGCTTTCATGTTTAGCGAGGTGCACAACCGCATCATCGAAGCGTTCGAGGCGAAAAATCCGGATATCCACGTGGAAATCCGTTCGACTTACGACAGCTATGAAGATGCGACCCAGAACGTGTTGCGCCAGGCCATGACCGGCAACACGCCGGACATCACCTTCCAGGGCCTCAACCGTTTCCGCATTTTCGTGGACCGTGGGATCGCCCAGCCCCTGGGACGATTCATCAAGCAGGAAAAAGATATCAGCGCCGAAGGCTTCCACGAAGGCATGATTAATTCGGGCCGGTTCAAAAACGATATCTACGCCCTGCCCTTCGCCATCTCTCTGCCCATCGCCTATTACAACATGGATCTGGCCAGAAAGGCCGGCTACACGGAAGAAACTCTTCCCAAGACCTGGGACGAGGTCATCGCTTACGCCGCCAAGGTGGACGCCCTCGGCGACGAAGTGGACGGCATGTTTTTCGATTACGGTATCACCGGAAACTGGCTTTTCCAGGCCCTTGTCTTCTCCCAGGGCGGCGCCATGCTGACTCCCGACGAGAAAAAAGTCGCCTTTGACGGCCCGGAAGGTAAATGGGCCATGAACACCTTCCGCGACATGATTACCAAGGGCAAGCAGCCCAACAGCAGCCGCAAGGCTTCCAAGACGAACTTCGTCACCGGCAAAACAGGTTGCTACTTCACCTCCACCTCTACCTTGGCCGCTTTCAACAAGAGCATCGGCGGCCTGTTCGAATTGAAAACCGTTCCTTTCCCGAGCGTCAAACCCGGCGGAACCCTGCCCGCAGGCGGAAACGGCGTCCTCATGCTCACCAAGGACAAAGAGAAGCAGGAAGCGGCTTGGCGCGTCATCAAGTTCTGGTGCGGTCCCGAAGGCGCGGAAATCGTCGCTCGCTACACCGGCTACATGCCCGCCAACCAACTGGCTGTAAAAAACCTCAAGGAATTCTACGAAAAGAATCCGAACAACCTTACCGCCGTCAAAAGCCTGCCCCTTATGACCGGCTGGTATGCCTTCCCTGGTGCAAACGGTCTGAAGATCACCGATGTGATCTATGAAGGCATGGAGAGCCTGGCCACCGGGAAGACCACCGACGCCGATGGTGTTCTCAAGGACGTCGCGCACAAAGTGCAGGCCCTCCTTCCCCGCTAACACCCCACTACAGGGAGGAGGGAAACACCCTCCTTCCTGCCTCTGGAGTATTACACCTTGAAATTCAAGACATTTACCAAGCGGCCGATCATCGCCGCGGTACGGACGGAAAAAGAATTTCAGCTCGCGCTGAAAAGTGAAGTCTCCACCATTTTCATGATGGGAGGCACCGTCTCCCTTGTACGGGACCTGGCCCGTCAGGCCTATGAGGCGGACAAGCACATTTTCTTCCACGCCGAACTGGTGAAAGGACTGGGGCGCGATCAGGAAGGGATAGCGTTTCTGGTGGAGCAAGGTCCTTTGAACGGCATTGTCTCAACCAAGCCCCACCTTCTCGCGGCGGCAAGGGACCTCGGGGTGACCACCATATTGCAGATTTTCCTCATCGACACCCAAGCTCTGCACACCGGCATTCGAAACATAGAATCCGTCAAGCCGGACGCGGTTGAACTCATGCCCGGCCTGGTCCCCTCCATTGCAGGACAATTCAAGGCGTTGCTAAACGTCCCCCTGTTCGCCGCAGGACTCATCAGGCACGAACACGAGGTTCGGTCCATGCTGGATGCGGGGGTGGACGCACTGGCCATGAGCGAACAACGCCTCTGGAATTTCCGCAATGAAAAATAATTTTTCAAAATATTCAACATATATATTCGATCTCGACGGGTGCATTCATTTCGGAGAAACCGTTGCCCCCGGTGCTTCCGAGCTTGTATCGTTGCTGAAGAACCAGGGAAAACGCATCGCCTTTTTGAGCAACAACTCCACTCATTCTCCGCGCTCCATGCAGGACAAACTGCGGGGAATGGGGATTAGCGTAAAGCGCGAACAGATTTTCCTGGCGTCCACCATAACGGGAATCCACCTGCTGCAACGTTTTGGCGGGACGAGCGTGTGCGTGGCGGGAACAAAAAGTCTCGTGCGCGAAATTGAATCGTTCGGCCACACCTGCATTCCGATTCACAGTGAGAACGCGTGCACCATCATGCTGCTCGGACGCGACACGGCCTTTTCCATGGACACCCTGCGCCACTGCGCCAGACACGTGCAGCAAGGGGCGGAATTCTACAGCACCAATATGGATCTTTATCATCCGAGAGACGACGGGATGCGCGAACCGGAAACCGGATCGCTGGCCGCCGCCGTCGAAGCTGTGACCGGGCGGAAGCCCCAGGCCGTCACCAAGCCGGAAGGCTATGCCTTTCAGCACATCCTCGACACGCTCGGAGTCACGCCTTCGGAATGCCTCATGGTCGGGGACACGCCCGCCACGGACATTGCCGGGGCCATCGCCGCAGGCATCGACGCCTGCTGGCTGACCAACAATGCGACGCAATACCCGGACAATCTGAAGGAGCCCCGCCTTGTGCTTCCTTCAACATACGCCCTGTATCAGACGGTTGCCCAATCCCATCATCAACCTTTGTAGGAGCGAATTATGGCTTCCATAACCATCGACAACATCCAAAAATCCTACGGCGCGACAAAAGTACTGAAAGACATATCCCTCGACATCAAGGACGGAGAATTCATTTCGTTGCTCGGTTCATCGGGATGCGGCAAGTCCACCTTGTTACGCATTATATCCGGCCTGGAACAGCAGACGGATGGAACGCTTCTTATCGGCGGCAAGGATGTGTCCGCCGTGACGCCCAAAAATAGAAAAGTATCCATGGTCTTCCAGTCTTACGCACTGTATCCGCACCTCACCGTCCGACAGAACATGTCCATGCCGCTGGTCATGCGAGGGCTATCCGCTTTCCAGCGCATACCGTTTGCCGGACGGTTCATCGGCAATGCTCGATCCGTCCACGACTCGATCCGGCTCAAAGTCGAAGAAACCGCCAATGTGCTGGACATCGGAAACCTGCTCGACCGTAAGCCCTCGCAGCTTTCCGGCGGCCAACGGCAGCGGGTGGCGCTTGGACGGGCCATGGTCCGGAATCCCGAAGTCTTTTTAATGGACGAACCGCTTTCCAATCTCGATACGAAAATGCGCGCCCACATGCGTACCGAACTGGCGGCCATCCACCGCCGCCTGGGCACCACCTTCGTCTATGTCACGCACGACCAGGAAGAGGCTATGACGCTTTCGGACAGGGTTGCGTTGATGATGGACGGCCAGCTCATCCAGGTCGATGCCCCCAGGAACATTTACAGGAATCCCAAACACCGGGACGTTGCGGAGTTCATTGGCTCCCCCAAAATCAATATCATTCCGGGCAGAGTCGTTGAATCGGGCGTGTTGCAGATCGGAGAAATCAAGATATCGGCCCCGTCCAACCTGCAAGGCGAATGCTCCATCGGGGTGAGACCAAGCCGGCTGCGTGTCCACACCGACATGAACGAAACCGGACTGCGGGCTGTGGTCACCAATATTGAAGACCTGGGATCGACCTTTTTGATCTACTGCAATGTTGAAGAGTTGGGGATAAACACCATCAGCCGCAGGGATACGCGAGAGGCCGTCCCGGAGCTGGGAAGTTCGGTCCGTCTTAATCCCAGTGTGGAAAGCGTCAGATATTTCGATGCCGACGGCTGGAACTGCAACTACAACTAAGGCGCTATGCTCACCTTGGAAATGTCGACTTATGAAATCCGAAGTATGAAGACAAAAAAATAACCGAGTCATAGTACCCCCGGCAAAGCCGGGGGCTTAAGTTTGTGAGCCGCTCAAAGCGGCTTTAAGAACCGCCTAAAGGCGGAATTTCAGTTGCTCGATTCGCTGATCTTCCTGCTCTTGCTTACGGATATACTCGCGAATCACTTTTCATCTCGTCCACGGTCGAAACGAAGTACCCTCTTGCCCAAAAGCTTTGGCCAGCATAACCACGCGCTCGATCCTGGACTTCACGAGCTATGTGGATTGCACTTTTTCCTTTTATGAAACCAACGACTTGCGCCACGGAGTATTTGGATGGAATCGCGATATACATATGCACGTGATCTTTGCATAAATGCCCTTCCAAAATTTGGCTCTCACGCTGATTTGCCAACTTATGGAAGACTTCTCCCAAGTACGTCCGAATATTTCCGAACAAGATTTTCCGGCGGCACTTGGGTATCCAAACGATGTGATACTTGCAGCCCCACCGCGTGTGACATAGGCTTGAATTGCACTTCATGAAGCCTCTCCTGTGCTCACTTTGAGCAGCTCACCAGGGGAGGCTTTATGCTATTCCCACATAAGTCAAACTTTGCTGGTCCCCCAGCAAAGCTGGGGGGGGGCTCACCGGACTAACGGTGCCGAGGGAGCACAATGGCGTTAGTTGCATACGGAAACAGCCTCATCTCCCCCCTGGTTTTCGAGAGAGTTTGACCCACCGGTTTGGCACACTTGACTCAACCACGGTATTTCGGGCCTTTTAGCTGTAACCGATCGCAAAAAAGAAAAAGGGTTGCAGCTTGTTAGCTGCAACCCTCTTATTCTCGTGGTGCCGAGGGGGGGATTCGAACCCCCACGGAATTTCTTCCACTGCCCCCTCAAGACAGCGTGTCTACCAATTCCACCACCTCGGCACGATATGCTTTGAGCTTATTCGCTCTTGGCGTCGTCTCCGGTATCCTTGAAGGTGACTCCGGGCTTGGCCGGTGCGGCCGGTGCCTCAGTCTCAGCCGCAGGCACATTCTGCTGCAGCATGATGGAGTCTTGATTGGATACCTTGTTGCCAGTCAGGACATTGTATCCGAGGGAGGTTACCAAGAAAACCGTTGCAAGTCCAGCGGTTACCTTAACCAGGAGTCCGCCTGCGCCGGTGCTGCCGAACATAGTGCTGCTCCCGCCGCCGAAGATGACTCCCATCCCCTCGTGACCGGACTGAAGCATTACAGCACCGATCAGAAAGATGCAAGCCAAAACATGTATGACTATGACGATGGTTTCCACAATTTTTCCCTTTTCTTAAAACTTCTTTCCGCTTGCAATATCAAGCCAGTACGATCCGACTGAAGCTTTCGCCGTGCAAGCTCGCGCCTCCTACCAACACTCCGTCCACGTTGTCAAGCGCAATAATGTCGCCGCAATTTTCCGGCTTGACACTTCCTCCGTATAATATCCTCATTTCATTAGCTTTTTCTCCGAAGAGAGAAATGAGATTTTTCCGAATAAAAGTGTGTGCTTCGACAATTTCAGCCGGGCCGGCCACCTCTCCGGTGCCGATAGCCCAGACGGGTTCGTAGGCAACCGACAGTTGCTCAGGATCAAAGTCCGCAGAAACATCCTTCAAACCTATCCGCAACTGCCGCTCCAGCACTTCCTCGACACGGTCCGCCTTGCGTTCCTCGATAAGCTCGCCGATGCACAGGATGACCTTCAGCCCCTTGGAGAGCCCATAGGCTGTTTTTCGGCCAACACACTCGTCGCCTTCGCCAAGGATGTGTCTGCGCTCGGAATGTCCGGTAAGGCCGTAGGCCGCGCCGACATCCTTGAGCATGGCCGGAGATATCTCCCCGGTGAAAGCCCCCTCCTTTTCATAGTAATAGTCCTGCCCTCCGGTTGAGAAACCGGGCACAGGGTCCAGGACATCACTCACCGCCTTGAGTGCGGTGAAAGGAGGAAAGACAAGCACCTCCCTGTCCGCAGGGAGCTTGCCCGCGGCCAGGCCGACCAGATCCCGAGCCGTGGCCTGCGCCTCGTCCCAGGTCTTGTACATCTTCCAGTTGGCTGCCATCAGCTTCTTCATTATTAGATGCACTCCTTTAAGGCTTTGAAGGCCGGAAGCTCCTTGCCTTCGAGAAATTCCAGGAAAGAGCCGCCGCCGGTGGAGATAAAGCTGAACTTATCCTCCAGTTTCATCAGATGCACAACGGCATCGGTATCCCCGCCGCCCACGATGGTCAGAGAGTTGTCCAGCCCGGCGATGGCCTCACAGACAGCCAACGAGCCGTTGGCGAATGCCGTGGTCTCGAAAAGGCCCATGGGCCCATTCCATACAACGGTCTTGGCCAGCTTGAGAACGGAAACGAAATTGGTGATGGTTTCCGGCCCGATGTCCAATACCAGCGCGTCCGACGGAATGGTCTTGGCCGTACATACACCTTCGGCCTGCTTGGCCTTGGGCGTTTTGGCGTAAAGAAAGTCCACAGGCAGATGCAGCACCGATCCCATGGACTTGGCTTTGGCCATGATCTCCGCAGCTGCGTCCACCAGGTCAGGCTCCACCAACGACTGGCCAACGTCGTACCCCTGAGCCAGCAGGAAGGTGTTGGCCATGGCTCCGCCGATGATGATGTCGTCCACCTTCCCCAGCAGATTATTCAGGATACCCAGCTTTGTGGACACCTTGGCACCGCCCGAGACGCAGACGTAAGGCCGCTTGGGGGCCTTCAGCGCCTCGCCGAGATACTCGTACTCGCGCTGAAGCAAAAAGCCGCAACAGCAGACCTTGGCGTGCCTGGGAACGTCCACTACGGAAGCGTTTTCGCGATGCGCGACCCCGAAGGCGTCGTTCACGTACACATCGGCCAGGGACGCGAGCAGCTTGCCGAAATCGCCCCGCTCCTCCGGCGTCTTGCCGGTCTCTTCCGGATTGAAACGCAGGTTGTCGAGCATGATGACCTGTCCCGGCTGGAGCTCGGCCGCCATCTTTACGGCCTGATCGCCGATCCGGCCCGGCACCAGCGGCACGCCCTTGCCGAGCAGCTCGCCGGTCCGATTGGCCACCGGGCCAAGAGCAAGATCGGGCACAACCTTGCCCTTGGGCTTGCCCAGGTGTGCGCAGAGGATGACCGAAGCCCCCTTGTCCAGGGCGTACCGGATGGTCGGCAGGGCCGCACGAATACGGTTGTCATCGGTGATGACACCGTCTTCGATGGGAACATTGAAGTCCACTCTGAAGAGTACTTTTTTTCCTGCGATATCCACCTGATCTATAAACAGCATACGTCAAATCCTCACGCTTCGTTGTTTTGAAAATCGTACCGGAACAACAGTGCGTCTTCCTTGGTGTCCGGGTAATATTTCTTCCTTATGCCAATCTTCTTGTATCCGAACTTGCGGTATAATGCCAAGGCCGGATCATTGGAGACCTTTACATCCAAAAAACTTTTGGCGATGCCGCTTTGGCGGCATATCTCGAAACTCCTGGCCAGCAGGGCTTCGCCCAGCCCTTGCCGTCTAAAATCCGGATGTACGGCCAGGTTGAGTATCTCCATCTCGTCCGCAATGAGAGAAAAAGCCATGTACCCGGCAAGAATGCCGCCCCTGCGCACGCCGATTACCTTGAAGGCTCCCGCCTCAAGACCAAGCAGGAACTGCTCCTCGGTCCAATGATAATCGAAGCAAAGCGCTTCAAGCTCGATGAGGTCGCCGACATCCGGCGCTCCCAATTCGACGACCACGTCTCTCATTGCCCCTCCGCGCCCATATGGGGCTGGATATGTTGAAACATTGCGTGTATACAGGGTTTGAAAGCAAAACAAAAGAGCACACGGATATGATCTCTCCCCAAGACTCCCTCGAACAAGACGCGAACCATCTGGTCGAAGTCATCGACAAGGACAACCGCCCGCTGGCCGTGCTTTCCAAGCGCAGCGTACACCGCCAGTTGCTGATGCACCGTTCCGTCCAGGTGCTCGTTTTCAATCCCGAAAAAAAAATTTTCCTGCAAAAGCGCAACCAGAACAAACTGTTCTTTCCGGGCAGATGGGACATCTCCGCCCGGACCCATCCCCGGGCCGGTGAATCCGCGTTCGATGCCGCCGTGCGCGCCCTCAAGGAAGAGCTGAATCTGGAAATCGAACATCCCCAACTGGTCAGAGAGCTGCCCGCCGGGCCTGAAACCGGATTCGAACACGTCTCTCTGTTCGAGGTGACCAGAAACACCCTGTCCGTTGTCCCCAATGAAGACTCGGCGTCCGAAGGATTCTACTACTCTCCGGAGGAGCTGACCTGCCTGGTCAAGGAATTCCGGGAGCTGCTTACGCCGAACCTCGTCATTCTGTGGGAATCCGGCCTGCTCGTGCCGGCCTAACCCTTCGCGATAAGCCCGCTTACCTTTCCGTGAATCCGGCCGTTGGTGGCCAGGATACAAGGCGATGCGAACGAATAGGGCCTGGAGGCTTCGTACTCACTCACCATGCCGCCCGCCTCGCGGACAAGCAGCGTTCCGGCCGCCGTGTCCCACGGATTCAGAGCGCGCTCGTAGAAACCATCCAGCCGTCCGCAGGCGACATATGCCAGGTCCACGGCAGCCGCGCCCGCCCGGCGGATGCCCTGCGTCAAAGGCAGCAGCGTACGGAGATTCCGAAGAATGTCTTCGAGGTGCTTCTCGATGTCGTAGGGGAAACCCGTGGCCAACAGGGATTGCTCAAGATCGGCTTCGCCGGTCACACTGATGGGAGTGCCGTTCAGGAAAGCTCCCCGCCCTTCCATGGCGGTGAACCGTTCATTCATGAGAGGCATGTTGACCATGCCGAGAACCACCCGATCACGATGCCACAAAGCGATGGAGTTGGCCACGAATGGAAGGCCATGGGCGAAATTCGTAGTCCCGTCCACGGGATCGATGATCCAGGTCAATTCGCCGGGCTCAGTATCCTTGGCCGTCTCCTCGGCCAGAAAATCCGATCCGGGCAGCAGCGCGGCAAGCTCGTCCTTGAGCATGGTCTCCACGGCCATGTCGGTCTCGGTAACCAGGTCGATACGGCCCTTGTGCCTGATGGTTCGGGTCCGGCCGGCGCCTTCCCGCACGATTTCTCCGGCCCTGTCCGCAACGCGCTCAAGCCCTTGCATAACTCGCGTGGCGTCGAAATCACCCGTCATGTATGACTCTCCTCAAAGAAAAGGGCGGTCAACCGGCCGCCCTGCTCAAATATCCCGGTCGCACGGTCTCAAGACCTGCGCTGGATGAAAAATTCCACGGACCTGTTGAAGGTCTTCTCCTCTTCCGCAGTGAAATAGCAGGCGGGGAGTTCTCCTCTCTGCCGATGGTAGTGCAGACATTCGCAACAAATGCCATGTTTGTCGCAGTTATGGGTGCAAGTACAATATTGCTCGTTGATTTTCGATCGCGGGCATTGATCCTTCTTTTTCATGACGACCCCTCTGATCACGCAGATGTGCGGTACGATTGATGCTTAAAAGCTTTGTCACATTAGCCAACAGCAGACAGAGAGTCAATTATTCAGGCCCATTGTTTCATCCCGCCCCGGCTGAACGCGCTTGAGCGCCCCACAGGCGGGATGCAAGCGCTTAACGCGATTATAATACGCTAATCATTGTATTTCAGGGCAGATGAGTATAAAGATATGTGATGATCACATGAGGCTGACCGCCTCCGCTCTTTTGACTCGACCCGGACCGCTCCCGATGTGGAAAAAAGCATTCAGCCAGGCGCCTGGCTATAAAAGTAAAGGGAAAAAGAAGTCCCGCATCAGGCTCGAAACCCTTGAGGAGTTCAAGGAGTTCATTGATTACGAGCACATCAAGCACTGCCTGCTGAGACCGTATTTCGAAGAGCAGAATTATCCACTTGTGGAAGCGCGAGAGCTGTTGCCCTCCTTCGAAGTCGATCTGTACGAACACAAGAACCTGCCTGGCTTTTCCATGGTCGCCTTCGAGCGGCAGCTCAACTCCTTTCAGGAAATCTTCCAGTTCGATGCCCTGCACTCACCGTCCGACTGGGAAGAGATGGTGGTCCAGGACTCCTGTTCAGTGGAAGAAAACGCCCGGGCCACCAACATCCGCACATTCCTGAGCCGCCTTCCCAAACGTTACCACCCGGATTTCCAAGGCAAAATTGACTCCAAAGACATTTGCAGCATCCGCAACTACGACAAAATGCTGCCCTTTCTCCTGCAATTGGAGCGGGCGCACGTCCTGGCGCTGAACTCCGCCGGGGAATTCACGCTACAGGGCGTATATGCCTCCCTGCCGTCCAACCTGGATAGTGAACTCAAGCAATTCGGGCTGAAGATCGGCAAGTTCAAACCGGGCAACAACCTGCTCTATGAGTGCAACCGCCTGTTCGTCTATCAGTTCATGATGGAGTTGTACGGCTTCCCCATCGTTTCGGAACGGCGTACTTCCTCGGCCATGTTCGCCATTCGGCTGCTCCGCCAGCATGAGCGGTTCATCGTGCGGGTGTTGGGCCAGAGCGACCGGACCATCACCACCCTGATGTCTCCCCCCAGGGGCACTCCCCGACGGTCCATGAAGTATCCCAGGGTGGAAAAAATCGCCCTGATCCAGGTCAACGAGAATCAGAAGGAGCTAGCCGAAGTCCTCAAGGACCAGGGATTCTTCATCGACCCCAAAAAACGCGTGGTCATTCTCAGGGTCACCTATCAGCAACACGACTACAACCCGAAGAACGTACGCGAAGACCGCGCCCTGTCCGTATTCAAGCAGGAGATCATCCACCCCATAACCGGACGCACGATCGAGGGGCTGAACATTATCCAGAACGTGCGCAACATGCTTCTGCGCCTGAACGACATCGTACGCGGCGAATACCGAATTCCGGTAAACTACAAACGCCAGGAACTGCTTGAGAACACCGAAACCCACGAAAACCGACTCAAGGTACTGTTCGTCTGGCTTTCCAAGCACATGCACCGCATCGTCGACTACTCCGACGACTACTACGCTCAGTTGGTCCGCGTTCTGGACGCCTATCTCCTGGCTCCGGACAACTACGAAATATTCAACGAACTCCACGACCTGCATCAGGAAGTCTGGTCGCGATACGGACAGATTCAGCAGGCGAGAAAGATAAGGGTCCTTGAAGATTTGCGCTGTCGCAAGTACAAGGGTGAGACCATTTCGTATAAACGAATGCTGGAACTGATGACCGAGATCCTGAATGATCTCAAATTCGAAATCGTAAACTATTTCGACAAACTCGTGGTCAAGATATTGATCATCGGCAATGACGTGATCTCCGATTCCTACCTGTTGCGTAAATACGTACACCGGGAGGACAAGGACCTCTCGCCTTACGGGCGGGACATCAAGAAACTGTACCAACAGCTGGTCATGCTGCTCGACGAGTTCCGTTCCATCCGGAAATCCCGCGTATCAAGCCAGACCGGTTCGGGACAATAGCAACACCGCAAGGAGCATACATTGGAAAACCTGCAGACCACCCCGCTCACCCGATGGCACAGGGATAACGGCGCCAAGATGGCCCCGTTCGCCGGTTTCGACATGCCGGTGCAGTACAAAGGCATTATCATCGAGCATAAGCACACCCGCGAAAAGGCCGGCATCTTCGACATTTGCCACATGGGTGAATTCACGCTCTCCGGCAGCGGCGCCAAGGACGGTTTGAACAAGATCGTCAGCCACGACCTGGACACGCTGGGCCCCGGCAAGTGCCGCTACGGCTTCCTGCTCAATGAAACCGGCGGCATCAACGACGACCTGATAATCTACTGCAAGGCCGAGGATGATTACATGCTCGTGGTCAACGGCGCGTGCCGCCAAAAGGACTTCGACCACATCGCGGCCAACCTGCCCGACGGCCTGACCTTCACCGACATCAGCGACGAGACCGGCAAAATCGACGTGCAGGGTCCCGAAAGTCTTGACGTGCTCAACGACCTCTTCGGATCAAAATGGAATCACCTGAAATACTTCAATTTCGAATCGACCGACGCATTGGGCTTTCCCATGATCGTCAGCCGCACCGGCTATACGGGCGAGCTTGGCTACGAACTCTACCTCCCCGCCGACAAGGCTTTGGAAATCTGGGAGAAACTGATCGCCGACGAGCGCGTCGAGCCTGTCGGTCTGGGCGCTCGCGACACTCTGCGCCTGGAGATCGGCTATCCGCTCTACGGTCAAGACCTGGATGAGCAGCGCACCCCCGTAGAAGCGGGAGCCGGATTCTTCCTCAAGAAGGAATCCGATTACATCGGCAAATCAGGCCTCGGCCGGGTGGACGAATCTCTGATCCCCCTGACCATTGAAGGCCGCCGAACCGCCCGGCATCACGATGAAGTTTTCCTGCCCGGCGGCAAGAAAACCGGCGTGATAACCAGCGGCTCCTTCGCCCCCAGCCTCGGGCACTGCGTTGCCCTGGCCTACGTCAGGGCCGAAGACGCGGACAAGGACACCTTCATCATCAAGACCGCCCGCGCCGAACTGGAAGCGAAAAAGACCGGCCTTCCCTTCTACAAAGAAGGAACGGCCAGGATGAAAACGGAGTAACTGTTTCCGAAAGATCAAACCAAAGCCCCCGGCTCACAGGCCGGGGGCTTTTTTTCGCCGTGCAATCACACAAAACAACATCATCATCCATAAGTTGAAAAAGATGAATCCTGTGGAAACGCCCTACTCCGGGCCAAGGGAGAGCATCCGGGCTTCAAGCCTGGCTGCTTCTTGGGCAAGGACTTCCTTGGTCAACTTTTCGGAGGTCACTTCCATGGGCTCACCGATGTAGATCGGGCATCGGGTAAACGGCATGGGCAGGACGAAATGGTCCCAGGATTTGTCGAAGATTTTTTTGCGCTTGGGGTAGGCGCGAAGCGGGATAATCTTGGCTCCAACCCGTTGAGCCAAAAAGATAACTCCGTCCTTGGCTTTGTGGAGCGGGCCTTTCGGGCCGTCGATGGTGAAAACGGCCATGCGGTTCTCCCGCTCCATGACACGCTTTGCCTGGAGCAGCGCCTTGACTCCGCCCCGCGAACTGGAACCGCGCACCGTGGTATGCCCCAGCCGCTCCAGAACCTGGGCAATGAACTCGCCGTCCCTGCTCTGACTAACGAAGGTCACCAAATGCGAACTCATGGTCAAGCCGTAGGCGGCCACAGGAAAAATCTCGCCATGCCAAAGGGCCAGGACCGTTGGGGAACCTTGTCGGTTCGCATCAAGCAAACGTTCAGACTCGCCCACCGGCTCGAAGCGGATCGTACGCACCCACAATTTGAACAGCGAGGCGATGAAAGGCGTAAACGCGGCGGAATCAATCGGTGTTTTCATATTTGGTCGCTCGTTTCCGGATTTTCCTTTCTTTACAGGCTCGCCCGACGAAGGGCAAGAGGACAAAATCATCGACGAATTCTCTAAGACTGAACATATCAATACATCTTATCAATTTGACCAGAAGAGAAATTCTATGCTGAGTTCAAGTATATAAGGAGTAGACATGTCCGACATTTCCATTGATTGCAAAGGACTTCCCTGCCCCCAGCCCGTGCTGCGCTGCAAGGAAACCATCGAAAAGGACGGCCCGGCCAAACTGGTGGTCGTCGTGGACAACGACGCCGCAAGGGAAAACGTATCCCGTTTCCTGACCATGCAGGGCTATGCGGTGCAAACGGAGCGCTCCGGTTCGGACCACATTGTTACCGGCCAACGGGAAAACACGGCTGAAGCTGGCACGGACTCCGATGAATGCGCCGTCCTCGCCAAAGCCGACCCCAAAATCCCCGTCAGCGAAAAAACACTTGTCTTCGTGCCCGCCGAGACCATGGGCTCGGGCGACGACGAACTCGGCGCCAGCCTGATGTTCAACTTCATGGTTACCTTGAAGGAACTCGGAGACGAGCTGTGGCGCATCATCCTGGTCAATGGCGGCGTGAAGCTCGCGGTACCCGGCAGCCGATGCTTCGAAGAGCTTAAAAAGCTTGAGGAAAGCGGCGTCTCCATTCTGGTTTGCGGCACCTGTTTGGAATTTTTCGGCCTGACAGATCAGCGCGGCGTGGGCGACGTGACCAACATGCTCGACGTGGTCACCAGCTTCCAGCTTGCCACCAAGACCATTCGGGTCTAGAAGACGGGGCATGACAAATGCCCCTTCCGACTCCATACGGCTGAACAAATTTATCGCCCAATGCGGCGTCGCGTCCCGTCGCGGCGCGGACGAAATGGTCTTTGCTGGCCGGGTGACCATCAACGGCTCCGTGGCCGACTCGCCCGGCGTCAAGGTTACGCCCGGTCGGGACAATGTTTGCGTGGATGGCAAGTCCATCGGACAGCAAGCTGACGCCGCCGACTTGACGATCATGCTGCACAAGCCGGTGGAAACCATGACCACCGCCAAGGATCCCCAGGGCCGCAAGACCGTCCTGGACCTTCTGCCCCCGGAAATCCGCAAGAGACGTCCCTTCCCCGTGGGAAGACTGGACTTCTTCTCCGAAGGCCTGCTTTTGCTGACCACGGACGGCGACCTTTGCTACAGGCTGACGCACCCCAAATACCATCTCCCCAAGGTCTATCTTGTGACCATCCGGGGCAGTGTCCCGCAAAAAGCGGTGCAGACCATGCGCCAAGGCATGACCCTCAAGGAAGGCGACAAACTCGCCCCGGCCAAAGTGCGCCTGAAAAAGCCGGTTGCCGGAACGCAACAGCTCGAAATTACGCTTATTCAAGGGATCAACAGGCAGATTCGCAGGATGTGCGACGAACTCGGACTGACCATCCTGCGCCTCAGGCGGGTCAGCCAGGGACCTGTGGCCCTGGGCAACCTCAAGCGTGGCGCATGGCGTGAACTGACCGCCGAGGAAACAGCCGCGCTCAAAAAGAACGTCGGGCTTTAGAATCCCTGGGTGTTGTCCTCAACCTGCGTACCCTGAGGTGGGGTGAAGGTGAACATCTCGGGGGCAAGGTCAACATCGATTTCAAGGTTGTCGAGCTTGACTTCGTTGCCGTTGCCGTAAAAATCCACGATCATGACTTGCTTGAGCAGTCCGGTATCCGGCTCCACGCCTATGAAGGCCAGGACCATGCCGGGTTCAGCCTCTTTGGGCAGAAGCTGCAACACGGTCAAATCCTTTCCCCATTTGGACCGGACCTCGTCCGCATTGGGCCAATCAGTCTTGACCACGAAGTCTTCCTTGATATTGGCCTGTCCGGAAAGAAAACGAAGGATGGTCTTGGAATCAAGCAACGTTCTCACGCCATACTTGATGGCCAGCTCCTCGTCCGGAATGTAATCCCAAGCGAACTCGGGACCGACCACGAGGAGTTCCTTCTCGGGAGCAGAGGTTTCCCAACGGACCTGAGAAGGCTGGCGGAACCAGATCTTCCCTTCGCGCTTCTCCACCTCGCCGCTGGCCACGTTGGTCAGCTCCTGGGAAAAAGTGGCCTGAAACGTTTTCATGGTCTCATATCGTTTCTGGATCAGGTCCGGCAAATCCTGCGCCGGAATGGACTCCGCAGCCTGCGCAAAAACAGGCAGCAGCAATAAGGACGCAGTGGCGAAAACGACAACGAACATTCTAGACATAGAATTTGCTCCAATTATTCCGGCTTGATGACCTTGCGCGGCTTGCTCCCCTCCTGGGGACCGAGAATCCCGTCCATTTCCATCTGCTCAATAAACCGCGCCGCCCGGTTGAAACCAATGCGCAACCTGCGCTGCAACAGGGAGATGGACGCTTTGCCTTGGGAAAGCACGAACTGTACCGCTTCGTCATACACGGGATCACCCGTAGCCCCGACCCCGCCGGATTCACTGTCATTGCCCCCCTTGGGGCTCCAATCGCTGAAATCCAGATCGAATTCCTGAGGCACTGCCTCCTTCCAGAAATCAACCACGTGCGCAATTTCCGTTTCGTCCACGTACGCGCCGTGCATTCGCTGGAGTTTGCCGCCGCTCGGCTTGAAGAGCATGTCGCCCTTGCCGAGCAAACGCTCCGCGCCCACAGCGTCGAGGATGGTCCTGGAGTCGAATTTGGACGTCACGAAAAAGGAAATACGCGTAGGGAAGTTGGCCTTGATGAGGCCGGTGACAACATCCACGCTGGGCCGCTGCGTGGCGAGAACCATGTGGATGCCTGCGGCTCGGGCCAACTGGGCCAGACGCACGATGCACTGTTCCACATCCTTGGCAGCGGTCATCATCAGATCGGCGAGCTCGTCAATGATGATGACCAGATAGGGCATGTGCTTCATGTTCTCGAATTCCTCGGGAATATCGTCGCCCATCTCTTTCAGTTTTTTGTTGTATCCCTCGATATTGCGAACGCCGAGCTGAGCCATCTTCTCATAGCGACAGTCCATCTCGAAAACAGCCCATTCGAGAGCGCTCTTGGCCATGTTCATGTCAGTGACCACGGGATGGACCAGATGCGGCAGGTCCGCATACGGGGCCAGCTCGATGCGTTTCGGGTCCACCAGAAGCAACTTCACGTCTTCAGGCCCGGCCTTGTACAGCAGGGAAAGCAGAAAGCCGTTGATGCCGACGGATTTGCCCGCGCCGGTCGCGCCAGCCACCAGGAGATGCGGCATACGCGCCAGGTCGGCCACCTTGGTGGCACCCTGAATATCCTTGCCCAGAGCCAGGGTCAGCGGAGACTTGGACCCGGTAAATTCCTTGGATTCCAAGACCTCGCGCAGATACACCATCTCCCGTTCGATATTCGGAATCTCAACGCCCACACTGTCCTTGCCCGGAATGGGAGCCTCGATGCGCACGGATTCGGCACGCAAGGCCAGGGCGATATCGTCGGTCAGGTTCTCGATCTTTGAGACCTTGATACCGGGCGCGGGCTTGAATTCGAACATGGTGACCACAGGGCCGGGAACCACCCGTTGCATTTCACCCTGCACATTGAAATCGTTGAGGCATTCCTTGAGCCTGTCTGCCAGGGGCTGCAACACGGCCGAAGTCTGTGACGTCTGCTGAGTCGGCGGTGCGGTCAGCAGATCCACGCTGGGCAGACCGCCGGGCGCAGCCGAAGCCTTGGCCGCCGCAGATTTTGCCGGAGCCGGTTTGTTTTTCGGCTTGACAGGCTTGACCGGCTTGGCCACTTTCACAGGCTTGACCGACTGGTCCTCCTCACCTGCATACAAATCCACAAACTGAAGACCGAGATCCTCTTCATCGGCAGGTTCGGCTTCCCGTTCTTCGGCCAACGCTTTGGCCGCCCGGCGTTCAGCACGCCGCTCGGCCCGTTTTTCGGCCCGGATTACGGCTCCCTCGCGGTACGCGCCCCACCAACGAACAAACAGAGACCAGACCGAAGCCCAAGTAAAACCAATCACCGCCTGCAAGGAAACTATGGTCACGAACAGCCACAGCAGGAACGATCCCACGGGCCGCAGGTACGGCATGGTGTATTGGGTAATGATCGACCGACCGACAAAACCGCTGCCGATCAGGCCGTAGGCGTCCTCGGGCACGTTAAAAAACCAGGGGTGCATGGCCCAAGCTTCAAAGGCCACGAACAGACCGATCAGGCCGAGCCAACGCAAAGGCGAAAGCTTGAGCCGCGTCACGAAACGGGCCAAACCAAGATACAGGAAGTATAGAGGCCAGAAAACAGCCCCCATACCGAACATTTCCACGAGAAAGCCGGCGCAGTAGGCTCCGGCGTACCCGACCACGTTCTGCACCTTCCGCCCGGCGGTGACGGCCTGGTTGAAGCTCGGGTCGCCTGGGCTGAAGGATAGAATGCTCAGAAAAAGAAAAGCGGAGAGAAAAAGGAAGAAGAGCCCGACAGCTTCGTTGCCGCGCCCCTTCCGCTTCTCTACCTGAACAGTGGTTTTCCGTCGTCTCGCCATTAAGCCTCACTTGATAAAAAAGGTCCTGGACGGCAACCCGCCCACGACCTTTTTACGCAATTTACACAAGGTGTTGCAAGTCCGCTTTATTCGCGACCAAGATACTCTCCACTCCGGGTGTCCACCTTGATTACGTCGCCTTCATTGATGAAGAGCGGGACGTTGACCTTCAGTCCGGTCTCCATGGTGGCGGGCTTGGTGGCGTTGCTCACGCGGTCGCCCTGGATGCCGGGATCGGTCTGGGACACGGTCAGGCTGACATTGGCGGGCAGGTCCACGCCGATGAGCTCGCCGTTGTACAGAAGGACCTTCACGGTGTCCCCTTCCTTGATGAAACCGCCCTTCTCGCCCACATTGGCGCCGGGCACATGCATCTGCTCGTAGGTTTCGAGGTCCATGAAGACGAAGTTATCGCCATCCTTGAAGATGTACTGCATCTCAGTGACGGTCATGTCAGGCTTGTGAACCTTTTCGCCGGAACGGAAAGTCTTGTCGAGCACCTGGCCGGTCATCATCTGGCGCAGCTTGGTGCGAACCATGGCTCCGCCCTTTCCGGGCTTGAAATGCTGGAACTCGATAATTTCGAAGGGCTTGCCGTCAATCTCGATCTTCAGGCCGGTCCTGAAATCCTTGGTTGAAATCATATATCGTCTCCAAATGGTTTCCGGGGATTCCCCGGGTATTGTTCAATGAATCAGCCGCGAAGCCGTTGGAACAGCGCCTGAACACCGAGGGCATAACCTAGAATCCCGAATCCGGCAATGACGCCGACGCACCTCTCGCCCATCAGGGATTGTTGCCGCAAGGGCTGGTCCGTGCGCGCCCAGATGTTGCTGATATGCACTTCCACGCAGGGAATACCGATCCAGGCCAGACAGTCGGCCAGAGCGAGCGAGGTATGCGTGTAGGCACCGGCATTGAAAACCACGCCGTCCACGCCCTCTTCCCGAGCCTGCTCCAGCCGGTCGATAAGTCCGCCCTCGGAATTGGACTGAAAATGGACCAGGTCCACTTCCTCGGCTTTGTCGCCCATAACCTGCATCAGAAGCTCGGGCATGTCGTCCATGGTCCGGGAACCGTAAATCTCGGGCTGGCGTTTGCCTATATGGCCGAGATTGGGGCCATTCAGTATAAGAAATTTAAGATTAGCCATGCGTCTTCCCTTGTGCGGCGGGATGGTGTATTGCCCGCATCCTTGACGCGCCCCGAGAAAAAAAGAACAGTAGGGCGAAAAAAAACAACTACAAAACGGTACCTAGTTATGAACCGAACCATCGAGTTAGTCAAAACAATATACGAAATCAAGCAGCTTGAAGATTTCGAGGAACCCCAAATCGCTTTGGCGGGCCGCTCCAATGTGGGCAAGTCCTCATTGGTTAACCGGCTGGCCGGACGCAAGGCGTTGGCCAAGATCAGCTCCAAGCCGGGCAAGACGCGCAGTCTCAATTACTACCGGGTGGAGCCCGACGGCTACTTTCTGGTGGACCTGCCCGGCTACGGATACGCCAAGTGCTCCAAACAGGAGCGGCTCAAATGGGCCAAGCTCATCGAAGCCTACATGAAGAACAACACACGCCTCAAGGCCGTGGCAGTGCTTCTGGATTCGAGACTCGCCCCGCAAAAACTCGACCTGGAGCTGACTTCCTACGTTCGCGGCCTGTCCATTCCGGTCATTCCCATCCTGACCAAAGCGGACAAGCCCAAGCAGCGCGATCTGGCGAAGCTTCAAAAGCAGTGGCAGGATATCCTGCAACAGGACAGCCTCCCCCTGCTCTTTTCAAGCAAGACGGGGAAAGGCGAGGAGAAGCTTTGGACCAGGCTCGGAGAATACGTCGGGGCGTAATCACGCCCGCCGGGGAAGAAGTCCCTCGACAGCCGTTAGGATCATGGGCTTGAAACCGGGCATGGCCACCCAGGCCAGACGCACACAAGCCAACGCGCCCATGACGCCATTGCCGAGCCACGACGCCAAGATCGGCGGCAGTACGCCCTTTTCCCCGGCCGTCTCTCCGACCACATGCACCCCATATTGAATGAATATGATAATGAGCGACAGGCCGATATTGGCGTAGACGTTCTCCGAATAGGTCACGAGGGTAAGGGCCAGCAACGCCATTATTACTATGGAAAAAGCATAGGACAGCTTGCCGTGCCAAATGGTCTGGAGCATCTCGACGTTTGAGCCCGACTCCTTCAGGCGCTGTATGGCCTTTGACAACTCAAGCAGCGGCAACTGTGCCGTGTCTCCCTTGAGCTCCACCGCCGCATAAGCCTTGAGGTTCTGCCGCACCGACAAGAACTGAGACTGGCGGGCCACGGTAACAAACGTTCTGGTGTCCAATTCATGTACATCCAGAAGCCCCCACCCATGATCGTCGATGAGCGCTTTCTTGGCGGTCAGAATGCGGATAAGTTCCTGATTGTCCGTGGTAAATTCGTAAACGGTGATGTCGCTCGCCCGGCTTTTGCTTGGCTGAGCTTCCTTGGCCAGGACAATGAACGGGCCGTCCCTGAACCACAGGTCCCGGATTGTCATCTCGTCCAGTTGCTTGTTGCGGACGTCCTCCTTCCAGATTCGGTTGGCCTCCCGCTCGCCGAATACGCCAAGAACCTGGGAAAAGACCAACTGTCCCGCGCTCCAGATCAGGGCATACACGACAAAAAAGCGAATAAACCAGCCGAAAGACACGCCCCCGGCGCGCAGGGCCAGCATCTCTCTGGAACGAGCCAGAATTCCCAATTGAATGACCATGGCCAGCAGGAAGACCGCAGGCATGAGCTGCGAGACAATAAGCGGAATCTTGACGATGAAATAAAACAGGATGGTCTGTGCGCCCAACTCCGCCCGAATGAAATCGTCCAGCCGGTCGAAAACGTCCGACAAGAGATAAAGACTCGTGCCCACGGCCAGACAAATGGCCATGAGATAAAGATTCTGCCGGATAAGATACCGACTCAGAACGCCGATGATCTTCACGCCTTGGCCCTCCTTCGCAGCCGCAAATGCAACAGACGATGGACTACCGAAGGCGTCCTTTCCAGATTGGCGTACCGCATACCGAACAGGGCCACGAATACAAACAGGAGATTCGGAGCCCACATTCCGTACTGCGGTGGAATCGCTCCTGATTCACCCATGCTCACGCCGACGGAGAACATGGTGTAATAGACCATGAACAAACCCATGGCCAAGAGCAGGCCGTATTGCTGCTTCAACCCTCTGAACACCGAAGCGATGGGAATGGCGAACATACCGAGAATAAAGCATCCCAACGGCAGCGTCAGTCGTTTGAAATACTCGGTATCCACCTTTCTGAAGAAGCGGTCGCCTTCCTTCGGCATGAGACTGTGATCCTTTCGAATATCCCGCAAACGAAAAAACGGCATGTCCTTGGCCTTTTGTTCGGCGAAATTAAAGCCTGTCAGCAGCTTTCCGAGATCGAGCTTGATGGCGTATCTTCCAAAACGGAGAATATTCAACTCGTCGCCGTCCTGCCGAAAAATCCGACCGTTATGAAAAACAACGTGAATCTTCGCTTCCTGCGGGTTGGAAACGATCTCGGCCTCAGGGGCCACCACGACCACGGAGACGCCCTTGACGGAGTCATCGCGAACAAAGGCGAACTTCAACTCACCCTTCTCGTTGTCGACCTGATGGGCATAAAAGGTGATCCTAGGGAATTCCTTATTGAACACGCCCGGCTGCAATGCGAACTTGGAATGCGTCTTGGCGAACTCATAAAGCTTGGTCTTGAACATATCCATGCCCCAGGCCAATCCCCAGAAGGAAATAAAGAAGGCGAACAGCGTGCACAGGCTGCAAAAAAGCAAGGGAGCGGGAAGCATCCGATACAAGCTGACTCCGTTGGCCTTGAGCGCCACGAGCTCGTTGTCGGAACTCATGCGCAGAAAGGTCAGAAAAACGCTGAGCATGGTGGCGATGGGAGTTATCAGCAGCAGAAAAAACGGCGTCAGGAAAAAGAACAGTTGGAAGATGTTCAGAATGCCGATGTTCTGCGAAAGAAAAAGCGAACGCAACTGAAGCATCCTGCCCACAAGGATCAGACCCAAAAGGCAGGATACGGTCAAGCCAAAGAGCTTGAGAAGTTCGAGAAATATTTGGCGGTGGAGAAGCTTCACAGGTTGAAATCAGCCCTTGTTTTCCTTGAAGAAGCGCAGGAGGAACTCCATATCCTTCGGGCCGAGGTTAAAGCGGGCGCCCGCTTCCTCGATAAGAGCGGAGATGGCTCTCTCGTCTCCGTTGTCCCGCATCTCGCAGATCCAGGCCACGGCCTTGCGGCTCAATTCGCTCTGAGGCATTACGGTCGTCATGAATAGTCTCCTGTCTTTTAACGTGCTCCCAGTGGAACTGGAAATACACCAGCTTCCGAGGGGTTGCAAGACGGTGTTAGTTGGTCTAGATCGTAGCGTAATACGCACCCCAACCTTTCATTACCCCCTGAGGATTATATGGCACCCTGGTATGTTGCGATCATTCTCGGCATTGTCGAAGGCCTGACCGAATTTCTGCCCATCTCAAGCACCGGGCACTTGATTATTGCGGGCAACCTCCTCGATTTCACCGGGCCCAAGGCCGAAACCTTCGAGATCGTCATCCAACTTGGGGCTATCCTGGCCGTGGTGGTTTTGTACTGGGACCGTTTCGTGGGCCTGCTCTTTCCCCCCAAAGACCGCAAGTTTTCCGGAATCTACGGCCTCTGGCTTCTGTTCCTGACGTCCCTGCCCGCCTCGGTCGTCGGCCTGCTGACGCACAGCTACATCAAGGAATACTTGTTCTCCCCCTTCACCGTGGCCCTGGCCCTTGCCGTAGGCGCGGGACTCATTTTCATTGTGGAAGGCATGAACAAACGCGCTGTCACCCACTCCCTGGATGACCTCACTCCCAAGACAGCCTTCGGCATCGGCCTGTTCCAATGCCTTGCGCTGTGGCCCGGCTTCTCGCGGTCGGCGTCCACCATCATGGGCGGTATGCTCCTGGGCACGAAACGCACCGTTGCCGCTGAATACTCATTCATCGCCGCCGTGCCCATCATGTTCGCCGCTACCGGCTACGACTTTCTCAAAAACTACAAACTATTCGAAAGCGGAGACCTCCTTTTCCTGCTCATAGGCTTTGTGGTTTCCTTCATTTCCGCCTGGCTTGCAGTAAAAGGATTCATCGTCCTGCTCGGCAGGCTCACACTGCGTCCATTTGCGGTCTACCGCGTTATCCTGGCGGCCCTGATTCTCCTGTTTTTGTAATATGTTCCTTTTTTTTGCCTAAACAAGGATTTTCCACTTGCCAAGCCCAAAAAGACGGTCTATAGACTGTGACCGCTTCGACGGAACAAACGTGGCGAGGTAGCTCAGTTGGTTAGAGCATGCGGCTCATATCCGCAGCGTCGGAGGTTCAAGTCCTCTCCTCGCTACCACGAATGAAATCGAAAGCCCTTGAAATCACATCAGATTCCAAGGGCTTTCTTTTTTTGCCATATTTCACGCCCCGGCCGTTTACTTACACGTACCTCCGAGGGATTCGTCTTTAAGGCAACACTTGGAATAGGTTTCCGTCCTTTTCTCGATTCTCATTGGAGACTCGCCTTCCCGCCCTGCCGATTACGCCTTCTTCCACCCAACTTTGGCGGGTTCACATTTCGATGTTTCATTCACACATGACCGCCTATGTGGCTTGAAAGCGAATCTCGACAAACCGAGCCATGCCCAACTTATCTAGTGTAGCGGATTATCCGGACCGGCCTCATATCATTATATATGCGGCCACGGATCGCGTACTGGATCAGTCGGTTAGCATGTAATGGATTCCGACGTACGGTCTTCGAAAACGAAAGCTTACGAAAATCGCCCGTAAAACCCGCCATACTTCAGGTACCTTGAACGGCATCCGGCGTGACGCGAAATTGGCCCGTCTCAACCAAGTCATAACCAACGTGAACCAAAAAAGGCATTCGGTTTAGCGAGATGATTTTCCTGTATAAAACGCCGAAAAACAACGGAAGGACATGAGACTGAACCCCATTTCCTTCGGCACAAATAAAAAGGTCTTTTCTTTTCAACCCAGGCATCACCTGACTCCTCCCAGCTCTGCCTCAATTGCTCGCACGCGACATTAAAAATCAGCAATCCAAAGCTATGATTAGCGATAAATCAGAATAGTTATTGAATTAGCAGATGTGACGCTGCGTAGTCGTCCGAACAATCGAACCCCGGCGAAACAAAAAAGTGTAAACCAACGCCCACTCCTGTCGGAATAATTTACACCAAATATGCCCTTTTAGTTCCATAATTTGACCTAGAAAAGAAGTAACTACAGATGGTTACATAAATGGAACGGGTTGTGCATTATCCCTCAAAAAATGGGAGGACCGTTATGAAAAAGATTTCGATCAAGTTATTGGCAGCCTTCTTCCTGATGATGCTCGTGACGCAACCTGCGTATGCGGCTTTCATCAATGAATGGTCTTACTCGCTCTCCTACGAGCTGAGTGATTACACGAATGAAGCGGGCACCCAGGATGGAATGACCCTCGACTTAACCCCCACGGGATATGATGGATGGACGCTTACTTGGGGCGTTGACGCGTTACACCCTGATGGAAGCTCCATCGGTTCCGTGGATAAAACCGGCAACGTTACTACCAACAGCTCTACCACCATCGAAGCCCATCTGTTCCACCTCAACAAGCCCATCAGTGCAAGCACCGACTCTCTCATGAGCGGCAAGCTGAGTGCGACTCTGACCCTGCAGGGCTACAATCCCTACTCCGACACCGTCGCAACCTTCTCCACCGTTCTGGAATTCCTGTTCTTCGAAACTTCGAACAATTCCGAATTCTCGAACACCAACGACCTGTTCATTCTGCTGAACCCCGAGGCTGCCTCGCAGACCTTCATGTACGATGATTGGGAGTACTCCTTCTCGTTCCTCAACGGCATCGATCCTATCAATCCGGACAGCCTGACCGCCATGCACATGGGTCCCCCGGCCACTGGCGGCGGTTACGCCTCCGTGTGGGATCTGCTGCAGACCGAAGGTAGCCCCTACTACTACGTCCCTGAAAGCGGATTGTACTTCGGCTGGGAAACCCCGGAAGACACCCTGACCCTGATTGATTCCGAACTGACGGTCACCGGCACCCCGCCCGTTCCCGAGCCGTCCACCTTCATCATCTTTGGTCTCGGCATCGCCACCCTGGCCTTTGTCGGCAGAAGGATGCAGCGCAAGCAATAGCTTAATCAATCCCCCCTCAAAGCCCATGTAGCAATACATGGGCTTTACTTTTTTCTTCTCTTCACAACATATGCCTCATGTTTTCCCGTTCCGCCGCACATTCTTGGCAGAACGGGAAAACACATGATTCCCTCCAGAGTATGGCCCGAATTTCCGACATACGGAGTGAATCGAATCTCACGTTTGCTCCAATACACCGAGCCATATTGTTTTCTTTTCAAAACAAGGGTAGAAATATTCCAAAGAAATCGGTGCATCATGCTGAACACGACACGTTTCATACAGATATTCCTCGCCCTGCTTTTTTTAGCGGCGTGCTCCCGTGAACCCGGCAACGTCTTCCAGGGGTATGTGGAAGGCGAGTACGTGCATGTAGCCGCCGCCTTGGGCGGCACCCTTCAGCAGTTGGCCGTAAAACGAGGCCAAATCGTGGCCGCAGGAGCTCCCCTGTTTGCTCTGGAGCGCGATTACGAACAAGCTGCCGTGGACGAAGCGACGCACGGGCTGCAACGCGCACAGGACAATCTCGCCAACCTCCGCAAGGGCCAACGGCCTTCGGAGATAGCCTCCATCCAGGCGCGGCTGCAAAAAGCCAAGTCTTCCGTTTCCCTGGCCAAGATCGAATATGAACGCCGCGTCAAGCTCGTGGCCGCGGAAACCATCTCCCAGGAGGAGCTGGACCGGGCCGAAAGCGATTACGAACAAAAACAGCAACTCGTAAGTGAAATAGAATCAGAACTGCGAACCGCCCGCCTGGGTGCGCGTAGCGATCTCATTCTGGCAGCCGAATCCGAAGTCCGCCAGGCCCGGGCTCAACTCGATCAGGCCCAATGGAACCTAGACCAGAAGCAAACGACCGCCCCGGCCGACGGATTTGTGTTCGACACCCTGTTCCGGGAAGGCGAATGGATACCCGCCGGACAACCCGTGGTCTCCCTACTGCCGCCCAAAAACATTGAAGTGCGCTTCTATGTGCCGGAAACCGTGGTGAGCAAGCTGCAAATCGGCCAGCAGGTCAATGTCAATTTTGACGGGGCAGCGTCCCCAGTGGAAGCTACCGTCTCCTATATTTCTCCGTCCGCCGAATATACGCCCCCGGTCATCTATTCCAGCCAAAGCCGGGCCAAGCTGGTCTTCCAACTCAAAGCCGCCCCGTCCCCCAAAGACGCGGCCAAGCTCCACCCCGGGCAGCCTGTGGACGTCACTGTGCCAGGCCTTGCCCCCTGACCCCGCCGCCCAGCCATGGCTTCCGACATCATCATCGACGTCCAGGGACTGACCAAATCATTCGGTCCCAAGACCGTGGTGGACGGTTTGGACATGCAGATTCGCAAAGGCGAAATCTACGGATTTCTTGGCCCCAACGGCTCGGGCAAAACCACTTCCATCCGTATGCTCTGCGGACTTCTCAAACCTAACGCCGGTTCCGGCACCTGTCTCGGCTTCGACGTCATCACCGAGTCAGCCAAGATCAAACCGCATGTTGGCTACATGACCCAACAGTTCAGTTTATATGAGGATTTGACCGTCCGGGAAAATATTGCATTTACGGCCCGCATCTTCGAACTCCCCGCTCCCGCGAAAAGGACAACCGAATGCATAGAGCGCATGGGGCTCGGCCCCTTCGAAAAGCAATTGGCTGGAAATCTGTCCGGCGGCTGGAAACAACGTCTTTCCCTCGGCGTGGCCACCTTGCATTCCCCGAGACTTCTCCTGCTCGACGAACCCACTGCGGGAGTTGACCCCGGCGCGCGGCGTGATTTCTGGGACCAAGTTCATGCCTTTGCCGCCGAAGGCATCACCGCCCTCATCAGCACCCACTATATGGACGAGGCGGAACGCTGCCACAGGCTGGCCTACATCGCCTACGGCAAACTTCTGGCCAGGGGCACATTGGAAGAAATGATCCGGGACGCGAAACTCACAACCTGGGCCGTAAGCTCAAAAGACAGCGGCTCCCCGCTTCACACCCTGGCTGAACAACTCAAGCCGCTCCCCGGCGTGGAGCAAGTGGTGGCCTTCGGCAATACGCTGCATGTCAGCGGGCGAGACGCCGAAAAGCTTGAACGAAACATCGAACCGTTCCGCGGCGGCCCCTATGCGTGGTCCAAGATCGAGACAAGCCTGGAAGAAGTCTTCATCGACCTCACGCAACAAAGTAAGGGGGCGCTCAAATGAGTTCCTTCTCCTTCAAGCGTTTTGGGGCCATGATCGCCAAGGAATTCGTGCAGATGCGCAGGGACCGGCTGACCTTTGCCATGCTTATCGGCATTCCGCTTTTCCAACTTATTCTCTTTGGATATGCCATCAATTCCGATCCCAGGCATCTGCCAACCGCCATACTCAGCGGCGACAATTCATCGTATTCCCGATCCATTGTGGCCGGAATGCAGGCCAGCACCTTTTTCGATATCACTAAGCACCCTGCAACCCGGTCCGAGGCCGAACAACTATTGAACGAAGGAACAGTGCAGTTCGTCCTGACCATTCCCGAGCAGTTCGCCCGAGACCTGCTTCGGGGAGACCGCCCCGTGCTGCTCCTAGAAGCCGACGCCACGGACCCCATGGCCACCGGCAATGCAGGCAGCGCGTTCCCCGAGATCGTGCGCCGCGCCCTTGCCAAGGACCTGACCGGCCCGGCTCTCGCCCTAAACCAGAACCAACCGCCGGTAGATATTCGCGTTCATTACGACTACAACCCAGAAGTCGAGACGCAATACACTATCGTACCCGGCCTTATGGGCGTCATCCTGACCCTGACCTTGGTCATGATTACCTCCCTGGCCATCACCCGAGAGTCGGAACGAGGCACCATGGAACATCTGCTCGCCACGCCCGTCCGCCCTCTTGAAGTCATGCTTGGTAAAATTATCCCTTATATTTTCGTCGGCTACATCCAGATAACTCTCATCATCACTACCGCAAATCTCCTGTTCGGCGTGCCCATGCATGGAAGCATACCCCTGGTCTTCGCCCTGTCCCTGATCTTCATCGGCGCGAACCTGTCCGTGGGCGTCACCATCTCCACTGCGGTGCGGAATCAGTTGCAGGCGGTTCAGGTCTCTATATTTTTCTTCATGCCCTCTCTGCTCCTGTCCGGCTTCATGTTTCCATTTCGCGGTATGCCCCAATGGGCGCAGTGGATCGGTTCTGTTCTTCCCCTGACCCACTATCTGCGCCTCATTCGAGGCATTCTGCTCAAAGGCAACGGATGGGAGGAGTCCATGATCCATGTTTGGCCCATTCTCCTTTTCTGGCTTGTAATCGTCGCCATCGGCCTCAAGCGCTACCGCCGGACCTTGGATTAGCCACGCGGGTCGTGCGCGCCACATAGGACGCACACAACATCCCCGGCCTCTCATGCCAAGTCATTCCACCAAGTTTCGTTCCAGACTCACCATCATAGTGACAAGACTCTTCATGAACCCTTTGTCCAAACGGTTGCCGACCCCATCAATTCGTCTTCCAAACCTCGACACAGGCATCCGGACCTATTCGGATGATGCCGCCCGTCCCACTCTCCTCCTCTCAATTCAGTCGCCTTTATGCGCATAGCCCGAGTCAATGCACAACATGCGCAAAATCCGCTATCAAGCCACCTAAAAACACACACAAACGATGCGTCTTGCACCGTAAGACTAGACAATTTCGGGTCACTAGAAATTTAGATTATATCTAGACTTTTTCTAGACTTTTCTCATCCAATTGATAATATTGCGTATTATTTTAAAAGTTCAGATATCCACGAAAAAAAGGAAAACGCCGGTTTTGGTTGCCAAACAGGGGAAAGAACTTATATAGATCTTGTCCGAATAGTTCTTTGACATGGGGGCGCACTGGTTTCGACGGGGATAGTTGAAGCCGAAGCTGCAGGTCGAGGTTGGTCGATGGCCTCGTTAAAATCGACCACAAAGATAATTGCCAACGACAATTACGAATACGCAATGGCTGCTTAATTGCAGAGTTGCACCTGACAACATAGCTTGTCACGATTCACTCGCCGACGCCTTATAAGCGGGCTGAATCGTCAAACCATAGGGCTAGCATCAAGCGTTCGTTCCTTGCCCTTGATGCGAAACTCTTTAAGGGACTAGTCAGTCGGCCGTCTGGCCCGGAGCAACCCGACTGGCGAAACTTCATTCCGGACCTAAACCTGTAGACGCTTTCGCGGATCGTTCTCGGACGGGAGTTCGACTCTCCCCGCCTCCACCATTTGAAAAAAGACAACCCGTCTCTCCGGGGTTATTCTCCGGGACGACGGGTTTTCTATTTCCCCTTGTTTTCAAAGGGTTTGAGCGATTTTCACATCGACGCCCGCCCCCTCTCCACCCGCCTCATTTCTACCATTCTCCAGTCTTTCATTCTCTGTTTGCCCCCTGATTCTCTGTTTTCTCTGGACGAAGTCCGAAGCTCGTCCGGTGGGGCAATCCCTGATATATTAAGGATTTGAGCCGACCAGCCAGTTTGGGAGTTATGGAAACACGTCCTGTGGTATGAAAAAACACCCGAATTTTCGAACCAAAAGTCCCTCGCAGGATTTGAGAAATGGGATTAATGCGGATTTCCCGGCGGGGAATATCAATAATCGTCGGCGCTCTCGGGCAGGATACGGAACCGGCAGCGGTAGCATTTTTCTCCCTTGACCCATTCGATGGGGTCCTCGTCAAGGCGGAAAAATTCCCGCAGGCATCTCGACAGTTCCTGCTTTCGTTTTTTCAAGAAATGATACGGGGTCTCTTTGCGGCTGTTTTTATCAATCTCCCCGCGGTTTTCAGCAAAGTCCAGGAGGAGCGTCCACTGCTTTGTCGCTTCTCCATTCCGTTTGTTGGCCATGCCCATCTGGGTGTAATTGTATCGCCCAGACTCTTCGCCAGCCCAGACTGTGACTGTGAATCCATCCCGGAACTGAATCTTGATATCGGACCAACGGGTTCCAGCCGGCGTTGGGAAATGCACCATGCCACCGGAACCAGGCTCCGGGACTTTTTCGTGGAGCGGTGCGAACAGCTCGTCGGGAGTCCGACGTACCTGGAGGCAGCCCTGCTCGTCGAACGGCATCTCTTCATCCAGTGCCAGGAAGATGGCGTTGCGCTGCGCCAGGATCTGTTCAACTGGAGGGGACACCCGTCGCCGCGTCGGAGCCAAGAGTACGAAGGGATCGCCATGGAGCAGACAAATGTTCTTTACGACCTCAAGCAACTCGTCCGGATTTTCCTGTTGAGTCAGGAATACGGGAAAGACCAGCCCGGCCGTGGGCACAAAGTCACCCAGACGCCACGTTCGCCGGCATGCGTCGACCTTGCTTTCGCGATGCTCGATCCCCAACGCCGAACAGATGTCTTTGTGCAGGGAAGCTCTGTTCACCGAATAGATGAGAATGTCCTGCCGCTTGAGGGGGTATGGTTTTTCCTCCTGCTCAGGGCACACGGCCACGATGTCGTTGCGAGAGTGCGTTACGACTTTGCGCGGGCACCCCAGGCCACATTCCGTCGGGCAATCCACAGCCGTTGCGTGATCGCGGGTCAGTTTGAGGTAGCGTCCGTGAAACCCCTGAAATCCCGGCCACCCGTCAAGGTGCTGATTCCACTCGACCAGAGGAGCGGCTTGGCCGGGTAAGTCTTCCAGGTATTTCCAGATCGCGTATTCACTCATCGCCGTTCTCTGCATCCGCGATGATGAACCCGCGCCTGGTCATCCAGGTTTCAAGGATGTCAGCATCGTCATCACGCTTGAACCCGGCCCTGTTGCCGGAGCTTATGGTGACCGTTCGAGCGGTCTTGGAGTCGGTGAATTTGATCAGGAAGCTGGCCTTGATAATAGGACCGCTGTTGGGGAATGACCGTTCACGCTCGCGCAAGGATGCGAAGATATCCTCGGCTTTGCGGATCTCCACTTCCTTCTGAGAACCGCCACGGAAGATCTGGAACTCTTTGAGCCTCACCCACTCCAGCCCGTCAATGTCGTCGCACAGGAGGGAATCCTCGCCGACCTCCCGCAGCGGCTCGAGGGTGAACTTGCTCTTGCCGTTGAAGAACTCGCTGTCACCAAAGAAATGTTGGCCGAACTTGGTGCGGTAGAGTTCCTTCTCGCCCTTGGATCGGGCGTTCATGCGGATTTCCCCGGTCTCAGGGTTGTAAACGAGGACATCGTATTTCTCGGGGCGATAGTAGACACTCGACGATTCCCCGTCCTTGATGATGCTCTCGCGGGTGAAGGGTTCTCCGTGGCGAACCAGGAACCAGACAAAGTCGGGCTTCACATACACAAACACCTTTGACGCCCGGCCCCGCCGCTTCTTGGAGAACCACTCGTCAAGTTCGGCCTCCAGGGCGTGGATTGTCTCTTCTGAAGGATCTTCGAACTCGGGGATGGAACCGTTTGTGGCCCTGAAATACTCGAACGAACGGGGACGGAAGAGAAACTGTTCGGCATGAAGACGTTCAATGAGATCGCGGTCCTTCATCCACACCTGAATGGCCAGATCGGCGCGGGCGGCGTCCTTGTCGATGACAACGTCGATCTCGGTCCCGTCAATCGCGTCCTGGATGGAGTCGAAGCCTTCCGGGGTTGACATCTCGTTCACGTAATACAGCGCTTCGGCCAAGTCCTCCGGCGTGGAAGTGCTCGGGTTGAGCAGGACCTCGCTCAGAGCGTTGTAATCCAGCTCGTCCTCGGTGTTCAACGATGGCAACTCCACGCCGCGAGCCGAAAAATAGTCGGCATGCGGTTCAAGAAATGCAATGAGGTGCTCCCGGTCGATCCTCCGGAGCATTTCCGGCTTCGAAAAGCGGCGTAGATTAAAAGTTGCCATTTTTTCCTCCTACTTTCCGTTCGTCAGTTTCCTTTCATGGGCTACTCTCATGTTCGTTTCCAACCCACAACCTTACCCAATATCCGGAGGTCATCCTCCGGACGAAGCGTAATCGGCGCGTGTCTCGGATTCTCCGGGACGAGCTCGATACGCTCATTCTCGATTCTCAATCGTTTCACAGTGGCCTCGTCATTCAGAAGAGCCACGACGATATCTCCGGTTTCCGCCAGCGGCTGACGTCGCACGATGATCAGGTCGCCATCGTTTATCCCCGCTCCGATCATACTGTCGCCGGAAGCGTGGAGAGCAAAATACTCTCCTGACCTGACCGTGGATGCCTCAACCAGTACTTCCCCAATGATGTTTTCTTCCGCCAGGATGGGTTGTCCCGCAGCGACCGTACCGATAACGGGCACCGCCACGAGGGCGGCCGCCATGTCTTCCGGCCGCTTGGCCACGGTCAGCCCGCGAGCCTTGCGGCCTTCACGTTTCAGATATCCCTTGCGGACCAGCTGGTTGATACGTTCATGCACGCTCGAATGGCTGATCCCGAAGGTCTCGCTCAATTCCTTCACTGTCGGCGGGTACCCCTTGGCGTCGATATGGCGGCATATCTCGTCCAGGGTCTCCCGCTGCAGTGGTGTAATCTCGTCTGTTTTGCTTCTGCCCATGGCTCCCACATTTACCAAAAACGAAAAGCCCCATCGGGCCGAATAAAACTATAATATACGACCTGATATCCGTCAGGTCAAGAAGTCTTATGGAAAAACCCTTCCGACAGTCGGGGAACGCCTTCGGTATGTAACCATCGACAGGGCCGGGCATTTCGCCCGGACTTGAGAGTTAGAAACCAGACAACTGACCGGAAGCAGAGCTTAGGCGGTTGTGGGTGCCAGTGAACCCGCATCCCAACCGTCCGGCGAGTTTCCCGGCATCCACACCGACCGACCCGGTCACGCAAGCCGGAGGTCACGATGTTGGATGCCGATTTTGCTCTTGAAACAACCGATCCCGACCCGCTTGAAGCGGATGTATTTCCCGAGTCCGAACTCCTTTCCCCGGAAAAGAGACTGGGGGCAATCGCCTCGATCCTGGCGGTTGCTGTGCTGCGTTCGAAAGTCCGCAAAGCCGCTTCCAGCTGGCGTATGGAGGATATCGAAGAATCTTCCGGAACTGCCGGAGAAGGACTTGATTAGTTGCAGGAACTTAAGCATTCATTCATGACAAACGCGTCCGGAACGCATGATAAGGAGTTGTGTATGAATGAGTTACAAAAACAAACCCGCAACGGGAAGAACGGCGGACGGACCCGGAATTCCGTCCTGCGGCAACTGGCGACGTTACAGAATATGACGCTGGAGCAACTTCGCGAGAAGTGGCTCGACCTTTATGGCAGCGACCCGCCCCGGTACAAGAAACAGTTCCTCGTCAAACGCCTCGCCTATCGTATTCAGGAGCTCTTTTACGGTGGCCTGTCCGAGAGCGCCAAGACGCGTCTACGGCAAATCGCCCAGGATGATCCCGTGGCGACGGTCGAGCGCAAGGTGCCCGAGGAGCGCAAGTCCAATGAAAACATCCTGCCGGGTACAAGGTTCGTGAGGGTCTGGAATGACCGTCGATATGAGGTCGTCGCCCGGGAAAAAGGCTTTGAATACGACGGCCGGATCTTTCGATCACTCAGCGCGGTGGCTCGGGAAATTACCGGCACCCGTTGGAACGGCAAGGTCTTTTTCGGCCTGAAGAAGACCTACGGAAAAAAGAACGGAGGTGGCAAGAATGCCTGATAACGTCAACATGACCTCCACCAGGAAGAAGCCGCTGCGCTGTGCCATCTATACCCGGAAAAGTCACGAGGAAGGATTGGAACAGGAATTCAACTCGCTGGATGCCCAGCGGGAGGCTGCCGAGTCGTATATCGAAAGCCAACGAATGCTGGGCTGGCGGGCCCTGGTCGACCGCTACGACGACGGTGGATTCTCGGGCGGCAACATGGAGCGTCCGGCCTTGCTGCGTCTTTTGGCCGACGTGGACGCGGGGAAAGTGGATGTGATCGTGGTTTACAAGATCGACCGCCTTTCACGTTCGTTGCTCGACTTCATGAACATGATAGAGTTGTTCAATAAGAAGGGTGTCAATTTCGTCTCGGTTACCGAACATTTCAACACCACCGACCCGACCGGCCGGATGTTTCTCGGCATCCTGATAACCTTCGCGCAATACGAGCGGGAGGTCATCGCCGAACGAATCCGGGACAAGGTGGCAGCGGCGAAACGGCGGGGCAAATACTGCGGCGGCCCGGCCATACTCGGATACGATGTCGACCGGGAGAACAAGAAACTGCTGGTCAATCCGGATGAAGCGCCGCTGGTGCAACACATCTTCCGGCGATTCACGCAACTGGCATCGGCCAGAAAGCTGGCGCGGGAACTCAATGAGCAGGGATACAAAACCAAGTCGTGGGTCACGAAGAAAGGGAAACATCGGGAAGGGACCGAATGGAACACCGGCCACATTTACCGCTTGCTGGGCAACCGCATATACATCGGCGAGGTGGTCCACAAGGGTGAAAGCTATCCCGGAGAGCACCAGGCCATCGTCGACAAGGAGTTGTGGGAGAAAGTCCAGTCGATTCTTTCGGAAAACACCAGGGCCAAGCTCAGCAAAGCAAAGACCAAGATGATCTCCCCCCTGCAGGGGGTGATTCGCTGTGGCCATTGTGACTGTTCGATGGGCCCCACCTACACCCAAAAGGGTGAGCGGCGCTATACCTATTACATCTGTGAGAAGGATGCCAAGCGGGCTGTCAGCCGATGTCCGCTGAAGCGGGTCCCGGCCGGAGACATCGAGAAGGCTGTGCTGGAACAGCTGGGCGCTGTATTCCGAACCCCGACGCTGGTGGCAAAAACCTACTTCGCGGCCAAGGAGATGGAAGAAGCGGAGCGGGAAAGATTAGTGAAACAGAAAGAGCAACTTGAAGAAAACCTCGCTGCGGTCCGCAAGCGGGCGCTTGAACTGATGTCACCCGGCAACAACGAGCCTGACCGGGAAGAAAAACTGGCAAAGGTCAACCAGCGCGCGGTGACCCTGACCCGACATCTGGCAAACGTGTCGGCCAGGCTGCGGGTGTTCGAGGGTAATCATGTGACCGAACGGGATGTATCGGAAGCCTTCGAGAGCATCGAAACCTTCTGGGAAGACCTGTTTCCCCTGGAACGTAACCGGCTTGTGCGACTGCTGGTCGAGAAAGTGGAAATCAGGGAAACCGGCATCGATATGGAGCTCAAAACCAACGGCTTGACCACCCTCATCACCGAGCTGACCGGACTGGCGTGTGAAGTCAGGGAACGGAGGAATGGTAAATGAGCAAGCAACCCACCATCACTGTTACCGAGACGGGCAATCTGCATATCCATATTCCGATGTTGATCCGCCGGATGCGCGGCCGGAAGGTCATCATCGTTCCCAAGGCGCTTGACGGAGATGTTTCCGACAGCCCGGGAACGGTGCAGACCGCCATCGTGCAGGCACTGGCCCGGGCGTTCTCCTGGGCGGAGGTGATCGAGAGCGGAGAGGTCAAGTCCATCAGTGAACTTGCGACGAACCTGGATGTGGACAACTCCTACGTGGCCCGCATTCTGAAATTGACCACGCTCGCCCCCGACATCATCGAAGCGATCCTGAACGGCGAGCAGCCGGCCGGCCTGTCGCTGGCCAAGCTGACCAGAACCTTCCCGGTGGACTGGGAGGAGCAGCGGGCCATGTTCGGGTTCACCACCGACTGAACGTAAACCACATACCGCAGCCGACACAGGGGCCGACCTTCGCGGGCGGCTTTTTTTATGCCCGTTTGATGCTCGCCGTCCCTGGCTCGCACCCTTCGGCTGTCCTGCCGAATTGTCCGGTAATCGGTGAGGTCAGCGAAATTTCACTGAGGGGCGGCAAAAAAAGTTAAGAAAAATTTCTCCTCTCTGATTCCGCCAATCCACCGCTTTTTCAAGCATTTCTCCTTCCGCTCCATTCTTCAGGCCACACCAATCCGAGCCTCGAACGAAATTTCGCCAAAGAAGGGTGACAGGTTCGGCGAGACCTTCACCCCGTAAGAACATCGTCCGGGAAACCGGGCGAGTGCCCCTGGGAGGACCCTTCGCCGGACCTGCCTCCCAGGGGCTTTTTTGTGCGCCGCGAGGCGCGAAAGGAGGTTCGGAATGAACAACGTGGCAACGAAGGCGTCGCTGTCTCCCCAACGGAGACGCCTGCTTGAACTGATGCAGGGGATCAACTTCGGGCGGATCGAGGAACTGGCCGTGCGCGACGGCGAACCGGACTTCGATCCGCCCCCGCAAGTGGTTCGTGAAATCAAGTTCGGCGGAGAAAACGGCCCGAGGCGAGAGATGACGGTCGAAGACTTCGCCTTGAAGTCCCAGGCCGTTGAGCTTTTCGCGCAGCTCGACCGCCTGGGGAACGGAACGGTGCTGAGCCTGGAAATCAAGCACGGGCTCCCCTTCCGCATGAGTTTGAAAGAGACGGTTCGGGTGTAAAGTCCCGAGCCACAAAACAAGGTCACCAGACAACAGACTGGCCGCAGAGCGGAGGTCGTTGTGGGTGTCGCCAGAACCGGCGAACTCGCAGCTCCTCCGCAAGGCACAGGTAACGCGGCCGTCCCGGCGAATGTCGGCACCCACACGAGCTCCTCCTCGGCCTCGAGGAGGCTCAAATGGGTTACGAAAATCGCTATCAGGGAATCGACGACTATGCAGTTCAGCTCATCAAGTACAAGGCAAGGCAACTGGTCGGACGGGTCGGGTTTACCGAGTCCGACCGCGAAGATCTGGAGCAGGAAATGGTGCTCGACCTGCTCCGCCGCCTGCCGAAGTTCGATCCGAAACGCGCCGGGCGCAACACGTTCATCGCTCGGATTGTCGAGCACAAGGTCGCCACGATCATCGAGGCACAGAAAGCCGGGATGCGGGATTACCGTCTCTGCTCCTGCTCTTTGAACGACCGCCTGGAGGACGAAGAAGGCAGGTCCATAGAGCGGATGGAGACCATCGACCAGGAAGACTACCTGCGACGCACCGGCAAGCTCTCCCGCCCCATGTCCGAGTTGCGGCATCTGTCCATTGATCTCCGAAGCGCCGTTCAGACGCTGCCGCCCGAACTCCGTGAACTGTGCAAGCGGCTCCAAACCGAGAGCGTCACGGAGATCTCCCGCGACACGGGCATCCCGCGGGGCACGATCTACGAGTCCATCAAGAAGCTTCGCGCCATCTTCGAGGACGCGGGCCTGAAGGACTACCTGTAATCGTCCGACGCTCTTCGCCCTGCTCCGGTAGGTATTGAACGGGTCGGATGTCCGGAGGAAGCGCAACAAGGCTTCCCGGCATCGGACCCGGGCGCGCCCCTTCTGTAAACAGCAATCGAAGGGAACGGAGGCAAAGTCATGAACCGAGAAATTTACAGATACAACTTCACCGCCGGAGTCCCGTTCAGGGACGTGGAGGAGTCGCTGCTCCTGGCGGTGCTTGCGACTGAGAGTCTGCATGGGCGCTCCCTTGTTCGGCTGGACGCATCCTTCTGCCTGGAAGAGAAGAAACGGACCTGCGTTGTCGACGCCGGCACCGAAGTGGGCCGCCACATCGCCCGCATCTTCACCGGCTTCATTACTCGTGAGTTCGGCGAGGAGGCCTTCAGGGTCGAACGTCTGGGCCAGAGTGGTGAGCAGGAAAGAAAACTCCAGGCAACGGGGGCGGCATGATGAGCGGGCCTATGCTGACCACCTACTCGATGTGGAGTCTCTTCCGCAACTGCCGGAAGGCCTGCGATTGGCGCTATCTGCATGAGCTCGTGCCGCTGGAGCGCGACCACAATCTCAGCTTCGGCTCCCTGATCCATGAATGCCTGGAGATCTGGCATCGGGACCGGGAACTGAAGCGGGTACTGGACCACATCGACCGGGCGTGTCCCAACCAGGCCCAGGACGAGCGCGAGCTGCGCGATTGGCATCTGGCCACGGCCATGATGAAGGGTTACGCCGCGCGCTACCCCACCGAGGAGTTTGAGGTCGTCGCGCTGGAGAAGACCTTTAAGGGAAAGATCGTCAACCCTGCCACGGGAGCTTCATCCCGGAGCTTCGTCCTGGCGGGGAAAGTCGACGGCATTGTCCAGATCGGCGACGAGTTCTTCCTGCTGGAGCACAAGACCGCCTCGCAGATCGACGCCGATTACCTGGAACGGTTGTGGACCGACTTCCAGATCATTCTTTACGCCTGGTATGTGGAGCGGACGCTGGGGCTCCGCATCGCGGGCATTCTTTACAATATCCTGGTCAAAGCCCGACTTCAGCAGGGCCGCGGCGAGACGGAAGCGGAGTTCGAGGAACGCCGCCGGCGTCTTGCCGCCAAGTCAAAGACCGGCAAGAGTTCGGCCAAGCGCAAACTCCCTGAATCAGATGAAGCGTTCCAGGAGCGGCTGGCCGCCAAATATGCCGAGCCCGGCATGTTTCACCGGGAGACCCTCTACATCTCCCGCGACCAGTTCGCCGCTCTGCAGGCGGAGCTCTGGGAACTGACCCAGGCTTTCCTGGACGCGCGGAGGCGCGGTGTCTTCTACCGCAACACCGCCTTCTGTTTCCACTACCACCGGCCTTGCGCCTACTTCCCGCTGTGTCGCTCCGGCGGCAGTCCCAACGTCATCGAGAACCTGTACCACAAAGTCCCCCCGCATGAAGAGCTGCGGGACGGGGGCGGTGAGCCACCGCAGGCGAATTGTGCTCGCCGCGCAAACGCCTGTTGTGGCCGACACAATCCGCCACGGCAAGCCGGGACCGGTGGCGAACCGCAAGATTGCCTGTGCGGCTCGCACATCGAAGAGGCCCCGGCATTCTGAGGACCAAAGAAAAGGAGATGAACATGTTACCGACGAAGAAAACCCCACCCAAACAAGACCTGGCCGATCTCACGGTGCTGGTTTATGGCCGCAGCAAGATCGGCAAATCAACCTGGTGTTCAAAGTCCGACGGCGCGCTGTTCCTGGCGACCGAACCCGGACTCAACGCCCTGGATGTCTTCCAGGTTCCGGTGAGCAGTTGGGACGAGTTGCTTGCCGCCTGCGGCGAGATCGCCGAAGGCAAGCATCCATTCAAGACCATCATCATCGACACCGTCGACAACGCCTACCGGATGTGCAGCGATTACATCTGCAAGAAATTCAAGATCGAGCATGAATCCGATCTCGGTTACGGCAAGGGCTGGGCGCTGATCAACAACGAATTCCACCGCGTCCTGACCAAGCTGGCCTTCATGTTCTACGGCCTCTTTCTCGTTTCGCACTCCCAGGAAAAGGAGATCGAAACCCGCACGGGCAAACATACCCGCATCGTTCCGACCCTGCCCGACAAGGCGCGGAAGATCGTGCTCGGCATGGTCGATCTCATTCTCTTCTGCGACCTCGAGGTAACGAAGGACGAGGACGGCAATCCCACGTACCGCCGTGTGATGCGGACGAAACCGAGTCCCAACTACGAGGCCGGCGACCGCACCGGACGCCTTCCCGAGACCATCGATCTCGATTTCAACAAGTTCATTGAAGTGTTCAACGCGCCGGCGACCGCGCACAAGGCGAGTGCCTCGCGGTCTCAAGTCGGCTCCGGGGATAAGCAGAGCAAGGTGCCTGCTTCCGCCGGGAAATAAACCCCTGATTGGAGGATAGAACCATGGAAAACGAAAACTACGGAAACTACGACTACGGTCAGGACGACATCGATCTCACGCAGTTCGACGATGATTTCGCCGAAGCGGAAGTCGAAGAGCGCGATTTCGAGCCGATCCCCGACGGCAAGTACCAGGTCAACGTCGAGCGGGTGGAGCTGACACGCGCCCAGACCTCGGGCAATCCGATGCTCAAGTGGACCCTGCGCATCATCGCGCCCCGGTTCCGGGGACGCCTGCTCTGGCGCAACAACGTCATGGCCACCCGAGAGAATATCAAGTGGCTCAAGACCGACCTGCACACATGCGGGTTGAGCCTTGAGAAGATCTCGGATCTTCCGGCCAACCTCGAGAAGCTGATCAACATCAAGCTGGAGGTCACCAAACGCACGCGGGGCGAAAACGAAAACGTGTACCTCAACAAGCGCATTGTGCTCGAAGACGGCGGCGACGAGTACGACACCGCGGCCAAAGACGCCCTGGCTCCGTTCTAACGTGGACCGGATTACCGTCGTCGTCGATACGCGGGAACAGGAGCCCTACGCCTTCGATCCCCGGTGCGAGGTGGTCCGCCGAGCACTTCCCGCCGGAGATTACTCGATTGAAGGACTCGAAGACTCCGTGGCGGTGGAGCGAAAGACCCTCGAGGATTTCGTCTCCACCGTCATCCGCAACAGGAAGCGGTTTTACAGGGAGCTGCAGCGCCTTGAAGAGTGCGAAGCCGCGTGCGTCGTGGTCGAATCCGATCTGCGTGATGTCCTGAACGGGCATTATCGATCAGGAGCCCATCCGAACGCGGTCCTTGGAACCGTCCTTTCCATCGTCGTCGACTTCCAAATTCCGGTCTTCTTTTGCTCCGACCGGCAGGTCGCCTGCCGGTTTGTGGAGGAATTTTTACTGCGATTTCACCGGAAGGTTTCGAGACGATGCGAAGAAAAACAACCCAAGCTCCAGTAACTGTCCGCGGTCGCGTCGAAGCGGTGTTCTATGCCGGTCCGCGCTTTTCCGCGGGCAGGCTGGTAACGCCCTCCGGCGAAAAGATCCAATTCGCGGGCCGGCTGTTTGTGCGTGAGCACGAGCAGGTCGTCCTCCGCGGCCGCTGGATCACACACCCCAAGTACGGACGCCAGTTTGATGTCGAAGCCATGGAATACGACCTCGAGCTGGATACGGAAGGACTCGCCCACTACTTGGCCAATCATCCGGAGATCAAGGGCATCGGGCCGGTCAAGGCGCGACTCATCGCCGAACGCTTCGGAGGGGATTTCGACCGGGTGCTCATTGAACAACCGGAAACCGTATCCGAAGCGGCGAGACTTCCGCTGGCGGCGGTCGAAAGGCTGCGTGACGAGTGGCGGAAGACCAGGGAGGTCAACAGGGCGATCACCTGGCTGGCCGCTTTCGGTCTGACCCACCACCAGGTGACAAGCCTCGTCAAGAAACTCGGCAACAACGTCCTCGGCCTGCTCAAAGCCGACCCGTACATCATCGTCCGGGAGGTGCGCGGCTTCGGATTCAAACGGGTGGACAAGATCGCCCGAAAGATGGGCACGCCCAAGGAGCACGGTACGCGCATCCGGGCCGGGTTGCTCCATTGCGTGGAGGAGTCTCTCAATGACGGCGACTGCTGGGTCGAGTACGAGGAGTTGGTGGACCGGGCCAACACGTTGCTTGTCATGGATGTTCTCGACAGCCGTGAGCGGATCGAAAAGTCGCTGGACGCCCTTATAGAGGATGGCTCGCTCTCGTGTACATCCTGGGGCGGACGGTTCCTTGTGGCGAAACCCGAGATTCGCCGAATGGAAGAGGACCTGGCGGCGACTCTCGCAAACGGAAAGCGGGCGAATCCCCACTTCGACGGTGAGGACGACCTGCAAACGCTGATCTCACACGTCGCGCCGCAGCTAAACGAGGGGCAACGGGCCGCCGTTCTGACCGTCCTGAAGAATTCCATCTCGCTCATTTCGGGCGGCGCGGGCAGCGGCAAGACCTTCACCGTTTCAGCCGTCACGGACATATTCGAGGAACACGACCTGCGAGTGGTCTTGGCCGCGCCGACCGGAAAGGCCGCCAAGCGGCTCGAGCAAGTCGTCGGGCATTCCGCGAGCACCATTCACCGTCTCCTGGGTTTCAACGGCAAGAACTATGTGCGGGGCCCGGAAGATCCCATCGATGCCGATGTCATCATCATCGACGAAGTGTCGATGGTCGACATTCCGCTGGCCTGGCACCTGTTCAGGACCATCGACCTGGAGCGTACCGCGGTGGTTCTCGTGGGGGACCATAACCAGCTGCCCCCGGTGGGGCCCGGGAGCCTGCTTCGCGACCTCACACAGTCACGGGCCGTCCCCATGGTGCTGTTGGACACGGTCGTTCGTCAGGCGGGCGTGCTCAAGGAAAACAGCATAGCCGTGCTGGGCGGCGAGATCCGCAAGACCAGTGACCCGGAAGATTCCGGTCGCCGGGCGTGGTATGTGGTCGATCAATTCACCGACCAATCCGACGCGCAAAGATTCCTGCTCGAACTGTTCGAGAACGTGCTCGATGAGCGGCTGAGATTTCACCTCCGGGACGACGTCCAGGTCCTGACACCGACGCACAAGGGCCCACTCGGCACCAGGGCGCTCAACGCCGAGCTTCAGAGGCTGATCCAGAAGAAGCTGTGGGGCGTCGAGGCACCGGTTCCGAAGCCGGGACGCAGACCGAAGTTCCTCGTCCACGACAAGGTCATTCAGACCCGCAACAATTATGAACTCGGCGTGATGAACGGCGCGATGGGCAAGGTGACGCACATAGGCCGGGATGGATCGATGACCATCGAATTCGACGGAGTGCCGGTAGATATTGAATCGGGCTCACCGAATTTGCAGGACCTGCAGTTGGCTTACGCGCTCACGATACACAAGGCCCAGGGATCTGAGTTTCCGTGCGCCATAGTGGTGGTCCACAAGGCCCACTCGTTCATGCATCACCGCAACCTCCTGTACACCGGTGTGACCAGGGCCAGGAAAACGGCGGTCATCATCGGGGATCGCTGGGGAATGCAGAACTGCGCCCGAAAGCGCCGGCAGGATGAAAGAAAGACATTTCTCTCGTTGCTTCTTGCCCATCCTCCCGTGGAACCGTCACGCGCTTCGGCGAATTCGGTCGAGTTGTAGGCGTGGATATCAATGGGAGCGGAACCGGCATGGCATCGGAACAGCCGAACAACGTTAAGGAGTATTATCGCCTGGTTACCGAGGTCGACATCGGCCTCGTGGCGAGAGAACTTCTGGCCGGCAGGATCGTGCAGGAGTCCCCCCGCCTTCTTCAGTGCGATTGCCCCAACCACAAGAGCCAATCCCACCGGTCGCTGCATGTCATGCTGGACAAGCAGGGATGGTACTGCTTCGGGTGCGGCGTGGGCGGCGATGTGCTGCAGTTGGTGGAGTTCGTCCGTTTCGGAGTCGTAACGCGGGGCCAGTCCGGCCCCATGCCGGAGAGCCACCAGCAGGCTCGTGATTTCCTGGCCGCCAAGGCCGGGCTTCCCCCGTTGTCCAGCTACGGGTTGTCGCCGGAGCAAATGGCCGAGGCCGAATCGGCGCGGATGTTGGAACTCCGCGTTCAAGCGGTCTTGACCGAGACAGCAAAATTCTATCACCGCCGCCTCAAGGAATCACCGGAGGCGCTTCAGTGGCTTCGCTCCAAGTACGGGATCAAAGACGAGACCATCGAGGAACTGCTGATCGGTTACGCGGACAATGGTCCCGGCGCGGAAAATCGTCAAGGCGTCATCGCCACGCTGACCGGCAAGGAACACGGCTTCAGTCTGCGAGAGCTCGCCGCCACGGGAGCGTTTGTCCCGACCGGCCAGGACGGCCTTATCCCTTTCTTTAAAGGACGGATCGTTTTCCCTTACTGGAGCCGCGGCCGCGTGGTCTTCATGATCGGACGCAAAACGCCGTGGACGCCCGATACCAACTGGGAGCATAGCAAGTACAAGAAGCTCCCGGTCCATAACGACGCTTTCAAAAAACACATCGCCCCCTGTGTCAACAACGGGTATCTCTTCAACGAGGATTGTCTGCTCGCCAACCCGGAGCGGTTGATCATCACCGAAGGCGTCACCGATTGCATCTCTCTGATGGAACACGGGTTTGCAGCGGTGTCGCCGGTCACGGTCCATATCCGGGAGGCCGACTGGGAACGGCTGCTGCCTCGCCTGCGCAGCGTCAAGACCGTCTATATCTGCCAGGACAACGAGATATCCGAAGCCGGACTGCACGGTGCGCTCAAAACCGCGTCCGTCCTCGCCGGACACAAGATTCAAACCAGGCTGGTGGTCCTTCCCCTCGACGAGCGTCGGGAAAACGCCCGCAAGGAGCTCAAGGAGCGCTTCGGCCTGGACGCGGCGGTGGGTCCGCGGGAGCTCACCCAGCGTTTTACCGGACGACCGGAAAAAGAAGTCAGGGAAGCGGAAGAACTTCTGGCCGCGGCCAAGATCGATGTCAACGACTACTTCGCCGCCGGGCACACCGCTGAGGATTTCGAAGGCCTCATCGCCGAGGCGAAGATGCCGCTTGAGTTCGGGATCTCGCGGCTGCCCGCGGACGTGTCCGAGGAAGAGAGGAACCGCTTACTGGAACCGGTGCTGCGCGAGGTGGCGCAACTGTCGCCCCTGGAGCAGACCCGGCACTTGAAACTCATACAGGAACACTTCGGCAAATCCGGTCTGTCCCTCGCCACCCTACGCGACCAGGTCCGGGCGATCCAGAAAGACCAACGCGCCCAGGCCAAACAGGAGAAAAAGCGGGAGAAACGGCGGTCGAACGCACCATCCGGTTCCTGCCGCGCCAGGATTGAGGAAATCCTCATAGACACCGAGCTGGAAAACGGTGCTCCGGACTACACCCAGGCCGCCGAGGCCGCCTATGACTGGTTCACCGCCAACGGCGCTCAGTTCTTTCACACCCGGCAGGGCGAACCGTTCATGTATTTTGACAACGCCATCTACTGGATGGACTCCCCGGACCGAGGCCGCAAGCGCCAGTACGCGGCCATGCTCTATAAACACACCGGGCTGGTGCCGACATCGGGCGGCGGCCGGACGTTTTTCGAGGTGCTGCCGAGCCTGGCCATCATCCGCGGACAGGTGCGGGATCACTTCTCCTGGCTCCACACCGATGTCTCGAACTACACGGTCTATTTCAACCTCAACAACGCCGAGCACGAGATAGCCAAGATCACACCGGACGCTATCGAGATCATGAAAAACGGCGGCAACCCCGACGGCATTATCCTCGACGGCTCGCGGAAAATGAAGCCGATCAAGTACCTGGACGACGCCGATCCGGAGGAAGCCGACCGCAAGCTGGTGGAACTGCTGGTCGGCAACATCACCTGCCCCAAGGGCGACCGCTTTCTCATCCTCTCCTGGCTTTCCTGTTTCCTGCTGCTCGATTTCACCGGGACACGCCCCATGACCCGCTTCGAAGGTCCGGCCGGCTCGGGCAAGACCACGGCCAGCAAGCTGATTTCGGCCCTGCTTTACGGGGAGCCGCAGCACAAGAAGGCCACCGACGCGGCCAACTACACCGATGGCTCGCAGAATCCGCTCATCGTGCTGGACAATATCGAAGCCCGCCAGATGACCGAAGAACTGACGACCTTCATGTTGACCAGTATCACCGGCATCGCCAAGGAGAAGCGCAAGAGCGGCACCGACAGCGAGACCGTCACCGAGCGCACGAAATGCCTGCTCAACACCACCGGCATTGAACCTCTTTTGGGAGAACTCTCGGAAATCCAGTCTCGGACCTTTGTCATCAACTTCGATATCGCCAACCAGGGGAACGACTGCTTTATCGAGTCCGAAATCATCGCCGCAATCCAGAAACACCGGGACCTGATCATCTCGGCCATCATGAAGAGAACCAGGGAAGTCCTGGCCATGATGCGCGCCGGTTTGCGGACGCGGACGATGAAACTGCTGCACGAGACCCTTGGGAATCACGACAAGCGCCGGTGCAACGAGTACCTGAGCCTGATGTATCTCATGCTCCTGGCCGGGTCGCCCACCGAAGAGATCGAGGCGGGGATGAAACGCCTGGTCCCGTCCTTCACCGAACAGATAGAAGCCATAAACCGGACCAGCCGGGAAACGGCCCGGGATTCAAATCACACCGCCACGGCTCTGGCCACGCTGTTCAAGGCATGGCGCAACGCCGTCGAGGCGGACCGGGACCTGGCATACAGCGACAGGAAAGAAAATCACGTGCAGGAATTCGTCCAGCGTTACCAGGTCATCTTCAGCGATGAGGGAAGGCTCGAGAACGTCCTTTCCCGCGACCTCTTCGTGGCGCTGAAACGCATCGCTCGCGATTTTGGCCTGCGGTTCGACATGGATTCATCCCGGCAGTTCGCCCAGCGATTCGCAAACGACCTGGAGACCTTGCGCGAGGCGGGATTCGAAGTCCACATCACGAAAAACAGGAACGGCACGAAGCTCTACACGATACAAGCGGACTGAAACAACAATCAGCTCATATCAGGCCCGTTGGCTCACGCCTTCGGGCTTTTTTTGTGCCCGATGTAGTCTTTGCCGAAAGCTACCTTTCGGCGGCATGAAAGTACTTTCGGCGCTGTAACTGCTTGTCAATACTGGATTTAAGGCCAAGCGCCGAAAGTGCCGAAAGGTTTCAGAGGTCTCACCCCATATTTGATATTTTTTTTCACTCATCAGGTTCGAACGCGCTGTGTAGGAAAAAATGGCTCCACACGTGGAAACATACCCGTAACCTTTCGGCGCTTTCGGCATATCTATCTACATCTATCTATAACTTATTGTAATAAAAGGAGATAAAAGGCTGCCTGCTGCGCCGAAAGGTGGTGCCGAAAGTCTCGGAGCGCCGAAAGACCTTTCGGCACATTCGGCAGCCCGACGTTCAGGCAGGCTCTCCGGTAGGTAACGGGAAGAACGGTAAATCCCAACTTCCGGAGAGGTGCGTATGAGCCTGTTACGAACGATGATGACTCACCTCGGCAAAGAGGATGAGTTGCCCGTCCAGAATCCCGTCGAGCAAACCAAAGAAGTTCCCGTTCCTACCCGCATCCTTTTCGTGGCGACCGACCTGGAGTTCCGGAAATTCGACCAGGTGGAAGCCAAGGATCGCGACATTGAATACGACGGGAAAGTATTCCGCCAGCTCGATCCCGAATACTTCGCTTGGCTTCGTTCCAGGATGGTCGCGGCCCGCAACGCCCATCAGGCCGGGAAACTGCCAGACAGAACCTGGAACCTCCTGCGGGAACGGTTCAACCGCGTACAAGAACTGGCGATTCAGGAGCTCGGCGACAAGGCCCTGCAGAAGTCTGTTCGCAGCCTGAATCCGAAAACGTATGAAGCGCCCGCCAAGCATCAGAAAAAGGACTGGATTTATCCCGCGGAAGAAGCCTGGAAGTGTAAGCAGCCGGTGACTTCCCGGGCCGTTGCCAAAGTGGACGCCATCCGCGAGGAGGCCATGGCCAAGGGATGGCGTGAGGCCCGGCTGTACCAGAACCAGGGCCGGTTTCGATTTCCCTGCGGCCAGGATTACGGACTGGTCTGCTTTGTCGACGGAGACCGGGAAATCGGAGCGGTTACGGACCGATTCATTGAAATCATCCATGGCGCGGGAACACAGCGGCCCAGCACCCTGCGGTTCTACAACCCGGACGTCCCGCAGCCATGGCTCAAGAAGGTGGAGACCGACAAATGAAGAGATACGCCAACGCGGGAAAGATCCTGCCCAAGGAACTGCTCAAGAAGGTCCAGAAATATCATACCGGTGTGCTCTGGATTCCCTGCCCAAGCCGCTTCTACCAGGAACGTCGCCAACTCGTCATTGCCCTGCATGAACAGGGCGTCAACACCAAGGAGATAGCCCAGCTGGCCGGAGTCACCACACGACGGGTCAATCAGATCCTCGCTGCACACCGGAAGGAGATCGAAAACCGACACGTTGAAGCGGCCTCCGGTAGGTAACCAGGGGGCGGTCCGCGAGGACGCGATATGGGGCGAAATCCGCCTCCCGCCCCGAACCCCGAGATGGGGACACAAGAATCTCTGTTTTGAACATATATCCGGAGCCGACTGTGGGATTGAACGAAAAAGACAAGCAGCACCTGGACCGCTGGCATCGTGCCGAGGGAACAGCCAAACCGCCCAAGCGTACCGGTGCCCCAGAAAACAACCTCAACCCCATGACCCACGGCATCTGGGCCAACCAGTGCCTCAACGACGAGGAACGGGAGCTTTTCAGGGAGATCATTCAGCGGCTCTGGAATGATTTCGAATTCAACAAATCCAGCGACTTCCTCCAGGTCGAGCTGGTGGCGGTCTACTCCGTGAAGCTCGTGAGGGCACAGATCAACGGGGACATGGACGCTTCCGAAAAACTCGACCGGATGATCCGCTGCCATCTCAAGGATCTGAAGGCCACCAAGATCGCCCGCGAGGGCGAAGCCTCCAGGGGACCGGAAACCACACCCGCTGAGTGGGCCACCGCCCTGCTGGAAAAACTGGCCGAGTCGCAAAAGAAACCGGCCGGGAAGTCGGCCAAGAGAAGGAAAACGCGGAAATGATGTCGGATAACACCGGAGCGACCCGGAAAAGAGACCGCCAGGGACGCGGGTTTACGGCGTTTCTGTCTGAGGGAATGTCAGATAAGACGTGTTCCTTGCACTTTCGGAATCGGCATTCTTCGGCCGCCGATCATCATTTCCACTCCTCTATTTCTTCCTGCAGCTCTCGATACCCGATTGGCATGTGTGCGCATAAGCCGAGCCGCATAAGCCAAGCAGATATTGGCATGTTCACGCCGGGGCTCTCTCACACAACCCAAGTAAATATGGGCATGTCGAGCCCCAGGCAGAACCGGCCAGGCCCCGCAAACAGCCATTTTTTCGGCAGCGGCCCCCACATAAGCCAAGCAGATATTGCCATGTGTGTTCCGCGCCCGGAGCGCACAAGCCAAGCAGTTATAGCGATGTGCGGCCGACAGACAGAAAAGGAGAAATTCCGGTCAATCGATATTTCCCGCTCCGCCCGGGAGGCCGAGAACCATCGTCATGATCATTCATCATCGGCGGATGTGTTCTTCTGCGGGCACTGTCATTCACTGTCTTCGATACTGTCTTCCCCAACGAAAACAGGAGCAGCCGAGGCCGCTCCCATCGTCGGGTCCGGAAGGATCAGAGGCGTTCGAGGGCTTCCTCGAGCTGGCCGTCCACGAGGTGGGTGTAGATCTGGGTGGTGGACACGTCCCGATGCCCCAAGGCCCGCTGCACCACGAGCAGGTCATTGGTCGCGCCGTAGAGGTGGGTGGCGAAGGTATGCCGCAGCCCGTGCGGCGTCAGTTCCTTTTCGATCCCGGCCTTCCGCAGCCAGTGGGCGAGCCGGTTGGCAATCTGCCGCTGGCAGAGTCTGCCGTCCCGGTTCGACAGGAACAGGGCTTCCATTTCCGGACGGCCATGTCGGCGGCGCTCGGCCAGGTAACGGCGCAGCAATGTGCGGAGGTCGGTCTTGATGAACTTGACCTGCGGTACATTCCCCTTGGCCCGCACCCGCAGATGTTTGGCGTCGAGGTCGATGTCATCCATGTCGAGCGCGGCCAGCTCGCCAAGCCTGATCCCGGTGCCCAGCAGCACCTCGATCATGGCGCGGTCGCGCAGAGCGGAGAAGTCGGTCCGTCCCTTGAGTTCCTTGAGCAGTCGTTTCTTTTCGGCGGTGGTCAGGAACACCGGCAGCTTTCTCGGCAGCCGATGCATGCGGATGGACCGGGCCGGATTGTCATCGACCACGCCAGCCTCGGAGGCCCAGGCGAAAAAGGCCCGCACCGCCGCCTTCATCCGATGGAGCGAGGCCGCCGAGCGTGGGCCGCGCCCGCTCTCGGTGACCGCCCCGGCGGAGAACGCCCGGTCGAGGAGCCCGGCCGTGATCGCCCGGCAGATGATGCCCGGGGCCAGCTCATCGGCAACGCGGGCCACCAGGGCAAGGTCCCGGCGGTATGCGGCTATGGTCGCCGGGGAGCGTCCTTCGGCCGACAGGCGGGCACAGAACGCCTCTGTCGCGCCCGTCAGGTCGAGGTCAGCCGTTCGGTTGCTCATCGCTGGACTCCTTCACCCTGCTGTGACCCATGGGTGTGCTCTTGGGCAGCGGCAGCTCCTCGATGCGCCCCGATTCCCTGGCCCATACCATCATCATGCGGAACACCCGGACGGTCTTGGCGACGGTGCGTTCAGCCCGCTCCTTGCCGTCGGGGAGTTTGAGCAGCAGATCCGACTTGTAGAACTTGCCGACCTGGGGAAGCCGGATCTCGGTGAGCTGGCGATCCGCCCCAAAGAAGACCTCCACTACATCGAGGTCCTTCCGGTAGGTGTAAAGGGTCCGCTCTTTCTTTCCGGATTCCCGCAGGTGGCCGATGAAAGCCTCGGCGGCTTGATGCACGGTGCATTCGGTCATGTCGATGTCTCCTTTGTCGGTGGCCCGGTGTGTTCAGGACAGGAACTCGTCCAGCTCCCGCAGCAGTTCCTCGACGTGACCGAGGGAGCCGACGCTCGCCCAGGTGATGTCCGGCTGCTTCGCGTCTGCTTCGAGCTTGCCGCGAATGCCCTCGATCAGCCGGGCGATATTCTCCTGCTTTTCTCGGTACGCCTTGAGTGCCTGCTGGCGGTTTCTGTCGTAGGTCATGGCCTGCCTCCGGTTCCGTTTTCGTGGATGCGGGACCATCCCGCGTCACATCCAATGACGCTTCTATTTCGTTGGAAATCAAGTGTTTGCAGAGATCTTTCTGCATGTGCCCCAAACCCATAACCCAAAGGAGATCAACATGTTGAAGAAGACCCTCGAATGGACCATCCCACTGGCGCTGGCCGGGATCATGACCGGCTGCGCCACCTACCGGCCTCCGGCCCAGATCCAGTCGGCGGTGGCCACCGTCAACCGCCACACGCCCGAGTACGTGACCGAGGCCAACAAGGCGCTGCGCGAGGTCGGCCACCCGGACGCCGAGCGCCTGACCGGAGTCGGTCTGCGCCTGCAGACCGCCGTGGACGCCCTTGACCAGTGGGCCAACGGCTCGAACCGGGAGGCAGGCCAATGAAAGAGATCCTTCAGGAAAACAGCGATGCCGTTCGCCAGGCCGGTGAGGCCCTGGTCGAAATCGGCACCGAACTGGCGGCGGGACGGATCGAGAACGCCCTCGGCCGTCTGGAAGCGGCCCAGCAGCAGTACCGGGCCTGGGCGGAGTTGGACCAGGCCATCATCGACATTCAGGAGGCTGTCCACGACAGGAAGAACACTCTGGCTGTGCAGCAGATCCTGACGGAACTGGTGGGCACCATCCTCGGCAGCGCCTTGAGGACGGGAATGCACTGATGGCGGTAACCGACAAGGAGCGCAAACTTGCGGCGACCCTGAGCGATCCCGTGTTGTGGGGGCAAGCCTACCTCTACAACCGGGATGGCTCAGGCCGCGACTACTGGCTGCACCAGGTGGAGGACCTGCGCTGCCCGGCCAAGAACATCATCCACCTCGACGGCCGGGACGTGGGCAAGTCCATCGTGCTCTCGACCGACGCGCTCCATTACGCCTTCACCACCCGAGGCGGCCAGGGCCTCATCGCGGCTCCGCACCAGGGGCACCTCGACACCATCATCGAGGAGATCGAGTTCCAGCTCGACAGCAACCCGGATCTGATGAACAGCATCGCCCTGACCAAGTACGGCAAGCCCAAGATCCACCGCAAACCCTATTTCCGGCTGGAGTTCACCAACGGTTCGGTGCTCTATTTCCGCCCGGCCGGGGCCTATGGTGACGCCTTTCGGTCCCTGCATGTTGGCCGTGTCTGGGTCGATGAAGGAGCCTGGCTGACCGAACGGGCCTGGAAGGCGCTGCGCCAGTGCCTCAAGGCCGGGGGGACGCTACGCATCTACTCCACACCCAACGGCCTGCGCGACACAACCTATTACCGGCTCACCTCGTCGGATCAGTTCCATGTGTTCCGCTGGCCGTCCTGGCTCAATCCCCTGTGGACCGAAGATCGCGAGGCCGAACTGCTGGAGTTCTACGGCGGCCGCGACAGCTCCGGCTGGCAGCACGAGGTGGCCGGTGAACACGGCAAGCCCTCCTATGGGGCCTTCAATGTCGAGCAGTTCAACCTCTGTCGGCAGGATCTGCTGGAGTACCAGAAGATCGTCATCACCGATTCCGAGCTGCGCGACTGCGACACCGAGGAAGCGGCCCACGACCGGCTGGAGATGCTGCTCAACCTCACGCCCCGCAGCGGGCAGTTCTGGGTCGGCGGCGACCTGGGCTACACCAACGATCCCACCGAGATTGTCGTATTCCAGGAAATGGAGATCGGCGAGCGGACGCTGCTGAAGATGATCCTGCGCGTGCATCTTGAACACGTTTCCTATCCGCACATCGCCCAGATCATCGCGCTGCTGGAGCGGTACTACACCCCGGCGGGAATCGGCGTGGACAACGGCGGCAATGGCCTGGCCGTGGTTCAGGAACTGCTCACCCTGGACAAGTACAAGGGGCTGGAACTGGAAGGCAGGCTAAAGGGATACGACTTCGGCGGCATGACCCGGCTGGCGGTCCGCGACGGCAAGGAAATCAAGAAGCAGACCAAGGAGCTGATGACCAGCCTCATCAACGGGGCACTGCAGCGCAAGCAGATCATTTTCCCCTCGGACGACCTGGAGGTGGAAGACCAGTTCACCACCCACACCTACACCCTGCGGGACGGCAAGATCATCTATTCCAAGGGCAACGACCACATCATTGACGCGGTGCGCTGCGCCATGCTGATCCGGGAGGAAGGCAACCTCGACCCGGTCGGCGAAGAGGTGGTCTCGCTCAAGCCCGTACTCACCAATCCGATCTTCATCTGATCGCATCCTCCGACGCTTTCCACCCCGCTCCGGTAAGTAACCGGCATCGAGCCGGGTTCGGTCCACACGGGCCGGATGTGCGGCTGTCATGGCCGAAACTACCGAGAGGATCACGTGGAAAGCACCGCCAATCAGGACGAACAACCCGAAAGCCTGGACACCACCGGCTTTGTCATCGCGCCGCTGGCCGCAGCGGCCGCGCTCGACTCGGCCGCCTTCAGCAAGGTCAACGCCGCCGAAGCGATTCCGGCCACCTGGGAAGAACGCGCCCGCAAGGCCTGGGAATACTACGTCGAGGAGCCGTTGGTGAAGAACTGCGTCAACTCCTGGCGCACCTTCGCCGTGGGCGACGAGATCAAAATCACCAGCGATGACGAGACCCTCAAGGAGCAGGCTCTGGAGGCTGCCTGGCGGTTGAACGTCTCGCAGTTCATCAAGGACATGGTTCTTCAGCTCCTGGTGAAAGGCGACGCCATCGGCTTCAAGCGCTTCACCAAGTCCGGCCAGGACATCGAGGAGCTGGTCTGCGTCAACCCGGTTTCGGTCAAGGTCAAATACGCCCAGGGCGAACTGATCGAGGCCCGGCAATTTCCCGAGGACACACCCGGCGGCGGCGAATCCATTCCACTGCCCGTCGAGCAGGTGGTCCACCTCAAATGGGACGCACCGGCCTTCTCGCCCCGGGGCAACTCCCTCGTGCTTCCCGCTTTTCAAGCCATCGAACTGCTGCGCGACTACCGCCGGGCCGAACAGGCCATCGCCAAGCGCTGGGCCACACCGTTCCGCCTGCTCAAGGTGGGCGGCGCGTTCGGCCAGAAGATGGTGATGCCGGATCAGCGGATGCTCGAACAGGTCCGCGACATGGTCAACAAGATGGACATGAAAAGCGGCCTGGTGGTCCCGTTCTACGTCAATGTCGAAACCCACGGCACCGACGGTCAGGTCCTCAACGTCGAGGACAAGGTCAAGGAGGTGAAGGAAGACATCGTGGTGGCCCTGGGTCTGTCACGCTCGCTGGTGACCGGCGACGGCCCGAATTTCGCCACCGCCTCGGTGAGCATGCAGAAGATGATGGTCATGATCCGCGAGATCAAACAGGCCGCACGCAAGCTCCTCGACTGGGTGTTCGACGACTGGATGGAGCTAAACGGCCACGGCGACAAAAGCATCCAGTTCATCTTCAACGACCTCGACCCCAGCGACGCGGTCGATTTCAAGAAGCTCCTCATCGAACTCTACGACCGCAAGCTCATCAGCCGCTCCAGCCTTCAGCTCAAGATGGACCTGGACCCGGACATCGAGGCCGCCAACCGCGAGACCGAACGTAAGCAGATCGACCTGATGGACGAGAAGCAGGTGAAGCCGGTGGTGGATATGGTCGTCTCCGGCATCCTCAGCGTGCCTCGCGCCCGGAAGATGCTCGGGATTCCGGCCGAGAACGATGAACCCACGGCGGAGGCGGCATTGGTCTGGTCGGGCGACCTGGAGTCCACCGGCATTGCTGCCGTGTGCGACGAGTGCAGCCACTTCATTGCCGACACCAACCACTGCCGGGTCCACAACAGCGAGCGTACTTTCGACGCCCCGGCCTGTCGCTTCATCGACCGCCGGGAGCCCCGCTGATGCCGTCGGACCTCAAGCAGCGCATCCAGGCGGCCACCCTGAAAAGCCTGACGGCCCGCAACCGCTACAACGACCAGGTCACGGCCCAACTCACCCAGGCACTGAAACAGGCCGAAGACGAGGTCGCCCGCGCCATTCTCCAGTACCGCTCCCTCGGCTCCCTGCCGGACAACAAGCTCGCCGCCCTCAAAGGGCTGGAAAAGCTCCAGCTCGAACTCGACGACACCATGAAGCGGCTCAAGCGGGAGCAGACCCTGGTCTTTCGCAAGACAACCAAGGACTCCTTCAAGCTCGGCATCCAGCAGGGAATCGGCGAACTCGCCGACGCGGCGCTGCCGTTCTACGCCGACCTCAAACCCGAAGGCATCGACAAGCTGGCCACCAAGGTGTTCACCATCGTCGACACCAATGCTCTCGACTTCATGGCGCAGTACAACCTCACACTCGCCGGTGACGTTCACCGCGAACTCGCAGACGGCATCAAGCGCACCATCCTGAACGGCGTCGCCACGGGCAAGGGAGCCGACGACATCGTCCGGGATATGGGCAAGGTGATCATCGACAAGGACTCCTTTCGCCAGGCCGGAAGCCGGGTGTTCAACAAGGCTCAGTACCGCATGGAGATGATCGCCCGCACCGAGGTCCTCCGCGCCCACAACATGGGCAGGCTCAAGTTCCACGAGCGGGTCGGCATCCAGAAACTGGAATGGCTGGCCATGGAGGATGAGCGCATGTGCCCGGTCTGCGGCGGCCTGGACGGCAAGACCTTTCCCATCGACAAGTTCCCCCAGCAACCCGCGCATCCGCACTGCCGCTGTACCAACATCGTGGCCTGGCCGATGACCGTCTGCGGTAGCGAGATGGCCACCAAGGCCGCCGCCCAGGCATCGCAGGGGGACGCCTGCATTCTCCCGCCCCACGTGCTGGAAGGCATGGCCGACGCCCAGGCCAAGGAGAACGCCAAGCTCAAGAGCGCCTTTGAAAACGGCGACATTGCCGACCTCGGCTCGCTGACGGTTAAACAGCTCCAGACCCTGGCGAAACAGAACGGCGTGGCCATTGCCCGGACCAAGGCCGATTTCATCAAGCTGCTCGACCTGGCCGAACCGGGGATCGATCACGGTGACCTGGCCGGAGCGGCGCTCAGCGCCAAGCTCAAGGAACACAAGATCGGCCTGCTGCGGACCAAGGAAGAACTGGTCGAGCTGCTCGGACTGAAACAGGCGGAACTCAAACAGGCCAAGCTGCTCGCAGCCCAGATGGCGAAGATCCCGCCCGCCGAGGGGCTGGAGGGCATGACCGCCCAGCAGCTCAAGGAGATGGCGAAGGAGAACGGCATCTCCCTCAACATGACCAAGCAGGAGACCATCGAGCTGCTGGACAAGCTGGAGCCCGGCGTGGATCACAGCGGCCTGATGGGCAAGGAACTCGCGGCGGCCAAACAGAAGCACGGCATCGGCATCCTCAAGAACAAGCAGCAGCTTGTCGAGGCGCTGATCCGGCTGGCGACCGAGGAAACGCTGAGAAAGTGGATTCTCCGGCAGATCCGGGACCGATAATGAAACCTTGCCGAAAGAGGCTTTGGACCATGAATGGACGGGGAAGGCAGTAGTTGTTCAGTCCTTGTAAGGTCCGAGGAATCGCTCTCCGTTGAAATGAATCAGATGGGAAGGGGCGTCAGCCACCCATACTTCCGTTTCCCAGGCGATTTCTCCAAGATACCGCCCCATGAGAGAACGGTTTGGAAAGGCGGTGACATAGACAAGCCCCGCTTTGGAATTGGCGAAAAGCTGTGACAGTTCCGCATGTCTTTTGCCGTCCACAGGGCCGTGACTGGTAACGGATTCAACGAGTAACAGCCAGTTTCTTTTCGGACAGAACAGAACGACATCGGGCATTTTCCCGTGAGAATCGACACTGATGCCAAGATCGGAGAGCAAAGGCGCATCGAAATATCCCCATTTGTCACCGGTATCGCCAGCATAGATCAGCACGCCGCCGGGAACGAATCGAGGCCCGAACTCCTCAATAATGTCTCGTATCAATTCGCTGTGCTCGCCGGGACTCAGGGTGATCTCCTTGCCCTTGGCGATTTTCACGGGAACCCGATTTTGCTCCCGTTCCATTGCGTAACGCGCCGCAAGGGTTTCGCGGTCGGCAAGGTAGGACGTCAGGTTGTCATGCCACATCGAAGTACCGAAGGAACGTAGCAACTCCAGAACGGTATCTTCGATCTGGTAAACGGCCTTGGGGCTGTTTACAGGCCGGTTGGGTTTGTCTGGATTGTAGAGTGCGATTCCTGCATCCACGAACTGATGCATGGTTTGCCGCCTGACGGTTTCCCGAGTATTTGGGGCGTACTCTTTTTGATAGTGCTCACGCGCCCAATCCATGATGGGCGTTATCCCCATCAACGGTTTTTCAGACTCCTTCCACTTCTTGCCGGGTGTGAGATTCAACAAGGCAAGAAGACAGAGCGCGGAACGTTCGTTCTGCTGCGCCCTCGGCATTCCAAGAGCTACCAGGATATTGATCGCGTCACTGATTTGCTTATGGTTGTTGGTCTGGTTCATTCCGCAATTCTCTCCATTTCTTCGTCGATCATATCCTGAGTCAACTCCCCTTGCTTGATTGCCCATTGTCCGAGTTCAATGAGGGCCTTGCGGCTCGGGTACTTCATAAGTTTAAGATCGGTTGCATTGACTTGTGTGTGGCCGCTGAACCGCCGGAAGTTGTCATCAACAGCCGTTGAATTCAGAAAGACGGAAAGCCCTCTTGCAAGGGCCTCTGTTAGCGGCCCTTTATTGCTATGGAAAACATTGAGGTGATTTTCCAAGCCAAGCTTCTCCACTCCACCAAACACCGCAGGGGCAACAACGCTCGCCACAATTCTCCGCCTTTCTTCTTTTGATGAAAAACGGCGCACCACAGTATAAAAGCCATTCGGATAAAGCCATTTTTGCGTTTCCTTATTGCACAGAATCGCATTGGGCTTTTTCCCTCCTACTATCGGCCATTGCATGGACTGTCCCTTGAAATGACATGGGTACAACAACGGCACTGTTCCGGCTTCAGGCATGGCTTTCAAGTGATCCTTCATGCGAAAATCCACAACCGGACCGGTTGAAACCTGTATGCCAAGTTGCGAAAGCGAGTAGTTAAATGCTTTCGCATCGTCCAGAAAATCAGCTTCCGGTGTCGCCGGGATATGAATAAAAAGTTCTTTGTCATCCTCGCGGACAATTTCTCTGAATTGATAATCGGAAATGAATGTGTCGGAGAATGTATCGTCGGTGGAAGTCGAGACAGTGACACCTTTTTGCAGACCACCTTTTTCAAGCGCCACGATGATATTTTCCTGAAGAACCTTATCTTCCCTAAACGCCTTGTTTCTGGAGCCAAACAGATGAATGCGCCGCACAGCGGCATGTTTCAGCATGAACTCCCGGAATGGACGATAGTACGGTCCATTGCAAAAACTCCTGGGAATGATTGCAACCAGATATCCGCCTTTTTCCAGTAACAGCAAGGACAAGGCAACGAAAGCTGAATACAGGTTAACCGTTTCAATTCCGGCGGTGCGAAGACATGCCCGGTGGCGTGATGCGCTGGAAATCTTTTTATAGGGAGGATTCATAATGCAGTGCGTGTACTTATCCACCTTTTCAGGCCACAGGCTATTAAGCGAAGCCGCCTTCTTTGATGCTTCGGTTATGAAGTCCTCAGCAATAATGCGCCACGCCACCGAACCACCGCTTTTCGCTGCGGTTATTTCGCACAGATCAAGATTCTTCTCCAGATAGGAACGCATTACCGAGTCTATTTCGTAGGCGTCCAAATCAATACGATAGCCGTTTTTACCTTTGCAGAGATGTTCGACAAAAGCGGATGTCAGACTGCCGACACCTGCTCCGGGGTCCAACAGCCGGATATTCTGACTTGATGGGGCGGGAAACAACGAAGCCATAAACGAGGCAACCGTGGCCGGGGTCATATACTGGCCAAAAGCACTTTTGGTTTCCACCTTGAGCTTGCCGTTTGCAATTTTCCTCGAAGCATCCGCCCGAGACAGAAGATTTAGAGGTTCTTTCAATAAAGCTTCAGGCATGTTGAGCCCCCGTTTTTCGTTTGCTTGGTGCGCTCATTTTTTCGTTCATCCACGCATCGATCCGGTCCCGGTCGAACCGCCACTGGGTTCCGATCTTGGAACCGGGCAGCTCGCCTTTCTGGGCCATCTGGTAGAGCTTGCTGCGGCTCATCTTCAGATAACCGGAAAGCTCCTCGATGGTCAGCCATTTGTCTTGTGGTTCCATGTCAGTCACCGCTTTTCTGAATTCTGTAATAAAACATGATAATAGAAAATAACGAATACCAGGCCGATTTTCAAGCCAAATCTCGGCAACTTCCATAAATTTCCCCCCAAGTCCCGTCCGCTGAAATTCGCCGTCACCCTCCGACACATCGCCGACGCTTCCGGTAAGTAACCGCTGAACGCTCCCCGCAGGTCGCGGAGAGCACAGCAAACTGACCGGAGACGTTGATGGAACTGTTCGCCACAGACCTGGAAAGGCTGGCGTTTCTACTGGAGGCCGATGCGGCGCTGACTCTCGATCCCGATGCGCTCGGGACCGAGGCCGCCGAACAGTCCGCTCCTGAAGAGCTCCCTCCCGAGAAGCGCCCCAAGTACATCACCAACTACATCGGCAGTAAGCAGAAGCTCGTCGACTGGATCTGGAAGCATACCCCGGAAGGCGTTGGCACCGTGCTCGACGCCTTTTCGGGGTCTGCGGTCGTGGCCTACATGTACAAGACCAAGGGCCTCCAGGTCATCGCCAACGACCGGCTCCGCTACTGCCACCACGCCGCCAAGGCGATCATCGAGAACAACTCGGTTCGCCTGAGCGAGGACGAGATCGAGGCGCTCCTGGCCGACAACGCCAAGGCGGGCAGCTTCGTTCAGGACAACTTCAAGGGCATTTTCTTCGCCAAGGGCGTCCATGCGCTGATCGACACCATCCGCGCCAACTGCGACAAGCTCTCCGGCTTCAAGAAAGACATCGCCCTGTTCGGCCTCGGCAAGACCTGCATGAGCGGCAAGGGCGGCTTCGGCCACTTCTCGTCGTCCACCGACTATGGCCGCCGCCAGGACACCCCAGACGAATTCAAGGATCGTCTGCGCAAGAACCTGCAGCGCATCAACGCCCTGGTCTTCGACAACGACAAGGAGAACAAGGCCCACCGGCAGGACATCAACGACCTGCTGCCGAAAGCCAAGGCGGATCTGGCCTACTTCGATCCGCCCTACGCCACCGAGTTTTCGACTACCAACTACGAGCGGGCCTACCACTTCGTGGAAGGGCTCATGACCTATTGGGAAGGGCTCGAAATCAAGGCCGACACCAAGGTCAAGTATTACGAGACCGACCACAAGACCGTCACCAAGGCCAACGCCAGCGAGTTCTTCCAGACCTTTCTCGGCAATGCCAAGCACATTCCGCACTGGCTGATTTCCTACCGCGATCACGCCTATCCCAACGAGCAGGAGATGAAGCGGATCATCGGCTCCTTCGGCAAACAGAGCCGGATGAAGTCCAAGGATCACCACTACGCCATCACCTCCAAGCACGGCGAGGCTTCCAACGCCAAAGAACGTCTGTTCGTCTGCGCTCCCGGGGCCAAGGCCAGCGCCGAACGGGAGGAGAAACCCGTTCCGATGGCCGCCGCCGCGAACTTCCACACCAGCATCCCCGTGGACATCCGGCTGGGCGATGGTGAACGCCTCGCGACCGAGGCCATGGATGTCGGTTCGGCGGGCGACCCCCAGTTCAGCTTCGTGCTCTGCCGAACCGGGACCAACAAGAACGGCGACCACTTCACCGCCGAGGAGTTGTCCGGTCGGCACATGACGGCCGTGAACAAGAAGGTCGATCTGCAGCATTCGCAGGAGTTCAACGACATCGTGGGTGGCATCGTCGCCGCCGACTACCTGGAGGACGACAACGGCGGCCGCGTGGAATGCGTCGGCGAGCTGTATGTCCACGACACCCCGGCCGCCCGGCTGGCCTACAAGCTGATGAAGCGCGGGATCATCTCCCAGGTCTCCATGGAGTGCGACTACCAGGAAGGCGAATGCTCGGTCTGCCACAAGCGCTTCCAGAACAAGGCCGACTACTGCACCCACCTGCGCAAATTCAAGGGCCGTGATGTGGGCGGCCAACCCGTTTTCGAGATTCTGCACGGCGTCACTTTCACCGGACTGGGACTGCTCGACCGCAAAGGCGCGGACGAGAACGCCAGGATTCTGCAGGTGGCGTCCCTTCAGAGCCAGCCCGACCAATCCCAACCCGAAGGAGATTCCACGATGGAAGACAAAACCAAACCTACCGAAGACCCGGCCGCCAAGACTGAATCTGACGCGGCCAAGAAGAAACCGGCCCAGCAGGAAGGCGATCCTGCCCGCGTTACCGACCTGGAAAAGGAAAACCGGCAGCTCAAGGCCCAGGTGGCCGAGCTGCAGAAACGCGTCCAGGAACTGGAAGCCGAACAAAAGGCGGCCGCCTGCCGCTCCCGGGCCAAGAAGCTGCTCACCCGGCTTGAGAAGCAGGGACTCTCCTTCGCTTCCGATGAGGACCGGGAAGCCGAACTGAAACGCCTGGCCGAACTGTCCGACGAAGCATTCGCCGCCACCGAGGCCGCTTACGAACGCCTGCCCAAGTCGGCAAAAGCGGACAAGGACAAGGAAGAGAAACCCGCCGACAGCGACCAGGGCGGCAAGCCCGCCGCCAAGGCATCGACGGAAACCCCGCTGCGCAGCGACGCCGGTGTCCGGCCCCACGATGTGGACGACCGCAAGGTGTCGCTCGAGGACCGCCTGCGCGACGGGTTCATGGCCGCTTACCGCAACCGTGTCGGCGAGGACACTCCCGAACACTCGGAAATCAACGCTTAAGGAGGAAACACCATGTCATTCATCAATCCGTGTCACCGCAGCCTCGCCTATGGCGACGGCCACATCCAGGGCGACGGCCAACTCGGCCAGGTGGTCCGCGTGGTCGGCGACGACCTGTTCGCCGTCAACACCGATCCCACCAAGCGCTCCTTCGGCATCCTGATCAAGGATTACGCCGGTGGCGAAATGCCAGGCATCTACTGCGACGGCGGCGTTTACGAGACCGACGCCTTCGAAGGGACCGTCGTCGCCGGAGACGACTTGAAAGTTTCGGCGGGCGGTCGTCTGACCAACGGCGTCGCGGCCGGGGAGCACGTCGTCGCCCACGCCATTTCCGTACAGAGCGGCGTCCTCAAATTCCGCCTGCTCGTCTAACCCAAGGAGCCCACGCACATGAAAACCAATCAGTTGAAGATCCACTCCCAGGAGTACATGGAAACCATGGCGCGGCTCATGAGCGAGGCTCTCGAGTCGCCCGAAGGCATGCGGGCGCTTGCCGCCGCCATTGCCGCGCCCATCGAACAGGAGATCAAGCGCAAGGAGATTTCCTCGCTGCTGCTCACCAAGCACACGCTGCCCAAGGGCGAACGTCCGGTCTACCAGAAGAAACCGACCGTCAAGGCCCACTGGATCAGCAAGGACGGCGACGCCCAGGAGCAGGAGGTGGGCAAGGACGAGGTCGAGTTCCCCACCAACCGCATCCACTCCAATCCGATGGTGGACGTTTCCGTCCTCAAGAACGGCAACATCGGCACGCTGATGGACATCCAGACCAGCGCCGCCGACGCTATTCGCAAGGAGATGGACCGCCGCACCATCTCGGTGCTCTCCTCGGCCATCCCGGCGACCAACACCATCGAGGTCACTGGCGACCTGCTCACCGAGGATGCACTGAACGAGGCCATCTCGATCATCGAGGACCTGGAGCTGTCGGTGAAGTACATCGTCCTGCGCGGCCGCCGGTTCAACGACATGCGCGGCTGGAACCTCGATCCCCAGACCAAGCTCGAGCTGCGCCAGAAGGGTGTCATCAAGAACTACGGCACCGGCGGCATTCTGCTGACCGCCTCCATGCCGCTGGACGAGATCATCATCGTCCCGGATGAAGAGGTCGGAAAGATGCCGGTGCGCGAAAACCTGAAGACGGAGTCCATCGATCAGAAGACCCGCTTCAAGACCGGCTGGCTGGTGTGGTCCGAAATCGGCCAGGGCATTACCCGCCCCGACATCATGGCCAAGGTCAAACTGGTTCCGTAATCCGGGAGGTGACGTGAGATGAATCGAATCAAGAACATCCGTCCCGGCGTTCTGGTGATCCCCGACGCCGGGCTGAAACTCAAGCCCGGCCAGGTGGTCGAGGTGGAACGCCTCACCAAGCAGATCCAGGCGGCGCTCAAGAACGGCCGCCTGGCCATGGCCGACAAACCGAAGCAGGAACCGCTCGCCCCTCCAGAGCCCGACCAGGACGCGGAACCGGTGGACCTGAGCAAACTCTCCGCCACCGACGCCATCTCCAAGGTCAATGAGGAAGCCAATCCGGAAACCCTCAAAGGCTACATGGAAACCGAAAAACGCCGCACGGTGATCGACGCGCTCAAGAGCCGTCTGGAGGGCCTGCAAGGTGCTGCTGAGTGACCTGATCGCCGACCTGCGGCTCGACCTGTCCGATCCGGGCGCATCTCTCTTCGAGGACCAGACTCTGGAGAGATGCGTCCGGAAAGCCGTTTTCCGGGTTGGCCGCGACCTCGACCAATCGCTGACGATCACGGTCGGAGAGATCACCCCCGATCCCACCGGCGAGGTCCGCGAGCTCCTGGTGATCATGGCGCAGATCCACGCCTGCCAGGTCATGCGTTCGGCCACCGCCAACGCCTTCTCCTTTTCCAGCGGTGACAAGCGGGTGGACAAAACCGGCCAGCCCGGCCACTGGGCCAAGCTCGAAGCCGATCTGCTCGTCGACTACCGCCAGCGGCTCACCGAGCTGCGTCCGGCCACCCAGCTCGATCAGGAAGCCTACATCCTGACTCCGAGCGGCCTTATGCCGGTCATCTACGAACAAGGGATCGATCTCGATGTTGTTGAATGACCGGGAACGCGCCGAAGCCGTGGCCGACGTCGCCCGGCTGATCCTCTCCTCCGGCCAGACCGCACGCGTCCTGCGCGTCGTTCCCGGCGAGCGGCTCTACGGCACCGATGATGCCGAATACGCGGAAGTCTCTGTCATCCCCCTTGAATTGAATGAAACCCCGCCGGAGGAGCTGAGCGGCAAGATCGACGCGCTTGCCTGTGTCCTTCCGGATGCCGATGTCCGGGGTGAAGACCGCCTGGCCTCAGACAGGGAAACCTATCGCATACAGAGTGTGGAAGAAGAACACTTCTTCGGCACCGTCACTCATAAGAACCTGCAACTGGTGAAGCTCAATGGGCGTTAGGCGGACCGGTGACTGGGACAAGGCCCGCGCCAAGCTGACCACCGGCATGGGGCCGCGCCTGGCCACGGCCCTGCGTCAGGCCACGATCCGCAACGCCCTTTTTCTGGTGCGCGAGATCCAGCGGGGGATTCGCTCCCAGGCCCCGGGCGGACAGGCTTTCGTGAAACTCGCCGAAAGCACCATCGAGCGCAAAGGTTCCAGCAAGGCGCTCATCGACACCGGCTTTCTCATCAACGCCATCACCCAAAAAATCATGGCAGACAAGGCGTTCGTCGGACTGCTGCGCGGCACCGTCAACAAGGACGGTGAAGACATGGTGAACATCGGTGCCGTCATGGAGTACGGAGCCACCATCAAACATCCGAACGGCGCGACCATCATCATCCCCGCCAGACCTTTTCTACATCCGGTGATGGAGAAGTACCGCGAGCAGATCCTCCAGAACTATCGTGAGGCGATCCGCTCCGCGCTTTGAGCCTCCGACACATCGCCAGCGCTTCCGGTAAGTAACCAGGCAGAAAACGGAGGCGTCCCTTGAGCACGATACAGACCGTCACAGAAACCCTGATCCGCCTGGCCAAGCAGGCCATCCATCCGGACACCGTGCTGGTGTTCCCGGATGACCTGTTCGAGGTCCAGCGCACCCCCAGCGTCATCCTCCAGGGGCCGAAACTGACGGAAGACCGTTTCCGCCGCAGCCAGAGCCGCCTATTCGAGAAGAATGTCGCGGAGCTGAGTTTCGAGGAGTGCCGGTTTCCCCGTCTCTATCACCTCGATTTCGACCTGGTGGTGACCGTGGACCGGGAGGCCGAACTGCTTGGTTTTCACGAATCGGTGTCGCGGTTCCTCCAGCTTTACCCGGAGATCGCCATCGCCGACCAGGGCAGCCTGAATCTTACCGAACTGGTTCCTCTGGGCGGCCTGGCCCGGGTGAACCTCTCCAACCTCCGGCAAAGCTCCGGACGCATCCGCATCGAATCCTGCCCGGTGTACGACGGCGACCTGCGCGACGGTCGGCTGATCCGGGACCGGACCTTCCAGTTTCACGGCGACGTGACAGAGCAACGAACCATTCAACCGTAAAGGAGAACAACCGTGATCGAGATCAGAAACCTGCAGTTCCAACCCCTGACGTTCAACCTCTCCGACCAGGGAACCCTCCACCTCGGGCCGCGAGAGCGCAAGAGCATCGCCCGCAAGGACCTCTCCGCAGAGATCAAGACCGCCGGAAAACGCGGCCTGGTGCGCATCACCGACCTGACCGGCGGCGCGGAACCGGAGCCGGAAAAGCCAACGGCGACCGAGGACGCCGCAGCCGATGAGGCCAAGACCACCAGCAAGCGGAGGAAATAACCATGCCGACCTATCTATCGCCCGGGATTTACACCCGGGAAACGGACTTCAGTTTCTATGTGAAGCAGATCTCGACCTCGTCGGCTGCCATGGTCGGAGTGGCCGAGAAAGGCCCGATCAACAAGCCCGTGCTGGTGACGAGCTGGGAACAGTTTATCAACCGTTTCGGCTCCTATATCAACGAAAGCTATCTGGCCTACGCCGCACGGGCGTTTTTCGACAACGGCGGGTCGGTCCTCTACGTCACCCGCATCGCCCATCTCACCGACTCCACCGACCGGGACACCCTGACGGCGCTCAAATCTTCCATCGTGCTGCAGAACCGGGAGGCGACGCCCGCCGACGCCCTGCGGATCGAGGCCGTGAACGAAGGCGTCTGGGGCGACCGACTCTCCATCTCCATCGAGGACGGTTCTCTCGATCCGGCCAACCATTTCAACCTGGTGGTCCGGCACAAAGGCGATGTGGTCGAGGTGTTCAAGGATCTGAGCATGGACGAGACGCTGCCCAACCATGTGGAGCTGGCGATCAACGACCGCTCGGATTTCATCCTGGTCCAGGATCTGGCCGCAGCAACGGGAACACCCGGCGACCGTCCGGCATTGGGCGTGTTCACGCTCAATGGCGGCGACAACGGGCTGACCGATCTGGCCGATGCGGATTTCATCGGCGATCCCTCGCAGCGTACCGGCCTCTATGGCTTTGACGAGATCGACGCATTGAATCTGCTGATGGTCCCCGGCGTCACCACGGTGCCGGTGATCAACGCCGGAATCGCCTATGCCGAGGGGCGCAAGGATCTGCTGTTCATCGCCGACACGCCCATGCACCTGGAGCCGCTCGAAGCGGTCGACTTCCGCAAGGGACAAGGGATGTACAGCCACGCGGCATTCAACTCCTCCTACGCGGCGCTCTACTACCCCTGGCTGGAGATCAGCGATCCGGTCAACTCGCGCAAGAAGCTGGTGCCGCCCTGCGGCGCGGTGGCGGGCTGCATCGCCCGCAGCGACCAGAAGACCAACGTCTGGAACGCGCCCGCCGGTATCGACCGTGGCCGCATCTTCAACACGCTCTCCCTGGCCTACAAGACCAGCCGTGGCGAGCGCGATGTGCTCTATCCGGAAGGGGTCAACGTCATCGCCGTGTTCCCCGACACCGGCATCAACATCTGGGGCCAGAAGACGCTGCAAAGCCAGCCCTCGGCCGTGGACCGCATCAACGTCCGCCGCCTGATGATGTTCATGGAGGAAGCCATCTCGGAATCCTCCCGCTTCGTGGTGTTCGAGCCGAACCATCCCCAGACCTGGCGTGCCCTCGGCCGCCTGATCAATCCCTTCCTGCAGGACATCAAGGACAAGGGTGGCCTGTACGACTTCGCCTTCCAGTGCGACGAGGAGACCAATACCCCGGCGGTCATCGACCGCAACGAAATGGTGGCCCGCGTGTTCGTCAAGCCGACCAAGACGGCGGAGTTCATCGAGCTGAACTTCATCCTGACCGCTACCTCTGCGGACTTCAAAGAAATCATCTAACGGGAGAACACGGCTATGAGAAGCGGAAATATGCCCAAGAGCCTTTACCAGAACTGGCAGTTCGCCATCGAGGTAAACGGCTTCGACGTGGCCCTGTTCCATAAGGGACAGGAGCCCAAAACCGAATTCGAGGAAGTGGCCTTTGCCCCGGCCGGTTCGATGTTCGACCAGAAGGTGGCGGGGCGGGTCAAATTCGAGGACATCACCCTCGAGAAAGGCAACCTGCAGGACGGCTCCGACGAGGCGGCCCGCGAATGGATCAAGAAACAGGTGGACGTGAACGCCGTCACCGGCGGTCTTCCGGCCGACTACATGCGCGACATCGATGTTGTCCGCTACGACCGCACCGGTAACGAGACCCGCCGCTGGACCCTGCACGGGGCCTGGGTGAAGGCGCTCGAATACGACGAGCTCGAGGGCGGCAACACCGAGAACACCATCGAGAAGCTCACCATCTGCTTCCAATACTGGACCTAAACCGGAGGATCGACCATGTACAGCTTTGAACTGCCAAGCGGCACTGAACTCGAACTCCGGGAAATGACCGGGACCGAGGAAGAACTGCTCACCAACCAACGCCTGATCCGTTCCGGAGAGGCGATCAACCAGGTGCTCCGCAACTGTTTCGTCCGGCTGGGCGAGAAGACCGATCCCGATCTTTCCGAGGTGATGAACCTGCTCTCGGGTGACCGGCTGTTCGCTCTGGTCCGCCTGCGCCAGATTTCCCTGGGGGACGAGGTGGAGCTGGAGCTGAGCTGCCCGAACAGCGCCTGCCGCATGACCAACTTTGTGACCATCAATCTCGAGGATCTCAAGTTCACCCCCTACGGCGAGGAGCGGGAGTTCGTCTTCAAGCTGCCCGGCTCGAAGAAAACCGTGCGCTTCGGATATCTCGACGGCCATAAGGAAAAACGCTTGGCCAGCCTGCGCGAGCCCAACATCTCCTCGGCCATGCTCATTCGCATCCTCGACATCGACGGCAAGGCCCCTTCCAAGAAGAGCCTGTCGGAAATGTCGATGCGCGACCGCAACGCGCTGCGGCAGGAGATGTCGCGGGTCGACGCGGGAATCGACACCTCGGTGGAGACCGAATGCGATGGCTGCGGAACCAAGATCCGCACCCGACTGGAGGCCGAACCGTCTTTTTTGTTCCCAGGAGTTCGCTTGTAAGCGACGCATTCTTTCTCGCTTACGGCGGACTGCACTGGGGCTGGTCGGAAACCCGCTCGCTGCCGCTCAGGGTCCGGCGTCAGTTCGTCGAGGCCCTCGAGCGGCAACTTGATTTTGAACGTGAGCAAACGGAACGGCGATAGATGAACGGCAATCTCGGACTGGGCATAGTGGTATCGATGAAGGATGCGTTCTCGCAGAACGCGCAGCGCATCCGTGGCTCCATGATGGACCTCGATTCCACCGTGGCGGATGCCAGCGAGCGGATGACCCGCAACCTGGACCGCATCCAGCAAGGCACCATGATGCTGGGGGCGGGACTGGCCCTGATGGCAGTACCCGCCGCCCTGGTCGCCTCCACCGCCGCGACCCAGAAAGCCCTGGGCGAGCTGGCGTCCCTCGGCGTGCAGGACCTCCGGGCCATCGAGGACGCCGCCGAATCCTTCACTAACCAATGGTCCGGTGCCGACAAGGCCGCCTTCATCACCGCCACCTACGATGTGAAATCGGCCCTGTCCAACCTCAGCGACGAGGCCGTGGGCGTCTTCACCTCCATGGCCGCCATGACCGCCAAGGCGACCAAGGCCACCACCCAGGAGATGGTCGGCACCTTCACCACGGCCTACGGGATATTCAAGCCCATCATGGCCGACATGAACGACATGGAATGGGCGACCGCCTTTTCCGGAGCCATGGCGCAGACCGTGGCCTCGTTCAAGACCAACGGCACCCAGATGGCCGACGCCATCAAGAACATCGGCGCGGTGGCCGCCGCGAGCAACATTCCCCTGAACGAGCAGCTCGCCGTGCTTGGCCAGCTTCAGACCACCATGCCCGGCTCCGAGGCGGGCACGTTGTACAAGGCGTTCATCATGAAGGCGGCCGAGGCCGGTGACGAGCTTGGCCTGTCCTTCACCGACACCAGCGGCCGCCTCAAGGGCGTGGTTCCCATCCTGCAAGAGATCAAGCGCCAGTTCCCCGATCTCTCCAACGCCGCCGCCCAGGTGAAGCTGAAGAAGGCCTTCGGCTCCGACGAGGCGGTCAAGTTCCTGCTGCAGATGTCGGCGGGCATGGAGAGCCTCGAAGGCAATATCCAGTCGGTAGGCCGGGCCATGAAGACCGGCACGGCGGTCACCGAACAGATGGCCGACGCCATGAATCAGGACATCGGAGCCCAGTTTCTGCTCCTGCGCCAGCAGATGGCCAACCTCAGCGAAATTCTGGGCCGCACTCTGCTGCCGGTGGTCACGCCGGTGATCAACGGCGTATCCCGCTTCATTCTGTTCCTGCAGCGCATGGCCAAGTCGATGCCGGGCGTGACCCGGGTGGTCCTGGGACTGTCCATGGCTCTCGGCACCATTCTGGTCGTGGCCGGAGCCGTCACCGCCGCCGTAGGCATGGTGGGACTCATGCTTCCCGCCATCAAGGCCGGGTTCGTGGCCATCAGCGCCGCGCTCGCCGGGGTGGGTTCGGCGGTCGCGACCTATTTTCTGCCCGTCACCGCGATCATCGCGGGCGTGATCCTCTCGGTGTATCTGCTCAAACGCGCCTGGGAAACCAACTTCGGCGGCATCCAGGATGTCATCACCGGGGCCTGGAACGAGGTCTCGCTGGTGTTTCAGGGGATCAGAGAGCTGGTGGGTTCGCTCAGCGGCGGCGTCGGGCAGATGTCGGCCGAACTGGCCCATAAGCTCGAATCCGCCGGATTGCTGGGTTTCGTGGTCACCGTCTTCAAGGCCTATTACCGCGTTCGTGAGGCCCTGGCCGGATTGTGGGACGCTTTTTCTCATGCCTTTGGCCGCATCCGCGCCATCCTCGAACCGACCGTCCGCACACTGATGAGCGCCTACGCGGCACTGGCCAGCGCGGTCTTTTCAGTAGTGGAGATCTTCGGCGTGGCCGCCAGCGCCACCGACGGGTCGTCCTGGCGTAACTTCGGCACGGTTATCGGCACCGTCGCCGGTGTGCTTCTGCAGGGGTTGGCGTTCGCCCTGAAGATCGTGGCCTGGAACCTGTCGCTCATCGTGCGAGCCCTGGCGGTGGTGGTGCGCAGCGTGGTCTGGGTCGGCAAGATCATCGTCGGGTCCCTGGTCGGCGCGACCAAGTTCATCTACAAGTTCCTGCTGCCCGTGCGCATGATCGGCGAGGCCTTCGTGGCCGCCGGGAAGATCGTCTATTCCGTCTGGCAGGTGCTGACCGGTGACATCTCCCTGCTGGATGGTCTCAAGGCCATTGGCGGCGCGGTCTACGATTTTCTTGCCACCCCGTTCCGCTGGGCGCGGGATGTGGTGGTCGGTGTCTGGGATTTCATTTCCGGCATCTTCACCTCCTTCGGACGCCTGGTGGCCGACGCCGCCGGACAGATCCGCCAGGCGATTCTGAATCTGCCGATCATCAGCACCCTGCGGGATCTGTTTGCCACCGTGCGCTCCTTCTTCGCCGGGGACACCACCTTCTTCGAGGCGGGCAAAAAGCTGCTGATCGCCCTGGGCGAAGGGATCTGGTCGGCGGTGACCTATCCCTTCACCATGCTCAAGAACGCCCTGGGCAAGCTGCGCAATCTGCTGCCGTTCTCCGATGCCCGCGAGGGACCACTCGCCAGCCTGACCGCCTCCGGTTCCGCGCTGCTCAAGACTCTCGCCGACGGCATGAGCCTTACCCAGTCGCTGCCCGCGAAAGTGTTCGGCTTCGCCGCTCGCGGGATTCTCTCGGCCGCTGCGGGAGCGTGGCAGCAGGTCAAAACGGCGGGCGGAAACCTCATGGACGCCGCCTCGGCTCCTTTCCGGATGGCCGGAAAACTCTGGGACGGTCTGACCTCCGGCGCACAAACCGTCGCGGCCAAGGCCGGTGCCATCTTCGAAGGTCTCAAACAATCCCTGTTTGGCGGCACGCCTGAGCTGGCGATCACGCCGCCCCAGGTCAATGCCTGGGACGCGCTGGCCACGGGAGCCGTCACTGTTCGCGACCGGATCGTTGCCACGCTGTCTGCCGTCCCCGGGGCTGTGGGCCGAATCTTTGCCAGTGCCGGTACCGAGGGGCAATCCCTCTGGCAAAGGCTTTCCAGCGGCGCGAGCGCGGGCATCCAGGCGATCAAGGATAGAAGCGCTGGGATCGCCAACGGTTTGCTCTCCTCCGCTCGCGCCATGCTGGGAGTCCAGACCCCGATTCCGCAGGTGGCCGAACAGAAGCAACCGCTCGGAGCTGCGCCGCCCGCCGAATCGATTGGGCAACGCATCATCGAAAGCGTGCTCAGTCTCGTGCCGCGTCTGGACGAGTGCCTGGTGCCCAAGGCCCTGAGCGCCATGCTGATGCTCCAGCCGGTCATGGCCACGGCCGCGCCACCCCCGCAACCGATGAACGGCACCGTGCAGACCGTCGCGGCGGCCGTCGAACTGGTAAGTAAGAATTACATCCAGCCGTTTGCGGTGGAACCGGCACCGGAAATCGGAAGTGCTTCTCCGGCTCTGGCCGGGATTGAACGGCCCAAGACGGCCGCGCCGACTCCGATAGCGAAGCCCCTGCAATCGGGACTCGCCGAGACGGTGCCTTCCGAACGCTTGATTACTCCGGCCCGCACCGCTCCCGCGACACCACTGCGGGGAGAGGAAGCCGGTCCGGGTCTGCGCGAGCTGCTGGAATCCCTGCTCTCACGCCTCGATGGTCTGGCCGACCGCCCGGTGGAACTGAGCGTGACCACCAACATCGATGGCCGGAAGGTGGCCGAGGCGGTCTACAGGGACCTGCGGGAGCGGAAGATCAGAAACTACGAAACCCTGTGAGAGGACCGATGAAACGCATCTTTGTCTGCAGCCCGTTCGCGGGTGACATAGCCCGAAACGTCAAGGTCGCCGAGGCGCTTTGCCGCCAGGTCATGAGAAACGGTCACGCGCCGTTCGCGCCGCATCTGCTGTATCCGACCTTCACCGATGACAGCGTTCCCGAGCAGCGGGAGACTGGCATCGCCTGCGGCCTGGCCTACATGGAATGTTGCGACGAGGTGTGGGCGTTCACCGGCAACGGCATTTCCAGCGGCATGCGGCTGGAACTCGACCGGGCCGGACAACTGGGCAAGCCGATCATCGAGATCGCCTAGGTGTAAGGAATGGCCTGGGATCAACAGCCCATCAAGGGATATCTGGTGGACGCCGACACGGGGGAGCGGCTCGAATTCCAGTACAACCCCAACTCCATCAGCGACGAGAAGTCGACCGACTACGCGACGATCAAAATCCCCGGCATGAGCCATCCGCGCTACCAGTACGTCGCCGGGGAACCGCGCCGGATCGCCTTCAAGGTCGAGCTGTTCAAGGGGCCGGTGAAACAGAAGGTCGACTGGCTCCGCTCGCTGCAATATCCGGAACACGCCGGAACCATGCTCAAGAACGCGCCGCACCGTGTGCTGCTGATTTTCGGAGATCTCTACCCGGGCGTGACCTGCATCGTCCGGCAGGTGAAGGCGCGTTTCTTCGGCCTGTTCGACCGGGACAACCTGCTGCCGCAACGGGCCGAGGTGGACATCGTCCTCGAGGAATATGTGGACCGTTCCATCAACTGGTCGGAGGTACGTTCATGATCGGCCGTGATTCCCGCTACGCCCGCTGCGTTCTCTACCGGGACAGCGACGGCACCTCCCTCGGCATGCGCCAGCGCATCGACACCACCCCCAGACACGACGACCGCCTGCACACCGTGGTCGAGGGCGACCGCCTGGATCTGCTCGCGCACCGCTATCTGGGTGACGCCAGGCTCTGGTGGATCATCTGCGACTACAACGACCTCTTTTTCCCGTTGGCGCTCGAGCCGGGTCTGGCGCTGCGCATTCCCTCCCGCGAACACGTCCAGATGCGCCTGCTCGACTGAAGCGTCCGACACCTCGCCATGCCTTCCGGTAAGTAAGCAGGGAACTGCGAACTACCGGAGAGACGCATGGATCTGGATACCTTCAAGCCGACATTTCTGATTCAGATCGAGGGGCAAGACCTCTCGAAGGACATCACCCAGGAGATCACCTCGTTCGTTTTCACCGACAACGAGGAGGAGTTGGATGTCCTCGAACTGTCGGTGACCGACCGCAACCTGCAGTTCGTCGACGATCCGCTGTTCCAGGAAGGCAACGAGATCGTGGCCCGCTTCGGCTACGTGGGGAACCTCTCTCCGCGCAAGAAAGCGGTCATCAAGGACATCGATTACGACTTCCCGGAAAACGGCGATCCGACCATCCGCATCAAGGCCTACGACAAGGGCTTCAAACTCGCGGGCAAGGAAAACCAGAAGGTCTGGCAAAAACCTGCTCCCGGCATCCTCTATTCGGAAATCGCCGAACAAGTCGCCGCCGCCAACGGCCTCACGCCGGTGGTCACGGCCACCAAGGGGACCCATCTCCGCGTCACCCAGAGCAACATCTCGGACGCCCAGTTCCTCAAGGAGCTGGCGGAAAAGGCCCGCGACCGCGATGGCGACGGCGTCAGCGGCTATGTCTTCTACATCCAGGACGACGAACTCCATTTCCATCCCCGCGAACTCGACCAGACGCCGCTTCTGACCCTCGAATATTTCACCGACACCAAGGGCCTGCTGCGCTCGTTCCGCCCCAGCACCCAATCCCAGGGAGCCAAGGGCGCGGGTGTCGAGACCAAGACGGTCGGCGTCGACCCGCGCAAGAAGGACGTAGTCGAGCACAAGGCCAACAACGCCACCACGCCCGAGCGGACGGCCCTGGGCAAGCAGACCTATCTGGTCGACGGCAACACCGGCGAAGGCAGCTTCAAGGAACAGGAGACGGGGCAGATCGTGCCCTGCTTCGACCGTTCCGAAGGCTTTCACGAAGAGCCGCGCCAGGAGCCCGCCCAGGACAGCGCCGAAGGCAAGTTCCGCGAGGCCGAGCTGCGCCAGGTCGAGGCGGACGCCGCCACCATTGGCATTCCCCAGCTACGCGCCAAGAAAAACGTCGAGATCAAGGGCGTGGGCCAGAAGTTTTCCGGCATCTACTACTGCCACTCGGTGCGCCACAGCATCAGCAGCGCAGGCTATCTCTGCGAACTCAAACTCAAGAAGAACGCCCTCGGCAAGGGCGCGGGCGACAAGTCCGCCGAGTCCCAGGGCAAACCCAACGACAAGGAGGCCCCGCCCACGCCGCAAAACGAGCCGCCAGCCATGGTGACCATCGACGCGGACTCCGGCGCGGTCACACAAGGAGGCGGCAATGGGTGATCTCAGCAAAAATTTCAACCGTTCGGAATTCGCCTGCAAGGGCAAAAACTGCTGCGGCCATTCGGCTGCGGTCCATCCCGACCTGGTCGACGCCCTGCAGACGCTGCGCGACCGCATCGGTAAACCGCTGTCCATCACCAGCGGCTTTCGCTGCAACCGACACAACAAGGCGGTGGGCGGCGCGGAGCAGAGTTTCCACACGCTGGGCATGGCGGCCGACGTGAGCTGTCCCGCAGGCGTTTGGCCCGAGGAACTGGCGGTCATCGCCGAGGAGATCCCTCTCTTCCGCGAGGGCGGCATCGGCGTCTATGCCTCCTGGGTTCATCTCGACGTGCGCCGGTCGGGCAAGGCGAGGTGGCGGTCATGAGCACCGAAACCAAGACCCTGTTTTCCGGCACCGCGCTGGGACTGTCCGGGCCTCTTCGGGTGGAGATCCTGCCCAATGGAATGACCGCGAGGCTGACCCAGCCGTTCCGTGTCCGCACCGGCGCTGGCCGCATCATCGAAGTGCCCGCCGGGTTCGAGACCGACTTCGCCTCGGTGCCGCGCCTGTTCTGGCGCGTGGTGCCGCCCTGGGGACGATATTCCCCGGCGGCCGTCGTTCACGACTATCTCTACCACACCGGCAAGGTCTCGCGGCTTGCTGCCGACCGCCTCTTTCTCGAACTGATGGCGGCCCTGGGCGTGCCTCTGTGGAAAAGGCAGGTCATGTATTGGGCGGTTCGTCTGGGCGGCTGGCTGGCCTGGGACGCCAGTCGAAAGCGGGAGGCGGAGCATGCTTGAAACCCGCGACCGTCAATCCGAGGAACGCTACCGCAACCGCTGGTACGGCAAGTACCGGGCCTTCGTGCGCGACAACAACGACCCCGAACGCCTCGGCCGGGTCCGGCTGGAGATCCCCGCCGTGCTCGGCAGCGGGCGGGAGAACTGGTCCGAATGGGCCGCTCCCTGTTTCCCCTACGGCGGCAACGACGACACCGGCATGTTCCTGGTCCCCGAGGAAGGTGCCTCGGTCTGGGCCGAGTTCGAGGGCGGCGTCGTCCAGTATCCGATCTGGACCGGGGTCTGGCTGGCCAAGAGCAATCCCGGCGAGCAGCCCGAGGAATCCAAGCGCACCTGCGCGAATGCCTTCTGCCATGACTGCGAGGACAAGGTCGAGCATCAGGCCAACCGGCACGACGATCTCGAACACAAGAAGTACCACGGCCATCCGCCGTACTACTGCCCGCGCCTGAAGGTCCTGCTCAAGACCGAAACCGGCCACACCATCCTGGCCGATGACCGCGACGGCGACGAGCTGCTGCGGATCATCGACCGCGCCGGACAGATCCTCACCATGGAAGGGAAGGTGAAGCCGGAGATGCAGAGCGGCAACGCCCTGCGCCGAGGCACGAAGGACGCCGAGAAGGGCGACCAGCTCGACATCGCCTCGCAGATCGTCGGCTCCCGCGCCCGCGTCCAGCTCACCGACCTCTGCCGCCAGCAGGTGATCCTCGAAGCCTGGCAGGACAAGGAGAAGGTCCACATCCTCTCGTGCGACAAGGGCCGCTCCCGCTGGCAGAAGATCCTCATCGATACCACCAAGGGCCGAGAGAAGGTTCACATCTGGGGGCTGGGCGGCACCCAGGAAATCCTCGTCGATTCCACCGCCGCCGCCGAACAGATCCGCCTCACCGACAAGGCCGGTCAGGTGGTGCGCATGAACGCCGCGCCCGGCCAGGAGAGCATCAGCGCCACCGACAAGTCCGGCAGCCTCGTGTTCATGGATGGGGTGGCCGGAAACATCATCATTCGCTCGACGAACACCGTCTTGATCAACACCTGAAGGAAGCATCGCATGGGAGAAAGAACAACAACGCCCTCCGGACTCTCGGCCAGCGAGGAATTGCTGGCCAGGACCTTCGAGCATTGGCGGGAGGAATTCCGCAGCATCCTCGAAAACCACCGCCGGGAAATCCAGGATCGCCTCGAGAAGATCGAGCGCGAAATCGAGAAGAAATCGGACAAGGAAAACGTCGAGGTGCTGGTCCGCTCGATCTATTCCGATCTGCACCGGCACGCCGAGGAGATCGACCGGCTGCATGCCCGGGTCGGCTCCAAGATGGGAACCGAGACCATGTGGAAGATCGTCGGCCTGGTATTGACCATCGGCAGCACCATCGGCGGACTCGTCGGCTTTCTGATCCACCTGTTGCTGAAGGTGAACCCATGAGCTCCCAGGCGCGACTCGGCGACATCAGCAGTCACGGCGGCGTCATCATCACCGGGGCGAGCCGGACGCTGGACAACGGCATGCCGGTGGCCCGTATGGGGGATCTGCACGTCTGTCCCATCCCAGGGCATGGCGTGACGCCCATCGTGACCGGCAGCTTCGACACCATCACCGAAGGATTGCCCAACGCCCGCATCGGCGACATCACCGCCTGCGGAGCCATCATAGTCACCGGCAGTCCCAACACCATCGACAACTGAGGGGGACGCCATGAACAATCTTGAACAGCCGCAGGAACCGCACTACTGGGATGTTTTCCCGAAACTGATCCGGGTCTCGCGATCCCCATTCGTCCAGCGCATTCCGCTCTCGATCCGTGGTCTACCCGAAGCGCCGGTGTTCGAATCGTCCAATCCCGACGTGGCCAGTGTCGATGAGGACGGCAATGTAGAGTGCGGCTTCGTTCCCGGGGCGGCCATGATCCTGGTCTGGGATTCTGCCGAGCGGCTCAGCCTGCGTCACGTCCAGGTCGAGGTCTATGGCGGCGGCGTCTCCGCACCGGTGGAGGTTCCTTCATGACCGATACCGCGTCAGCCTATAACCACTGGGAGGTTCAGCCTCGCTCCATCCGCCTCTCCGCTGGCGAGTTCGAGCAAAGGGTTCCGCTCTCCCTGCGCGGCGACGTGGACGCCCCGGTCTTTGCCTCCAGCAATCCGGAGGTCGCGGAGATCGGGCAGGATGGCGTCATTCGCTGCGGCTGGACCATCGGCAACGCCGTGCTCATGGTTTGGCGGTCTTCGGCCCGGGACAGCCTCCGCCATGTTCTGGTGGAGGTCCGCGATCCGTCCTGGTTCGCCGACCACCCGGACTTTGCCAGCGGAGCATCGGTCTTCCTCAGCGGCACTGTGGTCAACGCCCTCAACACCAGCGGCGTCGGCAACGCGCTGATCGAATTCCGCCGCTCGGAAACCGGCCCGGCGGCGTTCCAGACCTTCGCCAACGCCTATGGCGGGTTCGAGCTGACCGTGCCCGAGGGGTTCTATTACGTGGAGGTCACCGCGCCGGGATACATCGCCTGGCATGGCTGGGTGAACGCCGACACCAACACCTCCGGCGACATCCAGATCGTTCTCTCGCCCGAACTCGACGGCCAGGTCGCCCGCATCGTGTTGCAGTGGGGGCTCAACCCCCGGGATCTCGATTCCCATCTCACCGGACCGACGCCATCGGGCGGTCGCTTCCATGTGTTCTATTCCCACACCATCGAAAACGAGGCGGCGGAATTGGACGTGGACGACACCAGTTCCTACGGGCCAGAGACCATCACCATCCATCGGCTCATCCCCGGCGTCTACCGTTACGCGGTCCACGACTACACCAACCGCAACGCCAATCCGAGCACCGGCCTGGCGCAGTCCGGAGCCACTGTGAAAGTGTTCCTGAGCGATGGCCGTGAGCAGACCTTCACCGTTCCCAACGCCCCGGGTACGGTCTGGACCGTGTTCGAAATCGACGGCGCGACCGGAACAGTGACGCCGGTCAACGCCATGAGCTATCAATCCCAACCCGCCAACGTCGGCATGTAGTGGAGGTTGTCCATGATTTCCGAAGAACCCGCCGACTTGCAGGCCACCATCGAACAGACCGATTCCGGCGAACAGCAGTATGTGCTGCGGGCGCTCTGCGATCACCTGTCCGGCATCCGTGAGGAGCTTTCCGGTATCCGCACGTTGCTGGAGGCCGGTCACGCCGCCTCTGAGGCGATGCGCGGCCAGGCCCAGTCCTATCTTGAGGCCCAGCAGGCCAGGACCCAGGAGTATCTGGACCAGGTACAGATCGAGCCGGAGCCCGATTTCTATCCCTTCGTCGAACTGCCTGCGGGCACCGAACCCCGGGATCTGCCGGACGGCAACCGGCTCTTCACCTTGCCCGACGGCATGATCCTGCGAACCACGGACGACCAGCGAATCTGCGTCATCGACGGCGGGGAACAGCAGGTCATCACCCCCGGACCCGGCACGGCCGTCGAGGTCGCCCCGGGACGCCTTTACACCCTGGTCGAGTCCTATCTGCGTTCGACCCAGGAGGCAGCCGGTATCAGCGGACTGCCTGCCGGGATCGATCCGACCGCCATGGGCGCGGAACGCTTCGCGGTGGTTCTGCCCGAGGGCATCCGCCTCGACGTCGATCACCGGGAGCGGTTCATCACCCTGATCAACCCGTCCGGTCCTATCGACATCATCGGCATCGGCCGCATCGAGGGCATCGGCGAAACCATCGCTGTCCGTCTGCTCTCCGGCGGAGCCAAGGGATTCCAGTGCGGCCAGTCCGTCCACGGCGGACTGATCGAGGCGGACGGAACCATCCATCTGGGACTCAAGAGCGGTCTAGATCTGGTGGTCCGGTTCCAGGGAGAAGCCATCGACGACGGCGCACCGGAAAATGGCTGCTCGGGACAGTGCGGCCTCGACTGCGAGGAGCGTACCTGATGAGCTACGACTTTCTCGGCAAGGGGCTGCGTTACCCGTTCCGGTTTCAGTCGGTATCCGGCGGCACCCAGGTCTCGACCGCCACCTCGCGGGAGCACGAGCACATCCGCGAAAGCATCCTGCAGATCCTCGGCACCCGGATCGGCGAACGGTTCATGAATCCGGAGTTCGGCTCCAGGCTGAAGGATCTGGTGTTCGAACAGAACGACGAGGTGCTCAAGGGCTTGCTGCGTCATTACGTGATCGACGCTATCAAGCGCTGGGAAAAGCGGGTGATCATCACGGAGGTGCGCTTCGACGACCGGCCGCTGAACATCGACGGCAACCTGCTGCTGGTACATATCGCCTACCGGGTGATCCAGAGCCAGGTGGACGGCAACCTGGTCTATCCCTTCTACAGAGAAGACCCGAACAATCCCGCGCCCAGCTATCCCCAACCGGAACCCGAGCCGGAACCGCCGCCGGTGCGCAGCGTGCGCCTGTCACCGGACGTGCGCTCGCTGTTCAATCTGTTCTGGTTCGACGCGGCCGAAATGAGTCCCGATCCGGACGATTCCTTCATCTGGCCAGCCGGAGAATACGAGATCGCCTACATCGAGGGAGCCTTTCAGGACCGCAACGGCAAATGGATCGTTAGCGATCCGGGTGACAATCACGGCCATTATCTGGTCTTCGAGGGAGCGCCTGAAACGGAAGCGCCCCAGGCCGAGCATGCCCTCTATCTGGCTGCGAGCGGTCTGGGCTTCAACACCCAGAGCCAGGCGGAAGACAACGCCGCTGGCACCGTTCACCGGATCACCACGTCGGAGTCTGGTCGCATCGGCCTGTTCTATTTCGAGGGCAAGAAGGAATCCCACTACCTCAACAACACCTCCGGGCAGCCCAATCCCGTCTGGCAACTGCGCGGCCCGCTCTGAGGCATCCCGCCTCCGACACATCCAGGTCCCTTCCGGTAAGTAACCGGCGTGGCGAGAGCATCAGGCGCTCTCGCATAACCGCCGAAAACCGGAGAGACCATGGGCCGCGCAAGCATCGGATACATCAACAAGGATTACGAATCGATCCGCCAGGAGCTGCTGGCGAAGATCCCGCAGCTCACCGACCGCTGGACCGATTTCAACCACTCCGATCTCGGCGTCGTCCTGCTCGATCTGTTCTGCGGCGTGGGAGACATGCTGGCCTACTACCTGGACGCCCAGGCGGCGGAGGCCTTTCTGCCCACGGCCCGCCAGCGCCAGAACGTCATCAACCTCTGCAAACTCATCGGCTACCGGCTGGATTCGCCGGTGGCCTCCACCACCACGCTGCGTTTTCGGCTCTCCGCCCCGCTCGGCAAGGATCTGACCATTCCGGCGGGGACGGCCTGCCGCGCCTTGCTGAATGACGGCGAGGCGGATTTCGAGACGGTCGAGGACGGTCTGATCCCGCGAGGCGTGCTCTCGGTGGACATCCCGGCCCGTCAAGGCGTGCGTCGCACCGAGACCTTCACTTCCACGGGGCTGCCATTCCAGCGCATCCGCCTGACCGGCGACGTCATCGCCCAGGGCACCATCACCGTCACGGTGGGGGACGACGCCTGGAGCGAGGTCGATCATTTCCAGGACAGCCTGGCCGACAGCCGTCATTTCATGGCCGACCTGGACGCCCTCGACATCTCCACCCTGATTTTCGGCGACGGGCAAAGCGGCGCTGTACCCGCTCAGGAAAGCGCCATCACCGTCAGCTATCTGCAGACCATCGGGGACCAGGGCAATCTCGGTCCGAACCGGATCACCCAACTGCTGAGCCCGGTCTACCTCGACGGCGGCCAGGTTTCCCTGACCGTCACCAACCCGGTTCCCGCCACCGGCGGCGCTTCGCGGGAAGCCCTCGAACACGCCCGCCGACAGGCACCGGCGGAGCTGCGCAGTCTCTGGAAGGCCGTCACCCTGGAGGATTATCAGGCCCTCGCCGAAGGTTACCCCGGCGTCGCCAAGGCCAAGGTGCTCGACACCAATGCCTGCCAGAACATCCGCTATTACAACGTCCAACTGGCCATCGCCCCCAACGGCGGCGGAATGCCCTCGGCGCTGCTCAAGCGGGACCTCGCCGAGTTTCTCGAACGCCGCAAGGTCATCACGGTCGAGATCAATCTGTTCGATCCGATCTACCGCCCCGTTTCCATCGACGCCGAGGTCTACGTCTGGCCCGGTGAACCACTGGAAAACGTGCGCAGCCGTATCGAAGCCGCGCTCACCGATTTCTTTTCTTTCGACCGGGTCTCCTTCGGGCAGACCATTCACTTCTCCGACCTGGTGGCCCTGATCGACGGCGTGCGCGGCGTCAGCCACATGCACCTCTACGCACCGCAGCAGGACATCGAGCTGCGCCACGGCGAAATCCCGGTCCTCGGCAGTGTCAACCTCGATCTGCGGAGGGCCGGTTGATGTCGGATTGGTTCAAGGACAATCTGCTCGGCCTGCTGCCGCCGCTTTACGAGCACAACGACGAGGCCGGTGACCTGCGCACCTTTCTGAGCCTTCCCGCCGGAACGCTCGACGAGCTCAAGCAGGCCATCGACGACTTCCCGACCATTTTCGACGTCGATCACTGCGACGAGCGCTTCCTGCCGCTGCTGGCGAGACTGGTCGGCCTCGAAGTGGACGGCACCTGTTCGCCGGACTGCCAGCGCCGCCGCGTGCGGGAGGCGGTCGAAATCTATCGCCGCAAGGGCACCATTCCGGCCATCGAACGCGACTTCAACGCGCTCGGTTGGCAGGGGGAACTGCAGGAGACCTTCCGCTCGGCTCTGCGTCTCAATGCCCGCTCCAGACTCAGCAAAGCCAAGCTGCCCGGGCTGGTGTTCAGCCTCGGCGTGTTTCGCGTGCTGTGTCTCAACCAAACTGAGGGGCTGCGCGACGCCCTGGTGTTTCACCACCCGGCGGGCACGCGCTGTTTCTGGCTCCAGTTCCTGCTCGAATGGATCGAAGGCGGCGCGATGCTCGACTTCGGGCATGCCAACGCCGTGCGCCGGATCGTGCTGGCGTTCCTCGACGAAACCTTCGTCCTCGGACGTTCCTCGCTCGGTTCCTGTCGTCACCTGACCAACAAGCAGAGGGCCTGGGAGCTGCTGCAGCTCACCAGCACCACGGAGATGATTCCGGAGATCGACCGGGCCGCCGTGAAGGTCTCCCGTTTTCACGGCCGCCAGAACCGGATGCGTCTGAACCACAAGGCCCTCAACGACTGGCGGTTGCCGCACACCCGCGTCGGCGAAGATCGGGTTTCCTTCTGCACGCCCATCTACACCGGCCGCGACTTCGAAGGGGATGTGCTGGAAAGCGGCTTCGGGCTGGGCGAGAGCCATCTCAACCGCAAGCCGCTGACCCATGGCGAGACCGCGCTGCGCTACTGCTTCCGGCAGAAGGATTTCTTCTTCGACACGCTGGCGGAACCGGTCGAACGGGCGGAAGCCAAGTACGACCTGCGCCTGCCCCTGGAATCCCGGCACCGCCTCTGTTTCCAGCTTGGCCGCGCCAGGCTCAACGAAGGTCTCGATCTCACCACCAACCAGGGCGGCATCAGCAATCTGCTGCTCGCCTCCACCGCTGGCTGCGACGCGGACGTCACCCTGGCCGTCGACCGGATCGACCGATGGCGGCGGAGAGGGCCTGTGTTCCGGCTCAACGCGAACACCCTGAACACCCGGTATCTGAGCAATGCGAATCTGACCGGCGAACGGGCCTCGCTTGAGATCTACGTGGACACAGGTTCTCTCCAGCGCCATCGGGTAGAGACCATGAAGCTGGGCGCGAGCCCGCTCAACACCACCGGCCTGCGCCTCTCCGTGGATCGGACCCGCCCGATGCGCGTCAGCCGCATGCGCCTCAACCAGGCCGGATTCCGCTGGTCGCGGCCGTCCTACCGTTGGCTGTTCCGTCAGCAGGACCTGCACGCGCCCACGCAGGCCGGGTTCGAGGCCGCCACCAATAATTATCGCGCCACCCAGTGGCCCACCTGAAGGAGAACCCATGGCGATTCACCTCTATCTTGACGAAGCGCTGACTCAGCAGATTTCCGAGGGGGATTTCAGCCGCCCCGAGGCCGAGAGCTACAACGGCACCGACGGCGACATCAAGGATCGGCAGCTCTACGTCGCCAACGAGCAGACGAGCCTCCTTACGGCCATTGACGCGGCGCAGACCTCCATCGTCCTGGCCGAACCGCGCTTTGACGACGGCGAACTCATCATCATCGACGGCGAGCAGATGCTCGTCGAAAGCGGCTGCGGCACCGTCAATCTCACCGTGCAGCGAGGCGTTGCCAACACCGCTCCGGCCGCGCACGACGCAGGGACGACCGTCTATTCCGGCTACGACTACACCGGGCTGGTGCTCGATCCCATCGATGAGACCGGCACCGACGAATCGGTCTGGTACCGCCTGGCCCTGACCCAAACCGAACTCGATACCGCCACCCAGGGCGCACCGCTCAACCTCGGTGATAAGGCATTTCAGCAGACGTTGTCTTTCTGGCGGCGCTGCACCGTGCTCCCGGGCACCCCAGTGCAAAACAAACTCGACATCAAGCTGCGCCTGACCGGCACGGAAAACCCGATTCTCTAAAGGCGCATAGATGGCTGGCATCACGATTGATATCGATATTTCCGCAAGGGTGACCCGGCCTTGGGCAAGCGACCTGGACACACGTCAAGTGCTCCTGGGCTCAATCCTGGTGGATACGGATACCGCCAACCGGGTGGTTTGCGCTTTCGAAGCTGAGGTGGATGCGGCGTGCCGTATTCATCAGCCCGTCAATGTGCTGGCGCGGATTCAGGCTGTCGTGTTTGCCGAAATCACCAGGCTGCTCGCCACCGGCCAGGCAGTCCACAACCGCCTGAACCGGAGCGCCGACCTGTGGCTCGTCGTCCATGGCCGTCTGGGCGTCGATGCCGACGCGGCGGTGCGGGTGACGCGCCCCTGGCTGCGGAGCATCGACACCAGCGTCCGGACATCCGGCGCACACATCAGTCTATCCGACACCGTTCAGCGCATCGCGATCCCGGCCGGGCTGCTGGCCGACACGCGCCAGATCCTGTTCGCGGTGCTCATCGATCAAGACCACGAAATTCAGACTTAAAGGAGAACAGCAATGGCACTGGGACTCATCGTCAAAACCGGCCGGATACTGACGGCCAAACTCCTCCTCGGCCAGGCCGTGGACGGCATCACCCACTGCGCCATCGGCGACGGGGATGCCAGCTTCAACGACCCGCAGAATCCACCCGCGCCGGATATCGGCCAGACCGGGCTCAGAAACGAACGCGCCCGCAAGCGCTACTACAAGCGGACCTTCCTCAAGGAGGACGCTGAAGGGGCGCTGCTGGTCAACGGCGTGCGCTATCTCGAAACCGGCGAGGAGACCAACACCATCGGTGTCTTCTTCCGCTTCGACGAGGCCGAGGCCAACGGCATCACCATCCGCGAATACGGCTTCTTCGGCGGCGACGTGCAGTACGTGCAAAGCGTCACCGGGGATCTCGCCATGGGCGGCGTGTTCCATCAGGACACCAACCCGACCGGTGAGGTGGTGCACCCGGGCTACCTGTACGAGGTGAAGAACATTCCCGACTTCAACAAGATTTCCGACACCCGCGTGGAGCTGGTCGGGATCATCAAGATCTAACTGGAGGATTCAAACATGAGCATCTCACGCGAGACATTCGACCCGACCAAGAACTACAAGCGCATCCGCTACCATCAGGATCGCGACCTGCTGGATTCCGAACTCAACGAGCAGCAGGACATCATCAACCTGGAGCGGCGCAAGATCGCCGACATCCTGTTCAAGGAAGGCTCCATCATCATGGGCCTCGAGGTCAGCGCGGCCGCCAACGTCCTGACCCTGGCCCCGGGCGTGGTCTACATCGACGGCCATCTCGAACAGGTGAGCGGCGCGACCCTGACCTATGATCCGGCCACCACCAGCGGAGCCGATTACGTCTATGTGGAGCTGCTGAAGTACAACTACGGCTACACCCAGGACCCGGCCCTGATCAATCCGGCCACCGGCGAGCCCACCGCCGAGCGGGAAAAATGGGCGCTCTCCCTCAAGGCGACGGACACCAGCGGCCAGACGCTGCCCAACAACGTGGCCGAGCGCCGGGTGATCCCGATCTACAAGTTCGACCGGGAGAGCGGCGACGTCACGCCCACGGTGCAGGAGAAGTCCAACCTCTACCTGCGGGATCTGCTGGGCACGCTGCCGGGCAGCCGGATCACCGTCTCCTCGATCACCGAGGACCAGCTCTCCTTCGCCGCCGCCGAAGGGCTCAATTCCCTGATTCAGAATCTGGCCGAACGCACCTTCGACCAGGCCGGAAGCTATCTGGTGCGGGGCTTCGACACCTTCATCGGCGGCGTCGACGACGACAGCGTGGAGGCGATCACCAACGCCGGACGCGCCTACATCCAGGGCTTCCGGCATCAGCGCGATCTGCCCACTTCGACCCTGGTGCCCAAATCCATCGCCACCAAGTCGGTGCGCGGGGAGCAGAAGACCTTCGACATCAACAAGCACCGCTATCCGGTCAACTCCACGCCGCTCAAGGAGACGACCCAGGTGGAGGCCATCGTCGAGATTACCCGCAACGTCACTCGCGGCTCGGTGGGCGGCGGCGAAGACCTGCTCGACCCCAATCCCGTGGTGGACATCCTCGAGGTCAGCCAAGGGGCGACCATCTTCCAGGAGGGCGTGGACTGGCAACAGTCGGGCAACCATGTCGACTGGCTCGGCTCCGGCAACGAACCGGCCATCGGCACCACCTACACGGTGCGCTGGACCTACACCAAGCAGATGGTCAAGGGCACCGACTACGTGGACAGCGGCTGGTTCGGGCAGGCCAACCATCCGGCGGCCGGAAACTACTTCTATCTGGTGACTGCCTACAACGCCACCGGCGAGACGGCCTTCAACGCCGCTGCGGTCATCGCCCGGGCAACCGCCGCCGGGGAGATGAACAAGCTCTCCTGGCTGCCGGTCAGCGGCGCGACTGGCTATCGCGTCTACCGGGCCGCCACCAACGGCGCACGCACCGACTACAAGCGCCTGATGGAACTGGGCAGCGAGGCGCTATCCTACGTCGACGACGGCGTCGAGGAGATCGGCACCGTTTCGCCTCCGGCCACCAACACCGCCGGGCTCACCATGTCGCCAGTGCAGCTCGAGCTGGGTAACCTCAACGTGATCAATTTCGGGCGCGGCAGCCTCGGCGATCAGCCGGTGAACGGCTCCAACTGCAGCCTGGACTACGACTATTACCTCGGCCGCCGCGACATCGTTTACGCCACCACCACCGAGATCAAACGGCTGGAAGGGGCTCCGGCGGATTTTCCGAAGCTGCCCATCGTGCCGGAAAACGCCCTGGGGCTGTGCAGCATCGACTGCCCGCCCAACTCCACCGACATGGAGATCCGCAACTTCGGCCTGACCCGCATCACCATGGACCAGATCCACGACATCATCCAAGACGTCGAGGACCTGAAGTACAACGACGCCCAGTACCAGATGAACAACGAGCTGCAGAACCGGGACGCCCAGACCAAGAAAGGCATCTACTCGGACGACTTCTCGAACACCGCCCAGTCAGACATCTACCACGCCGAATGGGACGCCCGAGTCAACGAGATCGCCCGGTTCGTCGCGCCGGACCGTATTCCGCACTCCACGGTGCTCTCGGTCGATCAGGCGGGCAGCGTTGCTACCTTCTTCGGCAGCCTGGCGCTGTTGCCGGGCAACGAGACCGTGCTGGTGGAGCAGAACGACTGGTCCGAGGAGCGCAACATCAACCCCTATGCCGTGTTCGACAAGCCCCCGGCCATGCTGCAGATCACGCCCAACCTCGGGCGGCGCGGCCAGACCGGCATCGCCGTCACCGGCATCAACTTCACCCCGAGCAAATCCGGCATCGTACTGCGCTGCGACGGCCAGGTGATGGCCAGCAACCTGATCAGCGACGAGGCCGGTCGGGTCAGCGCCTCCTTCACCATCCCGACCAACGCCCGCAACGGCAACCGCATCGTGGAGATGGCCGACGGCGTCTACTCGGCCCGGGCCAGCCTGCAGATCAACGATCCGCTGGTCATCACCCGCATCGAGCGCATCATCGAGAACCGCATCATCCGCGTGCCCGTGGTGCAGGTGGTCTGGCGCACCCAGACCATCTTCGTGCCCCGCGATCCGCTGGCCCAGACTTTCAGCTTCACCCAAAACCAGGTGATTTCCAGCATCGGACTGCAGTTCACCGCCAGGGACCCGAGCATTCCGGTCACGGTGCAGATTCGCGGCGTCACCACCGGTCTGCCCAACGGCGTGGTGTTCGCCGAGAAAGTGCTGGCCCCGAACGAGATCAGCCTGAGCGGCGAGACCCGCATTCGCTTCGACGACCCGTTCTACGCCGAGGCCAACACCAGCTATTCCGTGGTGCTGCTGACCAACAGCACCAATTACAAGGTGCGCACCGCCACCCTCGGCAAGATGGGCCGCTGGGGCATCATCACCCGGCAGACCTACATGGAAGGCGTGCTGCTGGAGAGCTCCAACGCCGAGACCTGGACGCCGCTCAACGGCTCCGACCTGGCGATGAAGATCTACGGCTACAACTTCCAGTCCGAGGGGATGATTCGCTTTCAGCCGATCACCGGCGTGCAGTTCTCCGACATCAACCTCGACGAATACTCGGCCATCCCCCAGGGTACCGGTCTCGACTGGGAATACTCCACCGACGGCGGCGTGACCTGGGACGCCATGGTTCCCGCCGAGGAGGAACGGCTGCCCAACCTCGCCACCCGGGTCCAGATCCGCGTGCGCCTGAGCAGCTCGCTTTCCAACGACACTCCGGCCATCAACTTTCGCGACGTCAACCTGGTGGGCTACCTCAACAAGACCACCGGGGCCTACCTGACCCGCGAGAACGAGCTGACCCAGGGTGTGGAATCGACCAAAGCCTATGTGCAGATGCAGATCCCCAGTGGCACCACCCTGCAGTGGTTCGCCAGCAACGACGGCGGCCTGACCTGGGAGGCGATGACCATCCAGGACACCCGGCCCATCGACGAGAACTGGACCGAGTACACCCTGGTGCGCACCTTCACCGACAACACCGGCAACAAGGTGCGCTACAAAGCCGAGATGACCGGCACGCCGCTGATCTACCCGCGCATCCATTCGCTGGGCGCGACCCTGAGCTAAGGAGGCACGGCCATGATCGTTCGACGCAAAGGCGGCCTGACCGAGTTCATTCCCTCGCCGCAGGAGAAGCGCGACGGGCTGATCCGCGACCATGCCCTGGGCCTGCTCGAAAACCTGCACCAGCGCCTGGCGCGGCTGGAACGGGCATCAAAGCTCCCGGCCGACGAAGCGGAGGCCTTCACGGCGCTGCTGGCGCGGATGCGGGCCGACGAGTCGCGCAACCTCGAGCTGCACGCCAGCCTGATCACCGCTGATACCGCCTCCGGCTGACCGGCTCACTGCCACCGCCAACCCAGAAACCCCGGATACGGCCAGCCCGTTCCGGGGTTTCTGCCGCCTGTGCGCCGCCCAATCCGGCCTAGTTCGCAAGTCATTGAAAATAAACGTGTTAAATGTCGGCTTCGGCTGTTCTTCTACTTGATTTGTGTCCGGAAAGAAGCATTCATGGTGTAAGCGGAGGCTAAAAAGCCTTGCCTGACAACGACTTAGAAGCGCCACGAACGACGGAGGCACGCATGAACCTGAAAGAGATCCACTACGGGATCGAGATCGAGACCGTAAAACGCACCCGGGAACAGATCGCCTGGGCCATCCACTCGGTGGTGGGCGGCACGGTCCGCCATGTCGGCATCCCCAGCAGCTATGACCCCTGGGAGGTCGAGGACCTGCGCGGCCGCGTCTGGAAGGTGGTGGGGGACGCCTCCCTGACCAGCGTCCCGGCCCATCTGCGGGCCGAGGTGGTCAGCCCGGTGCTCGGCTACGACGACATCCCGCAACTGCAGGAGGCGGTCCGGGCCATCCGCCGCGCCGGAGGCAAGATCAACAGCCAGTGCGGCATCCACATCCATATCGACGCCGCGCCCTTCGACGGCAGGCACCTGGGTAACCTGGCCAAGATCATCTACAAGCAGGAGCCGCTGATCCTCCACGCCCTCGGCATCAGCCGCGACCGGCTCAACCGCTACACCCGGCCGGTGAGCGACGAGCTGATCCAGCGCATCGAACAGCATCGCCCCCGCACCAAGGACCAGCTCAACCGCATCTGGTACGGCTATCACAACCGCCAGCCCCAGCACTACGACAACAGCCGCTACCACGGGGTCAACCTGCACAACATCTGGTACCGGGGCACGGTGGAGTTCCGCTGGTTCGAGGCGACCCTCCACGCGGGACGGATCAAGGCCTACCTGCAGTTCTGCCTCGCCGTCGCCGCCAAGGCGCTCAACGGTCGGGCCGCCTCCAGCCGCAAGCGGGACTTCGATCCCCAGAGCGCCAAGTACGACTTTCGAGTCTTCCTGCTCCACCTCGGCCTGATCGGCGACGAGTTTAAGACCGCCCGCAAGCATCTGATGGCCAACATGCCCGGCGACGCCGCCTTCAAGAACGGACGGCCTAAACCGGAGGAGGTCCTTCCGGACGAAACCACCACTCACACCAACGAGGCCGGGCAAGTTCCCGGCCTCACTGTTTAAGGAGGGGCTCCATGAAAATTCTGATCCGCTCCACCCGGCTTTCCGGCGAACCGATCCCCGGCAGCGGGGAAACCCTGCAGGCCGCCGACTGCCTCGAAGTTGTCGAACTGATGCGCGGCCAGACGCCGTTTACCGCCAGCCGAGCGCCCCGGGACTACATGACCGAGGTGCTCTCCGGCATCGAAGGCGGTCCGACCCAGCCGTTGCCGGAGGACGCCGCCGCTGCGGCCGCCGAGTTTCTCACCCGCCTGGCGCGGCACGGCCTGATCGAGTTCCTGCCCGACGACAAGGCCAGCGATCCCTGGCCGGAACGATTCCTCGAAGCCCTGGAAACGGTGCGGCTCTCCGGGCGCACCAACATGCTCGACCACCTGGAGGTGACCCGGCTGACCGCCGAGATGGGCTACCCAGAGGTGGCCGAGTGGCTGACGGGCCACCGGCGCGAGTACGCGGCCTTCGTCCTCGATGGGACAAGACCGCTCGGCAAGAACTTCGGCGGCAAGGAGGACCCGGCTCCATGTGCGGACAAGTAGGCATCATCTTCGGCCGCAAGCGCAGACGGCCGGACGAGCAGGATTACCTGCGCGAGGTCTTCATCCGCATGCTGCTGCACAGCGAGGAGCGCGGCCCGCACGCCTCCGGTCTGGCCTGGCTCAAGATCGACGGCAGCCACCGGATCTTCAAGCGGCCGATGCGGGCGCACGAACTGGTCTACGAGAAGCCGTTCCAGGAGCTGCTCGGGCAGGTCGACAACGAGACCACCATCCTCATGGGCCACACCCGCTGGCGCACCCGGGGCAACGAGTTCAACAACCGCAACAACCATCCCATCCGGGCCGGGATCGTCATCGGTACCCACAACGGCACCATCTACAACGCCGATTATCTGTTCCGCCGTCTCGGGCTGCCGCGCTTCGCCGAAGTGGACAGCGAGCTGATCTTCCGCCTGGCCGACCGCTTCGCGCCCGAAGGCCCCATCGACCAGGAGGGCCTGAAGAAGGCGCTCGCCCTCTGTCGCGGCCAGATGAGCGCCGTGCTGGCCTCGCGGCTCGACCCCGGCACCATCACCGTGCTCAAGGGCAACAAACCGCTCTGCCTGCGCATCCACCGCCAGCACCGGGTGGTGCTCTACGCCTCGGAGCCAGCCTTCATCGACTTTGCCGTGGACTTTGATCCGGGCTGGCGCGAGCTGGAGGTGCCGCCCATGACCATGCTCACCATCCGCCACAAGGATGTGCGGGCCATCGAAAACAGCGAATTCCGCTTCATACCCCAGGAGCGCAAAGGGACACTGCCCGAAGGAGTGAATGCATGAACATTGGAGAACCATCAAAGCTGAACACAAATCCGGAAGACAGTCCCGAGACCATCCTCCGGCTCTTCGTCTACGGCACCCTGAAACGGGGCTATTGGAACCATCAGCGCTTCTGCGCCCAGGCCCGCAGCATCGAACCAGCCGTGGTCTGGGGCAGGCTCTACCATCTCCACGCCGGGTTCCCGGCCATCGAGGTGCCGGAAGGCCTGATCCTGGCCCGGGGCAGTGTTGATCCATTGGCCGACGCCCGCAGACAGCAGGAGATCGGCACGCCGTGCTTCGGCCGCCCGACCGGCGACTGGAATCTGATCCACGGAGAGCTGGTGACCTTCACCGACCCGCAACGCGACCTGCCGCCCATCGACCGGCTGGAAGGCTTCCGGCCCGGGGGGCACAGCATGTACCAGCGGGTGATGGTGGCGGTGCTGTGTGGGCGCACTTCGGTCCCCGCTTGGACCTATTGGATGCCCCGTGTTGAAAACGGCACCCGGCTTGACTCCGGCGTCTGGCATCGAGCGTGATAGAAAATAATCGGTTCAAATCGGTAAAGATCGTTTGACATAGCACATAGTGCCTTTGTATATTGATGAAGTTTTTTAACCTGGGAGAGGTGCGTCCAGTCTCTCCCGTTTCGCCTCTGGCGGACGTGGCAAACAACCAAAACGCCCGTGGAGCAAGAGAATGAACGAGATGGAAGACCGCTGGTTATCAATAACCGAGATTTGCAAGTACCTCGGTGTCAGTAGTGACACCGTTTACCGCTGGATCGACAAGCATGCGATGCCCGCCCATCGCATGGGCCGTCTTTGGAAGTTCAAGAAAGACGAGGTTGACGAGTGGGTGAAGGCTGGCGGCGCGGCCGAGCCTGTAGAAACCGACAAGAAGCGCAAGGAGTAATAACGGGCTATGAACCATGTGATCCACAACAGCATTGTGAATTTTATCTGGGGTATTGCCGACGACGTGTTGCGCGATGTCTATGTGCGCGGCAAGTACCGCGACGTGATCCTGCCGATGACGGTCATCCGACGCCTCGATGCGCTCTTGGAGCCGAGCAAAGAAAAGGTGCTCGGCATGAAGAAGCAGCTCGACGGGGCCGGGATCGCCAATCAACACGCCGCGCTCTGCCAGGCCTCCGGAGAGGCCTTTTACAACGTCTCGCCCTTTACCCTGCGCGACCTGAAGAACCGCGCCAAGCAGCAACAGCTCAAGGCCGATTTCGAAGCCTATCTGGACGGCTTTTCGCCCAACGTCCAGGAGATCCTCGACAAGTTCAAGTTCCGCAATCAGATCCCCACGTTGATCGAGGCGGACATCCTCGGCCACCTGATCGAGAAGTTCCTCGACGGCCGCATCAACCTCAGTCCCAAGCCGGTGCGGGACGTGGACGGCAACGAGATCCTTCCAGCGCTCGACAACCATTCGATGGGCACCATCTTCGAGGAGCTGATCCGCCGCTTCAATGAAGAGAACAACGAAGAGGCCGGAGAACACTTCACCCCCCGCGACGTGGTCAAGCTCATGGCCGACCTGATCTTCCTGCCGGTGGCCGACGACATCGAATCCGGCACCTACCTCGTCTATGACGGGGCCTGCGGCACCGGCGGCATGCTGACCGTGGCGGAGGAACGCCTGGCCGAGCTGGCCCAGAGTCACGAAAAGGATGTCTCTATCCATCTGTTCGGTCAGGAGGTGCAGCCGGAAACCTACGCCATCTCCAAGGCCGACCTGCTGCTCAAAGGCGAAGGGGCCGAGGCCGAGAACATGAAGTACGGCTCCACGCTCTCCAGCGATGCCTTCCCGTCGCAGGAATTCGACTTCATGCTCTCCAATCCGCCCTACGGCAAGAGCTGGAAGACCGATCTGGAGCGCCTGGGCGGCAAGGGGGACATCAAGGACCCGCGCTTTGTCACCCAGCACGGCGGCGACCCGGAATACAAGATGATCACCCGCTCCTCGGACGGGCAGCTCATGTTTCTGGTCAACAAGCTCTCCAAGATGAAGCACACCACCCGCCTCGGCAGTCGCATCGCCGAGGTCCACAACGGCTCGTCACTCTTCACCGGCGACGCCGGTCAGGGCGAGAGCAACATCCGTCGCTGGATCATCGAGAACGACTGGCTGGAGGCCATTATCGCCCTGCCGGAGAACATGTTCTACAACACCGGCATCGCCACCTACATCTGGGTACTGACCAACCGCAAGTCTGATACGCGCCGAGGCAAGGTCCAGCTCATTGACGCCACCGAATGGTACGTGCCACTGCGCCGCAACCTCGGCAAGAAGAACTGCGAGTTCTCCGAGGAACACATCCGCGCCATCTGCGATCTGGTGGTGAATCCGGTCGAAACCGAGAAATCCAAGATCTTCCCCAACGAGGCCTTCGGCTACTGGAAGGTGACGGTGGACCGCCCGCTGCGCCTCGCCGCCCACCTGAGCCCGGCCCGGCTGGAACGGTTCGAGCGGGCCTGCGCCAAGGCCAAGGAAGAGCCGCTGGCCAAGCTGGCCCGCCGCGTGGCAGAGACGCTTGGAGCCGGTCCTCACCTGGATTTCAACGCCTTTATGGACGTCGCCCATGCCGATGCCGACAAGCACGGCGTCAAGCTCACCGCCAAGCGCAAGAAGCTGCTGCAAAGCGACCTCTGCGACACCCGCGAGGACGCCGCGCCGGTACTGAAGAAGGTTCACAAGCCCGGCAAGGCCACGCCCGATCCCATCCACGGCCTCTTTGAGGCCGAGGTGAACGGCAAGACCTGCGTGGTCGAATACGAGCCGGATACCGCCCTGCGCGACAGCGAACAGGTGCCGCTGCTGGAAGACGGCGGCATCGAGGCCTTCTTCCGGCGCGAGGTGCTGCCCTACACCCCGGATGCCTGGATTGATGCCAGCAAAACCCAGATCGGCTACGAGATCTCCTTCACCCGCCATTTCTACAAGCCCGCGCCCATGCGCACCCTGGAGGAGATCAAGGCCGATATCTACGCCCTGGAGCAGGAGACCGAGGGGCTGCTGGAACAGATTGTCGGGGAGGCTGAGTGATGAAGCTGGCCCCTTATCCAGAATACAAGGATTCTGGTGTTCCGTGGTTAGGGAAGATACCGGCGCACTGGGAACTACATCGTGGAAAATGGCTTTTTCGCAAAATGGAAAGGCCGGTTCGCTCGCAAGATGAAGTAGTCACATGCTTTCGCGATGGAACAGTTACCTTGCGAAAGAATCGTCGAATCCGGGGCTTTACCGAATCTCTCAAGGAAATCGGATACCAAGGTATTCGCAAAGGCGATCTGGTTATCCATCAAATGGATGCCTTTGCTGGCGCAGTTGGGGTATCTGACTCCGATGGGAAGGGGACTCCAGTTTATTCTGTTTGTCTCCCCAAAAGAGATTTAGACACGCATTACTACGCACAACTGGTGCGTGAGATGTCTCGCTCGTATTTTATAACTTCGCTTGCAAAGGGTATCAGGGAGAGATCAACAGATTTTCGATTCGATACCTTCGCGTCACTAACGCTCCCCGTTCCTTTGCCGGAAGAGCAAAAGGCAATTTCTCGGTTCATGAGAAATGAATCCGCACAGATCAACAAATTCATCCGCAATAAGCGGCGGCTCATCGAACTGCTCAAGGAACAGAAGCAGAACATCATCAACCAGGCCGTGACCCGGGGGCTCGATCCCAAGGTCAAGCTCAAGCCCAGCGGCGTGGAATGGATTGGAGATATTCCGGAGCATTGGGCGGAAATACCCCTCAAGCAGATTGCCAGAGCAGATAACAGTGGAAGTTATGGTGTAGAGCCAGAACTTGGAGAGGTCGTTCTGCCTGTCGCGACAACTGCTCAGATAGACAAAGACGGCAGATTTCTCGTCAAAAAAATGCCAATCAGAGGGTTTACTGAAGCTGAGGCGAAGCGCTATTCGTGCAAGCCAGGTGAAATACTCGTTGTCAAATCGAGCGGTTCGATTTCAAACGTCATTACTGGGAAAGCCGGGATATTTACTGAGGATACTCCTGATTTCGCATTCAGTAATTTCCTGATGCGACTAACAGCCAAGCACGAGAAAGTCTTGCCGTTATATCTCTTCTATTTGCTTACATCGCATTTGACCCGAGAGAGGGTCAAGCGAATGGTGGCAGGCAGCACTTATCCAAATCTGCGTGTGGGAGAGTATCTGTCATCAAAGTTGCCTCTTCCTGAAATCTCAGAGCAATCCGCAATCTGTGACTTTATTCGGAGCGAAACAAGTGTACTCGACCAGGCTATTGACCGCACCCAACGCGAGATCGAGCTGATGCGCGAATACCGCACCCGGCTGATTTCCGATGTCGTCACCGGCCAAGTGGATGTACGTGGCGTCGAGGTGCCGGAGGTCGCCGAGGAAAAACTGCTGGCGCTGGATGAGGACACCACCGATGCCGATGACGTAATCGATGACGAGGGGGACATGGATGAAACCGACTGACAAAACCCCAAAAAACAGCATCAGCAAACCGAAGGACTATCCGCGCCTGCTGACCGAGATCAAGGAGCGCATCCGCTCCGCCCAGTACGAAGCCCTCAAGGCGGTCAACAAGGAGCTGGTCGGCCTGTACTGGGATATCGGCCGGATGATCGTGGAGCGGCAGGATGTTGAAGGCTGGGGCAAGGCGGTGGTGGAACAGCTCGCCGCCGATCTGCGGACGGAGTTCCCCGGCGTAGGTGGCTTTTCGGCTTCCAACCTCTGGCGAATGAAGGCCTTTTTCGAAGCCTACACCGGTCTGGAAAAACTCGCACCACTGGTGCGAGAAATCGGCTGGAGCCACAACCTGGCCATCCTGGAGCGCTGCAAGGAGCCGCTGGAGCGGGAATTCTATCTGCGCATGACCCGCAAGTTCGGCTGGTCCAAGAATGTACTCATTCATCAGATCGATAACCAGAGCTATGAAAAATCCCTGCTGGGCCAGACCAATTTCGACCAGGCGCTGACGCCGGAACTTCGCGCCCAGGCCAAGCTGGCGGTGAAGGACGAATACACCTTCGATTTTCTGGAGCTGGGCGAGGAACACAGCGAGCGGGAGCTGGAACGGGCGCTCATCGCCCGGATCGAGGATTTTCTCCGGGCCATGGGCGGCATGTTCGCCTTCATGGGCAGTCAATACCGGCTAGAGGTGGACGGCAAAGAGTTTTTCATCGACCTGCTGTTGTTTCACCGCCGCCTGCGCTGCCTTGTCGCCATTGAATTGAAAGTCGGCGAATTCCTGCCGGAGTTCGTCGGCAAGATGCAGTTTTATCTGGCGGCTCTGGACCGGCAGGTCCGCCAGGAGGACGAGAACCCCTCCATCGGCATCATCCTGTGCAAGGAGAAGAGCCGCACGATTGTGGAATACGCCCTGCACGACGCCCGCAAGCCCATCGGCGTGGCCACTTATGAAATCACCAAGACCCTGCCCAAGGCGCTAAAAGGCCAACTGCCGTCGCCGAAGGACATCGCCCATTTGCTGGAGGATCTATGAAACCTACCGACACCAGCGAAAAGGGCCTGGAATCGATCATCGTCGCCTCCCTCGTGGAGGAAGCCGGATACGTTCATGGTGATCCGCAGGACTACGACAGGGAACACGCTGTCGACCTGGCCAAACTGCTGCAGTTCCTCGCCGCCACCCAGCCCGATACCTATGAGGCTCTCGGCATCGACGAGGAAGGCCCCAAACGCACACAATTCCTGCACCGCCTGCAGGGCGAGATCGCCAAGCGCGGCGTGGTAGACGTGCTGCGCGGCGGCATCAAGCACGGCCCGGCCCATGTGGACCTTTTCTACGGCACGCCGACGCCGGGCAACGTGAAGGCGGCGGAACGGTTCGCAGCCAACATCTTTAGCGTCACCCGCCAGCTCCGCTACAGCCGCGTTGAAACCGCGCTCGCCCTCGACATGGCCGTGTTCATCAACGGCCTGCCCATCGCCACCTTCGAACTCAAAAATAAGCTCACCAAGCAGACGGTGCTCGATGCCGTGCAGCAGTACCAGCGCGACCGCGACCCAAAGGAGCTGCTGTTCCAGTTCGGCCGCTGCGTCGTTCATTTTGCCGTGGACGATCACGAGGTGCGTTTCTGCACCCACCTCAAGGGCAAGGGCTCGTGGTTTCTGCCCTTCGACAAAGGCTACAACGACGGTGCTGGCAATCCGCCCAACCCGGCCGGGCTCGCCACCGACTACCTGTGGAAGGAGACCCTCTCCAAAGAGGGGTTGACCGATATCCTGGAAAACTACGCCCAGGTGGTGGAGGAAAAGGACGAGAAGACCAGCAAAAAGAGGTACAAGCAGATCTTCCCTCGCTACCACCAGTTGAAGGTGGTGCGCATGCTGCTGGCCAATGCCGCTGAGAGCGGCATCGGCAGGCGCTACCTGATCCAGCACTCGGCGGGCAGCGGCAAAAGCAACTCCATCGCCTGGCTGGCGCACCAGCTGGTGGGACTGGAGAAGGACGGCAAGGCGTTGTTCGACTCGGTGATCGTGGTCACCGACCGACGGGTGCTCGACAAACAGATCCGCGACACCATCAAGCAGTTCGCCCAGGTCTCCGCCACAGTCGGCCATGCCGAACACTCCGGCGACCTGCGCCGCTTCCTCAAGGCCGGTAAGAAAATCATCATCACCACCGTGCAGAAGTTTCCGTTCATCCTCGACGAGATCGGTGACGAACACCGCAAGAGCAAATTCGCCATCATCATCGACGAGGCCCATTCCAGCCAGGGCGGCAAAACCACCGCTGCCATGAACCGCGTGCTGGAGGAGACCGCGCCCTATGGCGGCTCTGATGACGAGGAGGAAGAGACGGTCGAGGACAAGATCAACAAGATCATGGAAGGCCGGAAGATGGTGACCAACGCCAGCTACTTCGCCTTCACCGCGACCCCCAAGAACAAGACCCTGGAGATCTTCGGCGAGCCGGACCCGCAGCCGGACGGCACCGTGAAGCATCACCCGTTCCACAGCTACACCATGAAGCAGGCCATCCAGGAGGGTTTCATCCTCGATGTGCTGAAGAACTACACCCCGGTGGAGAGCTATTACCGCCTGGCCAAGACCGTGGAGGACGACCCGCTCTTCGACGCCAACAAGGCCCAGAAAAAGCTGCGCCGCTATGTGGAGTCCCACGAGCACGCCATCCGCGAGAAGGCGGAGATTATGGTGGACCATTTCCACGCCCAGGTGATCGGCCACCGCAAGATCGGCGGCCATGCCCGGGCCATGGTCATCACCAACGGTATCGAGCGGGCCATCCAGTATTTCCACGCCTTCAGGGACTATCTCAAAGAGCGCAAAAGCCCTTACGCACCCATCGTGGCTTTTTCCGGGGAGCACGAGTACGGCGGCAAGAAAGTCACCGAGTCGACGCTGAACGGCTTTCCCAGCAGCCAGATCCCGGACAAGGTACAACAGGACCCGTACCGCTTCCTGATCGTCGCCGACAAGTTCCAGACCGGCTACGACGAACCGCTGCTGCACACCATGTACGTGGACAAGGCGCTCTCCGGCATCAAGGCGGTGCAGACCCTCTCGCGGCTCAATCGCGCCCATCCGCAGAAGCACGACACTTTTGTGCTCGATTTCTACAACGACTCGGAGACCATCCAGAGGTCGTTCGAGCCCTATTACCGCACCACCATCCTCAGTGACGAGACCGACCCCAACAAGCTCCATGATCTGAAGTCGGATCTGGACGGCTACCAGGTCTATTCGCAGGTACAAATCGACGACCTGGTGGGGCTCTATCTGAACGGCGCGGACCGCGACAAGCTCGACCCGATCCTGGATGCCTGCGTGGCCACCTACAACGCCGATCTCGATGAGGACGGCCAGGTGGACTTCAAAGGCAAAGCCAAGGCCTTCGTCCGCACCTACGGCTTTCTGTCCTCGATCCTGGCGTACTCGAATGCCGACTGGGAAAAGCTGTCGATCTTCCTGAACTTCCTGATCCCGAAACTCCCCGCGCCCAAGGAAGAGGACCTGTCCCGGGGCATCCTGGAGGCCATCGACATGGACAGCTACCGTGTCGAGGTGAAGACCAGCCTGAAGATAGGCCTTGCGGATCAGGATGCCGAAATCGGACCGGTGCCGACCAGCGGCGGCGGCCGCAAACCGGAACCGGAGCTGGACCAACTGAGCAACATCATCAAGGCGTTCAACGACCAGTTCGGCAACATCGAGTGGAAAGACGGTGACAAGATCCGCAAGGTCATCGCCGAGGAGATCCCGGCCAAGGTGGCGGCTGACGCGGCCTACCAGAACGCCATGAAGAACAACGACAAGAAGACCGCCCGGATCGAGCACGACGCCGCGCTGCAGCGGGTCATGATCGACCTCTTGTCCGACCACACCGAGCTGTTCAAGCAGTTCAGCGACAACCCGTCTTTCAAGAAATGGCTGGGTGACACCATCTTCGGCGTGACCTATCAGCAACAGGCCGAACAATCCGCAACGGGGGCGAGCCATGGACGTTAAAACGGCAGCTATTCAGGTTTTGCAGCAGGCCGAAATGGCACTGAACGCCAAGGACATCGCCGAGCAGATCATGGCTGCCGGTCTCTGGCAGTCCGATGGCAAGACCCCAGACGCCACTGTCAGCGCCCGGCTCTACTCCGACATCAAGAACAACGGAGACAAGTCACCCTTTGTAAAGGTCGGCCCTCAGACCTTCGCTCTTCGGGATTCCACTGAAATACCGAGCGGCGCTGCGTCGGTTCCTGTGGCCGTCGAAGAAGCCCCAAAACATCATCCGAACGCGGGTTTCTCCTTTACCGATTGCGCTCAGAAGGTGCTCGAGGAGTTCGGCGACAAGAAGCCGATGCACTACAAGGAGATCACCGAGAAGGCCCTACAAAAAGGTTGGCTGGTGACAGGCGGCAAAACGCCCGAGGCCACCATGTACGCCCAGGTGATCACCGAGATCAAGCGTCAGCAGAAACGCGGTGAGCGGCCCCGCTTCGTTCAGCACGGCCGTGGTTATATCGGTCTGAGCCAATGGATGGGACGCGGACTGGCGTTCCAGATCGAACAGCACAACCACCAGGTCCGGAAGGTCCTGCGTGAGCGCTTGCTGGCAATGAAACCCGGCGAGTTCGAGGAGCTTATCTCGCAGTTGCTGGCGGAGATGGGCTTCGAGATGGTTAAAGTGACCAAGCTCAGCGGCGACGGCGGCATCGATGTCCGGGGCACCCTGGTGGTCGGTGACGTGGTCCGCATCAAGATGGCAGTCCAGGTCAAGAAATGGAAGCTCAAGAACAACATCCAGGCTCCGGTGGTGCAGCAGGTGCGCGGCAGCCTGGGGGCGCACGAGCAAGGCCTGATCATCACCACAAGCGATTTCAGCCCCGGAGCCGTCAAGGAGGCCGCCCAGGCAGACAAAACCCCCATCGCCCTGATGAACGGGGACCAGCTTGTGATGCTGCTGATGGAACACGGCATCGGCGTTCATCGCTCGACGCCTGATCTGTTTGAGATCGATGAGGAGTTTGCTGCTCACCAGAATGCAATTAAGGAATAGCCATATGGAATGATGTAGAAACAATCTTTGGCGTCACCTATCAATCCACAACACGAATTGGTGCGGGGTAAAAAGTGATGGATATCCTGCTGACATTCACCGGTTTTCACACCCCCTATTCAAAGGGATTGGTTGATCAAGAGGAGCTTGAGCCGCCATGTCCAGAACCGCCCCAAAATTCCGCATCGCCATTAACGGCTATGGCCGCATCGGTCAAAGCGTCCTGCGGGCGCTCTATGTCGGTCGCCGCCACAGCGACCTGAAGGTGGTGGCGATCAACGAGCTGTCCGACCTCGACACTTTGACCTATCTGACACGCTACGATACCACCCATGGCCGTTTCCCCGTGGAGGTGAGGAACGACGGCAGCCATCTGCTGATCAACGGAGACCGCATCCGGGCACTGAACGAGAGAAGCCCCGAGAATCTACCCTGGAAGGACCTGGATGTCGATCTTGTTTTCGAATGCACGGGTACCTTTACCGATCGCTCCACTGCGGAGTGCCACCTGGCCAGCGGTGCGCGACGGTTGCTCTTTTCACAGCCCGCCGATGCGGACATAGATGCCACCATTGTCCACGGTTTCAACAGTAGGCACCTAAAACCCGGCCATCGGATCGTCTCCTGCGGCTCCTGCACCACCAACTGCATCGTTCCCATCCTCGACCTGCTCGACCAACATTACGGGATCGAGAACGGCGTAACCACGACCATCCATTCGGCAATGAACGACCAGCCGGTGATCGACAGCTATCACCACACCGATCTGCGGCTGACCCGCAGCGCCATGCAGTCCATGGTCCCGGTCGATACCGGCCTGAGTCAGGGGATTGGCAAGATGATGCCCGCCCTGAGCGGCCGTTTCGAATGTCTGCACCTGCGCGTACCGACCATCAATGTTTCTCTGATGGACCTGGCCATCAACCTACGTCGTCCTGCGGATGCCATTTCGGTCAACGCCCTCTTTCGTGAAGCCTCGGAAGGACGCTTGCTGGGGCTCCTGGGATACACCGAAGAGCCCCACGCTTCGGTCGATTTCAACACCGACCCCCGCTCGGCGATCATCGACGGAACTCAGACCCGGGTGAGCGCCTGCAGGCTGCTCAAACTCATGGCTTGGTTCGACAACGAGTGGAGTTACGCCAATCGCATGCTCGATGTAGCGCAAACCTGGCAGAGCCTGGCGGGGGAATAAGCTTATAGGAAGATCTTCGAGTCTTGCCCCGTCAAAAAATAAAAATCGAATAAGCATCCCAGTGTTTACTCAAACCAAGTGATTACCTTGAGGGCTCAGTATTTCGATCATCGATTACCATTCCATCCCTTCCAACCGCAACGTGGCGGGGTAGGGTTCCTGCGTGGTCCATCAGCCACAAATCCAACTCATGACCTACATGGGTGAGGATCACCCTCTTTGCTCCGATGGCATCCGCGCTTTCCAATACGGTGTGCACATCATTATGGTTACGTGGTTTCCTTCCCAGAGGTGGATAACAGCAATCGAGGATAACGCAATCAGGCTGCCACTGTTTCAAAAACTCTATGCTGTCGGAAGGCAAACCGACGGTATCGCAAAGATAGGCAATCCTTGCCGAGGCCGCTTCAAGACAGTAGCCAAAGGTCATCTTGGAATGCATCAAAGGAACAGGGGTAGCCCTCACGTCACCAAAGAGAGCCGGGCTGAATTCCTGGAGCCGCTGAAACTTCAGCAAGCCGTTGTTTTTGTAAAGGTCGGCGCAACCCTCCGGATCGGGAGGTACTCCGACATCTATCCGCGGGCCTTTGCCCCAGCGGAGATGAAACAGCCCCTGTACATGATCGGGGTGAAAATGGGTGAGCAGGATCGCGGTTATGCTTCCGGGAGGAAACCGTTCGACGAGATCGACCAACCCTGCGTCGATTAAGACCTGCGTACCTCTGGATTCAACAAGTGCCGTGCTTGGACGCCTTATGAAACGGGGATCAAACCTTGCCCGTTCACAGGCAGGACACTTGCACCCATAAAGCGGCACACCACCTGCATCGCCTGTTCCCAGAAGGATTAAACGCAAATCATCTGTGTTTTTCAGTGGCTTTGGGCCATTCCTGAAGTCATATCTTGAACCAACTTCCATGGATGATCGAAGGATCCCTGATTTCAGTGTGCTCATGGATGAATACCCCTGTCTGGGTGTAAAAAGTCATTAACGGAATAATGCAGGATGAGATCGATTAAAGTGTCACCGCCTTCGTTAAGCTGTCCGTCGTTATTGACTTTTAGACAGCCCTCGCAGGCGTTAGCCAGAATCTGGTGACGTTGCAGACGTTTTTCAATCTGTTCCCCGGTTTCACGGTTTCGATTCTGAAGCCTTAATCGTAGGATATCCGGTGAAACCTCGATCAAAATCGGCACTACGTTAGTATATCGATTGTACACATTTTGTAAGTATTTACGGGAGCCATTTACAATTACGGTCAAGCCTCTTGTAAGCCATAGATCGATTTCAATGCCGATCCCGTAATAATAACCGTGACTTTGCCAATGCAAGGCAAAAAGTCCTGCCGCAACCCGCGAGGAAAATTCATCAGGGCTGAGCGACACGTGATTTTCACCTCCTACATCCGCTGGACGGGTGATGTAGCGATGGGCGAAAACGATGTTGGTGTGCTTTGCAAGTTTTTCCCGGGCGTAACGCATCAGGCTGTCTTTGCCGCTACCTGATGCTCCCATAATGTAAATGAGATTGGCTTTCATCTTACGATCTTCATTAAACATGATTATATGTTGCTGAGATTACGAGCTTACCGTCTTTCCAGACTTTTTCCACATGAGGGAGAGAACCATACATTTTCACAGCAACAAGATCTGCTCGCTTGCCAATTGCTATCTCTCCACGGTCAGACAACCCTATGGCGCGCGCTGGATTGACGGTCACCATGGCCACAGCTTGGCTAAGGGTAATATCTGTAAGAGAAGGCAGACGCATAATGGATGGCAAAAGTGCAGCAGGGGAATAATCTCCGCAAAGGCAGTCAGCTACACCGTTGATGACAGCATCAAGCGCTCGCATATTGCCCGACTGGGATTTTCCGCGCAAAATATTGGGTGCTCCGAACAGGGTTGCCAAGCCGTTTTTGCGGGCGGCTCGGGCGGTTTCTATGTTGATCGGAAACTCGGAGATGACTGCGCCAAACGCCTGCACCGTAGCAATCTTTTCCGGCGAGTCGTCGTCGTGACTAGCGATTGGTACTCCGTGGAGTTGGGCTATTTCAGCCAGGTACCGCATGCGATCCATTGCCCCCTGTGCTGCCTTCAGCTTGCGGGTCAGAATCCCCTCAATCGTGTCCTCATTTGTTTTGTAAGTATGAGAGAGGTAGTTGCGATAGGTCTCCACATCTCGGAATTGGCCTTGACCTGGACTGTGATCCATGAAGGATATCAGATGGGCATCGCCTTGTTCAATAAGCTCACGCAAGATCGGCGGCGCGGTTTCGTCAGTAACTTCATAGCGGGCATGCACCCGATTGTCGATCAATGCTTGTAGCCTAAAAGATCTTATGGCACGGGCGATCTTGGCGGCGAAGGCATTATTGCGCACACCTAATTCATGATTAGCAAAGGACAAAGCGTGAAATACAGTCGTAATTCCAGCCACAGCATTACGTTTGTCTGCTTGGGCACAGGAGAAATCCAAAGGGAAATGCACATTGGGACGCGGTTCGATTTCTTTTTCCAGGGCGTCACAATGCAGGTCTATCATGCCTGGGATAAGAATCCTTCCGTCAAGATCGATGATCTCCGTTTTTTCCGTTCTGTCAGGATCAATGGAGGCGATGCGCCCGTCTTCTATTAAAACAGCGATGTCCTCAACTACTTCGGTTGGAAATACGACCCGAGCATGGGTCAGCAAAGTTTGCTTCATTATAATTTTTCCTCGATTACATGGAATTCCGCCCCTTGAGGCGTCAGTTCAACGACCCGGTCCGCGAGACGGCGGACCAGTTCGGGGTGGTGGAACACAGCCAGCATGCCGACGCCCTTGGCCTTGATGGAGGAAAGGAGATCGATGACTCGGTCGGTGGTTGCCGGATCAAGACTTGCGGTGGGTTCATCGAGCAGGAGCAGACGGGGTCTTGAAATGAGCCCGCGCGCCAGGTTTACTCGTTGCTTTTCTCCTCCGGAAAACGTGGCGGGCGGCACATGCCAGAGACGTTCCGGGACATTGAGAAGACGCAGAATATCGGCGGCGGCGTCACGGGCCGCTTCTTTTTTCTCGCCTCGAACGACCAGTGGCTCCCCGACCACGTCCAGGGTGGCCTTTCGCGGCAGACAGTGAAGGAACTGGGTCACAAACCCGATATCCCGCTTCCTCAATTCCAGTATCCGATGATCCGACGCCTGCACCAGATCGGTGGTATGGCCCGTCTCGTCGTGATAAAGTATGCGGCCGCCGCGCGGAAGATAGGTGCGATAGATGCATTTCAGCACAGATGATTTGCCGCAGCCGGTCGGCCCGACCAGGGCCGTCATCTCTTTGTAGTAAACTGTCAAATTGACGTCCTTGCAAGAAGGAATGAACGCTTTCTGTTCGTGCAGGAAAAACTGTTTGCTTAATTTTTCAACAGTTAAAATCCTTTTATTCACAATAATTCTCCTTATAATGCGGACGCAACAAGCTGCTGGGTATAGGCGTGCTGGGGGTCTTCCAGTATCTGATCCGTCAGCCCCGCTTCGATGATTCGTCCGTTCTTCATGACAATGGTACGAGTCGCCAGCAAGCGTATGACGCCGAGATCATGAGTCACCGCGATCATTGCCGTGCCGAGTTCCTGTTGAATTTCGAGAATGAGGTCGAGAATCCTGGCCTGGACCGACAGGTCGAGGCCGGTGGTCACTTCATCCAGAAAGAGAACAGGGGGGCTTGTGGACAACGCCTTGGCGATCTGGACACGCTGCTGCATGCCGCCTGAAAACTTTTTCGGCGACTCATCCATTCGTTCGGGCATGACCTCGGTGCGGGTCAATAGGTCGCGCGCCCGCTCGCGAATTTGACCGTAATTCGCAAGATCGCTCATGAGAAGCCGCTCGGCGATGTTGCCGCCCGCTGAAAAATTGAAATTGAGTCCGAGATGGGGGTTTTGATAGACGATGCCGAAACGATGGTTGCGCAGCCAACGCTGCTCGGCGGCGTTGACACTAAACAGATCCCACTGGCGTTCGTCATCGAAAAAGACGGCCTCGCCAAGCGATGGCTCTTCATCGAAAAAAAGCATTTTCACGATGGTTGATTTGCCGCTACCCGATTCGCCCATGATGCCGAGAATTTCTCCGGCATGCAGATCAAAGCTGATATTGGCTGCGGCCACCACGGAGCCACAGTGGGAGCAGATGTTGCTGCCCGCTTCCGGCCCAGTGCTTTCAAGGCAGCGAGGGCATCCGGAGCCGTAAATCTTGCCGAGGTTTTTTACTCCAAGAATTTTTTTCATCGCGAAGCCTCATTTGCGGCACTGTGTTGCGTGGACAACCGCTGATTGCAGTAATCCGAATCTGAGCATTGATAGATCCGCACGCCGTCATTGCTGGTGAATTCATCCAGAAAAGAATCCGTCGCGCAGCAACGGTGACAGGATCGCCGCCGCCCCTGTGCGTCGGAAAAGTCCTCTGTCCTGAATGGCACGTCCTCAAAGACCAGGGGTTCCGCGTTGGTATAGGGTGGCACTGCGTATATCTTTTTTTCACGACCGGCCCCGAACAGAATCAGTGCGGGCGACTGGTGAAGCTTCGGTACATCGAACCGGGGAATAGGGCTGGGATCAAGCACGTAATGGCCGTTGATGCGCGTGGGGTAGCGGTGCGAGATGGTGATTTCGTCGAAGTGGACTATGTCTTCATACAGTTTGGTCAGCAACCGGGAATAATCTCCCTCGCCGTGCATGATCTTACGCCGTGCTTCTGAAGGCTCGACAACGACCAATGGATCTGGATACGGCACCTGCAACACTAAGATTTGCGCACTCGTCAGTCGCCTCTCGGGGATGCGATGGCGTGATTGGATAAGCGTCGCCTCCTGGGTGCGTTCCGTGGTGTCTACGCCTGGGCAGGTCAATTCGATAAAATGGCGCAAATTGACCGCGTTCACCGAATCATCCGATCCCTGATCGATGACTTTGAGTGTGTCGCTCCGGCCGACAAGACTCAGGGTCAGTTGCAGCCCCCCCGTGCCGAAACCACGTCCCATCGGCATTTCACGGGAAGCGTAGGGGGTCTGGTATCCGGGAATGCAGATGGCCTTGAGGATGTTGCGTCTCACTTCCCGCTTTGCGTATTCATCCAGGAAACCGAAGCTGTATCCCGCTTCGTCCTGCGGCAATTCATAATATGGGTTCATTTTTCGTTTCCTTGTTTTTGCTCTGCCTTCGCTTGTGTCGTGCGCAACCGGTCCATGTCCGACTGGAACGTCACATAGTGCGGCATCTTGTAATGATTGGCGAAACCCATGGAATCAACGCCATCGATATGCAGGACTACAAACTCCGGATCTTCGGACGGATTCGCCGGACCTTCCTTCATCCCTTTTTGTAGGGCGCGATCCAGTACCGCCATGGATATGGCCTTGGTTTCGTTGTGACCAAAGCAGGCTCCGTAGCCGAGCGTGAACACCGGCTTGCTCCTGTTGTCGCTGTTTTCATACATGGCGACCACTTCGCATTCCGTGATCAGCACTTCCCCGGCCTCAATCTCTTCCCCTGTAACCGGATGGGGTAAGTAAACCGGGAGATAACCGACGCGCAGTTCAGCGATGGTCGGATGGACATCGCCATAGCCGCGCATGTTGGAATAGGCCAGAGCCAGCAGGGAGCCGGTCTCCGCCCGCGCCATGCTCGACAGCACAGCCGAGCGCGGAATGGGGAAAATAAGGGGTTCTCTCGTGATGTCGAAAGGCTCGATGTCGTGGGCAGGGGCTTCCGGCAGCAAGCCGTCCTTTCGCAACGCCTCCACAACCTTGGGGTAGGTTTCCGGCAAAGCATCGCCCGGAGTGTCGGCCATGAACTTTGCGGCGATTTCCCGAAATACCTCGGGAGACTCATCCGTCAGATCGATCCGCATGAGCCGCAGCGCGTAATCATAGGTCGGCCCCAGCATCTGCCCTCCTGGTATGTCCTTAAAAGCGCTGGAAATGCGGCGGATGACACGCATGCGACTGGTCTCCTGTACCGGCGTCGACATCAGGCGCGGCTTGGTGGAACGATAGGCACGCAGGGCGAAGGCCGCTTCAAGCGTGTCCCCTTGCATCTGTTTGATCGCCAGAGCGGCCAGGCGCGGGTGGTACAGCCCACCTTCGGAAACGATTCGTGAGGTGAGCAGACGTAATTGATTCTCGATGGCTGAAAGAGAAAGCGGAACGCCCTGCTCTCCCTCGGCGGCACGCAGCGCTTCAAGCGCTTCCAGTGACCCCTTGATGGCGACGCCGCCACCTTTGATCGCTACATATCCCATGACTGTCCTTCCTTTATCTTGATCCGCGTGGTGCGGGGAATGGCGATGACCCGAGCCGTATCAAAGAGAATCATGTCCACGCCCAGCGGAAATGCTCCGTTCCACTCACTTCTTTTGTTCAGCCAGGCCGGGGTGAGTCCCGAGCAGGCAATTACTTTTTCAGATTGAATCCCGGGGCCTCGCATGACCAAGGCTTCGCCCCGACCGATGTAGGCAACGTTCAGGATGACTGTTGCCCCCATCTCGGGGCATTCCAGGGAACCAAGAGCCGGAGAAAATATCGGGGCGGTATCGCCGCGAGCGACAATGAATCTCGCCTTTTCTGGTGCTTCCTTGTTTGTTTCAAGTTTCGCCCAGTCCTGGTCGTCTATCAAATGATGCGGATCAGCGACGGTGACCGCACCATCGGTCAGAGTCGCCAGAATTAGGCGCAACAGGTTGTTTTCGCGTTCCTGAACCTCAGGAAGCAGTGTTTCAAGTGACCCCGGGAAGGCGAAGGCATTCATCAGTTGGCGAAAAGCCTTCTGTTGGACGGCTGGTTCCCATACGGCTGATTGTGGTTTGCAGATTGGTTCGATCTTCATATGTCATTGTCCTCACCGGTTGCGTCGAGCAGAGAGAAGTCCACGCGGGTGCGCTCAAGGATCACACTGCGGGATGCTTCATTGCGCGCGAGTCCACGCGCGCCTTCCTCAAGTAAATGCGCGATGATTTCATGCCCGTTTAACCTGTTGGCGAGAATGGCGTCCAAGATGGCGACATCTCTCGCCAAGCTCGTCCGGTCGTCAAGAATCTGTGCCGCGCCCGCGCCCTTTTTACCGTTTTTATCAATGACCCTGACCTGGGCTCGGGAAAGAGGAATTTCCCCGATAAAATAGGGTTCAGCCAAGGCACCGTCGCGTAATTGAAGCAGTGCGAGTCCCGATTGCGGCAGGGCCTGGTCATCGACCCGGCACAGCTCCGTAATGGTTCGCACAGCTTCTTTAATCTTTTGCGGTGGTAGTGATAAAAGCAAACGCGGCCAGTCACGGCGCTGATATGATATGGAATCGGTCATGTGAGTTTTCCTCTCAACCAGGTTGAAAAATAATCAAAAACAAGAATGACGCTCAGAATCACCAGGATCAGGGCGGCGGATTCATCGTACTTGACCAGTCGCAAGGTATCGTGGAGGGCGAGACCGATGCCGCCTGCTCCTACCAGGCCAAGCACTGACGCCATGCGGACATTCCGGTCCATGATGTAGAGGGTGTAGCCGATGGCTTCGCGTAGAATGGAAGGCCAGCCCGCGTACATCACAACCTGACTTCTGCTCGCGCCGGTCGCCTGGACCGCCTCAATAACCCCCTTGTCGATACGCTCCAGGTTCTCGGCGAAAAATTTCCCTAGGAATCCTGCGGTATGAACACCAAGGGCCAATGCGCCGGGAAGCGGACCGAGGCCCAGGGCCGCTACAAAAATAAGCGCCAGCAACAGATCGGGCATGGCGCGGAGAAAATTCAGTGTTTCTCGGGCAATCCGGTATGTCGCCCTGCCGGGCGTCAGGTTGCGCGCCGCGAAAGGGGCCAGTAAAAAAGCCGTGACGAAGGCGATGAGCGTGCCCCACAAGGCCGTCGCGATGGTCTGTGCCATGAGTTGTAGATATCTAGACATCTCCGAAAAATCCGGAGCCGTATAGCGGCTGAAATATTCAGCCATGTCCTCCACGCCGTAGAGCAGCGTTTGGAAGGAAATATCCAGGTCGAAAACGATCAGCCAAAGCAGGACAATCCATAAGGAAAACCAGACCGGCGCGGGATTGAACGGTTTTTTGGGCGGGAGCGCGGAGAGCTTCTTCATTTAAATCACCCTCGCCCTGAAATGGCTGGATAGACGATCCAGTAACGCAACGATGAGATATATGGCCAAAGCGATGCCGAGGATTCGGTCATAATCGAAAAGACGCATTGCCATGATCATGTCGTAGCCGATGCCACCCGCCCCGACCAGGCCGAGAATCGCCGCCGCACGGAGATTATGGTCGAGAATGTACAGCGTCGAACCGATGAAATCAGGCATGGCCTGGGGGAGGTAGGCATAGGTTCGGACCTGAAACCATCCGGCCCCATGCGCCTCAACCCCTTCAATGGGTTTGACGTCGACTACTTCGATACTCTCGGCGAAAAACTTGCCCATGAAGCCGACCGTCACGAATGACAGAGCCATGACGCCAGGGAGTGGGCCGAGGCCGACCGCCGAGACGAAAACTAGCGCCCAGACCAATTCCGGCAAGGCACGCATGAATGAGAGTGAGGTCCTCGTAACATGGAATACAATCGGGTGGGGGCTGGTGTTTTTCGCCGCAAGGAAGCCAAGGGGCAGGCTGATTGCCAGAGCGATACTCGTGGCAAGCAGCGTCATTTCGATGGTCTCCAGCATTTTCTTAAAAAGTTCGGGCAAATACTCAATGTCCGGCATGACGAAAATGTTGCCGAGAAAGCTCAGGAGGCGGGGAATGGACGCCACCAGACGCAGAGGATCGATTTCCGCGATGGGAGCGGCCCAGGCCAACAAACCGACGACGACAACGAAAGCGATCACTACCGCGATAGATGGAAGCCCGTTACGCGTAGGCCAGCAAAGGGGCAGGCTGTTGTTCATCATTGGCTTCCTTCTTGGTGTGATAGATTTGGTCAAGCGAGCGCTGATCAAGGTCATTGGGATGACCGTCAAAAACAATTTGCCCCGCATTCAGGCCGATGACCCGGGAGGCAAAACGTTTGGCCAGATCCACCTGATGCAGATTGACGATCACGGTGATGCCGTCTCGGTCACAGATCTCCCGAAGCAATTGCATGATCTCTTCACTGGTCACCGGATCAAGGCTTGCAACCGGCTCATCGGCCAGGAGAACCCGGGGCTGTTGCGCCAACGCCCGGGCAATCCCCACTCGCTGTTGCTGTCCGCCGGAAAGCCTGTCGGCCCGATCCCAGGCGCGATCAAGCAGTCCCACACGGTCAAGCGACTGAAAAGCGTGATCCATGTCGCTCTTTCGAAAGAGATACAGCATGCTCCCCACCCAGGAGCGGTATTTCAACCTGCCGGTCAGGGCGTTGGTCATGACGGACAGGCGGCTCACGAGATTGTAATGCTGGAAGATGATTCCCACGTCGCCGCGCACCTCTCTGAGATTGGATCGGTTGACGACCCGCTCCGCCACTTTTACCTCGCCGCTTGTCGGCAGCTCCAGTCCGTTGATCATCCGAAGCATGGTGGATTTGCCCGCCCCTGAAGGTCCGATGATAGCCGTCAGGCTACCCGGCGCGAAGTCAACGCTTACACCGCGCAATGCTTGAAAACCATTGCCGAATTTCTTTGTAACCCCTTGCAGGGAAATGCTTGCCATTTGCTGGCCTCCTTATAAAGAAGGATGTTGCGCCGCATTCGAGCGGCGCTGCATCCGTGTTGTTTGAACAAGTTGTTGTAAAAATTACTTGAGTATATTCTCTTTCTTCAACCCGAGTTCCCGCACCATATCCCGAATGACCTGGTAGTCCGCAGGAGTCACGGCGACGTAATGGCTCAACTCACCGTAGCCGGTGACTTGGATGTCCTTGTGGGCATCCAGAATCGCCTCCCGGATCTTGGCTTTCAGATCTTCGGGAAGATCCTTGCGATAGACGAGGGGGGAACCGGGTAAGGGATCGGATTCCAGCAGAACTCGGTTTGTTTCCTTGGTGATCAGACCTTTTTTCAACATCTTCCCGTAGGTGATGTCGTTGTCGGCGGCGGCATCCACGGTCTTGTTTTTGACGGCCAGCTCTGCGGCGTCATGGGAGCCCGCATAGGTGAATTTGCCGAAGAAGTCCTGAGGCATCATGCCGGTGGCCTTTTTCACCATGAATGTGGGCATCAGCCCTCCTGAAGTGGAGGCAGGGTCGACAAAGGCCACGTTTTTCCCTTTCAGATCCTGAATAGTCCTGATGGTGCTGTTGCCCGGAACGACAAAAATACTCTTATAGGTGTGGGAATCGCTGCCCTTGCGGATACCGGCCGCGAACGCTTCCGCGCCTGCTTCCTGCTCGGCAAGGTAATAAGACAGAGGACCAAACCACGCGATATCGACCCGCTTCTTGCGCATCGCCTCGATAACGCCGGTATAATCGGTGGCGGTAAAGACTTTGACTTTTTGGCCGGTTTTTGATTCAAGGTAGGCCCGCATCGGTTCGAACTGCTTGACCATTTCTTCGTTGTTTTCGGCTGGAATCAGACCCATGACGAGTTCCCCGGCTGCAGCCGGAAGCACAAGCATGGCTGATAACGCCACTCCAGCGCAAAAAACACCAATTTTTTTCAAGACCGTCTTCATTTCTTCTTTCTCCTTATCAGGCATAGTTATCTAGACAGGATCAGGCCGCCTGATCCTGTCGACAGCAATAAAGATACAGTGAAGATGTCAGAGTTATGTGTCGCGCATGTTTCAATTTCGTTAAATCTCACATCCAACAATTAACGCTGTCGTTCATGTCGATTCGCAACTGAATCATATCTGCCCG